>NZ_JBMDKR010000004.1:0-335515 GCF_057809815.1 Caulobacter sp. FG121
CCCCCCCCCCCACGGCGAGGTTGTAGGTCGGCGCGCCGTCAGAACGCAGCAGGACGAGATCGTCGAGGTCCCGATTTCTGAACGTCACCTGGCCCTGGACGAGGTCGCTGACGACGGTGTCGCCGTTCCTGGGTCCACGGAAACGGATGGCGTGCGGCTTCGCGAGGTCGGCCGGGCCGGGATCGCGGTCACGCCAGGGCGATCGCAGTGCATGGCCGGCGGCCTGGGCCTCCTCGCGGGCGGCGGTCAGCTCGTCGCCGCTGAGCCAGCAGCGGTAGGCCTTGCCGGCCTCCAGCAGCTCAAGCACGACCGCGCGGTGGCGGTCAGCGCGCGACGCCTGGAAGACGGGCTCGCCGTCGAAGGGCAGGCCCAGCCACGCAAGGCCGTCGAAGATCACCTGCACCGCGGCTTCGGTCGAGCGTTCGCGATCGGTGTCTTCCACACGCAAAAGAAAGCGCCCGCCCATATGTTTCGCGTATAGGTAGTTGAACAGCGCGGTGCGCGCCGTGCCGATGTGCATTGAGCCGGTCGGCGAGGGGGCGATACGGGTGACGACAGGCCTGGAGTCGGACATCTCGGTGGGGTCTGCTGGAATGGGGCGGCCTCTTAGCACGGTCGCTCGCGCCGCACATAGCCTCGCCGCGCTGGGTTCTGAATTCTCCGCCCAGGCGAGTCGCTGGACCCTCTGGACGCCAGTGGCCTTCGGCCTTGGCGCTGCCGGCTATCTGACCCTGCGGATCGAGCCGCCGCTGTGGCTGGCGCTGGTCGCGGCCGCGCTGGCGATCGGCGGGCGAAGCCTGGTGGCGCGGCGTTGGCGCACGGGCGCGCTGGTCATCGGCGCGACCCTGGTCGCCTTCGCGGCGGCCGGGTTTCTCGCCGGCAAGGCGCGGTCCGACAGGGTGGCCGCGCCCATCGCGCCGACCTCCGGGGCGCCGCGGGTGATCGAGGGCTGGGTCGTCGATGTGCCCAGTCCCGGCGCGGGCGGCATGCGCCTGCTGCTGGCGCCGGTCCGGGTCTCGGACCTGACGCCGGAGGCCACCCCGGTGCGGGTGCGGATCACCTTGCGCGAAGGGATCGCGCCGCCGCCGCCGGGATCGCCGGTGCGCGTGCTGGCGATGCTCGGCCCTCCGCCCGCGCCCGCCAGTCCGGGGGCCTACGACTTTGCCAGGGACGCCTGGTTCGACCGGGTCGGCGGTGTGGGATTCAGCCTGGGCGCGCCGGCGGAAACCAGGTTGCCGAAGCCGCCCATCAGGTTGCGCCTGACGATGGCGGTGAACGCCGCACGCTGGAGACTGGCGCAGCGTATCGTGGCCCGGATGGGTCCCACGAGCGGCGGCCTCGGCGCAGCCATGGTCACCGGCCACGAGGCCTGGGTCCCGGCCCAACAGACCGCGGACATGCGGGCCTCCGGCCTGGCGCACATCATCTCGATCTCCGGACTGCACATGGCCATCGTCGGCGGCTTCGTGTTCGCCGCCGCGCGGCTCGCAATAGCGCTCATCCCCTGGCTGGCGTTGCGGGTTCCGGGCAAGAAGGTCGCCGCCGGCGCCGGCCTGATCGCGGTTACGACCTATCTGGTGATGTCCGGCGCGCCGCCTCCGGCGGAACGGGCCGCGATCACCGCCGGCGTGGCCTTCGCCGCCATGCTCGTGGACAGGCAGGCGGTCAGTCTGCGCACCCTTGCCGTGTCGGCCCTGATCATCCTCGCCCTCCAGCCGGAAGCCGCCGCTGGGCCGGGTTTCCAGATGTCGTTTGCCGCGACCACCGCGCTCGTCGCGCTGGCGGAGGCCTGGCCGCGCACCGTTCGCGAGATTTCAGCTCCCTGGTGGATCCGGGCGCCTCAGGGGATGGTGCTGTGGCTGACGGCGGCGATCGCGGCCAGCTTTGTCGCCGGCCTGGCCACGGGCCCGTTCGCCATGCACCACTTCAATCGCATGGCCAGCTACGGCCTGATTTCCAATCTGATCGTCTCGCCGCTGTCGAGCTTCGTCATCATGCCCTTTCTGGCGCTCGGGGCGGCGCTGGAGCCGCTGGGGCTCGGCGGGCCGTTCCTGTGGGTCGCGGGGCAAGGCATCGACGGCATGATCTACGTTGCACACCAGACAGCCGTGCAACCCGGAGCCCAGGTCACGATCGCCAGCGGGCCGGCCGCCGCCCTGCCGATCGCCTTTCTCGGCATCATGCTGCTGTGCCTGTGGAAGGGCCGTCTGCGCTGGCTGGGCGCGCCTATGGCGATGGCCGTGCTGGTCTGGCCGCGCGCGACCCCGCCTGACGTCTGGATCGCCTCCGACGGCGCGGCGATGGCCGTGCGGGTCGAGCGACAGGCCATTCTGCTGCGCCCCGATGCCCGCCGGTTCGCAGCCGACCTGTGGACCCGTCGCCGTGGACTGGCCATCAGCGAAGACCCGGAAGCCGCGAGAGACGCCCTGTTCGCCTGCGACCGCTTCGCCTGCCTGCCGGGCAGGGGCCCTGACGTCGCTCTCTGGGCGGGGAAGAAGCCCCCGAAACCAGCGGAATTCGACGAGCTTTGTGCGCCGGGCCGACTCGTCGTTATGCGCTCGCCGGCGCCCTGGCGGGGCTGTGAGGGCGCGATCCTGCTGTCGGCGGAGGATTTCGCAGTCGGCGGGGCGGCGGAGCTGTGGCGAACGCACGACGGCTGGCAGGTGCGATGGGCGAACGACCTGCGTGGGCGGCGGCCCTGGACCGGCTAGAGCCCCGCGGCGAACAGGTCGATCTTGCCCAGCGGGACGCCCCTGGCCCGAAGAATCCCGTAGGCGGTCGACAGGTGGAACATCAGGTTGGTGTTGGCGAACACCGTGATCCATCGCCCAGCCGGCAAGGTCGGCTCCATCCCGGGGCCGATGGCGAAGGTCACGGGTGCGTCGTCACGCCCCTCGAACTGAGCCGGCGTCAGCCCGGCCAGATAGGTCCGCCCCTCGCCGATGGCGGCCTTCAGGCCGGCGACGTCGAGATCGTCCGGCAGGGATTCTGGCACGGGCAGACCCGCCGCGCGGGCCGGCCACTGCCGGGCGAAGTTGCAGACCACGGTGATCTGGAAGCGGAAGGTGGCCATATCGTCGATCAGCCGCCAGCCGAGCAGGTTGTCTTCGCCACCGCCCTGCGCCTCGGCGAAGGTCAGGCCTCGATCGATCAGGTGATCGGCCGCCGCCAGCGCGCGGTCAAAGATGTCGACGAAACTGAACAGGCTGACGGTCATGACGGTGCTCCCGATTGTTTGGGCGAGCCTGCCGCGTGGTGGTGGAAAGCGAAAGGGGGTCGTAGGGGAGGGGTTCGTCTTCACAAAAATCCTCCCCAGCGGAGCTGGGGAGGGGGACCGCTCGAAGAGCGGTGGAGGGGAGTCCGTGCACCGACTCCCCTCAGTCACGCTTCGCGCGACAGCTCCCCACGCCGTGGGGAGCATAGATCATGAAACTCAGTGATACTTGCGGATCAGCCCGACCAGCTTGCCCTGGACCTCGACCTGATCGGGGCCATAGACCCGTGTCTGGTATTTTGGGTTGGCCGCTTCCAGCGCGATGGAGGCGCCCTTGCGGCGCAGGCGCTTGAGCGTGGCTTCCTCGCCCTGGACCAGGGCCACGACGATCTCGCCGCTGTGCGCGGTGTCGGTCTTGCGGATCAGCACGAAGTCGCCGTCGAGGATACCGGCGTCGATCATCGAGTCGCCCTGCACCTCGAGCACATAGTGCTCGCCGGCCCCCAGCATGCTTTCGGACACCAGCATCTTGTCGCGTTCGACCTGCAGCGCCTCGATCGGCGAACCGGCTGCGATCCGGCCAAGCAGCGGAATTTCACGCACATCATTGGCGATTGAAGCCGGGGACGGGGCCAGTTTGTCGCCTGCCACGACCTGGGGCTTGAACGACTGCCGGCCGCCGGCGGGAGCGGAGGTTGTCGCCTGCTGCGGCAGCTTGGTCACTTCCAGCGCCCGGGCCCGGTGCGGCAGGCGGCGCAGGAATCCGCGCTCCTCCAGCGCCGTGATCAGTCGGTGAATGCCCGACTTGGAGGCCAGATCGAGCGCCTCCTTCATCTCGTCGAAGGAGGGAGAGACACCGGTCTCCTTGATCCGCTCGTGGATGAACATGAGCAGTTCGTGCTGCTTGCGGGTGAGCATCTGCCGGGCCTCGCCACCGAATCTGTCGCGGAACAAACCGCTAACAACTGTCGATGTTCTCTAGGCGTTCTTGGTTTCTGTCAAGTTAACGGGGTTCGAGGCGCCGAAAGCTCACGAAAAAGCGAGGGAACACGGGCGGTTGCCGGTCGTTTCGACGGAGCAGCCAGCCCCGCGAGAGACCATGTCGTTCACCGAACTGCAGACCCCGATTCCCATGACCGTCGAGGGCAAGGGCTCCGGTCAGGCCATCGCCGTCATCGACTACGGCCCCGAGCATCACCTGATCTGGGTGGTGGCGCTGGATGACAGCGGCGAGATCTGGAGCGCGCCGAATCCCAAGGTGCGGATGCAGTCCAACTGGACCATGGGACGGAAGGTGCGGCCCCCTGGCGACGTCGAATCGTTGCGGCCGGCGGCGGTCAGGGCGGGGTAGCGACTACGCCGCTGCCAGCAGCGACCGCGTCGCTGCTTCCACATCGGCCTGACGCATCAGGCTTTCGCCCACCAGCATGGCCTTCGCGCCCGAGCCTTCCAGCCGGGCCGCGTCGGCGGCGGTGAAGATGCCGCTCTCCGTCACCAGCAAGGCCCCGGCCGGTGCGCGGGCGGCGAGTCGCTCGGTGATCGCCAGATCGACGGTGAATGTCCGCAGGTCGCGGTTGTTCACGCCAACGAGCGTCGCACCCAGGGCGCAGGCGCGGTCCATCTCGGCCTCGTCATGCACCTCGACCAGGGCGTCCATGCCGAAGCGGGCGGCCTGCGCCATCAGGTCGGCGGCCAGGGCGTCGTCGATCATCGCCAGGATGACCAGAATTGCGTCGGCGCCCAGCGCGCGGCTCTCGGCCACCTGCCAGGGATCGACGAGGAAGTCCTTGCGGATGCAGGGCAGGGCGGTCGCCGCCCGGGCCGCCACCAGATAGCTGTCCGCGCCCTGAAAGCTCGGGCCGTCGGTCAGCACGGACAGGCAGGCCGCGCCGCCGGCCTCGTAGGCCTTTGCCAGCGCCGGCGGGTCAAAGTCTGCCCGGATCAGGCCCTTGGACGGGGAGGCCTTCTTGATCTCGGCGATAAGCGAAAGCCGGCCGGGACCATGGTGGCATTCCAGCGAGGCCTTGAAGCCGCGCGGCGCGCTGGCGGCCTGGGCGGCGGCTTCGACCTCGGCCAACGGCCGGGCCGGCTTGCGCTGCGCCACCTCGTCCCGCTTGTAGGCGGCGATCCTGGCGAGGATGTCGGTCATGCGGTCACCGCGACCAGGGTCTCGAGCGCCTTCAGGGCTCGGCCGTCGTCGATGACCTGGCCGGCCAGTTCGACGCCTTCGCGCAACGTCTCGACCTTGTCCGCCACGAGGAACGCGGCGGCGGCGTTCAACAGCACGATGTCGCGATACGCGTCGGCCTTGCCGTTCAACAGGTCCCGCAGGGCGGCGGCGTTGTACCCGGGATCTCCACCCGTAAGATCAGCGAGTGAACCGCGAGGCAATCCAACGGCTTCCGGCGTAATCTGAAAGCGGCGCACGCCGCCGTCGCGCCATTCGGCGACCTCGGTCTCGCCGGTGGTGGCCAGTTCGTCCATGCCCTGGCCGTGGACGGACCAGGCGCGGACCGCGCCCAGCGCGCCCAGCGCCTGGGCAATCGGCTCGACGAAACGCGGGGCCGAGACACCGACCACCTGCCGCCGTGCGCCTGCAGGATTAGTCAATGGGCCTAACAGATTGAAAATCGTGCGGAAACCCAGTTGCTGGCGGATCGGCGAGACATGCTTCATCGCCCCGTGGTGAGCCTGGGCAAACAGGAAGCAGATGCCGGCCTGGTCCAGCGCCGCGCGCTGCTTGTCGAGGCCGGGATCGATGTTGACGCCCAGCGCGGCCAGCACATCTGCGGTGCCGGACTTGCTGGTGATGGCCCGGTTGCCGTGCTTGGCCACCTTCAGCCCGCCACCCGCCGCGACGAAGCCGACGGCGGTCGAAATGTTCAGGGTGTGCAGGCCGTCGCCGCCGGTGCCGCAGACATCGACCGTCTCGTAGGGCAGATCGAGATTGACCGCCGCCCGCCGCATCGCGCGGGCGCAGGCGACGATCTCGCCGACCGTCTCGCCGCGCAGGCGGATCGCGGTGACCGCCGCGGCCACCTGGGCCGGGGTCGGCTCGCCGCGCAGGCAGGCGCTGAAGAAGGCCTCCGCGTCCTCCTCGGACAGGGTCGCGCCGTCGGCCAGACGGTTCAGCAGAGGCTTGAAGGCATCCGACACGGCCTAGACGGTCTCGCCGCGCTTGACGCCGGCCAGATCGAGGAAATTAGCCAGCAGATGGTGGCCGCCCTCTGTGGCGATGGATTCGGGATGGAACTGAACGCCGAAGACCGGCCGGGTCCTGTGCTGGAATCCCATGATCTCGCCGTCCTCGGTCCGGGCGGTGACCTCCAGAACGTCCGGCAGGCTTTCCTTCGGCACGGACAGGCTGTGGTAACGCGCCGCCGTGAACGGGTTGGGCATGCCCCTGAACATGCCCTTGCCCTCGTGATGGATCGGGCTGGTCTTGCCGTGCATGATCGCCTTGGCCCGCACGACTTCGCCGCCATAGGCCTGGCCGATCGCCTGGTGGCCGAGGCAGACCCCGAGGATCGGCAGGTCTTCCGGCGCGCCGCGCAGCAGCGGCAGGCAGATCCCGGCCTGGTCCGGCGCGCAGGGGCCCGGCGACAGCAGCACCGCCTCGGGCTTCATCCCCAGCGCTTCCTGCACCGTCAGCGCGTCGTTGCGCCAGACAGCCGTCTCCGCCCCCAGTTCGTTCAGGTAGTGAACGAGGTTGTAGGTAAAGCTGTCGTAGTTATCGATGACGAGGATCATGGTGCGTTTATTCTAGAGCCATTCCCCCTTTTCGTCATCGCCCCAATCCCCGCCAGTTTCCGATTATCCCGTCATCGTCGGACGTGTTCCGACGACCCATGCGCACCGTGCGAATGGTCCCTGGCGCGGCGCCCTCCGCGTGCTCCCGTCGAACAGTCAGGCCTTGGGTCGTCGGAACAAGTCCGACGATGACGGGGATGGAATGCGCGCAAAGATAGTAGTATGGCTTGATGTATGGTTTCGCGCGACGGGATCATCGCGGTCTACATCATGGCCAGCGGCCGGCACGGCACGCTCTACATCGGCGTCACCGGCAACCTGTCCCGCAGGGTCTGGGAGCATCGCGAAGGCCTGATCCCGGGGTTTACGCGCGATCACGGCTGCAAGCGGCTGGTCTGGTACCGTTCGTTCGAGCTGATGACCAACGCGATCCGCACCGAGAAGACCATGAAGCGCTGGATCCGCGACTGGAAGATCAACCTGATCGAGCGTGAGAACCCGCACTGGGATGATCTGTACGGGGTGTGGCTGTAAGGGGCCGCTATCGCCTTACTTGCCGACGCACCCCAAACTTCCGTCATCGTCGGACTTGTTCCGACGACCCATGCGCACGGTGCGAATGGTCCCTGGCGCGGCGCCCTCCGCGTGCTCCCGTCGAACAGCCAGGCCTTGGGTCGTCGGAACAAGTCCGACGATGACGTTGTGTGGGATGGCGGCGCGCTTCATCTTCCGCCCATGCCGCACGCTGATTCCGTTCTCGACCATGAGGCTCTGGCCTACGCCAAGGCGCTGCTCAAGCCGCCGCTGGAGCGGGAGAACCTGGTCGGCGCCCTGGCGGCGGCGCTGTTCGCGGCGGTCTCGGCCCTGGGGTTCGCCGTGGCGATGGTCATGGCTCCGCCCGTGAGCGAAAGCCGGCTGGCGCTGGAGCCTGCGCCGGCCACGACTGAGGTCGTGTCGCCCAGCGAGAACAACTAAGTCCGAATTATACAGCCTTCGCCTAGCGAGGCGCCCGGAACACCATCGGAATCATCACTACAGCGCCTGTGACCGGCACCCCGTCGCTGGTGATTTTGTCCATCACGAACAGCCGTCCGAGTTTGACCGCCGCTTCGCCGAAGCCGTAGCCGATCGGACTTTCGGAGAGGGCTTCACATTGTTCGAGCCGCCCGTCAGCCTTGACCAGACACCGGATTGTGGCGCGGCCATCGACATCTTCCCGTGAGGCCCGAAGCGGGTAGACCCGGGCGATGTCATCTGCTGTCGGCTTCCGACGCCAATCTGGTCGGGTGATTAGCGACGTTTCCGTGGCGGGGGCCGGTGTGGCGCTCGATGGCGGCAGCGACTGTCCATGCGCAGCGGAAAGGGGCATAGCGACGCACAAGACGGCAGCCAGCAGAGCTGACCGAGTTGACTGATGCATCACAACTTCCCGCAGCACGTTAGTCCACGCGCGAACTTAACCTATACTACCCGAACCGCCAGGCCTCGGCCGCCGCGCGCCGCAGGGCGTTCGACTTGTGCAGGGTCTCGTCGTACTCGGCGTCCGGGTCGCTGTCGGCGACAACGCCGCCGCCGGCCTGGACGTACATCGTCCCGTCCTTGAGCAGCGCGGTGCGTAGTACGATGCAGGTGTCGACCGAGCCATCTGCGCCGAAATAGCCGACCGCGCCGGCATAGCCGAGGCCGCGCTTCTCGGTCTCCAGCTCGTCGATGATCTCCATCGCCCGCACCTTCGGCGCGCCGGACAGGGTGCCGGCGGGCAGGGCGGCCATCAGCACGTCGACGGGATCCAGGCCGTCGGGCGCATCGCCCTCGACGTTGGAGACGATGTGCATCACGTGGCTGTAGCGCTCGATGATGAAGCTCTCGGTGACCCGCACGGCAGGCCCACGCTGTGCCTTTGCCGGTTCGTTGCGACCGGGCTCGCGCAGCCGGGCGACGCGGCCCACGTCGTTGCGGCCGAGGTCGAGCAGCATCAGGTGTTCGGAGCGTTCCTTGGGATCGGCGAGCAGCTCCTGTTCCAGCGCCAGATCCTGCTCGGGCGTGGCGCCGCGCGGGCGGGTGCCGGCGATCGGCCGGATGGTCACCTTGCCGTCGCGCAACCGCACGAGAATCTCGGGGCTCGAGCCGACCAGCTGGAACGGTCCGAAGTTCAGGTAGAACAGGAACGGCGAGGGGTTGGTTCGCCGCAGCGACCGGTACAGGGCGAACGGCGCACGGGTGAACGGCGCGCGGAACCGGTGGCTGGGCACGACCTGGAAGATGTCGCCGGCGCGGATGTAGGCCTTGGCCTTCTCGATGATGTCCGCATAGGCCGTGCGGCTGACCTTCGTCTCGAAGACGTCGGGGCCCGGCGTGCCGTCAGTGGCCGGCGCGGGCAGGGGTCGCCGCAGGTCGGCCATCACGGCGTCTAGACGGGTGTTGGCCTCGGCCCAGGCCGCGTCGGCGCTGACGCCGTTCATCGGCCGCGCGGGCGTGACCAGCACGATCTCCTGGGCGATGGCGTCGAACACCGCCACGATCGCCGGACGGATCATCACCGCGTCGGGCAGGCCCAGTTCGTCGGTGTTGATGTCCGGCAGCTTCTCGACAAGCCGGACCATGTCGTAGCCGATCGCGCCGTAGATGCCGGCGGCAGGGGGCGGCAGACCCGCCGGCAACTCGATGCGCGAGCGGGCGACCAGGTCGCGCAGACTGTCCAGCGCCCCGCCGGCCTGCGGCGTGAAGCGATCCGCGGCGATGGCCTCGCCCTCGGCCACTTCTGCGGCGTCGCCGCGACAGCGCCAGACGAGGTCCGGCTTCATCGCGACGATGGAATACCGGCCGCGCCAGGCGCCGCCCTCGACCGACTCGAAGAGGAAGGCGTAGGGCCGTTCCCGGGCGATCTTCAGATAGGCCGAGACCGGCGTCTCGAGATCATCGATCAGCCGGCGCCAGACGACCTGGGGCCGTCCCGCTTCCCACGCCGCCCTGAAGCTGTCGAAGGACGGCTCTGTCGTCACTGGCCCTTGCCTGCCGGAGCAGCGGCGCCCTGGGCCGCGTCGGCCGGGTCGATGCCGATGGCAATCCGGGCGCGGGTCAGGTCGGTCTTGGTCTTCAGCTTCTTGCGGGCGTAGCCGCGGGCGGCCTCGCCGACGTCGCTGAACATCTCCTGGGTGAACTGCTGACGCCCCTGCTCCGTGGCCTGGGCCACCTGCTGCGGATCGCCCGTGCGGATGGCGGTGACCACCGCGACCGCGACGCTGAAGTTCGGGGCGCTGGCCGTGAAGGGCTCGCCCTTCTTCGATCCCAGCGCGCCGCCGACCAGTTCACGGCCGAGCGCCTGGTGCGCCTGCAGCGTGGTGCGGCTGATCGCGTTGACGCGGACCACCGGGGCGCCGGCCGAGGCCGCCACGGCCTCGATCGACTCGCCCTTGCGGATCCGGGCGGCCAGCGTCTCGGCCCGCGCCTTCATGGCGTCCGCCTGGCGCTTCAGCATGATCGTCTTGATCAGTTGCGGCCGGATGACCGCCATCGGCGGCATGGCCGGCGGCACGACGCGGTCGAGGCGCACGGCGAAGTACTGGCCTTCGCCGGCGTCCTGGATGTCGCTTTCGCCGCCCTGGGTCAGGTCGTAGGCGGCCTTCAGGATCGCAGGGGGAATGCCCGGGACGGGCCTGCCGTCCTGGCCACGGCCATCGGCGGTGACGGGGGCGTAGGTTGTCGTCGGGACGCCGGCCTTGGCGGCAGCTTCCGGCAGGGTGGCGCCGGCTTCGTGGGCGTCTTCGTAGACCTTCGACACATCGGACAGCTTCGCGCCGGCGAGGTCGCCGCGGATCTTCTTTTCAATTTCGGCGCGGTGTTCGGCCAGGGTGGCGACGTTGCCGGCCGCGACCTTGCTGACCTTGACGACAGCCAGACCGAACTGGCCCTTCACTGGCGCGCTGACGCCGCCTTCGGGCAGGCTGAACGCCGCGGCCGCGACGGCCGGATCGAAGAAGGCGGACCGGGGCTTGTCGACGTAGGTTACCGCGGTGACGCCGATCGAGGCGGCCACGGCCTTGGGATCTTCGCCCTTGTTCAGGCGCTCGATGATCGCGGCGGCCTGGCCGGCGTCCTTGGCCGGGATCTGGGCGACGGTGCGCAGCTCGGGGCTGGACAGGCTGTCCTTCAGGAAATCGAACTGCTTCTGCACCTCGGCTTCCGTGACGGTCACCTGGCTCTCGTAGGCCTTCGCGTCGAAGTGAACGACGGTGAAGGCGCGGAATTCCGGCAGCGAAAGCTGGGCGGCGTTCTGTTTGACGAAGGCGCTGATGTCCGCGTCGGTAGGCTGGGCGATCGGTCCGACGCTCGCCGGGGTAACCGCGAAATAGGCCAGGTCGCGCTGTTCGAGGGCGAAGAGGCCGCCGATGGCCGAGTAGGCGCGCGGCGCCCGCAAGCCGGCGACAGCGGCGGAGATGAACTGGTTGCGGCGCATTTCGTCGGTCAGAATCCCTTCGAAGATCGCCGGAGTCAGGCCCTTTTCGCGCAAGGCGGTCGCGTACTTGTTCTCGTCGAACTGACCGGTCACCTGGTCGAAAAAGACCGGAGCCTTGCGCAGTTCTTCGGTCAGCATCTTGTCGGAGGCCCGCAGACCCATGCGGGACAGGAGCTCGTCCAGGGATTCGCGATAGGCCAGCTCTTCCATCACGCGGCGGTCGAGGCCCTGTTGCTGGGCCAGTTCGGCGGAGATGGGCTGCTGGAAGCGCTGCTCGAGCTGTTCCTTGTAGCTGTCGAACTCCCGCTTGAAATCATTGAGCGAGACGGTTCGCGACCCGGCCTTCACGACATAGGTCGAGGGTCCGCCGGACAGGATGTCCTTGTTCACGCCGAACACGGCGAAGCCGATCAGCAGCGGAACGAAGAGCAGCAGCGCGAGCCAGGACTTGGCGAACTTCCGCATAAAGGCGAGCATGAACAGACAGACCCTCAGGAGCGCGGGGCGTTTGCGCCGCCCCGGCGGTATAGTGGAGGCGCATCCAACCCCGCAAGCGTGGCGCCGATGCGGCGTGACAGGATGTTCGCCTTCGCGTAGGTCGCCGAACGATATTTGCTGAACCACGAGGGCCTCTTTTATGACCGCGCCGCGTCCGCTGATCGCCGGAAACTGGAAAATGAACGGGTTGGCCGCATCGCTCGACGAGGCGCGCGCGGTCGCCGCCGCCATCGACGCCCGCCCGCCGGCGGCGAGGGTGGCGATCTGTCCTCCGGCCACCCTGATTCATCGTCTCGCCGATATGCTGGAAGGGACCGGGGTCGAGATCGGCGGCCAGGATTGCCGCGCTGAACTGGCCGGAGCCTTCACGGGCGATCTCTCAGCCGAGATGCTCGCCGATGCGGGCGCGGGCCTCGTCATCCTCGGCCATTCCGAACGCCGCGCGGGGTACGGCGAAACGGACGCCCTGGTCGCGGCCAAGGCCGGCGCTGCGCATCGCGCGGGCCTGGAGCCGATTGTCTGCGTCGGCGAGACGCTGGCCGAACGCGAGGCGGGCCGGACGCTCGAAATCGTCACCGGACAGGTGAGGGGCTCGCTGCCCGACATTCTTGGCGGTCAGGCTTTCGCGGTGGCCTACGAGCCGGTCTGGGCCATCGGCACCGGCCTGACCCCGACGCTGGAGCAGATCGAGGAGGTCCATGTGGCTATCCGCACGGTGCTGGTCGAGCTGTTCGGCGATCACGGCCGGAGCGTCGCGATTCTGTACGGCGGCTCGGTGAAGCCGTCGAACGCTTCGGACATCCTGAAACTGCGCGACGTCGGCGGCGCCCTGGTCGGCGGCGCCTCGCTGAAGGCGGCGGACTTTCTGGGGATTATCGAGGCGGCATAAGCGGGGACATGTACCAAAGGTACGTGTCCCCCAATCGAGCAGGTATGGTTTTAGGGGACACGTACCTGCGGTACATGTCCCCGGCCTACAGCAGCAGCCCCCAGAGTCGGCAGTCGCGGCGTTCGCCGTCGCGGTCGACGTGGCCGCGCAGGTAGCCCTCTTCCTCGAAGCCGAGTTTGCGCAACAGCGCCTCCGACGCGAGGTTGCCGACGTGAGTGCGCGCCCACAGACGCTTGAAGCCGAGCGTAGCCGCGTAGCCGAGCACGGCCTGCATGGCCTCGTAGCCGTAGCCCTTTCCCCAGGAATCCTTGCCCAGGATGAAGCCGACCTCGGCGCGATGGTGACGCCAGTCGATGTCGGAGAGATCGACGCTGCCGAGGTATCGCGACTCCGCGTTCAGCCGGACCGACCAGTAGAAGGCCTGCTCGTTGGCCATTTCGATCAGCTGGCCGTGCAGGAAGGCCTCGATCGCGTCCGGGTCGTCCAGGGCGGCGCTGTCCATGTGCGCCATGACCTCGGGATCGGCCATGATCGGCTGGAGCAGGGCTCCATCCTCGGGCGTGACGGGCGTCAGGGTCAGGCGTTCGGTTTCGAGAATCATGGACTTGCACGCTTGCGAACAATGCCCAGCTATGGCGTGGCCGCCTGCGTGGTGCTAGAGGGGCCGGCTTGTTTCGCCCGGGCGCGCGTCGCTCCACGGACCCTGATAGACCGCAATGCTGCTGAACATCCTGCTCACGATCCAGATCATCGTCGCCATCCTGCTGGGCGTGGCGGTCCTGCTGCAACGCTCCGAGGGCGGCGCACTTGGCATGGGCGGGGGGCCGTCGGGCTTCATGACGGCGCGCGGTCAGGGCGATCTTCTGACGCGCTCGACCTGGATCCTGTTCTCGGTCTTCCTGGTGCTCTGCATCGCCCTGACGATCATTCAGGGCCGCATGTCCGCCGGATCGTCCGTGGTTGGCCGTGAGAACCTGAAGGGTCTGACCGCCGCGCCGCGTCCCGTGACGCCGCCGCCGGCTGCTCCCACGGGCGCCGCGCCGACGCCGCAACTGCGTGGCCTCCCGGCGGCGCCGACCACCGGCGCGCCCGGTTCGGCCGTTGACGGCGCCCTTGGCGGCCTCGCCGCTCCGCAGACCCCGCCCAGCAAGTAAGTTCTCGTCCCTGTCGTTGGTGCAGGCGCCGATGCCGAATCGGCGCTATTCTGGATTCCCATGGCCCGGTACATTTTCATCACCGGCGGCGTGGTCTCCTCACTTGGCAAGGGTCTCGCGTCCGCCGCTCTCGGCGCGCTCCTCCAGGCGCGCGGCTACAAGGTCCGCCTTCGCAAGCTCGACCCCTATCTGAACGTCGATCCGGGGACGATGAGCCCCTATCAGCACGGCGAGGTCTTCGTGACCGACGACGGCGCCGAGACCGACCTCGACCTGGGGCACTACGAGCGGTTCACGGGCGTCAACGCGACCCGCGCCGACAACATCACCACCGGCCAGATCTACAAGACGATCATCGAGAAGGAGCGTCGCGGCGACTATCTCGGCGCGACCGTCCAGGTGATTCCGCACGTCACCAACGAGATCAAGGAATTCGTTCTCTCGCCGGCGCTCGACGAACATGGCGAGGAGGCCGACTTCGTGCTGGTCGAGATCGGCGGCACGGTCGGCGATATCGAGGGGCTGCCGTTCTTCGAGGCGATCCGTCAGCTTGGCCAGGACCTGCCGCGCGGCCAGTCCTGCTTCGTGCACCTGACGTTGCTGCCGTTCATCAAGACCGCCGGCGAAATGAAGACCAAGCCGACGCAGCACTCGGTGAAGGAGCTGCGCTCGATCGGCATTCAGCCGGACATCCTGCTGTGCCGTTGCGAGCAGCCGATTCCGGCCGACGAAAAGCGCAAGATCGCCCAGTTCTGCAACGTGCGAACAACGGGCGTCATCCAGGCGATGGACTCCAACTCGATCTACACTGTGCCGCTCGACTATCACGAGCAGGGCCTCGACCGGGAAGTGCTGGATGTCTTTGGTATGGGCGACGCGCCCGAACCGGACCTGTCACGCTGGCAGGCCATCGGCGACACGCTGTCGAACCCGGACGGCGAGGTCACGATCGCGGTCGTCGGCAAGTACACCGTGCTCAAGGACGCCTACAAATCCCTGATCGAGGCGCTCAGCCACGGCGGGGTCGCGAACCGGGTGAAGGTCAACCTCGACTGGGTCGAGAGCGAGACGTTCGAGAACGAGGATGGCGCCGCCGCCAGCCGGCTGGAGGGCGTTCACGGCATCCTCGTGCCAGGCGGCTTCGGCGAGCGCGGCAGCGAGGGCAAGATTCTCGCGGCCGAGTTCGCCCGCGTGCACAACGTGCCGTACTTCGGCATCTGTTTCGGCATGCAGATGGCCGTCATCGAAGCCCTGAGGAACGTCGCGGGCATCGCCGGCGCCTCGTCGACCGAGTTCGGCCCCGCGACCGAGGCGGTCGTCGGCCTGATGACCGAATGGACCCAGGGCAATCAGCGCGTCGAGCGACGTGAAGGCGACGACCTCGGCGGCACCATGCGTCTGGGCGCCTACGAGGCCGTTCTGACGCCCGGGTCGAAGGTGGCGCAGATCTACGGCGAGACAGGGATCAGCGAGCGTCACCGCCACCGCTACGAGGTCAACATCGCCTACCGCGAGGCGATGGAAGAGTCGGGGCTGCTGCTCACCGGGCGTTCGCCCGACGGCGTGCTGCCCGAAATCGTCGAGCGGACGGACCACCCCTGGTTCGTCGGGGTGCAGTTCCACCCCGAACTGAAGAGTCGCCCGTTCGCCCCGCACCCGCTGTTCGCCAGCTTCATCGCCGCGGCCAAGACGCAAAGCCGCCTGGTGTAAAGCGGCCCCTTGAAAGCCCGGGCGCTTTCCGGCATACACCCGCCCTCACGCGGCGGCCCGACGGCCGCCGTCACCGTTTTTCATGCTCAGCGAGCAGAGTTACTCCGATGGCCGTTCCTAAACGCAAAGTCTCTCCGTCGCGTCGCAACATGCGCCGCTCGCACCACGCTCTGGGCGCGAACTCGTACATCGAGGACAAGGACACCGGCGAGCTGCGCCGTCCGCACCATGTCGATCTGAAGACCGGCATGTACGGCGGCCGTCAGGTCATCACGCCCAAGGAAGACTAGTCGCACCAGCGACCTGTCTGACGACATTCGACGGCGCCCG
Organism: Caulobacter sp. FG121; assembly: GCF_057809815.1. Taxonomy (NCBI): domain Bacteria; kingdom Pseudomonadati; phylum Pseudomonadota; class Alphaproteobacteria; order Caulobacterales; family Caulobacteraceae; genus Caulobacter; species Caulobacter sp. FG121. The sequence continues at coordinate 16,002 of NZ_JBMDKR010000004.1, forward strand.
GGGGACCCCTCCGGGCGCCGTTCGCATTTGAGCGACCATCGATCAGCATCATGCTAGGGTTCCCGAACACAAAACGGGGAGAAACCCCATGCTTGACCGCCGCCAACTCGCCCTGGCGCTGACCGGGGCGGCACTAGCGCCCCGCCTGGCGTTCGCACAGGAAGCCGCGCCGCCTCCGCCGCCGGCCGATCCGGACCAGATCATCGGGGCCGGAATAGATCGCTACGACCGCCTGACCATTCCCGTCACCATCGGCGACAAGGGCCCGTTCGACTTCGTCGTCGACACCGGGGCCGACCGGACTGTCCTGTCGCAGGCCCTGGCGGACGAACTGGGGCTGCCGCCGGGGCGCGAGGTGCTGATCCAGGGCATTACGGGCGCCGAGCTGGCGCCGACGGTGAAGGCGCCGCCGATCAACCTGGGCCGAATCACCCTCGAAAGCCTCGACCTGCCGGTCCTGCCGCGCGAGCGGCTGGGGGTGGACGGTCTGCTCGGCGTCGATGCGCTGCAGAAGCGCCGGCTGGTCATGGACTTCCGCGAACGCCGACTGGAGATCCTGCCTGGTCGCGAGCCGTCGACGGGGTACTCCAGAGCCCGCGACACCTGGGTGCCGGCTCGTGACCGGTTCGGGCGGCTGGTGGTCATCGACGCCACGGCCGATACCGCCGAGATCGGCGCCTTCGTCGACTCCGGCGCCAGCATGTCCATCGGCAACCGCGCCCTCGCGCGAGCGGTCCAGGCGCGCGGCGGCTGGCGAGAACCGGCGCCGACCGTGCCGGTCTATGGCGTGACCAGCCATCAGAGCGAGGGGGAGGTGAGGGTGCTCGAGACCCTCCGTCTCGGCGGACTACGCTTTACCGGCGTGCCGATGATTGTCGCCGACCTCGACCTGTTCACGCTCTGGGGCATGGCCGACAAGCCCTCGCTGCTTCTCGGGGTCAACGTCCTGCGACTCTTCTCGCGGGTGGAGATGGACTACAGCCGCAAGCGGATGATGTTCCGCGTCGGCGCGGACCCGCAGATCTGGCTGGCGTAGCTCGACTTGGCGCAGTGCTACCCCTGCGTCCGCGCCCGCGCCTGGATGCCCGCGCGCCGCGCTTCGACGGCCTCGGGCGTGACCAGCCGGTTGTTGGCCGTGGATTTCTCGGCCTCGAATTTCAGGCTGTCGCCGTAGGCCAGCGCATAGCCGCCGTCGATGATCCGCTTGTAGGTGGTCAGGGTCTCGACCGGGATGGTCGCCATGTCGGCGGCCAGCTTCTTCGCCACGGTCAGCAGGTCGGCGGCGGGAACCACCCGATTGACGAGGCCCCAGTCACAGGCCGTCTTCGCATCGAGGAAGTTGCCGGTCAGGCTCAGCTCCTTGGCCCGGTAGATGCCGATCAGCCGCGACAGCTTCTGCGACAGGCCCCAGCCCGGCATGATGCCGACGCGGGCGTGGGTGTCGGCGAAACGGGCGTTTTCGGAAGCAATCAGCACGTCACAGGCCAGGGCCACCTCGAAGCCGCCGGTGATGGCCACGCCGTTGATCGCGCCGATCACCGGCTTGGTGCACAGCTCGATGGCCTTGACCGGATTCTCGTCCGCCCCGTCGGCGTTGGCCGCGCTCATGGCCCTGGGGTCCGAGCCGAGTTCCTTCAGGTCCAGGCCGGCCGTGAAGGCCCGCTCGCCGGCGCCGGTCAGGATGACCACGCTGACCTCCGGATCGGCGTCCAGGGCGACCATGGCCTTGTAGAGCTCGCTGCGCATCGCCTTTGACAGCGCGTTCATCGCCTCGGGGCGGTTCAGCGTGACGACGGCGATCCCGTCCTGTTTCTCGACCAGCAGCAGCATGGGGTGTTCCTCTGTTTGGAGGAGGGATGACGGGGCGACGGAGGGGCAGTCAAGCATCCTCCCATCCTCCGTCATGGCCCGGCTTGTCCGGGCCACCCATGAACACCACTCCAGGCGGAAGGAGGCTCGGCGAGCCATCGCGACCCTTCCGGTCACGCCAGCGCGCTTGGGTGGCCCGGACAAGCCGGGCCATGACGGTGTGGGGGTTGGTTGCGATTCCACGGTCAGGGCGCTAATCGGGGCCCGCATTTCCTCCGGAGCTCCCATGACCGAGATCGTCGACATCATCGCCCGCGAAATCCTCGACAGCCGCGGCAACCCGACCGTCGAAGTCGATGTGGTGCTGGAAGACGGCTCGTTCGGCCGCGCCGCGGTGCCGTCGGGCGCCTCCACCGGCGCGCACGAGGCGGTCGAGAAGCGGGACGGCGACAAGAACCGCTACGGCGGCAAGGGCGTGCTCGACGCGGTCGCGGCGGTCAACGGCGAGATCTATGACGCCCTGAGCGGCGTCGACGCCGAGGACCAGCGCCGCATCGACAGCCTGCTGATCGCGCTCGACGGCACCAAGAACAAGGCCCGGCTGGGCGCGAACGCCATTCTCGGCGTCTCGCTGGCCACGGCCAAGGCGGCGGCCGTCAGCGCCGACCTGCCGCTGTACAAGTACGTCGGGGGCGTCTCGGCCCGCGTCCTGCCGGTGCCGATGATGAACATCATCAACGGCGGCGCCCACGCCGATAACCCGATCGACATCCAGGAGTTCATGATCCTGCCGACCGGCGCGGCGACCTTCTCCGAAGGCCTGCGCATGGGCGCGGAGATCTTTCACGGCCTGAAGAAGGCCCTCAAGGACGCCGGCCACAACACCAACGTCGGCGACGAGGGCGGCTTCGCCCCCAACATCGGCTCGGCCGAAGAGGCTCTGGCCTTCATCATGAAGGCGGGCGAATCCGTCGGCTACCGCGCGGGCGAGGACTTCGTGCTCGGCCTCGACGTCGCGGCCACCGAGTTCTTCAAGAACGGCAAGTATGTGCTTGAAGGCGAAGGCAAGACCGTCGATCCGGCGGGCATGGTCGCCTACCTCGAAGGCCTGGTCAGCAAGTTCCCGATCGTCACCATCGAGGACGGCTGTTCGGAAGACGATTTCGAGGGCTGGAGCCTCCTGACGGCCGCCCTCGGCAAGAAAATCCAGCTGGTCGGCGACGATCTGTTCGTGACCAATCCCGAGCGCCTGTCGATGGGGATCGAGAAGGGCCTGGCCAACTCGATCCTGGTCAAGGTCAACCAGATCGGCACCCTGAGCGAGACGCTGGACGCGGTCGATATGGCTCACCGCGCCGGCTACACTGCCGTCATGAGCCACCGCTCCGGCGAGACCGAGGATTCGACGATCGCCGACCTGGCCGTCGCGACCAACTGCGGGCAGATCAAGACCGGCTCGCTGGCCCGCTCCGACCGGACCGCCAAGTACAACCAGCTGCTGCGCATTGAAGAGCAGCTGGACGATCAGGCGATCTACCTTGGCCGCAAGGCGATCAAGCAGGGGTAATCCTCCCCTTGACCGGATAAACAGCCGTCATCCTCGCCCTTGTGGCGAGGACCCCTCGATCCGTCCCGCGAGCGGGTTTCTATCCTGACGGGTTCGGAACACGTCTAGAGGGGTCCTGGGCACACGGCCCAGGATGACGGGGTCTGGTTGCATCCGGCGATCGGCCTCGACGATTAGCGACCCCTTAACCACGCCGTCGGCAATGTGCGCCCGTACCGCCGCCCGGATTCGCCAGCGTGTTCCAACGCCTGCAGCCCCTTCTTCCGACCTTCGCCCTGCTCGGGCTGATCGTCTATTTCGTCTCCCACGGCCTGACCGGGGAGCGTGGACTGCTGCTGGGCTCGCAGCGGCGGGCGCTGCTGGCTGAAAGAACGCGCGAGTACGCCGAACTGCACAGCCGCAGGGTGGACCTGGAGGCCCGGGCCCGGCTATTACGTGACGGCAGCCTGTCGGCGGACCTTCTTGAGGAGCGTGCGCGTTCTCTTCTGGGATTCGCCGATCCAAAAGATTATGTGATCCGCACCAAGCCCTGATCCGGGTCGATTGTTTCGTCCCGGCCGCGAAGCGAGGGACGATCTGGCCGCGATGATACGGTTCAAGGGAGAGATGCATGGCGCGGACGCGTAAGGCGGAGGCCGTTTCGGGCGAGGCGTCCGGCGCCGGGAGCAAGACGCAGCTCCTGAAGTACTACCGCGACATGCTGCTGATCCGCCGGTTCGAGGAGCGGGCCGGCCAGCTGTACGGCATGGGCCTGATCGGCGGCTTCTGCCACCTCTACATCGGCCAGGAAGCCATCGCCGTCGGCATGGACGCCATCCGCAAGCCGGGCGACCAGATCATCACCGGCTACCGCGACCACGGCCACATGCTGGCCGCCGGCATGGACCCCAACGAGGTCATGGCCGAGCTGACCGGCCGGGCCGGCGGCTCGTCCAAGGGCAAAGGCGGCTCGATGCACATGTTTTCGACGCAGGCCGGCTTCTACGGCGGCCACGGCATCGTGGGGGCGCAGGTGAGCCTGGGCACGGGCCTGGCGCTGGCCGACAAGTACAAGGCCAACGGCAACGTCAGCTTCACCTACTTCGGTGACGGCGCGGCCAACCAGGGCCAGGTCTACGAGAGCTTCAACATGGCCGAGCTGTGGAGCCTGCCGGTCGTCTATGTGGTCGAGAACAACCAATACGCCATGGGCACCTCGATCGAGCGCTCCAGTTCCGAAACCCGCCTGCACAAGCGCGGGATTTCGTTCAACATTCCCGGCGAGGAAGTCGACGGCATGGACGTCGAGGCGGTCGCCGCTGCCGGCGCCAAGGCGGCCGAGCACGCCCGCAGCGGCAAGGGCCCCTACATCCTCGAGATGAAGACCTATCGCTACCGCGGCCACTCGATGAGCGACCCGGCCAAATACCGCACCAAGGAAGAGGTCGACGAGGTCAAGAAAACCCGCGATCCCATTGAACATACGCGGGAACGGCTGGTCGCGCTGAAAGTGACGGACGAGGAGTTCAAGGCCATCGACACCGAGGTGAAGGCCATCGTCGCCGCCTCCGCAGAGTTCGCTCGCACCAGCCCCGAGCCGGATCCGTCCGAGCTGTACACCGACGTCTATCTGGAGGCCGCGCAGTGAGCGTCGACATCCTCATGCCCGCGCTTTCCCCCACGATGGAGGAGGGCACGCTCGCCAAGTGGCACGTGAAGGCCGGCGATACGGTCAAGGCCGGCGACGTGATCGCCGAGATCGAGACCGACAAGGCGACCATGGAGGTCGAGGCCGTCGACGAGGGCGTCGTCGGCGCCATCCTCGTGCCCGCCGGGACCGAGAACGTGAAGGTCAACACGCCGATCGCCCGGCTGGGCGACGACGGTGCGTCCTTCGAGCCCCGGACTGGATCCGGGGCGGCTGCGCCGGCTCCTCAGGATGACGGGAAGGGGAGCCCCGTCCCTGAAGCCAAAATTGTTCGTCAGCCTGAGGAGGCCGCACCAGCGGCCGTCTCGAAGGCCGCACAACCCCTCAACGACCCCGAAATCCCCGCCGGCACGAAGATGGTCCGCATCACGGTCCGCGACGCCCTGCGCGACGCCATGGCCGAGGAGATGCGCCGGGACGACACGGTGTTCCTGATGGGCGAGGAAGTCGCTCAGTACCAGGGCGCCTACAAGGTCAGCCGCGAATTGCTGCAGGAGTTCGGCGACCGCCGCGTCATCGACACCCCGATCACCGAGCACGGCTTCGCCGGCCTCGGCGTCGGCGCGGCCATGGCGGGCCTCAAGCCCATCGTCGAGTTCATGACCTGGAACTTCGGCATGCAGGCGATCGACCAGATCATCAACTCGGCCGCCAAGACGCTCTACATGTCGGGGGGGCAGATCAAATCCTCGATCGTGTTCCGCGGACCCAACGGCGCGGCCAGCCGCGTCGGCGCCCAGCACAGCCAGGACTACGGCGCCTGGTACGCCCAGATCCCCGGCCTGAAGGTCATCGCGCCGTACGACGCGGCCGACGCCAAGGGCCTGCTCAAGGCGGCCATCCGCGACCCGAACCCGATCGTCTTCCTCGAACACGAGATGATGTACGGCATCGAGTTCGACATCCCCGACGTCGAGGACTGGGTCGTGCCGATCGGCAAGGCCAAGGTCCGCCGCGAGGGCAAGGACGTGACCATCACGGCCCACAGCCGGATGGTCGGCATGGCCCTGAAGGCCGCGGAGGAGCTGGCCGCCGAAGGCATCGAGGCGGAGGTCATCGACCTGCGCACCCTGCGCCCGCTGGACCACGAGACGATCCTTACGAGCGTGCGCAAGACCAACCGCCTGGTCAGCGCCGAGGAGGGCTGGGGCCCGATGGGCGTCGGCGCCGAGATCGTCGCCCGGGTCGTCGAGCACGCCTTCGACTACCTCGATGCGCCGCCGCTGCGCGTGCACCAGGAAGACGTCCCGCTGCCCTACGCCGCCAACCTGGAAGCCCTGTCGCTGCCCGGTCCGGACAAGATCGTCCGGGCGGTGAAGGCGGTCTGCTACCGGTGATGTTCGCCCACGCTCGCCATCCCCTTCGTCCGTCATCCTCGCGCCTGTCGCGAGGACCCATGCACACGGCCCCTCGACGGTGTTCATGGGTCGTCGGAACACGTCCGACGATGACGGAGATCTTGGGATCCGGCGCATGAGCGGCGACCTCCACCCCCACACCGGCGGCTGTCACTGCGGCGCGGTCCGCTTCGAGGCGGTCCTGCCGGCCGTGGTCGAGGCCCAGACCTGCAACTGCTCCATGTGCGAGAAGGTCGGCTTCATCCACATCATCGTGCCGGAAAACCGCTTCCGCCTGACCTCGGGCGCGGACCAGATCACGACCTACACCTTCAACACCGGCGTCGCGAAGCACACCTTCTGCAAGGTGTGCGGCGTGAAGAGCTTCTACCGGCCCCGCTCCAACCCGGACGGCTGGTCGGTGAACGCCCGCTGCCTCGACTCCACCGAGGGCCTCGATCTGCGCATCGAAGCCTTCGACGGCCAGAACTGGGAGGTCCATGCGGCCGCCCTGGCGCATCTCAGTAAGGAAGACTGAATGTCCATCGAGATCCTCATGCCCGCCCTGTCTCCGACCATGGAGGAGGGGACGCTGGCCAAATGGCACGTGAAGGCCGGCGACACGGTGAAAGCGGGCGACGTCATTGCCGAGATCGAGACCGACAAGGCGACCATGGAGGTCGAGGCCGTCGACGAGGGCGTCGTTGAAGCCCTGCTGGTCGACGCCGGGACCGAGAACGTGAAGGTCAACGCGGTGATCGCGAGACTGGCCGGGGAGGGGGAGGTTGCGTCCTTCGAGACGCCGGCTGCGCCGGCTCCTCAGGATGACGGGCAGGGGAGCCCCAAATCTATTCGTCAGCCTGAGGAGGGCGCGCCAGCGGCCGTCTCGAAGGCCGCACCGGCAACACCGCCGGCGCCCGAGCCGAAACTCAACGGCTCCTCCGGCGACCGCGTGTTCGCCTCGCCGCTGGCCCGTCGCCTCGCCCAGGCCGCCGGCCTCGACCTGAAGACCATCGCCGGGTCCGGCCCGCACGGCCGGGTGATCAAGGCCGACGTCGACGCCGCGCGGGGCAAGGCCCCGGCTGCTGCGCCGGCCTCGACTGGCGGTGCGCCCGCCTCCGCGCCCGCCCGTCAGATCCAGTCGCTGGAACAGCAGGGCATCCCCGCCGGCAGCTACGACCTCGTCCCGCTCGACGGCATGCGCAAGACCATCGCCCGGCGGATGACCGACAGCTTCCGCGACGTGCCGCACTTCCCCCTGACCATCGATCTGGAGATCGACGGCCTGCTGGCGGCGCGGGCGAAGATCAACGCGATGCTTGAAAAGGACGGGGTGAAGGTCAGCGTCAACGACCTGGTGATCAAGGCCGTGGCCGTGGCCCTCAAGCGCGTGCCGGAAGCCAACTCCAGCTACACGCCCGAAGGCATCGCCCTGCACCACCACGCCGACATCGCCATGGCCGTGGCCATCGACGGCGGCCTGATCACCCCGATCATTCGCGCCGCCGACACCAAGGGCCTGGCCCAGATCGCGACCGAGGCCAAGGATCTTGCGGCCCGCGCCCGCGACAAGAAGCTGAAGCCCGAGGAATTCCAGGGCGGCACCTTTTCGATCTCCAACATGGGCATGATGGGCATCCGCCAGTTCGCCTCGATCATCAACGAGCCGCAGGCATGCATTCTCAGCGTCGGGGCCGGCGAGCCGCGCCCGGTGGTGAAGAACGGCGCCCTGGCCATCGCCACGGTCATGACCGTGACCCTGACCTGCGATCACCGCGCGGTCGACGGCGCCATCGGCGGCCGCTTCCTCAGCGTCTTCAAGGCGCTGATCGAAGATCCCCTGACGATGATCGTTTGAGGTCGTGACCATGGATTTCGACGTCATCGTCATCGGCTCCGGCCCGGGCGGCTATGTGACCGCCATCCGCGCCAGCCAGCTGGGCCTGAAGACCGCCATCGTCGAGCGGGCCGAACTGGGCGGCATCTGCCTCAACTGGGGCTGCATCCCGACCAAGGCCCTGCTCAAGAGCGGCGAGGTCTATGAGCAGCTGTCGCATCTCGGTGACTACGGCCTGTCGGCCAGTGGCACGGCTTTCGACTTTTCCAAGATCATCGAACGCTCGCGCGGCGTGGCGAAAAAGATGGAGGGCGGCGTCGCCTTCCTGATGAAAAAGCACAAGATCGAGGTGCTGTTCGGGACCGCGACGCTGGAGAAGGGCGCGCCGGCCCCGAAGGTGACCGTCGCCCTCAACGCCGGCGGCAAGCGCACCATCACCGCCAAACATGTGATCCTCGCCACCGGCGCCCGCGCCCGCACCATCCCGGCCATCGGCCTGGAGAGCGACGGCGAGCGCGTCTGGACCTACCGCGACGCCCTGGTTCCGAAGGCTTGTCCGAAGAGCCTGGTCGTCATCGGCTCCGGCGCCATCGGTATCGAATTCGCCAGCTTCTACCGGGCGTTGGGCGCGGATGTTACGGTGATCGAGGCCCTCGACCGCATCCTGCCCGTCGAGGACGAGGAGGTCTCAAAGGCCGCCCACAAGGCGTTCGAGAAGCGCGGCCTCAAGTTCCGAGTCGCCGCCAAGGTGACGAAGCTGACCAGGAGCAAGACCGGCGTGTCCGTGGCGCTGGAAGCCGGCGGCAAGGCCGAGACCCTGACTGCCGACGTCGCCATCGTCGCTGTCGGCATCACCGGAAATGTCGAGAACCTCGGCCTTGAGGCGCTGGGTGTCACCGTTGATCGCGGCCACGTGGTCACCGACGGCCACGGCAAGACGAATGTCGCCGGCCTCTACGCCATAGGCGACATCGCCGGCCCGCCCTGGCTCGCGCACAAGGCCAGCCATGAGGGCGTGCACTGCGTCGAGCATATCGCGGGCCTCAAGCCGGCCAATCTGACCGCGCCGATCCCGGGCTGCACCTATTCCAACCCCCAGATCGCCTCGGTCGGCCTGACCGAAGCGGCCGCCAAGGCCGCGGGCCATGAGCCGAAGGTCGGGCGTTTCCCGTTCCGCGTGAACGGCAAGGCCGTCGCGGCCGGCGAGATCGAGGGCTTCGTCAAGACGGTGTTCGACGGCAAGACCGGGGCTCTGCTGGGCGCCCACATGATCGGCCACGAGGTCACCGAGATGATCCAGGGCTTCGCGGTGGCCATGACGCTCGAAGCCACCGAGGAAGACCTGATGGCCACGGTGTTCGCTCATCCGACCATGAGTGAGGCGATGCACGAGTCGGTGCTGGACGCCTACGGCAGGGCGCTGCACATCTGATCGGCAGATCCTCCCCCCTTGGGGGAGGTGGCTCGCCACCGGCGAGACGGAGGGGGTTCGCTCAGGTCGCGGGTGACCCCCTCAGTCGGCGGAGTTTATCCTCGGGCCGGCCAAAGGCCGGTCCCGGGGGCCGACAGCTCCCCCGAAAGGGAAGCATTCTGGGTTACGCCGCCCGCGCTTCCGTCTCGGCCATGCGCTGGATGGCGACATAGTCGGTCTTGCCTGTGCCCAGGACCGGGACTTCCGGAATGGTCACGATCTTGCGCGGCACCGACAGTTCGGGCGCGCCAAGGCTCTGGGCATGCGCCAGCAGCGGGGCCACGGTGGCGTCCGAGCGGTCGGTGAACAGGATCAGCCGTTCGCCCTTCTTCTTGTCCGGCATGGAGATCACCGCGTGACGGCCCTCCGGCCAGACCGCCACGGCAAGGTCCTCGGCCGCGGTCAGGGAGACCATCTCGCCGCCGATCTTGGCGAAGCGCTTGACCCGGCCCTTGATGGTGACCCAGCGGTCCTCGCCTTCGATCATGACCACATCGCCGGTGTCGTGCCAGCCGTCGGGCAGAGGATCGATGCCGCCCTTGTCGTTCAGATAGCCGGCCATCACGTTGGGCCCGCGCAGGAACAGGCGGCCGCCGCCGGCGATGCCTTCCACCGTCTCGATGCGGGTCTCCATGCCGGGCAGCATGCCGCCCACGGTCCCGCGACGGTTATCCGTCGGCTTGTTGACGGCCACCACGGGCGCGGCCTCGGTGGCGCCGTAGCCTTCCAGCACGGGCACATCGCCGAACCGCTCGGCGATCAGGTTGTGGGTTTCGTCGCGCACCTTCTCGGCGCCGCAGACGATGAACTTCAGGCCCGACATGTCGCCGGGATCGGCCGACCGTGCGTACTGGTTCACGAAGGTGTCCGTGGCCAGAAGGATGGAGGCGCCGGTTTCGCGGATCAGGGTCGGGATCTGCTTGATATGCAGGGGCGAGGGGTACTGGAAGGCCTTCATCCCGGTCAGAATCGGCAGCAGCACGCCGCCGGTCAGGCCGAAGCAGTGGAAGGTCGGCAGCGGGTTGAACATCACCCACGCCGGGTCCAGCTCGATATGCGCCTCGACCTGCCGGACATTGCTGACCAGGTTCTTGTGGCTCAGCACCACGCCGCGCGGCGCGCCGAAACTGCCCGAGGTGAACAGGATCACGCCCGGCTCGTCGAAGCCGAGTCTCGCGCTGAACTGTTTGGGAAACAGCGCCGCCGTGGCCGCGAACAGCTTGTCGGACAGGCCGATCTGCTCGCGCAGGTCTTCCAGGTAGACGATCTTGCAGCCGCCGTTCTCCAGCGAGTCCACCAGATCGTGCAGCTTGCCCTGCTCGATGAAGGCGTGCGCCGTCAGGACGGTCTTCACACCCGCCAGCTTGCAGGCGGCCCGCAGGTTCCGAAGGCCGGCCGTGAAGTTCAGCATGGTCGGGACGCGCGCGAACGCATGCAGACCGAAGAAGGTCACCACCGCGCCGGCGCTCGATGGCAGCAGAACGCCGACGTTCTCGCCCTTCTGCGTGATGCCGGCGATCTTGCGCCCGAGGGCGAAACTGCCCTGGATCAGACCGGTATAGGTGAGCGGCGTACGGTTCTGATCCTCAAGGATCGGCTTCTTGGCCCCGTATCGGTCGCGGGCTTCGAGCAGGGCGTCAAAGACAGACCGCTCGCCGGCCCGCGCATCGTAAGCACGCGGCATATGGGTGAAACTCCCCGGATGTTTCCCACCAGTATCGTTGGGGTGACCCTATCGTCCGGGTTCGGCGTTGAAAAGGTCCGTTACAGTCCGTGATCGACGACAGGGCCCACCAGGATGGGCCGGGACCCCGCGCGGGCGCGGACAAAGCTGTCCACCGCCGCCAGCCAGGGACCGCGGATCGCGTCCCGTTCGAGGTGCAACGCGTGGCGGCCGCCCTTCAGGCTGTAGCGCCGGCAATGTCCCATCGTTTGGCAGACACGGGTCTGGGCCCCGGCATTGGCGATGGGATCGGCATCGCCGGTCAGCAGCAGGGTAGGGGTCTCGACATCCTTCAGGCCGGGCTGGATGGCCTTCGAGGTCGCCCGGGCGCTGGCCAGCCAGCCGAGGCTGGGTCCGCCCATGCGGAGGTCGGGATTGGCGATCTGCCAGGCCAGTTCCACCTTGCCCCGCCAGGGGTCGCTGGTCAGGCCGGCGGCGACGCTGTCCGGACGGTCCCGCGTCCAGCCGCTGTTCCAGGCGGCGGGCAGCCGGCCCAGGCCGGCCCGTACGAGCGCGGCCTTGGTGCTGTCGACCGGATCTCCGGCGGCGAAGGTCGGCGATGACAGGATCAGGCCCTCCGCCGGCGCGCCCTGCTCGATGGCCGCGACCGCGACGAGTCCGCCGACCGCATGACCGAGCAAAACGATTGGCGTCCGCGGGGCGGCGGCGGCCATCATCCGGCTCAGCGTCTTGACCGCGCGGATGTCGTCGCGGAACTGCGGCGCATGCCCCAGGTCACGGGGCAGAACGTAGCGCTCCGACCCGCCCTGACCGGATCGCTCCAGCACCCAGACGCTGTAGCCGTGCCGATTCAGATCCCGGGCCGTCTCGAACCAGGCTTCCGCCGATTCGCCGTAGCCGGTGAGGATCAGGATCTGCGCCTGCGGGGTAACCAGCGTGGAGGACACGCCGTACCGCTGCGCGGGCGCATCGCCGACTTTCAGCAGACCCCAGGCCCAGCCCTCCGGCGCCCAGAACCGTGGGCCCAGCTGCGGCGGGATCCGGCTTTCGACGAACGGCGCGCCCCCATCGCTCCCACCGCCGCAGGCCGCGAGAAGGAACAGGAGGCCGGCAAGGGCGAGGCGAAGGCGCATGGGCCTCAGTGTTTCCGCGCCTGCGATCGCCCGCAAGGGCGCGCACGCCACAGGAGGCCTGTTCCGCCTCCCCCCGTCGAGGGGGAAGCGCCTCATGGTGCTTGATCCTTTGCCCCGGAAGGACGATCTAGGCCTCATGGCCACGGTGATCGACACCACGAAGGCGCGACCGCGCCATCCCGAGAAGCAGAACCGGCCCGAGACGCCGTTGTTGCGCAAGCCCGACTGGCTGCGCGTTCGCGCGCCCGGCTCGGCCGGCTACAATGAAACCCGCGACATCGTCCGCTCTCACGGCCTGACGACGGTCTGCGAGGAAGCGGCCTGTCCGAACATCGGCGAGTGCTGGACGCAGAAGCACGCCACCATGATGATCATGGGCGAGATCTGCACTCGCGCCTGCTCGTTCTGCAACGTCATCACCGGCAAGCCGAACGCCCTCGACCCCACCGAGCCCGCCCGCGTGGCAGAGGCCGTGGCGAAGATGGGCCTCAAGCACGTGGTCATCACCTCGGTCGACCGCGACGACCTGGACGACGGCGGCGCGGCGCACTTCGCGGCCGTGGTCTACGCCATCCGCGCGGCGGCTCCGGACACGACCATCGAGATTCTGACCCCCGACTTCCTGCGCAAGGACGGCGCGGCCGAGATCGTCATCGACTCGGCGCCGGACGTGTTCAACCACAACCTCGAGACCGTGCCGCGGCTGTATCTGACGATCCGGCCGGGCGCCCGCTACTACAACAGCCTGCGCCTGCTGGAGCGGGTCAAGGACCGCGACCCCCGCCGCTTCACCAAGTCCGGCCTGATGGTCGGCCTCGGCGAGAGCAAGGAGGAGGTCATGCAGGTGATGGACGACATGCGCTCGGCCGGCGTCGACTTCCTGACCATCGGCCAGTACCTGCAGCCGACCCGCCGGCACGCCGCCGTCGACCGCTTCGTCCATCCTGACGAGTTCGCCGCCTATGAGGCGATCGCCCGGGCCAAGGGGTTCCTGATGGTCTCGGCCAGCCCCCTGACCCGCTCCTCGCACCACGCCGGCGAGGATTTCGCGCAGCTCAAGGCGGCGCGCGAAGCGCTAGAAGCCCGGTAGACCCGGGGCGGGGCGGATTGAAACACAGGCTCACCCGCATCCTGCCCTACACGCCGGACCAGCTGTTCCAGCTGGTCGGCGACGTGGAGCGGTATCCCGAGTTCGTGCCCTGGATCACCGCGCTCAGGGTCTGGAACCGCCAGGACCCCGGCGGCGGCGTGACGATGCTCGACGCCGAGGCGGCAGTCGGCTTCTCGTTTCTGAAAGAGCGCTTCTCAACCCGCGTGCGGCGCGACGCGACGGCTCGCACGATTGAGGTCAGCCTGCTCAGCGGCCCGTTCCGCAAGCTGCAGAACCGCTGGCATTTCGCTGATCATCCGCAGGGCGTCTGCGTCGAGTTCGAGATCGACTTCGAGTTCAAGGTCGCCTTCCTCGACCGCATCCTCAACGCCAACTTCGACCACGCCGTGAACCGGCTGATCCAGTGCTTCGACGATCGGGCGAGGGTGTTGTACGGCCTGCCCAAATAGGCCGTCATGGCCCGACTTGTTCGGGCCACCCAAGAACTCGATATCGCAGGGAAGGGCGTTGATCGTCCGGCGCGCGGTCCGGACCTCTGTGCGCTTGGGTGGCCCGAACAAGTCGGGCCATGACGTGAGGTGGGGGAACGTTAAATCGCCTCTCTCAGCATCTGCAGCGCCGTCGCAACCGCCGCCATCTGCACGTCCCAACGGGTGTCGAACTCGTACAGCTCGTGGCGGTGCCGGATTCCTGCCGTGCTGCGCGCGGTCGCCAGGTGCACCGTGCCGACAGGCTTCATCGGCGAGCCGCCGCCGGGGCCGGCCACGCCGGTGATCGCCACGGCGATGTGGGCGCGGGAGTTGGCCAGGGCGCCTTCGGCCATCATCCGGGCCACCGGCTCCGAGACGGCCCCGAAGTCGGCCAGCATGTCGCCCGGAACGCCCAGCATCTCCTCCTTGGCCCGGTTGGTGTAGGTCACGAAGCCGCGGTCGAAGATGTCCGAGGCTCCGGAGATCGCGCAGATCGCGCCGGCGACCAGCCCGCCCGTACAGCTCTCGGCCGTGACGATCCGCAGATGCCGGTCCCGCACCTCCTCGATCAGCAGCCGCGCATGCGTCTCGACTTCGATGGGGAACATGCGGGCGCACTCCGAAACTTGGTCAATTGTTAAGGCCGCAGCCCAACATCCTGTGTGTCTCACTGACAAGCCGATTCGAGCCATGACCGACACGATCGAGACCGCTCCCGCCGCCGCCGCCAGGACGCCGCCGCTGTTCGTGGTGGCTGTGTTCACCAGCGCAGCCCTGGTCTTCATGGTCCAGCCGATGGTGGCCAAGCTGGTGCTGCCGCTGCTCGGCGGCTCCCCGGCGGTGTGGAACACCAGCATGGCCTTCTTCCAGATCGCCCTGCTGGTCGGTTACGGCTACGCCCATTTCCTGCAGAAGATCCCGCAGGTGCGGCGGCAGATCACGGTCCATATCGCCGCGCTCGCCATCGCCGGCCTGACGCTGTTTCCACTCAGCATCTCGAAACTCGCCGGGGACCCGTCGTCGAACCATCCGGCGCTGTGGCTGCTCGCCGTGCTGACGCTCTCGATCGGATTGCCGTTCGCCATCCTCTCGGCCACCGCGCCGCTGGTGCAGGCCTGGCACGCCCGGGTCTTCCGCGGGCAGGGCGCCAGCGAGCCCTACAGCCTGTACGCCGCCAGCAATCTCGGCAGCCTGATCGCTCTGCTAGCCTATCCCATTGCCATGGAGCCGCTCCTGACGCTGCACAGCCAGCGCTGGAGCTGGAGCAGCGGCTACTGGGTGTTCGTCCTGATCCTCGCGTCGCTGGCGGTGATGGTCTGGAAGCGCTCGGAAGTACCGGTCGGCGAGTCGGGCGCCGCGCCCGCCAAGCTGACGCCGGCCCCGACCTGGCGTGAGCGGATCATCTGGATCGCGCTGGCGGCCATTCCGTCCAGTCTGATGCTCGGCGTGACCGCCCACCTGGCCACGGACGTGGCCTCCGCGCCCTTCCTGTGGGTCGCGCCGCTGGCGCTGTATCTCGTCACCTTCATCATCGCCTTCCAGACGAAGCCCGCGATCCCGCGCTGGGCCACGCTGACCTTCCAGGCGGCGGCCGTCGCGGCCTGCGCGGCCACCCTGCAGTTCGGCTCGAACGCCATCGAGCTGCAGAT
Organism: Caulobacter sp. FG121; assembly: GCF_057809815.1. Classification (NCBI taxonomy): domain Bacteria; kingdom Pseudomonadati; phylum Pseudomonadota; class Alphaproteobacteria; order Caulobacterales; family Caulobacteraceae; genus Caulobacter; species Caulobacter sp. FG121. Next base: position 31,757 of record NZ_JBMDKR010000004.1, read on the forward strand.
CTTCATCCACCTGGCCTGTTTCTTCCTCACCGCCCTTGTCTGCCATCAGGCGATGGTCGCCCGGCGGCCTGATCCCGAACATCTGACCGAGTTCTACCTCTGCATGTCGCTCGGCGGGGTGGTCGGGGGCTCGTTCAACGCCTTTGTGGCGCCGGTGATCTTCAACTCCGTGATCGAATATCCCCTCGTTCTCGCCCTGTCGGTCCTGGCGCGCCCCTGGGGCAAGGGGCGGCTCACGACGGTGCAGATCTTCATTGTCGCGGTGGGCGTGCTCTCGGCCCTGGCGGCGGCGGTTGCGGTCAACCAGGTCGGACCGACGCTGACGGTCAAGCTGGCGCTGGCGGCGACGACGGTCTCGGTCTTCATGATGCGCGACCGGGCGCTGCTGATGTTCGCGCTGATGCTGACCCTGCTGATGGCGGCCAGCGCCGTCGGCGACCGCGTCGACGTGATCCGGACCGACCGCAGCTTCTTCGGCGTACTGCGCCAGTCCCGCATGATCGTGCCGCGCACTTCGCCGACGCCGCCCGATGATCTGGCAAAGTTTTCCGGCGGCGAAGTCCGTCTGCTGGCGCACGGCACGACGCTGCACGGCGCCCAGGCGGTCGATCCGCGCTACCACTGCAAGCCGTTGGTCTACTACGCGGCCGAGACCCCCATCGGGCAGGTGTTCACGGCCTCGCAGGCCGCTCGTCCGGCGCTTCGCGTCGGCGCGGTCGGGCTCGGCACCGGCTCCGTGGCCGGCTACGTCCGCCCGGCCGATCACCTGACCTTCTTCGAGATCGATCCGCTGGTGATCCATATCTCCCACGACAGCGGCCAGTTCGACTACACGACCAAATGCGCCAAAGGGCCGGTCGATTTCGTGCTCGGCGATGCGCGGCTGACTCTCGAGAAGCAGCCGAGGGACGAGTTCGACATCCTGCTGATCGACGCCTTCTCGTCGGACGCGGTGCCCGCGCACCTGCTGACCGTCGAGGCGGTGCGGGCCTACCTGACCCACATCAAGCCCGACGGCGTCCTGATCCTGCACCTGTCGAACCGGAACCTCGACCTCAACGCGCCGGCCATGGCCGTCGCCAAGGCGGCCGGCGGCTATGCGCTGCTGCAGGAGCACCGTGCGCCGAGCAACTCGCCGAGCATGTGGGAGTCCGCCGAGGACGCCCTGATCATCGCCCGCTCGCCTGAGGTGCTGGCGAAATACGCCGCCGACCCGCGCTGGGAGCCCACGAAGCCTGATCTCGTCCGCCCCTGGACCGACGACTACACCAACCTGATCGGCGCCATGCTGCGCCGGATGGGCGAGCGGCCGGTGTTTGCAAATCTCAAGGACGCGATGGACCGACTGACGGGGAAATAGGGGACACGTACCTTTGGTAGATGCCCCCGACTACAGCTCCACCACCGCCACGGCCTGGGCTGCCAGACCCTCGCCGCGCCCGGTGAAGCCCATGCCCTCGGTCGTGGTCGCCTTGACGCTGACCCGGTCCAGCGGGAGGGCGAGGATGGCGGCCAGCCGCTCGCGCATGGCATGGCGGTGCGGTTTGATCTTCGGTCGCTCGCAGATCAGCGTGACGTCGACATTGATGATCCGCCCGCCCTTCGCCGAGACCAGCGAGGCCGCGTGTTCGAGGAACAGGTCGCTGGAGGCGCCTTTCCACTTCGGATCGGTCGGCGGGAAGTGGTCGCCGATGTCGCCTTCTCCGATGGCGCCGAGGATGGCGTCGGTCAGCGCGTGAAGCCCGGCATCGGCGTCGGAATGACCAATCAGAGTCTGGTCGTGGTCGATGCGCACGCCGCAAAGCCAGACGGCCTCGCCGGGCCCCCAGCGATGAGCGTCGAAGCCCTGGCCCATGCGGGTAATCCGGGCGCCGCCCACCAGCCGTTCGGCCATGTCGAAGTCCTCGGGAAAGGTGAGTTTCATCAGAAGCGGGTCTCCCGGCGCCAGGGCGACCCGGCCACCGTCCGCCTCGACCACCTGGGCGTCGTCGGTTGGCTCGCCATCGGTCCAGCGGGCGTAGGCGGTCAACAGCCGGTCCCGGCGGAAGGCCTGGGGGGTCTGGGCGCGCCACAGGCCATCACGCGGCGTGGTGGTCAGACCCGCTTCGGTCTCACGCTTCAGCGTGTCGGCGACGAGCAGGGCAGGGATAGCCCCGTCGGCTCCGTTGAGCGCCGCGAGGACAGCCTCGACATGGGCCTTCGTGACAAAGGGTCTGGCCGCGTCGTGCACCAGAACGGGCTCGTCGGGCGCGCCGTTGATCGCCATCAGGCCCGCCTGCACCGACTGGGCACGGGTCGCGCCGCCCAGCGCCGTGCGCCAGCCGGAGAGCCCTGTGAGGGCTCGTGTGGCGAGGGCTTCGCCATCGGGGCTGACGACCACCACGAGATCGCGCGCACCGGCGTCCAGCAAGGATTCAACGGACCAGCGCAGCACGGGCTTGCCGGCGACCGTGCGCCACTGTTTCGCGAGGCCCGGGCCCGCCCGCGTGCCGCCGCCGGCGGCGACGATGACGACTGAAAAGCTCATCCGCCCTGTCTAGGGCGCGAAAGCGTCATCTCCAACCTTTACTGCACCGCACAATATGCCTAAAAAGGCAGCGTTCGGGGTGATTACAGAATGAGCAAAACGCTCACTATCGGAGACGTGGACGTGCCGGGGCGGGTGTGGATCGCCCCCATGACCGGGATCTCCGACCTTCCTTTTCGCAAGGCCGCGGGGCGGCTTGGTGCGGCCTACGCGGCGACCGAGATGGTTGCCTGCGCGGAATTCGCGCGTCACCGGCCTGACGTGGTCCGTCGCGCGGCGATCGGCGACGGCCATCCGCTGATGGTCGTCCAGCTGGTCGGCCGCGAGGCGCGCTGGATCGCGGAAGGCGCCCGTCTTGCCGCCGCCGCCGGGGCGCATGTCATCGACCTCAATTTCGGCTGTCCGGCTCGCGAAGTCACCGGCGTGCAGTCCGGGTCCGCCCTGATGCGCGACCTGGATCTCGCCGAGTCGCTGGTCGCCGCGGCGGTCGAGGCCGTGGATGTCCCGATCACCGTGAAAATGCGCCTGGGCTGGGACGACGCCACGCGAAACGCGCCCGAGTTCGCCCGTCGGGCCGAGGCCGTCGGCGCGAAGGCCCTGACCGTCCATGGCAGGACCCGGTGCCAGTTTTACAAGGGTGCCGCGGACTGGACCGCCGTGCGCGCGGTCAAGGAGGCCGTGTCGATCCCGGTCATCGTCAACGGCGACATCGTCGATGGCGCCAGCGCCGCCCGTGCGCTGGAGCAGTCCGGCGCCGACGGCCTGATGGTCGGCCGCGGCGTGCTCGGCCGGCCCTGGATCGCGCGCGCCATCGAAGCCCAGCTGCAGGGCGCGACCGACGTCGAGCCGCCACTGGCTGAACGTCTCGAGATCGTGCTCGACCATTTCCGCGACAGCATCGCCTTCTACGGCCCGAAGCTCGGCCTGCGCATGTTCCGCAAGCACCTGGCGGCCTACGTCGAGAACGCCCCTGCGCCGGCGTCCGCCGAGGCCCGCCGCGAGGCGCGGGCGCGGCTGTGTCGCCTGGACGATCCGGCCGAGGTCGAAGTCGCCCTGACCGCGCTCTGGTCCGGCGCGGCGGAAAGGCTGGCCGCATGACCGGTCGTCTCTCTACGCTTTCGCCGGCCTCCTCAGCCGCCCTGAAAGCCGCTGCCTTTGATCTCAGCCCGGAACCCGCGCTGCTGATCGGCGCCGACGGGGCGCTGGCCGCGGCCAACGAGGCCGCCGAGGCGCTGTTCGGCCAGGGGCTTGGCCTGTTGTCGCGCGGTCGGATCAGCGGCGTCCTGCCGGCGTCCTCGCCGCTCATGGAGCTCCTGACCCGCGCGGTGGAGGAGGGCGTCCGGGTTCGCGAGCACGGCGTCGAGATCGCCCTGTTCGGCCATGCCGGCTTCGAGGCCGACTGCGCCGCCTCGCCGCTGGGCGATGGCGCGGTGCTGCTGACCCTGCATGTGCGCGGCGCGATCGGCGCGGAACGCTCGTCCGATCCAGCCGGCCTGCGGTCGGTCGTGGGGCTTGGCCGGATGCTGGCGCATGAGATCAAGAACCCGCTGGCCGGCATCCGCGGCGCCGCGCAGCTGCTCAAGAGCGGCGCCGCCGCCGAGGATCAACCGCTGGCCCAGCTGATCGTCGACGAAACCGAGCGGATCCGCCGGCTTGTCGACCGGATGGAAGCCTTCTCCGACGATGCGCCGCCGGAGCGCCTGCCGATCAATATCCACAGCGTGCTGGACCGTGTCCGGGCCCTGGTGGCCAACGGCGTCGCCGAGGATCTGGTGATCAAGGAGCGGTACGATCCCTCGCTGCCGCCGACCTGGGGCGATGAGGACCTGCTGATCCAGATCTTCCTCAATCTGGTCAAGAACGCCGCCGAAGCCGCCAACATGCGCAGCGACGGCGGCGGAGAGATCGTCATTTCGACCGCCTGGCGGCCGGGCGTTCGTGTCCGCGACGCCAAGGGGCAGCTGCAGCAGGGCGCGCCGCTTGAAGTGAAGATCCAGGACAACGGGCCGGGTGTGCCGCCGCACATGCGCGACCACCTGTTCCAGCCGTTCGTAACCTCCAAGACCTACGGCGCCGGCCTGGGCCTCGCGCTCGTCGCCAAGCTCGTGGCCGGGCATGGCGGTCTCATCGATTTCGACTCCGAGCCCGGCAGGACCGTCTTCCGCGTCCTCCTGCCCGTCGCCCCCTCCGGGACACCTGAATGAACCCCGCCTCCAAGAAGATCCTCATCGCCGACGACGACAGCTCGGTGAGGCTGGTGCTCAGTCAGGCCTTTACGCGCCTGGGCTACCAGGTGCGCGCCACGGGCAATGCGGCGACCCTGTTGAAGTGGGTGCAGGAAGGCGAGGGCGACCTGATCCTCACCGACGTGATGATGCCGGATGAGAACGTGTTCAACGTCCTGCCGAAGATCCGCAAGGAGCGGCCCAAGCTCCCGATCATTGTCATGAGCGCGCAGAACACCCTGCTGACGGCGGTCAACGCGGCGGATGCGGGGGCGTTTGAATACCTGTCCAAGCCGTTCGACCTGGATGACGTGACCGCTGCCGCCCGCCGCGCCCTGTCGCGGCCGTCCGACAACGAGGCCGCCAAGGCCCAGGCCCGGGCGATGAAGGATGAGCGTCTGCCCCTGATCGGTCGCTCCGCGCCGATGCAGGAGGTCTACCGCACGGTCGCCCGGCTGGTCGGGGCCGACCTGAAGGTGCTGATCCTTGGCGAATCCGGCACCGGCAAGGAACTGGTCGCCCGTGCGCTGCATGACCTCGGTCGCCGCCGCGACGGCAAGTTCGTCGTCATAAATCTGGCCGCCGTGCCGCGCGAACGGGTCGAGACAGAGCTTTTCGGCCGGGGCGAAGGTGATCTGGGCAAGCTGGTCGAAGCCGATGGCGGGACGCTGTTCCTCGACGAGATCGGCGACATGCCGCTCGACGCCCAGAGCCGCCTGTTGCGCGTGATCGACGGCGCCGAGCCGGCGCTGAATCCGCGCACGGGTCGGGCGCCGAATGTGCGGATTATCGCCGCGACCAACCGGGACCTGCGCGGCCTGATTCAGCAGGGCCTGTTCCGGGAAGACCTGTTCTTCCGCCTGAACGAGGCGCCGGTTCGCCTGCCGCCGTTGCGCGACCGCGTCGAGGACATCCCCGATCTGGCCCGCTCTTTCCTTCTGCGCGCCGCCCGCGAGGGGCTGCCGTCCAAGACCATCGACCAGTCGGCCCTCGACCGGATGAAGACCCACGACTGGCCAGGCAACGTGCGCGAGCTGGAGAACCTCGTGCGGCGCATCTGCGCCCTTTACGGCGAGGACCAGATCACCGCGCGGATCATCGAGCGTGAACTGCAGGATCCGGCGCCCGTGGTGGGCGAGGGCGGCCCCCTGACCCTGTCGCAGATCGTCGAACGCCACCTGGCAAGTCACTTCGCAGACCAGCCCGACGGCGTGCCCGCGCCCGGCCTCTATGACCGCGTGCTGGAAGAGGTCGAGCGGCCGCTGATCCAGCTGACCCTGGCGGCGACCCGCGGCAACCAGGTGCGGGCCGCCGAGATCCTCGGCCTGAACCGGAATACCCTGCGCAAGAAGATCCAGGACCTCGGGGTGGATATGGCGCGCGGCAAACGCTGACGCGTTCGCGCCACAATACTGTTGCAGGAAGGGCGCAGTTCGACCTAGGTTGCCCCTCATGAGTTTGTCGGCCTCAAACACCGCTCCCGGCGGTGAGGCGCCGCCGCCGGCCTGGCGTCGAGCGATCGAGTCCCGTTACGTCGTCGGCGCGGGCTACGCGGTCGCGGCTGCGCTGACGATCACCGGCGCCCTGCTGGTGTCGAGTCCGCCGGCCACCGGACCGATTGGGCCGGCGGTTCAGGCCATGCTGGTGGTCCTGGGACTCAATCTCGTTCTCATCCTCGGGCTGGCCATGCTGGTCGGGATGCGCGTGGCCCGGCTGATCCACGACCGGAACGTTGACGCCGGTGCGCGGCTGCATCTGCGGTTCATGGGCCTGTTCGGACTTGCCGCCGTGGCCCCCGCGATCATCGTCGCGATCTTCTTCGGCGGCTTCGTGCTGACCGGCGTCGAGACCTGGTTCGGCGACAAGATCAGCACCCTGGTCGAGAATTCCGCAGACACGGCCCGGTCCGTGGTCGCAGAACAGCAACTGATCCTGCGGGACAACATGACGCTGGTGGCGGTCGACCTGAACGATGCCGCGCGTGCGCTTGAGACGACCCCGGTCGCCTACGGTCACTATCTGGCGCAAATCTCGGCCAATACCTTCGCAGCGGTCTATGTCCTCGACCGCGACGGACGCATTCTGGCGCGAGCCGAGAAGCCGAACGGTCCGACATTCGTTGCGCCGCCGCCCTCCAGCTTCAAGGCCGCGGACGAAGGCATCATCACGGCCGAAACCTTCGAGGCCCAGAACGTGATCCGCGGCCTGTACCGCCTGAAGGCCTATCCGGACGCCTATCTCTATGTTGCGCGTCCGGTGGGCACGGGGATCATCAGTCAGCTCCGTGACGCCGAGGGCGCGCTGGTGGCGCTCCGCGAGGCGGCCAACAACCGCGAACGGATCAAGGGCGCGTTCCTCCTGACCTACATCGAGACCGCCCTGCTGGTGCTGGTCGGCGCCGCCTGGCTGGCCATCGCCGCCGCCAACTCGATCGCCGCGCCGGTGGCCCGGCTGGTGCAGGCCGCCGGACGGGTCGCGACTGGCGACCTGAACGCGCGGGTCGATACGACCGACCAACCTGAAGAGATGGCCGTATTGTCCCGCGCCTTCAACAGTATGACGCATGATCTTCAGGTTCAGCAGGTCGCCCTGCGAACGGCCAGTCTGGACGCTGAATCGCGCCGGCAGTTCATTGAAACGGTTCTGCTCGGCGTGAGCGCCGGCGTGATCGGGCTGGATGCCGCTGGCAATGTGTCTGCGGCCAACCGTCAGGCCGCCAGCCTCCTTGGCGCGGATCCGGAAGCCATGACCGGACAGGCGCTGGCAGCGATCGCGCCGGAACTGGCGTCGGTGTCCCAGCGCGCCATCGAAATCGGCGGCGAGGCCGAGGAAGAGGTCGATATCGTGCGGGGCGGCGACACGCGGCGCCTGCGGGTGCGCGCCAGCGGCGCGTCCGACGGGGTCGTGCTCACGTTCGACGACATCACCCGCCTCATCACCGCCCAGCGCAATGCGGCCTGGAAGGACGTCGCCCGTCGCATCGCCCACGAGATCAAGAACCCGCTGACCCCGATCCAGCTGTCGGCCGAACGCCTCCGGCGGAAGTATCGCGCCGAGATCACGTCGGACATCGAGACCTTCGACCGCTGTACCGAGACGATCATCCGTCAGGTTGGCGATATCGGCCGGATGGTCGACGAGTTCTCGTCGTTCGCCCGCATGCCCACGCCGCGCTTCGCCGAGCACGATCCCGCCGAGCTGCTGCGTCAGGCAGTTTTCGCCCAGCGCGTCGCCAGCCCTGAACTGACCGTCGACATGGACGAGCCGCCGGCCAATCGCAGTCTCGTCTGTGACGACCGCATGGTCGGTCAAGCCCTGGCCAATATCCTCAAGAACGCCGCCGAGGCCGTCTCGGCGCGCGGCCTGCCCTCGAAAGAGGGACGAATTTCCGCGGCTCTGGTCGAGGATGACGGTGGGCTGACGTTCCGTATCGAGGATAATGGCATCGGTCTGCCGTCGCGGGACCGTGACCGGCTCACCGAACCCTATGTGACGACGCGCGAGAAGGGCACGGGCCTTGGTCTCGCCATCGTCAAACGCATTCTCGAGGACCACGGCGGCGAGCTGGCGTTGGGGGACGCCAGCACCCTGCCCGGGGCCAGGGTCAGTCTGAATTTCCCCAACGCGCGTTTGACGGCCGCGCTCGCTAGCAAGGAGACAGCCCATGGCGGCTGATGTTCTGGTCGTTGATGACGAGGCGGATATCCGCGAACTCGTCTCCGGCATTCTCAGCGATGAAGGCTATGCCGTGCGAACGGCGGCCGACTCCGAACAGGCCTTGCTGGCGATCCGCGCCCGCAAGCCGACGCTGGTGGTGCTCGACATCTGGATGCAGGGCGGCGGCATGGACGGGCTCGAACTGCTCGACCTGGTGAAGGCGCTCGATGGCGATCTGCCGGTCATCATGATCAGCGGCCACGGGAACATTGAAACCGCCGTCAGCGCGATCAAGCGCGGCGCCTACGAGTTCCTCGAAAAGCCGTTCAAGTCCGACCGCCTGCTGCTGATGGTCGAACGGGCCATCGAGTCCGCCAGCCTGCGCCGAGAGAACCGCCGGCTGCGCACCCAGGCCCTGACGCCCGACGGCCTGATCGGGCGATCGCTGCCCGCGCAGCAACTGCGCCAGATGATCACCAAGGTCGCCCCGGCCAACAGTCGCGTGCTGATCACCGGCCCGGCAGGGTCGGGCAAGGAGATGGTCGCGCGGATGATCCATGCGGCCAGTCCGAGGGCCAAGGGCGAGTTCGTCGCCATCAGCGCTGCGGGCATGGCGCCCGAGCGGATGGATCTCGAACTGTTCGGTGAGGAAGGCGAGGGCAGCCGGCCCGGCAAGATCGGCGTGTTCGAACGGGCGCACGGCGGCACGCTGTACCTCGACGAGGTGGCCGACATGCCCCGCGAGACGCAGAGCCGCATCCTGCGCGTCCTCGTCGAGCAGCGGTTTCGGCGAGTCGACGGCAACGCCGACGTGCAGGTCGACGTGCGGGTCATCTCGTCCAGCTCGCGCGATCTGCGGGAGGAGATCTCCGCCGGGCGTTTCCGCGAAGACCTGTTCCATCGGCTGAACGTGGTGCCCGTGCGGGTGCCGGGTCTGGCCGAGCGCCGCGACGACGTGCCGGAGATGATCAACTACTTCATCGATCGCATCGCGGAGGCCACCGGCCTGCCGCGTCGCCGGCTGGGCGAGGACGCCATCGCCACGCTGCAGGTGCACGACTGGCCGGGCAACGTCCGGCAGCTGCGCAACAACGTAGAGCGGATGATGATCCTGGCCTCGGGCGATCCGAACGAGCCGATCACTGCAGACATGCTGCCGTCAGAGGCGCCGAGTGCGTCGCAGAACGGGGCCATCGGCACCGAGCGGATCATCGCCCTGCCGCTGCGCGAGGCGCGGGAACTGTTCGAGCGGGAATATCTGAACGCCCAGATCCTGCGGTTCGGCGGCAACATCTCGCGCACCGCGGCCTTCATTGGCATGGAGCGCTCGGCTTTGCACAGGAAGCTCAAGTCGCTCGGTCTGGCGGGCGCGCGGGCCGGTGAGGAGACCGAAGACTGATGTCGCGCTGGGCCTACGTGAATCACCGCTTCGTCCGGCACGGCGAGGCGGCCGTCCATATCGAGGATCGCGGCTATCAGCTCGGCGACGGCATCTACGAAGTCTGGGCCGTGTTCGGCGGCCGGCTGGTCGACTCCGACGGTCACTTCGAGCGACTGCAGCGCAGTCTGGGCGAGTTGGGGATCACGCCGCCGATGGGCCGCCGGTCGCTGGAGCTGGTGCTGGGTGAAGCCATCCGCCGCAATCGGGTCAAGCACGGTCTGGTCTATCTGCAGGTCACGCGCGGCGTTGCCCGCCGCGACCATGCCTTCCCTGTTCCGGCCCCGCAGCCCGCCATCGTGATCACGGCCAAGTCGATCGACGCCGCCGCCGCCGAGGCGCGCGCAGCCAAAGGCATCGGCGTCATGACCACGCCGGAGAACCGCTGGGGGCGTTGCGACATCAAGACCATCGGCCTGCTGCCCAACGCCATGGCCAAGACGGCGGCCCGTGACCAGGGCGCCGGCGAGGCCTGGTTCGTCGATGCACAAGGCCTGGTGACCGAGGGCGCCTCCAGCAATGCCTGGATTGTCGACGCCGACGGCGTTCTGCGGACGCGCGATACGACCGCCAACATCCTGCGCGGTGTGACCCGCAAGAGCGTCATGGGACTCCTGGGAGACCTCAACATCCGCCTCGACGAGCGCGCCTTCACGCCGGAGGAAGCCCGCAACGCCCGCGAGGCCTTCATTACGGGGGCTGGGGCGCTGGTCATGCCGGTGGTGGCGATTGACGGCGCGCCGATCGGCGACGGCCGCCCGGGCCCGGTGGCGCAACGTCTGCGAGCGCTCTATATCGAGGCTGCCCAAGCTTCGGGCAGTTGAGCGTCCGGAACCTCGTCGGAGGTTGCGGGCTTCCGTGACGAGCGCCTACGTACAAACTGTGTGTGTGGAGGGCCTTTGCCTTCCGACCAAAAAGAGGGGAACCCCCGTGACCGAGAAGAAACAGAACCTGCAGGACACATTCCTCAACAGCGTTCGCAAGTCGAAGACGCCGCTGACCATCTTCCTCGTGAACGGTGTGAAGCTTCAGGGCGTTGTCAGCTGGTTCGACAATTTCTGCGTGCTGCTGCGTCGCGACGGCCAGTCGCAACTGGTGTACAAGCACGCGATCTCGACGATCATGCCCGCGCAGCCGGTTCAGCTGTACGAACCCTCCGACCAAGACGATTGACCCAACTCATTGATCACGAAGACCCCGTCCAACGGGCGCTGGTTCTTCATCCCGTTCGGCCGCAGCTGGCCAACGCCCGCGATCCTCAGGCCCGGCTTGAGGAAGCGACCGGACTCGCCCTCGCGCTCGATCTTGATGTGGTCGAGTCCCGCATCGTCCCGCTGCGCGAACGCACGCCCGCGACCCTGTTCGGCAAGGGCAAGGTCGAGGAGCTTCGCCTGCTGTGCGAGGTCGAGACGATCGACGTCGTGGTCGTCGACGACGCCCTCTCGCCTGTCCAGCAGCGCAATCTGGAGAAGGCCTGGAACGCCAAGGTCGTCGACCGCAGCGGCGTGATCCTCGAGATCTTCGGCCGTCGGGCTCGGACCAAGGAAGGCGTGCTGCAGGTCGAGCTGGCCCGACTGGAATACGAGAAATCCCGCCTCGTCCGCACCTGGACCCACCTCGAACGCCAGCGTGGCGGCACGGGCAATACCGGCGGCCCTGGCGAAACCCAGATCGAGCTCGACCGGCGCCAGATCGCCGACCGCATCATCAAGATGAAGAAGGACCTCGTCGAGGTCCGCCGCACCCGCGCCCTGCACCGGACCCAGCGCAAGAAGGTCCCGTATCCGACCATCGCCCTGGTCGGTTACACCAACGCCGGCAAGTCGACGCTGTTCAACAAGATCACCGCCGGCGGCGTGCTGGCCAAGGACATGCTGTTCGCCACGCTCGATCCGACGCTGCGTAACGTGAAACTGCCCGATGGCCGGCCGGCGATCCTGTCGGACACGGTGGGCTTCATCTCCGACCTGCCGCACGAACTGATCGAGTCGTTCCGCGCCACCCTCGAGGAGGTGCAGGAGGCCGACGTCATCCTGCATGTCCGCGATATCGCCAATCCCGACACCCATGCCCAGAAGCGGGATGTCGAGAAGGTGCTGACCGAGCTGGGCGTCACCCCGGAGTCAGGTCGCAAGCTGGTCGAGGTGTGGAACAAGGCCGACCTGCTGGATCCTGAAGCCCGCGACGAGGCGGAGGGCGCCGCGCGTCGCGTCGGCGCGATGCTGGTGTCCTCGATCACGGGGGAAGGCTGCGAGGCGCTGCTCAACAAGCTGGCCGAGATGGTCGATGAGACGCCCGAGATAGACGTCCAGCTGGATGTCGGCGCCGGGGAGGCGCTGGCCTGGCTGTACCGCCACGGTCGCGTGGTCGGGCGCCATGACGGCGTTGACGGCGACCTGCGCCTGCGGGTCCGGCTCGACGGTCAGGCGCTGGGCAGGTTCGAGCGCATGTTTCCGACCGCCACGGTTTCGGAGGCGGCGGGGTGAAACGCGCGGCGCTGGCGGCTATCCTGCTTCTTATGACCGTCTCGCCCGCTTCCGCCGTCATGGCCGCAGACCCGATCAGCTTCAGCGATCTGCTGGCCCGCCCGCGCGAGACGGCTGACGCGACCATCGCCTATGGTGCCGATCCGCTGCAGCACGGCGAGCTCTGGTTGCCGAAAGGGCAGGGGCCGTTCCCGGTGATCGTGCTGATCCACGGCGGCTGCTGGCAGGCGGATCTGCCGGGCACGGAGCTGATGGACTATCTGGCTGTCGACCTTCGGGCGCGCGGCTACGCCGTCTGGAACCTCGAGTATCGCCGCATTGGCCATCCGGGCGGGGCGTACCCGGGGACGTTCAGCGATGTCGCGGCGGGGCTCGACCATCTTCGGACCATCGCCGCCGCACGCCATCTGGACCTTGGCCGCGTCGTGCTGGTCGGCCATTCCGCCGGCGGCCATCTGGTCAGCTGGGCCGCCGCCCGCAGCGGCCTGCCGCGCTCCAGCCCATTGTGGAGCTCCGATCCGCTGGCGGTGAAGGGCGTCGTCAGCCTGGCCGGCATCAACGATCTCGAAGCCTTCCGCGCCACCGGTCCCGATCGTTGCGGCGGCCCGCAGACCATCGACGATCTCGTCTCGGCCGCGAGCCGCACCGGACAGGATGTCTACGCCGACACCTCGCCAGCCCGGCTGCCGAAGCCCACCGCGCCGGTCGTGGTGATCTCGGGGACTCTGGATCCGATCGTGCCGCCGGTTTTCGGAGCGCCTTTCGCCAAGGGCTGGTCCGCCCGCAACATCGTCATCGACGGGGCAGGGCACTTCGAACTGATCGACCCGACGAGTGCGGCGTGGGCGAACGTGATCGCGCCGGAGATTGACCGGCTGATCTCTTCCCGCCCCTGAACTGTCATCCCGGAAGGCGCGAAGCGCCTATCCGGGACCCGGATCAATTCTCATCCCACCTGACTCGAAGCCGAATCTGGGTCCCGGCTCTTCGCGCTTCGCGCTGCGGCCGGGATGACAGTGTTTGGGCTAGGCCCGCTCCGCCGCCTTCGCCTCGTCCCACAGCGCGTCCATCTCGGCGAGATCCGACATCTCAGGGGTCTTGCCCCGCTCCGCCAGCGCCGCCTCTATGAAGCCGAAGCGGCGGACGAACTTGGCGTTGGTGGCGCGCAGGGCGTCCTCGGGCTCGATGTCCAGGGTGCGGGCCAGGTTGGCGATGACGAACAGCACATCACCCAGCTCGCCCCGCAGCTTCTCGATGTCGCCGCCGGCCACCTCGGCCTTCAGCTCGGCGACCTCCTCGTCCAGCTTGTCGAGCACCTCGTTGACGCTGGGCCAGACGAAGCCGACGCGGGCGGCGCGTTTTGACAGCTTCACCGCGCGGGTGAGGGCAGGGAGGCCGACCGGTACGTCGTCGAGGATGCCGTGGCGTTCCTTGCCGGCCCGTTCCTGCTGCTTGAGCACTTCCCATGCGACGGTCTGCTCGCCGGCGGTGCGGTGACTGACGTCGCCGAACACGTGGGGATGGCGGCGGATCATCTTGTCGCTGATGGCGGTCGCCACGTCGGCGAAGTCGAACGCGCCCTGTTCTTTCGCCATCCGGGCGTGGAACGCGACCTGGAAAAGCAGGTCGCCCAGCTCCTCCTTCAGGTCCTTCAGGTCGTTCCGCTCGATGGCGTCGGCGACCTCATAGGCCTCCTCGACCGTGTAGGGCGCGATGGTCGCGAACGTCTGCTCCAGATCCCAGGCGCAGCCGCCGGCGGGGTCGCGCAGACGATCCATGATCTCCAGCAGGCGGAAGACAGGGTGGCTGGCGTCAGGTGACGGCGGGGTTTGCGACATTGGGCTCGATCCCCGCGACATCTTCCGGAACGACGGGCGGGAGCGCTCCGTCCTTCTCGCCGAGCTGGCGGAGAATCTCCGCGTGCCGGGCTTCCGTCAGGGGATAGCCGATCATCACCGCCGCCGCCAACAGACCCACGATGCCGGGTACGAAGGCGTACAGCGCCTGCAGGCCCGTCATCGACAGCGGGGTGCTGTTGGCCGCCGTGTGGGCGTCAAAGCCAAGGGATCCGAGCAGGATCAGGCTGGTCACGGCGAGCGCCGACCCGATCTTCACCGTGCCGGTCAGGATGGCGAACAGCAGGCCGGTGCGATCGACACCCGTGGCGAGACGTTCCTCGTCACCATAGTCGGCCATCATCGAGCGGAGCAGAAGCGCGCCGGCGGAGTAGGGGATGCCGGCCGCGATCAGGAAGGGTGTCGCCAGCCAGAAATTGCCCGCCGGCAGGAAGACGACGCCGAACTGAACGGCCGCGTAGGTGACGCAGGAGGCGATCAGCGCCTTCGACTTGCCGACGCGCTTGGCCAGTCGGGTCCAGATCATCGCGCCGAGGATGGCCGCGACGAAATAGATCAGCAGCAGCGCCGAGGACTCCAGGAAACTGAACTGCTTGATGCGGATGAAGTAGAAAAAGAACAGGGTTCCGGCGATGCCGGGCGCCAGACCCGTCGCCAGATCGGCCGCCAGGATCCGGATCACCGTCGGTCGCGCCAGAAGGCGGAAATAGTCTGCCAGCGTGGCGTTGGCGGAGACCGTCTCGCCGGCGGCGTTGACCGCAGTGCTCTCGATCGGCTTCGGCTCGGGCACTCGCCAAAGCGCGAGCAGCATCATCAGCGGCAACAGGCCCACGATGAACCAGCCCTGGCCGTGCAGGATGCCTTGTTGGCCGATGCCCTTGCTGGCGAGGCTAAGCACCAGCGGCATGGCGAGGATCATGATCATGCCGATCACGTTGCCCGTCTGCCAGAAGGCATAGATGCGCGAACGCTCGTGATAGTCGGTGGTCAGCTTGGCTGCCCAGGACGTATGCGACAGCACCGCGATCGAATAGCCAAGATAGACCACGATCAGCCACAGCCAGAGATAGCCGGTGGTGACCCCCGGTTTGGCCATGAACAGCATATAGATAGCGAGCATCAGGATCGGCGCGCTGATCGCTATCCAGCCCTTGAACCGACCGAATGACCAGCGCGTGCGGTCCAGGATGGTGCCGAAAATCGGGTCGAATCCGATATCCACGAGGCGAACCAGCAGGAAGGCAAGTCCGACCGCGGCGACATCGAGGCCGAGCGTCTCGGAATAGTAGTGGGGGAGGCTGATCGTCAGCGGCAGGCCGAACGCCGCGAGGGGCAGGCAGGGGGCGGCGAACGCCGCGAGGGTCAGGGTAGATCGTCGGCCGCCGGCCATGTCGCCTCGCTAATCACAGGTCGGCGTTGTGGGTAATCGCCGTTCATGGGAAAAGAGCCCGCGAACGGCGATGACGCAAGTGAAAGCTGGCCGGTCCTACCGTTCGGCGACGAGGTCGCCCTTGGTCAGATGGCGGGCGAAGCGGTCGAAGGTGGTCTCGGCGTCGGTCCAGGTTCCAGCGCCGACGGACCAACGGATGTCGGTCTCGTACCAGTCATAGCTGAGCGGGACCTGTTGGCCGTCGGCAGTTTTCAGCACGCCGCTGATCTTCGCGCCCCCGAGACCGAAGCTTTCGTAGGACAGGCCCGGCCTGCGGTTCATCTGGCGCATGGTCGGACGGTTCGGGGTTGCGGCCTCGATCACCAGATCCAGCGTCCCGCCAGCCGGTGAGAGGCCGCCGCCGGCGCGGCCGATGGCCTGGATCACCGAGTCGCGCAGATCGGACGCCAGCATATCCAGATCCCGTTGGCCGTACTCGTCGGCCTTGTCCTGCAGTTCGGATCCGATCGAGACCCGAACATCGGCGACCGGCCCGAGCGGCGCGGCGTGGACACTGAAGGCGAGGGCCGACGTGGCGGCGATGGACGATATAAAGGCAACCAGACGCATTGAAACACTCCGCGAGTTCTATGCCCCTCTGGCTTGAGGATAGAGCGGCGGCGGGGTCTTGGAAAGGAGGGGGCCGATCACTTCAGCGCGGCGACCGCCTGGGCGTAGACGCGGTTCATTGCCTTTGCACCGCTTAGGGCGGCGCGCTGGAACTGGCCGACATTCGCCTGGTACTCGTAGGACGAAGAGCTGTAGGCGAAGCCTGGCCCGACCTCATACGGCTCGGCCATGCCGCTGTTGACCCGGGAGTTCCACCAGGCGACCTCATCCCGGTTGGAATGTTCGCGAGTCTGAACGAGCTGGCCGCCTTGGCCGAGTCGAATGCGCTTCTGCAGTTGCGCCCGCCCGCCGTCGCCGCCGAACTTGTTCCGCCCATGATACGCGCCGAGGCCGGTCCACAGTTCCACCAGATACATGCCCGGATCGATGCCGGTGCTGGCGCTGCCGCTGTAGACGCTGCTTCCCGAGCTCGAAAGCTGCGCGAAATCGATGATGATATTGGGGATCAGCACCACGGCGTCGAGCTCAAAGCTGAGGTGGCTCAGCGCCATGGCGTTCTTCAGGTCGAACGGCGACTTGTCGGTGATCGGGGAGTCCGCGTTGGTCAGAATGAGGTTCATGCCGTGCGGCGGGACCATCATGACCCGGCGAGCGTCCGCTGCTGGCTGCTTGCGAAAGGGTACGGGTGAGGCCTTGAGTGTGGCGAAGGAGGGGGCCTGGCGGATGGCGTCCATCAGCAGCAGAGGCCTGCCGGTCTGGCGCAGCACATCCGCGAAGTCGACGAGCGCATGGTCAGCGATCGTCTGGACCTCATCGATGGACAGGCCGGTGAGCGAGGCCGCCGTGCTTGATTGCGCGCTCCCGGCGCCGCCGAACGCCTTGATCTCGCTTTGCACCACCAGGCCCAGATTGTAGCCCAGGATGGCGATGTTCTTGAACGGGCCCATCGCCGAGAAGGCCGCGCGACTGTTCATCACGTTCGGGGTCAACGAGCCGATATCGGCGAAGTCCTGGGCCTGAGCGGCGGCGGCAACCCCAAGGCCGCTGACCAGACCCGCGCCCGCGAGGCCGGTGATGACATCACGCCGCAACATGGTGACCTCCTGAACGGCATGTTCATTCTGGCCCGAGTGATGTGCGAAGTGCGGGTCACAGACCAGCGAACGCTTGACCGGAAGTTTCAGAGTTGCATCCCCAAAAAGGGGGGCGGTAACCGCAGGATGCACCGGGAACGCTGGCGGATACGGCGCGGCCTGGAGAGCAAGGCCCCGGCGCCGGCAAGTCAATCAACTTTGCGCCTAAGGAATATTATCGGAAATAACTGGATTGGCGACGCGACGGTTCGGCCACTAGAGGCCGATCGTCAGCGTCATGCCGTCGTATGCGGGCTCCACACCATCCGGAAGAGCTGACCGCAACATCCTGTAATCCATATCGATATGCATGTTTGTCAGGATGGCGCGGCGTGGCCTGATCCGGGCGATCCAGTCCAGCGTGCGCTCGAGATGCGCGTGCGTCGGATGCGGCGTGTGGCGCAACGCATCGACGATCCAGGTATCAACGCCCGCCAGCGCCTCGAAGGCGGAATCCGGCAACCCATTGACGTCCGGCGAATACGCCACCGGTCCAAACCGGTAGCCGACGCAGCGGATATGGCCGTGTTCCTGATCGAATGTGTTGACCGGGACTGGTCCTGACGGGCCCTCCACCACAAAAGCCTCGCCGTAGGGCGGCAGTGAAACGGAGTCGAGGATAGCTGGATAACCGCCGGTATTTTCAAAGATATATCGAAACCGGGTCGTCAGCGCGTCATGGGTGGCGCGGTCCATCCAGGCCGGAATTCTGGCGCGCTGGCGCAGGAAGAAGGCGCGAACGTCGTCGATGCCGTGCACCTGGTCGGCGTGGTCGTGGGTGTACAGGATGCCGTCGATCCGTTTCACCCGCGCGGCGATGGCCTGCTCGCGCAGGTCCGGCGAGGTGTCGACCAGAACTGTCGTCTCCGCGCCCTCCCCCTTGCGACGCAGGAGGAGGCCGCAGCGGGTGCGCCGATTGCGCGGCTCATCCGGGTCGCACGCGCCCCAGTCGCCATCGGCGCGCGGCACGCCGCCGGACGATCCGCAGCCGAGGATGGTGACCTCGAGCACGCCGCTCATGGACGGGGGATCCTGTCGAACAGGGTGAAGAAGGCATCCTCGGTGCGCTGCTCGGCGTCTTCGAGCGTCCAGCCGCGGATTTCGGCCAGTTTCGCCAGCACATGCGGCAGGAAGGCTGGCTCATTGCGGCGGCCCCGCATCGGCACGGGCGCGAGATACGGACAGTCTGTCTCGACGATGATCCGGTCGGCCGGCATGTCGGCGATGATATCCCGCACATCCTGCGCCGCCTTGAAGGTGGCGATGCCGGAGACCGAGAACCACGCTCCCAGCGCCGCCGCCCGCCGCGCCAGCTCGGGGCCGCTGGTATAGCAGTGCATCAGCAGCCGGAACGGGCCGGCCGCGTATTCCTCTTCGAGGATCTCCGCCATGACGTCATCGGCTTCGCGGGTGTGCACCACCAGCGGCAAGCCGGTCTCGCGCGCGGCGATACAGTGCTGGCGGAACACGGCGGCCTGCACCTCGCGCGGGCTGAGGTCGTAGTGGAAATCGAGACCGCATTCGCCGATGCCGACGACTCGCGGACGCCCGGCCAGATCGATGAGGATATCCGCCGTAAGATCTGGATTTTCCTTGGCTTCGTGCGGATGGGTGCCGACGGTCGCCCAGATGTCCGGGTTCTCGTCGGCCACGGCGTAGGTGGCGTCAAAGGTCGACACCTTGTCGCTGATATTGACCATCAGCCCGATGCCCGCCGCGCGGGCGCGGTCGATGACGTCCTGGCGATCGTCGGCGAACTGCGGCGCGTGCAGATTGACGTGGCTGTCGATCAGCATCAGGCAGCCGCCGCCGCGCGCAGCTCACGCATCGCGGTCCAGAAGGCGTCGGCGCGGTCCAGGTTCAGGCCTTCGGTCTGACCAGGCAGAACCCGTAGCGCCTCCCAGGCCAGCACCCAGCGATCGAGACCCTCGCCCGTCCCCGCCATGGCCTGGGTGGCGGCCATGTCGTGGATTCGGGCGGTCAGGCGGTCGATCAGCAGGTCGAACCGGCCCTGCCCTTCCGATCCGCGGAAACTGTCCGCCAGCAGCATCAGCGCGCCTTCGTCGAGCCTCGGCAAGGTCCGCAGGATTTCGTGCGCCGCGTCATCGGCGCCCAGCGCGTCGGCCGCCGCCAGGCGAAGCGCGAGACCCGGCGCTCCGCCGGCCATGCTCGCCAGCCGCGCGGCTTGCTCGTGCGTCAGATCACTCCGGGCCGTCAGGAATTCCACCGTGAGCGCCTCGCCCGGCGCGTTGAACGCCAGCCGCCGGCAGCGCGAGCGGATGGTCGGCAGCAGACGGCCCGGCGCATGGCTGACAAGGAAGATCACGCCACGCGGGGGCGGCTCCTCCAGGGTCTTCAGAATGGCGTTGGCCGAGTTGACGTTCAGATCATCGGCCGCGTCGATGATGGCGACACGATAGGGGGAGGTCGCCGGGGTCTGGGAGAAGAATTCCGCCAGCCGCCGCGCTTCATCCACCGGGATGACCTTGCGAAGTTTGCCGTCCTCGCCCAGGCGCTCCAGCACCATCAGATCCGGGTGAGACCGGGCAGACACCTGCCGCACCACGGGATCGGAGCCGAGCGAACCGAGCACGCCGTTGGCGGGATCCGGCCTCGCGCCGAGCAATCGTCGCGCGGCGCGATAGGCGAAGGTTGCCTTGCCCACGCCCTCGGGCCCCGTCAGCAGCCATGCGTGATGCAGACGCCCGCGCTCGATCGCTTCGAGGAAGGCGTTTTCCTGCTCTTCCGCCCCCTCAAGCAGGAAGGCGTCGCGGGGATGGACGGGCTCGTCGCTCATTCGCCCAGCCGGTCGGTAACCGCGCGCCAGACGAGCGCGGCGACCTCGTCTTCGGTCCCCGAGGCGTCAATGATCACGCACCGCCATG
Organism: Caulobacter sp. FG121; assembly: GCF_057809815.1. Taxonomy (NCBI): domain Bacteria; kingdom Pseudomonadati; phylum Pseudomonadota; class Alphaproteobacteria; order Caulobacterales; family Caulobacteraceae; genus Caulobacter; species Caulobacter sp. FG121. Next base: position 51,963 of record NZ_JBMDKR010000004.1, read on the forward strand.
GCTCGTCATGCGCGATGGCCAGATAGGCGGCGCGCAGGCGGGTGTGGAAATCGAAGTCCTTGGTTTCGAACCGGACCTCGAACATGTCACGGCCAAAGGCGCGCTCCAGGCCAATCTCGGGCGGCAGGTCGAAGACCAGCGTCAGGTCCGGCCGGTTGTCGCCGACCACGGCCCGCTCGACCGTTTCGATGAACTCGGCCGGCACGCCGCCGCCGGCGCCCTGATAGGCGCGGGTCGAGTCGCAAAAGCGATCGCAGACCACCCATTCGCCGAGCTCCAGCGCCGGGACGATAGTCCGCTCAAGATGATCGCGCCGCGCGGCGTTCATCATCAGGGTTTCGGACATCGGGGACCAGCGATCGGCCTTGCCCTCGACCAGCAGACTGCGCAGGGCTTCGGCGCCGTCCGAACCGCCGGGTTCACGCGTGCGGATCGCGCTCCGGCCCTCGGCCTGCAGCCGGGTCGTCAGGATGCGGGACTGGGTCGATTTGCCCGTCCCCTCCCCGCCTTCGAAGGTGATGAATTTTCCGCGCGCCACGACGCCCTCAATCGGACGGAACGGGGCCGATGTCCAGAATGGGCGGGCTTTGAGCTGTGGACTATCTGCCGGCCGGCGCCGGCCCGAGGTAGCGGACCCGGACACGCGCGACCCCCTTGCGCGCCATGCCCAGCTGCTCCGCGGCCGCTTTCGACAGGTCGATGATCCGGCCGTCGACGAAGGGCCCCCGGTCATTGACCCGCACGCGGATCTTGCGGCCGGTGTCGAGATCGGTGACCTCGACGATAGATGGCAGCGGCAGGGTTTTGTGGGCGGCCGACGGCAGGTCCATGTCGAACGTCTCGCCATTGGCCGTGCTGCGATTGTGGAACTGTTCGCCGTACCAGCTCGCGACGCCCTTTTCGTCGTAGTCCGGGTCGTAGCGCGGCGTGTACCAGACGCCACGCACCTGGTAGGGCCGCATCGTCGCCGGCGCCCGGCCGCCCGGCGCGGACCGCTGCGGCGGGCCCGACGGGTCCGGACCCTTGATGGCGTAGCTCGGCGAAATACAGCCGGCCAGGGCCAGCGAGGCCAGCAGGACGGCGATCAGCGACAGGCTTTGGCGTGCGGCGAACATGGCCCCCTCCCCGGTTCACGGGAGGTCAGCCTACGGCCCAAGGGTTTTCAGCGTGGTTAAGAGCGCGAAAACCCTGTTTCGGGCGCCGGAACCGCTCGACGCAGCCGTCCGGGGAGCTAGGCTGGTCAAAATTTCAGGGACGGAAGCACCGATGAGCCAGTCACTTCCCGAACAGGGCGCGCCCTGGGCGGAGACCCGCGCGAGAATGCTCGAAATGGCCGCGGGCGACGTCAAATGGCGCGACGGCAAGGCCGCCGTCTATGTGTTCAACGCAGGGGAAGACGTCGAGCGGGTCCAGAAGGAGGCCTATGCGATGTTCGCCTCCGAGAACGGGCTCGGGCCGGCGGCGTTTCCCAGTCTGGCGCGCATGGAGCGGGAGGTGGTGGCCAATGGCCTCGCCCTGCTGCATGGGCCCGAGGGCGCTGCCGGGTCGATGACCAGTGGCGGCACCGATTCCATCCTCATGGCGGTCAAGGCATCGCGCGACTACGCCCGAAAGGTGCGCGGGGTCGCAGGCCCATTGAACATTGTCCTGCCCTTCTCCGCCCATCCGGCTTTCGACAAGGCCTGCCGGGTCATGGAAATCGAGGTGCGGCGCACGGCGCTGAAGGACTACCTCGCTGATCCTGTCGCCATGGAGGCGGCGGTCGATGACGCCACCATCATGATTGTGGGATCGGCTCCGTGCTTTCCCTACGGTCTGATCGATCCAATCGAGGAACTGGGCGCACTCGCGGAACGTCGCGACCTGTGGCTGCACGTCGATGCCTGCGTCGGCGGCTACATCGCGCCCTTCGTGCGGATGAACGGCGCGGACATTCCGCCGTTCGATTTCGAGGTCGCGGGCGTGCGGTCGATGTCGGCCGATCTGCACAAGTACGGCTACTGCGCCAAGGGCGCGTCGACGGTGTTCTTCCGGTCGGAGGACCTGAAGAAGCACATGATCTTCGAAGTCGGGGACTGGCCGGCTGGCAAGATGACCACGCCGACCCTCGCCGGCACACGCCCCGGCGGCGCCATCGCGGCGGCCTGGGCGATTATGAACGTCCTCGGGGTCGACGGGTATCGCGACAAGCACGGAGAGGTGACGAAGGCCCGCGAGATCATCGAGGCCGGCGTCAGGGCTCGGGGCTTCACCGTCATCGGGCAGCCGAAGCTCGGCCTCCTTGCCTTCACCCGGGACGACGTCGACTGCATGGCCATTCTCGGCAAGCTCTACGAACGCGGCTGGGTCACCAGCGCGACCAGCCAGCCGCGTGGTCTGCACCTCATGCTGTCGCCGGTGCACCTGACTGTGGCCGAACGGTACCTTGCCGATCTCGACTGGGCGACGGAGGCCGCCCGGGGTCAAACGGGCGCAGCGGCGAATGTGGGTTACGCGCGATAGGCGCGAAGGGGGCGATATGAAGAACTACAAGGGCGTCACAGCGCTGGTCACGGGCGCGTCGTCGGGCATCGGCAAGGCGTTCGCCGAGGATCTGGCCGCACGGGGCGCGAAGCTGATCATCACCGCGCGGTCGGAGAGTGGCCTGCAGTCGCTGGCGCAAGACCTGCGCGCACGGTTCAAGACTGAGGTGGCGGTCATTCCGCTCGACCTCGGCCAGCCCGGCGCCGCCGCGCGGTTGATGGACGCCGTGCATGGCCAGGGCCTGACCGTTGATCTGCTGGTCAACAACGCCGGCTTCGGCAAATGGGGTGCGTTCCTCGAGATCGAAGGGCCGTCGAACGCCGAGATGATCCAGCTGAACGTTACGGCGCTGGTCGAACTGACCCACCTCAGCCTTCCCGGCATGATCACGCGGCGCAAGGGCGGGGTGATCAACGTCGCCTCGACGGCCGCCTTCGTGCCCCTGCCCTATGCGGCGGTCTACTCGGCGGCCAAGACGTTTGTTCTCTATTTCAGCGAAGCGCTGTGGGGCGAGACCCGGGACAGCGGCGTGCACGTCATGGCGCTCTGTCCGGGCGGCACGGCCTCGAACTTCGCCGCCGTTGCCAGCGACCTGCCGGGGGCCGGTACGGGCCGCCCCGGGCTCGACAGCGCCGCGTTCGTGGCCTCCGAGGGCCTGAAGGCGTTCCTGCGCCGCAAGACGGTGGTCATCACCGGCAAGGGCAACCAGCGCCTTCGCTGGCTGCCGCGTCTGATGACCCGCAAGCAGATTGTCATCGCCATGGGCGACCGCTGGAAGGGCGTGGTTGATCAGGTCGCGGCGGCCAGAAAAGCTCAACCCCGCGCCTGAGCCGCCTCACTCCGGGATCGTGGCCGACGGATTCTGTCGGTCCTGTGGATCGATCGCCTGTCCTTGGGCGACCGGCGGCGCAGGGCGTGAGCGCCTGGGCTCGAGCCAGTCGTGCTCGAGCAGCCGCAGACGACCCGTCACGGAAAACAGGAAGGCGGTCGACCAGGCGATCAGGATCACGCCGTTGGCCGCCTCGATCGCGCTGAGCATCCGCCAGGTCGTCGGCAGGACCACGTCGCCGTAGCCGACCGCGACGAAGGTGACGGTCGAGAAATAGAGCGCCGGTTCGAGCGACGGCAACGCGTTAAGCGTCAGATAGAGCATGGCGTAGAGCCAGATCTCGACGGTGTGCAGGGCGAAGATCCCGAACACCACCATCAGCACCAGCATGGCCTGGCCGCCGTGACTTCTGTCCGCGCGCAGGCGGGGGCCAGTATGCCCCATGATGCGCAGGAGCAGGATCAGACCCCAGAAGTGGATGAGCACCGTGATCCCGACCATCGCGGTGGCAAGGACGAGGTTCTGGAACAGGCCGACGTGGGTGGGGTTCATGATGGACACATCGTACACGATCCGCGCGACGGGCTGTTTGATCTGACGCCCTGAGGCGGCCTATTTCACCGGCCGGATCGGATCGGTTCCGTCCCAGTCCACGGCGGCGCGCCGGATATGGTCGAAGAAGCGCATCTTCGTTCCGCTCACATCCGACAGCTCGACCACCGTGCCCGGGTGCTCCTCGTCGGTGTCGAAATAGACAAAGCGTCCGTTCGGTCCATTGATCTGGCCTTCGTGGCCGATGGCCAGGCCTCGGGCCAGCGCGGCGTCATAGTCGGCCTGGTAGTTCATCGACCACCAGGACATGTGCTGCAGCCCCTCACCGTGTTTGGCCGCGAACTCGCGGTAGAGCGAGGGGACATCATTGCGCTGCTGGATCAGCTCGATCTGCAGATCGCCGGAATTGGCCAGGGCGATCGACAGGTCGATGTCGTAGGCGACGCCGCGATGGCGGAACCAGTCGACGGGGACCTTCTCGATGTAGAACCAGGGCCCCACGCCCAGCACCTCGATCCAGTGCCTCATCGCCGCCTCAACGTCGCGCACGACATAGCCGTTCTGGCGGACCGGACCGGTGAAACGGCTCATGGCGAAGCTCCTCTGCGCGGGGGCAGCCTCAGGGAGTCGGGCGGACGGCGCAACCGCCCGGCCTTGACGGACCGGCCCGCAGGTCGCCGAATGGCGCCCAACGGACCCGCCGCGCGGCCAGAGGTCCGGTGGGAGGATGTCCGATGCCGTACGTCGAAGGCCAGACCGTTCACGACGCCGACTCCCATGTCATGGAGCTACCCGGGACCATCGAACGCTACATTGATCCCGCGTTCCGAGAGGCCCTGTCCGCAAAGCTGCGCAAGGCCGCCCGTGATGAGGCCTGGGTCGACCAGGCCCGCGCACTCCAGGAGGATCCGGCGTTTCGCGCCGGTCAGGCGGACAACCTGCTGCTACGCAAGAACTACCAGGCTCTCGGCGCCTTTGATCCCGTCGACCGGCCACTGGCCGTGGACCTGCTGGGCTTCGCCAGCCAACTGGTGTTCACCACCGCGGGACTCAGCCTGTTCGCCCTGGAGCATGGCGACGATCCGGTCCTCGCCGTCGAGGCGGCCCGGGCTCACAACAGAATGATGGTCGACTACTGCCAGGTGGACCGCCGTCTGCTGCCGACCGCTTATGTGCCCCTGGTCGACCGGGCTCGCGCCGTCGAGGTCGCCCGCGAGGCGATCGCCCTCGGGTGCAAGGGCCTGATGATCCCGTCCCAGGTTCCCAAACACCACGCCCCCAGCCATGCCGATTTCGACCCGCTGTGGGCCCTGGCCCAGGAGGCCGGCCTGCCGATCCTGTTCCACGTCGGCGGGGAGAAGAAGCTCGATCCGGCCTATTTCGACAACGGCGGCCCGCAGGTGCTCGACTTCCATGGCGGAGCGGAGAACTTCACCTCGGTCAGCTTCATGGCGATCCCGGTGTCGATCTGGCAGACCCTTCCGGTGCTGGTGTTCGACGGGGTGTTCGACCGGTTCCCCGATCTGAAGTTCGGGGCCATCGAGTTGGGCGCCGGCTGGCTGCCCAGCCTGATGCAATTCATGGATTCCGCCGCCCTGGCCTTCGGCAAGGAGGAGCGGCTGCAGCGTCTGTCGGCGAAGCCGAGCGAGATCCTGAAGCGGCAGTTCTTCGCCACGCCCTACCCGCACGAGAACGTCGGCTGGATCATCAGTCAGGTGGGCGAGGACATGTGCCTGTTCTCCTCGGACTTTCCGCATGTGGAAGGCGGCCGCAATCCGCTCAAGCGGTTCAACGATTCGCTGGAGGGCGTCTCGACGGCGGGCCGGCGCAAGTTCTTCCGCGACAACTTCGTCAACCTGATGGGTGCGGGGTTGCCGGCTGATCTGCACGACATACCCGGGCTGGTCGCGGCTTGAGCGCCAATCCCCGGATCGGGGACCGATCGTCACCGAACCTCGATTGCCGTTCCGGATTCTGGCGCCTAACCTCCCGCCCCGACGGCGCATTCGACGCCGCGCGGAACCCAAAGGGGGGACTATCCATGAAAACCAGACTGCTCATCGCCATTGCCGGGCTCGCGCTTATCGCCACGCCGGCGCTCGCGTCGTCCACGACGGTCGAGTTCGCCAACAGCAACGGCACGACCACGGTCGTGGTGTTCGATTCCAACGGCACCGCGAGCGTCAACGGAGCGGCGCCGGGCCCCTACACTGTTGATCAGGCGGCCAAGAAAATCTGCGGCGACGCCGGCGGACAGCAGCTCTGCGTGACGTTCGGCGAAATGGGCGCCGCCGTCGGCTTCAGCACCACCTACACCGACAACGCCGGCAACTCCGGCACGGCGACCATCACGGCCGTCAGCGAGTAGGACGATCAGGGGCGCAGGCGCGCTTGCCGGACAGGCCGCCTGCGTCCTTCCTTCAGTCCAGCCCGGTCGCGGCGAGCCACGCCGTCGTCGTTGCCGCGATCTCAACAGAATTTACGCCGGTTCTTGACCAGGGCCTGACCAGGGCAATGCCGATACCACGGTAGAGGCTCCCCCTGAACGAGTGGCTGTGGGAGCCGGGTGAAGCGATGTTGATTCCCGATCTGGTCTTGCTGGCGGTGGTGCTGGCGCTGGCGGCGTGGCGGTTGTTTGCTCCGGCCGAGCGGCCGAGGCTGCGGATCGCCGGGGTCGGTCTGGGCCTGTTGCTGGCGGCGGCCCAATCGGCCCTCTGCGGATTCACCTGGCAGGACCTGCCCGCCTGGCTCCTGCTGGCGCTGAGCGCCCTGCCTCCGCTGCGAACGGGGGCCGCGGTTCGCTGGATCGGTCGTATAGGCCTTGCCGGGATTGCCGCCGCGTGCCTCGGCGTCTGGCTCCTGCCCGCGGTCCCGGCGCTTCCAACGCCCGACGGCCGCTACGCCGTCGCGACCGAGGTCTATCGCTGGACCGACGCGTCACGCGACGAGCCGCATACGGCCGATCCAGGCGACCGGCGCAGCGTGATCGCCCAGGCCTGGTATCCGACGACGCGCGCAGAAAAACCCGGCGGCGGCGCGCATATCCCCTACATTGACGGGATCGGCCACCTGCCAGACCAGGTCAGCCTGATGCCGGCCTTCATGCTGCATCGCTACGGCCAGATCGACACTCACGCCGAGGCCATGGCGCCGCTTGCGGCCCACGATCGCCCCTGGCCTGTGGTGATCTTCTCACCCGGCTACGGCGCGCCGCGGGCTGTCTATACGGGCTTGGTGACCCAGCTTGCCAGCCGGGGGTTCGTCGTTTTCGTGCTGGACCATCCCTACGAGTCGGCGGTGACGGAACTTCCGGATGGCCAGGTTGTCGGGACCCGGGAAATCTTCCCGGCTGACCGAACCCGGTTCATGCCGGACCAGCAGCGCGTTCGCACCGCCGACATTCGCTTTGTGATCGACCAGCTCGCGCGTCCGGAGGCGCTGTCGCCGTCGTTGAGGGGCGGCCGGATCGACGCCTCGAAAGTGGCTGTGATCGGCCACTCCTTCGGCGGCGCCGCTTCTGCCATGGCGATGAGCGAAGACCCGCGAGCAGTCGCCGCGGCAAACATCGACGGTACGCCCTACGGCGACCTGCCGGACCGCCGGCTCACCCGGCCCTTCCTGGTGTTGCAGAGCGACTACGCCGAGACCCACCATGGCGAGCTGTTCATCAACGGCAACGGCAAGCTGCTGGCGACCATGACCGCGCCCGGCTTTCACTATGAGATCAAGCGCGCCAATCACTACAGCTTCACCGATGCGCCCTTCTTCTTCGCATCACCGGGCCGTTGGCTGTTGGCGCGGGTGATGGGCGGCGGGCGGGGTCCCGCTGCGACACAAAAGGCGGCGGCGGATATTGTCGCGGCGTTCCTGTCTGGCCCCCTCAACGGCGTACCCGCCGACGTGGCCGCGACGGCCGCCCGCTACCCGGGCGTGCCGGGCGGACCCGTGAAGTCCAGAATCGGCGCCGCGCCGAAGTCGAGCTCCTGAGGTTCGGAAATCACCATCGAGGGCGTGGCTGCCATGTGGTGGCGGACGGGGTGGGATTCGAACCCACGGTAGGCTTCCACCTACGGCGGTTTTCAAGACCGCTGCCTTAAACCACTCGACCACCCGTCCGTTGGCGGCGCTTCTAGCAGCGCCCGGCGTGGGTCTCAAAGCCCTATCGGGCGGCAGACTCCATGGTCGACTTCAGAACGGCCGCGCCCTGCCGCATCATCGGCTCCATGGTCTCGGCCACGGCGTCGGGCAGGACGTCGGCGATCCAGATGAAACGGCAGCCGCCTTCCCCATCGTCCACGACCTGGTTGGAGGCGCTGTGGTGGATCATGCGCTCGCTGACGATGCCGTAGGCCAAGCGCATGGCCGCGTCGTCCAGGCCGACGATCCGCTCGCGCGCAGTCATGCCGTTGCCGAATGTGACCATGCGGGAATCGCCCTCAAGCCGTGTGTCGACCACGAACCCGGGAACAAGGCGCGTGTGCAGGGCTCCATAGTCGCGAATGGCCTCCCAGACCTGGTCAGCCGGCGCGTTGATGGAAATGTCGATTAGGATCGTGGCCATGGACTGGTCCTTGCGTCGTGGAAGCCCAGCCTGCCCCGGACCAGAGACCGCTGCTCGCGGATTCCGGACACCATCGACAGGGCTTTTTGGGAACGGATCATCCGTCCGGGATTTTCCGGTTTTGACGCACCCCGCGTCGAAGCAGGAAGGATGACTCCCATGGCCGACGCCGCCGCCCCCCTGGACGCCATCGCGCCCCTGACGCTCGCCGTGGTGCGACCGGACGCCGGATCGGCGTCCGGTCGCGTGCGGCCTCAAAGGTCGCGTCGAATGCGTGCGATGAGCTCGACGGTCTGGCGCACGCGGGCTTCGATGCCGTTCCAGTCGCCCGCCTTGACGAGGTCGCTACTGATCAGCTTGCTGCCCATGCCGGCGGCGACGATGCCCGCGCCGAACCACTCGCGCAGAGACTCTTCGTCGGGATCAACCCCGCCAGTCGGCATGATCTTGGTCCAGGGCATGGGCCCCAGAACCGCCTTGACGAAGGCCGGACCTCCGACGCTCTCGCCCGGGAAGACCTTGACGATCTCGCTGCCCAGCTCCTGCGCATAGCTGATCTCGGTCACGCTTCCGCACCCGGGGCTGTAGGGGACCATGCGCCGGTTGCAGACCCGCGCCACCTCGGCGTTGAGGATCGGGCCAACGACGAACTTGGCTCCGTTGGCGATGTAGATCCCGGCGGTCGGTGCGTCGACGATGCTGCCCACGCCCATGATGACGTTCGGGTCAGCCTCGGCGAAATGACGGGTCACGTCGAGAAAGGTGTGAGCCGCGAACTCACCACGGTTGGTGAATTCAATACAGCGTGCGCCGCCGTTGGCGCAGGCCTGGATGACGTTCACGCAGGTTTCGACGTCCGGATGGAAGAAGACAGGGATGACCCCCTGATCGATCATCGCGGCCAGAACGGCCATGCGGTCCTTGGGCATGGGACTCTCTCCTGCTTCCAGCCCCCAGCCTTACGCCGCCGGCCGGAAAAAAGAAGGGCGCCTGGATGCGTTGTCGCCCGGTTGCGCCGGGAGGAGTCAATTCAACGCTGTTTCCCGGATGCTGTCCGCTATCCCGCGGGCCGGGCTCAATTCGCCGGACCGTCGGGAACCCGGGGCCGGCGTCGCGACTTCCATCGGCATACCGCCGGAGACGAGACCCGTGGCCCATGAGAAACTCGCCAGGTACCGCGCCAAACGCGACTTCGCGGTCACCGCCGAGCCCAGCGGTGATGGCGCCGTGGCGGCCTCGCAACGCCGGCGGTTCGTGATCCAGAAGCATGCCGCCACGCGTCTGCACTACGATCTGCGACTGGAGCACGAGGGCGTGTTCCTGTCCTGGGCCGTGACGCGCGGGCCGTCGCTCGACCCGGCCGACAAGCGGCTGGCCGTAGAGGTCGAGCCCCATCCGCTCGACTACGGCGACTTCGAGGGTACGATCCCGGAAGGCCAGTACGGCGGCGGCGCGGTCATGCTGTGGGATCGGGGCTACTGGGCGCCGGAGTCCGGCTTCGACGTCGAAAAGGGCCTGAAGCAGGGCGAGCTGAAGGTCGTGTTCGCCGGCGAGCGGATGCAGGGCGGCTATGTGCTGGTGCGGATCCGCAATGACCGCACCGGCGGCAAGAGGTCGAACTGGCTGCTTATCAAGCACCGCGACGACTTCTCCCGCGACGGCGACAAGGACCGCTTCCTGAAGGACACAGCCTTCTCCGTCGCCTCTGGCCGGACGATGGAGGACATCGCCGCCGGCAAGGGCAAGGGGCCCACGCCGTTCATCTCCGGCAAGAAGCGCAAGGCGGACGCCGTGTGGAACAGCCGTCCCTCGCCGGAGGCGAGCGCGGAGAAGGCCGCCAGGGCGCACGATGCGCCCAGGGCCCGCAAGCCGGCCGCGTCCCGGCCCACGGGAAAGGCGTCGACTGCTTTCATCGAGCCGCAGCTGTGCAAGCTGGTCGACCGGCCCCCGCAGGGCGCGGGCTGGGCGCATGAGATCAAGTTCGACGGCTACCGCATGCAGCTGCGTGTCGCCGACGGGAAGGCCACGCTGCGCACCCGCAAGGGCCTCGACTGGACCCCGAAATTCCCGGAGATCGCGCACGACGCGGCCAGCCTGCCTGATGTCGTCGTCGACGGCGAGATCGTCGCGCTCGACGCTGGTGGCTCGCCCGACTTCGCCGGCCTGCAGGCCGCCCTTTCGGACGGCAGGACGAAGGATCTGGTGTTCTTCGCCTTCGACCTGATGGCCGACGGCGAGGCGGATCTGCGCCCCCTGCCCCTGTCTGACCGCAAGGCTCGCCTTCACGTGCTGCTCAAGCCGCTCAAGTCCGGCCGTCTGCGCTATGTCGAGCATTTCAGGTCCGGCGGCGATGCAGTGTTGAGTTCGGCGTGCCGCATGTCACTGGAGGGGATCGTCTCCAAACGGATCGATGCGCCCTACCGGTCCGGCCGAGGCGACAGTTGGCTCAAGTCCAAGTGCCGCGCCGGCCACGAGGTGGTCATCGGGGGCTGGACGACGACCGGCGGCGCCTTTCGTTCGTTGATCGCCGGAGTCATGCGCGAGGGCAAGCTGGTCCATGTCGGGCGCATCGGCACGGGATTCGGCCGGGACAAGGTCAGCCGCCTCCTGCCGAAGCTGAAGGCGCTGGAGACCGACCACTCGCCGTTCGCCGGACGCCTGCCCCGCGGCCAGGGCGAGACCCATTGGGTCAAGCCGATGCTGGTCGCCGAGATCGAGTATGCGGGCTTCACCGGCGATGGCGCCATCCGCCAGGCCGCGTTCAAGGGCCTGCGCGAGGACAAGCCGGCCGCCGAGGTCCAGGCTGAAATGCCTGCCCCCTCCGCCGGGACCGCCCTCGTCATCCCGGTCCCGCGCCGGCCCGCCGGCAACGTTGTCATGGGGGTCACGATCTCAAGCCCCGACAAGGCGCTGTGGCCGGACGCGGACGATGGCCGGCCTGTGACCAAGCTGGATCTGGCCCGCTACTACGAGACGATCGCCGACTGGATGCTGCCGCACCTCGCCGGCAGACCCTGTTCGATCATCCGTACGCCGGACGGCATCACCGGCGACCAGCATTTCTTCCAGCGACACGTGGGCAAGGGCTCGTCTGCCCTGCTCGACGAGGTCGCCATGGCCGGCGACCACAAACCCTACCTGCGCATTGAACGGAAGGAAGCCCTGGCGGCGCTGGCCCAGATCGGCGCGACCGAGTTGCACCCCTCGAACTGCCGCCCTGGCGAGCCGGAGGTCCCGGGCCGGCTGGTGTTCGACCTCGACCCGGATGAAGGCCTGGACTTCGGTGACGTAATCACCGCCGCGAAGGAGGTGCACGAGAGACTTGAGGCGGTCGGCCTCGTCGCCTTCTGCAAGACCACTGGGGGCAAGGGGCTGCATGTGGTGACCCCGCTGTCCGGCGCGAAGAGGGACCGCGTCGACTGGCCGACAGCCAAGGCCTTCGCGAAGGCATTCTGCGAGCAGATGGCCGCCGACACCCCGGACCGCTACGTCGTCAACATGTCCAGGAAGGCGCGGAAGGGCCGGATCTTCCTCGACTACCTCAGGAACGACCGGCTGAGCACGGCGGTCGCGCCCCTCTCGCCGAGGGCTCGGCCGGGGGCGACCGTCTCGATGCCTTTGACCTGGTCGCAGGTCCGCGCGGGCCTCGACCCGAAGCGGTTCACGATTCGCACCACCCCTGCCCTCGTGGCGAAAACGACCGCCTGGGCGGACAACGGGGAGTCGGAACGCTCGTTGACCGCCGCCATCCGCAAGCTCGGTTAGGACGCTTTGCGTTTCGGCGCCGATTTCGCCGCCGGCTTGGCCACCCGGGTCTTCGCCGGAGCGCCGCCACCCTTGCCGAGACTTCGGCGCAGGGCATCCATCAGGTCGACGACATTGGTGTCGTCCGGCTCGGCGGCGACCACCTTGCGGCCCTTGCCCTTCTGCTTCTCGGTGATCAGGGCGCGCAGGGCGTCCTCATAACGGTCGTTGAACTGCGAGGGATCGAACGCCCCCTCCTGCTGGGCGATGATCTTTTCGGCGATGGCGATCATGCCGGCGTCGGCCTTGTGCGCCGGAATCTCGCCGAAGATCTCGTCGGCGTCGCGCACCTCATCCTTGCTGCGCAGGCTCCAGGCGACGAGGCCGCGCTCCTGCGGCTCGATGGCGATCAGCCGCTCACGCTGGTGCATCACCAGCCGGCCCAGCGCGATCTTTCCGGTCTTGCGCATGGCCTCGCGGATTACCGTGTAGGCCTCGACCGCGAGCTTGCCATCCGGCGCCAGGAAATAGGGGCTGTCCCAGTAGAGCCGGTCGATGGCGTCGCGATCGACGAACCGCTCGATATCGATCGTCCGGGTGCTTTCCAGCCGGACCGCGTCGATCTCTTCCGGCGTCACGACGATATAGTGGCCCTTTTCATATTCGAAGCCCTTCACCAGATCGGTGCGCTCGACGGCGCCGAGCTCAGGGTCGGTCGGGATCATCCGGATGCGGTTGTGTGTGTCCTTGTGCAGCAGGTTGAAATGCACATCGCCCGCGGGGCTGGTGGCGGTGTAGAGAGCCACGGGACAGGTCACCAGCGAGAGTCGCAGGTGACCCTGCCAGGTTGGACGCGACGCCATGACGGCCTCCGATGAACAAGGACCTCCGCTCAACGCGGCTCCGGACCAGCCGGTTGCGGCGGAGCGGGTCGTCAATGCGCTCGGACACCATTGCCCTGTTCCGACATTGCGGCTGCGACGGGCGCTGGAACAGGCGGGGCCTGGCGCGGTTGTGCGCCTTCTGGCCGACGATCCGATGGCCCGGATCGATGTGCCGCATTTCGCGGCCCAGGCCGGCTACGACCTGATCGACAGCGGTGATCTCAGCCCTTCGCCGGGGCTTTTTTTCGTCGTTTCAAGACCGGCTTGATCGTCCGCGTGTGCAGCGCGATCTCCATTTCGGTCGCCAGAGCCCCGCCGAAGAACAGCGCGTTCACATTCCAGCTCAGCCAGATCAGGAACACGACCACGGTGCCCACGGAGCCGTAAGTCGCGCCCAGATGCGCGACCTGCTCAACATAGATCGCACAAAGCCAGGACGCGACGAGCGCCAGCACCGCCGAGGCGACCCCGCCGGCGATCGAGGCGCGCCAGGCGACCGGTTCCCGGGACATGGCGAAGCGGTAGATCAGGCTCATCGACAGCAGCATGCAGACGCTTGTCCAGGTCCATTCGCTGTAGAGCCAGCTCATGCCCGCCAGCGGCTTGAGGTTCCAGGCCACGGCGGCCACGCGCAGGCCGAGAAACACTACCGACACCAGCCCGACCAGCAACAGGGAGGCGACCAGCACCACCAGGGCCATGACATTGAAGCTGACGAAGCCCCGCTGGTTTTCTTCTTCATGAATGAAGCTGAGGCCGGCCAGGAGGGCCTTGTAACCCCGGTGGGCGGCATAGCCCCCGATGAACAGGGCGACGAAGCTCTGGGCGGAGACGGCGACATGCGGGGCGTGCGCCAGCCGCTGTAGCTCGTCCTGGAACAGGCTCCTGGCGTCCGCCGGAAGCATTCGCGCCAGCAGTTCGGCCTGATTGGCCACCTGTTCCGGCGTCACGAGAATGCCGTAGAGCCCCACGGCGATAACCAGCAGCGGGAAGACCGCCAGCATGATCCAGAAGGACACGCCGCCGACGTAGAGCATCACGTCTCGACCCCAGAGACGGGTCAGCGCCTTGCCGATCACCTCGAGCGTGGCCCGCGCCCAATGGACGGGGTCGAGGTCGAGGGCGGTGGTGAGCCCCGACGGGCGGGGTGTACGCGTCATGCGCGGAACCTGCCCGCGACGGCGATGGAGCGCAACGTCAAAGGCGCGCCGCGGGTGTTCGGGCCGCGACGCGCCTGACAGGAAGACCTTGCCTTCGTCCTGTGCATCCAGCCGCCGCTTCGAGGGACGGGAGAGCCAGCGGCTGTCTACGAGGACGAGAATGGAATCGGCCGGCTGAACCGTGGCTGAACGGCGGTATCAGCCGGCGTTGTCGTCCTAGAGAGCGCCCTTCGCCTTGAGCGCGTCGATCTCGGCCGCCGAGAATCCCCATTGCGACAGGGCTTCGTCGTTGTGCGCGCCGATCTTCGGCGGCGGGCCCTGAATGGCTCCCGGGGTCGCAGAGAAGCGCGGCGCGGGCGCCGGCTGGACCACGCCCTCGATCGTCACGAACGTCTCGCGGGCGACATTGTGAGGGTGTTTCGGCGCGTCCTCGAGATCCAGCACCGGCGCGAAACAGATGTCGGTGGCGTCCATGATCTCGCACCACTCGGCCTGGGTCTTCTTCGCCAGCACGGCGGCCAGCTTGGCCTTCAGCTCTGGCCATTCATCACGGCTCATCTGATTGGCGAATTGTGGGTCAGTAATGCCCGTCTTTTCAAGGAGAAGCGCGTAGAACTGAGGCTCAATCGAACCGATCGAGATCCACTTGCCGTCCGAGCACTGGTAGGTGTCGTAGAAGTGGGCGCCGCCGTCGAGCAGGTTGCTGCGACGTTCGTCCTTCCAGATGCCCGCGCCCTTGAAGCCATAGAACATGGCCATCAGCGAGGCCGCGCCGTCGCTCATGGCGCAGTCGATCACCTGACCCTTGCCGGTCTCGCGGGCGCTGATGATGCCGGCCATCAGACCGAACGCGAGATAGAGGGCGCCGCCCCCGAAATCGCCGACCAGGTTCAACGGCGGCACCGGCTTGTCGGTGGTGCCGATGGCGTGCAGCGCACCGGTGATGGCGATGTAGTTCATGTCGTGGCCGGCGGCCTTGGCGTAGGGGCCGAACTGGCCCCAGCCGGTCATGCGGCCGAACACAAGCTTCGGGTTACGCTTCAGCACGACGTCCGGACCCAGGCCCAGGCGTTCCATCACGCCCGGACGGAATCCCTCGATCAGGCCGTCAGCGCTTTCGAGCAGCTTGAGCACGGCCTCAATGGCGTCCGGCGACTTCAGGTCCAGCGCCACCGAGCGGCGGCCGCGGCTGGTGACATCGGCGGGCGAAGCCCGGCCCGCGCCCTTTCGGTCGACCCGCACGACGTCCGCCCCAAGGTCGGACAGCAGCATGCCGCAGAAAGGTCCCGGCCCGATGCCGGCGAACTCGACGATCTTCAGACCCGAAAGCGGACCCTTGCCCATGATGTGTTTCCTCTGGCTTTGAGCAGGAGCTAATGCCCCTGACGTTCGGTCAGGCAAGCGGCCTACAGCGTCTGCCCGTCGTCGAGGCTGATCAGCGTGCCGGTGATGAAGTGAGCACGGCGACCGGCCAGCATCAGCAGGGCTTCGTCCAGCACATCTTCGTCCATCAGCCGCCGACGCGGGAAGCCCTTGATCTGCTTCTGTCCGCCTTCGGTCTGGAACCAGTCGCTGTTGATCTCGGTCTCGATGTAGCCGGGGCAGATGGCGTTGACGGCGATGCGCGGCCGGGCCCATTCGCGGGCCAGCCCCTTTGTCAGCGAGGCGCAGGCGGCCTTTGAGGCGCAATAGACGCTCAGTCCGGGC
This sequence comes from Caulobacter sp. FG121, assembly GCF_057809815.1. Taxonomy (NCBI): domain Bacteria; kingdom Pseudomonadati; phylum Pseudomonadota; class Alphaproteobacteria; order Caulobacterales; family Caulobacteraceae; genus Caulobacter; species Caulobacter sp. FG121. Next base: position 67,923 of record NZ_JBMDKR010000004.1, read on the forward strand.
AGCTGGTTGAAGGCGGCGATCGAGGCGATGTTGATGATCCGGGCCTCGCCGGCTTCGGCGACGCCGCTTGCGATCATCCGCTTCGCGGCTTCGACGGCGCCGAAATAGACGCCGCGGACGTTGACCGCGAAGGTCTGGTCGAAGGTCTCGACACTCATGTCCATGGCCATGCCGTCGCCGCCGACGCCGGCGTTGTTCACCAGGATCGAGATCGGGCCGAGCGCGGATTCCACCGCGTCGAACGCGGGTCCGATGGCCGGGACATCCTGGACATCGAGCGGAATCGCGACGGCCTTGCCCCCTTTTGCAGTGATCGCCGCGACTTCGGCGGTGAGTCGGTCCGTGCGCCGCGCCATCAGGGCCACGGCGGCCCCGGCGGCCCCGGCGTCCGACAACACATGGGCGAAGCGTCTTCCGAGGCCGCTGGAGGCTCCGGTCACGACCGCAACGCGTCCGGCCAGTGGTTTATCGCTCATCATTGCTCTCCTGCGGCGCTGTATCGCTATGCCGGTCCCTCGCCTCTGCTATGGTGCAGCGTTGCGAATCCTGACGCGCAGCGGATAGCCGGCGGGGGCCCGGCGGCGTCAAGGGCGGGAGTTCAGACGGCTTGTCAATTCAGGCCCGCATTTTGATCGTCGCGCGGGACGACGCGCTGGCAGGACCGTTGGCCGAGGGGCTCGACCGTCTTGGCTGGCGCACGATCACGGCCCGGGGCCCCTATGCGGCCATTGCGGCGCTGGGCGACCTCGCCATCGAGGCGGCCATTGTCGACGTCGCCAGCGGCGGACATGACGCGCTCACGCTGGCCCGTCGTCTCAAGGCCGCCTGCGCGCCACGTCGTTTGCCGGTCATCGCCATCGGTGATCCGGACCCGCAGCTGGACAGTTACGCCTTCGATCTGACGCTCGCGCCGCCGCTGCATCCGGCCCAGGCCGTGCTGCGGCTGGAATCGCTGGTCCGCATGGCCGTGGCCGAGGAAGAGTTCGAGCTGCGGCTGGAAACCTTCGCCGAGCGCGGTCGCCGTCTCGACCTGCCTGAGCCCAAGGCTGATCCGTATCGGGTGCTCGCGGTCGGAGAGCCGGCGCCGCAGTTTCTCGCCCTGAGCAACGCCCTGACGCGCAGCGGCGCGGACGTGGTCGGCGCCTTCACGGCCTTCACGGCCTTCGACTATCTGCACGAGCGCGATTTCGACTCGGTCGTGCTCTGGGCCGGCGACAACAGTTCCGAGGCGCTCAGCATCGCCGCTGGCATGCGACGCAATACCCGCCTCTATCACATCCCTGCCCTGCTCTATCTGCGCGGCGAAAGCTACGTCACGACGTCGGAAGCCTTCCACCGCGGCGTATCCGACGTGGCGTCGCCCGAGACGCCGGAAAGCGAGACCGCCAAACGGATCATCGAGCTGTCGCGCAGCTATCGTCGCGCCGTCTCGATCCGCAAGGCGCTGGAGCGCGCGCGCAGCAGCGGCCTGATGGACGCGGCCACGGGGCTATTTACCCGCGACCTGTTCGCGGGCCATCTGGTTCGCCTCGCCCACGCCTCGCGCATCCGCAACCGGCCCATGAGCGTCTGCGTGCTGCGGCTGGCCGACCGGCCCGAGACCTCGGCCGCCCGCGCCGGCGGTTATCTCGACCGCGCCATTCCCCAGATCGGCTCGATGATCGGACGGCTTGTCCGCGTCGAGGACACCGCCGCACGTCTGGGTCCGGAAGTGTTCGCCCTGGCCCTGCCCGCCACGCCGCAGTCGGCGGCCCGAGCCGCCGCCGAACGAATCACCGCCGTCATCGCCTGCACCGCCTTCGAGGCCGGTGAAGGCAAGACGCCCTTCACCGTCGATTTCGACATCGGCATCGCCCAGATCGAGCCCGGCGAGAACGCCGCCCGGGCGCTGGAGCGGGCCGCCAGTCGCGCCCTGCAGCGCGAAGCCAGCTAACCTTCGGGAGACCCCGCCATGCAGATCGACTTCATCGCCGACGTCGTCTGTCCCTGGTGCTATCTCGGCTGGCGGCGGCTGGAGAAGGCGCTGGCGATGCGTCCAGACCTGCAGGCGACCGTCACCTGGCGGCCTTACCAGCTTGATCCGACGCTCCCCGAAGAGGGCGTGGACCGCAAGAACTACTACGCCGCCAAGTTCCCTGACCCGGAGCGCCGTGAAGCCGGCGCCAGGGTGCTCAACGCCGCCGCGGCCGAAGACGGCATCAGCTGGAACCTCGCCGAGATCCCGATCTCGCCCAACACCAACGCCGCCCATCGCCTGATCCGCTGGGCCCAGGGCGAGGGCCTGCAGGGCCCGGTGCTGGAGGGTGTGCTCGCGGCCTATTTCACCGAACTGCGAGACATCGGCGATCCCGTGGTGCTGGCCGACATTGGCGAGAAAGCCGGGCTCGACCGTATGCGCCTGCTGCAACTGTTCTCCGAAGGCGTCGACAAGGACACCGTCGCCCGTGAGCACTTCCAGGCCCATCAGGCCGGCGTGTCGGGCGTCCCCTTCATGATCTTCGACGGCAAGATCGCCGTTTCGGGCGCGGAGGCGCCGGAGCGGCTGGTCAAGGCCATCGACAAGGCGCGGGAGCTCGCGGCGTAATGGACTTCAAGGACCCCAAGACAATCGGCCCGATCATCGGCGTCGTCATCTTCCTGGCGATCTTCTCGCTCCGCCTGATGCGGTCGCGCCAGCAGCGGCGGCTGAGGCTGGAGTGGCTGTGGATCACGCCGACGATCCTGGTCGTTCTGGCCGGCTTCCTGCTCTGGCAGTTTCGGCCCCAGGGCCTGGAATGGCTGTGGCTGGCGGTGGTCTTGGCCATCGGTGGCGTGATCGGCTGGCAACGCGGACGGATGATGGCGATCACCATCGACCCGGAGACGCATGATCTGAACCAGCAGGCCTCGCCCGCGGCGATGATCCTGCTGGTGAGTCTGGTGGTGATCCGCTACGGCCTGCGCTCGGTGCTGACCGAGGAGGCCGGCCTGCTGCACATCACCGTCAATTTCATCACCGACGCCTTCGTCATTCTTGGCGTCGGCCTGCTCGGTGTCACGCGACTTGAGATGTTCCTGCGGGCGCGGAAATTGCTGACGGCGGCGCGGGCCGCCAGGGCCGGCTGAACTAGGCCGCCTTCGCCAGCTTCGCCAGCGTGGTCAGAATCCGCTCTGCCGCGTCGAGCCGCTGGGCCGGCGTGTCCCATTCGCCCTTGATGACGATCTTCTGGTCAGGCCGCAGCTTCCAGACGATCTGGTTGGCCTGGATGAACTTCACCAGCGCCAGCGGGTTGGCGAAATGGTCGTCGCGGAAGCTTGCCACGGCGCCCTTGGGCCCGACATCGATCTTGGCCACGTTGGCCTCGCGGCACAGGCCCTTGATGGCCACGACCTTCAGGAGGCTGCTGGCCTCCGGCGGGATCGGGCCGAACCGGTCGATCAGCTCGGCGGCCAGGGCTTCGCGGTCCTGGGCCTGTTCGGCCTCGGACAGGCGGCGGTAGAGCGCCAGCCGCACATTCAGGTCCGGGACGTAGGCTTCCGGGATCATCACGGCCGCGCCGGTGTTGATCAGCGGCGACCAGCCCCTGTCCGCCAGCGCTTCCGCGCCCTGCTTCTGGCGCAGCTCGGCGACCGCGTCCTCGAGCATCTGCTGGTACAGCTCGACCCCGATTTCCTTGATGTGGCCGCTCTGTTCGTCGCCCAGCAGGTTGCCGCCGCCGCGGATGTCGAGGTCGTGGCTGGCCAGCTGGAAGCCGGCGCCCAGGCTGTCGAGCGACTGCAGCACCTTGAGCCGCTTCTCGGCCGACAGGGTCAGCTGCTTCTCGACCGGGGTGGTGAAGTAGGCGTAGGCGCGCGCCTTGGCCCGGCCGACCCGGCCGCGCAGCTGGTACAGCTGGGCCAGTCCGAACATGTCGGCGCGGTGGATGATCAGGGTGTTGGCTGTCGGAATATCAAGCCCGCTCTCGACGATCGTCGTCGACAGCAGCACGTCGTACTGCCCGTCGTAGAAGGCGCTCATCACCTCCTCGAGCTGGGTCGGGCTCATCTGGCCGTGACCGACGACGAACTTCACCTCCGGAACCTGCTCGCGCAGGAACCGCTCGATGTCGGTCAGGTCCTTGATCCGCGGCACGACGAAATAGGCCTGGCCGCCGCGATACTTCTCGCGCAGCAGCGCCTCGCGCAGGGTCACCGGATCCCACGGCGTGATGTAGGTGCGCACGGCCAGACGGTCGACCGGCGGGGTGGCGATGATGCTCATCTCACGGATGCCGCTGAGGGCCATCTGCAGGGTGCGCGGGATCGGCGTGGCCGTCAGCGTCAGCATGTGCACGTCGGCGCGAAGCTCCTTGAGCTTCTCCTTGTGCTTGACCCCGAAGTGCTGCTCCTCGTCGACGATGACGAGGCCGAGGTCCTTGAAGCTGACCTGCTGGCTGAGCACGGCGTGGGTGCCGACGACGATCTCGATCTCGCCGGCGGCGAGGCCGGCGCGCGTCTCGGCGACCTCCTTGACCGGCACCAGCCGCGAGAGACGGCTGACCTTGATCGGCCAGCCCTGCAGCCGGTCGCTGAAGGTCTTGAAGTGCTGTCGCGCCAGCAGGGTGGTCGGACAGACCACGGCCACCTGCTTGCCGCTCATGGCCATGACGAAGGCCGCGCGCAGGGCGACCTCGGTCTTGCCGAAGCCGACGTCGCCGCAGATCAGCCGGTCCATCGGCTTGCCGCTGGTCAGGTCGGTCAGCACGTCGCCGATGGCGTTGAGCTGGTCGTCCGTCTCCTCGTAGGGGAAGCGGGCGCAAAACTCGTCGAACAGGCCGGACGGCGGATCGATCTCTTCCACGGCCTTCAACTGGCGGGCGGCGGCGATCTGGATCAGGCCCTCGGCCATGACCCGCAGCCGTTCCTTGGCCTTGGCCTTTCGGCTCTGCCAGCCGGCCCCGCCCAGCTTGTCCAGCTGGATGTTCTCGCCGTCGGCGCCGTAACGGGTCAGCAGGTCGATGTTCTCGACCGGCAGATAGAGTTTGGCCTCCCCGCCGTAGTGCAGCTCGAGGCAGTCGTGCGGGGCGCCCTGGACGTCGAGCGTCTTGAGGCCGGCATAGCGGCCGATGCCGTGATCGATATGCACGACCAGATCGCCCTGGGTCAGGGCGGTGGCCTCGGCGAGGAAGTTGGCGGCGCGACGCTTGCGGCGCGGCCGGGCCAGCCGGTCACCGAGGATGTCGGTCTCGGAGATGACCGCCAGGTTGTCGGTCTCGAAGCCCGACTCCAGCGGCAGCACGACGCGCTGCGGCGTCTTCGGATCGGCCGCCTTAGCCGCCTGCCAGTAGGGCGCAAACGGGATGCGCTTGAGGCCGTGGTCGGCCAGCATCGTGCCGAGGCGCTCGGACGAGCCCTCCGACCAGCTGGCGAACAGCACGCGCTTGCCCTCCCCGCTGACCTTGCGGGCGTGGTCGGCGGTGGCCTCGAACAGGTTGACGCTGTCCTGCGCCCGCTCGGCGGCGAAGGTCCGGCCGAGCTTGGCGCCCATGTCGACCGCGCCAATAGCGTCGCTCTGGAATGGCGAGAACCAGCGGTTGGGCCGTTCGGATACCCGCGAGGCCAGCTCGTCAGCCGTCAGGTACAGCGCCTCGGGCTCCAGCGGCCGGTAGGCGGATTTGCGGTCGGCGCTGGCCCGGGCGTCATAGGCGTCGGCGATCATCGCCATCCGCTCGGCCTCGGACTCCCCGACCAGATGATCCATGGCGACCAGCGTGGCGGCCGGCAGATAGTCGAAGAGCGTCTCCAGCCGCGCGTAGTAGAGCGGCAGCCAGTGCTCCATGCCCGCGCGGCGGCCGCCGGCGCTGATGGTGTCGTAGAGCGCGTCGTCGCCCGGCGCGCCGAACCGCGAGACATAACCCTTGCGGAACCGGGCGATCGCGTCGGCGTCGAGCAGGACTTCGCTGACCGGCAGCAGGTCGATCGACTTCAGCTGTTTCGTCGATCGCTGCGTCTCGGGATCGAAGGCGCGGATCGATTCCAGCGTATCGCCGAACAGGTCCAGCCGCACCGGCTCCTCGCCGCCGGGCGGAAACACGTCGATCACACCGCCGCGGATCGCGAACTCGCCCCGTTCCGAAACGGTCGAGGCGCGGCTGTAGCCGTTCACCGCGAAGTACCGTTCGAGGTCGGCGATCGCGACCTCCTGGCCAGGGCGGGCGCTGTAGCCGGCGCGGGAGACGTCCTCGCGTGACGGCAGGCGCTGCAGAACGGCCGGCGCCGCGGTGACCAGCAATGTCGCCTTGCCGCCCTCCTCGCCTTTCACCAGCCGGGCCAGGGTCGACATGCGCTGGGCGGCGATGCCCGCCGACGGGCCGGTCCGGTCGTAGGGCAGGCAGTCCCAGGACGGCAGCTGCAGGATGGCGATCTCGGGCGCGAAGAAGCGCATGGCGTCGATGAAGGCGCTGGCCCGGGCGCTGTCACGGGCGACGAACACGGTCAGGCCGCCGCGCGCCCGGGCGATATCGGCCATCACCAGGGCGTCGAAGCCTTCCGGCGCGCCGGTCAGATCAAGTCGGCCGTCCGCCCTGGCGACCTGTTTCAGGTCAGCCACCGGCGGGTCTCCCGGACGGGTCGAAGGCCTGCAGCAGGGCGAAGATCTCGGGGTCGATATGGTCGGCGACGGGCGTCTTGCCGAGGTACCAGTCGTAGATGTCCTGGTCGGCCTCTTCCATCAGCGCCTCGAAGGCGTCGAGCTGGGCCGGGGTCATGGTGGGGACATGCTTGTCCGCGAACGGCCCCAGAATGAGGTCCGCTTCCCGGAAGCCACGACGCCAGGCCCGCAGCCTGATCTTCTTGAGGCGGTGCTCGTCCATGCAGAGGCGGCGGATATAGAGCGGGTTGAGAGGTAGCGCCAGTGAGGGCGTGCAGCCATGGCTGACAAGCCGCACCGAAGCCCCCTCACCCGTCATCGTCGGACTTGTTCCGACGACCCATGAACACCGCGGGCTGACAGACCGGACGCTGACCCGCCCGCGCGAAATTGGCTAACTCCCCGCGCTTGGGTCGTCGGAACAAGTCCGACGATGACGGCAATGGGGACGGATGGCGTACGTTGGCCCGGCGCGCGGTCGCCAACTCCGCGCTACACTCCCTCCGATGCGCCCCGAGATTCTGTTCCCGCTGTTCGCTCCGGTCAGCACGCTGAAAGGCGTGGGGCCGAAGGTTGAGCCTCTGGTGGAGCGGGTCGCCGGGCCGCTGGTGCGCGACGTGCTGTTCCTGGGGCCCCAGTCGCTGATCCATCGCACGCCGACCACGGTCGACAGCGTCGTCGACGGCCAGGTGCACACCCTGATCGTCGATGTCGAGACGCACACCAGGCCCGCGCGCATGGATATCCCCTGGAAGATCAGGTGCTTCGACGGGACGGCCTTCCTGACGCTGATCTGGTTCAAGGGGCACGGCGACCATCTGCTGCGTCAGCACCCGATCGGCGCGCGGCGCGCGGTCAGCGGCAAGATCGAGCGCTGGGGCAACGAGATCCAGATGGCTCATCCGGACTACATCCTGCCGGTCGAGCGCGCCGCCGAGATCCCCGAAACAGAAGCGGTCTACCCCGCCACCGCCGGCCTGCCGGCCCGCACGGTGCGAAAGCTGGCGCTGGAGGCGCTGTCGCGGGCCCCGGAGCTGCCGGAGTGGCAGGACGCCGCCTGGGTCGCTCGCGAAGGGTTCATCGGCTGGCGCGCGGCGCTGGAGCGGTTCCACAATCCGCAGTCCGATGCCGACCTCTCGCCGCTGGCGCCGCATCGCCGCCGGCTGGCCTATGACGAGCTGCTGGCCCATCAACTGGCGCTGGCCCAGCGCAAGGCGGCCCGTCGCGCGCAGCCGGCCCCGGTGATCCCGGCCGGCGCCCTCGCCGACCGCGTCGAGGCCGCCCTCCCGTGGAAACTCACCGGCGCCCAGATCCGCGCCCTTTCGGAGGTGCGCGGCGACCTGCAGTCTGGCGAGCGCATGAGCCGGCTGCTGCACGGCGATGTCGGGGCCGGCAAGACCATCGTCGCCATGCTGGCCATGGCTGACGCTGCGGCGGCGAACCTGCAGTCGGTGCTGATGGCGCCGACCGAAATCCTTGCACGGCAACACTTCGAGACCATCGCCGCGCCGCTTGAGGCCCAGGGCCTGCGGGTCGTGCTGCTGACCGGCCGCGACAAGGGCGGGGTGCGGACCGAGAAGCTGATGGCCCTGATGGACGGCACGGCCGACGTCGCCGTCGGCACCCATGCCCTGTTCCAGGACGATGTGCGCTATCGATCGCTCGGCCTGACCGTCATCGACGAGCAGCACCGCTTCGGCGTCAGCGAGCGCAAGCGGCTGCAGGACAAGGGCGAGAGCGTCCACCTGCTGGCCATGTCCGCAACGCCGATTCCGCGCACGCTGGAATTGACGGTATTCGGCGATCTCGACGTCAGCCGCATCGACGAGAAGCCGCCGGGGCGCACGCCGGTCGCAACCCGGGCCGTCCCCTCCCCACGCATGGGCGAGATCATCGCCCGACTGCAGGAAGCCGTCCGTGGCGGAGCGCAGGCCTTCTGGATCTGTCCGATGGTCAGCGAGAGCGAGTTCGCCGACCTCGCCGCCGCCGAGATCCGGGCCCGCGAGCTGCAAAAGGTCATGGGGGCCCAGGTCGGGCTGGTGCATGGCCAGATGCCGGCCGCCGAGAAGGACGCGGTCATGGCGGAATTCGCCGAGGGCCGCCTGCCGGTGCTGGTGGCGACCACGGTCGTCGAGGTCGGGGTCAATGTGCCCAACGCCACCATCATGGTCATCGAGCAGGCCGAACGGTTCGGCCTCGCCCAGCTGCACCAGCTGCGCGGCCGGGTCGGCCGAGGCCGGCGGGAGAGCGCCTGCGTCCTGCTCTACGACCCGCCGCTCTCGGACACCGCCCAGCAGCGGCTGGATATCCTGAGGCGCACCGACGACGGCTTCCTGATCGCCGAGAAGGATCTGGAACTGCGCGGGGGCGGCGACCCGCTGGGCCTCAAACAGAGCGGCTTCCCAGCCTATCGCCTCGCCGACCCGGCGGCCCACCGCGCGATGATCGCGACGGCCGCCGACGACGCACGGCTGATTTTGAACCGCGACCCGGGCCTGACCTCCGAACGGGGCCAGGCGGTGCGCGTGCTGCAGGAACTTTTCGACTGGCGCGCCGGCGGTTTGACTGACGCCGGGTGAAGGCGTGCGTGGTTCGAGATGCGGCCCTGAGGGGCCGCTCCTCACCATGACGAGCCTTGTTGCAACCCACTCAAAGGCGTCATCCTGAGGAGCCCGCGTCAGCGGGCGTCTCGAACGACGCAAGACCGGACGTGCCAGTGACCGACCTGAACCAGGCCCTCAATGATATCGCCCCAGAGCTGGGCGGTTCCGCCATCTCCGGCCTTCGTCGCCTGTCCGGCGGCGCCAGCCAGGAAACCTGGGCCTTCAGCCTCGATAACGGCCGGCCGCTGATCCTTCGTCGCAAGCCGCCCGGGACCGCCGGGGTCACCGGAACCCAGACGCCGCTGGCGACGGAGGCGGCGCTGATCCGTGCGGCGGCCCTGCAGGGCGCGCCGGTGCCGGAGGTGCTGGCCATCTGCGATCCCGACAGCGATGTCGGCGAGGCCTATGTCATGGCCGCGGTCGAGGGGGAGACTCTCGGCAAGCGCATCGCCCGCGACGACAATTTCGCCGCCATCCGCCCCCGGCTGGCCTACCAGTGCGGCGAGGCCCTGGCCCGCATTCACGCGATTCCGCTCGACGAGAACCTGCCGCCGCTGAACCGGTCGAGCGCGCTGGACGAACTGGAAAAGTACGAGACGGTCTACCGGAACCTGGGCGCCCGCCGCCCGATCCTCGAGGCCGCCTTCCGGTACCTGAAGGACCGCGCGCCGCCGCTCGACCGCCCGGTCATGCTGCACGGCGACTTCCGGAACGGGAACATCATGTTCCACCCCGAGACCGGCCTGGCCGCGGTGCTCGACTGGGAGCTGGTCCACATCGGCGACCCTGCCGAGGACATGGGCTGGGTCTGTACAGCGTCCTGGCGGTTCGGCGGCGCCAAGCCCGTCGGCGGCTTCGGCGACTACGCCGACCTGCTCGCCGGCTATGAGGCGGCCGGCGGGACGCCGATCCCGCTGGAGCGGGTGCTGTACTGGCAGATGCTGGGTTCCCTGAAGTGGGGCGTGATGTGCGAGGGCATGTACGCCTCGTTCGCCAACGGAACCGACCCGTCAGTCGAGCGGGCGATGATCGGCCGCCGCACCTCGGAATGCGAGATCGACCTGATGGCGTTGCTGGAGCGCGCGGCATGATCACCCATCCCACCGCCCCCGAACTGATCGACTCGGTGATCAGGTTCATCGAGGAGCGCGCCGCGCCGCAGCTGAAGGACCGCGACGCCTTCCTCTGCCGGGTGGCCGTCAACGCCCTGGCCGCCGTCAAGCGCGAGATCCAGCAAGGGCCGGACGCAGAGGAAGCCGCCGTTGTCCGCCTCCGCGCCCTGCTCGGCCGCGACGGCGACTTCGCCACTCTCAATGCCGCGCTCTGCGACGGCATCCAGGATGGAACCATCGATCCGCTGGATCCGGCGGTTCTGGCGCATATGAAGTCCAGCATCATCGATCAGGTGCGGATCGATCAGCCGCAGTACAGCGGGCTAAGAACCCTCACCCAGGGCTCGTAGGCTCCACAACGGCGACAGCGCAGGGATCAGCTCGGCCAGCAGAAGGCCGACGCAGGCGGTGACGAGGGCCTCGCGCACGCCGATGGATGTCGCCAGCGCGCCGCATATCAGCGCCCCGATGATGAAGCCGGCGCCTCGCGCGATCTGGAAGATGGCGCCGACCCGTCCGAGCGCGTCCTCAGGGATCAGGGTCTGCTGCAGGGTGGTCGTCGGGATCATCGCCGCAACACCGAACGCATCGCCGACCAGCTGCGAGGCCATCAGGAACACCATGCCCCAGACCGGATCGGCGGGGGCGAACGGAATCAGGAAGAAGGACGCGGCCGCGATCACGCCACAGACGATGATGGCCGGCCCCACGCCCAGCACTCTGGTGATCCGGGGCGCCAGGACCGCGCCAAGCAGGGCGCCGATTCCGCCGACCGCGATGGTCACGCCCAGAGCCGCCGGCGTCAGCCCCAAGGTCTTGAGCGCGAACAGGGCGTAGAGGCTGCCGAAGAACGCGAAGAAGGTCATCTGCAGCGCGAACAGGAACAGCAGTGGTCGCACCCGGGGCTCGGCCATGACCGTGCGCCAGCCGAAAGCGAGGTCCGCCGCCCAGTGTTGCGACCCGGCCGGTTGTTCGACGGCCGTCTCCCGGGCCTTGATGCCGCCGAGGAGCAGCGCCGAGAGCAGATAGGTCACCGCATCGATGGCGATGGCGAAGGGCGCGGTCAGCAGCTGGAACAGGACGCCCGCCACGGCCGGGCCGCCGATCTCGGCGGTGGACTGCGTGACGGTGAGTTTGGTGTTGCCCTCCATCAGGTCGTCCGTCTCGACCAGCGACGGCAGGAAAGCCCGGTCCGCCAGGTCGAACAGCACCGTCGCCGCCCCGACGAGCGCCGCGACAATGTACAGCTGCTCCATCCCCAAAAGATGTAGCCACGCGGCCATCGGCACCGTCATCAGGACGGCGGAGCGGAGCAGGTCGGTTCCGATCAGGATCGCCCGACGGCTGGTGCGGTCGACGAATCCGCCCGCGACAAGGCCTACGAGCAGTCCCGGTCCCATCGACAGGGCCGCCAGCACGCCCAGCTGCGCCGGACTGGCGTCCAGGGTCATTACGGCCGCTAGCGGAAGTCCCTCGCGGGTAATGCGGGCGCCAAAGGCCGATACCGTCTGGGCTGACCACAGCTTCAGGAAATCAGGGTGACGCCAGAGCGCGCCGGACAGGGCGGGCAGAGCCACAGCTAGTCGATCCTGTGGACCGGAGAGGTCGTGACAGCGACCGAGTCGGTAATCGGCGGCGCGGCGCGGCCGTACATCTGACGGCCCATCAGAATCGAGACGCGCGTCTGCGCATCAGTCTCCAGATCGCCATAGAACAGGTTGTAGGGCGCGACCTTCAGCCGGTCGGCCCAGCCCCGGGCGGGGCGGAAGGCCGAGGACTTCGGCTTTGACACATCAAGGAAGCCGTCGACGCAGCGGGTGCGGACTTCACGCTTGAGGAAGGGCGGCTGGACGCCCCAGCCCATGCCGCTGGCATTGGCGGCGCCGATATTGTCGCGTTCGCCCGCCGGATCATTGTTCAGAGCGCCGGTCAGCGGATTGACGCAGAGGGCCGCGCGATCCCCGAGCTCGACCAGCGCGCCGCTGTCGTCCCAGACCAGGGCCCGCTCCTGCATTTCGCGGCGGTCCCCGTTGGGCGGCGTGGCCCAGGCGACGACGCAGCGGGCCTGATTGCGGCGCGTGCAGGTGGGGGTCGGAGCGTCCCCGCCATAGCCCGCGGCGGGCACGACCGTTTCGATCAGGTAGGCCCCGGCAAGACGGGCGCGAAGCGCTGGATCCGGCGCAATCTCTTCACGCAACAGACGTTCCGCCAACAAGCCGCCCTGCTCCACGCCGACCAGCACCAGCGGTCGCCCGCTGTCCTGGTGAGCGCGCCAGTAGCGGAAAGCCGCGCGGATGTCGGTGTAGGCGAAGGCCCGCGCGGCGCGCGCATCTTCGCGAAGGGTCAGCTGCGAATAGAGGCTCGCCTGACGATAGCGGGGGGCGATGATCCGCCCGACCCGCGCGAAGGGTCCGGCATAGTTGGGCAGCATGACCCGGTCCAGCAGTCGCGCCGCGTCCTGATCGCGGAACGGCGCGTTCCAGTGCTTGCCGCCGTTGTAGGTCGTGGGATGAATGAAGAAGACGTCCGCCGGCAGGCTGGCGGCGGGATGCTCATCGATCGGAAGGACCCAGGCGCGGGTCTCGGCGTAGTTCGGCGCTTTCGGGGGCGTATAGGCCTGGAACGGAACCTTCGGGTCGAGCGACGTCCGCAGGATATCACCGCGCAGCACGAACGCGACCACGGCCAGGACGATCACGAAAGCCGCGACTCCCAGCGCAATCCAGCGTTTGAATCCCGTTACGGCCATGGCGCCAGCGTTACACGAGTGACCGACCGTCGAGAACCCTAGCGATAGGGATCCGCGGCGTTCAGGAACCCGCCCACATAGTCGCCGATACCGTCTTCCAGCGGCGTCATCTGTCCCGGGTATCCGGCCTCGCGGAGGCGATCCATCTTCGCCTCGGTGAAGTACTGGTATTTGTCCCGGATCGAGGTCGGCATCGGGATATAGTCGATCTGCGGTTCACGGCCGGCGGCCTTGAACACGTTCTCGGCCATGTCCTTGAAGGACCGGGCCTTGCCCGAACCCAGGTTGAAGACGCCGTTGACCTGTTCGTTTTCGCTCAGCCACTGCACCACGTCGGCGACATCGCGCACGTAGACGAAGTCACGCAGCTGGCCGCCGTCGGCGTAGTCCGGATTGTGGGACTTGAAGAGCTGGACCGCCCGCCCCTCGCGCACATGCGGCCAGATCTGCGAGGCGACGGACTTCATCGACGCCTTGTGCTCCTCGTTGGGGCCATAGACGTTGAAGAACTTCAGGCCGACCCACTGCGGCGGGGCGTAGTCGCGGGCCGCCTGGCGGGCCGCGAAGACGTCGAACAGGGCCTTGGACCAGCCGTAGGTGTTCAGCGGGCGAAGCGCCTTGAGGGCGTTCAGGTCGTTGTCGTCATCGAACCCCTGGGCGCCGTCGCCGTAGGTGGCCGCCGACGAGGCGTAGATCAGCCGCCGTTGGCGGTCGGCGCACCAGCGAAAGAGGTCGCGGGACAGGCCGAAGTTCTGGTGGATGATCTTGTCGGCGTCCGGCTCGGTGGTTGAGCTGATGGCGCCCATGTGGATCACCAACGCGACGTCCTGCCAGCGCTTCTCCAGCCACTCCATCATGTTTTCGGGGGCCACGAAGTCGCCGATCGGGTGTTTGGCGAGATTGCGCCACTTGCCGAGATCCGCGCCGCCCAGCCAGTCACAGGCCACCAGATCCAGCGACGGATCCTCGGCCAGCCTGGCGATGATGTTGGAACCGATAAAGCCGGCCCCGCCGGTGACGAAGATGATGCGGCGGCTCATGGAACTCAGGCTTTCTCGATCATGCGGGCGATGGCGGCGGTGGTGGAATAGCCCTCGACGATGGCGGCGAGCTTCACCTCTCCGCCCCAGGAGGCGACCAGGTCATGGCCGACGACGCCTTCGACAGTGTAGTCGGCGCCCTTGATCAGGACGTCAGGTCGGGCGGCCTTGATCAGCTCGGCCGGCGTGTCCTCGTCGAACGGCGCGACAAGGTCGACGGAGCCAAGCCCGGCCAGCACGAGGGCACGGGATTCCAGATCGTTGACCGGACGCCCCTCGCCCTTCAGCGCGCGGACGGAACGGTCGCTGTTCACCCCGACGATGAGCCGGTCACACCAGCTGCGGGCCTGGGCGAGGTAGGCGACGTGACCCTTGTGCAGGATATCGAAGCAGCCGTTGGTGAAGCCGACCTTGAGGCCCTGGGCGCGCCAGGCGGCGGCCTTTTCGGCCATCTGGGCGGGCAGAACGACCTTGGCTTCGGACGGGGCAAGATGGGCCGCGATCTCGGCCTCGACCAGATCCTGCGGCGTGGCGACAGCGGTGCCAGCCTTGCCGACCACGACGCCGGACGCCAGCAGGGCGAACGTCACCGCATCCTCCGGGCTTGCCTTGGCGGCGAGGGCCAGACCGAGCGCCGCCAGTGCGGTGTCGCCGGCGCCGGAGACATCGAACACCTCTCTTGGCCGGCCGGGGAAGTGGCGCACCGGCTGCCCGCGAACGGCGAGGCTCATGCCCCTGGCGGCGCGGGTGACCAGCACCGCCTTTGCCCGGGACAGATCGAGCGCCCGCGCCAGGGCGGCCTCGATCTGGTCGTCGGTGTCCGTCGGCAGGTCGGTGGCCGCGGCCAGTTCGGCGGCGTTGGGTTTGACGATGTCCGCCGCGCCGTAACGAGCGAAGCTTCGGGCCTTGGAATCGACGATCAGCACGGCGCCCGACGCACTAGCGGCGGAAAGGCAGGCCTCGATGACCGCCGGGGTCACCGCGCCCTTGCCGTAGTCGGACAGCAGGATGCAGCCAGCCTCGCGCGCGGCGTGGCGTACGGCTGTGACGAGGCGTCCCTCGGTCTCCTTCCCGGCGGCCCGGGAATCTTCGGAGTCGACGCGCAGCAGCTGCTGGCCGGCCGCGACATAGCGGGTTTTCACGGTCGTCGGCCGGCCGCGCTCGGCGACAAGATGGCCTTCCATCCCGGCTTCAGCGCCAATCAGCCCGAGCGCCTCGTTGGCGGCGGCGTCATCGCCGATCACGCCGGTCAAAGCCGCCAGGCCGCCCAGCGCCGCGACGTTTCGCGCCACGTTGCCGGCGCCGCCGAGCATGGTGGTCTCACGACCCCGCGCCAGCACCGGCACAGGGGCCTCGGGCGAGGTCCGATGAACCTCGCCGTAGACGAACCGGTCGATCATCACGTCACCAACGCAGGCGACGCGAACCCCGGAAACGGCGGACAGCAGTGACTGAAGGGAAGCCAGATCCATGAGGTCAGGGTGTGAGCGTTGACGTGGGGGTGGTCAAGACGGCGCGCAAGACTTCGTTATCCGCCCTGATCCGCCTGCCGGGCCGATGATCCGACCGGCGATCAAGGCCGTAGACCGCTCGTGACCAGCACAACAGTACCTTTGCAGATTGCCGCGCCCGCCGTTGTCTGGCTGCGCCAGGACCTGCGGCTGACGGACAATCCGGCCCTGGCGGAAGCCTCCGCGGGCGGTCGACCCGTAATACCGGTCTATATACTCGACGACACGCCCGACGCCCGCCCGCTCGGCGGCGCAACGCGGTGGTGGCTCGACAAGTCGCTGAAGGCGCTCGCGGCCGATCTGCAAGCGCGCGGCTCGCGGCTCATCCTGCGACGCGGCGATCCTGCTCATCAGCTGAACGAGATCATCGCCACGACCGGTGCGACGGCGGTGTACTGGAACCGTCTGTACGACAAGCACGCGGTCGCCCGGGACAGCGCCATCAAGTCCGACCTGACGGCCGACGGCTTTCTGGCGGTGTCCTGCAACGGCGGGCTGCTCAACGAGCCCTGGGCGGTCAAGAACGGCTCGGGTGAGGCCTATCGCGTGTTCACACCCTACTGGCGCGCGGCCCGGGGATTGACAGTCGTTCCGCCTGAGACGCCCGCGTCGCCGTCGATCGCCGCGCCGCAGGTCTGGCCCGACAGCGACAGACTGGCCGACTGGGCCCTGCACCCGCATTCGCCTGACTGGTCGACGGGCTTCTCGAACTGGACGCCAGGCGAAGCGGGCGCGCGGTCGCGGCTTGAGCAATTCCTCACCGGGGCCATCGACGGTTACAGCGCTCAGCGGGACCTGCCCGGCGTCGATGGCACCTCACGCCTGTCGCCGCACCTGCACTTCGGCGAAATCGGTCCGCGACAGGTCTGGCGGGCGGTCCACGCCGCCGCGGCGATGGGCGATGCGCCGGAGGCGCAAGCCGACAAGTTCCTCGCCGAACTGGGGTGGCGTGAGTTCAATCACCACATCCTGTTCTACTGGCCGGATCTGCCGACGGCCAATTTCAAGCCGGCCTTCGACCAGTTTGTCTGGCGCGACGATGACGCCGGTTTCCAGGCCTGGACGCGCGGACAGACCGGCTACCCGATCGTCGACGCCGGCATGCGCGAGTTGTGGGCGACCGGCTTCATGCACAATCGCGTCCGGATGATCGTCGCCTCGTTCCTGATCAAGGATCTGATGGTCGACTGGCGCGCCGGCGAGCGCTGGTTCTGGGACACTCTGGTCGACGCCGACATCGCCCAGAACGCCGCCAACTGGCAGTGGGTCGCGGGATCAGGCGCGGATGCATCCCCGTATTTCCGCATCTTCAACCCTGTAACCCAGGGTCAGAAATTCGACGCCGCCGGTGACTATGTCCGTCGATGGGTCCCGGAACTCGCAAGGCTGCCGGACGATGTGATCCACGCGCCTTGGACCGCCTCGCCGCTCGACCTTCGCCAGGCAGGCGTCGTGCCTGGGAAAACCTATCCCCACCCCATCGTCGACCACGCCAGGGCGCGCGACCGCGCCCTCGCCGCCTATGCCGCCGTCAGGAGCGCCGCATGAAGATCGCCGTCATCGGATCCGGCATCGCCGGGCTCGGCGCCGCCTGGGCGCTCGAAGGCCTGCACGAGTTGGTCGTTTACGAAGCCGACGACCGTCTCGGGGGCCACGCCAACACCGTGACCATCGACTATTCCGGCAAGGCGATCGACGTCGACACCGGCTTCATCGTCTACAACGAAGAGAACTATCCAAACCTGCGCGGTCTGTTCGGAGCGCTCGATGTCGAGACCCGCCTGACCGACATGAGCTTCGCCTGCGCCGGCGGCGGCGTGGAATGGTCTTCCAACTTTCCGCGTGGCGTCTTCGCCCAGAAGCGCAACCTCGTGCGGCCCGATTTCCTGGGCATGCTCAATGATATCCGGCGGTTTTATGCGGTCGCTCGCACCGACCTGCTGAAAGGCGGAATCGACGATCTCACCCTCGGCGCCTGGCTGAAGTTGCGGCGGTTCGGCGGCGGCTTTCGCGATCGCTTCCTGCTGCCCATGGGCGCGGCCATCTGGTCGACGACCGAGGGCGGCATCGGCGACTTCCCGGCAGAGAGCTTTCTGCGCTTCCTCCAAAACCATGGCCTGCTGCAGTTCAAACCCCCGCAGTGGCGCACGGTGGTCGGCGGCAGCCGCCGCTATGTGCAGAAGATCGGCGCGGCGCTCGGCGACAGCGTCCGGCTCAACGCCCAAGTTCTTGAGGTGCGCCGCACCGACGCCGGCGTCGTGGTCCTCGACAGCCAGGGTCGCGAAGAGCTGTTCGACCACGTGATCCTCGCCTGTCACGCACCCGAGGCGCTCGCCGTTCTGGCGGACGCGGATGGCGAAGAGCGCGCCCTGCTGTCAGCCATCCGCTACGCCCCCAACCGGGCGTTCCTGCACCGGGATCCCGCCTTGATGCCAAGCCGGGAGTCCGCATGGGGAAGCTGGAACTACGTTACCAATACGGGTGAGAAATCAGACCCTTACGTCACATACTGGATGAACAATCTGCAGGGCCTCGACGCGACGCGCCCGCTGTTCGTCAGTCTCAATTCCCCGGAGCCGAACCCGGACCTGACCTTCGCCGCCTTCGACTATGAGCATCCCCAGTTCGATACGCCCGCGCTCGCCGCCCAGCGCCGCTTCGGTCGCATCCAGGGACGGGGCGGCGTCTGGTACGCCGGGGCCTGGCTTGGGTACGGATTCCACGAGGACGGGGTGACCTCGGGCGTGAAGGTGGCGCTGGCTCTGGGGGGCAAGGCACCCTGGGCGTTCGTCGACCATCGCGTCGCCGACCTCAGCGAATCGCCAGCGGCGCTGGCGGCCGCCGCATGACAGCGGCCCTCTATGTCGGCGAGACGGTTCACAACCGCCTGTCGCCAAAGCCACACCGGTTTCGCTATTCGCTGTTTCAGCTCCTGCTGGATGTCAACCGCCTCGACGAGGACCTCGCCGGCCTGATCCTCCTGCGTCGGGGGCGGTTTGGGCTTTTCTCCATCGACGACCGTGACCACGGCTGGCGCGACGGGCGGTCCCTCCGCAGCTGGGTCGAGGCGCGGCTGAAGGAAACCGATGTCGCTGCGACGGCCCACCGGATCCGCCTGCTGACCTTCCCCCGTGTCCTTGGCTTCGTCTTCAATCCGATTTCGCTGGTCTACGTCGAGGACATCGCCGGGAACCTTGAGGCGGTCATCTATGAGGTCAACAGCACGTTCGGCCAGACCCACGCCTACGTCGCTCCCGCTTCCGGAAACGGCCCGCAGCGCCAGACGGTCCCCAAGGCCCTTTTCGTATCGCCGTTCTTCGCGGTGGAGGGCGACTATAGGTTCGATGTCACCCCGCCGTCCGAACATCTGAATCTGTCGATCGTCAAATCCACAGACGGACGTCCTGACTTTACCGCCACACTGGCGCTGCAACGCCGGCCGCTCACCGACCGGGCGCTGCTCGGGCAGTTCTTCGCCATGCCGCTGATGACCCTCAAGGTCCTCGCGACGATCCATTGGGAAGCGTTTCGGCTGTTCCTGAAGGGTATTCCACTGGTTAGCCGGCCACCCTCACCTGATGTCGGCGCAAGCCGCGCCACACTTCTCTCTCGTGCGACGGGAAAAAACCATGATACTCTCGGCAGGACGGAAAGTAGCGGACATGACGTTCACGGACCTGACACACGCCCCGAAAGGCCGCGCCAGCGAACCCGACGCGTTGCGTAACGCCCCGGCGGTGTTCCGCACCGGGGTCCGGATCTGCGCCGACAACTGGCGCGAAGGGACCCTCACCTGGGTGCTCCCTGACGGAACCGAAATTCCCTGTCACGGCCGCGAGCCGGGTCCGGACGCCCGGCTGATTGTCAGGGACTACCGGTTCATCCGCCGCTGCCTTGTCGCCGGTTCGGTCGGATTCGCCGAAGGCTACATGGCCGGGGAATGGGACAGTCCTGACCTGGCGGCCCTGCTGTCTGCGTTCGCCCTCAACTTCGACCGGCTGGAAGCGCTGGTCAGCGGTAACCCGATTGTCCGGGCGATCAACATCGTCAGCCACATGCTGAACCGGAATGACCGCAAAGGCTCGAAGAAGAACATTCACGCCCACTACGACCTGGGCAATCCCTTCTACGAGCGCTGGCTGGACCGGACGATGACCTACAGCTCGGCGGTCTACGAGAAGCCGGGCGAGCCGCTGGACCTGGCCCAGACACACAAGTACGCCGCCCTCGCCCGTTCGATGGACCTGCGGTCCGGCCAGAGCGTGCTCGAGATCGGCTGTGGCTGGGGCGGCTTCGCCGAATTCGCCGCCGCGGAGGTCGGCGCAACGGTCACCGGCATCACCATTTCGCGGGAACAGTATGATTTCGCGAAGAAACGGCTGTTCGAGAAGGGGCTGGCTGAAAAGGCCGACATTCGCCTCGTCGACTACCGCGATGTCGACGGCAAGTTCGACCGCGTCGCCTCGATCGAGATGTTCGAGGCCGTCGGGGAGGAATACTGGCCGACCTATTTCCGCAAAATCCACGACGTGCTCTCGCCCGGCGGCCGCGCCGGCCTGCAGATCATCACCATCCGCGATGAGCTGTTCGAGGGCTACCGCCGCCACGCCGACTTCATCCAGAAGTACATTTTCCCGGGCGGCATGCTGCCCAGCGAGACGCGGCTGAGGCAGGAAACCGGCCGCGCCGGTCTGACCTGGGACCAGGCGCCCGCCTTTGGCCAGCATTACGCCGACACGCTTGCCGAATGGGGCCGCCGTTTCGAGGCCGCCTGGGACGATATCCGCCGCCTCGGATTCGACGAGCGCTTCCGCAAGATGTGGCGATACTACCTCGCCTATTGCGAGGCCGGCTTCCGCACCGAGCGGACCAACGTCATCCAGCTGGGTCTGTCGAGAGCCTAGGGCGCCTTCAGATATTCTGGGGTTGCGATCCGGCGGGCGCGCATGATGTAGGCTGGACCATCAGGTCGTCGTTCGGCCGCCGGAAAACGCCTATGTCCGCTGCCGCCAGTGTCCTGGATCTGATCGGAAATACCCCGCTGATCCGGCTGAAGGCCGCCAGCGAAGCGACCGGCTGCGAGATCCTCGGCAAGGCTGAATTCCTCAACCCCGGCCAGTCGATCAAGGACCGCGCGGCGCTCGGCATTATCCGGGACGCGGAGGCCCGGCGTCTGCTGCGACCTGGCGGCCGGATCGTCGAGGGCACGGCCGGCAACACCGGCATCGGCCTGGCCATGGTCGCCAGCGCTCTGGGCTACAAGACCACGATCGTCATCCCGCGGACCCAGAGCCAGGAGAAGAAGGACGCCATTCGTCTGGCCGGCGCCGAGCTGGTCGAGGTGGATGCGGTCCCCTACTCGAACCCTGACAACTACGTGCGCTATTCCGGCCGGCTGGCCGATGAGCTGGCGAAGACCGACCCCAATGGCGCCATCTGGGCCAACCAGTTCGACAACGTCGCCAACCGCCAGGCGCACGAGCGCACCACCGGCCCTGAGATCTGGGAACAGACGAGCGGCAAGGTCGACGGGTTCATCTGCGCCGTCGGTTCGGGCGGTACGCTGGCGGGGGTGGCGGCGGTCTTGCGCGCCCGCAAACCGGACATCGCCATCGGCCTCGCAGATCCCGGCGGCGCGGCGCTCTACAGCTACTATACGACCGGCGAATTGAAGGCCGAGGGGACCTCGATCTCCGAGGGCATCGGTCAGGGCCGCATTACAGCAAACCTCGAAGGCCTGACGATCGACCATGTCTATCGCATCGGGGACGAGGAGATGCTGCGCATCATCTTCGACCTGGCGGAGCACGAGGGTCTGGTCATGGGCGGGTCAACGGGCATCAATATCGCCGGCGCCATGGCTCTGGCGCGCGATCTGGGACCCGGCCACACCATCGTGACCATTTTGTGCGACTACGGATCGCGGTATCAGAGCAAACTGTTTAATCCGGCGTTCCTCAAGGAACGCGGCCTTCCGGTTCCCGGCTGGCTCTAGGGGACCAATCGATGGCTGATCCGCTCGTTTCCACCGCCTGGCTCGCTGACCACCTGCAGGCGCCCGATGTCCGGATCATCGACGCCAGCTGGTACTTCCCGCAGGAGGAGCGCGACGCGAAGGCCGAGTACGCCCTGGCGCACATTCCCGGCGCGGTTTTCTTCGACATCGACGACATCGCCGACGAGACCTCTTCCCTCCCGCACATGCTGCCCAGCGCGGTGAAGTTCGCC
The DNA here is from genome assembly GCF_057809815.1 of Caulobacter sp. FG121. Classification (NCBI taxonomy): domain Bacteria; kingdom Pseudomonadati; phylum Pseudomonadota; class Alphaproteobacteria; order Caulobacterales; family Caulobacteraceae; genus Caulobacter; species Caulobacter sp. FG121. Next base: position 89,773 of record NZ_JBMDKR010000004.1, read on the forward strand.
TCGCGGGTCCGCAAGCTGGGACTGGGCGACGGGTCGCGCATGGTGGTCTACGACCAACTGGGCCTGCGCTCCGCCGCCCGCGTCTGGTGGACCTTCCGCGCCATGGGTCACCTCGATGTGGTGGTGCTCGACGGCGGCCTGCCGAAGTGGATCGCCGAAGGGCGGCCGACCTCGGACATGCCGGCGCCGCCGCGGGAACGGCATTTTACCCCTCGGCTCAGCTACGACCTGGTTCGGGATCTCGCCCAGGTTCGCAAGGCGCTTGAGACCGGCCGGGAGCAGGTCGTCGACGCTCGTCCCGCCGGTCGGTTCACCGGCGAAACGCCCGAACCGCGCGCGGGCCTGCGGAGCGGTCACATGCCGGGCGCGCGCAACGTCCCGTCCAGCGAGCTTCTGGCCCCGGACGGCACTATGAAGTCAGTCGCACAGCTGTCTGAAATCTTTGACAAAGCCGGCGTTGATATCAACAAGCCGATCATCACCAGCTGCGGATCGGGCATCACCGCCGCCATTCTGGCGCTGGGTCTCGCCCGCCTCGGCAAGGAGCGCACGGCGCTCTACGACGGCTCCTGGACGGAATGGGGCGGCCGCGAGGATGTCCCGGTGGTCACCGGCCCGGCCTGATCACCGCAACGGCGGCGAATACAGCAAGCCAGGTTTCACCGCGCTCCACAGCGCGTTCTGGCCGCGCTCCAGTTTCAGCGCCGAGTCCTTGCCGAGGTTGCGGTCGAACACCTCGCCATAGGAGCCCACGGCCTTGATGGCCCGGTAGGCCCACGCGTCGTCCAGTCCCAGCATGCCGCCGTAGCCTGTGTCCGCTCCCAGCAGGCGCCGCTCCTCCGGCGCCGTCGCTGCCTTGCGTTGCCGATCGACGCTCTCGCGGGTGATCCCCGCCTCCTCGGCCAGAATCAGGACGTTCAGGGTCCAGCGCACAATGTCGGTCCAGCCGGGGTCGCCCTGGCGCACGACGGGGCCGAGCGGCTCCTTGGAGATCACATCAGGCAGGAGCACATGGGCGGTCTGGTCGGCGAGGGTCGCCCTTGCAGACGCCAGGGCCGAAATATCGGCCGACAGCACGTCGCAGACGCCCTGCTCGTAATCCGCACGCGCCCGTTCCAGCGTCGGCGCCAGCACTGGCATCCAGTTGATCGAACGGGTCTTGAACCAGTCGCGCAGGTTCAACTCGCTGGTCGACCCCGACTGTACGCAGATTTTGGCCCCCGACAGCTCCGAGGCGCTCTGCAGTGAAAGGTCGCGTGGCGCAAGGAATCCCTGGCCGTCGTAGTAGCTGACGCCCGCGAAATCGACGCCTTCGCCCGCATCGCGGCTGAAGGTCCAGCTGGTGTTGCGCGACAGGAGATCGACCTGTCCCGCTTTCAGGGCCGCAAGCCGCATGTCGTTGGTCAGCGGTATGAAGGCGACCCGTTCCGGACTGCCCAGCACCGCGGCGGCGAGCGCGCGGCAGAAGTCGATGTCAAAGCCGCTCCAGCGCCCCTGTGCATCCCGATGGGAAAACCCCGCGAGCTCGGGATTGACGCCACACCGCAGGACTCCGCGCGCCTTCACGGCCGTCAGGGTCCGGTTTGCCGAAGCCGTCGCGCCGGCCTCATCAACGACCGGAGCCTTGTCCGGCGCGCTCGAAACCGGCGCCGTACGCTCGCAGCCGCTGGCCAGCGCGGCAAGCAACAGGGCCAGGGCGAGTCGTTTCACGGCGAGGCGTCCTTGATCGACGGCGCCAAGCCGCCCTATGGGAGTGGGCAACCATCGCTCCCCGACGCCAAGGCTGGCAACCCGCATGGACGAAGAAACACGCCTGATCCACGCCGGTCATGTCGCGGCCCTTCAAGCCAGGACGGTCAGTCCGCCGGTCCAGCGTGGCTCAACGGTGCTGCTGCCCAGCGCGAAGGCCCTCTACGACGGCACGCTGGGCTACGGTCGCGCCGGGCTGTCGGCGCAGTTCGCCTTGATGGACGCGCTCGCCGAGCTTGAAGGTGCGACCGACGTCCAGCTCTATCCGTCAGGCCTCGCGGCGATGACCGCGGCGATCACCGCCGTGCTCAAGTCCGGCGATCATCTGCTGGTGGTCGACACGGTCTACCGGCCGGTGCGCTATTTCTGTGATCGGGTCCTGGCGCGGTTCGGCGTCGCCGTTCAGTACTATGATCCCCGGCTCGACGCGGCAGGGGTGCTGGCGCTGGCGACTCCCGAAACACGCGCGATCGTCATGGAGTCGCCCGGCTCGCTGAGCTTCGAGATGCAGGACGTGGCCGCCATCGCCGCCGCCGCCCGCGCCCGTGGCGTGCTGACCATCGCCGACAACACCTGGGCCGCGGGCCTGCTGTTCAAGCCGCTTGCGCAGGGGGTCGATATCAGCGTCCAGGCCCTGACCAAGTATGTCTGCGGCCATTCGGACGTCTTCCTGGGTTCGGTCACGACGGCTGATCCGGCGACCGGCGCGCTGATCAAGGCCTCCATCGCCGACCATGGGTGGTCGGTGGCCCCCGACGACGCCTATCAGGCCCTGCGCGGCCTGCGCACCCTGGCCACCCGGCTGGAACGGCAGGGGGAGAGCGGACTGGCGGTCGCCCGCTGGCTGGCCGGGCAACCGGAGGTGCTGACCGTCCTGCATCCCGCCCTCCCCGGCGCGCCCGGCCACGCCCTGTGGATGCGCGACTACAGCGGGACCTGCGGCCTGTTCGGCTTCGTGCTGCGGCCCGGGTCGCCCGCGAAGGTCGAGGCCTTCCTCGATGCTCTGGAGATCTTCGGGCTGGGCTTTTCGTGGGGCGGGTTCGAGAGCCTGGCCATCAGCTGTGACAAGCAGCTGACCTCACGGACCGTCGATATCGCCTACGGCGGCCCGCTTATGCGCCTGCATGTCGGCCTGGAGAGCCCCGCCGACCTGATCGCCGACTTGCGCAAGGGCCTGGACGCCTACAGCGCCTGACCATGGCGACCCCAGCAGGACTCGAACCTGCAACCCCCTGCTTAGAAGGCAGGTGCTCTATCCGGTTGAGCTATGGGGTCTTCGACGGTGCTCTTGCGTGGTTCGAGACGCTCGGCCGGGGCCTCGCTCCTCACCATGACGAACAGTAGTGCAATCCAACCTGCTTCGTCATCCTGAGGAGCGGACCCCCAGGTCCGCGTCTCGAAGGACGCACGACCCCCGCTAATGCGTCCAGGACTGCCGGCGATTGGTGGCGAAGTTGTCGGCGTAGGCCTTGATGATCTTCTTCGGCTCTTTCGGCTCGAAAAGCTGGAAGGCGATGCCGTGGCGCTGGGCGTAGGCGACCGCCTCATCCCGTGTTTCGAAGGTCAGCCGCACCTGGCCGTTCATGTCGGTGGACTGGGTCCACCCGGTCAGCGGGTCGGTGCGCTTCGCGGCGGCCGGCTCGAACTCCAGGAGCCAGTCCTTCGTCTTGGCCTTGCCGGACTGCATGGCGGTCTTGGCGGGACGATAGATGCGCGCGAGCATGCGGAGCCTCCTGCGGTCAGTCGTTTCCGTGGTCGGGGCGAGAGGATTCGAACCTCCGACCCTCTGGTCCCAAACCAGATGCGCTACCAGACTGCGCCACACCCCGTAATCACGGAAGGGCTTGCTCTACAAAGCTTCGCGGCCGGTAGCAAACGTATTGCGCATGTCGGTTGCGGTTCCGTTGGGTGATCGGCCTAAAGATGGTTCCAGCGCCGCCAGGGATGGTCTAGCGGTGATTTCAGGGACCAGCCTTCGCCAGGCGGCGCCAAGTCCGTCGGCGATCGGGAAACACGACATGACGCAACCCGCCATCGCCGCCACCATCGACGCCGTAGACCCCGACTGGATGACGGCCGTGCTGCGGGCGTCCGGCGCTCTGCCAACGGGCCGGGTGACCTCGATTGACATTAAACCGGTCGGAAATGGCCTCGTCGGCGACAGCTACCGGATCACCCTGGGCTATGAGGGCGCACCGGAGACGGCGCCCGCCAGCGTGGTCGGCAAGTTCGCCGCCGCCGATCCCGGTAGCCGGGCCACGGGCGCGGCGTTCAATCTCTATGGTCGCGAAGTCGGCTTCTATCGCGAAGTGGCCTCGACCGTCGGGATCATCACCCCCCGGACCCACTTCGCCGGGATCGATCCGGAAACCTCGGCCTTCACGCTGATCTTCGAGGACTTCGGCCCGGCCCGGGCCGGCGATCAGCTGACCGGCTGTTCGATCGATGACGCCCGCACCGCGATGCTGGAGGCCGCGGCCCTGCACGCCCCACGGTGGAACGATCCCTCGCTGAAGGACATCGCCTGGCTGGCGTCCAGTCCGGACATGTTCCCGGCGATCATCGCCGCCCTGCCCGGCATAATCGGGGCTTTCCGCGAGCGCTACGACGGCGTCCTGGCCGACGAGCATATGGCTCTTGTCACCCGCCTTCCGGAGATCATGCCGCAGTTTCAGGGCGTGACCGAGGGACCGTTCACGGTCCAGCACGGCGACTTCCGGCTCGACAACATCCTGTTCGACATCCAGGGCGGAACCCGCCGCATGGGCACGCTGGACTGGCAGACGCTGGCCATCGGCCACGGGATGACGGACGTGACCTATTTCCTGAGCGCCGGCATTTCGCCGGATCTTCGACGCCGGCATGAGCGCGAACTGATCGGGCAGTATCACGAAGAACTGCGCCGGCTCGGTGTCAGTGACTACAGCGCGGCGGACTGCTGGACCGACTATCGTCGCATGGCGGTCCACGGCGTGTTCATGGGCGTCTTTTCGGCCATCGCGGTCGAGCGCACCGAGCGCGGCGACGCCCTGTTCCTGACCATGACCCGCGGGGCCTGCATCCAGGCGCTGGACCACGACACCTACGACCTCTGGACCGCTTGAGAGATTCGACCATGCAGGTAATCGCCGCCGTCGCCCGCGCCCCGGGCCAGGATTTCACGCTCGAGACCGTCGAACTGGACGAGCCGCGCGCCGACGAGATCCTCGTCCGCATCGCCGCCGTCGGCGTTTGCCACACCGACCTGGTCGCCCGGGAGGGCGGCATGCCCTTCTCGATGCCCGCCGTGCTGGGTCATGAAGGCGCGGGCGTGGTCGAGCGCGTCGGCGCCTCCGTGACCAAGGTCGTCGCCGGAGACCGGGTGGCCCTCACCTTCCGCTCCTGCGGCCAGTGTGACCGCTGCAAGAGCGGCGATCCCGCCTACTGCTATTCAATGCCGGCCCTGAACTACATCGGCATGCGGCCGGACGGGTCCAAGGCGCTGAAGCAGGGCGACACGGCTGTCTCGTCAAATTTCTTCGGTCAGTCGTCCTTCGCGACCTACGCCCTTGCCTACGAGGCGAACGTCCTGAAGCTGCCGGACGACATCCCCTTCGACCTTGCCGCGCCGCTCGGCTGCGGCGTCCAGACGGGCGCCGGCGGCATCATGCTGGCCCTGGCCTGTCCGACAGGCTCCAGCCTGCTGATCACCGGCGGCGGCGCCGTGGGCCTTTCGGCGGTCATGGGCGCGAAGATCCAGGGCTGCGGAACTGTCATCGTCGTCGAGCCGCACGCGGCGCGGCGGGCGCTGGCCACCGAGCTCGGCGCGACGCATGTCATCGACCCGGCCGCCAGTCCGGACCTGGCAGCGGCTGTCCGCGCGATCCTGCCCCAGGGCGTTGACTATGCCTTCGACACGACGGGCCGACCCGACACCCTGACCGCCATCATGGGCGCCCTGGCCCCCAAGGGGGTGCTGGGGATCGTCGGCATCCCGCCGGCGGGCACGCCGCTGCCCGGCGACCTCGGGACCGTTCTGACGTTCGGCCAGACCGTGCGCGGCATCATTGAGGGCGACAGCGACCCGGACGTCTTCCTCCCCGAGTTGATCGCCCACTGGAAGGCCGGCCGCCTGCCCGTGGAGAAGCTGGTGAAGACCTTCCCGTTCGCCGAGATCAATGCGGCCATCGCCGCGCAGCATCACGGCGACTGCGTCAAGGTCGTGCTCAGTCTGGCTTAGGCCGTGCGCCGGGCGCCGGCTGGTCCGCGCGCCGATGGACGGGCTTGAAGATGCCGGTGGCCCGCATCACGTCGCGGCTGCCGGTGTGGATTCGCCCCTCGACGAAGATCAGGTCCTTCGTCTTGCGGGTGACGACGGCCTCGCCGTAGACCCAGTCGCCGGCCCGGGCCATCGACAGGAAATCGAGCGACAGGTGCACGGTCACCGAGGCCGTGCCTGTTTCGCGGCCCACGGCGTTCGCCAGCACGCCATCCATGAAGGTCGACAGCATGCCGCCGTGGACGATGCCCAGGCTGTTGCAGTGCCGCTTGAGGACGAAGAAGGCGTGCTCCAGCCGATCGTTCTCGATGCGGTGAAAGAACGGCCCGTTGTGCGTCGTATAGGGGCCTCGGGCGCTGGGCTTGAACCCCTCCGGCGGCGCCGGAACGGTCTCGTCCGTCACTGGCCGAACATCGGGTGGTGAACCTGGTCGCCCAGGTCGATGCCAAGCTGTGCGGCGCGACCGCCGGCAAGCTCCAGGACGGCCTTCGCGTCGCCGCGTGAGGGTATGGGCGTCTCATCGAACGGCTGGGCCATGGCGGCGATCGAGATGATCCGGCCGTTAGCTCCGATGTAGATGATGTCGAGCGGGATGTAGGTGTTCTTCATCCAGAAGGCGCGTGGCGCGGCGCGTTCCCATTCGAACAGCATGCCGGCGTCGGGGGCCAGGGTCGTTCGATACATCAGGCCCTTTTCACGTTCGGCGTCGTCGTCGGCGATCTCGACCTTGAACGCCTTCACGCCGCTGGCGGTGTCGATCGTCAGGGGCTCCGTGACGGGCGTCAGCACGATCCGGGCGGGCGTGGTCGCGGCTGGCGAAGCCGCACTTTCCGCATGGCAGGCTCCGGCCATGGAAGCCGCAAGCAGGGCGGCGGCCAGGACAGCGGTCCGACCGGCGTTACGCATGTTCAGGATCAACGGGTTACTCCAGGAGCGATCGAGCGTCAGGACGCCGCGATTTCGGCCACAACAAGACCCTTGGGCCCCTCGGCGAAGCGCACCATCACGCCATCTCCAGGCTGCAGGTCATCAAGGCCGCTGCGGCGCAGCGTCTCGATGTGGACGAAGATATCCCCCGGCTGGGCGTCGCGCACCACGAAACCGTAGCCCTTGGTGCGGTTGAACCATTTGACGGTGCAATGCTCGAGCGGACCCTCAGCGTGCACGGGCGGACCCCGTCGCGGAGCCTCGCGTGACTCTCCGCCAAAGCCGCCACCGAACCGGTCGCGGCGGAAACCACCGCCAGACTCCTGGTCGAAACGGCGTTGGGGCCGTTCACCAACGGGCGGTGCGGCCGTCTCGTCCAGGTCAACGATGTCGGAAACCTGCCAGCCCTTGGTTCGGCGTACGACATCACAAATGATCACCGAGCCCTCGATGGCAGACTCGCGACCTGCGTTGCGCAGCGATGTGATGTGCAGAAGCACATCCTTCAAGCCGGTCTGGCTGGGATCGTCGGGAACGATGAAACCGTAGCCCTTCCCGGCATCAAACCATTTCACGCGGCCATTGATCCGCACGGATTCTTCGTGCGAGTCCTGAGCCTCGAAATCAAAACCAGACATTCCGCCCCTCTGCCCCATCCCGAAGTGCCGTTTGGACGAGGTCTTAGGTATAACACTGTTCTCGCGGGGCGAGAGCCGTCAATGCGGGAATTCGCCCAGACGATGACTCGGGCTTTGGGTGCGACAATTTGTCGCGATATTTTGGGAAAAGTCACTCGCGGCGGTGGTACGCCCTAGGGGAGTCGAACCCCTCTTACCAGATTGAAAATCTGGGGTCCTAACCGATAGACGAAGGGCGCCCGGTCGCGAGGAAGCGGCTGTATATTCGCGACTCCCGGGTGGCGCAAGCCCCTTGCGCAGGTCTTCACGTCTCTGCGCCGCCAAAGGCCGCGACCGATGAATTACAGCACCATCCTGGGGTCGGCGGCGTCCTCGATTTCCAGCTCGACACTTTGACGGCCCTGCCAGTCATCGGGCTTCAGCCGACCGACAAAATGCATCGATCCCCCGCCGGCCATGATCCGTGCGCCCATCTCGGTTTCGCCCGCTCGCCATGCCACGGCCTTGAGGCGTCCCCCCGAGGAATCCATCAGCGTACAGCGCACATGGCCGCCCTTGAGCATCATGGGACGCTCGATCCGGGCGTCGGCGACGGCGAAGGTGGGTTCGGGATTGCCCGGACCGAATGGGGCCAGGCGCTGGAACTCGGCGTACAAGCCGCGCGTCGCGCCACCGGGGCTGACCAGGGCGTCGATCTCGATAGCGTCCTGACCGGCGGCCTCGACCATTTCGTCGGCAAGCCGCTCGCAAAGGAAGGCGCGCAGATCGGGAATCATCGCCGGCCGGATGGTCAGGCCCGCGGCCATGGCGTGCCCGCCGCCGGCCAGCAGTAGGCCCTCGTCGAACGCGGCCTGCACGGCCCTGCCGAGGTTCACACCCGGCTGGGAGCGCCCCGAGCCCTTGCCTGTTTCTGACGGCCTGTCGATGCCGATCACGACAACCGGCTTGCGATAGCGCTCCCGCAGGCGAGCGGCGGCAATGCCGACGACGCCCGGATGCCATCCGTCTCCGGCCACGACGATGGCCGGCGCCTCGGGATCGAAATTGCTGTCCCGTTCGATCGATAGCACGGCCTCGTCGATGACCCCTTTCTCGACGTCCTTGCGCGAGGCGTTGAGGGCATCGAGCTGCTCAGCCAGATCGCGGGCTTCTTCGGGATCATCGGTCGACAGCAGGCGCGCGCCGAGGTCGGACCGCCCGATCCGTCCTCCCGCGTTGATCCGTGGGCCGAGAATGAAGCCCGCGTGGAAGGTCGTGGCGGGCCCCTGGGCCTTGGCCACGTCGAGCAGCGCCTTCAGCCCGGGATTGGCCCAGTTCGACATCGTCCGCAGCCCCTGGGCCGCGATGGCGCGATTGAAGCCGGTCAGGCTGGTGACGTCGCAGACCGCGCCCATGGCCGCCAGGTCGAGCCACTGGCGGATGTCCGGCTCCGAGCGGTCCTGGAACAGCCCCCTGCGCCGCGCCTCGCGGTTCAGGGCGGCCAGAAGTACGAAGGTCACCCCTGCCGCAGCGAGATGCCCCTGCCCCGATGTGTCGTCGGGCCGGTTGGGATTGACCAGGGCCGCGGCCGGCGGCTGGTCGCCGCGCATCAGGTGGTGATCGATGACCACGACATCGAGACCGATGTCTCTCGCCGCCACCAGGGCGTCTGTCGCCGCCGCGCCACAGTCGACGGTGACCACAAGGTCCGCGCCCTGCTCCTGCAGATGGCGGAAGGCGGCCGGGCTTGGGCCATAGCCCTCGATGATCCGGTCGGGCACATAGATGGCCAGCTCGCGGCCCATGGCCCGGAACCAGCGCACCAGCTGGGCCGCGCTCGAGGCGCCGTCGACGTCGTAGTCGGCGAACACGGCCGTTGGCCGGCCGGTCTCGACGGCGTCGACGAGGATCGAGGCCGCCAGATCCATGTCGGCGAACGTAGAGGGGTCGGGAAACTGCGCCTTCAGCGTCGGCGTCAGGTAGTCGGTTGCGCCGGCCGTATCGATGCCGCGCCCGGCCAACGCACGGGCCAAAGGCTCGCTGAGCCCATGGCGCATCTGGTGATCACGGATCAGCGCGGCGTCGGCGGGACGCCAGCGCCAGGCCCGTCCGGACAGCGAGCGGCGCACACCGAGGAAGCCTGCCTCCGGTGCGCCGTCGGCCATCGTCAGAGGGGCCGTTTCATCCGCACTTCACGCACGGTGCGGGTGGAGGAGTTCATCACCATGGTGTGGGTGAGGACAAATCCGGTCTCGAACTTGACCCCGTCGAGAAGCGCGCCGTCAGTTACGCCGGTCATGGCGAAGATGGCGTCGGCGCGGACGATCTCGTCGAGCATGTATTTGCGGTCGAGATCGGTGATGCCCCATTTGGCGGCGCGGGCGCGTTCGTCATTGTTGCGGAACACCAGACGGCCCTGGAACTGGCCGCCGACGCACTTCAGCGCCGCGCAGGCCAGTACGCCCTCCGGCGCTCCGCCCTGGCCGATGTAGAGGTCGACACCGGTCGAGGGATCAGCGGTGTTGATCACGCCCGCCACGTCGCCGTCGGTGATCAGATAGACCCGCGCGCCGACGGAACGCAGGCTGTTGATAATCTCGGTGTGGCGCGGACGGTCCAGGACGCAGACGGTGATCTGGTCAGGTTCAACGCCCTTGGCCTTGGCCATGGCGCGGACGTTGTCCGCCGGCGAGGCGTCCAGATCGATCACCCCCTCGGCGTAGCCGGGGCCGCAGGCGATCTTGTCCATGTAGGTATCGGGCGCGTTCAGCAGCGTGCCGGCCGGGGCCCAGGCCATCACGGCCAGGGCGTTGGCCATGGCCTTGGCCGTCAGTGTCGTGCCTTCAAGAGGGTCCAGCGCGATGTCGACGCGCGGGCCTTTGCCGGTGCCGACCTTTTCGCCGATGTAGAGCATCGGCGCTTCGTCCCGCTCGCCCTCGCCTATGACGATCTCGCCGTCGATGGCCAGATCGTTCAGCGCGTTGCGCATCGCGTCGACGGCCGCCTGATCGGCGTCCTTCTCGTCGCCGCGGCCGACCAGATGCCAGGCCGCGATCGCCGCCGCTTCGGTCACCCGGACCGCGTCCAGAACCAGTCCCCGGTCCAGCGTTTCAGAACTCATGAAAGTCAGTCTCCCGGCCCCTTCCCGGGGCGCTCTCCGGTGTTGTCGGAGGATTCTCAAATACGCGCGATGCGCAACAGGCGCGGACGCTCTAGCACGGACGGCAGTTTTTCGATGCGGTTTATCGCATCGGTCAGCACAGACTCCGCGATCGCGTGTGTCGTCAGCACGATCGGCACCCCGCCGGCGTCCTCAACCGGCTTCTGCAGGAAGCTGTCGATCGACACCCCGCATTCGGCGAGTGTCTCGGAAACGGCGGCAATGACCCCGGCCTGATCCTTCACCAGCAGCCGCAGATAGGCCTTGCCGACGCGCCGTGTGGGGGCGACGGCCACGAATGGCTTCAGCGCCCCGGCGGGACGCTGGAACACCGGCCGGGTCGGCAGGGTCATGACGTCGGCGATGTCGGCCGCGACGGCGGCAGCCGTCGGCCCGGCCCCGGCGCCTGGCCCCTGGATGAAGATCCGCCCGATCCGGGTGCCCTCGATGAACAGGGCGTTGAGCGCGCCGCGGGTTTCGGCCAGCGGGTGGCCCTGAGCCACCAGCGAGGGATGAACCCGCACCGCAACGCCGTCCGGCGTACGGTCGGCCGAGGCGATCAGCCGGATGCGGTATCCCAGATCCTTCGCCAGTCGGATGTCCAGCAGATCGACCTGGTCGATGCCTTCGATCTCGGCGGCGGCGAAATTGGGTGCGCAGCCGAACGCCAGCGCCGCCAGGATCGTGACCTTGTGGGCCGCGTCGAACCCGCCGACGTCCATGGTCGGATCGGCCTCGGCGTAGCCCATCCGCTGGGCTTCGGCGAGGACGTCGGCGAAGGATGCGCCGCGCTGTTCCATCTCGCTGAGGATGAAATTGCAGGTGCCGTTAAGAATGCCGGCGACGCCGACCACGTCGTCGCCGACCATGGCCTCGCGCAGCATCTTGACGGCCGGGGTGCCGCCCATGACGGCCGCCTCGAACAGCAGGGGCACGCCCGACGCTTCCGCCAGCGCGGCCAGTTCGGCGCCGTGCTCGGCGATCAGCGCCTTGTTGGCGGTGACAACGGGCTTGCCGGCCTTCAGCGCGGCCTCGACGGAGGCCTTGGCCGGACCGTCCGAGCCGCCGACCAGTTCAACGAACAGGTCGACGTCCGGCGACGTCGCCAGAGCGACAGGGTCGTCGAACCAGGCGAGGTTCGAAATGTCGATGCTGCGTGGCCGCGACCGCGATCTGGCCGTGACGCCCGTGATGACCGCCCTGCCCCCGGCCGGCGCGAAATCCGGCCGCTCCGACAGGAACTGCAGAAGTCCGCCGCCGACGGTGCCGAGGCCGGCGACGCCGATTCGCCAGGTCCGCGCGCTCATTGCGCGGCCACCGCATTGTGCGCCTTGGCGAGGATCCGTTCGGAGTCGGCGAGGAACTTCTTCACATTGCGCGCCGCCTGCCGGATGCGATGTTCGTTCTCGACCAGGCCGATGCGTACATAGCCCTCGCCGTACTCGCCGAAGCCCGATCCCGGCGCGACCGCGACGCCCGCTTCCTCGATCAGCATCCGGGAGAATTGCATCGAACTCACGTCCTTGTAGGGCTCGGGAAGTTTGGCCCATGCGAACATCGAGGCCGGCGGCGCGGGAATGTCCCAGCCGGCGCGCTTCATGCTGCTGACAAGGGTGTCGCGGCGCGACTTGTAGATGCCGCGGATCTCCTCGACGCAGTCCTGCGGGCCGTTCAGCGCGGCTGCGGCGGCCACCTGGATCGGGAGGAAGGCGCCGTAGTCCAGATAGGATTTCACCCGCGCCAGGGCCGCGCACATGCGCGCGTTGCCGACGACCATGCCCACGCGCCAGCCCGCCATCGCATAGGTCTTGGACAGGCTGTTGACCTCAACGGCGAGGTCCTTGGCGCCTTCGACCTGCAGGATCGACGGCGGCGGATTATTGTCGAAGTAGATTTCCGAATAGGCGACATCGGAGATGATCAGCATGTCGTGCTTACGGGCCAGCTGAACGGCGTCGCGGTAGAAATCCAGATCAACCCACTGCGCGGTCGGGTTCGACGGATAGCTGAGAATCAGGATGCTGGGCGGCGGCGCCGAATGCTTCACAGCGCGGCTGATACCGGCCAGATACTCTTCCGGCGACAGGGCCGGCACGTGGCGGATCACGCCGCCGGCCATGATGAATCCGAACGCGTGGATCGGATAGGCAGGGTTGGGGCAGATGATCACGTCGCCCGGGGCGGTCAGGGCGTTGGCGAGGTTGGCGAACCCCTCCTTGGAGCCCAGGGTCGCGACCACTTCGGTGTCGGGGTTTAGCGACACGCCGTAGCGGCGCTCGTAGTAGCCCGCCATCGCCCGCCTCAGGCCGATGACGCCTTTGGAGGCGGAATAGCGGCCGGCCTTGGGGTCGCGGGCGGTCTCGATCAGTTTGTCGACGATATGCTTGGGGGTCGGCATGTCGGGATTGCCCATCCCGAAATCGATGATGTCCGTTCCTTCGGCCCGAAGCTTGGCCTTGATACGGTTCACTTCCTCGAAAACGTAGGGCGGCAGACGCCGGATACGGTGAAACTCGGTGGTCATTATAGGGCTCTCTGCGCCATCACCGGCGCTCTGGGAGCGGAGGTCGCGCATGGATAACCCCCGGAAGGGGCGACTCCAAGCAGGTTCAGGGAATTTCTTGCCTCCGCCGCGCCGGATTCACCTCGGCGACGGAGGCGGGGTAGCTCGCTTGCGCAGGGCGCGGGCATAGGCCTCCGACTCGGCGATCTCGGCGTCGGTGGGGGCGTGCAGGTTCAGCGGATTGGCGTCGACGCGCGCCTGGGCCTCAAAGGCCTCGGTCGCCGTCAGGCTCCAGGTGTCTTCTGCCACGCTCCGGGCGGTGTAGACGCCTTCGGCTTCCTGATCTTCGATCGCGGCCCGCCAGGCCTCCGAATTGCGCACGTCATCGGGGATCTGGGGAATTCCGGCGAAGGTCGGCCAGGGGCCGGGATGCTTCAGCGCCTCATCTACCTGGGCGGCCGCGGGCGACTTGGGGTCGGTCGTGGCGCTGGTCCCGGGCTCCAGTTTCGGCAGGTCGGCGCAGGCCGTCAGGCCGCCTGCCACGCCCGCAAGGAGCGCCAGTCGCAAGGATCGCCAGAAAGTTCGCGCATCGCCGTTCATATCGGTCACGGTCTTATGCCATGATCAGGTTCAGCGAAAGGGCGCGAGACGCCCACGCACCGGGAAGGACGCACGCATGGCAGGCTCTAGCGGCAAGACTACACCCCCGAAGACGGCCCCGAAGAGGTCTTCGACGAAGAAACCCGCCGCAAAGCCCGCCGCGCCGACGGCTGCGGCGAAAGCCGCAAAGCCCAGGCCCGCCGAATCGCCGAAGACCACGCCGCCGCCTCAGCCGTCCCCTCTTTCGTCGTTCGACTATGCCGCGGCGCCCGATCCGGCCGCGTTTCTGTCTTCGGAACAACGAGAGGCCCTGGAAAAGTTGTCGGCCAATCTCGCCCGCGCCGCGGTCACGGCGCAGGGCGCCATCGCCGAGGCTGCCCTGCGCCAGGCTGACAGCCCCGCGGCGCTCAGTCCGGACCCCTTCCATGTCGGCCCGGCCCTGACCGATGTCATGGGCCGCCTCGCGGCGCAGCCTGATCGCCTGATGCGGGCCCAGGCCGACCTGTTTTCGCGCTATCTGGACCTCTGGCAGACCACGGCCCGCCGCATGGGTGGCGAACAGGTGGAGCCCGTCATCACCCCGCCAAAGGGCGACAAGCGCTTCAACGATCCGGAATGGGGCGCCCATCCCGTCTATGACGTGATGAAGCAGTCCTACCTGTTGACCAGCGGCTGGCTGAACGATCTCGTCTCTGAAGTCGAGGGCGTCGACCCGCTGGAGAAGCGTCGCGTGGAGTTCTTCATCAAAATGCTGACGGACGCGATCTCGCCGTCGAACTTCCTGATGTCCAATCCGGCGGCGCTCAAGGAGGCCATGACCAGCGGCGGCGAAAGCCTGGTTCGGGGCATGGAAAACTTCGCCGAGGACCTGGCCCGCGGCGGCGGCCAGCTGCAGATCAGCCAGACCGACATGGAGCAGTTCAAGGTCGGCGAAAACGTCGCCACCGCGCCCGGCAAGGTCGTCTACCAGAACGACATCCTGCAGCTGCTGCAGTACGAACCGACGACCGAACAGGTGCGCGAGATCCCGCTGCTGCTGTTCACGCCCTGGATCAACAAGTTCTACATCACCGACCTGCGCCCCGATAACAGCCTGATCCGCTGGCTGACGGCCCAAGGATTCACCGTCTTTGTCACCAGCTGGGTCAACCCGGATGAGACCCTCGCGGCCAAGACCTTCGAGGACTACCTGGTCGAGGGCATCTATGACGCCACGACCCAGGTGATGAAGCAGTGCGGCACGGACCGGGTAAATACGGTCGGCTACTGCATCGGCGGCACCCTGCTCTCCTGCGCCCTCGCCCATATGGCGGCCAAGGGCGACAAGCGCATCCAGTCGGCGACCTTTTTCGCGGCCCAGCAGGATTTCGAGGAGGCGGGCGACCTCAGGCTGTTCGTCGACGACGCCTGGCTTCGCTCGATCGAGGAAACCATGGACCAGTCGGGCGGCTTCCTGCCCGGCAAGTCGATGGCCGACACTTTCAATTCGTTGCGCGGCAATGACCTGATCTGGTCGTTCTTCGTCAACAACTACCTGATGGGCAAGGAACCCAAGCCGTTCGACCTGCTGTTCTGGAACAGCGACCAGACGCGCATGCCCAAGGCGCTGCACCTCTTCTATCTGCGCAATTTCTACAAGGACAACGCGCTGTCGAAGGGCGAGCTGACCCTCGCCGGCGTGAAGCTCGACCTGCACAAGGTGCAGACCCCGATCTATGTGCAGTCCTCGCGGGACGACCATATCGCGCCGTTCAAGAGCATCTATCGCGGGGCGAAACTGTTCGGCGGGCCGGTGAAATTCACCATGGCCGGCAGCGGTCATATCGCCGGGGTCATCAACCACCCGGATGCGAAGAAGTACCAGCACTGGACGAACGACGACCTCCCCGCCACCGTCGCCGAATGGCAGGCCGGCGCGGTCGAGCATCCCGGCAGCTGGTGGCCGCACTGGGCGGCCTGGCTCAACGAACGGTCCGGCGAAATGGTCCCCGCGCGGGATCCGTCGAAGGGCCCGCTCGGCAAGCCGCTGGAAGATGCGCCCGGGAGCTTCGTGAAGGTCAGAAGTTAGTTCTTCCTCCCCACGCCGTGGGGAGGGGGACCGCCGGAGGCGGTGGAGGGGCTGCGCCAGCGGCACCGGAAAGACCGGAATTCAGGACAGAGCGGCTCGCCTAGGCGCTGCCCCCTCCACCATCCTTCGGATGGTCCCCCTCCCCCTCGCTAAGCTCCGGGGAGGATTAGTTCAAATTTCGGCCGTTCCCAGCTGATCCCGTCGCCGGGCGGTGAGACGCCGATGTCGATCGCGCCCATGCGCCGGTAGAAGCCGGCCGCGTCCGGGTTCGAGCTGATGATCACACGTCCTGCGCCGAGCGCCCTCGCCCGGTCGGCCATATGGTCGAACAAGCGGCGGCCGACGCCGGTCCCCTGGCTGTCGTTCGCGGTGAAGAACAGATCCAGTTCCTGGTCCGCGCCGTGCGGGATCAGGACGTAGAAGCCGGCGACCGCGTGAATGTCCTGCGCCAGCCAGACCTCATGGTCGTCGTCGGGCACCGACCAGCCGGCGGCGAAGCCGAAGATCATCGATCGGGCCGCGGGCTGCCGGTAGCCGTTGCTGACAGCCATCATCGCCCGCAGGGCCGGCGTGTCCGCGACGACCGCCCTACGGACGATCAAAGGCCGGCGGCCTCGGGCAGGCCTAGCATCAGGTTGAGGTTCTGCACCGCCGCGCCGGAGGCGCCCTTGCCCAGATTGTCGAGCAGGGCGACGAGCCGGGCCTGACGTCCTTCGTCGGAGCCGAACACGAACAACTGCATACGATTGGTGCCGTTCAGGCCCTCGGGGTCGAGCGTCCTGAGCGCTTCGCAGACCTTGAGGGGCACGACCTCGACGAACTGTTCGCCGCGATAGTGTTTCGTCAGCGCCTCATGCAGGTCCTTCAGGTCCGGCCCGTTGCCCATCTGGGCCAGATGCAGCGGAACCTCGACCAGCATGCCCTGGGCGTAACGGCCGACGGCGGGCGTGAACAGGGGCCGGGTCAGCAGGCCGGAGCGGACCTGCATCTCCGGCACATGCTTGTGCTCCAGGCCCATGGCGTAGATGCGGTACGGCGCCTTGGTATAGGTCGGGCTGGCCTCATCCTCGAATTCGGCGATCATCGGCTTGCCGCCGCCGCTATAGCCACTGACGGCGTTGACGCTGACGGGATGGTCGGCAGGCATGAGGCCGGCCTGGACCAGCGGACGGATGAGGGCGATGGCGCCGGTTGAATAGCAGCCGGGGTTGGAGACCCGTTTGGCCGTCTTGATCGCCGGCCTCTGGCTCTTGCACAGCTCGGGGAACCCGAAGGTCCAGCCGTCAGCCGTGCGGTGCGCGGTCGAGGCATCAATGACCTTGACCGCTGGATTGGTGATCAGGCTGACGGCCTCGCGCGCCGCGTCGTCCGGCAGGCAGAGGATCACCGCATCGGCGGCGTTGATGAGCTCGGCGCGGGCGTCCACGTCCTTGCGGCGCTCTTCGGCGATCGACAGCAGGTCGATATCGGTGCGGCCGGCAAGCCGCTCGCGAATCTGCAGCCCGGTTGTGCCGGCTTCGCCGTCGATGAAGACCTTGGGGGTCATCGCTTTCGTCCTTGCTCGTCGCTAGTCCACGACGCTCACGCCGGGAGGATAGTAGGTCACTTCAAAGCGGATCCCGTCTGGATCCTTCATGAACAGCGCTCGCGCGCCGCCCAGATTCTGTATCTCGGGCGCCTCGAACCCGGCAGCTCGCATGGTCGCCTGGATGCGCTGCACGGTCTGTTCGTCTGGTGCGCCGAACCCGACGTGGTTCAGACCGGGAGCTCGTCGCCCGTAGTCAGCCGTATCCGCATCCGCCTGCAGGATCTGAAGGAAGAACCCGTCAGGCGTCCCCCAGTTGCCGGTCCTCGTTCTCGAAAACCCCAGCGCCGGCAACAGCGCAGCGTACCAGTTGGCGCTGTCCTCCAGCGAACGCACCATCAGGGTGAGATGATCGACCTTCAGCGCCGGCGAATGAACGACGGGGTTGCTCATGCTTCGCTCCAAAGAAAAAGGGCGCTCCGGTTTCCCGAAGCGCCCTTTCGCAAACCGTGTTCGCGAACGACTAGCGCTTCGAGAACTGGAAGGAGCGGCGGGCCTTGGCCTTGCCGTACTTCTTCCGCTCGACGACGCGGCTGTCGCGGGTCAGGAAGCCGTGCGGCTTCAGGGCCGTGCGCAGCGCCGGTTCGAAGTAGGTCAGGGCCTTGGAGATGCCGTGACGCACGGCGCCGGCCTGGCCCGACAGGCCCGAACCTTCAACCGTGACGATGACGTCGAACTGGCCGACCCGGTCGGTGACCTGGAACGGCTGGGCGAGCATCATCCGCAGCACGGGGCGGGCGAAGTAAACTTCCTGGTCCCGGCCGTTGATGGTGATCGAACCCTTGCCCGGCTTGATCCAGACGCGGGCGATGGCGTTCTTGCGCTTGCCGGTCGCATAGGCGCGACCGTACTTGTCCAGCTTCTGGACCGCGGGCGCGGCCTCGGGAGCGGACGACAGGCTCTGGAGAGCGTCGAAACCTTGAGCTTCGGCCATGATCTATTGGCTCCGGACGTTCTTGGCGTTGCGTTCAGCGAACGCGACGGGCTCAGGGCTCTGCGCCTGGTGGGTGTGCTCGGCGCCGTTGAAGATGCGCAGGTGGGTCAGCTGCTTGCGGGCAAGCGGGCTTTCCTTCGGCAGCATGCGTTCGACGGCCTTTTCCAGGACGCGCTCGGGGAAACGACCGGCCAGTTGCTTTCCGGCAGTGATTTCCTTGATGCCGCCCGGGTGACCGGTGTGGCGGTAGTAGATCTTCTGGTCGAGCTTGCGGCCCGTGAACTTCACCTTCTCGGCGTTCACCACGACGACGTAGTCGCCGCAGTCGACGTTCGGAGTGTAGTCAGGACGGTGCTTGCCGCGAAGACGCATGGCGATGAACGACGCGAGGCGGCCAACGACCACATTCTCGGCGTCGATCACGATCCACTTCTTCTCGACCTCGGCGGGCTTCAAAGAAGCCGTGGTCTTCATCATGGGACTGATCCGTTGCAGGCGGAGACAAGCGGTCCCCGACGTGAGGGCGCGCTGTTACCCGCGAGCGCCGGCCCTGTCAACAACGGCACGATCACTTTCCGCCGCAACCCTTATGGCGCAAGGGAATTCATGATGCGGTATCCTGATACCACACCCTCGAAAGGCCGGATTCAGAGCCCGAAAGGAAAGCGGAACCGCTTTTTTGGCTTCTCCGCCGCCGGAGATGCCGGTGCAGCACCGTCAAGGCCCAGAGCATGCCGGGCGACATGAAAGGTGTAGGTCTCCTCGACCACGCCCCGGAACAGATAGGCCTGGGGACCGATCGCATAGATCGCCACATCCTCGCCGCTGTGGGCGGCATTTCGGAGACCGATAGCGGCGGCCTGGCGGTAGTCAGGACTGGTGGTGTCGACGTCGGCGGGGTTCTCCCGATCGTTCACGCCGTCGGGCCCGCCAGGTCCGGTCGCGAACATCAGGGTCGTATAGGGCTTGCCGTCGAGTCCCTTCGTCGGTTCTCCTTCGTCGGTGGCGATCCCGAGGATCGGGGAATTGCGGTTGGCATACCCTGTGAGGACCAGGCCGTGGCTATGGTCCGCGGTGACGATCACCAGCGTATCCTCAAGGTCGACCACGCCCAGGGCCGCCTTCACCGCGTCCGCGAACGCAACCGTCTCGGTCACCGTGCGGCCAGCCATGCCAAGATGGCTGGCCATGTCGATCCGGCCGCCCTCGACAAGCAGGACGTAACCGTTGGGGTTCTGTTTGAGGATCTCGATGGCCTTGAGCGTCATCGCGGCGAGTGACGGGACGCCCTGACCGGACACGGGCCGGTCAACTTCGTACGGCAGATGCTCGTTGGCGAAGAGGCCCAGCATCCGGGTGGTCGGCGTGACCGGCGCCGCCATCATCTCATCGGCCGTCGCGACATAGACGGCTCCAGGGCCGCCCGACTCACGCCATTCGCGGGTCAGGTCACGATCGTCGGCCCGCTTTCCGTCGGCGCTTTCGGGCAGAAAGCGCGACCGGCCGCCGCCCAGCGCGACATCGACGCGCGAGGCCAGCGGCGCTTCGACTAGTTGCCGGGCGATATCGATGCAGCCGGCGGCCTTGGCGTCCGGCGACATGTCCGCGTCGCCTTCCCAGTCACGGTAAGGCGTATGGGCGTAGGCCCCGGCCGGGGTCGCATGCGTGATCCGGGTGGTCGTGACCACGCCGGTCGACCGGCCCGAGGCCTTGGCGATGTCCTCAAGATTGAGCGCCATCGCGCCCTGCGCTGAAGCACAGTCTTCGCGCACCGCGGACGAGGTGAGCCCGATGATTCCGTTGCGGGTCTTGACCCCTGTCATGATCGCGGAAATGCCGGCCGCGCTGTCGGTCACCTGGACATCGGCGCTGTAGGTCTTCGACAGGGCCAGATAGGGGAAGGTCTCGAACACCAGGCTGTTGGATTCGCCATCGACGCCGCGCTTCTGTCCTTCGAAGATGCGCGAGGCGGCCACGGTCGACAGGCCCATGCCGTCGCCGAGGAAGATGATGACGTTCCGCGCCCGACCCGTGTTGGGAACGTGGGCGAGATTGGCGGACAGGCGCTGGGCCGAGCCCGCGAAATAGGCGTCGCCGGTCTGGCTTGAGGGAAGAGCCTGCGCCAGGGCGCCGGACGCGCTCAAGGCGGCGACGACAATCAGGCTGGCGAAGTAGCGCATGGAACAGCTCCGGCGGTGGGGCCATCTAGGACCGCGGCGGCCGGACACGCCAGCCGATCACAAAAATTTCAAACTCGCCGGACTCGCCAGGCGAACACTGTGGCGGCCCCGAGCAGGATGGCGGCGCCCAGCTGATGCAGGATGCCCAGCCACAGCGGTACGCCCGCCATCAGGGTCGCGACGCCGAGGCCCGCCTGCATCAGCACCACGGCGCCGACCACCAGGCCGAGAAGACGGGTCTCTTCGGCGAGGTAGCGCGCGCGCGCGGCCAACCCGGCAATGGTCAGCCCGGCCGCAAGCAACAGATAGGCGCCGATCCGGTGGTGGAACTGGACGGAGGCCTGATTGTGCGCGAGCGTCGCCCACAGGCCTTCTCCGGCGTAGTCCTTCGGGAACAGCGCGCCGTTCATGAGCGGCCAGTCGTTGTAGATGAAGCCGGCATGCGCGCCGGCGACGAGCGCCCCGAGCAGGCTCTGCACATAGACCGCGCCGAGGAAAATCAGCGATCCCGCCCGCCAGCGCGTTGGATTCTCCTGCCGGGGCTGGCCGGCATTGGCGTCGAGCGCAGTCCAGACCAGCAGAACGAAGAGCGCCAGGGCCAGGCCCAGGTGCGTCGCCAGCCGCTCGGGCGCGACCGACACCCGGCCGGCCAGTCCGCTGGCGACCATCCACCAGCCGACGACCGCCTGCATGGCGAGCAGTCCGAACATCGCGCCGCAACGCCAGATCAGCCTTCGGGGAATGCTGCGCCGGATGAGAAAGACCACCAGCGGCACGGCGAAGGCGGCGACCACCAGCCGGGCCAGCAGGCGATGCGCCCACTCCCAGCGATAGATCGACTTGAATTCCGCCAGGGTCATGCCGCGGTTGAGCTGCTGGTACTGCGGGATCTTCTGGTACTTGGAGAACTCGTTGCCCCAGGCTTCCTCGCCCATCGGCGGGATCGCGCCGGTGACCGGCTTCCATTCGGTGATCGACAGGCCGGACCCGGTTAGACGCGTCGCCCCGCCGACGACGACCATCGCCAGGACGAGCACGGCCACCGCGAGCAGCCAGACAGCGACCGGGCGGGACCGGTCCGAACGCAGAAACGAGGTCATGGCGGGCTATCTAGTGTCAGTGCACGGCCGGATAAGGGCGGCGATCCCTACCCTCCTCGCGCGATACCGTCCAGAGTCGTGACGTCGCCGCGGTCGCCTGTCATGCTGCGGGCATGGGGACGCCAGGCCTGTTCATCGTTGCGGTAATCGGCCTGCTGGCGGGTACGCTGGGTCGAGCGCTGCTGCTTGGCCGCCCGTCCCGCTTCGCAGGCATGGCGGCGGGCCTGGCCGGGGCGATCGCGGGCCCACCCCTGGCCGGCGCGTTCGGCTACCCGGTCACGACCCTCTGGCAGGTCGCGATGACCTCCCTGGCCGGCGCCGTGCTCCTCCTTCCCTTCACGCTGCTGCTGCGTCGCCGCTGACGGAGCGGAACCTTGTTCGCCCGCACCGCATTTCAGGCGTCCGGGCTTTCAGGAGGAAACGGGCATGCACGGACTGAACTGGATCGTCATCATCATCGCCGGCATCTTCGCCGGCTGGATCGCCGAGCGGCTGATGAACCGCAATCACGGCATTCTGACCAACCTCATCGTCGGCCTGCTGGGCGCCTTCATCGGCAGCTGGCTCGCCGGCGCTTTGGGCTTTGCCTACACAGGCCTGCTCTCGAGCATCCTGGTCGCCGTCGTGGGCGCTGTGGTGTTGCTGTTCGTGCTGGGTCTCTTCAAACGCCGCTAGGTCTGGCATAGGTCCCCGGCGGCCGGCTCACCGGGCCGCCGGAGGTCCGCCATGAACCCGCGTCTCAGGAAGCTCGTCGGCATGCTGGGCATGCTCGTCTTCCTGTTTTTCTATGTGGTGCTCGCGATCACCATCGCCGGCCACCTGCCGAAACACCCGGCCGTGTCGCTTCTGTATTTCGCGGTCGTCGGCATCGCCTGGGGCGTGCCGCTGTTTCCCCTGATGTCCTGGATGAACCGGGAGCCGAAGCCCAGGGGCTGAGGCGAGGGAGAAGATGGTCGGAGCGACAGGATTCGAACCTGCGACCCCTTGACCCCCAGTCAAGTGCGCTACCAGGCTGCGCCACGCTCCGACATCTTCTCTCGGCGTTTCGCGAACGACGCGCCGTGGGGAGCGCCCTTATAGGGACCGGGTCCCGGCGCGGCAACTCGAATTCAGCGGCCTTTCAGCAACCCGTCGAGACGGGCCTTCACTGCTTCCAGATCGGCCAGGGCGAAGCTGAGCCTGTCGCGGGCTTCACCGCCGATTTCGACTGTTTCTTCAACGTGGAAGACTTCGCCGGCCGGATCGACAGGCGCAGCGCCTTCCTCACCGGCGGCGGCCAGTCGGCGGATGCCCTGGTCCTTGTGCAGCTTCTGCACGCCCTTGATAGTGTAGCCTTCGTCGTGCAGCAGCGCCCGCACGCCGCGCAGCACGGCGATGTCCTGGGGCCGGTAGAAGCGGCGACCGCCGGCCCGTTTCATCGGGCGTATGAACGAGAACTTGGTTTCCCAGAAGCGCAGCACATGCTGGGGCACGCCCAGCTCATCGGCTGCTTCCGAGATCGTGCGGAAGGCGTTGGGGCCCTTCGCCACCGGGGCCGTCAGTCGCTCAGCGCGCGGTCGATCCGCGCCTTCATGACCTGCGAGGCGCGGAAGCCGATGACCCGCCGGGGTTCGATCTCCGCCGGCTCACCGGTCTTGGGATTGCGGCCCATGCGGGCGCGCTTGGCCCGCACCTGAAACACGCCAAAGCCGGACAGTTTCACCGTTTCGCCGCGCTCAAGCGCTTCGGCGACCAGATCGAGCGTGCGCTCCACCAGTCCACCACAATCCTGACGCGTCAGCCCCACCTCTTCGTGGACGGCCTCCGTCAGTTCCGCACGTGTGAGGGTTTCGCCCTTCATGCCCCGCTCCCAGACCCTTGAGTCTATCGGTGCATGAGCCGATTGGTCCGTCAAGTCAAAGGGTTCCCGGCGGTTCCGGATTCCTGGACTACAGACGAATGACGCAGGCGCCCCAGGTCAGGCCGCCGCCCATGGCCTCGATGAGCAGCAGGTCGCCCTTCTTGATCCGGCCGTCCGCCATGCCCTGGGCCCAGGCCAGCGGGATCGAGGCGGCCGAGGTGTTGGCGTGGTCGGCGACGGTCTGGATGACCTTGTGCTCGTCGATGCCCAGGCGGTGAGCGACGCCCTTGAGGATGCGCTCATTGGCCTGGTGTGGAATGAACCAGTCCACGTCGGATACGGCGACGCCCGCCTGGGCGGCGGCGGCGACGACGGCTTCGGAGATATTGACCACCGCGTGCTTGAACACCTGGTTGCCCTGCATGCGGAGTTTGCCGACCGTGCCGGTCGTTGACGGGCCGCCGTCGACGTAGAGCAGGTCCTGCTTGGTCCCGTCGCAGCGCAGGGCGAAGCCGAGGAGGCCACGATCGTCCGTGGTCCCCTGCCCTTCGCCCGGCTCAAGCACGATGGCGCCCGCGCCGTCGCCGAACAGCACGCAGGTGCCGCGGTCGGTCCAGTCCATCAGGCGGGTCATGGTCTCGGCGCCGATAACCAGCGCGCATTTCGAATGGCCGCGGCCAACGAAGCCGTCCGCCACGGTCAGGGCATAGACGAAGCCCGAACAGACGGCCTGAACGTCAAAGGCGATGCCGACCGGACAGCCCAGCTTGCGCTGAACGATGGCCGCCGTGGCGGGAAAGGTGAGGTCCGGCGTGGTGGTGCCCAGCACGATCAGATCGACGTCGGCGGCGGTCTTCCCGGCCGCCGCCAGGGCGCGTCTGGCGGCTTCGACGGCGAGATCAGACACCGCTTGGTCTTCCGACGCCCGATGCCGTTGACGGATGCCGGTCCGCTCCCGGACCCATTCGTCGGACGTGTCGACGATCTTCGACAGATCGTCATTGCTCACGATCGTTTCGGGCAGATAACCGCCCACGCCGGTTACGACGCTACGCAGAACACTCACTCGACGGCTCCCCCGGCCGGAGCCGTGGCTGTGGATTCGGACAGGGTGGCGGTCAGACGCTGCATGTTGCGGTCGATCTCGCCGGCGAAGTCGCTACGGGCCAGGTCGGCGGCGACGCGGATCGCGCTGGCGAAGCTGCGGGCGTCGGCGCTGCCATGGCTCTTCACGACGATTCCGTTGAGCCCCAGAAGCGGGCCTCCGTTGACGGCGCCCGGATCCATCCGCTTGCGCATCCGGTTGAGCCCGGCTGAAGCGAACAGCGCGCCGAGAAGTTCCAGCGGACCCGAGGTGAAAGTCGCCTTCAGCTCGTTAGCGAAAAAGCGGGCCAGACCTTCGGCGGTCTTCAGGGCGATGTTGCCGGTGAAGCCGTCGGTGACGATTACATCGACGGTCCCCTTGGCGATGTCATTGCCCTCGACGAAGCCGCGATAGTCCAGATCGAACGTCGTCGCGCGCAGCAGGGCATTGGCGCCGCGCACTTCGTCGTGACCCTTTTCCTCTTCCGAGCCGACATTCAGAACGCCCACGGTCGGCCGGGCCGAGCCATGCACCGCGTGGTGGAACGCGGCGCCCATGATCGCGAACTCAACCAGCTGCTCGGCGTCGCATTCCACATTGGCGCCGACGTCCAGCACCGCGGTCACACCGTTCAGGGTCGGCCAGCTGGCGACAATCGCCGGACGAGAAACGCCCGCCGCCATGCGCAACACCAGCTTCGAGATGGCCATCAGGGCGCCGGTGTTACCGGCGGAGACGGCGGCTTTGGCCTCGCCAGCCTTTACCGACTCGATCGCGTTCCAGACGCTGGAGCCCTTGCCGCGGCGCATGGCCTGGGCGGGCTTCTCGTCCATCGAGATGGCCTTGTCGGTATGGCGCACCGTGCAGACCGCCTTCGCCGTCGGCAGGCGGGCCAGCTCGGCGTTGATTCGACTCTCGTCGCCATGCAGCAGGAACCGCAGGTCCGGGTTGGCCCGAGCGGCGATGTCGACGGCGGGAACGACGATGGCGGGGCCGTGATCGCCCCCCATGGCGTCAATGGAAATGACGATGTCTTGAGACAATGGCCGGTCGCGATTCCGTTGCGGGCCCCGGGTCGGGGCGAAGCCGCCGGAACTTACCCCCGCATGGCGGCGATGCAAGCCCGGCCTCCAAACGCCCTATTCGGGCGCGTCGTCCTTTTTCAGCAGCCGCAAGACGGCGAATGGCGACAGATCGGTGTCGTCCCGGGGCGGCAGGAACTCGGCGCCCGGCTTGCGGGGGAAGGGATCCAGCTCCAGAGCGAGGTGCTCGACGACGTAGCCGCCAAGATCGATATCCTCGCCCTCCAGCACATCGGGGGGATCATCCGCTTCGAGATCCAGTTCGATTTCCTCGACCGGATCCTGCGGAGCGTTGACGCTGCCGGGCGGCAGAACGCGAATGACGAAGTCCGCCTCGGCGGTTTCCTCGAACGGCTCGGCTGTCACGCTGCAGGTCTGGACGATGTCGGCCGTGAAGCTGCCGTCGATCTCCGCGCCATCCATCCAGGGGCGGATCGTCAGCTCAGCCTTCAGCGATTCGACGGAAACGATGCCCAGCAGTCGGGCGATCGCCTTTCGAGCCGTTTCATCGGCCTGAAGGGATCGTTTGACAGGTCCACGCCCGACTTCACCGAACCGGACGACCTCCCGCCAGGGCGAATCACCGATCATCACAGCGTCTCCCACGGGATATCGCCCGCCAGCAGGGCGTCGGTGGATTGCCGCGACAGGGCGTCGCGAGCGCGAAGGACATAGCCGGCGAGATCAGCGGCGGTGTCGCCCCTGCCCTCCAGCACGGTTCGGGTGACCAGGTCGATGAGGGCTGCGGTATCGGGCAGAACAGCGACCGCGTCTTCAAACGCCTTCAGCCGCCCGTAGAAGGCCTGTCCCAGGCTCTTTACGCGCTTGGCCACTGCCGTGTCGCCCACGCCCAGTTCGCGAAAGGCGTCATCGAGACCCTGAACATAGCGGTCAAACAGCATCTGGCGGGCGTCACCGGCCAGACCCGTTTCACCCTTGAGCCGCTCGACCAGCAGGATGACATGGAGGGTATAGAGCTCAAACCGCCCTTCCCGGGTGTCCGCGACCCCGCTCCGGGCGTAGAAATCAGGCCGACGCGCCTGCGCCGCGGCGGACGCATACAGCGCCTCACCAGCTGTTTTCGCAGGACCTGGCCGGAAAAGCCGCTGCAGCATCTTGGGTATCGCCTCGTTTTCGCCGCCGAGAGAGCCTAAAGCGGGCATTGAACTAAGCCCCCGCGGGCGATAGGTCAAAGAGCCGCGCCCAGAGCGCGTACCGGGAGCCGACATGTTTCGTAAAGCCGCCCTCGCCGCCGCCACCGCCCTCGTCCTCGCGACGACCGGCGGCTGCACGCCGATGACCAACTATTCCGGGTTCCAGGCGATCGAGGTCAATCCGGCCGACATCAAGTCTGGCGAGGACACCAAGTCGACGGTCCTGGGCAAGCTGGGCTCGCCCTCGGCGACTTCGACCTTTGATCCGAACATCTGGTTCTACATGAGCCAGGTCACGGACCGGGTGGCCTTCTACCAGCCCCGCGTGGCGGTGCGGAACGTGTATGCCATCACCTTCGACAAGAGCAGCGAGCAGGTCGTCGCGGTCAACGCCTTCACGCTGCGCGATGGGAAGGTGTTCGCCTACAACACCCGCGAAACGCCGACCCGCGGTCGGGAGCTGAGCATTCTTGAACAGCTCCTCGGCAACGTCGGTCGTGGCGGCATGCTGCCGCGCGATGATTCCGAGGGCCTCCCGGGCAGCCGACCGGGCGATCGCGGCGGCCAGTAGCCCCCTTCGAACCGACCTGCACAGTACGAAAACGCCCCGGAGATCGCTCTCCGGGGCGTCGTCATATCTGGAGCGTGACAGGCGGGGCGGATCGCAAGACCCGCCCCCGAAGTCCTAGCCGTGGGCCAGAACCGCCAGCAGCAGCAGGGCCACGATGTTCGCGATCTTGATCATCGGGTTCACGGCCGGGCCGGACGTGTCCTTGTAGGGGTCGCCGACGGTGTCGCCGGTCACGGCGGCCTTGTGGGCTTCAGAACCCTTGCCGTGCGTGACGCCGTCGCTGTCGGTGAAGCCTTCTTCGATCACCTTCTTGGCGTTGTCCCAGGCGCCGCCGCCCGAGGTCATCGAGATGGCGACGAACAGGCCGGTGACGATGACGCCCATGAGCATCGCGCCGAGGCTGGCGAAGGCGTTGATCTTGCCCGCGATCGCATTGATCACGAAGAACAGGACCACCGGCGAGGCGACCGGCAGCAGCGACGGGACGATCATTTCCCGGATCGCGGCCTTGGTCAGGATGTCCACGGCCTTGCCGTACTCGGGCTTCACTTCGCCGGTCATGATGCCGGGGTTTTCGCGGAACTGGCGACGAACCTCGACCACGACCGCCTGGGCGGCGCGACCGACGGCGGTCATCGACATGCCGCCGAACAGGAACGGCAGCAGGCCGCCGAACAGCAGGCCGACCACGACGTACGGGTTGGAGAGGTCGAAGGTGACCGCGCCGAGACCGTCGAAGAAGCCGCCCTTGCCGAGGCCTTCGGTGGTGAAGAACTTCAGGTCTTCGGTGTAGGCGGCGAACAGCACGAGCGCGCCGAGGCCGGCCGAACCGATGGCGTAACCCTTGGTGACGGCCTTGGTCGTGTTGCCCACGGCGTCGAGGGCGTCGGTGGTGACGCGCACTTCCGGGGGCAGACCCGCCATTTCAGCGATGCCGCCGGCGTTGTCCGTGACCGGGCCGAAGGCGTCGAGGGCGACGATGAAGCCGGCCAGCGACAGCATGGAGGTCACGGCGATGGCGATGCCGAACAGGCCGGCGAGGCCGTAGGTGACGATGATGCCGGCGATGATCACGATCGCCGGGGCCGCGCAGGCTTCCAGCGACATGGCCAGGCCCTGGATCACGTTGGTGCCGTGACCCGAGACCGAGGCTTGCGCCACCGACTTCACCGGACGGAAGCCCGTGCCGGTGTAGTATTCGGTGATGACCACGATCAGGGCCGTGATCACCAGGCCCGTCAGGCCGCAGTAGAACAGCTCCATCGCGCCATAGGTCTTTTCAACGCCACCGAAGGGCGTGAAGGCGATCGGGGCGGACACGAACATCGGGAACAGGAAGTACAGGGCGACCGCCGACAGAACGCCGGTGACGACCAGACCCTTGTACAGGGCGCCCATGATGTTCTGGCTCTTGCCCAGGCGCACGAAGAAGGCGCCGATGATCGAGGTGACGATGCCGACGGCGCAGATGGCCAGTGGCAGCAGCATCATGCTGGAGAGCAGTTCCGGCGAGTTGCGGAAGAAGATGGCGGCCAGAACCATGGTGGCGACCGTTGTCACCGCGTAGGTCTCGAACAGGTCGGCGGCCATGCCGGCGCAGTCGCCGACGTTATCGCCGACGTTGTCGGCGATGGTCGCGGCGTTTCGGGGGTCATCTTCCGGAATGCCGGCTTCAACCTTGCCGACCATGTCGCCGCCGACGTCGGCGCCCTTGGTGAAGATGCCGCCGCCCAGACGGGCGAAGATGGAGATCAGCGAGGCGCCGAAGCCCAGCGAGACCAGCGAGTCGATGACCGTGCGGTCGGTCGGGGCCAGGCCCACGTGCTTGGTCAGGATGGCGTAGTAGCCCGCGACGCCGATCAGGGCGAGGCCGGCCACCAGCATGCCGGTGATGGCGCCGGAGGTGAAGGCCACGTTCAGGCCCTTGGCGAGGCTCTCTGAAGAGGCCTGGGCGGTGCGGACGTTGGCTCGAACCGAGATCAGCATGCCGACGAAGCCGGCGCCCCCCGACAGGATCGCGCCGATGGCGAAGCCGACCGGCTGCTCCCAGCTCTTGAAGAACCAGGACAGGATCAGGATCACGACCACGCCGACGGCGCCGATCGTGGCGTACTGGCGGTTCAGATAGGCCTGAGCGCCTTCCTGAATAGCCGCCGCGATTTCCTGCATCCGGGCGTTGCCGGCAGGCTTGCGCAACAGCGCCATGGTCTGGAGCGCGCCGTATACGACGGCGGCCAGACCGGCGAGGTTCGCCAGAAGGAGAAAGTCCATGGTTCCAAGAGCCCCTTGTTGTAGCGCCGGGGGTTCCCGCGCGGCCGTTGGCCGACGGTCGGTGCCCCCGATTTGCTTTGAATAGACGCCGCCTGACGGCGCCCCCTTGCGAAAAAGACGCCCGTCTTTGCCAAATGCGGGCGGTCTAAGCAACCGCCTGTTCCGTTTGGGGAAACGCGTGAGCCTAGGCGGCAGGTCGCGGCAGGCGGCTGCGCTGCTTCGGCGTCTGCGAAATCAGGCTCACCGACAGCAGATTTCTCGCCGGCGTGATCAGCGCGGCTTCCCGCATTAGCGCCGCCTTCATCCGGACATCGTCGATGATCGTGTAGTCGCGGAGATTGGTGAAGGGCGTCCGATGGGCGGCCCGAACGAGCGCATCCCGGAACCACGGCTCGCGTTCGCGCAGCTTCGGCGCATCGGCCGTGGGGCTCAGATTGATGCGGATACGGCAGAAGACATAGTTGATCAGCCGGTTGTTGAGCACGATCGGCAAGGCCACCGGCGACAGGTCGATATACTGCCCGACGGCTTCCTTCTTTTCCGGCTCACTGGCGGCCGCGGCGCCGGCGACGGCGACAAGCGGCAAGACGGTCAGGAGATGGCGGCGGTTCATGCTCCCTTGTCGAACGGACGTGGTGAAAGGGCGGTTAACCGTGCTGCCAGCCGAGACGTTCGACGGCGACGGCCGCCCCCTTGAAGGTCGCGTGGACGCCATGGCCGGCCTCGAAGACACCGACGGCGGTGAAGCCCTCCGGCATCGCCGCGTCGGCCGGGAAAGCGCAGACGATTTCGTAGTCATCCCCGCCGGTCGCGAGCGACGCAAGGGCCGCCGCCGCATCGGCCTGGCCATTGAACCAGCGGGCCCCTGCGGCAGACACCGGCAGCCGTTCAAGGCAGATCTCTACCGAACAGCCG
This sequence comes from Caulobacter sp. FG121, assembly GCF_057809815.1. Classification (NCBI taxonomy): domain Bacteria; kingdom Pseudomonadati; phylum Pseudomonadota; class Alphaproteobacteria; order Caulobacterales; family Caulobacteraceae; genus Caulobacter; species Caulobacter sp. FG121. The sequence goes on from NZ_JBMDKR010000004.1 coordinate 120,371, forward strand.
CTGGCTGTCGCGAGGTGGCCGGCGTCCGCCAGCAGACCATCGGAGATGTCCGCCGCGGCCCGCGCCTGGGCCCGGAGAACCCCGATCAGGTCCGTCCGGGGGCGAGGCAGACGATAGCGATCAGCCAGACCGACGTCGGCGATCTCACCCTTGGCTGCCTTCAGGCCCAGCCATCCATCACCGATCGGACCGGATACCGCGAGCACGTCACCCGGACGGGCGCCCCTGCGCAGCACCGCCCTGCCCTGCGGAACCCAGCCCAGCATCGTCGCCGTCACGGTCAACGGGCCGGGCGTTGAGGTCGTGTCGCCGCCGAGCAGCACCAGAGCCCAGGTTGCGCCGTCATCGCCGAGGCCTTTGGCGAACAGCTCGCGATCCGCCCAGGTCGTCCCGGCCGGCCAGCTGGTGGTCAGGAAATACCCCGAGGGGTCGGCGCCCTTGGCGGCGAGATCGGACAGATTCACCCGCAGCAGCTTGCGGGCCACCAGGTCGAGCGGGTCATCGGGCAGAAAATGGACGCCGGCGACCAGGACGTCCTTGGTGACCACCAGGTCGAACCCGGGCCGCGAGGGAATCACGGCGGCATCGTCGAGCAGATCGAGCGCTTCCGGCGCCCCCCGGGTGAGGGGTCTCAGAAGCCGCGCGATCCAGTCGAACTCATCCCCGGGCATCGCGGGCGATGCCGTCGAGCGCGCCATTGACGAAGCCGGGCTCGGGACCTTCGAAGAAGGACTTGGTGATCTCGACATACTCGTCGATGGCGACCTCGACCGGCACATCCGGCCGATGCATCAGCTCCCAGCTGCCGGCGCGCAGGATCGCCCGCAGGGTCGCGTCGATCCGCTCCAGCCGCCAGCCGGTGGCGAGGCGGTGAGTGATCGCCGAATCAATCGCCGCCTGGGCGCCGACCACGCCGTGAACCAGTTCGGAGAAAAAGGCCTCGTCCGCCTCGGCGAGGGTCTCGCCCTCGATGTCGCCGTCAAAGCGATGATCGACGAACTCGCGCACGACCGCGTCGACCCCGGCTCCGGCCAGTTCCATCTGGTACAGGGCCTGGACGGCGGCCAGCCGTCCTACGGTGCGGGCGCGACGGGCCCGGGCGCTCAACGGCGCGACCTTGCCCTCCGTCGCGGCCACCAGGCGATCATAGGCTTCGCGCAGGCTGGCGGGCTTGCTGTCGCCGCTCATTGGCCCAGGCCCAGACTGTTCTTGATGCTCAGGACCTCGAGGCAGGCGCGCGCCGCGCCGCCGCCCTTGTCGCCCTCGGACACGCGGGCGCGGGCCCAGGCCTGCTCCTCGTCCTCGACGGTCAGGATGCCGTTGCCGATCGCGAGGCCATGCCGGACGGCCAGGTCCATGAGGCCACGCGACGATTCGTTCGACACGATCTCGAAGTGGTAGGTCTCACCACGGATCACGCAGCCCAACGCGACATAGCCGTCATAGGGACGACCCGTGGGACGACGGCCCGCTTCTTCGGCGAGCGCGATCACGGCCGGAATCTCCAGCGCGCCCGGCACGGTGATCACGTCATACTCCGCTCCGATCGCCGTAATGGCGTCGGCCGCGCCCCGCAGGAGTTCGTCGGACAGTTCCGAATAGAACCGGCCTTCCACGATCAGGATGCGGACCTTGTCAGCGGACATGCGTTACTCCTTGGGCGTCGCGATGGGCTGGCGCCCGACGATCCTGAGCCCGTAGCCTTCGAGGGCGGCGGGTTTGAAGGGACTGGAGGTTAGCAGGACCATTTCCCGCACCCCCAGGTCCAGCAGGATTTGCGCCCCCACGCCGTAATCGCGGATGGCGTTGCTTCGGTACTGGCTCCCCGCCGCATACTCTCCGCCGTAGCGTTCGGAAAGCCAGGCCGGGTTCGGATCGCGGATGAACACGACCACACCGGGGCCGTCATGGTCGCCGATCGCCTGCATGGCGGCCGGCACATAGTCGCGGCGGGCGCCGACGAAACCCAGCATGTCGGCGGCGAGATCGACCTGGTGCATCCGCACCAGCGTGGGCTTGTCGGCCTCGATCCGGCCCTTCACGAGGGCGACGTGCTCGCAGCGGTCAATGGTGTTGCGATAGACGATCATGCGGAAGTCTCCGCCATGAACGCTGGTGAACGGCGTCTCGAGCGCCCGCTCGACCTGCCGCTCGGTGCGGCGACGATAGGCGATCAGGTCGGCGATGGTGCCAATCTTCAGCCCGTGCAACTGGGCGAAGGAGACCAGATCCGGGAGGCGGGCCATCGTCCCGTCGTCCTTCATGATCTCGCAGATCACCCCGGCGGGGTTCAGTCCGGCCAAGCGGGAAATGTCGATCGCCGCCTCGGTATGACCGGCGCGGACCAGCACGCCGCCGTCGCGCGCGACCAGCGGGAAGACGTGGCCCGGCGAAACGATGTCATCAGGCCCCTTGGTCGGGTCGATCGCCACGGCCACGGTATGAGAGCGGTCGTGGGCCGAGATGCCGGTGGTGACGCCTTCCTTCGCCTCGATCGAGACGGTGAAGGCCGTCGTCATGCTCTCGCGGTTCTCGGCGGCCATCGGCGGCAGGCGAAGCTGACGCGCCCGCTCGTGGGTGATGCTGAGGCAGATCAGCCCGCGCGCGTGGCGGGCCATGAAGTTGATCTGGTCGGGCGTGGCGAACTGGGCGGGGATGATCACATCCCCCTCGTTCTCGCGGTCCTCGGCGTCGACCAGGATATAGGGCCGCCCGTTGCGGGCATCCTCGATGATGTCCTCGATCGGCGAGATGGGTGAATCGTCAGACATCGAACACATACCCCAACATCGTCATGGCCCGGCTTGTCCGGGCCACCCAAGCCTGACCTGCCGGCCGAAAATTCTCGGCGGCGATGCCGTGCGAGCTCTGAATCACGGCGTTCTTGGGTGGCCCGGACGAGCCGGGCCATGACGGAGAAAATAGCATCACGCGGTCTCCTGCCACCGGGCGAGGTACCGCGCCAGCATGTCGATCTCGAGGTTGACCCGCGTACCGACTGTCAGGCGGCCCAGGGTGGTCACGTCCCAGGTGTGGGGGATGATGTTCAGGCCGAAGACATCGCCCTCGACCTCGTTGACCGTCAGGCTGACGCCTTCGACAGTTATCGAGCCCTTGGGGGCGATCAGGCGATGCAGCGGCTTCGGCGCGCGGATGCGCAGGCGATGAGAGCCGCCTTCGGGCGTGATCGAAAGCACTTCGCCAAGACCGTCGACGTGACCGGAGACGATATGGCCGCCCATCTCGTCGCCGAGCCTTGCGGCCCGCTCCAGATTGACCGGCGCGCCCTCGGCCCACTGATCCAGCGTGGTCATCGACAGGGTCTCGGCCGAGACCTCGACGGCGAACCAGCCCTCGCCCTTCTCGACCACGGTCAGGCAGCAGCCGGCGTGTGAGATCGACGCGCCCAGATCGACTGTCGACAGGTCGTAGGCCGTCTCGATCTCGAATCGGCGGTCACGGTTGGTCTCGCGCACGCTGCGGACCCGGCCGACGTCGGTGACTATTCCGGTAAACATCAGGCCTTCCCGTATCGCTCCCACAGGTCGTCGCCGACCGTCTCGACGGCCAGCCGCCTGAAACGTGGGGCGGCGGCCAGATCTTTCAACACGAAGGCGCCGATCGCCGGTCGCCCCTCGTCACCCAGGATGATCGGCGCCCGGAACCACTCGATCTGGTCGACCAGACCCGCGCTCAGGAAACTCGCCGCGACCTGACCGCCGCCTTCGATCATCAGGTTCATCGTCATCCCCGCGCCGGCACCCGGGAACCGATCCTCGAGCCGCCGCTGAAAATCCGCCTGCAGGGCTTCCAGAACCGCCTTCGGCTCGGGCCGCCCCTCAGATTGAGCCACTTGAATCACGGTGACCCCCGCGTCAGTCAAACGGTTGTTTGGATTCTCGATGGTGATGACCACGGTCGGCAGTCGCTCTGCCTCGCGCACCAGCTTCGACGTCAAGGGCAAGCGCTGACGGCTGTCGAGCACCACCCGCACCGGCTGGAACCCGACAAATCCCGGAAGCCGGACCGTCAGCTCGGGATCATCCGCGATCGCCGTCTCGACACCGACGAGGATCGCCTGGTGCAGGGCGCGCAGACGATGGACCTCTTCGCGCGCCCTTGGACCGGTAATCCAGCGACTTTCGCCTGACGCCGTGGCGATGCGGCCGTCGAGCGACGTGGCCAGCTTGAGCGTGACGCCCAACGTCAGTCCTCGTCGAGGTCGTCGGACAGGCCCTCGGCGCTGAGGAACTGGGCGAAGTCGTCGGTGTGGCGGAAGTCGCGGTAGACCGAGGCGTAGCGGACGTAGGCCACGTCATCGAGGGCCTTGAGCGACTTCATCACCATCTCGCCGACCACGGACGAGGCCAGTTCGGTCTCTCCCATGCTTTCCAGCTGGCGGACGATGCCATTGATCAGCCGGTCGACGCGCTCGGCGTCGATCTGGCGCTTGCGCAGCGGCAGCGCCACGGACCGGGCCAGCTTCTCGCGGTCGAACGGCGTACGCCGGCCGGACCGCTTCACGATCGTGAGCTCGCGCAGCTGGACGCGCTCGAAGGTGGTGAAGCGACCGCCGCATTCAGGGCAGAGTCGACGCCGTCGGATCGCCGCGCCGTCTTCCGACGGGCGGCTGTCCTTCACCTGGCTTTCCAAATGGCCACAGAACGGACAGCGCATGTAGGGCCCCTCCCGGCGGCCATCCCTATTAGTTGTAGATAGGGAACCGCGCCGTCAACGCCAGCACCTGTTCACGGACCTTCGCTTCAACCGCAGCATTGCCCTCAGGGCCGTTGGCGGACAGGCCGTCGACGACCTCGCCGATCCAGCGGCCGATCTGGCGGAACTCCGCCTCGCCGAAGCCGCGGGTCGTGCCGGCCGGTGTGCCCAGCCGTACGCCGGACGTCACGGTGAATGACGCCGTGTCGAACGGAATGCCGTTCTTGTTGCAGGTGATGTTGGCCCGCTCGAGCGAGGCTTCGGTGTCCCGGCCCGTGACGCCCTTGGGCCGCAGATCGACCAGCATCACGTGGCTGTCGGTGCCGCCGGAGACGATGTTGACGCCACAGGCCATCAGGGTGTCGGCCAAGGCCTTGGCGTTGGTCACGACCTGGGCGGCGTAGGCCTTGAAGTCCGGCTGCAGCGCCTCGCCGAAGGCGACGGCCTTGGCGGCGATGACATGCTCCAGGGGGCCGCCCTGCAGGCCGGGGAAGACCGCCGAGTTGATCTTCTTGGCGATGGCCTCGTCGTTGGTCAGGATCAGACCGCCGCGTGGCCCGCGGAGCGTCTTGTGGGTTGTCGTGGTTACGACATGGGCGTGCGGCACCGGGTTGGGGTAGACGCCGCCGGCGACCAGGCCGGCGTAGTGGGCCATGTCGACCATCAGCAGCGCGCCGACGCTGTCGGCGATCTCCCGGAAACGCTTGAAGTCGATCGCACGGCCATAGGCCGAGCCGCCGGCGATGATCAGCTTGGGCCGCTCGCGCTCGGCGACTTCGGCGACGTTGTCATAGTCGATGTACTGGTCCTGCTGGCGCACGGTGTAGGCCACCGGCTTGAACCACTTGCCGGACTGGTTGGCCGGGCTGCCGTGGGTCAGGTGACCGCCGGCGGCGAGATCCATGCCCATGAAGGTGTCGCCCGGCGTCAGCAGCGCCATGAACACCGCCTGGTTGGCCTGGGCGCCCGAGTGCGGCTGGACGTTGGCGTAGCCGGCGCCGAACAGCTCCTTGGCCCGCTCGATGGCCAGGGTCTCCAGCACGTCGACGTATTCGCAGCCGCCGTAGTAGCGCTTGCCCGGGTAACCCTCGGCGTACTTGTTGGTCAGGATAGAGCCCTGGGCCTCCAGCACCGCCCTGCTGACGATGTTTTCCGAGGCGATCAGCTCGATCTGGTTCTGCTGTCGCTTCAGCTCGTGGGCAATGGCCTCGGCGATCGCCGGATCGGCCGTGGCGAGGTCAGCGCCGAAGAAGGCGGGACGGATGGTCGTGGAGGCGTTCATGGGCTTACTCCCGGCTGCGGCGCTGGCGCGCCCTCTTTAGCGATCATGTCGCGGCGATCAATCGGAACCCGGCAAGAGGGGGCCGCGTTGTTCAACAAGCCCGTCGCTCCTCCCGGAGCGCCAGGTACGGAAATGTATCCGTGCGTAGAGAGTAGAACCGATGACCGATGGCGCCAGCGATGCAGACACGTCGGGAGCGGAGCTGCTGGCCTGTTCGGCCGAGATCGTCGCGGCCTATGTAAGCCGCAACCAGGTAGGGCAGGCCGCCCTTCCCGATCTGATTCGCACGGTGCACGCGTCGATGGCGGGACTCGGCGTCGACTCCGCGCCTGTCGCGAAGGAGCGTCAGAAGCCGGCGGTCCCCATCTCGAAGTCCATTCAGCAGGACTACATCGTGTGTCTGGAAGACGGCGCGCAGCTGAAAATGCTGAAGCGTTATCTGCGCACCCGCTTCGACCTGAGCCCCGAAGACTATCGTCGGAAGTGGGGCCTGCCGCCAGACTATCCCATGGTCGCGCCGGCCTACGCCGAGCGACGGTCTGATTTCGCCAAACGAATCGGACTTGGAAAAGGTGTGCGGCGGCGGTCCTAGGTCCTTCTAGGCGGCGTAACCGCCGACGCGGGCGATGTTACAGTGGGCCCAAAGGTTTTCCAACGCCCGGACAAGGTCCCTCATCATCGCGTCGGTGTGGAACGGGGTCGGCGTGAAGCGCAGCCGCTCCGTTCCGCGAGGAACCGTCGGGAAGTTGATCGGCTGGACGTAGATGCCGTGATCTTCCAGCAGCATGTCCGAGACCATCTTGCAGTGGACGGCGTCGCCGACCATCACCGGCACGATATGGCTGACCGAGCTTTCCATGACCGGCAGGCCGGCGGCCTTCATCATGGCCTTCAGGGTCGCCGCGCGTTCCTGGTGCTGGTCGCGGACCTCGTTGTGCTCCTTGAGCCAGCGAACGGACGCCAGCGCGCCGGCCGTCAGGGCCGGCGGCAGCGAGGTCGTGAAGATGAAGCCCGAGGCGTAGGAACGGATCGCGTCGACGATCACCGCGTCGGCGGCAATGTAGCCGCCCATGACGCCGATGGCCTTGCCGAGCGTCGCCTCGATGATGTCGATCTCGGAGGCGATGTCGTCACGCTCCGAGACGCCGCCGCCGCGCTGGCCGTACAGGCCGACCGCGTGGACCTCGTCGATATAGGTCATGGCGCCGTACTTCTTCGCCAGCGCGACCGTGCCGCGGATGTCGGAGATGTCGCCGTCCATCGAATAGACGCTTTCGAACGCCACCAGCTTGGGCGCTTCCGGATCGGCCTCGGCGAGCAGCTGCTCAAGGTGACCAAGGTCGTTGTGACGGAAAATCTTGCGCGCGCCGCCGCCGTTGCGGATGCCGCTGATCATCGAGGCGTGGTTCAGCTCGTCCGAGAAGATGATCAGACCCGGCAGGATCTTGTACAGCGTCGCCAGCGTCGCCTCGTTCGAGACATACCCCGAGGTGAACAGAAGGGCCGACTCCTTGTGGTGCAGATCGGCCAGTTCGCGTTCGAGCTCGACGTGGAAGTGGGTCGTGCCGGAGATGTTGCGCGTGCCGCCCGAGCCGGTGCCGGTGGCGTCAATCGCCGCATGCATGGCGTCAGCGACGACGGGGTTCTGACCCTGGCCAAGGTAATCGTTGGAACACCAGACGATGACCTCGGATTCGGATCCGTCGTCCCGGGTCCAGGTCGCGCGAGGGAAGTCGCCGCGATGGCGCTTGAGATCCGCGAAGACCCGGTAGCGGCCTTCGTCGCGAACCTTCGCAACAGCGGTCTCGAAAGCGGCCTTGTAATCCATCGACGACGCCCGGCCCCCACGTGACGGTCGCCCCGCCCCGGCCGGCTCCTGTTCTCTGTTTCGCGGGGCTTATAGGCGCCCCGGGACTCCCGTGTCCACATTCGGGAGTTTCATCTGGCAACGTATTACGTGAATCGCCGCAGGTCTTTCGCGAACGGCTCTCAGGTAACGGGTTGCAGGATGGCCGCTCCCGCACCGGGATGAATTGATCCAGCGCAAAAACGGGCAGGCTCAGGCCTTCAATTCGTCCAGTCGCCCGCGGAACATCTGCAACATGGCCGAGAAGTCCTTCTGGCCGTGCCCCATGCCGTCGAACAGCGCGTAGAGAGCTTCAGCCTGGGCTCCCATCGGCGTCGAGGCGCCGGCGCGGGCCGCCGCCTCCTGGGCCAGCTTCAGGTCCTTGAGCATCAGGGCGCTGAGGAAGCCGCCCTCGTAGTTACGATTGGACGGCGCGGTCTCCACCGGCCCCGGCCAGGGGCAGTAGGTGGTCAGCGACCAGCACTGGCCAGACGACTTCGAGCCGATCTCGTAGAACCGCTCCGGATCGAGACCGAGCTTCTCCGCCAGGGCGAAAGCCTCGCAGACGCCGATCATCGAGATGCCGAGCAGCATGTTGTTGCAGATCTTGGCCGCCTGGCCCGATCCCGCCGCGCCGGCGTGGAAGACCACGCGGGCCATGGGCTGCAGGATGGCCTCGAACGCTGGATAGTCGGCCGCTTCACAACCGACCATGAAGGCGAGCGTGCCGGCCTCGGCCGCCATGATGCCGCCGCTGACCGGCGCGTCGGCGAAGCGGTAGCCACCCGCCCTCGCCTGTTCACCGACCGCGCGGGCGCTGTCGATGTCGATGGTCGAGCAGTCGATCAGCAGGGCGGATGTCGGGGCATGAGCCAGCACCTGATCGCCGTAAACGGACCGAACATGCTGGCCGGCGGGCAACATGGTGATGACGGCGTCTGCATCCCTGACGGCTTCAGCGATGGTGGCGGCGGGCCGGCAGCCGGCGGCGACGGCCTTGTCGATGGCGGCCTGGGACAGGTCGAAGGCGCGGACCTCATGGCCAGCCTTCGCCTGGTTGGCGGCCATACCGGCCCCCATGTTGCCGAGGCCGATAAAAGCTATGCGGGTCATGGATCTAGACGGGCCTGCGGAACTTGAGCACGAACTGGTCGGTCTTGCCCTTGATGGCGTCGTCAAACACGCTCGCCGTGCGCGGATCGGCGGGATTCCGAAGCAACTCGGTCGCGCCCTCGAAGACGAAACCGGCCGCCGTCAGTTCCGCCTTCACCGTGGCGATGTCGATGCGGTGCAGGGCCTTGGACTGGCTGTCCCCCGTGCCGTCGACAGCGGAATGGTCGATGACGATCAGCACGCCGCCCGGCTTGACGCTGTCGAACAGGGCCTTGTCGATCGCCGCGATGCCCTGCGGCGGAATGAAGCCCAGGTGGAGGTCGTGGTAGTTCTGGGCCGTGAAGATCACGTCCAGCGGCTCGGGAAAGCCGACCGCGCCCAGTGAGTTGTTGAGCGGCGTCACGTTCGGATAGGCTGCCGCAACGGCGTCCAGCGACTTCTGGTACTGGCCGTTGAACTGGATGAACTCCTTGGGCTGATAGGCGTAGACCTTGCCGCCCGTGCCAACGGCCTTGGCGAAGATGCGGGTGAAATAGCCGCCGCCCATGATGAAATCGCCAACCTTGTCGCCCGACTTCACGCCGGCGAAGGCCAGCAATTCGCCCGGATGGCGGGCGGCGTCACGGGCGGTGTCCGTCGCCGGCCTGCCGCTGTCGGCGAGGGCGGCGGTGATGTTGGCCGGCAGGTCGGCGGCCATTGCGGCGGCGCCGAGCGCGATGGCCAGGATCCCGGCAAGCGGGGCGGTGAACCGGAAGGACATCAGCGCGCGCTCCTGGGCTTGCGGAATTTGTAGACAAACTGGTCGGTCTTGCCGCGGATCGACGGGTCGAAGACGTTCGCCGTCAGCGGATCCTTCGGATTGCGCAGCAGACGGCTTTCGCCCTCATAGACGAAGCCGGCGGCCTCGATCTCCTTGCGCACCAGCGCCGCGTCGATGCGGTGCAGGGTCTCGGTGTCACGCAGGCCCGTCCCGGCCTTGGCCGAATGGTCAATGACCAGATAGACGCCGCCGGGTTTGAGCGCGGCGAAGATGCGGCGGTTCACCACCGACAGGTCCGCCGGGCCCATGAAGCTCAGGTGCATGTCGTGGTAGTTCTGGGCCGTGAAGACCATGTCGACCTTCTCCGGCGCGGAGAACATCGGCAGGGTCTGCAGGATCATGCTGGCGTTGCTGTAGGGCGGCTTGCCGACGAAGGCGGCGACCGACGGCGGGCGGCCCTTGGCGATGGCGGTCAGCTCGTCCGGCACATAGGCGTAGACGCGTCCGCTCGACCCGACAGCGCGCGAGAAGATGCGGGTGAAATAACCCGACCCCGGCACCAGATCGACAACCTTCATCCCGGGGCGCAGGCCGGCGAACAGCAGGATTTCACCGGGTTTGCGGTTGGCGTCGCGGGCGCGGTCGGCTTCCGGCCGACCCGGATCGGCCAGGGCGATGGAGATAAAGGCCGGCAGCGAGACCGGCGCGTCTGCGGGCGGAGGCGGGGGCGGCGGCGGAACGGTCTCGCAGGCGGCGAGCGCCAGTACGGCGGCCACGGCGAGCCAACGGGCTTGGAACTTCATCCTGGTATCTTCCCCAATTGCGTTACCCCGACCCGGCTTGTCTCCTACGCCGGTTCCGGCCTCAAGTCAGCGGCGTCCATTCCTCTTCGGCCGGCAGCGGCGCGAAAATATCGTCCAGCAGGGTGTCGGAGACAGCCTCGACCGTCGACGGATCCCAGCTCGGCGCATTGTCCTTGTCGATGATGACCGCTCGAACGCCCTCGAGGAAGTCGTGCAGGCGAACCACGCGCGAGCCGATGCGGTATTCCATCGCCATATTGTCGGCGAAGTCGTCCAGCGCCGCCCCAGTTCGGAGCTGGCGGTAAGCGACCTTCAGGGTCTGCGGCGACTTGGTCCGCAGCGTCGCCAGCTGGGCCTGGGCCCATTCGCCGGGCTCGACCTGCAGGTTGGCGAGGATCGCCTCAACATCCCCCTCGCCGAACAGGCGGTCGATCTCCGCCTGATGGGCGGTGATCGGCGGGTGCCCGGGGTCCTCGACGAAACCGGCCAGGGCGGCCGCGACGCTGCCGGGATGGGCCAGCAAGGCCGTCCTGAACGCCTCGACCTTGTCCGACGACATGTAGTGGGTCGCAATGCCCAGGACGCAGCAGTCGGCCGCCTTGATCCGCGCGCCGGTGAGGGCGAGCCACAGGCCTGCCTTCCCAGGGAGGCGCGGCAGGAACCAGCCGCCGCCGACATCGGGGAACAGGCCGATGCCGGTCTCGGGCATGGCGAACGTCGTCCGCTCGGTCGCGATCCGTACGTCGGCCGGCAGCGACAGGCCGACGCCGCCCCCCATGGTCACCCCGTCCATCACCGCCACAACCGGCTTGGGATAGGTGAACAGCAGATGGTTCAGCCGGTATTCGGTGTGGAAGAATTTGCGCGCCGCGACCGCGTCCCCTGCCCCGCTCTCGGCCAACATGCGGATGTCCCCGCCGGCGCAGAAGCCGCGCTCGCCGCTGTGGTCGATGAGGATGCACTGGACCTGTTCGTCGTAGCGCCAGATCGACAGCGCATCGATCATGTCCTCGCACATGACCAGGGTCAGGGCGTGCAGGGCCTTCGGCCGGTTCAGCGTGATCCGCCCGACGCCGGACTCGACGCGGCAGAGGACTTCGGGGGCGTCAGTCATGGAGCTTTCCTGCGTCCTTCGAGACGCCCCTGCGGGGCTCCTTAGGATGACGAATAGTGGAGAAGCCACCCCTCCCCGTCATGGTGAGGAGCGAGGCCCCGGCCGAGCGTCTCGAACCACGCACACTCACTGGCGGAACATCTCCCGACTGATGATCACCCGCATGATCTCGTTGGTGCCCTCGAGGATCTGGTGGACCCGCAGGTCGCGGACCACGCGCTCAAGCGGATAGTCCGCGAGATAGCCGTAGCCGCCGTGCAGCTGCAGCGCCTGGTTGGCGACCTCGAACCCGGCGTCGGTGGCGAAACGCTTGGCCATGGCGCAGAGTTCCGTTGCGCTCGGATCGCGGCGATCCAACGCGTCGGCGGCGTTGCGCACCATCAGCCGGGCGGCCTCCAGCTCGGTCGCCATGTCGGCGATCTTGAACTGCAGGGCCTGGAAGTCCTTCAGCGGGCGGCCGAACTGGTTGCGGGCTTCCATGTAGGCCTTGGCCGTGTCGAGGGCGAAGGCCGCGCCGCCGAGCGAGCAACTGGCGATGTTCAGCCGACCGCCGTCGAGGCCCATCATGGCGAAGCGGAAGCCCTCCCCCTCCCCGCCGATGCGGTTGGACTCATGCACGCGTACGCCGTCGAAGTTGACCTGGGCGGTCGGCTGCGACTTCCAGCCCATCTTGCGCTCGTTGGCCCCGAAGCTGAGCCCAGGCGTTCCCTTCTCGACCACGAAGGCCGAGACGCCCTTGGCGCCCGGCTCACCGGTGCGGGCCATGACGACATAGATGTCCGACACCCCGCCGCCGCTGATGAAGGCCTTCGAGCCGTTCAGCACGTAGTGGTCGCCGTCCTTTGCCGCCGTGGTGCGCATGGCTGCGGCGTCCGAGCCCGAGCCCGGCTCGGTCAGGCAGTAGCTGGCGATCAGCTCCATCGTCGTCAGGCGCGGCAGCCAGCGGTGGCGCAGCTCATCCGACCCGAACCGGTCGATCATCCACGAGGCCATGTTGTGGATGGTCATGTAGGCGGCCGTCGAGACGTCGCCGTAGCTCAGGGCCTCGAAGATGATCGAGGCGTCGAGGCGCGACAGGCCCGAGCCCCCGACGTCGTCCTGGACATAGATGCCGGCGAAGCCGAGCGCCGCCGCCGAGCGCATCACATCGACCGGGAAGTGACTGTCCTCGTCCCACTTCGCCGAATGCGGGGCGAGTTCATCCCGCGCGAAGGCCTGGGCCATCTCCTGGATCGCGCGCTGATCGTCGGAAAGGGAAAAATCCATGCGCCTTTGGCCTCCAGCAGGGCAATTCACAGCCCCGGTTGTATCGGGTTGATGACCTGACGCCAGCGGCGCACCCTGTCAACGACCGCGACTTCGCAGGACCACGCCCTTGAACAAGCCCGCCGGAGCCATCCGCACCGAAGCCGAACGCAACCTGGCCCTTCTGGCCTATGGGTTGCTGGGGGTTTCCGTGTTTTTCGCCGGCATCACGGCGCTGGTGGCGGTGATCATCGCCTACACACTTCACGATGCCGCCAACGAGACCCTGTCGAGCCACTTCCGCTTCCAGATCCGCATCTTCTGGATCGGCCTGGGCTGCGTCGCGCTGGCTGTCGTGGCCGGCGTAGTCGCGGCCGTGAGTTCCCTGGGCGCCCTGCTGCATCAGGCGCCACCGACCGACATGGTGCGCACGCTTGACCTGTGGGGCCACAGCATTGACCTGAGCGGCCTGCGGATCACGCCGCTGGTCGTTGTTTCCGCAGGCGTGGCCGTCAGTTCGGCCCTGCTCGGCGCCGTCTGGACCATCCTCGCGCCGGTGTTCGGCTTCATCCGGCTTGCCACATCGAAGCACATGAGCGAGACCGCCGCGTCATGAGCCTTCCGCCCCTCGCCGCCTATCCCGCCCTCCGCCTCCGCCGTCCGCGTCAGGCCGACTGGAGCCGCCGTCTGGTCCGCGAAAGCGTGATGACCCCGGCCGACCTGATCTGGTCGATGGTCGTGCACGAGGGTGAGGGAAAGATCCCCGTCGCATCGATGCCCGGCGTCGAGCGCCTTTCGGTCGAGGACTGTGCGAAGGCCGCTGTTGAAGCCCGCGACCTCGGAATCCCCGCGATCGCCGTGTTCCCCTACATCGACGGCTCCACCAAGGACGCCGCCGGTTCCCGCGCCGCCGACCCGGACGGCGTCGTCAGCCGGGCCGTACGCGCGATGAAGGCCGCGGCCCCTGAAGTCGGCATCATGTGCGATGTCGCACTCGACCCGTTCACCGACCATGGCCACGACGGCCTGATCGTCGATGGCCGGATCGACAACGACAGCACCATCGAGAAACTGGTCGAACAGGCTCTCGTTCAGGCCCGGGCCGGCTGCGATATCCTGGCTCCGTCCGACATGATGGACGGGCGGGTCGGTATTCTTCGTCAGGCGCTGGAAACCGAGGGCTTTCAGGATGTTATGATCATGTCCTATGCCGCGAAATATGCTTCGGCGTTCTACGGGCCATACCGGGACGCGATCGGCTCGGGCAAGCTGGGGACGCTTGGCCCCTCCGACAAGAAAACCTATCAGCAGGATCCTGCCAACAGCGATGAGGCCCTGCGCGAGGTGGCCCTCGACATTGCCGAGGGCGCGGACATGGTCATGGTCAAGCCCGGCATGCCCTATCTCGATATCATTCAACGGGTTGTCGAGACCTTCTCGATGCCGACCTTCGCCTTCCAGGTCAGCGGCGAGTACGCGATGATCATGGCTGCGGCGCGGAACGGCTGGATCGACGAGGAGCGCGCCATTCTCGAAAGCCTGGGCGCCTTCAAACGGGCCGGCTGCGCCGGCGTGATCAGCTATTTCGCGCCGCGCGCCGCGAAACTGCTCGGGGCCTGATGTGAGCCCTGTCGGCTCCTCTGCGCGGGGGATCCGGCCGGCCCTCGGCGCCGTTGGCTTCTGTTCCTGGTTCGGGAACCTGGCCTTTTTCCTCGTTCTGGATCGGCATGGCGCAAACGCGCCGAACGCCGCAGCCGGGCTGACGGCCAAACTGAACAACCACGGCCACGACTTCTTCGTCGAGCCCTGGAAGGCGTGGGTTTTCAACGGCGCGCTAGTCGCGTCGATGATCTTGATCGTGACCAACCTCACAGCGTTGAATGCGGCGATCCGAGAGCGGCGACGGGGGCCAATCCTTCTGTTGGGTGCAGTTTCGGCTGTGTTCTGGGCGGTCCTCGCCTATTCCGTTTCCAGTCCTGGCGGATGATCAGGCGCCGAACTCCCATCACATTGCCCTCGAAGCGAGCCGGTCATGGATGAAATTGAGCTGGTAGCATCAGACCCGGCCTGGCCCCGGCGCTTCGAAGAGGAAGCCTCGCGTCTGCGAACGATCATACCCGCGGATCTGCTGATCGACCTGGAGCATATCGGCAGCACCGCCGTGCCCGGCCTCCCCGCCAAACCGATTATCGACATTCAGGCGACGGTCACCGATCTGGAGGCCGCGAGGTCGCTCCTGGTCGCGCCGCTCGAAGCCGCCGGCTACAGCTTCTGGGCCGAGAACCCCGACACCGACCGGCTGTTCTTCGTGAAGGGCCTGCCGCCCGCGGCGCCGCACCGGACGCACCACCTGCACATCATGGAGGCGGGCCCCGGCGCGTTGAGGCACGTCGCCTTTCGGGACCACCTGCGCGACCATCCCGCCGAGCGGGACGCCTACGCCGCCCTGAAGCAGGATCTGGCCCGACGGTTTCGTGACGATCGCGAAGCCTACACGGCCGCCAAGGGTGACTTCATCGAGGCCGTTCTGGACCGCGCTGCGGCGGACGGTCAGTCTCTGGAAGCCGCCTGGGACGACCGCCCATGAAGTACTTCTTCCAGAGCGTCAGGCCGATCCTGCTCGACTTCCTGTCGACCATCGCCTTCCTGATCGCGCTCAGCTTCCTGCACGACGTCCGCGCCGCGATCCTCATCGGCATCGCCGTCGGCGTGGCCGAGATCGCCTGGGAAGTGGTTCGCCACAGGAAGATCAGCATCATGCAGGCGGCCAGCCTGTTCCTGGTCGTGACGCTCGGCGGCGCCAGCCTGATCCTGCATGACCCGCGCTTCGTGATGGTCAAGCCGAGCGTCGGCTACACCGCCATCGGCATTGTGATGCTCAAGCGGGGCTGGCAGGCGGGCTATGTGCCGCCGATCGCCCTGGAGCTGGTGCCCGAGCGACGGTTCATTGTCTGGGGCTACGTCTGGGCCGGGCTGATGCTGTTTTCCGCCGTCGGCAATCTCGTGCTGGTCGCGCTGGTCGATCTGAAGACCTGGGCGCTGATCCTGACCGTCTGGGGTCTCGGCTCGAAGATCATCCTGTTCGGCGCCGAGTACGGTTCGATCCGCCTGGAGGCAGGCCGGGCCTATCGACGCAGGGCGGCCGAACGGGCCAGTCCGGAGAACCCCGTTAACGCTTAATTGGCGCTCAATGGCGACCTTGCGACCTTCAGTGTCCCAAGGGCCCCATGCGGCTGCGATTCGTTCTTACCCTGTGTTTTGCGCTGACGACCGGTCAGGCCTTCGCGGCCGCCGCTCCGGCCATCCCCATTTCGAGCCAGTCCGCCCAGGATCAACGGGCCGTGCAGCTTGCGCGGACCCTGGAGTCGCGCGGCCTCATGACGACGCCGCAGGTGATCAGCGCCTGGGAGAGCCGGGCTGCCGCGACGACCGGAGACAGGCGACTCGAGCAGTTGCGTCGCATCTCCGTCGAAGCCCTAACCGCTTCGGATGTGGAGCGGGCGCATCGCTGGATGGCGCTGTACCAGCAGGAGATCCAGGCCCGGAATGACACCCGTCACGCCCGTGTGCTCCTGCAACTCCGGGCCTATGAACGCGGGATCGACGGGGACTTCGGCGGCGCCGTCACTGAGCTGACCCGTTTGCTCTCCGGGGAGCGGGACCCATTCCTGCGCGCAAACGGCGCCCGGCTGCTGGCCTATTCCCTTGCCGACGCCGGCGTGCCTGTGCAGGCGCTGCAGGTGATCCGGTCCGGCCTGCGCGACGCCGACCAGGTCAAGGACGGCGCGGCTCTCAAGATCGGCCTCGCCGACGCGGGGGCCTACGCGTCCCGCCAACTCAACGACCTGCCGGCCTTCATAGACAACATCGACATCGAGATCGCGGCGGCGGCGAAGACCGACCAGCCGCTCGACGGACGGACGGCGCTCTACAATCTGACCATTCTGACCTCGAACCTCGGTCGGGACGCGATCGCGGCCGATCTGTTGAAGCAGTTTCAGCGCCTGTCCGCCGCGACCGGTGACCAGACCGAGATCGCCTGGGCCAATGAAGTCTGCGCGACCGTGAAGATCGGCGCCCGCGTCTACGACGAGGCGCTCCGCTGCGCAGAGGCCGCCCTCGCCTATCCGGACATGGCCCCCGAGCATCGGCCGAAGGTGATGCTGATCGAGGTGACCGCCCTGGCGCGACTGGGGCGCCCTGCCGAGGCCCGCCGGCGCCTGACCGAACTTCAGGCGCTCGCCCGCAAACGGGGCGACCCCGTGCTGATCCACAACGTGCTTCAGAGCGAGGCGGAGGTCCTGCGCAGCGAAGGACGTCCTGACGAGGCCTATGCCGCCTTGCTGTCGTTTCACGACCAGCAGCAGCGGGACAGTTCCATCTCGGTCGTCGAGGGCCTGCATGACATGCGGGCCAGCCTCGAGAACGAGATCGATGACACCCAGGCCCTGCTGAAGGCCCAGCGCCAGCAGACACTTCAGATCACGGTCCTGGTCGGGATCGTCGCCCTGGCCCTGATCGCGGCGGTGGTATCGCTGGCGGGGCAGCGGCGACTGCAGCGCCGGCTTGTCGCGGCCGCCGACCGGGCCGAACGGGCCGACCGCGTAAAGTCGGAATTCCTCGCCAACATGAGCCACGAGATCCGAACGCCGCTGACCAGCATCGTCGGGTTCTCGCGCCTGCTGAGCGAGCAGCCGGAGCTCTCCTCGACCTCGAGCAGCTTCGCCACCCGGATCGTGACGGCGACCCAGTCGCTGCTGGCGATCGTCAATGATGTGCTCGACTTCTCCAAGATCGAGGCCGGTCAGGCCCGGATCGAGCCGCGTCCCACGGCGCCGCGCGCGCTGATCCTCGACGTGGCGGGTCTGTTCGAAGCCCAGGCGGCCGACAAGGGCATCGTTCTGACCGTTGATCTGGCAGACTCGCTCGTGAACTGGGTGCTGATCGATCCCGACAGGCTGAGACAGATCCTCCTGAACCTGACCGGCAACGCGGTGAAGTTCACCACGTCCGGATCCGTAATGGTGCGCGGCGACTGGTCCGAGGCCGGCGGTCTGCGACTGAGCGTCCAGGACACCGGCCCGGGCATTTCGGCGGACGGACAGGCGCGCCTTTTCCGACGCTTCTCGCAGGTTGAGGACGCCTCCAACCGGGTCGAGGGTGGAACGGGTCTGGGTCTGGCCATTTGCAGCGGACTCGTCGAGGCGATGGGTGGCGAAATCGGCGTCGAGAGCGCGGTCGGCCAGGGCAGCCGGTTCTGGTTCAGGGTGCCTGCTCCGGCGACCGACGCCCCGGCCGTGGCGGAGCCCTTGAACGTGACGCCCGCGGAGCAGGCCAACGAGCGCGCGCGGGTCCTGATCGTTGATGACAACGAGGCGAACCGCGACCTCGTGTCCCACCTGCTGGCGTCGCTGGATCTGGACATGACCTACGCCACCAGCGGCGAAGAAGCCGTTTTGGCCGCCGCGACCGCACCGTTCGACCTGGTCCTGATGGATATCCGCATGCCCGGCATGGGTGGCGAAGCGGCCATGGGCCTGATCCGGACGGGCGGCGGCCCGAACGCGGAAACGCCGATCCTCGCCTTCACCGCCGACGTCGATGGTCAGGCGACCGAGCGGCTTCTGGGCGCCGGCTTCGATGGCCATGTGCCCAAACCGATCGACGCCCGGGCGCTGATCACCTCGATCGTTCAATGGACGGCCGCGGCCTGACGTCAGGCGACCGGCTCCGGCCCCACGTACTCAAACTCCACGAGGAAGACCCGCTCGCCGGGGCCGTGTTTGGCGACCTTCAGCAGGTCGACCAAGCCTTCGAAGCCCGACCGGCGCGCGAGGTACGGCGTTATGTCCGAGAGGGACATCTCGCGGATTGACGTCACAACGATGTGGCCCGGCCCGAGGGCGTAGCGCCCGCCGACCCTGACCTTCGGCTTCTGCCAGATGCGCACCGAGCAGGTCACCTCGCCCCGCATGACCGGGTCGCGAAGGCGGCGGGTGAACATCATGGCCGGATCACGCGGGCTTTTCGAGCCGCGCCGCGAGGCTGGAGGTGTCCCAACGGTTGCCGCCCATGGCCTGAACTTCGGCATAGTAGCCGTCGACCATGGCGGTCATCTCGAGGGTCGCGCCATTGGCCACCGCTTCGTCCAGCACCAATCCCAGGTCCTTGCGCATCCAGTCGACGGCGAAGCCGAAGTCGAACTTGCCCTCGACCATCGTCGCCCAGCGGTTGTCCATCTGCCAGGACTGGGCCGCGCCCTTGCTGATGGCCTCGAAGACCAGATGCGGATCAATTCCCGAGCGTTTGCTGAAATGAACCGCCTCGGCCAGCCCCTGGACGACGCCGGCGATGCAGATCTGGTTGACCATCTTGGCCAGCTGGCCGCTGCCGGCCTCGCCGATGCGCTTCACCGCCTTGGCGTAGGCCGCCAGCACCGGCTCCAGTCGCGCCACGGCGGCCGCGTCGCCGCCGGCCATGACCGTCAGCTGGCCGTTCTCGGCGCCCGCCTGGCCGCCGCTGACCGGCGCGTCGACGAACCACCGGCCGGATGCCCGCGCGAGATCGGCCATCTCGCGGGCGACCACGGCGGAGGTTGTGGTGTGGTCGACGACGATCCCGCCCTGCGCCATCGCGGCCAGGACTTCCGGGACAACGCCACGAACGTCATCGTCGTTGCCGACGCACAGGGCGACGATCTCGCACCCGGCCGCCGCGTCTGCGACCGTCTCGCCCGCTCGGCCCCCATGGAAGTCGGCCCAGCGAATCGCTTTCGCGGGACTGCGGTTGAACACGCTGACGGCATGTCCGGCCTTCGCCAGATGTCCCGCCATGGGGAAACCCATGACGCCAAGGCCGACAAAGGCGATTTTCATGTCCGAACTCCGAATCCAGGGCTGCGCCGCAACACCATCTTAACGACCGCAGGCGAGGTTCGCAGTTACGGTTAAACGAGGATTCACCATGGCCTTGGGCAGCGACGCGCCCATCATGATCAAGAAGGTCAAAAAGGTCGTCGGCGGTGGGCACCACGGCGGCGCCTGGAAGGTCGCCTACGCCGACTTCGTGACCGCCATGATGGCCTTCTTCCTCCTGATGTGGCTGATCAATACGACCAGCCCGGAACAGAAGCGCGGGATCGCCGACTATTTCGCGCCCGCCAGTGTTTCGGAGACCACCAGCGGCTCCGGCGGCATCCTCGGCGGCACGGCGCTCGGGGACGACGGGGCCAAGTCTTCGGGGTCTGTCAGCTCGGTCGAGCAGATGGCGCCCGAATCGCCGACGGACGCCCAGGTCTCCGGCCAGAGCGACAGCAAGCCCGGGTCCACCGACCTCGAGACCGCCAGCGAACAAGCCCTGCGCAGGGAGCTGCAGGGCCGCGAGGACGCCGCCTTTGCCTCCGCCGCCCAGTCCCTGCGCCAGGCGCTGCAGGACATGCCTGAGCTGGCCGAGTTGTCGAAGCAGATCCTTATCGACCAGACGCCCGAAGGCCTGCGCATCCAGCTGGTCGACCAGGAAGGGCGTTCGATGTTCAAGGACGGCGCCGCGATGCCGAACGATCGCGCGCGCATCCTGCTGCGGGCCGTGTCGCGGATCATCAATCAGCTGCCCAACCGCATCTCGATCAGCGGCCACACCAGCATCAGCCCCGACGGCCGGACCCAGTCGAGCGACTGGGCCCTCTCCTCCGCACGCGCTGATGTCGCCCGACAGCTTCTGCAGGGCGCCGGCGTCAGTCCCGACCGCGTCTATCAGGTCGCCGGCAAGGCCAACTCCGATCCGCTCTATCCAGATGATCCGATGCTGGCGGGAAACCGGCGCATCTCGATTATCCTGCTGCGCGAAGCCCCTGTCCTTCCCCCGGATCGTTGAACGATGATCGATCAAACCTCGCTTGCACGGGGGCGCGGCATGCGCCCTAATCCTCGCGGGGAACAGGAGAGCCGCAAGGCATAAGGGGTCGGTGACGCATCACTTCACATCTCGGCGGATGCGTTTCTTTCTCACGGCCCCCTCGCCGTGCCCTTATCTGCCGGGACGGGAGGAGCGGAAGGTCTTCGCCCATCTGCCCTCCTCGGATGGCCCTTCGGTCAACGACGGACTGACCCAGTCCGGATTTCGACGCTCCCAGCACATCGCCTATCGCCCGGCCTGTGAAGCCTGTTCGGCCTGCACCTCGGCCCGCCTCCCCGTGATGGATTACGTCTTCTCGCGCTCGGAGCGGAAGACGCTGGCCCGCAACGGCGACCTGCGACGGCACCTGGTCGAGGCCGAGGCGACGATGGAGCAGTTCGACCTGCTTCGCCGCTATCTGCTCGCCCGACACGCCGATGGCGGGATGGCCGAGATGACCTGGCCTGACTACGTCGCCATGGTCGAGGACACCGCAGTCCGCACCCACATCATCGAATACCGGCTCGCGTCAACGGACGACGGCCCCGGCGACCTGATCGCCTGCGTACTGATCGACGTGATGAGCGACGGCCTGTCGATGGTCTACAGCTTCTATGATCCGCGGCTTGAGAAACGCAGCCTCGGCACCTTCATCATTCTCGATCACGTGGTTCAGGCCGGCCTCAACGGGCTGGCCTACGTCTATCTGGGCTACTGGGTGCCGGGCAGCGAGAAGATGGCCTACAAGGCCCGCTTCACACCGCTGGAGGTGCTGCGGCCGCAGGGCTGGATGCTGATGTCGGCGCGCGACCGGGCCGAGGCCCAGGACAGCCTCGATCGTGAGCGTCGGATGCGCGGTCCCGCGACGGTCAGGCTGGGCAGCAAGGCGCCGTAGTCGTGTTCGTGATCCGCCAGGACGACCTCTCCGGTGACGACGTCCGCGCCCTGCTGGCGATCCATCTGGCGGGCATGGCCGAGAACACGCCGCCGGAGCATGTGTTCGCCCTCGATCTGTCAGGCCTGCAGACGCCGGACATCACAGTCTGGACCGTGCGACACGACGGCGCACTGGCCGGCATCGGCGCGCTCAAGGCGCTCGGCGACGGGACCGGTGAGCTCAAGTCGATGCGCACGCATCCGGACCACCTGCGCAAGGGCGTCGCGGCCGCCCTGCTGGACCATATCCTCGATGTAGCGGCGACGCGGGGCTATCACCGGGTGAGCCTGGAGACCGGGGTCGGCGAGAGTTTCGACCCGGCGCTCGCGCTGTACCGCAAGCGCGGCTTCGAGAACGGCGGCGCCTTCTCGGACTACGAGGCCAGCGCCTTCAACCAGTTCCTGCACCTGGAGCTCTAGGCCGCCGCCGTCGTCCCCTGGTGGAAGGCCAGTCGCCACCGGTCGCCCTCCAGCCGCCAGACCGAACTGCGAAGTGAACGCGGCCGTTCATTGCCCGTCGCCTGATAGGTCACGAGGGCCACACAGGGGGCCAGCAGGCGAACCGTGATGCAGTCGATGTGTGCCGACGGGTCCAGCGTTGCTTGCGGCGCCGTCAGCGCTGCAATCACGCCGGCCTTGTCATAGGTCCGTCCCGAACTGCCGACTTCGACGAAGTCATCGGCCAGCACCTCGGCGAGCCAGGCGGCATCCGCCCGCGCCGGCGAATTCAGGAGGCGGGTCTCGAGCTCCAGGAGATGCGCGGCCAGGTCGCTCGCCATGCCCCTACCCCCACGGTCCCTTTTTCGACCAGCGTCCGGTTCTGACGGGCTCCACGATCGGAGAGGATGTGGCCAACGGGCTCTCCACGATCGGCCTCGGACTGTCGCGACCGCCGGCGAACTGCACCAGGGCTTCGATCCGCTTGCTGATCGGGGGATGGGTCGCGAACAGGCTGTAGAAGCCGGTCTCGTGGTTCTCGATGAACATGCCCTGCACCGACTCCGGCGCCGGCAAGGCGCTGTGACCCTCGATCTTGCGCAGGGCGCTGATCATGGCGTCGGGGTTCTTCGTCAGCTCGACCGAACCGGCGTCCGCGACAAACTCGCGGCTGCGCGACAGGGCCATGCGGATGACGATGGCCAGCAGCCAGCCGATCGCCGCCGCCGCGAAGGCGATGACGATGAACAGGCCGTTGCCCTTGCTGTCGCTGTCGCGCCGTCGTCCAAGCCCGCCGAACTGCACCGAGCGGAACAGGATCTCGGCGACCAGGGTGATGATCCCGGCGAACACGGCCGCGATGACCATGGTGCGGACGTCGCGGTTGAGGATGTGGGTCAGCTCGTGGCCAAGCACGGCCTCCATTTCCGCCCGATCAAGCGTCGCCATCAGGCCGGTCGTGACGGTGATGCTGTACTGCTTCTCGTTCAGTCCGCTGGCGTAGGCGTTGAGCGCATCGCTCTCGATGAGGCGCAGGCTGGGCATCGGAATGCCACGGGAGATGCACAGGTTTTCCAGCAGGTTGTAGAGCTCGGGCTGTTCCTGCCGTGACACGGGCCGGGCGCCAGTGACCGCGTCGATGATCGCGGTGTTGGCGAACCATGCGATGGCGAACCAGACAGCCGTCACCAGCAGGGCGAGCGGCGCCCCGGCCAGCATGAACCCTGCCGCCAGGCCAAGATCGCCGCCGGTCGACCCCATGGACGGCAGCATGCCAAAGCCGATCAGCCCCAGCGTCAGGGCGTAGGTCAGGCCGAGCAGCAGGACGGGAAACCCCGCCAGCAACAGGGCCGAGCGAACATTGTTGCTCTGGATGTGGGTGTAGAGGCCGACGGCCCCCATGACGCGGTTCCTAGAACTTGACCTCGGGGGCGACATCCAGGGCGGCGCGCTGCTCTCCGAGATCGAACAGGGTGCGGGCGTTGAAGCCCATCGATCCGGCGAACAGCACCGCCGGGAAGGACAGCCGGGCGGCATTGAACTCGGCCACGGCGCCGTTGAAGAATCGACGGGCGGCCGCCAGCTTGTTCTCCACGTCCGACAGTTCGGCCTGAAGGCTGAGGAAGTTGGTGTTGGCCTTGAGGTCCGGATAGGCCTCCGAGAGGGCGAACACCTGCCGCAGGGCGCCCGTCAGGACGTTCTCGGCCGCCACCTTGTCCGCCACGCTCGTGGCGCTCGTGGCCGCGTTGCGGGCGGCGATGACGGCCTCCAGCGTGCCCTTCTCGTGGGTGGCGTAGCCCTTCACCGTCTCGACCAGATTGGGGATCAGGTCGTGGCGCTGCTTCAGCTGCACGTCGATGTCGGCGAAGGCCTGGTCCGCGCGCGTGTTGAGCGCGACCAGGCGGTTGTAGATGCCGATCCCCGCCAGAGCGAGGACCACGACGACGACGAGAATGATGATCAGGGTCATGGGAAGTCCCGAAAGGAGTCGTGCGACGCTAGTGCCAATCCGGCGCCGATGGAATGCGCCGGACCAGATATAGGCGTCGCCGCGCCGTTCGCTACTTCGAAGGGTCGACCAGCGCCTGGTAGACCAGGGTCGCGGACCGGTCGTCGAGCCCGTAGCTGCTGCCGCCGAGCACGTGGATAAAGCCCAGCACGACCACGTCGTTCTCCGGATCGACCCAGAACCAGGTGCCGGCCGCGCCGCCCCAGCTGAAGCTGCCCTTGCCGGCCGTCGTGCCCGCCTTCGCGGGATCGGTGATCACGTCGACATCGAGCCCGAACCCGTGGCCAGGATACCGGGCCGCGTAGGTCGCGAGCGTGGTGTCCGTCAGGTGATTGGTCGCCATCAGCTTGATCGTCGAAGGGCTGAGGATGCGCACGCCGTCCAGCTGACCACCGCCGGCCAGCATGGCGGCGAAGCGGCTGTAGTCGGCCATGGTCGAGATCAGGCCGCCGCCGCCGTTGGCCGCGCCGGGGACCTTGTCCGTCGGGATGATCATGAAGCCTTCCGCCGGCTTGATCGTGCGGGTCTCGCGATCGATCATGTACAGGCTGGCGAGGCGGCCGCGCTTGGCTTCCGGGACCCAGAAGGCCGTGTCGGTCATGCGCAGCGGGCCAAAGATGCGGGTCTGCATGAAGTCCGGCAGCGTCTGACCGGACAGCTTTTCGATGATGTAGCCCTGGACGTCGACGGCGACGCTGTACTTCCAGGCCTCGCCGGGCTGGTGGGCCATCGGCAGGGTGACCAGCACGCTCATGGCGTCCTTCAGCGAGCCCTGCCGCTGCAGCGCGGACTCCTGGTAGACCTTGTCGACATAGTTGTCGGCCACCAGGCCGTAGGCGAAGCCGGCCGTGTGGGTCATCAGCTCGCGCATGGTCGCCGAGCGGGCGATCGGCTCGAGGATCGGCTTGCCGTCCTTGTCGAGCCCCTTGAACACCTTCAGGCCGGCGAACTCGGGGATGTATTTGGTCACCGGGTCGTCCAGCCGCCATTTGCCCTCTTCGTAGAGGATCATCATCGCCACGCCGGTGACCGGCTTGGTCTGGCTGTACATCCGCCACATCGTGTCCTGGGCCACGGCCGCGCCGGTCGTGAGGTCGGTCTTGCCGTACAGGTGGGTGTCGATGATCTGGCCGTGGCGGATGACCACCGTGGCGATGCCGGGCGCGTAGCCGCGGTCGACGAAGGCGTCCATGACGGCATGGAGGCGGCCGAGGCGCTCCGAGGAGAAGCCGACCGACTCTGGGGCGGCGGTGGGCAGGCCGAGCGGGGGAACGGGGGCCGCGACGGCGGTGGGGGCGGGTTTGGCCCTCCCGGGCCAGGCCTGGGCCATCGAGGCCGGCGCCAGCAGCGCCATGGAGGTCGCCGTCGCCAGTACCGCTTTACGCCAGATCGTCATATGCATCCCCCCAACCGGCTCGAACGACCGTTTGACCGAGATAAGCGACGCCTTCCGGCGGGGCAAGCAAGTGCAAGGGGACATGTACCGCAGGTACGTGTCCCCCAATCGAGCGGCGGCGGCTTTAGGGGACACGTACCTACGGTACATGTCCCCGACCCCGCTCACCGTCATCCTCGGGGATCTACTGGGCAAGGCTTCGCGATCTCCATTGTCACCCGGTGAAGGTGAAAGAGTGTCGCGCGCCTGTCCCCGTGGGGATCACTTCGGCCGGAAGCGTTTGCTGGTCGGGAACCCCTTGGGGGCCAGTTTGCCGGCGGCGCTGCGGCGGCCTTCCCAGTCCTTCCACTCCGGCCAGTCGCGGGTGCGGCCGGCCGCGTCGATCCAGGCCGCGCCGGTGGCGGACGCAAATACGAGCGCATCGCGCAGGCCGCCCTCGCGGTAGGTCTGCAGTTTGACGCCCTTGCCGCGCGGCATTTCCGGAAGTTCTTCAAGGGCGAAGATCAATATCTTGCCATTGTCGCCGACCACGCCAAGACGGTCGCCGGTGACCTCCAGCGACACGAGCGCCTCGCCGTTAAGCACCTGCTTGCCGGCCTTGCGGAAGGCCAGCGCCTCCTCTTCCGGCAGGATGAAGCCGTAGCCCGCCTTGCTGGCCAGCACGCGCTTGCGGCCCGGCTTGTGCGGGAAGACGTCGATGATCTTCACCCGGTCGTCGATATCGACCATCAGCCGCAGCGGTTCGCCATGGCCACGGGCGCTGGGCAACTTGCTGCAATCGAGGGTGAAGAAGCGCCCATCAGACGCGAAGATAAGCAGCTTGTCCGTTGTTTCTGCTGGTACAATGAAGCCCAGCTTGTCGCCTTCCTTGAACTTCAGTTCGGAGGGGTCCTCGACCCGGCCCTTGGCCGCGCGGATCCAGCCCTTGTCCGACAGGATGACCGTGATCGGCTCGCGAACGACGAAGGCCTCGACCGAGGCTTCGATCGAGACGGTCGGCGCGTCGGCGAAGTCGGAGCGGCGCTTGCCGACGGTGGTGTCGGGGCCGAGCACCTTGCGGACGTCCTTGAGCCCCTCCCCGACCAGCTTCCACTGCATCTTCTCGTCGGCCAGCATGGCGATGATGCCGTCCCGCTCCTCGGCCAGTTCGGCGTGCTCGCGGCGCAGCTCCATCTCTTCCAGCTTGGCCAGCTGGCGCAGGCGGGTGTTGAGGATGGCGTCGGCCTGGATATCGGTCAGGGCGAAGGCGGCGATCAGCTTCTGCTTCGGCTCGTCCTCGTAGCGGACGATGCGGATCACCTCGTCGAGATTGAGGAAGGCGATCAGCAGGCCGTCGAGGATGTGCAGCCGGGCCTCGATCTTGCCCAGCCGGAAGCGCGCCCGGCGCACCAGAACCTCGCGCCGGTGGGCAAGGAAGGCCAGCAGCGCCTGCTTCAGGCCCATGACCCCGGGCGTGCCGCGGGCGTCCAGCACGTTCATGTTGACCGGGAAGCGGTTCTCCAGGTCCGAGAGCCGGAACAGGCTCTCCATCATTACCTCGGGCTCGACGTTGCGGCTCTTGGGCTCCAGCACCAGCCGGACGTCCTCGGCGCTCTCGTCGCGCACGTCGCCGAGCAGCGGGGCCTTCTTGCTCTCGATCAGGTCGGCCAGTTGTTCGACCAGCTCGGCCTTCTTCACCTGGTACGGAATCTCGGTGATGACGATCTGCCAGCCGCCGCGCGCCTGGTCTTCTTTCTCCCAGCGGGCGCGCACGCGCACGCCGCCGCGGCCGGTCTCGTAGGTCTCGAGCATCGAGGCCGCCGACTCGACGATGACGCCGCCGGTCGGGAAGTCCGGACCGCGCACATGGGTCATCAGGTCGGCGGTGGTCGCCTCGGGCCGCTTGAGCAGCATCAGGCAGGCATCGATCAGCTCGGCGGCGTTGTGCGGCGGGATCGAGGTGGCCATGCCCACGGCGATGCCCGAGCTGCCGTTGGCCAGCAGGTTCGGGAAGCCCGAGGGCAGCACGACCGGCTCTTCGTCCTGGCCGTCATAGGTTGGGCGGAAGTCGACCGCGTCCTCGTCGATGCCGTCCAGCAGCAGCATCGCCGCCGGCGTCATCTTGCACTCGGTGTAGCGCATGGCCGCGGCGTTATCGCCGTCGATGTTGCCGAAGTTCCCCTGGCCGTCGACCAGCTGGTAGCGCTGGGCGAAAGACTGGGCGAGGCGCACCAGGGCGTCATAGATCGACTGGTCGCCGTGCGGGTGGAAATTACCCATCACCTCGCCGACGACCTTGGCGCACTTGCGGGCGGCCGACTCCGGGCTCAGCCGCATGTTGCTCATGGCGTACATCAGGCGGCGGTGCACGGGCTTGAGCCCGTCACGCACGTCGGGCAGCGCCCGCGAGCTGATGGTCGACAGGGCATAGGCGAGATAGCGCCGCGACAGGGCCTCGGTCAGGGGCTCGTCGATGATGCGGTCGCCGTCACCGGGCGGAGGCGTGTGAACAGTCATGGTCGAATCGCAAACTCAGGGAATCCGATGTTTAGCGCGCGGGCGGCGGCGTTGTCCCTGCGTCCATTGCTTCCTTCTCCCGGCGGGAGAAGGTGTCGGGCGGAGCCCGACGGATGAGGGTTTGCGAGGCGCGCCGTAACGCCCTCACCCTCCCATCCTGCTTCGCAGGTTGGGCCCCTCCCTCTCCCGCTGGGAGAGGGGGCGACGCGCGTTGTCAGGGCTCCCGCAGGCAGGCAAACTGCCGGGACGAAGGGCGACAGCCCCTGCCCTGAGGAACGCCGCCATGTCAGAGACCCCCCCGAGCATCCTGCAGCTGACGGCCCTCAATCCCGAATACAACAAGGATCCGCACGTCTTTCTCGATGACCTGCGTGGCCGCTGTCCCGTGCAGCCCGACGCGGTGTCCGGCAGCCTGATGCTGAGCCGGTACGAGGACGTCCGCGCGGTGGTCAGCGACCGCACCCTGTGGCGCGACCCGATCAGGGCTGATGAGTCGGCGGTGATGCAGCGGCGGTTCCTCGAGGCCTATGACCCGTCCGTGCCGCGAAGCAGCACGACCAGCATCCTGATGCTCGACGATCCGGACCACGCCCGGGTGCGCCAGCCGCTGGCCCAGGCGCTCTACGCGCGGGTGGCGAAGTTCCGGCCTGAGATCGAACGGATCGTCGACGAGGCGCTCGACGCCGTCGCGGGCGAGGCCGAATTCGACCTGATGGACCGGCTGTGCGTGCCCGTCCCGATTGACGCCATCGCAGCGATCCTCGGGGTCGACCATGAGCGGCTGGTCGAGTTCCGCAGCTGGTCCGAGGGCATCATCCAGAGCCTCAACCCGTTCCGGACGCCCGCCCAGACCCAGGCGATGATGGCCGCCAGCGAGGCGCTGACCACCTATTTCACCGAGGCGATCAATGATCGCCGGACCAATCCCCGCGACGACCTGATCAGCGACATGGTTCAGTTGCAGGCGTCGGGCGTCGAGCTGTCCGACGACGAACTGCGCATCAATCTGGGCGCCCTGCTGGTCGGCGGCAATCTGACCACGACCGACCTGATCGGCAACGGCGTGCGGCTGTTGCTGCTGAACCCGGACCAGCTGGCGACGTTCAAGGCCGACCCGAAGCTGGTCAACGCCCTGGTCGAGGAGATCCTGCGCTATGAGCCGCCGATCGACATCACGGCGCGGCTGGCGTCGAAGGATATGGAGATCGGCGGCTGCCCGCTGAAGGCCGGCCAGGCGATGACGGTCTGGCTGCGCGCCGCCAACCGCGACCCGGCGGTATTCGAGGACCCGCACCGCTTCGACATCACCCGCAAACACCGCCCGCACATCGCCTTCGGCGGCGGGGCGCACATCTGCATCGGCGCACCGCTGGCCCGGCTGGAGGCCCAGGTGGCGCTGGTGAAGCTGTTTCAGCGGTTCCCGGACCTGAAACTGGCGCGCCCGGACGAGCCGGCGGAATGGCGCACGCTGCCGTTCTTCAGGGGGCTCGAGCGGCTGGACGTGGCGCCCTAGCTCTGTCCCTTCTCCCGTCGGGAGAAGGTGCCGGGCGGAGCCCGGCGGATGAGGGTTTACGGTGCGCGCCGTAACGCCCTCACCCTCCCGTCGCGGAGTTTACCCTCGGGTCGGCCTTTGGCCGAGCCCGGGGGCGCCGGGCCCCTCCCTCTCCCGTTGGGAGAGGGCGTTTTTCAGTCCCGGAAACACCTTGCCGACCTTGCCGAGCAGGTAGTCACCGTAGGGGCCGGTGATGGCCCCGAGGTCGGCTTCATCCCAGCGCGCTTCGCGCTTGACGTCGGCGGCCAGCGGCAGGGGCTCGACCACGGCCTCGAAGCCCGGATCGAGGAACAGCGGCCAGCTCAGGCGGTCGCGGCCGCTGGTGTTTGCCACCCGGTGCGGGGCCGAGCGGTAGAGGCCCTGCGTGAGCCGGTCGAGCATGTCGCCGATGTTGATCACCAGGGTCCCCGGGATCGGCGGGGCGTCGAACCAGACCCCGTCGCGGCCCTTGATCTGCAGACCACCGTTGTCGTCCTGGGCCAGCAGGGTCAGCAGGCCGTAGTCGGTGTGCTCGCCCACGCCCCAGGCGTAGTCGGCGCCGTCGCCGGGCGGCGTGGCCGGATAGTGGAAGATGCGGAACAGCACCGTCGGCGCGGCGGTGTAGTGGTCGCGGAAATAGGCGTCGGGCAGGCCAAGGCTCAGCGCCACGCCCTCCAGCAGGGCCTGGCCGGCGCGGGTCATGGCCTCCATCCAGGCGGTGACGGCGGGTCGGAGCGAGGGCTGGGCCGCTGGCCACTGGTTGGCCCCATGCATCGGCCAGCCGGCGGCGACGCGGCGGTCGTCCGGCCCCAGCTCCTCGCCGAGATAGAGCCCCTGTTTGAGGTCCGGCTTGCCGGAGGTCAGCTCGCCGCCGACCGGGAAGAAGCCGCGCCAGGCCGGTCCGCCGTTGGTCATGGCGATGGCCATGCGATCCGCGAGCGGCAGGGCGAAGAACCGCTCGCTCTCGGCCCTGAGGGGCGCGAACAGCCCTTCCCCGCCATGACCGGAGACGTAGAAGAAGCCATCGCGGCGGCAGGCGCCGCCAATCTGGTCGGCGACGGCGGCGCGGTCGGCCGGATCGGTTCCGAACAGCGGCGCGATGTCGATGACCGGCAGGTTCATGGCTCGAACTCGCCAACATCGCCGAACGGATCATCGAGGCTGAACTGCGGCCGGGTGAACCACTGCGGGCCATCGGCGGTCATGTGGAAATGGTCCTCAAGCCGGATACCGAACGCGCCGGGGACGACGATCATCGGCTCGTTGGAGAAACACATGCCGACCTCCAAAGAGGTCGTGTCGCCGCGCACGAGATAGGGACCTTCGTGGATGTCGAGGCCGATGCCGTGGCCGGTGCGGTGCGGCGTGCCGGGCAGCTGGTAGTCCGGTCCGAGCCCATGACTGACAAGCACCGCACGCGCGGCGGCGTCGACGCTCTCGCAGGGACGGCCGAGGACGGCGGCGGCGAAGGCGGCGGCCTGCGCCTCCTTCTCGATGTCCCAGATGCGGCGCACGCGCGGCGGCGCCTCGCCGAACACATAGGTGCGGGTGATGTCGCTGTTGTAGCCGTCGATGGTCGTGCCGGTGTCGATCAGCACCAGATCGCCTTCGGCCAGCACCCGGTCGGTCTCGCCGCCGTGTGGCAGGGAGGTGTCCGGCCCAAACGAGACGATGCAGAAGCTGGAGCCGGTCCCGCCGTTGAGCGCGCGATGCTGGCCGTCGATGAAGGCCTCGACCTCCGACGCCCGCACGCCGGCCTTCAGGCTTTGCCAGGCGCGGCGGTGCACCTCGATCGTGATGGCCTTGGCGCGGGTCATCAGGGCGATCTCGGCCGGCGATTTGGCCCGGCGCAGGCGGTGGATCAGCTGCCCGGCGTCGGCCAGCCGTTCATCGCCGACCGCCCGTCGCAGGCCGAGGAACATGAACAGGGCGATCTGGTCGTCGACGGCCAGTTTGCCAGTCGCGCCGAGGCGGTCGGCGACAAGGGTGTAGGGGTTCTCGTGCTCTTCCCAAGTGAGCAGGTCGCCTGGAACGCCGACGATGCCGGCGACCTTCTCCCGCTCAAACGCCGGGCAGACGTACTCCAGCCGCCCGTCGGCATGGACGATGGCCCCGCACAGCCGCTCCGACGCGTGCCAGACCAGGCCGGTGAAGTAGCGCAGGCTGGCGGTCGCGCCGAGCAGGACGGCCGAGACCCCGGCGGCGTCCATCTGACCGCGCAGCGCGGCGAGGCGCGTCTGTCGTTCGGCGACGGTGATGGGCGCAGGGTTGGGCATCCGAGACTCCTTGGCCGGCAGTCTAGGAGCAATTGGGACCGGCGCCGATCTCAAGATACTCCCCTTCGGGGGAGCTGTCGGCGAAGCCGGCTGAGGGGGTCGCCCGGACCGGAGCGGCCCCCCTCCACCATGCTTCGCATGGTCCCCCTCCCCCGGTGGGGGAGGATCATCGCTAAAGCCGCCCGGCGTCGGCCAGCCGTTCCAGCAACCAGACCCGGGCCGGCGGCAGCGGGCGGTTGAGCGGGCCGAAGACGAACTGTTCGAGGAAGTGGCCGGTCAGGTCGAAACCGGCGCGGATGTCGCCCTCGCGCAGGCCGCCCTGGGAGCCGAGCAGGAAGCCCGGCAGCGGGAGCAGGCGGTCGGCATAGGGCTCACCCGCCGCGCGGCTGACGGCGCGGCCGGTCCTCGGACTGACCCAGACCAGATCGTCGGTCACGCCGGTCGAGGCGCATTTGCTCAGATCGAGTCCGAAGCCCAGCTCCTGCAGCAGTCCGGCCTCGAAGCGGACGAAGATCGCCGGCCAGATGTCGGGCAGGACGAAGGCGTTGGAGAGGGCGTCGAAGGCGTAGTAGGCGCCTGGATGCGGCTCGCGCTCGGGCAGGGCTCCGGCGGCCACGGCGGCGGCGGCGGCGAGGCCGGCCAGGGCCATGGGATCATCAAACAGGGCCGAGGGCCCCTCACCTACCGGTTCAAGGATGGCCGCGCCGAGCTGGTCGGAGACCCGCGCGCGATAGCCGGCCCGCACCCGCGCTCCGGCCTGCAGGAACGGCTTCATCCGTCGCGATGCGCCGCCGGCGACATGGGCGGCGAACCGTCCGTGTTCCTCGGTCAGCAGATCGACGATCGCGCCGGTCTCACCATGCGCGCGCGCCGACAGCACGAAGGCGTCGTCTTCCCATTCCATGGGGGAGGGATAGCCGGTTGCAGGGGATCGGGCGAGAGGCGCGTTCTTCTCCCTTCCCCCTCGATGGGGGAAGGGTCGGGGATGGGGGTGCGCGCAAGTAGATTGCTGGCAGACGACAAAGGCGTCGAGCCCAACGGCGCCCGGCACTGAAACCTTTGGGCTACACCCCCAACCCTGCCCTTCCCCCATTGGGGGGGAAGGGTTCACGAGTGCTACTTCGCCTTCGCCTTGGCTTCGAACCCCCTGATCTTCGCCGTCATGTCGTTGGCCAGATCATTGGGGATCGGGAAGGTCAGGGCGTATTGCGAGACTTTCCAGCCGTCAGGCGTCAGCATCAGGGTTCCCGTGCCCCGGCTCGTACCGTAGCCGGCGCTGTCGAGCAGCTCGTCGAACCAGGCCACGCAGCGGCAGGCGATCGGGGCGATGGTGATGTGCCGTTCACGCGGCACGTAGGTCCAGCCCTGGCCCTTGGAGAAGGACGGGGCCGCGTAAGCCTTGAAGGCGGGAATGTCCCAGCGCTCCGCGGCGTCGGTGCCGATGAACACGGCGTCCGGCGTGTAGAGCGCGAAATAGGCCGCGCCGTCGCCCTTCGAGGCAGCGGCGTGCAGAGCGTCGAGGGTTGCGCCGATCTGCTGTTCCGGGGTCGCGGCGTGAGCGGGAGACGCCATCGCGGCGGCCAGCAGGGTCATGGTCAGGGCGAGTTTGTGCATATTACCTCCGCTCATCCCGGCGACAGCCGGGACCCGGACGGCTTTTGAAACAGCCGCCCGGCCTCCCGACAAGTACAGGCACTGAACCGCGCCCTAGACGTCGAAATCCAGGCCCAGGCCTTCGTAGGTTTCCCGCTCGTCAGCCCAGTTTTCGCGGACCTTCACGTGCAGGAACAGGTGGACCTTGCGGTCCAGCAGGTCGCTGAGTTCGGTGCGGGAGGCCGAGCCGATCCATTTCAGGGTCTGGCCGTTCTCGCCGATGATGATGGCGCGCTGGCCGTCGCGCTCGACGAAGATGGTCTGTTCGATACGCACCGAGCCGTCGCGGCGTTCCTCGAAGGCCGTGGTCTCGACGGTCGCCGCGTACGGCAGTTCCTCGTGGACGCGCAGGTAGAGCTTTTCGCGCGTCAGTTCGGCGGCCAGCAGGCGCACCGGCAGGTCGGCAGTCTGGTCTTCCGGATAGAGCCAGGGCCCTTCCGGCATCAGCCCGGCCAGGCGGTCGCGCAGGTCCTCGACCCCGGCGCCCGTGGCGGCCGAGATCATGAACACCTCGGAATAGACCCCGGTATCGAACAGGGCCTGGGCGACGGCCAGCATGCGGTCGCGCTTCACGCCGTCGATCTTGTTGAGGGCCAGGATGGCCTGACGACCGGCGCCCTTGAGGCCTTCAATGATGGTCTGGACGTCGATCACGGCCTTCTTGTCGGCGCCGGCGGCCTTGCCCTCGCCGGTAACGGCCAGCTCGGCCTGGACGTCGACCAGGTGGACGATCGCTTCGGCATCCTCGGCGCCGGCCCAGGCGGACCGGACCATCGCCCGGTCGAGCCGGCGGCGGGGCGTGAAGATGCCCGGCGTGTCGACCAGAATGATCTGCGACTGGCCGGCCATGGCCACTCCGCGCACGGGGAAGCGGGTCGTCTGGACCTTGCGGGTGACGATGGAGACCTTTGCGCCGACGAGGCGGTTGGTCAGGGTCGACTTGCCGGCGTTCGGCGCGCCGATAATCGCGGCGAAGCCCGCGCGGGTGGGGGATGAAGCGCTCATTGCGGCGGCCTGTAGCACAGCACGCACGCCGGGGACATGTTCAGTGGGGACATGTACCGAAGGTACGTGTCCCCTAATCGAGCGGTCCAACCCTCGAGCGGTGGCGGGTCTAGGGGACACGTACCTGCGGTACATGTCCCCCTCGCCTATTCGCGGCGGAGCAGCATGGCGAGAGCGGCGGCCTTTTCGGCGTCCTGGCGGGAGCGGCCCTCGCCGCGCTCGGGATCGAAGCCCTGGATCGACACCTCGACCGTGAAGGTCGGAGCGTGATCCGGGCCGGTTCGGGACACCACCGCATAGAGCGGCAGCGGGAGGCCGCGGGCCTGGGCCCATTCCTGCAGCTGGGTCTTGGGATCCCGGTCCCGGCCGGCGGCGGGGTTGTCGAATTCGTCCTGCCAGGCCGTGGTGAAGAACGTTCGGGCAGCCTCAAGGCCGCCATCGATGTAGAGCGCCGCCATAAGGGCCTCGCAGGCGTCGCCGAGGACGCCATCAGACTCGCGGGCGCCGATCTTGGTCGCGGAGCCGGAAAGCCGCAACGCCGGTGCGAGGCCGATCCGGCGCGCGACGCGGGCGCAGGCCTTGCCGTTGACCAGCGCCGCCAGCCGCGGCGACAGCACGCCTTCCTTGGCCTCAAGGTCGAGGGCCAGCAGCCGTTCCGCAGCCAGCAGATTGAGGACGCGGTCGCCGAGGAATTCGAGACGTTCGTTGTGACGGACCTTGCGCGCGCCGTCGCCGACGCTGGAATGGGTCAGCGCCCGTTCCAGCAGCTCACGATCCTCGAAAGCATGACCGATTCCGGCTTCCAGCGCGGCGATCGCCTCGAGACGGGCGTTCATTTGAGGACGTGGAAGAACCGGCTGGGACGGGCGTCGAGGAACCAGGTCCAGGGCTTGAAGAGGGTGGCCTTGTCGTTCCACGACAACAGGATGATGCGGGCGTGGCCGACGAGGTTTTCAGCCGGGACATAGCCCACCCCGCTCGATTCCGGCGCGACCCGGCTGTCCAGCGAGTTGTCGCGATTGTCGCCCATGAAGAAGTAGTTGCCCTCCGGCACGACATAGACGCCGGTGTCATCGACATCGCCGCGCGGGCCGCAGTCATAGGTGACATAGGTGCGGTTGATCGGGTTGGTTTCGCGGAAGCGCTGAACCGTCGAGCCGTTCCAGCAGGTCCCGGGATCGCCCGGACCGTCGTAGACGCGGGTCAGGACCTTGTCGTTCACGAACACGACGCCACCCTTCACCTGGATCCGGTCGCCGGGCAGGCCGATCAGGCGCTTGATGTAGTCGATCTTGGGATCCGACGGCAGCTTGAAGACGATGATGTCGCCGCGCTTGGGCGTGTGGGCGAAGATGCGGCCCTTGAACAACGGCGGGCTGAACGGGATCGAATGACGGCTGTACCCGTAGCTGTACTTCGAGACGATGATGTAGTCGCCCTTCAGCAGGTTCGGCTCCATCGAGGCGGACGGGATGGTGAAGGGCTGGAACAGGAAGATGCGCAGGACCAGCGCGATCAGCAGGGCGTAGACCACCGTCTTGACGATCTCGATCGTCTCGTCGACCGCGCCGTTCATGGTATCGCCGCCGCCCTGGTCGTCGTTTCGGATCTGGAGCGCCAGCGGCTCGGAGTCGGACACGGTCTCGACCTGCGGTTCTGCGGCGTCAGTCATTGCGCGCGCGACTCTCTTCTCGATGATGCGGACAAGGCCCGCAGGTGTGGTTAGTCCGCCAATACGACACGGGCAAGCTTCGCGCCCGTTAACTCGCCTTCGTGGCGTATTGCGGGCCGCCCGCGCGAGCCGTCAGTGCCGCAACGAATGGAAGAAGCGGTTCCAGCGCAGGTTCATCACCCAGGTCCAGGGCTTCCAGAGGGCCGCGCCCTCTTTCCAGGACACCATAACCGTCTCGGCCTTGCCGACCAGGTTTTCGGCGGGGACGTATCCGACGCCGCCCGATTCGGGATCGACCCGGCTGTCGAGCGAGTTGTCGCGGTTGTCGCCCATGAAGAAGTAGTGGCCCTCGGGCACGAGGAAGACGGGCGTATTGTCCAGCGGGCCATCACCGCAGTCGTAGGTGATGTAGCTGCGGCCGACCGGGTTGGTCTCAAGGTAGCGCATCGGCATCGCCAGATTCGGACAGGCGCTCGAGTCGTCGCCCGCGAAGCCGATCGCCGTGCGCTTCAGGGTCTGGCCGTTCACCGACAGGGCGCCGTTGATCACCTGGATCTGGTCGCCCGGCACACCGATCA
Source organism: Caulobacter sp. FG121 (assembly GCF_057809815.1). Lineage (NCBI taxonomy): Bacteria > Pseudomonadati > Pseudomonadota > Alphaproteobacteria > Caulobacterales > Caulobacteraceae > Caulobacter > Caulobacter sp. FG121. The sequence goes on from NZ_JBMDKR010000004.1 coordinate 157,132, forward strand.
GTCTCTTGATGAGGTCCTTGTGGCCCTCGGCCGGGGTTTTGAACACGATGACATCGCCGCGCTTGGGCGTGCCCGAGAACAGCCGGCCGTGGAACAGTGGCGGGCTGAAGGGGATCGAGTTCTTGCTGTAGCCGTAGCTGAACTTGGACACGATCACGTAGTCGCCGATCAGCAGGTTCGGCCGCATGGACGACGACGGGATGGTGAAGGGCTGGAACAGGAAGATGCGCAGAAGCAGCGCGATCAGCAGGGCGTAGACGACGGTCTTGACCGTCTCGATCACTTCCTCACGGGACGCGACGCCGTCGTCCACCGGTTCTTCAGCGGGAGCCACTTCTTCTTCTACCAGAGCCACATCGGGTTCGGGCGCGGCGGCATGCGTCACCTCGACAACCTCCGCCTCGGCGGCAGTCTCGTCAGGCGGCGTTTCATCGGCGGCATCGGTCATTTCGCGCGCGGTCTCTTGTCTCTGGGCGCCCCCGCCCGGCTGAAAGCCCTACGCTAAACCGCTTCGCCGCGCCCGTTAACTCGTCTTCATGCCGCCGGGCGCGGTATTGCCTCGATAATCACGAAGGCCTGGGCGTAGGGGTGGTCATCGGTAAGCGACAGGTGGATCACCGGATCCATGCCTTCGGGGGTGATCTCGGCCAGCCGCAGCGCCGCCCCTCCGGTCAGGGCCATGGTCGGCTTGCCGCTGCGCAGGTTGACCACGCCCATGTCCGCCCAGTGCACACCGCGGCGCGGCACGCCGGTGCCGAGCGCCTTGGCGCAGGCTTCCTTGGCCGCGAAGCGTTTGGCGTAGCTGGCCGCCCGGCCGCCCTGGGCATTGACCTTGCGTTCCGACCGTTCGCGCTCGATGGCCGTGAAGGTGCGGTTGATGAACCGGTCGCCGAAACGCTCAAGCGTCTTCTCGATGCGCCGGATGTCGCTGAGGTCGGAACCGATACCGATGATCACGCGGCGAGCTCTATGCGCGCGGAGTCCATCAGGGCCCGCATCCGCTGGATAGCGGGGGCGAGACCGGTGAAGATCGCCTCGCCGATGAGGAAGTGGCCGATGTTCAGCTCGGCCAGCTCGGCGATCGCCGCCACCGGCTTCACCGTGGCGAAGTCGATGCCGTGGCCTGCGTGCACCTCCAGTCCGAGGTCGACCGCCTGACGGGCGCCGACGCGCAGCCGCTGCAGGATGGCGTCGGCGCGGCCGAAGTCCCCGGCGCGGAAGGCGTCGCAGTAGGACCCGGTGTGCAGCTCGATCACCTGGGCGCCGATCTCCGCCGAGGTCCGAATCTGCGCAGGGTCGGCCTCGATGAACAGCGACACCCGGCAGCCGGCCTCACGCAGCCGCTGGACGGCCGGGGCGATGCGGTTATGCCCGCCGACCACGTCGAGACCGCCCTCGGTGGTCACTTCCTCGCGGCGTTCGGGCACCAGACAGGCGGCGTGGGGCCGGTTCCGCAGCGCGATCCCGACCATCTCGTCCGTCACGGCCATCTCGAAGTTCAGGGGCTTGCCGCGCTTGAGACAGAGATCGGCGAGGATATCGATGTCGGCGTCGGAGATATGCCGGCGATCCTCCCGCAGATGGGCCGTGATGCCGTCGGCTCCGGCCGCCAGCGCCAGCTCGGCGGCGCGCGACGGTTCGGGATAGCCGGCGCCCCGGGCGTTCCGGATGGTCGCCACATGGTCGATGTTCACGCCGAGGCGGAGGCTGTTCATCGCTATCACATCCGCTCATCCCGGCGAAGGCCGGGACCCAGGAGTTTTATCGTAAAGCGTCGCGCGTTCCAGAAAAAGCCTGGGTCCCGGCCTTCGCCGGGATGAGCGGCGCTTTTATCGCAGCCGCCGGCTGCCCGGATCCTGCACCGGGATCGCGGCCAGTTCGGGGGGCAGCTTGTCGGCCTCGTAGGCGGGCACGTCGAGGGTCGCCAGCGCGATCAACGGAACGCCGACATCCGCCCGGCCGCCGGAACGGTCGACGATGCAGGCCGCGGCGATGACCTCGCCGCCGGCTTCACGGATCGCGGCGATGCATTCCCGCGACGACAGGCCCGTGGTGACGATGTCCTCGACCATCACGACCTTCGCGCCGGGCTCGATGGAGAAACCTCGCCGCAGCTTGAAGGCCCCGCCCTCGCGCTCGACGTACAGCGACCGGACCTTCAGGTGCCGGGCCGTCTCGTAGCCGGGAATGATGCCGCCGACGGCCGGGCTGATGGCCACGTCCGGCTGGCCGACTTCGGCGATGATCTTCTCCGCCAGCGCCCGGCACAGCCGCTCGCAGCGGTCCGGCTGGGCGAACACCAGGTTCTTCTGCAGGAACACGCCGCTGTGCAGGCCGCTGGAGAGCACAAAGTGGCCTTCGCGCAGCGCGTCGGCGGCGCGGAATTCGTCGAGAACGTCGTCCTGGGTCATGGCGGTTAGATAGCGGTGTCGTTCCCGTTCGTCACCCCGAACAGAACAATCCCGTCATCCTCGGGCCTGTCCCGAGGATCCCTCGTTCAGCAGCAGGTTCGGCTAGCAATCTGATCCGCTCGCGGCGCTTCAAGAGGGGTCCTGGGCACAAGACCCAGGATGACGGGTGATTGGATTGGGTCGTTGAGCGCGCTAGTAGCCGCCCATGACCTCCCCTCGCCCCACACCCCGCGTCGGCTGCGGCGCCGCGATCCTGCACGATGGCGCGCTGCTGCTGGTCAAGCGGCTAAAGGAGCCCGAGGCGGGCCACTGGGGGCTGCCGGGCGGCAAGACCGACTGGGGCGAGACGACGCGCGAGACCTGCGCCCGCGAGATCGCCGAGGAGCTGGGTCTGACGATCACGCCCGGGCGGCTGCTGTGCGTCGCCGACACCATCGACCTCGGCGACGGCGGCCACTGGGTCGCGCCGGTCTATCTCGTGGAGGACTGCGTCGGCGAGCCGGTGGTGCTGGAGCCTGACAAGCTCGGCGGCTGCGACTGGTTCCCGCTGGGCGCCCTGCCCGCTCCGCTGACGGCGGCGACAGTGGCGGCGATTGAGGCGCTCTCCCGCTAACCCGCCCGATCGGGTGAGTTAGCCCTTAGCCCGGTCGACCGTCTCGATGGACGGGTTGGCGCGCAGGGCTGCAACGATGTTGGTCGCGTGGCGGGCGTCCTTCACGTCGAGATCGAAGTCGACGTCGAAATGGTCGTCGCCGCGGTGGTGCATGTTGAGATTGACGATGTTGCCGCCGGTCTCGCCGATGATGGTGCAGGCCTCGCCCAGCACGCCCGGGGCGTTGCGGATCGTCGCGCGCAGGCGCGTGCGGGAAACGGAGTTGCGTTCGGCCTCGGCGGTCCAGTGCAGGTCGCGCCAGAGATCCTGACGGTCGTCGTACTGTTCCAGCGTCGGGCAGTCGATCGCGTGCACCTCGATGGACTTGTCGGCGACAATGCCGACGATCCGGTCACCGGGCACCGGCCGACAGCAGGTGGCGAAGCGGATCATCGAGCCGTGGCGCACCTTGTCGCCGATCACGAAGTCATGCGCCTCGCGGCCGTCTGTGATGCGCCGGCGGGCGCTGACGGCGGCCTTTTCGGAATCCTTCAGGCCGGGGAACAGCACTTCCAGCACCTGGGCCGGCGTGACACGCCCACGACCAATGGCGTCGAACAGCTCGTCCTCGGTCGCGACCGCGAACCGTTCCAGCGTCGCACGCAGGGTTACGCCCGAGCGAGTCTTGCCGACCCGGGCGAAGGCCTGGTCCATGGCCGCGACACCGAGGCGGAGGAACTCTTCCTTCTCGGTCTGACGGATGTGGCGGCGGATCGCCGAGCGCGCCTTGCCCGTGACGGCCAGCGAACGCCAGTCCGGTAGCACGGCCGGCTTTGGCCCACGGACGATCTCGACCACGTCGCCATTGGCAAGTTCCGTCCGCAAGGGCTTGAGTTCGCCGTTGATTTTGGCCCCGACGGTCGTGTCGCCGACGTTGGTGTGGACGCCGTAGGCGAAGTCCAGCGGCATCGAACCGCGCGGCAGGGTGATCAGCTTGCCCTTGGGCGTGAAGACGAACACCTGGTCGAGGAACAGCTCCATCTTGGCGTGTTCGACCAGCTCCTCGGAGTCGCCGCCGTGTTCCAGCACCTGGACAAGCTGGCGCAGGCTGGCGAGCGGGTCGCGTCCGCCCTCGGCCTCCATCGCCTCGCGGTCGAAGCCGTAGGACTGGTTCTTGTAGCGCCAGTGCGCCGCGACGCCGTCCTCGGCCACGCGATCCATAACCTCGGTGCGGATCTGCATCTCGACCCGCATGCCGCGCGGGCCGATCACCGTCGTGTGCAGCGAGCGGTAGTTGTTGCGCTTGGGCGTGGAGATGAAGTCCTTGAACCGCTCCGGCACGCAGGGCCACTGGCGGTGGATCAGGCCCAACGCCCGGTAGCAGTCGTCCTCGGTATCGACGATCACGCGGAAGGCGTAGATGTCGCTCATCTGCGAGAAGCCGATCGATTTGCGCTGCAGTTTCCGCCAGATCGAGAACGGGTGCTTCTCTCGGCCGAACACCCGGGCAGGAATGGTCTCGGCGTCGAGGATGCGGCTGATGTCGCCGCTGACCTGTTGCACCGCCTTGCCCTGGTCGACCCGCATGGCCTCCAGGCGACGGAGGATGGCGTTGCGGGCGACCGGATTGAGGTGCTCGAAGGCCAGTTCCTCGAGCTCGGTGCAGATGCGGTGGCAGCCGATGTTGCGCGCCAGCGGCGCGTAGATGTCGAGGGTCTCGCGGGCGATCCGCTCACGCTTGGCCGGACTCTTGATGAAGCCGAGCGTGCGCATGTTGTGCAGCCGGTCGGCCAGCTTGACCATCAGGACGCGGACGTCCTTGGAGATGGCCAGGATGAACTTGCGCAGGTTCTCGGCCTGCCGGGCGTGTTCGGCGGCCAGTTCCAGTTTGGAGAGCTTGGTGACGCCCTCGACCAGCTCGGCGACTTCCGCCCCGAACAGCTCGCTGATGTCGGCGCTGGAGGCGTGGGTGTCCTCAATGACGTCGTGCAGCAGGGCCGTAACGATGGAGGCCGTATCGAGCCGGTATTCCGTCAGGATGCCGGCCACCTCGATCGGGTGGGCGAAATAGGGATCGCCGGACGCGCGGGTCTGCGAGCCGTGCATGCGCACGGCATAGACATAGGCACGGTTCAGCAGGCCTTCGTCGGCGGTCGGGTCATAGGCCCGGACCCGTTCGATCAGCTCGTACTGGCGAAGGAATTTGGGGCCCGTCGCCCGCGCGCGCGCAGCGGCGCGGGCCGCCATTTCTGGCGGCTCCGGAGGCGTGTTTGTGGATGGGGCGGCGGGGGCCGCCTCTAGGACGTCAGTCGGTTCTGGACCTTCCGGACTCAGTACCGCTCCTCCTGACCGCCATCGCGGTCGCTTTGCAGAGCGCGGATCAGTTCCTGCTCGCTCATCTGCATGTGGGTCGGATCCGACAGCAGGGCGATGGTTTCGGCCTCTTCCTCGGCTTCCGTCCGCTCGTCCACCCGCTGAAGGGTGCCGATCAGGCTTTCGCGCAGACCGTCGTTGTCGACCACGTCCTCGGCGATTTCACGAAGCGCCACGACGGGGTTCTTGTCGTTGTCGCGATCGACCATCAGGGCCGAGCCGGCCGAGATGGCGCGGGCGCGATGCGCGGCGGCGAGGACCAGACCAAAGCGGTTGGGGATTTTCTCGACGCAATCTTCGACGGTGACGCGGGCCATTGAATCTCTCGGGGTGCCGGTTGAACCGCGCTACATAGAGTTTTGCGCGTCATTGTGCAACGCCGCAAGGACCGATCAGGCCGGATGGGCGTCCCTGCCGACCGACGCGGTCAGCGCCAGGGCGCTCGCGGGTTCGCCGGACAGGGGATGAACCCAATCCGGTGCGATCTCGGCGAGTGGGGCCATGACGAATCGACGATTGAGCGCACGCGGGTGAGGCAGCGTCAGGCCGGCGGTGTCGATCACCTGCCGACCGAATGCGATCAGGTCCAGATCAAGGGTTCGGGCGGCGTTGGGTTCATGCCGCTGGCGACCGAAGGCGCGTTCGATCGCGTGCAGCGCCTCGAGGGTCCCGGACGGCGTCAGGGCGGTCTCGACCAGGGCAACGCCGTTCGTAAAGGCCGGCGCCGCGGGGTCGGGCCAGGCGGCGGATCGCCACCAGCCCGACCGGGCCGTGACCGTCAGGCCATGGGCTGGAAGACAGGCCAGCGCCGCCTCCAGCAGGGCCTCGCAGGAGGCGTGCTCTCCCGCTAGATTACTGCCCAGGGCGATGACGACGGATTCGCCTATTTCAAGATGCGATATTGAGTTCAAGGTTTTGAAACGATGACATTTTATCCGACCGACAGGCTCGCCCTGTTCATCGACGGCGCCAATCTCTATTCCCAGGCCAAGGCGCTGGGCTTCGACATCGACTACCGCAAACTGCTCGACGAGTTCCGCAAGCGCGGGGTGCTGATCCGGGCCTACTACTACACCGCCCTGGCCGAGAGCGGCGACGACTTTTCCCCGCTGCGGCCGCTGGTCGACTGGCTCGACTACAACGGCTTCACCGTGGTGACCAAGCCGGCGCGAGAGTACACCGACGCCCAGGGCCGCAAGCGCTGGCGCGGCGACATGGATGTCGAGATCGCCGTCGACATGATGGAGATCGCCGACAAGGCCGACCATCTGGTGCTATTCAGCGGCGACGGCGATTTCCGGGCGCTGGTCGAGGGCGTGCAGCGCAAGGGCGTTCGGGTGACCGTGGTGTCCACCGTCAAGTCGCAGCCGCCGATGGTCAGCGACGACCTGCGCCGGCAGTGCGACGCCTTCGTCGATCTCGCCGACCTGGGCGACATCATCGGCCGGCCGCAGCGAGCGCATCAGCCGCGGTTTCTCAACGATCCGCCGGCGCGGTCGCGGGCCGAAGTGGAGGCGGATGATGAGGTTTGATCGCCAGGATCCTCCCCCGATGGGGGAGGTGGATCGCCGGAGGCGAGACGGAGGGGGTCCGCTCAGGTTTCGGGTGACCCCCTCAGTCCGCTTCGCGGACAGCTCCCCCAATGGGGGAGCATCTACATGAGCCCTCGCTCCGAGCCCGCACGCGACTGTCCGCTCTGCCCGCGCCTCGTTGAGTACCGCCGGGAGAACCAGCGGCAGAACCCCGACTGGTGGAACGGCCCTGCCCCCTCCTTCGGCGATCCAGAAGCCCGGCTGCTGATCGCGGGGCTCGCGCCGGGCCGGACCGGCGCCAACCGCACGGGCCGGCCGTTCACCGGCGACCATGCCGGCTGGCTGCTCTACGACACGCTGAAGCAGACGGGCTTCGCCACCGGACGCTATGATCCGAACGGCGACGATGACCTGCGGCTGACCGGTGCGATGATCACCAACGTCGTCCGCTGCGCCCCGCCGCTGAACAAGCCCGAAACCAGTGAAGAGAAAACCTGCAGCCCGTTCTTCGCTGCCAAGCTCGCCGAGCTGACCGAACTGAAGGTCATCGTCACCCTGGGCGACGTCGCCCGGCGAAGCGTGCTGCGGGCCATGGGACTGAAGGCCTCGCTAGGCGAACCCGGGCACGGCTCGCAGTTCACGGCGGGCCCTTACACGGTGATCAACAGCTACCACTGCTCCAGGCTCAACACGAACACCGGACGGCTGACGCCGGTCATGTTCGAGGAGATCTTCCGGCGGGTGCGTAACCTGCTCGAAGCCTGATCCAGATCATCGCGGGACGGAAAGCGGTCCTCTCTCTTCCTGCGGCCGTCGTTTGATCGGCAATGCGCCAGTCAGGCGGTCGAGGAGGATCGCCATGCGTCCCAAGCCTTTGCCCGTCGTGCTGCTCGCGGGTCTGCTGCTGTTCGCCGGAGAGGCTTCGGCGGGAACCTATCGCTGCCTCGGCGGCGCGCGCGTCACCCCGGACGGACATTGTTCGGACGGATCGATGGCCATCTACGAAGCCACGCCGATCATGCCGGTCGCACCCTCGGGTCGCCAATCTGTGGAACCCGACCAACGCCCTGTCGAGCCGGCAAGCCTTTCCAGCCTGTACGGGGCGTGGTCCACCTCGGTGCCGGGCGCGGTCTGGCAGTCGCCGTCGGCGATCCCCGGCTGGCCGACCCTGCACATCTCGCCCGGCGCCCTCGCGGGGCTGCTGGTGATCTATCCGGACGGCCGCTACCTGTGGAACGCCTTTGGCGGCAAACGTGGCGTCTGGCGGCGATCCGGCGACGCCGAGTATCCCATTCTGCTCGAGGACAGGTCCGAACGACGGCTGTGGAAGATCGGGCCGAACCTGAGACGGCCCGGCCGGATCTACATCGTCGAGAGCAACGGATACTTCTGGTACGAGGGCAGTCGGGCGCGCTGACGCCGCCTCCCCCCTTCGCCTATTTCGGCACCAGCCCCCAGGCGCCCTGGCCGATGATGCAGGTATCCGTGCCCGGGGGGCAGAGGCCCTGGGAGCGCTCGGCGTATATCTGCTGGATGATCTCGGGGTTGGCGCGCAGGGCCTCGCCGCGCAGGCGGGTGCTTTCGGCGATGCCGCGGGCCGTTTCGATGGCCGCCTCGGCATTGGCGCGGGCCTCGGCGGCCTTCTGCTGCGCGGCCAGGGTGCGCTGTTCGGTCTGCGTTCGGGCCTCCACCGCCGCCGTGACGCTCGGCGGATAGCGGATGGTGCCGACCCATTCCATCTGGCTGATCTCGACGCCTTCCGCGGCCCATTTGTTGCGCACACGCTGGAAGGCGCGCTGGATGACCAGCTGGCGACCCGCGCCCATGAGCGAACCCGAACAGGGCGTCGCGGCGGCAGGCGACGCCGACGGCGTCGGCGCAACGCCGGACCCCGAAGACACGGGGTTGAGGTTGCAGGACACCGGAACCTGTTCGGTCTCCTTGGCGATCGCAGAGCGGACATCATTGCGGATCTGGCCGTCCAGCAGATCGTCGAACGGCTGGCGCCACCGGGCATAGAGCTCGGCGGCGCGGTCGTCGCGCACGCGGATGGTCAGGTTGACGTCGGCGGTCATCGGCAGGCCGGTCTGGTCGGCGAAGGCGATTTCCTCGTTTTCCTTGCCGTCGGAATTGGCCTCGCGCGTGTAGCTGTAGGTACGCTGCCGGGTCGGATAGATGATGATGTTCTCGCCGATGCCCTTCCAGTGCCAGCCCGGCCGCAGTTCGGTCGGCTGGACGCCGGGATTGGCCCCGAACTTGGTGGTCTTGATGCCGGCCTCGCCACTTTCGACCGTGGTGCTGCAGGCTGTCACGGTGCAGCCGCCGCCGATGAGCACGAAGGCGAGAACTACCACCGTCAGACCGACGCGCGCCACGCGCGGGGCCCCGGACGAAATCCTGCTCAGTCGGTTGCCCGTGTCGCTCATGCGTCCCTCCCTGGAGGGCCCGCCGAACAGGCCAGCGGCACCCCTGAAGCGGGTATCAAGCCATGAGTCGCCCTAGCCCGTCCGGTCGCCCTTCATCAGGCGGGCCTTGTCGCGCTGCCAGTCGCGCTCGGCGCTGGTTTCGCGCTTGTCGTGCAGCTTCTTGCCCTTGGCCAGGCCGATCTCGAGCTTGGCGAGGCCCTTTTCGTTCCAGTAGAGCTTGAGCGGGATGATCGTCCGGCCTTCGCGCTGGACCGCGCCCACGAGCTTGCCGATCTGCTTGCGATGCAGCAGCAGCTTCCGGTGCCGCCGGGGCTCGTGATTGAAGCGGTTGCCGCCGCTGTAGGGCGGGATGTCGGCATTGATCAGCACGATCTCGTTGCCTTCGACCGCCGCGTAGGACTCGGCGATGTTGGCCCGGCCGTTGCGCAGGCTCTTCACCTCGGTGCCGGTCAGCATGATGCCGGCCTCGACCACGTCGTCGATGAAGTAGTCGAACCGGGCGCGCCGGTTCTCCGCGATGGTCTTGCCGACCTGGGTCACTAGAGGACCCCCGCTTCCCGCATGGCGTCGAGGATCACCGGCCTGGCCGCGTCCGCGCAGCGGGTGATGGGCAGGCGGCAGTCCTCTTCGCAAAGGCCCAGCTGGGCCAGGGCGAATTTGGTCGGCCCGGGCGACGCGTCGAGGAACAGCGCCTTGTGCAGACGGACAAGGCGGTCCTGCCAGTCCCTGGCCGTGGCCCAGTCGCCCGCCATGCAGGCGTTGAAGAAAGCCGCGCAGCCGTCAGGCGCGACGTTGGCCGTCACCGAGATGCAGCCGTGCCCGCCATGGGCCATGTAGCCGAGGGCGGAGGGATCATCGCCGGACAGCATGATCCATTCGGGCCCGCACAGGAGTCGCTGGAAACTGACCCGCGTCATGTCGCCGGTCGCGTCCTTGATGCCGATGATGTTGGGCAGCTTCGCCAGCCGGGCCAGGGTCTCATTGCTGATATCGCCGCTGGTGCGGCCCGGGACATTGTAGACGAACACCGGCAGCTGCACGGCGTCGTTGATGGCGCGGTAGTGCTCGTAGAGCCCCTCCTGGCTGGGGCGATTGTAGTAGGGCGTGACGCACAGGGCCGCGTCGGCCCCGACCGCCTTGGCATGGCGGACCAGCTCGATGGCCTCGGCCGTCGCGTTGCTGCCCGCGCCGGCGATGACGGGGACCCGGCCCCGGGTGGTCTCGATGCAGAGTTCAACGACACGCTTGTGTTCGTCATGGCTCAGCGTCGAGGTTTCACCGGTGGTGCCGACGGGCACCAGCCCGTGAACGCCGCCGGCGATCTGCCGTTCGACCAGCGCGACAAACGCGGTCTCATCGACCGCGCCATCGCGAAAAGGAGTCACAAGGGCGGGGAGAACGCCCTTGAAGGGAAACTGGACCATGCCTTGCAAAAAGCCGTGAGATCGCCGCTTTCGTTTGCGGCTGTGTGTCGGAGCCGGACAATATGTCCCCGCACGGGGCGTTCGCAACCGCCGCGGAGCGTGTTTGACGAGTTGGAGACAATGGTTTGACGGGTTTTGCACGGAAGCTGGCGGTCAGCGCGGTCATCACGGCGATTCTCGGCGGCGCCGCCGGGGCGCAGTCGATGCAGCCGGACGGTGGACCGCAACTGGTGACCACGCCGCAGGTCGCCTATCGCCAGCCGCTGTCAGACAGTGACGCCAGCTACCTGAGCACCGCCCTGACCGCCGCCCGCGCCGGCGACGCCGACCGCGTGCGGCTGGCGATGGATTCAATCCAGGATCCGGTCGCGAAGAAGATCGCCCTGTGGGCCCTGGCCGACGGCGCGCCCGATTCGCTGAGTTTCTTCGAGGCGGACTCCGTGCGGCGCGACCTGAACGGCTGGCCGCGGGGCGCCAAGCGGCAGGCGACGGCGGAAAAGCTCATCGAAACCTCCGGCATGTCGCCGGAACGTGTGGTCGCCTGGTTCGGCGGCAGCGAACCCGAAACCGTGCAGGGCGCCATGGCGCTGGCCGGAGCCCTCCGCGCCACCGGCCACGGTGACGAGGCCCGCGTTCTGATCCGTCGTTGGTGGCGCGAGGAGCTGTTCGATTCCGCGCCGCAGATCGCCCTGCGCGACCGGTTCTCAGCCTTTCTCACGCCTGACGACGACCTGGCGCGCGCCAACATGCTGCTCTACGGCCCCCAGGGTCCGGCGGCACGCGAGATGGTCGACCATATTCCGGAATCCTACCGGCCGGTCGCCAATGCCCGTCTTGCATTGCGGGCCAACCAGCCGGGCGGCAACGACCTGATCGCCGCCATGACGCCGGACCAGCGCCAGGACCCGGGCCTGATCTATGAGCAGGCCGCCTATTTCCAGCGCAGGGGTCTGACGACCATGGCGCTGCAGCTGGCGCGCGGCTTCAAGCCCGCGCCGGCGCAGGAGGTGGCGGCCCGCGCCTGGACCACCGACCGGCGCAAGATGGTCGTGGCGGCGCTGGCCGCTGGAGACTTCTCCGGAGCCTATGGCGCGGCGGCCAACACAGGCCTGATCACCGGGCCCGACGCGGCCGAGGCCGAGTTCTACGCCGGCTGGATCGCGCTGCAGAAGCTGAAGAACCCGACCGCCGCGGCGGACCACTTCGCGCGTCTGGCGGCTGCCGGCACCTCGCCGATCACCCAGGGCCGCGCCCTCTACTGGCAGGGCCGCGCCGCGGAGGCGCTTGGGGACAAGGCCGGCGCCCAGGCCTTCTATGAAAAGGGCGCCCAGTACATCACCGTATTCTATGGCCAGCTGTCCGCCGAACGGGCGGGCATCCGCACCATCACCCTGCCGAAGGATCCGGTGGTCACCCAGGCCGACCGGTCGCGGTTCGAGGGCCGGGAACTGGTCCGCGCACTGCGCATCCTGTTCGAGAGCGGCAACAAGGACACCTTCAAGGTTTTCGCCCTGCATATCGACGACACCCTTCCGACGGCTGCCGAATGTGCGCTGCTGGTCGATCTGGCGCGCGGCTATGGCGACCCGGACACGGCCATGCGGGCCGTGCGCACGGCGGCGCAGCGCGGCATGGTGCTTCCAGAGCGCGGCTATCCGCTGCTGACCGCACCCGTCGTCGACGGCGGCGCCGAGCCGGCGTTCGTGTTCTCGATCACGCGTCAGGAAAGCAATTTTGACGCCCGCGCCCGCTCGTCACCCGGCGCCCGCGGCCTGATGCAGCTGATGCCCGCCACCGGCGCCCTGACGGCGCGCGCGCTGGGCGAGGCCTATTCGGTCGACCGGCTGTTCGAGGCCGACTTCAACATGCGCCTGGGCGCCCGATACCTCGGCGACATGATCAGCACCTTCGGCGGGTCCTACGTGATGGCGGCGGCGGCCTATAACGCCGGCCCAGGCCGGCCGGCGCAGTGGACCGCCCTCTGCGGCGACCCGCGCGGCGCCTCGACCGACCCGCTTGACTACATCGAGTGCATCCCGTTCGTGGAGACCCGCAACTACGTCATGCGAACGCTGGAAACGACGCAGGTCTACCGCGCGCGGCTGGCCGGCGGCTCGGCGCCGCTGATGCTGTCCAACGACCTGAAGCGCGGGGCGTGGGGGGCATATGTGCCGTCGACGCCGGCGGTGACGGCGCCGGGGGCGCGGTAGGGGTCAGTCCGCTACCCGCCGCGCGGACACCACCGGTCCCGTCGGCGTCTGGATCAGATCGCCGTCGAGCCCGAAAACCGTCCGCAGAACCTCCGGCGTCAGCGCAACCGAGGCTGCCCCCTGGGCCGCCACCTGCCCGTCCGCCAGCACCACCATACGGTCGCAGAAGCGGGCGGCGAGGGTCAGGTCGTGGAGGGTAACGACCACGGCCGCGCCGCGCGCCGCTTCGGCCCGCAGGAGTTCGAGGGTCAACAGCTGGGCGTCGGGGTCGAGGCCGGCTGCGGGCTCGTCGGCGACCAGCAGCGGCGCGCGGGTGGCCAGCAGGCGAGCCAGCAACACCCTCGCCCGCTCGCCGCCGGACATCTCCAGCACCCCGCGTGTCTCGAAGCCGGCGAGACCGACGCGGCCGAGGCAGGTCTGGGCGACCTCGCGGGCGGCGGCGGGCGACAGGTCGGGCGCGCCGAGGGCGGCGATGTCGAGCGAGGCCAGGTTCCAGCCGACGCGCCGCTCCTGCGGCAGGTAGCCGACCAGACGGGCGCGCTCCGTTTCCGGAATCGCGTCAACGGGACGTCCGGACAGAGCCGCCTCCCCGGCCTCGCGGCGCAACAGGCCGAGGCCCGCGCGGATCAGCGTGGTCTTGCCAGAGCCGTTGGGGCCGATCACCCCGATCATCTCGCCGGGCGCGGCGGTCAGGCCCGCACCGCGCAGGGCCGGACGGCCCGCGAGCCGGACGACGAGGTCCCTGAGGTCCCAGGCCGGGGTCATGCGCGCCAGCTCCGCGCCGCGCGCCAGGCCACCAGCGCGAACAGCGGCGCGCCGAACAGGGCGGTGACGACGCCGAGCTTGAGCTCCTGCTCGGTCGGGATGACCCGGGCGGCCAGATCGGCCAGCACCAGCAGGCCGGCGCCTGCCAGAGCCGAGGGCAGCAGGGTCTTGCCGGGATCGTCCCCGGCGAAGCGGCGCACCAGATGCGGCGCAGCAAGACCGACGAAGCCAATGATGCCGGCAGCGGCGACCGAGGCCCCCGCCAGCAGCGCCGCGCCGCCGACCGCCGCCGCTCGGAGGCGCGCCATCGGCAAGCCGGACAGGGCGGCCGTCTCCTCGCCGAGCGTCAGCATGGTCAGGCCGCGTGCCGACCAGGCGACGAGCAGCGCCCCGATCGCGGCGGGGATCGCCGTGCTGATCAGGTCCGGCCAGTCGCGGTTGGCCACGGAACCGAGCATCCAGGACAGCACCTCGGCCGTGGTGATCGGCGACGGGGAGAGGTTGTAGACAAGAGAGCTCAGGGCCCCGGCGAAGGCCGAGATCGACACGCCGAGCAGGATCAGCGTCTCCGGCTCACGGAAGCGGGCGGCGAGCGCCACGACCAGCGCTCCCGCGACCAGCGCCCCGGTCAGGGCCGACAGCTCGATGGCGCCGGGGATGGCGGCGAGGCCGAGGGCGATGGCGACGCCCGCGCCGAGCCCCGCGCTGGCCGAGACGCCGAGCACGCCCGGGTCGGCCAGCGGGTTGCGCAGCAGGCCCTGCAGCGCCGCGCCGGAGAGCCCGAGCGCCGCGCCGACAAGGGCGGCCATGCAGGCGCGCGGGGCGCGGATGGTCCAGAGGATCTCGCCCGGCGCCGAGCCCGGCCGGGTCAGGGCGGTCCAGTAGTCGCCGGGCCGCAGCGGCGTCTCGCCGATCAGGACAGCGACGATCACCGCCGCGAGCAGCAGCAATGAAAGGATAAGCAGCCCCCGCCCCCGGCTCATCGCGGCGCCGCCCGGGCAAGGAGCTCGGCTCCGTCGGCGGCGAACCAGGCCGGGCAGCCGAGAATCGTCGACGGCAACGACGCGACCGTGCGGCCCTCCAGACGCCTGCGCAGGGCGGCGTGCCGTCCCGGGCCCCAGCGCTGCATGGCCACCGCGAAGGTGTCGAAGAAGCCGAGCACAAAGGCGCGCGGTGGCGTCATCACCAGCCGTTCCAGCGGGATCGGCTTCCAGGTCGAGCCGGTCGCCAGATTGGTCATCCCGGCCGCGCGCATCATCGCGTCGACCAGGCTGCCCGGCCCCGTCGTGAAGCCACTGGGGGTGAAATAGAGGGCCGGAGCGCCCTTCCAGGCGCCGTTCGCCCGGTCGAGCCTGGCGTCCATGCGCGCAACGAGCGCTTCGCCCTGCGGCGCGTTACCCAGCGCGGCCGAGACGGCGCGAACATTGGCCCGCACAGCGTTGAAATCCGTGGCTTCTCCGATCTTCACGACCTTGACGCCCCGGCGCGTCAGGACGGCTTCGAGCCGGGCGTCGCCGCCCCAGTAGCGCACGACTATGTCAGGTCGGACGGCCAGGACGGACTCGGTGGTCGCCCGACGCACCGGAATGCCGACCGCCGCGGCGCGCATGTAACTGTCCCGGTCGTCAGCGCGGGCCGACAGGCCGATGATGGCGGCCTTCGGCGCCAACGCCAGCACATACTGGTCGGCGCAGCTGTCCAGAGACATGACGGTTTGCGTGGCCGCGGCCGACCCGGCGAACGCCAGCCCCGCCACGAGGGCGGTCAGAGCGGGCGCCGGGCTCATCGGTTCAGTCCGTCACGAGGCCGTTGAACAGTCCGTCCAGCATGACTCCGCGGAGTTCGTCTGTCGGGGCCCAGTGGAAGGTCGGCTTGGTCAGCAGCAGGGCGACCAGGCCGTGACAGGCCGCCCACATCGCCTGGGCCGCGCTTTCCACGGTGCCGGTGCGCAGACGGCCGGTCGCGCCGATGTCGCGCACCGCGCCGAGGAACTTGTCATAGCAGCTGTCGCCCAGAGCCTCCGTGGCCGCCTGCTTGTTCTCCGACAACAGGCCGCTTTGGCCGCAGAAGACCAGTTGGTAGGCGTTCGGGTTCTCGAGCGCGAAGGTGATGTAGGCGTCGAGCATCAGGCGCACCCGCGACACCGCGTCGATCGGCCTGGCCGCGATCTCGCTGTTCTGCTTGAGCAGCACCGCGATGGCGCTGTCGCAGATCTCGAGCAGGATCTCGTCCTTGTCCCGGAAATGCATGTAGAGCGCCGTCGAGGAGACCCCCACCTCGTCCGCGATCTTGCGAATGGTCGCGCCCTGATAGCCTTCGGCGATGAATATGCGTTCGGCCGCCTGCAGGATTTCCCCCCGGCGGGTATGACCGTCGCCCTTGGGCTTACGCGCCGACCGCTGCGGCTTCTTCAAGGTCGTCGTCACTCGACTCGCCTCTCCCCAAGGTTCCCCGACGGCTACTAAACGGCAATCACACAGGTGTCGCAAGGCGCATGCGGCCCGCGCTATCCTAAGGATTGTATTTTTGACTTTTCCCTCTTGACGCGTTTTTCGACCTGAGTCTGATTCGCCGCCGACAGCTCGGGGGCGACATGGCGCATATCCACGGCGACGCGAACGCGGCGAAACAGCCCCGGCGCGTTGCGTCGACCCTGCTGAGACCAAAGCCGCGTCTGGTGGACACGGACACCCGGACCTGGACGCGCGGGGCGGCCCAGCCCGTGACCTCGGGCCAGCTCATCGCTGGAGCAGCCTGTCTGGTCCTGCTGACCGCCGGACTCCTGACAACCCCGTTGATCGTGCATCACCTGCTGTTCCTGATGTTCGCGGCGACAGCCCTGACCCGCCTGATCGCGGCCTTGACCCCGCGGACCCTGGAAGTCGCGCCCGACCTGAAGGACAGCGACCTGCCGCGGTACACGGTGATCGCGCCGCTCT
This sequence comes from Caulobacter sp. FG121, assembly GCF_057809815.1. NCBI lineage: Bacteria > Pseudomonadati > Pseudomonadota > Alphaproteobacteria > Caulobacterales > Caulobacteraceae > Caulobacter > Caulobacter sp. FG121. The sequence continues at coordinate 173,804 of NZ_JBMDKR010000004.1, forward strand.
ATCGCGAGGCGGCCATCGCCCCCGACCTCGTCACCTCCCTGTCGACGATCGATTATCCCGGGGACCGCCTGCAGGTGCTGATCGTGCTCGAGAGCGACGACACAGAGACCCGCGACTGCCTTGAAGCCCTTGCGTTGCCGCCGTGGATGCAGGTGCTGGCCGCGCCGCCGGGATGGCCGCGCACCAAACCGCGCGCGTGCAACATCGCCCTCGAGCAGGCCACCGGGACCTTGCTGACGATCTACGACGCCGAAGACCGCCCTCATCCGAACCAGCTGCGGGAGGCGGCGGCAAGATTTGCTACCGCGCCGGCGCGGCTGGCCTGTCTTCAGGCGCCGTTGCGCATCGACGCCGATCCACATCTGCTTCCGGCGCAGTTCGCGCTGGAATACGCGGTGCAGTTCGAGGTGCTGATGCCGGCGCTGAGCCGGATCGGCGCGCCCTTCCCGCTCGGCGGCACCAGCAACCACTTCCGGGTCTCGGCCCTGCGCGCCGTGGGCGGGTGGGACGCGTGGAATGTCACCGAGGACGCCGACCTCGGCTTCCGGCTGGCCGCCGAGGGCTACACCATGGGCGTCCTGCAGAGTCCGACCTGGGAGGCCGCGCCGGACAGCCTTCGGGCCTGGATCCCGCAGCGTACCCGCTGGATCAAGGGCTTCATGCAGACCTTCGGTGTTCACTCGCGCGCGCCGCCGCACTGGAGCACCGGCGCGACCCTTTCGTTCGCGATCACGCTGGGGGCCGCCATTGTCGCGGCGCTGCTTCATGGGCCGCTGATCGCCTGGGCGCTGGTCTCCACCGCACTGGGCCTGATCGAAACCGGCGCGCCCTGGCTCAGCCCGTCCGACGGCGCGCTGCTCGCGGCAGGCTGGGTGGGCGCGGGGCTTGCGGGCGTCATCGGGCTGCGGCGCGCCGGCCTGCCCGTAAGGCTGCGCGACCTGCTGTTTCTCCCGGTCTACTGGCCCCTGCATTCGGTCGCGGCCGCCCATGCGCTGGTGCAGCTGCTGGACCGTCCGTACCACTGGGACAAGACCCCGCACGCCGCGCGGACTGGACAGGGCGCCGCCTGAACCGGTATCGCCCGGTGATGACCGGCCCCCTCATCGCCGAAACGCCCGCGCTGATGCGCACCACCGGCTGGGCCGACTACGCGCTGGTCGACAGCGGCGGCGGTCGCAAGCTCGAGCGCTATGGTCCCTATCATGTGGTTCGGCCCGAGCCGCAGTGCCTGTGGACGCCGCGCCTGCCCGCTGCCCGCTGGGACGGCGCCGACGCCGTGTTCGACCCGACCGACGAGGACGAGGCCGGCCGCTGGCGGTTCAAGGGAACCCCTGTCGGCAGCTGGGAGCTCGGCTGGGGCGAGGTGAAGTTCCACGGCCGGTTCACCAACTTCCGGCACCTGGCCTTCTTCCCCGAACAGGCGGCCAACTGGGAATGGCTGGACGAGCGCCAGCGCGCGGCGGGCCGTCCGCTGAAGATCCTCAACCTGTTCGGCTACACCGGCGTCGCCAGCCTGGTCGCCGCCGCCGCGGGGGCGCAGGTCACGCACGTCGACGCCTCCAAACAGTCGGTTCAGCGGGCCCGCGAGAACGCGACCCTGTCCGGAATCGACAACGTCCGCTGGATCGTCGAGGACGCCCGCCGCTTCGTCCAGCGCGAGGACCGGCGCGGCAACCGTTATGACGGGATCATCCTCGATCCGCCGAAATTCGGCCGGGGCCCCGATGGCGAGGTCTGGCGACTGTTCGAAGACCTGCCCGAGATGGTCAGGCTGTGCGCCGGCCTGCTGTCCGACGACGCGTCGTTCCTGATCCTCAACGCCTACGCCGCGCGCATTTCGGGCGCCTCGATGGCGGGACTGGTGGCGGAAGCCACTGCCAACCGCGCGGGCCGCATCGACTGGGGCGAACTGGCGCTGGTCGAGGAGGCTGGCGACCGCCAGGTGGGCCTCAGCTTCTTCGCCCGGTGGTCGGCATGAGCCGGGTCGTCACCTCCCACACCAACCCGACGGTCAAGGCGGTCAAGGCGCTGCATATGCGCAAGGCTCGCGAGGAGAGCGGCCAGTTCCTCGCCGAAGGCCTGAAGATCGTCACCGAGGCGATTGAGCTGGGCCACACGCCGAAGATCCTGATGTTCGGTCAGGACGGCGGCGACCACCCGCTGCTGGTCAAGGCCATCGGAGCGACCGGCATGGCCGGCGGCGACGTCATCGAGGTCAACCGCGAGATCCTCGAGAAGGTCGCCCGCCGCGACAACCCGCAGGCCGTGCTGGCGGTCTTCGAACAGAAATTTACGCCGGCCGAGGCGCTGGATCCGCGCAGCGCTGGCGTATGGGTGGCACTGCACAAGGTCCGCGATCCTGGCAACCTCGGGACGATCATCCGTACGGCCGACGCGGCGGGCTGCGGCGGCGTGATCCTCGTCGGCGAGTGCTGCGATCCCTATTCGGTCGAGGCCGTGCGGGCGACCATGGGCTCGATCTTCGCCGTGCCGATCGTGAAGATGAGCGAGGCCGAATTCATCGCCTGGCGCGGGGGCTGGCCGGGATCGGTGGTCGGCACCCTGCTGACCGCGACCGTCGACCATCGCTCGGCCGACTATCAGCGCCCGACGCTGATCCTGATGGGCAACGAACAGGCCGGTCTGACGCCTGAACTGGCCGCCCTCTGCGACGTCAACGTGAAGATCCCCATGCGCGGAAGAGCCGACAGCCTGAACCTGTCGGTGGCCACGGGGATCATGATCTACGCGGCGGGCGACTGACGGGCTTCGACACGCGCCGATCCGGATTGATCTGGGTCAAGCATTCGCTGCGACAAACTGTCCATGGTTATGTTTGACGTCGGTTCGACGTCGCGTTTCGGCGTCAGCGCTCCTCGAGCGCGGCGGCGAGGCCAATGGGCTGACCGCCGTGAAAAGTCATCTGATCCTTCGAGAGGTGGCGCCGTTCGCGCTGACGCTATGCCTTCTGTTGGCGGCGACCTTGGCGATTGACGGACTACTGCACCTGATGAAGGCCGTGTGGCTGGGGCGCTGGCTCGGCATTCCGGGCGTGCTGCTGATCGCCGGGTCGTTCGGCTACTCCCTGCGAAAACACAAGGTCATCAACCGCGGTCGACCTGTCACGCTGTTGCGTCTCCATGAGCGCATGGCCTGGGCGGGGTCGCTGTTGATCCTCGTCCACGCCGGAATTCACTTCAACGCGGTCCTCGCCTGGCTGGCTGTCGGGGCGATGGTCCTGAATGTGGGCAGCGGCCTGACGGGCAAGTTTCTCCTCCGGAACGCCAAGACCCGATTCGAAAACACACGCCGACAGCTGGTCGCGGATGGCCTGTCGCGCGAGGACATCGACGACAGGCTTCACGGCGACAGCCTGACCCTCGACGTCATCAAGCAATGGCGGGTGGTCCATTTCCCGATCACGCTGGCGTTCGGCGTCCTCGGCGTCGCGCATATTGTCGCCATTCTTCTTTTCTGGGGCTGGCGATGAAGCGTCCCTGGATCCTCGGCGTCATCGCGATCTGCCTGGGCATCGTCGCAATTCTGGCCTTCGTCTATCCCAACGAGATGATCGCGCCCGGTCCGCTGATCCCGGCGCACACGGCGCTGACGCGGGACTGTTTTTCCTGCCACACCCCGTTTCGCGGGGCCGCCGTCGAGCGATGCGTCGCCTGCCACAGCGTGTCATCCATTGGCGTGCGAACCGTCGCCGGCGCCGCCATCAGAACGCCCCTCTCACGTCGCCCCTTCCATCAGGATCTGGCGAACAATGACTGCATGGCCTGCCATGACGATCACAGGGTCGCCGGCGTATCCCGCCCCGTGCCGCCCCGATTTGTGCATACGCTTCTGACGCCCGTGGCGCAGGCCCGCTGTGCGTCCTGTCACACGCCGCCGCGGGACGCCCTTCACAAGACCCCGACGCCCAATTGCAGCACCTGTCACCAGACCATGGCCTGGAAGCCCGCGACCTTCGCGCACGACCGCTTCTTCGCCCTGACCGGTCCGCACAGCGTGCCCTGCGCGACCTGTCATGTCGGCAACGACACAAGCCGCTACACCTGTTTCAGCTGCCACGCGCACAGGCCGGATGACATCGCCGCCCTTCATCGTCGGGAGGGTATCGCCAACATCGGCAATTGCGTCCGATGCCATCGCAGCGCCGATGAGGGTGAAGGCGGAGAGCGAGAAGGCGATGACTAGGCGGCTCCAGACGCCATCAACCTGGCTCTAGGCCGCGTAGACCCGCCTTCCGTCGACCCAGGTTTCCAGCACCTGCACCGATCCGAGCTCTTCCAGAGGAATGGCCAGCGGATCGCGGTCCAGCACCACGAAGTCGGCGAACTTGCCGACCTCCAGCGTGCCGATCTCGTGGTCTGAATGGCATTGCCAGGCCGCATCGCGGGTCAGGGCGATGATCGCCTGTTCGACGCTGACCCGCTCGGCAGCGTTCAGGACGCCACCCGGCTCGCGCCACAGGCTGCGGTTCACGGCGTTGTCGATCAGCCGCATCGGGCCCATCTCGGTGACGGTGTCATCCGAATGAACCGTCCAGCGGATGCCGGCCTTGGCACAGGACCCAGCGCGGCACAGCAGGTCGGCCTTCTCCGGGCCGAAGATCTCGTCGCGGAACGCCTTGCCCCAGTAGTGGACGTGGCCGATCAGGAAGCTGGGGCTGATACCGAGCGAGGCGATGCGGGCGATCTGTTCGTCGTGCAGCACCGAGCAGTGCTCGATGCGGAATCGCAGGTCATGCGAGGCCCCGGCAACGTAGGCGGCCTCGAAGGCGTCCAGCGCCCGGTCGATGGCCAGGTCGCCGTTGGCGTGAACCGTCACCTGCCAGCCCTGCAGCGCGCGTTTGACCACGATGTCGCGCAGCGCATCCGGCTCGACATAGGCGATGCCGGTTCCGCCGACGCCGTCGAAATAGGGTTCGCGCTGCAGGCCCGTGCGGCCCTGGTTCGACCCGTCCGAAACGATCTTCCAGCCCGTGGCGCGCGCCACGGCGTCGCCGTCGCCGGGCTTGAGGCCCTGCTCGTCCCAGGTCGCGTGTCCGGCCTGGATCAGCGAATAGCGCAGGCGGGCGGTCATGTGGCCCGAGGCCGCGAAGGCGTGGAAGGCGGCCATTTCCCGCCGCCCCTGGAAGCCGCCCGAGGCTTGGTCGCAGAAGGTCGTGACGCCGACCCGGTTGGCCTTCTCACAGACCCGCCGGCTGGCCTCGGGAACATCGTCGAGGGCCATGGCCGTGAGGTTGTGGCCGAGCACCGAGAAGATCGACGCCTGTCCCTGAAGGACGCCGTTCGGGCGGCCGTCCGGGTCGCGGACATAAGCGGCGCCGGGCGGATCAGGGGTGTGGGCGTCAACACCGGCGATCTCCAGCGCGCGGCTGTTGCAGTAGCCGATGTGCAGCGAGGCGTTGAACAGGAACACGGGCCGGTCCGGCGCGACCTGGTCGAGGGTGTGGCGCGTGATCCGGTCGGCGCCGGGCTGCAGGGACGGATCGAACTGGCGGGCGACGATCCAGTCGCCTGCGGGCGCGGCGGCCGACAGCGCGCCGATCCGGTCGATCACCGCGTCGGCGTCGGCGCAGGCCGTCGGGCCGACGTCGGGATAGCGGCCGAGAATGGCGATCGAGAAGAAATGCATGTGCGGCTCGATGAACCCCGGAAGGACGGTGCGGCCGCTGCAGTCGATGATCTCGGCGTCCTCTCCGGCCTTGGCCATGACGTCCGCGCGAGATCCGACGGCGATGATCCGGCCGTCGCGATGAGCCAGCGCCTCGGCAGTGGAGAAGGCGGCGTCGACGGTGAGGATGCGGGCGTTGGTCAGGACCTGCGTTCCCGATCGCGCGACCGGCGCCGGCCCCAGCCGCTTCCAGGCCGCCTCGCCGCCCGCCGCCGCCATATAGGGGAGCGACAGCTGGGCGAGATCACCCAGGACCGGGGCGCAGCACGGGCATCCGTGCAGACGGGCGTCGCGGGGTTGAAACGGTCGCGTTGAAATCCTGGCCGGATCTGACGTCCGGTCCGTAGTGCTGGCGTTCAATGAAGCCTCCCGATTGAACGGGGGCAGCATGGCCAAGAGCGATGTCGAGCGCCAGCGTGGCCTACGCCCAGATCAGGTTCAGCGCACAATGCGGGGACACGTACCTGCGGTACATGTCCCCTAGGTTCCGCGCGGCTTGGCCCGGGTGACGGGTGCCGCGGCGGCGGGATCTTCGGGCCAGACGTGGCGGGGGTAGCGGCCGCGCATGTCCTTACGGACGTCGGCCCAGGAGCCTTTCCAGAAGCCGGGAATGTCCTTCGTCGTCTGGATCGGCTTGTGGCCCGGCGACAGCAGGCTGAAGGTCAGGGGCACGCCAGCGACGGTCGGATGGACCGACAGGCCGTACAGCTCCCCCACCCGCACCTCGACCTTCGGCCCGCCCTCTGCGGCGTAGTCGATGGCGAAGCTGTTGCCGGTCGGCGCGGTGAAGCGGGTCGGGGTCTCGGCGTCGAGGCGGCGCTGGACCTCCCAGGGGACCAGCGACCGGAGGGCGTTTTCGATCTGGCCGTCCGACAGCTGGGCGAGGCTGGACTTGCCGTTGAGCATCGGCGCCAGCCAGTCGTCGAGGTCGGCGATCAGCGCTTCGTCGGTCAGGGGATGGCTGATGAACGCCAGACGCGCGCGCAGCCGCTCGCTGGCTTCGCCCAGCGGCAGGGCGGCGAGACCCTCGCGGCGGACCTTGTCGACCAGGGCGCGGCTGATCATCGCCGGGTCGGGCTTGTCGATCCGCCGGTCCTCGACGGTCAGACGGTCCAGTCGCAGCAGGCGGCGGCCGCGCACCTTGCCGTCCGCCTCGACCTCAAGGCGGTCCTCGGCCACCAGCCGGTCAGCGAAGGCCTCCCGAAGCGCGGTCTCGTCGAGCGGCGCGGCGAGCAGGATTCGGTCGCGGGCCGCGCCGCCGCCGAGTTCGCCGATGGCGATCCATTTCTCGCGCGCCAGCCGGTCCGTCGGCTCGACATGGGCCCCGCGGCCGGTCGCCAGCTGGAACTCGCCGTTTGATCCGCGCGCCTTGGCGACCCGTTCCGGGAAGGCCTCGGCCAGCAGCAGGGCCTCGTCGAGCGGCGGCTGTGTCGGCGGCGATCCGGCGCTCTTCGCCCATCGCTCGGCCAACTGGCGGGCGTCGCGGGCGCGTGGGCCACGATCGCGGTCGAACGCCTCGAGCCGATGGCCCAGATGGGTGTCGCGACCGCCGAGTCCGCGTTCGGTCAGCAGAGCCGCGATCTTCGCCGCCAGCAGGGCCTGGCCGCCTGCGGCGCCGCGCACCACCATATGCGCCAGCCGGGGCGGCAGCGGCAGCCGGGCCAGCGCCTCGCCGTGGGCCGTCAGGGCGCCCTCCCCGTCCAGCGCCTGCAACCGGACCAGCAGCGACCGCGCCTCATTGAAGGCCGCGGCCGGCGGCGGATCGAGGAAGGCCAGACCGGATGCGTCGCGGGCGCCCCAGCGCGCCAGATCGAGCGCCAGCCCGGACAGGTCGGTCTCGAGGATCTCCGGCCGGGCGAACGGAACCAGCGCCCGGGTCTCGGCCTCGTCCCACAGCCGGTAGCAGACGCCGGGTTCGGTGCGGCCGGCTCGACCGCGACGCTGGTCGGCGGCGGCGCGCGAGACGCGAATGGTTTCCAGCCGGGTCAGACCGCTGGCCGGGTCGAAACGCGGCACACGCGCCTGGCCGGCGTCGATCACCACGCGGACGCCCTCGATCGTCAGGCTGGTCTCGGCGATCGAGGTGGCCAGCACCACCTTGCGCCGCCCCGGTGGTGATGGGCTGATCGCGCGATCCTGCTCGGCGGGATCCATCGCGCCGTAGAGCGGAGCCAGGTCGACGTCGGGCCGGCGCATCCGCTCGGCCAGCCAGTCGCGGGTCCGCAGGATCTCGCCCTGTCCGGGCAAAAACACCAGCAGGCTGCCGCTTTCCTCCGTCAGCGCGGTCTGCACGGCCCGCCCGACCTGCTCTTCCAGGCGGTGCGCGGGGTTGCGGCCGAGGTAGCGGGTGTCGACCGGAAAGGCGCGACCCTGGCTCTCGATCACCGGCGCGTCGCCGAGCAGGCGCGCGACCGCCGCGCCATCGAGCGTCGCCGACATGACCAGGATCCGCAGGTCGTCGCGGAGGAGCTGCTGGCTGTCTCGCGCCAGCGCCAGGCCAAGGTCGGCGTCGAGGCTGCGCTCGTGGAACTCGTCGAACAGCACCGCTGCGACGCCGTCGAGACCGGGGTCGTCCTGGATCATCCGGGTAAAGACGCCCTCGGTCACCACCTCGATGCGCGTGCGGGCCGAGACTTTCGACTGCAGGCGCACGCGAAAGCCGACCGTATCACCGACCGGCTCGCCGAGCGTCGAGGCCATGCGCGCCGCGGCCGCGCGGGCCGCGAGCCGCCGGGGTTCCAGCACGATCAGCTTGCCGCCGCCGACCCAGGCCTGGTCCTTGAGGAACAACGGGACGCGCGTGGTCTTGCCGGCGCCCGGCGGAGCGACCAGCACGGCGTTGGGCGCTCGCGCCAGCGCCTCACCCAGACGGGGCAGTATTTCCTCAATCGGCAGCATTGAAGGCAGTCCTAGTGCGTCGGAAGGGCCTCGTCACCGTAAGCCGTTGCGCGAGACCGCTTAGCTGCTAACGTCCCCGACCTGTTAACAGCGCCGACGGGGGTCGTCGGCCATTGGGGGAGCGAGACCGCATGTCCGCAGAGGCCGCGAAACGCGGGAACCGACTGTTTCTCAAGAAGTCGATCGAACAGGTCCAGGCTGAGTCCAACAATCACCAGCTGAAACGGTCGCTGGGCAAGTGGAACCTGCTGTTCCTCGGCATCGGCTGTATCATCGGCGCCGGCATTTACGTGATGACCGGGAACGCCGCGGCCAATTTCGCCGGCCCGGCGGTCATGCTGTCGTTCGTCGTGGCCTTCTTCGCCTGCGTGTTTGCCGGCCTGTGCTACGCGGAACTGGCCTCGACCATGCCCGTGGCCGGTTCGGCCTACACCTACAGCTACACGACCCTCGGCGAGCTGTTCGCCTGGATCATGGGCTGGCTGCTGGTGCTGGAATACGGCGTCGCGGCGTCGACCGTGGCGGCCGGCTGGTCCGGCAACGTGGTCAGCCTGCTGCACAACTTCGGCCTCGAATTCCCGGTCCAGTGGACGACGTCGTTCGTCCAGGCGGTCCAGGGCGACGGCGGCCTCAGCTTCGTTGCGGGCGGCGGCGCCAACCTGCTCGGCGCGGCCGGCATTCTCGCCGTGACCGCCCTGCTGGTGCTCGGCATCTCAGAATCCGCCAGCGTCAACAACGTCATCGTGGCCATCAAGGTCGGGGTGCTGCTGCTGTTCATTGGCGTGGGCGCGATGTTCATCTTCCAGCATCAGGCCGACGCCATCGACCACTGGACGCCATTCATTCCGGCCAACGAGGGCGGCTTCAAGTACGGCCTGCCCGGCATCTTCCGCGCCGCCTCGGTGATCTTCTTCGCCTACGTCGGCTTCGAGGCCGTCTCGACCGCCGCGGCCGAAGCCAAGAACCCGCAGAAGGACATTCCCTTCGGCATCCTCGGCAGCCTGCTGGTCTGCACCGTCATCTACATGATGATCGCCGCCGTCCTGACCGGCATCGTCGACTTCCGTGAACTGGGCGTTCCCGCCCCGATCGCGCTGGCCGTCGACCGCATGGGCACCGACTGGTTCTCGATCCTGATCAAGGTCGGCGCCGTGGCCGGCCTGTCGTCGGTCATGCTGATCCTGACCTACGGCCAGACCCGCGTGTTCTACGCCATGGCCCGCGACGGCCTGCTGCCGAAGTTCTTCGCCCAGTTGCATCCCAAGTTCCGCACCCCGTGGATCGGCACCATCGTGCTGGGCATCATCATCTCGGTGGCCGCGGCCTTCCTGCCGATCGAAATCCTCGGCGACCTGGTCAGCCTCGGCACCGCGACGGCGTTCGGCATCGTCTGCCTCAGCGTGATGTACCTGCGCACCCGCGAGAAGCAGCTGGAGCGTCCGTTCAGCATCCCCGGCGGCGGCGGCATGGTCCCGCAGTACGTCATGGTCATCGTCTCGGCCCTGGTGATCGCCGGCTTCCTGGCCTTCTTCCAGTTCCTGCTGAAGTCGACCTGGGTCGCCACCGGCGTGAAGGTCATGGCCGTGGTCATGGGCCTGTGGTTCGTCTTCTCCCTGTTCCAGAAGAACAAGGTGTGGATCGGCCCGGTGCCGGTGCTGGGCATCTTCTTCGCCCTGATCATGACCGGCCCGCTGGTCGAGGACATCTTCACCAAGGCCGCCAACGGCGACCCGATCCCGGCGATCCTGCTGACCGGCTACGCCGGCGTCGGCGCCCTGATCTACGTCTTCTACGGCTTCTGGAACTCGCGCCTCGGCAAGGGTCTTCCGCAGCTGGAAGACGACAGCGCTGGACCGGGCCCGATGCAGGCCGAAGTGCACGGCATCGGCGACGATCACGCCTGATCCCGTCGAACGACAGACAACGGAAAGGCCCGGGAGCGATCCCGGGCCTTTTTCGTGACCGCCCCTTTATTCCTGACGTCTGAACACCGATCATGTGAGGGTTCGTCGCCGCTGGAGCTTTGCGTGTCCTCTTCCCCGATCAAGGCCTTCATCGCGCCGGTCACGCCGTTGCAGCAGAACTGCACCGTGGTCTGGTGCGAGAAGACGAAGAAGGCCGCGGTCATCGATCCGGGCGGCGAGATCAAGCGCCTGATGGCCGCCATCACCGAACAAGGCCTGACGGTCGAAAAGATCTGGATCACCCACGGCCACATGGACCACGCCGGCGGCACGGCCGAGCTGAAGGCCCTGACCGGCGCGCCGATCGAAGGTCCGCACCCCGACGACCAGTTCTGGATCGACCAGATCCCCGAGACCGGCGCGCGGTACGGCATCCCCGGGGCCGAAGCCTTCACCCCCGATCGCTGGCTTGGGGATGGTGATGTCGTGACGCTCGGCGAGACCGAGTTCGAGGTCATCCACTGCCCGGGCCATACACCCGGCCATGTGATCTTCTTCAATCGCGAGGCGCGTTTCGCCCAGGTGGGGGACGTGCTGTTCAAGGGCTCGATCGGCCGCACCGACTTTCCGCGCGGCAATCACCAGCAGCTGATCGACTCGATCACCCAGAAGCTCTGGCCGCTGGGCGACGACGTCGCCTTCGTGCCGGGCCACGGCCCGATGAGCACCTTCGGCTTCGAGCGCAAGGCCAACCCGTTCGTCTCCGACATCGCGCTCGGCGTCGAGGCCGGCGCCCTGCCGGAGATGGACGGCGTACCCAAGCGGTACAGCTAGGGGACATGTACCAAAGGTACGTGTCCCCCAATCCAGGTTCAGCAGCTGTTCGATTTGGGGACACGTACCTTCGGTACATGTCCCCTGCATGTTGCAGCTCTGAAATTCTGTGGCCACGAGAGATTGTCATGACGATCCCATGGAGCTCGTGATGGACAAGACCGCCCACAGTGTCGTCGAGGAGCCCGGCGCGCGTATCCTGATCGTCGACGATGATCCGGGCATCCGCGACGTTATCGCCGACTTCCTGGGCAAGCATGGCTACCGCGTGGACCAGGCTTCGGACGCCCGGTCGATGGAACTGGCGCTGCAGCGCAATCCGGCCGACCTGATCGTGCTGGACGTGATGATGCCCGGCGAGGATGGCCTGTCGATCTGCCGGCGCCTGTCGGGCCAGGCCGGCGGGCCGGGCATCGTCATGCTGTCGGCCATGGGCGAAGAGACCGACCGCATCGTGGGGCTGGAGCTGGGCGCCGACGACTATCTGCCCAAGCCGTGCAATCCGCGTGAACTGCTGGCCCGTGTGAGGGCCGTCCTGCGCCGGCGCCAGGAGCCGAGGCCGGCTGAGGCGCCGATGGGCGCGACCTGTGAATTCGCGGGCTGGCGGCTTGATCTGGTTCGCCGCGAATTGCGCTCGCCGCCGGGCGTGATCGTCAATCTGTCGAGCGGCGAGTTTTCGCTCTTGCGGGCCTTCGTCGAACGCCCGCAACGGGTGCTGACCCGCGACCAGCTCCTCGATATGGCGCGGGGACCGGACACCGAAGCCTACGACCGTGCCATCGATGTCCAGATCAGCCGCCTGCGTCGCAAGCTCGACGATGACAGGGGCGTCGAGATCATCCGCACCATCCGCAGCGAGGGCTACATGTTCTCGCCCAAGGTCACGCGGTCCTCATGAAGACGCCGTGGCGCGGGACGCCCATCTTCATCCAGGTTCTGGCGCTGATCGTGGTCTGTCTGGCCGCGTCCTACGGAATCACCTCGGCCATCGTTCTGCATCTGCCGCCGCCGCCGCCGGAGATTTATCGGCTGTCGGACGTGGCGAGGGCCCTGCGCAATCCGGGCGTGACGCCCGTTCCAGACGCGCGACCGCTGGTCGTCGCTTTGCAAGGCGCCGAACCCCGGGAGCAGCCGCTCCTGCCGCGCGGCAATCACTGGCGGGATGACGTGCGCAAGGGACTGGCCGACGCCCTGCAGGTCGATCCGGCCCGGATCGCCATCGAGACCGAAGGGCCGCGGCGCATGTTCATGCGAACCCGGCAGGTCGAGACGAGTTTCGAGGTCCGGGTGTTCCGCGGGGGACCGATGATGCAGCACGGCCCCGGCGGACACGGACCGCCGCCCGGCATGCGCGTCCCTGCCCCGGGACCGGGATTCGGGCCAGGACCCGGGCCGGGTGGGCCGATGCGTTTCGACGAGCGCGCGCTTTTCGCGCCGTTCAGGATCGGCGTGCGCCAGAGCGACGGCCAGTGGCTTGTCGCAAGGCCCAAGCCGAGCTTCCAATGGAATTCCTGGCAGGGTCACGTCGTTCTGACGCTCCTGATTTCCATCGTCGCCGTTACGCCGCTGGCCTGGCTGTTCGCGCGACGGCTGTCAGCGCCGATCGCCGCCTTCGCCACAGCCGCCGAGCGTCTGGGTCGGGATCCGCGCGCACCGCCGCTGGAACTTGGCGGGTCAAGCGAGGTGATCGCCGCCGCCGAGGCCTTCAACCGGATGCAGGAGCGGCTGCGGCGCTATGTCGAGGACCGCACGGCCATGGTCGGCGCCATCGCCCATGACCTGCGCACGCCGCTGACCCGACTCCGGTTCCGCATCGAGGCGGCGCCCGATGACATCCGCGCCAAGCTGGCCGCCGATATCGACCAGATGGACGCGATGATCTCCGCCACGCTGGGCTTTGTGCGCGACGCCACCCGGGCCGGGCCGCGTGAGAAGCTCGAACTGTCCTCGCTGGTCGAGAGCGTTCTGGACGAAGCCGCCGAAACCGGCGCCGACGCCACCGCCCTGCCCTCGGAACGGCTGGTCGTCGAGGGTGACCCCGTCGCCCTGAGACGGCTGACCGCCAATCTCGTGGAAAACGCCCTCAAGTACGGCTTTCGGGCGCGCGGACGCGTGTTCGCCGAGGGGGGCGAGGCCGTCATCGAGATCGAGGACGACGGTCCCGGCATTCCCGCCGAAGAAGCGGAGCGGGTCTTCGAGCCCTTCTATCGTGGCGAACCGTCCCGCAGCCGGGAAACCGGCGGCGCAGGGCTTGGCCTCGCCGTCGTTCGGTCAGTCGCCCGCGCCCATGGCGGCGACGTGGTCCTGACCGCCCGACCGGCGGGGGGACTGACAGCGCGCGTGACCCTGCCGCTCTAGGGGTGTTGCGGTTACGCAATGCCCGGGCCTTACTGACGACACGGGCAGGCTGCAGGCTGACTCGTCCTGTCATGCCGGAGTCGTTCATGCTCGCTCGCGCCTTTTGTCTGCTGCTTGTCTTCGCCGCCGCGCCCGCCGCGGCCCAGGATCCCGGCGGGCCGATCAGCATCCCCGGCGGCGGTCCTCCGGCTCCGCCGCCGCCGCCCGAGCCGCCGCCACAGCAGCTGTTCATCAGCCCAGCGGGCGAGCCGTTCCGCGCCGAGCCCGGTCAGGCCTATCCCGTGGCGCTCTGGTTCAGCCAGGTGGACGCAAACCATGACGGCGTGCTGACCCGCGAAGAGTTTATCGCCGACTCCCTGACCTTCTTCGACAAGGTCGACACCAACAAGGACAAGGTCGTCGACGGGTTCGAGACCGCCGACTACGAGCGGGATGTCGCGCCCGAGATCACCGGCACTATGCCCCGTCGCGACCGTCGTACCGATGGCGGACCGCCGCCGATCGCTTTCCCGCCAAGCCGGGCGGAGCAGGTGATCGGCCCGCCGAGCTTCTTTCACCCGCGCGGAACGCCCACGCCGATCCGCCGCCAGGGGGCCGCACAGTATGCCCTCCTGAACGAACCTCAGCCTGTCCGGGGCGCGGATTCGGACCTCGACCAACGCGTCAGCCGGGCAGAAGCGGAAGCGGCCGCCGGCCGGCGCTTCGCCCTGCTCGACCGGGACGGGGACGGCCGGATCGCCCTGGGCGACTTGCCGACAACGCCCGCCCAGGCCATGGCCGGCGCGCCGCCTGAGGACGGGCGACGGAAGAAGCCGTCGAAATGAGTTGAAATGCCGCTGCAACCTAGGTCGGTTAACGCCATTCATGTTGCTGCGCCCGCCGCAGAGTCCGGTCACGAGATCCCATGAGCCTGCATACCGCCCCGACACGTCGCAAAGGCGGCCTCCCCAAGCCCCTGCTTTACGGGCTGGGCGCTATCGGCGTCCTGGTCGCCGTCTGGGTGGGCTGGCAGGCCTTCAAGCCCAAGGCGCCGAAGGATCCCTATCGGACCGAGCAGGTCCAGCAGGGCGACATCACCAAGTCGGTCTCGGCGTCGGGTTCCCTGCAGGCGCTGGTGACCGTCGATGTCGGCTCGCAGATTTCCGGCCAGATCCTCAAGGTGCTGGTCGACTTCAATGACACGGTGCAGGCTGGCCAGTTGATGGCCACGCTCGATCCGCAGACCTACGTCAGCCGGCTGCGTCAGGGCGAAGCCCAGATCGCCGCCAACCAGGCGCAGGTCGCCCAGGCCCAGGCCCAGGCCGAACAGGCGCGCGCCGCCTACAACCGCACCAAATCCCTCTACGATCAGGGCATCATGGCCAAGGCCGCGCTCGAGACCTCGATGGCGGCGTGGAAATCGACGCAGGCCAACGTCCAGGCCGCGCGCGCCGGCGTGACGCAGAGCCAGGCCGCTCTGGCCAGCACCCGCACCGATCTGGGTCGCACCAAGATCGTCGCCCCGATCAGCGGCGTGGTGATCAATCGCAGCATCGAACCCGGCCAGACTGTGGCCGCGAGCTTCACCGCCCCGGTGCTGTTCCAGATCGCCCAGGACCTGTCCAAGCTCGAGGTGAAGATCAGCGTCGACGAGGCCGACATCGGTCAGGTGCAGGAGGGCCAGGAGGTCCGGTTCACCGTCGACGCCTTCCCGGACGACACCTACACCGGCGTCGTGACCCAGGTGCGCAAGCAGCCGGAAACCGCGTCCAACGTCGTCGCCTACATCGTCATCGCCCAGGCCGAGAATCCGGGCGGCAAGCTGATGCCGGGCATGACCGCCAACGCCGATATCGTCATCCAGCAGCTGCGCGGCGTGCTCAAGGTTCCGGCGGCCGCGCTGCGCTGGACGCCGCCTGACCAGCAGCCCCAGACCTCGGCGCGCGGTGGAGCGTCGGGAATGGTCGGCCCCGGCGGTCCGGGTGGTGGCGGCGGCGGCGGCTTCCGCCCCGGCGGCGGCGGCGGTGGTCAACGTCAGGGCGGCATGGGCGCCCGGATCATCGAACAGCTGGACCTGGACTCCGGCCAGAAGACAAAGGTCGAGGCGATCCTCGCCGAGGAGCGCACCAAGGCGCTGGCCAAGGCGTCCGGCGATCCGACCGCAATGCGCCAGGCCATGCGTGGCATGATGCAGACCGTCCTGACGCGCATCGAACCGATCCTCAAACCCGCCCAGAAGGAAAAGCTGGTGGCGTTGCGGGCGCGCATGGCCGCGATGGGCGGCGGACGCGGCCGGGGCGGCCTGACGTCGGGCGTCGTGTACGTCCTGCGCGACGGCAAGCCGACCGCCGTGCCGGTTCGCGTTGGCGCGTCGGATGGCTCCTTCACCCAGATCGTCGGGCCGCTGAAGGCGGGCGACGAGGTGATCATCGGTGGCGGGCCCAAGCCCAAGGCCAAGGCGGCGCAGGGCGGCCCAATGGGCGGCGGCGGCGTCCGGGTGCGGATGTAGGCCCCGCTCGATGATCGAGATCCGTGACCTGGAGAAGGTCTATCAAATGGGCGAGGAGACGGTGGCCGCGCTGGCCGGCGTCTCCGTCGACATCGCCCGAGGCGAGCATATCGCCATCACCGGCGCGTCGGGCTCGGGCAAGTCGACCCTGATGAACATCATCGGCGGCCTCGATCGTCCAACGCGGGGGATCTATCGCTTCGACGGCGTGGACGTTTCGGGCTTCAATGACGACGACCTGGCCAATTTCCGCTGTCGGAGGATCGGCTTCGTGTTCCAGTCCTTCCAGCTGCTGCCCCGGCTGACCGCGCTGCAGAACGTCGAGCTGCCGATGGTCTATGCGGGCCTGCCGCCTGTTGAGCGACGCGCCCGCGCGGCCGCGTTGCTGGAGCGGGTCGGCCTGGGCACCCGAACCGGGCACCGGCCGACCCAGATGTCCGGCGGTCAGCAGCAGCGGGTGGCCATCGCCCGCGCCCTGGCCAATTCGCCCGACCTGCTTCTGGCCGACGAACCCACCGGCGCCCTCGACAGCGCGACCGGCAAGGAGGTGCTTGAGCTGTTCAAGGCGCTCAACGCCGAGGGTCTGACACTGGTGCTCGTGACCCACGATCAGAAGGTCGCCGACCAGGCGCGCCGGCGGGTGACCTTCCAGGACGGCAAGATCATCTCCGACGAGACGGGAGCGGCCCCATGAGACGCGTCGATCTGGTCGTCTTTGCGGCCCGGGCGATCATCGCCCACCCGACCCGCAGCGCCCTCACGTCGCTGGGCGTGGTCATTGGCGTCGCCGCCGTGGTCATGATGACGTCCATCGGGCTGGGCGCGCAGCAGCGGGTGACCAGCGCCATCGGCGGCCTCGGCTCCAATCTCCTGATCGTTTCACCCGGCGCCTCACGCGGTCCGGGGGGCGGCTTCGTCAGCCAGGGGGCCGGCAGCGGCCAGACCCTGACCGAGGACGACGCGAAGGCCATGGCTACCCAGATCGACGGGGCAGCGGCGGTTGCTCCCAGTGTACGGGGCGGCGCGCAGCTGACCGCCGAGGGCGCCAACTGGCAGACCCGCGTCGAGGGCGTGACGCCCGACTACCTGATCGCCCGGGACCTGACGATCGAGTCCGGCCGGATGTTCGATGACAACGAAGCCCGGCAGGGTCGCAAGGTCATCGTCATCGGCAAGACCATCGCCAACGAACTGTTCGGCGCGGACATTGACCCTGTCGGCAAGCGTATTCGCGTCGGGTCCGTGCCCTTCGAGGTGGTCGGCGTGCTGGCGTCCAAGGGCCAGAGCGGATTCGGCCAGGACCAGGACGACATCGTGCTGGGCCCGCTGCAGGCGGTGCGTTCCCGCGTGGTCGGCAGGCGGGTCCAGGGCAGCAATGTCCAGACCATCTACGTCAAGGCGGCCAGCGCCGACGACCTGGACCGGCTGCAGGAGGACGTGACCAACCTGCTGCGCGAACGCCACCGCATCCGCCAGGGAGCCGACGATGATTTCAGCGTGCAGAACATGGCCTCGATCATGGAAGCCATGCAGGCGTCGGTGAAGACCTTCACCTCGCTGCTGGCGGCCGTCGCGGCTGTTTCGCTGGTCGTCGGCGGGGTCGGCATCATGAACATCATGCTGGTGGCCGTAACCGAACGGACACGCGAGATCGGCCTGCGCATGGCGGTCGGCGCGCGGCGCAACGACGTGCTGTTCCAGTTCGCGCTGGAGGCCATCACCCTGTCGGTCATCGGCGGGATCATCGGCCTGATCATCGGCGTCGGCGGCGGCGTGCTGATGGCTAAGCTCGGCCAGTGGCCGGTGGCGATCGCCGGCTGGTCGATCCCGGTGTCGCTGGGCTTCTCGTTGCTCGTGGGCCTGGTGTTCGGCGCTTATCCCAGCTGGCGGGCGGCCAGGCTCGACCCGATCGAGGCGCTGCGACGGGAATAGCCGGGTCCGAATTGATCCGGCTCAATGACGCCGATCGCGCGCCGCCATCGCATGCTGCCCGGGACCCCGAGCTGGTCAGCCGTGATGGAGAAGTCTCCCGTGCGAGCCCTCTTGATATGGATGCCGCGCGTCCTCGCGCTGGCGTTCGCCCTGTTTGTCTCCGCCTTCGCCCTCGACGTCTTCGACGGACGCGGTGGGCCCGATCTGATCGCGTCGCTGACCACACATCTGGCGCCCGCCGTCGCGGTGCTGGCCGCCGCCCTCATCGGCTGGCGCTGGCCGGTCGCCGGCGGCGCCCTGTTCGCGCTTCTTGGAGCCGCCTACGTCCTGCTGGCAGGCCCGGGTCGCCCGATCAGCTGGTACGTCGTCATCGCCGGCCCGGCCTTCATCGTCGGGCTGCTCTACATCGTCAGCCAGGTTGCCGGATCGCGCGCGAGACCAAACTAGACCGGCCGATCCCCGACGATCGTCACCCGCTCCATCCTGCGCACGACCGGCCAGTAGTCGCTCGCGGCATAGTGCTGGCTGGCGCGGTTGTCCCAGAAGGCAATCGCATTGGGCGACCAGCGGAAGCGGCACTGGTATTCCGGGATCGCCGCCTGGGCGTAGAGGTGCGCCAGCAAGGCGTCGCTCTCGGCCTTCTCCATCCCGACGATATGCAGCGTGAAAGCCGCATTGACGTAGATGCAGCGGCGACCGGTTTCGGGATGGGTGCGCACCACAGGGTGTTCCGCCATCGGGTACTTGCGGTTCATCTCCTCGATCTGCTCTTCCGACATGCCGCGCTTGCGCATGCCGGCGCGGAAGTGGGTGAAGTCGTGCACCGCGACGGCGTTGTCGATCTTCGCCTTCACCTCGTCCTTCAGGCCGTCGTAGGCGGCGTACATGTCGGCGAACAGGGTGTCGCCGCCGACGGGCGGCAGTTCGATGGCCCGCAGGATCGAACCCAGCGAGGGCTCCAGCCGCCAGGTCACATCGCTGTGCCAGGTGTTCTCCTTGCCCCGGTTCTTCTCGTCGTGGGTGATGGCGAGGACTTCCGGATAGCCTGGCTTCTGCGGCGCGAACGGATGCACCTCCAGCTCCCCGAAATTGCGGGCGAAGGCCAGATGCTGGTCGGTCGTGATGTCCTGGTCGCGGAAGAACAGCACCTTCCAGTCAAGCAGCGCCTGGCGCAACGCCTTGACCGTGGCGGCATCGAGAGGGCGGGTCAGGTCAACACCTTCGACCTCGGCGCCGATCGTCGGCGTCAGGGGCACAAGGGTGAGATCCTCGATCACGAGGCTGCGGACGAGCTGGTTCACGCGGATGTCCTCCCGTATTTTCGGGCATTATGTTACCATGCGGTTTCATTCGGCAAGCGCCGACCGTTCCGCTAGACCTGACCCATGACCGCAGCCGCCGCGCCTGTCCGAAAGAAGCCCCGCGTCGACGCCGTCGCGCGTCGGGACGAGTATGTGCGGATCGCAGCCCGCGTCCTGCTCGAGAAGGGCCTGCATGCCGCGACCATGCGCGACATCGCCGACGCGGCCGGCGCGGCCAAGGTGCTGGTCTATCGCCTGTTTCCGTCCCGCGAGGCATTGATCGAATCCGTGTTCGACAGGGTCGCGGACGCCATTGAGGCGGCCTACGCCGCGCCCTGGGAAGGCTATGGCTCGATGGTCGCCAGAGTGCTTGAGACGGCCCGCGAAGAGCCCGCCCCTTTCCTGCTGGTGTTCCGCAACTGTCGTGCAGGGCAGCCCGAGTGGGAGGCGCGCCTGAGACTGCTGCTGGCGCGGACCTCCCTGCCCCTGTTCACGCCCGGCCCTGACGCGCCTGCCGGAGCCGACGAGCGGGCGGAAAAGGCGGCCGGGGCCCTGTTCGGCCTGTTCCTCGACAGCATGATCCGATGGCTTGAGGACAGCGACGGCCTGACCGATGCTGAACGCATCCGCTGGTGGGGCCGAATGGTGCGGGAAAACCGGGCGGCCGGCCGCGAGGCGTATCGGCTGGATTGACTTGCGCCCCCCCGGGCGTCGATCTTCAAAGCAATCAAGAAGAGACCAGAAGGAAGCGCCCGTGATCCCCGGACTGATGCAGGACGTCCCGTTGCTGACGACCGCCATTCTGACTCATGCCGAAACCGCGCATGGCCGGGTGGAGGTCGTGTCGCGCACGGTCGAGGGGCGTGTTCATCGTTACGACTACGCCGGCATGGCGGCGCGCACGCGGAAGCTGGCGCGGGCGCTGCAGGGGCTGGGCGTGACGTCGGGCGACCGGATCGCCAGCCTCGCCTGGAACACGCACCGGCACATGGAACTGTTCTACGCCGTGCCGGGACTCGGCGCGGTGCTCAACACCGTCAATCCGCGCCTGTTCGACGAGCAGATCATCTACGTGCTGGAGCACGCCGAAAGCACCGTGCTGTTCTACGACCGCACGTTCGCGCCGCTGGTCGAGCGGCTGGCGGATCGCCTGCACACCGTGAAGACGTTCGTGCTGCTTTCGGACGCCGACAGTCATGACGCCGGCACGGTCGGAGCCTTGAACTACGAGACCCTGCTGGACGCGCAGTCGGGTTCGGCGTTCGCCTGGCCGCGGCTGGACGAGAACGCCGGGGCTTTCCTCTGCTACACCTCGGGCACGACGGGCGATCCCAAGGGCGTGCTCTACAGCCACCGGGCGGTGGTGCTGCACGCCATGGCCGCGGGCCTGGCCAGCGCGTTCGGCCTGACGGCCTTTGACGTAGTCATGCCCTGCTCGTCGCTCTACCACGCGACGGCATGGGGCCTGCCATTCATCTGCCCGATCAACGGCTGCAAGCTGGTGCTGCCGGCCGAGAAGATGGACCCGGCCAGTCTGCAGGAGCTGATCATCGGCGAAGGCGTGACCTTCTCCGGCGGCGTGCCGACCATCTGGACCATGTACCTGGACTGGCTGGCCCAGACGGGACAGACGGTCGGCGACCTCAAGCGGGTGATCATCGGCGGCTCGGCCGTGCCCCGGGCCATGGCAGAGACCTTCAAGGTCAAGCACGGCGTGCAGGTGCTGCAGATCTGGGGCATGACCGAGACCTGCCCGCTGGGCGTGGTGGCCACGCCGACGCCGTCGATCACCGCCCTGGGAGAGGATCAGGTCGACGAGATCATCTGGACCCGTCAGGGCCGGCTGCAGTTCGGCATCGAGCTGAAGATCATGCTTGAGGATGGCAGCGAGGCCCCGCGCGATGGCGAGACCAGCGGCGCCCTGATGGTGCGCGGGCCCTGGACCATCAAGCGTTACTTCCGCAAGGACGCCGATGCGCTGGATGACGGCGGCTGGTTCGACACCGGCGACATCGCCACGCTCGACGAGCACGGCTTCATGCGCATCACCGACCGCGCCAAGGATGTGATCAAGACTGGCGGCGAATGGATCAGTTCGATCGATCTGGAAAACATCGCCGTCGCCTGCCCGGGCGTGAAGATCGCGGCCGTCGTGGGCATTCCGCATCCGAAATGGGAAGAGCGGCCCCTGCTGGTCATCGAAGCCCACGAGGGCCGCACGGTGACCCGCGACGAGGTGCTCGACTACCTGCGCCCGCGCATCGTCAAATGGTGGATGCCCGACGACGTGGTGTTCGCCGCCGTGCCGCTGACGGCGACCGGCAAGATCGACAAGAAGACGCTGCGCACGGCCTGGAATAACCACCTTCTGGATTGATCAGGCGCGGGTGACGGTCCGGGTCAGGGACGCCATGCGGCGCCCGGTGTCACTGCGCACCAGCACCCTTACCTTCACGGGACCCGAGGCCTCGCCGACGTAGAAAAGCGCGCCGACGTCTCCGCGCGCGTCGGACGCGAGGTGGGCCAGCACGCCGGAGGCTGTTACGCCCGCGCCTTCCGTCGAGACGACATGGCGGGCCCCGACCGGCGCGCCATCTTCCGCCAGCAGGGCCTCGCGCACCCCCGGCGCCACCGTCGCCCCCTCCGGCGAGAGAACCTCGACCGTGGTCGTGAACCGCCGGTCACGGCGGCGGGGATTGTAGAGCACCTGCAGATCGATCCCCCGTCGGTCGGGATCGGTGACGGTGTCCAGCCGGAGGCGGAGTTCATGCTCCCGCCAGGCTTTCCACAGCTGCCAGATGAGCGAGGCGTGGCCGGCGGCCGCGCCCAGCTTCACGATCAGCTCGACTTCAGAGGTCATGGCCATCGACGTCTCACTCCACGCTCATGGCCAGGATACGACTGATATGGGCGAACGGCGCGCCGCTCTCCGCCGCCCAGGCGCTGAAGGCCGCCTGAATGGCGCGGCGGGCTGTCTTCGTTTCCGGCGCGCCGTTGATGACGCCTTCACGGACCAGGGCCTTGACCATGTCCTGCGACGTCACCCAGCCGTCCCGCCCCATGAACCGCATGGCCATCATGCCCGCATTGCCGCCCAGTCGGTCGCCCCGGGCCTTCAGCATGTCGAGCAGGCCGATGTAGTCGTCCGCCGGCCAGGTGGCGAACACCGAGGCCGCCGCGCCATGTTCGCGGGCCAGATCCACCAGCAGCGCCGCGTTGTTGCGCACGGCCGCGACCTTGGCGCCGTTGCGGATGATCCGCCTGTCTTTCAAGAGCTCGTCGAGATCCTCGTCAGACATCATCCGGCAGCGCCCGGGGTCGAAGCCCCAGAAAGCCTCCTCGAAGCCGGGCCATTTCTTCTCGACGACGCTCCAGGAGAAGCCCGCCTGGAAGACGCAGCAGCTGATCGTCGAGAGCCAGCGGTCGTCAGGGATCGCGGCGAGCTCGGCGGCCGTCTTCACTGCCGGCAGCAGGGCGGTCAGCGCGGCCTCGCCGCCCTTGCGCGCGGCGGCCACGGCGCGGATGTCGGCAAAGGACTTCAGGGTCGGCCTCCGTGCGCCGTCGTCGCGCGGCCGAAACTCAGCCGGCCAGGCAACGCCAGATGCGGCGTGGTGCGCTCGATCAGGGTGACGCCACCGAGCGTGAAGGTCGCCTCACCGCCGCACTGACCAGCTGTGATGTGGTGGATCCGCCCGCCGCCCATAACGATATGGACGCCGCGAAGCTTGAGCGACACAGCCGTCCGGAAGGGCAGCCGCCCGAGATTCAGCCCGCCGGCAAGCAGGTCGATGTGGGGCTGCTGTGACGAGGAGATCTTGTGGTCCAGCAACGGGAACGGGATCAGCCTGTCCGGATCGGTCCGGCTGGCCGCCTTGATGTCGCGGACGGCCTCGACCCTGTCCCAGGCCGACTCGAGGATGTCGTCCAGACCGATCTGGAAAAACTGATCCAGCGCCCCGGCGACCGATTTCATCAACGTCTTGCGGGTCAGCGGCGGCAGGCCTGAGCCGGCGTGCTCGACAGCCTTCCGCACCGCGTTCATGTCGCAGCTCTCGGCGATCGGCGCCGCAGGGTCGGCGCAGAAGAACGTCTTGAGGGTCAAGGGCCCGGCGCTCATGCCGTCCCTCCGGCCCGGGCGTCGGAACCCGAGAAGGCGATCGAGAGGTCGCCCGGATCGATCGCCACGCGGGCCTGAACCGTCGGCGCGCCCCATCGGGTGAAATGACGCGCAAACCAGGCTCCGAGGCCGAGCGTCAGCAGCGATAGCAACAGGCCCAGACCGCCGATCGGCGGTGACGGCTGCGGCGGCGCGACCGGCATCCAGCCGGTCTCCAGGGGATTGGCGGGCGCGGCAGGCGGCGGCGAAACCTCTGCCACGGGCGGCGGCGCGGGCATGGCCGAAGGCAACGGGGTCGGCCGCGCCGGGATCGAGGGGTCGGCGGCGGGCGTCTTCACCGATGACGGCGCCGTCGCGACGGCTGTGGGACGAGGCTGCGCGGGAGGCTGGGCCCCGTCCGGAACCGGCGGCGGCGTCTCGCGCGGCGGCGGCGCGGCGGGGACCCTGGCCGGCTCCGGCGTGACGGCCGGTGGAGTCGGCGCGGGCTCGGCGGAAGGGGCCGCCGCGGCCTGTCGAGCCGCCTCCTCCTGTTCCCGCTTCTTGCGGGCCTCCTCTTCCTTCTTCTTCGCTTCGGCTTCGCGCGCCTTTTTCGCGAGCCAGCCCAGTCCGCCGATGACCGCGCCAGCCGTGTCGAGATCGGAACCCCCGTTTCCGCCGCTTCGCTCCCGCGACGGGCCCTGCGACGGGCGACTCTGGGCGGCGGCCAGCCCCGGCGTGGCCGCCAGAATGATCGCCAGGATCAGGCCGCCCGGACGCCGCATCTATTCCGCCTTCACCAGGCCGGACGACACATTGATCCTGACCCGGGCGACGCTCCGGGCAGGCGACGGCCCGCCGTCTGGCGGCATGACCGAATAGCCGAACGTCAGGAGCAGGCCGCGCTTCGGGTCATAGCTGCTCTTGAGCGTGGCGAAGTCGATGCCCGCGAAGCCGGTATGCCCCTGATCGCTGACCAGCCGGCAAACGAAACTCTCCGGGTCGTCATTGCCATAGAACAGGATCAGCAGGTGCGCGCTGCAGCAGGCCGGCTCTCCGCCCGTGTCCAGCGCCGCGACCCTGACCCGACCCTGATAGAAGCTTCGGGCGTTGCCCTCCCAAGGCTCGATGATGTTGGCGGCGCTGTCGGTGACGCCGTCACAGTCGCGGACAGTCACGGCAAGCGCGGGCGAGGCAAGGCCTGCGGCTGCCAGAATTGCTGCGAAGGCAAGAGTTTGCCGCATGCCTGTCTCCCCCGTCCTTTGCCATCCTGCGTCGTTGAGCGCGCGAGGGCTAGTCCGGATATCGACGGTCTCCCGCAACGATGAGCCTACTTCCTGCCATTCGGCCGTCCCGCTAGGCTGCCGTCAGAAACCGGGCGGGCTAGCGCGATGCGGCGATGGATCTTGGGGATCGGGCTGGCGCTGATGTTGGCGGGCGGGGTCTGGCTGCGCCTGACCTACGTTCACTACTTTCCCCTGACGCCCGACGAGATCGGCGGACCGCCCGCAGCGCCTGCCGTGCTGGCGCCCTTTGGCGATGATCCGCCCGTGCGGGACCTCGAGGACTGGCGTTCACGGCGGGCGCCCTTGCTCCGGGAAGCCTTCGCGCGCGACGTCTATGGCGCCATGCCGCCGCCGCTTCCTGGAGCCGTGCTCACGCGGCTTGCCCTGCCGGCGGAGCGACCCGACCGGGGCGCACGACTACAGCAACTGACCGTCGGATTCGGTCCGGACGGGGCGCGCGGGAAGGTCAATGTTGTCCTCGCCATGCCGCCGTCGGGGACGCCGGTGCGGGCCCTGATCGTCATGCAGACGTTCTGCGGAAACGCCGCCGCGCTCGGCGGTCGATATCCGCAGGTCCGCTCCCTGACCCCGCCGCCGAAGTATTGCGAAGGGCCGATGGCGGTCGCCAGCCACATCATTCTTGGTCGCTATCCCGACGGCCCGCCGCTGAAACGTGTGATCGACCGCGGCTACGCGGTAGCCATCGCCTATGGCGGCGATCTGGTCCCCGACGACGCTCGAAGCGCCCCGCCTGCCCTCGCCCGACTCTATGGACCGGGCGTCCCGCCTGGCGGGGCGCTGGCCGCATGGGCCTGGCTCTATGGCGAACTGGGCGAGGTGCTGACCCGCGAACCCGGCCTGACCACCGCGCCCGTCGTCGCCTGGGGTCATTCGCGCAGCGGCAAGGCCGCCCTGCTCGCCGGCGCGGTCTATCCGTCGATCGCGGGCGTCATCGCTCATCAGTCCGGGCGCGGCGGGGCGGCGCTGACCCGAAGTTCAACGGGGGAATCGGTCCGGCAGATCACCGACGCCTACGCCTACTGGTTCGCGCCGCGCTTCGCAGACTGGGCCGGCCGTGAGACGGACAGCCCTGTCGACCAGCACCAGCTGCTGGCGCTGATCGCGCCCAAGCCGGTGTTGATCGGCGCGGGAAACCGTGACCGCTGGGCCGATCCGGCCGGGATGTTTCGCGCCGTTCAGGGCGCCAATCCGGTTTACCGGCTCTACGGCGCGCCGGCTTTCACCCAGACGAAGCTCGCCGACCCGGACCTCCGCAAACTACAGGCCTTCTTCATGCGTCAGGGCACGCACGGCGTGACGACACACGACTGGACCCTGTTTCTGGATTTCCTTGACGCTCACTTCCCGGCCAGAACGGTCCTGAAACCGCAAGGCGGTGGCTAAAAACCGCCCCGGGATCACGGAATGGAAGGCTGCAGAGTCTGCTTCGCCGACGTCGGGTGGCGCGAAGAAGGATGGCGGAGACGGTGTCCGCCGCATCACCTTCCCCGACCATCCCGAAGTGTACGCAGTTGCCGTTCTTGGTAAGGCGTTTTCTGCACCCCTGTGTTTCCGCGTCCCAAAATGTCCACTACAATCCGACATCAAAGGTGGGGCCGAAGGTGGGGCCGGCGCGGGATTGAAGATGGCCAGGACCCTCAATCGAATAAAGTCGAAGCAAGTTGAGAGCCTTGGCGTTGGCCGCCATGCCGACGGTGGCGGGCTCTATCTTGACCGTGACAGCCAGGGCCGTTCTCGCTGGCTGTTCATGTGGAAGCGGGCCGGCAAGCGCCGGGAGATGGGCTTGGGCGCAGCCGGCAAGGGCGGCAAGTCCTTGGGGGAGGTGCGCCTGGCCGCAGAAGCTGCACGATTGATAGTCAAGGCGGGTGGAGACCCAATTGAGGCTCGTAAGGTGGTCCCTTCGGAGCCGACACCCGTTCCGACCTTTGGCGACGTCGCGGACGAATTCGTCGCTTCCTTGTCGCCGCAGTGGCGTAACGCCAAGCACATCGGCCAATGGGGCATGACGCTCAAGACCTATGCGTCTGCGCTCCGCCCGATACCGGTCGATCAGATCGACACGTCAACCGTTCTGGAAGCGTTGCAGGCCATCTGGCTCGAAAAGCCTGAAACCGCTTCTCGGCTTCGCGGTAGGATCGAGCGGGTGCTCGACGCGGCGAAGGCGAAGGGCTTTCGAAGTGGGGAAAACCCGGCGCGGTGGCGAGGGCACCTCGATCACCTGTTGCCTCGGCGCCAGAAGCTCACGAGGGGCCACCATGCCGCCATGCCCTACGCGGACGTGTCGGGGTTTGTCGCGCTCCTGCGCGAGCGCAAGGCGGTAGCGGCCCTTGCGCTGGAGTTTTTGATCTTGACCGCAGCCAGAACCGGCGAAGTCTTAGGTGCCCGTTGGGGCGAAGTTAATCTGCAAGCTGCCCTCTGGACCGTTCCAGCAAGCAGAATGAAATCAGGACGCCAACACCGGGTGCCCTTGAGCATACGAGCTGTCAAAATCCTTGAGGCCGTGCTGCCGCTCGCCGAGGGCGGTGCCAAGACTGCCAGTTCATTCGTCTTTCCGGGCCAGGGACCGGGCGTGCCGCTCTCTGGCATGTCCCTCACCATGCTGATGCGAAGGATGGAGGTGGGAGTAACGGTCCATGGGTTCCGTTCTTCATTTCGGGATTGGGCGGGAGAAGCTTCAACATTCCCCAGAGAACTCGCCGAGGCCGCCTTGGCCCACACGGTGGGTGATGCGACGGAGCGTGCCTACAGGCGCGGTGATGCGCTGGAGAAGCGTCGCAAACTGATCGAAGCGTGGGCGGGTCATTGCGAGCCAAAAGCCGCCGGCGACCGCGTTCTCCCGTTCAAGAAAACCCGAGGAAAGGTCGATGTCCAGTGACGTCCGGCGCGGATTGCAGTCGTGTGTGTTGGTCGTGTTATGAACCAATCGGACGCACGCTCAGACCGTCCTGCTTGGCATTCGCAGCGCCGCGTCCTCTACGCAGGTTTGCGCGAACACGGAGCGTCGATGATGGCTGAAGTCGATGTCCGGACACCGGGCGTATGTTGAACGACTGTGAAGTGCCGACAAGTGACCTCATGCGCGAAGCCGGTCTGTTTGTGCCCATACCGCCCCACGACGAATTGCCAATCCCGCGCGGGAAACTCGATCCGTCTTTACCTGAAGTCTATCGCGATCTTTTCGAGTTCCTCGTTTCAGATCTGATTTCTATACCGAACACGCGGGAATTTCCTCCGCAATACAAAACTACGTTCTTGAAGAGCATTGCGAGTTTTAGAGATACATTCGACCGATGCTTGCTGGGTGATCCAGCATCTCTAGCGATTTTGCCACGACGAATAGAAAAATTCCTTAGCTATTCGATTGGCTACTACGGCTCATCGGGGCCCTTTCATGAGGGCTTGGCCTTTGCCACTGCGGCGGCTCGTGCCGCCCAACACGTCGTCTTGAAACGCAAGGTTCGTCGCCCTGCGAAGAGGAAACCCGATAGGAGCCTAGACGACGCCGAAATCAGAGACCTCATAAGGATCGAAGGCGACCTTATCGGTAAGCCTGTGACACTAAAACGTGGCGCTGAAATCGCAATGAAGGCGGACCCGGCTATCAGGAGGGAGAAGGCCCGAGAGCTTACGAAAAGCGTGTACCCAGATGAAGGACCGGGGCCAAAAGGCCCAAGGAATCCTGCCGCCGGATAATTGTGCCATGGAAGAAAATTGACCGGCACAATTGCACATTTCGACAAGTCTAGCCGCGTGTGAACAATCCGAGACCGTCTTCAACAGAAGGAGGCGGCTATGTCCGACCTTGAAATCGAAGCGTCTCAAACAGTCCAGCCAAGGGCTTATCGAATCCGGGATTTCTGTCGCGTCTTCGGTCTTTCCCGGAGCACCACGTACGCGTTGATGGCTCGCGGCGAGCTCGAGTCCGTTCTCATTGGAGGTCGCCGGCTGATTCCCGCCGACGCCGCCGAACGCCTGCTCCGGCTTGGGAGCGTGTAGTCATGGACTCCAATGGAAAAGATCCCGTCGCCGTTGGAGCGGCAGACGGGATCCGGGGTGCTTCGCTTGGCAGCTGGCCCCAGAAACCTACCACCGCCCCTTCCGACGGCAAGTTCTTCCTGTCCCTTCGGCTATTCCCCCTCGACAGTTTCATCGAGGCCGTGGAGGCCGCGAAGGAGCGCCCGGAACGCCGGAGACTGATCGGTGGCCGTCGATGAGCGCCATCTCGGAAATCGATATCAGCCGGACGATCGCCTACACTGAGGAGCGACGTCGCCAAGAGGAGCTTGATCGGCAGCTGGCGGAATTTCCCGCAATGTCCATGGCGGGCTGCATCGCCAGTGGCCCCAGCGGAATTGCTCTTTCGAAACTCCTTCATGTTCATTTCCCAAACGCCCGGCGTGCCGAAGTCTACCTAGCAATCGGCCTGGCGGTTGCAGGCCTTCAAGCCGAGTTGACGATCGGGCGAATGGAGCTGGATTGCCTCAGACAGCCGGGTGCTGAATCGTGATCAGCGCCGCCCAACTTCAAGAAAAGACCTTTCAACCGCTGCGGTGGATAGTGCCAGGCATTGTTCCCGAAGGCCTGACGATCATCGCCGGCAAGCCCAAGCTCGGAAAATCCTGGTTGGTGCTCGACGTAGCGCTAGCAGCGGCTGAAGGCGGATTTGCTCTCGGCGACCGGAACTGCATTGCCGGTGATGTGCTCTATGCCGCACTCGAGGACGGCGAGCGCCGGCTGCACGACCGCCTGAAGAGGGTCTGCCGCGCAAAGGTATGGCCACGTTCACTCACCTTCGCAACCGAGATGCCCGGCCTCGCCGACCGCAGTCTGGATGAGATTAGAATATGGGTGGCGCGGGCGACAAATCCGCGCCTGATCATCATCGACACCTTTGCCAAGGTTCGCCCAACCAAGACCCGCGAAGAGACGCAATATGACGCCGATTACCGAGCAGCGGGCTTGCTCAAGACCTTCGCCGACGAGACCGGCGTCGCGGTCGTGATCGTCCACCACGTCCGAAAAATGGAGGCCGAGGACCCGTTTGACACGGTCAGCGGGACCAACGGCCTGACAGGGGCAGCGGATACAATCTTGGTGATTAGACGTGACGCGGGCGGCGTCACCCTCTTTGGGCGGGGGCGCGACGTCGAGGAGTTCGAATTCGCGGTGGAGTTTCAGAAAGATATTTGCCGCTGGCGGGTCCTTGGCGATGCCGGCCAGGTCCACAGGACCGACGAGCGCAAGGCCGTGGTCGACGCTCTGGGTGCCCATGGCGAGCCCATGACCGCGAAAATGATCTCAGACGTCACCGGCCACCCCTATCCGGCTACCCGCAAACTCTTGTTCCGCATGGGACAGGACGCCGAAGTCGTGAGGCCCAAACGCGGTTTCTACAGTCTGCCCGAAAACGGGTCTTCCTTGTCTAACCATGAGGAACATGAGGAACAAAGGAACAAGTGACGGGGTGTTTGTTCCATTGGTCCCGGTGTTCCGGTGATAGGAAGCGGCGCTGCATTCGCTCGATGCCGTTTCGAATTTCCTCAGCGGTGCATGCAGGGCGAGAACGGATTTCCGGTGCCTAGCGGGCGGTCAGACTGGGTCGGCAATGTGTTCGCCGAGCATGCACGAACCAGCCAGCTGACTCGACACCGCGCCTGCGCGCTCTGGTCAGAAACGCCTACGCCGCTGACGCACCGCGCAGAGGCATTCGCGGGGTGTGTTCAGCGTCCGGGGCTGCGTCACGGTGAGCGTGCTTTCATACGGTCCGCGGCGCAAAGCGTGAGATATTTAGTTCCGAGCGACCAGTGAGGTTCTGCCGCCCCGTGTGAGCTTTGGCTTCGGGGTCAAGCGAAGCGCTCCGAACTGACGATTCAACGGCTTTTGTTTGGATTCTTGGGGGTGCCAGCCCGACTGCTGTACTCCCTAAAGTTGCCTGACTTCTCCAACCCCATTTGGCCCCTGATCGGACGTGGCGGCGTGTAGGTGCAGCGTGCAGGTGCAGCGTGCAGCTGCAGCATGCAGGTGCAGCATGCAGGGCATTCGAGTGGGGACTCCCGGGGCGAAGGAGTGAATGAAGGCAGTGCACTTCTCGTGCGTACCCTGAACGCCTTCACAAATTCAGCTAAGCGCCATATGCGGACTTTGACCCGCTGACGCCAAGCAGACGTTCTGAGCGTTAGCGGAGGGTGGCGAGCGGACATTGCGGCGGTCGCCGCCAGATAAGTGCCATGCGCCAGGAGCGGACATTCCGTCACGCCCACAATGCCGACATTGCCGGCGCCTCGCCGCAGTCGGCGGCAAATGATGCTAGCTGTCGCCACCACCCGATTTTTTGCTGCCTTCGGCGATAAAGCCGTCTCCCAACCCTGGTCGCAGTATCCCGACCGCAGGATTCGAAATCGCGCCGAGTACTACCAACCCTCGCCGCGAAGCTTTCCCTCGTCGAGAACCAGGATCCGGTCGCAAAGCGCGAGGCTCTCGGCGCGATGGGCGATGATCAGGGTGGTGCCCGACCGGGTCCGGAGGCGCCCAAGGATCGCGCGTTCAGTGGCGATATCGATGGCGCTGGTCGCCTCGTCGAGCACCAGCAGGTTGCCGCCGCGCAGCAGGGCGCGAGCCAGCGCCAGGCGCTGTCGCTCGCCGCCGGAGAGCAGCACGCCCCGTTCGCCCACGATGGTGTCGATCCCCTGGGGAAGGCCGGCGACAAGGTCGGCGGCGGCAGCGGTTTCCAACGCGGCCCAGAGCGCAGGCTCGTCAGCGCAACGGGCGCCCCAGACCAGATTCTCACGCACGCTGGCATGAAACAGATACGGGTCCTGCGCGACGTAGCTGACATGATCGCGCCAAGCGGCGGACATCGACCCTGAAAGCGGTACCTTGTCGATGCAAACCTGGCCGGACTGCGGTTGGATCAGACCCACCAGCAGATCGGCCAGGGTCGACTTGCCGGCGCCGGACGGGCCGGTGAGTCCGAGCATTTCACCGGCTGCGAGGGTGAAGCTGATATCGTCGACCCCAGCCAGGCCGTCTTCCGCACCGCCGCCATCGCGCGGGGGATGGCGAAAGGTGACTTTCTGGAAGGCCACGGTCGCGGCCGGGCCGATATCCGGCAACCTTCCCGACGAGGCTTCCTGCCTCCCGGCTTCCAGCTCGCCAGCCAGGCGATTGACCTGGTCGTAGGCCGGCAGGGTGTAGGCCAGCTGTTGCAGCGCCTGTTGGATCTGTGTCGCCGGACCGCCCATCCTCGTGAGGATGAGGATGATGGCGGCAAGCAGCGGCAGGGGCGCATCCAGCCAGCCGAATCCGACAAGGGAAACCAGGGCGGCGGCGGCCAGGGCCACGCCCGATACCGCCAGGCGCGCCGCGCTTTGCTGGCGAAGGAAGGCCGTTTGGCGATGGCGCACCTCGCTCAACTGCGCCTCGAACCGCTCGACGAACCGACCCTGCTGGTTCTGACTGGCGGCCAGCTTGAGCCCGCCGAGAAACCGCCCCGCCGTCTCGGTGAGATCGAGATTGGCGCGGGTGACCTGACTCCCGAGGCTGTGAGCTCGCCGCAGTAGAACACCCAGCGCGAGCCCGCCGCCGCCGAGCAGGGCCAGCGCCATTACGCCGAGAACGGGGGCGAGCGACAGCATGATAACGGCCTGGGCCGTCAGCATGACGACCCCGACCGAGGCCTGGATCACCACATGGGCGGCCTGACCAATGCGCTGAACGTCCTGCCCCAGCGCCTGGTTGACCCGGGCGTGGCGCATCGCCGCAACCTGCGCCCAGGGGGCCGCCGCGAGGGCGCGGGCGATCCGCGCCCGTTGCGCCTCGGAAAAGCCGATCTGAAGGGAGGAAAGGGCCGCGTCGCGATTCCAGATCACCACGGCGCGGACCGCCCACAGGAGGGCCAGGGCCGCCAGCAGCCCGGCCAGACGCCCCAGTGGGGTGTCGATGGCCAGCGATTGAAACAGGTGCTCGGCGACCTGCCCCGGCCAGCCGCCGGGCCTACCAGCCGCGACGGCCAGGAGCGGAACAATCAGGGCCAAGCCGCCCGCCTCGGTGACGCCGGCCGCGAGCGTCAGGGCGGCGGCGGCGATCCCCCTTCGTCCCGCGAAGGCGATGAAGTCCCGTGCAAACACCCTGGCCTGGGACAGCATGGCCGCCTCACGCGAACTCATGGACCGGGTGGCGCGACAAAGGTGAGCCTGCGCCATAGCCAACAACCAGGTCGCAGGATCAGATAGATGAAATGGAGAGACCGGGGCAGCGGCAAGCGACGCATCAACGGCCAATCGACGAAGGCAAGCCGCAACGCGCGCGCGCGGTAGGCCGGAGTGTCCTTCAACCGCCAGAGATACAGCTGGCTCCAGATCAGACCGAAGCGCTTGTCATCAAACTCAGGACCATGGAGAGCACCGATGCAGTGGCGCTCCAGCAAAGTGAGACGCCGGTCGGCGTCCAGGCGTGCGACGAGGTCGGCGGGTACGGGCAGGCTCCAGAGCCGACGACAGAGCTGGAGCGCCAGACCCGCGGCTCGTTCCGCGTCTCTGGTCCGGGCGGCTTCGTACAGACGGGCGATGTCCTCCGAGCTCCTTCCCGACAGCATGGCCTGAATGTCCGCCAGCCATTTCAGCCTGAACCAGCGGGACACGGTCCCGTGGGTACAGAGGTAGGCGAAGAGATCGTCCTCGCCCAATGTATGAAACACCGTCCCCCCAAGGGTCACCTTGCGCGAGGCGTCCGCGACTCTCAGTGGCGCGATGAGGTGGCGATTGTTGATCAGGCCATGATGCAGCTCCACCACAAAGCCTGTCGCAGGGTGGCGGAAGATCGTATCCTTGACCGTGTCGAGCCAGAGGTCAAACCAGGGGCCGTCGCAGGCTGGCGGGCCGGCGATCATATCATAGCCGTCCGCCTGGAGCTGCCCGATGGCGCGGGAGGCATCAGTCGGAGCGACCCAGACGTCGAGGTCCTTGGATTGACGAAGCCCGGGCGTACCGTAGAGCAGGAGGCTAAGCACCGGCCCCTTGACCACGGCCATGGCGATACCCTCGGCGGCGCACAGAGTCTGCAGACGCGCGGCCTCGGCACACAGGCCAAGCGCGTTGCGTACGTCACGAGACGCCAGCGCCTTCAGCTCAGCCGGCGGATCGATGCCCGCGCAGGTCAGGCCGTCCAGAGCGAGCGGCGCCATGCGGTGGCGGAGGACCATGGCCACGAAGGCGGGCCAGTCTTCGCCGACGAGGTCCGCAGCCTGCCGCACGCCTGCATCGCGCTCAGCCCCCCGCGGCCAGCGGGCGCAGGCGACCAGCAGGCGAAACGACGGCGACGACAACGGATCGGGGACGATCATCGCCTCCTTACAAGCAAGGCATGGGCTGGCACCAATCGAACTGCCTCACAGTCCGACGCCGTCAGTCGCGGCTGGGATAGTCGCCATCCAGGCAGATACAGTAGATCAGGGCCAGCACGGGCTGGCGATTTTCATGCGCCTCACCGCCGCCGGCGGCGCCGAGCGCCTTCTGCGAGAACCCCTCCGTCACCTTCCAGGGATCGATGTCGATATTGGCGAAGTCCAGCTGATTGGTGGTTCGCGCGATCCTGCTGCCGCTGTCAGGCGTATTGGTGAAGTTGGTGCTGGAGCTGGGCACCCTGGCGCTTACCGCATGCTGGTGAGCTGGGATTTCGCTCAGCGTGAGCGTGACGCTCTCCACGCCGCAACGATCGGCCAGTTCACGCTTTGTCAGCCCCGGCCCTTCTCCTGCCCCGACCGCCAGGGTCGACCGCAGGTCGGGCAGCTTGAAGGTCTGCTTGCCGTCGCCACCGAAGCGGTTTGAAATCACCGAAAACAGGGCCTGGTTCTGTGTCACGGACAAATCCGACCCGTCGCACAGATGCCATCCTTCCGGCGCGTAGCCGCAGCTAAAGGCGCGAATCTCGCCGATCAGGGCGTCAGTCATGCCTGGCTCCTCTCAAGGATTGGGGTTGAGCGGCGGGTATGAGCCCGAGATGGCGATGATGTAGTTGATCGCCGCCGACGGCATGGTGTTCTCGTGCGGATTCGCGCCCGGCTTGGCCTGGCCGTTGCCGCCCGCGAAATCCAGCATGTTGGGATCCATCACCTGCACGGTGACGGCGCTCGCGGCCAGATTGGCCTTGCTGTAGAGGCCGTTCACCGTGCCGGCCTGCTTGACCGCGCCCAGCACCCGATCCTTCGGGTCCTTGCTCGTCGCCGGTTGTGCGGTCACGTTGAAGGCGTGAGTGTGCCTTGCTAGGGTCGCCCCGGTGATGGCGACCTTTTCCTCACCTCCCGTCTGAGCAAGGGTGCGGGGCGCTAGGCCGGCGCCGGCCCCCGACCCGATCACGACGCGACCCCGCAGGTCGGGCAGCGCGAAATCGGTCTTTCCATCGCCACCCCACGCCGCGCCGATCAACGAAAAGAGGGCCTCGTGCTCCGATACGGGCAGCTTGGTTCCGTCGCAGAAATTCCACCCCACCGGCGCGTAGTCTCCGGCGAAGAGGCGGATCTCGCCCAGATACGGTTCGCTCATTTCACCCGTCCTGTCGGGGCGGATACTCGCCCTTGATGGCGATGCAGTATCCGATCACCGCGAAGGGCTGCATGTTCTGATGCCCCTGGCCCCCGCCAGCCGGTTCAATCGTGCCTTCCTCCAGTGGGATGAGCGGGTTGGAGGCTTCAGCGTAGATGTTGATCGTCGGATTGCTTCCGGCCGCCGCTACCTTGCCGAACAGCGCGCCCCGGGGCAGCGATGTGCCCACCGGCTTGTCGGCGACGTTCGTCCCATGAACATGGTTGGGCATTGATTTGAGTGTCAGCTCGACGCTTTCGGAACCGATCGTCTCGCCCACCCGGCAGACGGTTCTGCCCTCCAGCCTTGGGGGGCGTTCCCCATCCGACGCAATTGCGCCGACAATCGCCCGCCCACGCAGATCAGGCAGGGCGAAGGTCTTCTTGCCGTCCCCTCCGAACTTGTCGCCCAGCAGGGAAAAAAGCCCCTGATGCTCCTTAACCGACAGTATCGCCCCGTCGCAGGGCGCCCATCCTTGGGGTGCCTTTGGCCAGGAAAACATGCGTATCTCGCCGAGCATCGGCTCCATTGCCGTAGATCCCCCATTTTGGGTTAGAGGCCCGCCATGAACTCATGCATTGCTCATGAGTGATGACCGGTTCGAACGCGCGGAACGTGACTACAGTAGTCAGATCAGTAAGCTTGATCATCGAAATCAGGGACTTGCAACAGGTTTGGCCGGACATGGTTGAGGCGTTGCGCAGATGGTTTGTTCATGGCAACCTGCCTTTCTAGAGTTCGATGGAGCGCCCCATGTCTTTGTCAAAATCGATGATCGAGGACGCGCACTCGGCCGGCAAAGTCGGTGCGGACAGGAAGCCATGGTCGGATCCAGTTTGCCATGAAGTCTCGGTCGCTGATGTCACGCAAATGAATGACAACATCGGCGTTGATGGCATCGACAACCTATCCTCCTAAGGGACCCGATTCGAGGGTTCAGATGCGTCGGCGTTCTTGGCAGGCTGCAGTCGGATTAGTCGGCGGCACAACTATTCGTTCTGTCCAGCTTTCGAATGAAATGCCCTACCGACAGTCCCCTAAGGAGCTGAAGCCGAAACCGGTTGCGTTCGCGCGATGAGACGTCGGCCGGCAGCGGCATTCTCGCCAAGCCTGTGAGGCTGTCAGTGTCAATTAGGCTGTCGGCCTCTTTGCTTTCCCCCACCCAGCGCAACATGTTGATGATTGACGCCTGAGCGCGTCGCAACCGTTCGAGCCAGTCGGCCAGTTGCTGGCCTTTGGCGCGTTGGTTCCGGATTTCATCAGGCACTCGATCCACGAACGCGTGTTGATAGAGCCAACGCCCCCGTCCGTTGCGGAAGAGCACGCGGGTTGGAGCGGCGAGGACAAATTCCACCAGGCGGCGGTCCGCCGTAGGATCGCGAAGGTCAACGCCGGCCAGCGCTAGCCGCCCCTTCTGTTCAAGTCCCCGAATGTCCATGCGCCGCAAGACCGCTGAGACAAGCGACCTAACGCTGGCCCGCGGTCTGAACGTGGGATCATAGGCCAGATCGCTGAGCCGCTTCCGGAAGCCGGCGCTGTCGATGATCGCGCCTCGCAGGGCCGAGAAGTCGCCGATGGTGGCGATCGGCTGGCCCCGCACGGCGCGCAGGACTTTGAACAGCCAGGGCGGGATCTTGGGCAGGATCGGCCGCCCGAGCCAGGTTCCAAGCCATCCATGGCCGACCCGGCGCGCGGCGCGGCTTTCCGTGATCCAGGTCGGCCAGTCGCCGCTCCAGAACAGCTCCGTCAGCCGTTCCTCGCCCGAGATGCTGATGGTCATGTTGCCGGCGCCGCCGGTCAGCATTACCTTCGCCGGCGCCTTGCTGGCCAGGCGGTCGATCTCGCTCGACCAGACCGTGTTGCAGAGGTTGAGGGCCGGATACTCGGCCGCGTGAAAATGAGCCTCCAGATTGTCACCGATCTGACGGTCGGCGGCGTCGACCAAAACATGGTCGATGTTGGGATAGAGCGCCGCAACGGTGGCGGCCAGCGGGCCTTCGTCACCGAACCGACCCGGCGGCTCGTCTAGGGCGACGCCTGACAGGGGAACGTGGGTAAAGGCGGTCAACCGCTGTCCGCGCGCCGCCAGCATGGCCGCCGCAGTTGCAGTGACGGCGGAGCTGTCGAGGCCGCCGCTGAGGTGGCTGGCGACCGGACCAGTGGCCCGCAGCCGGTCGGCCACACAGCGGTCGAACAGATCGCGGAAAGCCTCGACATAGGCTTCGTCGCTGGGAAGGCGTAGCTGGCGGTCGAGGCGCCATTCGTACCAGTCGCGGCGCTCAATCCGGCCATCGGCGTGCAGGCTGACAAGGCCGCCCGGCTCAACGCGCTGGATGCCGGCGAAAAAGCTCCCCGGGCCGCGCATCGGGGCCAGGGCCAGATAGTCGCGCAGAGTGTCCATGTCCGGCGCGATCGGCATTTCCGGAAGCGCGTGCAGGCCCTTGGCCATGGTGGCAAAGGCGACGAAGTCCTCGCCCTGGTGATAGAACAGCGGCCGCTGGCCGAGCGGGTCGCGCGCCAGCTGCAGGGTGCGGGTCTGAGCATCCCAGACGGCAAGGGCAAAGTCGCCGTAGAGCCGGTCCAGGGCGCCCTCGCCCCATCGCTCCCAGGCGGCCAGCACGACATCGCTGTCGGCCATGATCTTCAGCCGTTCGTCGGCGATGCCGAGGTCGGCGGCCAGCTCAGGTCGGTTGTCGATACGGGCATCAACGACCATGACGAACCGGCCGCCCCCGCCCGTCAGAGGCTGCCGGTCGTGGATGTCCTCAGGCACCAACCGGGCCAGCTGGATGCCGAGCGCCACGTCGCCGTTGTCCCAGCCGCTGCTGCCGTCACGACCGTAGATCGTCAGTGACCGCCGCATCCGCTCGCAGTCGTCGGCCGCGCCCCCTCGTCCGTCCAACCGCCAGACGCCGCAGATCGCCGTCATGGCCCGGCCCCCGCCGGGGCCGCAGAGAACCGGTCAATGATCCTGTCCATCAGATGTTCAAGTCCGGCCAGATCGTTGGTCCTGCGCACGAGATAGACCGGCACTGTGCGCGCCAGTGAATGAGCCCAGGCAAACAGGTCTGCCTCCAGACCCAGCGCCGCGCCCACATGGCGATAGTGGATCAGGCTCCCCAGCGTCGCCACCGCCTGTGGCGGCGACAGGCGCGTGACGTCCGGCTCGGTGAGGTCCGGCGCCGGGGCGAGGGCGAACACCGCCTTCAGCGGCGTCGGGCGGGCCTCGAAGCCGGCGGTCGCGGCGACATGAAACTTCTCGAAGCCCGGCGCCACGCGGTGGGCGGGCTCGGCCAGCTCGCCAAGACGGGCGGCGCTGTCAGCCCACAGCTTGCTACTCGGAAAGCCGGGGTAGGCGATCGCCGTCGACGGCTCGATCCTCAGTTGGTCGTCCGCTAGAAGCGGCAGCCCGCGCCCCATCAGGGCGCGCGTGGTCGTCGACTTGCCCGCGCCGCTGTGGCCGGCGATCGCCAGGGCGGCGCCCCCCGACACCACGGCGCCGGCATGCAGGGCGGGGCTCCGCCGCTGGAAACACAGCACGGCGAAGGCGGCGCCGAACAACAGGGTATGGACCGCCGCCTCGGCGCCGTCCGGCGCGTCGACAATCATCCGCCGGCCGTCGGCGATCCGAATGCGAACGCCGGCCGGACTGACCAGATCGACCAGGTCAGGCGCGTGAATCTGGAACCGGCCCAGATCCTTCGCCGGCGGCGTCGACTGAGACAGCCAGCTATCGAACTCGACGACGATGTCGGGGGACGCGGTCGGTGCAGCTTCCAGGAGATAGGGCAACGGGCGGCAGGAGCCGATCGTCCAGCCGCTGACCTGGTAGCAATAAGGCGGCCCAGGGCTCGACCCGTTCACGCGTCGACGCTCCGTGCACGATGACCGGCGTCGGCGATCGGCTGGAAACCGCCGGCTTCCTCGCCCCCCATCAGCACCCTCTGCCCCAGCACCAGCCAGGCATGGGCCGAGACCTTGCCGCTCTCGCTGCGGACGCCAAGGCGAACCAGCGCGCCAATGCCCCGCCGCCGCAGCATCAGCCAGCCGGCCAGGGCGCGCACCAGGCAGGTGGTCGCGGGGAGCCGCCGGGCGACGCGCAGAACACGGCCGACGACAGCGCGCGCGCGGATCTGGTCAGCAGGGGCACCATCCGCCGGAACGCCACCGCTCCGCTCCAGGCCAAGCAGGCCGGCGACGAACCGGAACGGCAGAACGAACACCAGCAGCCAGGCCAGGCCCAATGCCGCCGCCGCCTCCGCCGCCCGCAATACCCTGCGCATCAGGCCACCTTGATCAGACGACGTTGCAGCAGGTCCCGCAGGAAGGTCATGGTCGCCGCGCGGATGCGATCGGGCGGCGCGTCATAGACTCCCGCCAGATGGTCGCAAAGATCGCTGATGCGCCGCGGCGTCGCCAGTTGACGCCAGATCTCGGCGCCGACCTCCTGGAAGTTGAAATACTTGCCGGACGCCGCGTCCAACAGCACGACATCGTTCTCAAGCTCCGCGGCGAGCACCGCCGGATCGGCCACGACCAGGGCGTCGTACGTCAGGCTCATCTTTAGCCCCCTCAGCCCAGCCCCCGGACCCCCCGATGGCGCTGGGCATTTGACTAACATCCCTAGACGCTCGGCAATAGTCATCTGGCCGCTTACATCTGCGGTTCAACACGCGCAAGCGATCGCGTCGTACAGGGCCGAACCGCAATCCCACCCGGCAAGTCCTGGCCCGGTCGCGCCGGATATCAGCAGGCGGCGGGCTCAGTCCACGGCCGCGACGACGCGTCAGTCAGCCAATCGAAGGCAGCTAAGAGTGCCGTGAGGCGCCCTTGCTTTCAGTATCTGTCCACAAGCCGACCATTCAAAGGTCCGCTCTGGGTCGGAAGCAGACATTGGGCCTCCTGCCCGAAAACGGACCTTCCCGACGTCCAAGAAGAGTCAAAGGCGGACGGGGCCTTTTCTCGTCGAGACTTGCTCTTCGAAAAACATGGCCGATGCGAAATATTTTCGCGCGCGGCACTTACTCCGAATGCTGATGGGGGGCGCCCCTTATGATTCTGAGTTTGCGGTCATTAACGGCGGCAATCCACGCTTGTCCGGCAGTGTCGGCCAAAGTCCGGGGCACAGGTGGGGCCGATGGTGGGGCCCGGCGAGTCATGGCGCACTTACATCAATGTTTTCAATGGCCAGTGGCGGAGACGGTGGGATTCGAACCCACGGTACCCTTTTGGGGTACGCTCATTTAGCAAACGAGTCCCTTCGGCCACTCGGGCACGTCTCCATCCCGCTTTCGCGGGAGGCCCCTCATATCCAAGAGGCGCGCGGTTCGCAATCGGCCCTGAGCACAGTTTGACGGAACGGCGTTAACCGGACGCTCAGCCGCTGGTGCGAGACTGGCCGGGATGAAATCCGCTCGTGTTCCCCTGC
The DNA here is from genome assembly GCF_057809815.1 of Caulobacter sp. FG121. NCBI lineage: Bacteria > Pseudomonadati > Pseudomonadota > Alphaproteobacteria > Caulobacterales > Caulobacteraceae > Caulobacter > Caulobacter sp. FG121. The sequence continues at coordinate 214,609 of NZ_JBMDKR010000004.1, forward strand.
CGACGTCAGAGAGCCCGCCCGAAGAGGGATGGGTCGACGCCGTTCGCGCGTTGCACCGCGTCCTCGAGGACCAGTTCGGCCCCGACGAAAACACCCCCGCGCTCGAAGATCCGCGGGACCGACGCGGGCCCTTCCGTCCCAACCGGCTGGTGCCGGTGCGGTCGCGCCTCGAGTTGCGCCATGTCACGCGGACGTTCCGGCTGATCGACGCGGCAGCGATCATCCTGACCAGCGTGGCGGCGACCAAGGGCCTCGCGACGCATGGCGTGTGGCAGCTGACCCTCGGACAGCTGGCGCCGCTCATCCTGAGCCTCGGCCTGCTTCTGTGGGGCCTCCGCGCGCTCGACACCTATGCCTTCACGCTCAGCGAGGGTCTGGGCCGCCACTTCATCCGCGTCTGCGCCGCCCTGAGCCTCGCCGGGCTTCCGATCGCCGCCATGGACATGCTCGCCCCCGGCCTCGATGCCGCGCTGCCGGTCTGGTTCGCCGCCGGGGCCGTAGCGCTTCTGGTGCTGCATGGCCTGTGGTGGTCGATCGTCAGCGGCTGGCGTCGCGAGGGCAAGCTGACGCCCAATATCGTCATCGTCGGCGCCACCGAAGCGGCGCGCAAGCTGATCGAAACGGCCCTCGCCACCCGCGAAGTCGCGGTGCTGGGCGTGTTCGACGACCGGCTGGGCCGGGCGCCGAAGGAAATCGCCGGCGTGCCGGTGCTCGGCGACACGTCCAGTCTGCTGGGTCACAAGATCATGCCCTATGTCGACCGGATCGTGATCGCCGTGAATCCCTCGGCCCAACCGCGCATCCGCGAACTCATCGACCGACTGCGGGTGCTGCCGAACGACGTCAGCCTGGTGCTGGATTCCGGCGGCGAGGATGGCCGACAGCGCGCGCTCTCGCGCATCGCCGACGCCCAGTTGGCCCAGGTCTCGGGCGAGCCGGCCGATATCCATCGCGCCGCCGTCAAACGGGTTCAGGATCTGGTGGTGGGCGCGACCGCCCTGCTGCTGGGCTGGCCGCTGATGATCGGCGTCGCCCTGGCCATCAAGCTCGACAGCCCGGGTCCGGTGTTCTTCCGCCAGCGCCGTCACGGCTTCAACAACGAGGAAATCCTCGTCTGGAAGTTCCGCTCGATGCGCGCCGAGGCCGCCGACTTCGCCGCTGTCCAACAGGTCCGCGCCGGCGACGATCGCGTGACCCGCGTCGGCCGTTTCATCCGCAAGACCAGCCTCGACGAGCTGCCCCAGCTGTTCAACGTGCTGACCGGCGAGATGAGCCTGGTCGGCCCGCGTCCCCATGCCGTGGGCATGAAGACCGGCCAGACCGAGTCGGCCCGCCTCGTCGCCGAATATGCGCACCGTCATCGCATGAAGCCCGGCATGACCGGCTGGGCCGCCATCAACGGATCGCGCGGCCCCGTCGACACCCCCGAGCTCGTCCGCCGCCGGGTGGCGCTGGATATCGAGTACATCGAGCGCCAGAACTTCTGGTTCGACCTCTACATCATGGCCATGACCATCCCCTGCCTGCTCGGGGACCGGGACGCGGTGCGCTAGCCGATGTTTCGTCGCGGCCTGATCGGCTATCTGCCCGCAAACATCACCCAGGGCGTCGTCGGCCTGCTGACCATCGTCGTATTCACCAGGATTCTAACGCCGGAACAGTACGGCGGCTACGCCCTGGCCCTGTCGGTCATGACCCTGGCGCACACGACGCTGTTCACCTGGATCGAGGCCGCGCTGGCGCGGTTCCAGGCCCGGGCCGCCGAGCGCGGCGAGGTCGCCACACATCTGGCCACCCTGATGCGCGCCTATTTCTGGCTGGCGGCGATCTTTCCGGTCGTCGCCGCCGTCGCCGTCTGGCTCACCCCCATCAGCCCGCCACTGAAGGTCGCCGTGGGCATCGGCCTGGCGTCCATCATCTTCCGCAGCCTGGTTCGCCTGGTCCAGGAGCGCCGCCGCGCCGACGGCGAGGTGATGGCCGCCTCCGCCCTCGACATGGCCCAGACCGCGGGCGGCTTCGCCATCGGCGTGCTGGCCATCACCCTGGGCGCCGGCGCCGCCGGACCGATGATCGGCATGGGCGCGATCGCCGTCATCTGTCTGGTCTTCACGCTGCGCAAGGAACTGGCCCTCGTGCGCGGGGGCGTGATCGAGACCACACGGCTGCACGACTACGCCAGCTACGGCCTGCCCGTGGCCTTCTCGCTCATCCTGTCCCTGGTCATCGCCACGACCGACCGGTTCCTGCTGGCGGCCTTCCTCGATGAACGGGCGGTCGGCGTCTATCATGCCGGCTACAGCCTCGCGAACCGCACGCTCGATGTGATGTTCATCTGGCTGGGCATGGCCGGAGGACCGGCGATGGTCTCGGCGCTGGAGCGCGGCGGCCGGGCGGCGCTGGCCGAGACGGCCCGCGAACAGGCCAGTTTCATGATCCTGCTGACCTTGCCCGCCGCCGTCGGCGTGGCGCTGGTCGCCCACCCCCTGGCCCAGATCATGGTCGGCGGCGCCCTGTCCGAAGGCGCGGCCCATGTCACGCCGTGGGTCGCGTTCGGCGCCTTCTTCTCGGGCATGACAACCTACTATTTCCACCAGGCCTTCACGCTGGGCCGGCGCACCCACCTGCTGTTCGCGGCGATGATCGCGCCGGCGGCGGCAAACCTCCTGCTGAACGTCGTCCTGATCCCGCGCTACGGCATCGCCGGCGCCATGTGGTCGACGGCCGCGAGCTATGCGCTGGGTGCGGGCATGTCATGGCTTCTGGGCAGGCGAGCCATGCCCCTGCCCGTACCGCTGGACGTGATCTGGCGCGCGGGGCTCGGCTGCGCCGCCATGGCTGTCTTGGTCAGCCAGGTCCCGGCCTTTGGCGGCATCCTGGAACTGGCCCTGAAGGCCGCCCTCGGCGGGCTGGTCTATGCCGCCGTCGTCCTGGCGCTCGACGCCGGCGGCCTGCGCAGCCGGGGCCTGGGGATGCTGCAAGGCCTGCGCGCGCGGGTGGCGGCATGACCGCGCCCGTCGCTGAATGGACGACCGACAACGCCGCCTGGCCCGGCGCGACGGCGCGCCTGTCGGTGCTGATCCCGTTCATGCGCGACGATCCCATCAAGCTCCTGCAGGCGCTCGATCGCGAACGGCAGCCTGTGGAAATCGTCCTGCTGGACGACGGCTCCGGAGATCCGGACCTGGCCGCGCGAGTCGGTTCAGCCGTCGAGGCCCTGCGCCTGCCGACCCGGTTCGTGCGCCTCGCCTCCAACGAGGGTCGGTCGAAGGGGCGCAACCGTCTCGCCCGCCACGCCCGCGCCGACCGCTTCCTGTTCATCGACGCCGACATGCTGCCGGACAGCGACCACTTCCTCGCCGACTGGCTGGCGTTGATTGACGCTCAGGATCCCGCCGCGGCGTTCGGCGGGTTCTCGCTTGAGCAGACCCCCCGCACCCGGGAGAACGCGCTTCACAGGGCGATGGCGCTGCGCAGCGACTGCCATAGCGCCGCCGAACGTGCGCGCGATCCCGCCAAGCATGTGTTCACGGCCAATCTGCTCGTCCAGCGCGATGTGTTCGACAGCATCGGGTTTGACGAGCGGTTCACAGGCTGGGGCTGGGAAGACGTCGAGTGGGGCATCCGCGTCGCCGCGCGCTGGCCTATCGTTCACGCCGACATTGCTGCCAGCCACCTCGGGCTCGACTCGGCGGCTCAGATGGCGCGCAAGTACGAGCAATCGGCGGCGAACTTCGCGCGCGTGGTCGCCGACCACCGCGCGGTGGTCGAAAACTATCCGAGCTACCGCGTCGCCCGGCTGCTGAAGCGCCTGCCGCTGCGCAACCTCTGGCGGCCGATAATCAAGGCGGTCGCCCTGGCCGATGCCCTGCCCGTCGCGCCGCGCGCCTTCGCCTTGCGCCTGTACCGCGCCGCGCTCTACGCCGAGGCCGTCTGATGGAGGCCTACAGCGCCGACCGATCGCTCAAGGGCAAGCTGCGCAGACGGCTCGCGCTGCTGTCGCACCGCTGCCCCGTGCGCATGGCGCTGGACCGGCCGATGATCACCTTCAGCTTCGACGACGCCCCCGCGACGGCCGCTGATGCAGGCGCGAAGGTGCTGGAGCTGCGCGGGATTCGAGGGACCTGGTACTTTTCAGCCGGCCTCGCGGGCCAATCCGGGCCGATGGGCGTCTACGCCACGGCGGAGGACGCACGGCGGTTGGCCGAGGCCGGCCACGAAATCGCCTGCCACACCTTCAGCCATCTTGATTGCGGACAGGCCAACGCCCGCGCGATTGTCGAGGACGTGGACCGCAATGCGGACGCCCTGAAGGCATGGGGCGCTCTGCCCTCGGAGAGCTTCGCCTACCCTTATGGTGACGTTTCGACGGCCGCAAAGTCAGTGCTGGGGGGCCGCTACCGCACGCTGCGGACCGTTCAGGCCGGACTGGTGGAGGGCGGCTCAGACGCCAACCAATTGCCGGCGGTAGGCATCGAGGGTCCGGATGGCGAAGCCGTCGCCCTGCGCTGGATCGACAAGGCCGCAGACCGCAAGGCCTGGCTGATCCTCTACACGCACGATGTTGCGGAAGCCCCTTCTCCCTGGGGCTGTACGCCGGACGCTCTGGGGCGACTCGCCGACGCCGCACGGACGCGGGGGTTCGACATCGTGACCGCCGCCGAGGGCGCGAAGCGGCTGGGGCTATAGTCCCTCGTCATCCCGGGCCCTGTACCCGGGATTCCTTGTTCAGCCGAGCGACCGCGACCGAACCTGACGCGGTCCAATGGCGGTCAGAGGGATCCCGGGTACAGGGCCCGGGATGACGGTGGGCAGTGTGTCAACGCGCTGTCAGTGGCCAAACGGCCACGAAGGCCCTCTAGTCCGCGTCCTGATCCGATTGAGGCGCCTATGGCCAAACCCGCCCCCAAACCGAAAGCCTCAGCCGTCCAGGCTCAAGGTCGCTGCGCCTGCGGGACCGTGCGGTTCGAGATTGATGTGCCCGCCGTCTGGGCCTGGCACGACCACAGCGAGGCGAGCCGGCGGGCCATGGGCGGAGCCTATGCGACCTTTGTCGGCAGCTGGCGTAGCCGGTTCCGTTGGATCGACGGCGAGGACAGCCTGACGCGCTTCGAGGACCCTGAAGCCCGCACGACGCGCAGCTTCTGTGCTCGCTGCGGGACGCCCGTGCTTTACGAACGCGCCCGGTCGCCGAAGATGGTCAACATTCCGCGCGGCCTGTTCACCAGCCGCACCGGGCGAGAGCCGCGCTACCACATGAACCTTCCGGAGCAGGCCGACTGGACCTGGGCCGGCGAGGCGTTGGGTCCGCTGAAGGGCTATCCGGGTGTGATGGTCGAACGGGCACGTCGCAGACCGCGCGTCCTCGCGCCAGACGACATCCTCTGAGAGCGCATGACGGTTCGATAACGTGACGACGGAAGCGGGATGTGCAGACTGCGCCCGAGCCGAGGGCGAAGACGGGGGAACCAATGTCATCAGTGTTTGAACGTCTTGGCGTGCCGATCGAACTTGGTGGGCGCCGCTTCCTGCACCCGGGGCCCTTGCGGTGGCTGCGCGCCGTGGCCTGGATGATCGTGTTCTTCGTTCTGGTCGCCGTCGCCGGCTATGGCGTCGAGGGTGTGGTTGGCGATCATTGGCCCAAGAGCAACGGGCCGGCGCATTTCATGGCGAACGTCGCTGGCGCGCTCGCGGCCCTGGCGGCCTATCCTCTGCTCGTCTGGCTGGCCGAGGGCCGCGCTCCGGATGAGCTGGCCCCGAAGGCTGCCCTTCCCGGCCTCGTTTCAGGATTCGCCCTGGGCTGCGCCGTGTTCGCCCTGGTCATGGTGACCCTCATTGGCACGGGCCTTTACAGCTTTGACTGGCTCGGCATGGCCCCGGCCTGGAAGGGCGCAGGGCTGAGCATTGAGTCGGGCTTCATCGAGGAGATCATGGCCCGCGGGGTCATCCTGCGGCTGACCTGGCGGGCGTTCGGGCCCTGGGCGGCGTTCATCTTCTCGGCCGCCCTGTTCGGCGCCGGACATTTCGGGAACCCCAACGCCTCGGTCTGGGCGGCGCTCTGCATCGCGATGGAAGCCGGGATCATGCTGGGCGCCTTCTATGCGCTGACAGGCCGGCTGTGGGTCTCGATCGGGCTGCATGCCGGCTGGAATTTCACCCAGGGCTATCTGTTTGGCGCGGTCGTGTCCGGGACCGACTTCGGGCCGGCTATCGCACGCAGCGTGGCGCGGGACGGCTTTCCGCTGTGGCTAAGCGGTGGACGGTTCGGACCCGAAGCGTCGCTGCCCGCGCTGGTGATCTGCACGTCCGCTGGCCTGCTGGCAATCTGGATGGCCGCGCGGGCGGGCCGGTTCGCGAAGGCTATTCCCGCCCTCGCCACGCCAGCTTGACGGCCAGGGCGACGAAGATCGACCAGCGGATGTCGTTGTAAGTCACGGCAACGCTCTCGGTCAGGGTCAGCAGCGAGTAGATGATCAGGTACGGCAGGGCCAGGTAGGCGGCGGGCCGGCTGAACACCGCCGCGATCGCTCCGCCCATTGTCTGCAGGTAGAACAGGGCCCAGGCGACCACCCCGGCGTAGCCGAGGCCCAGCCACTGTTCCAGCCAGGCGTTGTGGGCGTGGCTGGGCTTGAACCCCGCCTCCTTGGTGATCCACGCAAGGGGGCCCCAGCCGGATTTGTCATCCCAGACCGCGGAGTAGCCATAGCCGGTCCAGGGACGCAGTTCGGCCTGGCGCAGGGCCGCCGCCCAGATCCGCGTGCGGCCCGTCAGGGTGGCGTCCTTGCCGAGGATCTCGAGAAAGACATCGGAGGCGAACAACAGGAAGCCCGCCAGCAGCAGCGCGCCCATGACGGCCGCCCAGGTCGCTGCCACGCCCGACACCGGCCCGCGCCGCGCGAACCAGACAAAGCCTACGGCCCCGGCGCCGAGGATCAGCGAGACCAGCGACGTCTTGGAGGTCGACATCAGCACCAGACCGAGCGCCAGCGCCGCGAACACGCCCCACAGCCACTGCCGCCGCGGATTGAGCATGGCCGCCCCGGCGAAGATGGTGAAGGCCATGGCCATGTTGCCGCCGAGCGCGTTCTTTTCGCTCCAGAGCCCGCGCCAGGCGCCGGGGAACAGTTCCGTCATGATGCCGTTGTGCGGCGGCAGCACCGCCCAGGCGATCGAGCCCAGCACCAGCAGGGCGTTGGCGCTCGCGAGCACTTCCGCCAGGGTCGACCAGCGAAACCGGGTCGCCAGCGCGATGCCGCAGATCGTCGTGGCGTAGACGGCGACGATCCGGCGGACGGTCTGGTCGGGGGCGATCGACCAGAGGGTCGAGATCGCGACAATGGCCAGCAACAGCAGCAGGAACGGCTGGCGCACCATCGCCTGGATGGCCGCGGCCGGCGCCATGGCCAGCAGGCCGATGCCGGCGGCGTAGGCCGGGAAGTAGACGTTGCGGATGGCCCCTGAGGCGCCCGCGTCGATCTTCACGCCGAACACCGGCGCGATCCAGGCCTGGCTGTAGATCAGCACGAAGAACACGGCGAGCCCGAACGCCAGCCAGTCCCACAGGTCCGTGCGCTCCACCTCGTGGCGCGACCAGGCCTCGGCGGACATGCTCACCGCAGGAAGGCCCGCAGGAAGCCCGGCGTCTCGAGTTCGGCGCGGTTGAAGAAGACGCCGGCCACGCGGCCGCCGGCGGCGGTCAGACCGTCCCGCAAGCGGGCGGGCGCCAGCACGTCCGGCTGGTCGGCGGCGACCACCAGAACCGTCTGATCCATGAAGGGCGCGACTGTCAGCGCCGATTGCGAGCGATCCGCCGACGGGCAGTCGACGACCACCAGGTCGGCGTGACGCTTGAGCGCGTTCCAGTAGTCCGCGCTGGGCAGGATATGGATGTTCTGGCTGCCCCGGAGCACGTCGGCCCGGAACCGGGTGACCCACCAGCGGTGCTGGCCCACCGCGTGGGCGACGAGAAAGCGTGAGTCCGGCGCCGCCGACCCGTCCGGCATCAGCGTCGGCGGCTGGACGGTGAAGAAGGTCGAGCCATCGCCCGGTGTCGCGGAAACCGCCTTGCCGAGCGGCCCGTACATGTCCGGCGAGCCGGCGATGGCGGCATGCTGCGGCGAGATGAACAGGTCCAGATCGACCAGCCAGACCGTGCGTCCGGCGCGGCTGGCGGCATAGGCGGCGAACTCGCGGGCGACGGTGCTGGTCCCCTCCCCGCGGCGGGCAGCAACGAACTGGACGGCGCGCGCGCGTCCAGGCGACGTCCCGCCCAGCGACGCCCACAACTCCGCCATCTCGGCGCTCAAATCCACCATCGCTCGAATCGCCGCGCGCTCACGCCCTGCAGGCTAGACTATTGCTGGGCTTATGCGACCTAACCCAGCTTGACCGCGGCGGTTCCGAGCACCGGAAGGTCGAGCGTGCGCTGGGCAGAGGCGCGGGTGGGCAGGCCCGGACGCAGGAACATCCGCACCAGCCCCGCGCAAAGGGCCGAGAACAGGCCAAAGAGGACCGCCAGAACGACGACCGGCTTGCGCAGGCTCTTGCCCCTGGTCGTCGGCGTGGCGCGGTCGACGATGCGGATATTGTCATTGGTCTCCGAGGCGATCTGTCGCGCCGCCTCGTCCTGGCGTTCGCGAACCGTGAAGTCGCGCACGCTGGTCTGCAGAACATCGCGGTCCATCGTCAGGGCCTGGAACTGCGGCTCCAGCGCGGCCAACCGCTGCAGCTGGCTGGTCGCCTTGGCCGACTGGGCCGTGTAGGCGACCAGCGACTGCTGCAGGGCGGCGATCTCGGCCGCCGTCTGGATACGTTCGGTCTGGAGCGTCTGGTGCACCGGATTGACGCCCATGCGCTTGGCGCCGTCCGAGGCCGTGCGGCCGGAACTGACGCCCGCCTCGAGCTGGGCGATCTGGACCTCGATGTCGCGCACCGGAACGGAGTCGGCAAAGTAACGGGAGAGGAGTTCTTCCCGCTGGACCCGCAGGGCCGCCAGACGGGTCGCGGCCGTGGCATCGATGTCGCGGTAGAGACCGATCTCCGGCGCGATCTGCGCCAGCTGGCCATCGAGAGTCGACAGCCGTGCCTGGCGATCCTGCAGGGTCACCTCGGCGGCGTAGCGCTGGGCCTCGATCTGGCCGATCAGCTGTGTCGCCGCCGTCTTCTGGGCGTTGAAGTCGCCGATGTCGTTGGTGGCGAGGAAGTCCTGATAGGCCGTGTCGGCCTTCTGCAGCTGATCCTCGAACATCACCCGCTGCCGTTCGAACACCGGCGAGGTCGGGTGGATCAGCACCGAGCGGCGATAGATGAGGTATTCCTCGAGCAAGGTGTTCACGACGCGGGCGGCCATGACCGGGTCGTCGTGCTCGAAGCTGACGCGCACCACGGGATTGTCCGGGGCGGACGCGATGGTCAGGGTCTTGCCCACGGCGTCGATCGCCTTGGACATGAGCAGCGCCTTGTCGGCGGGCGAGGCTCCCGCGTATTTCGCGGCCAGATCGGGATAGAGATTGCCCAGGCCAATGCGGCGAATAACCCGTTCGCGAAGCTCGCCGCTCTGCAGGATCTCGACTTCGGACTGGACCAGAGAATCAGTGTCCGGCACCGCGCCGCGTCCGGCGTCGCCGGCGCGGGGTTCATAGACGTATTCCTGGCCGAGCTGGATCAGGATGCTGGAGCTGGCCGGATAGGTCTTTTTCAGCGTCAGCGCGAAGCCCACGCCCACCAGGCAGATCAGCGCAAACACCGCCAGCATAAGGCCCCGCTCGCGCCACAGCAGGGTGATGAAGTCGCTGGGCGCATAGCGCGGACGACCGGCCCAGTCGGCGCGCGCCGGCGGGTCATGCGGTACAGTCCTCCAGGCGCTTTGCGAGCTCATGCGAATCCGGGGCTTTCTGGCCTTGTTCCGGACCCTCGCCGGAGCGCGCTTAACACTCCGTTACCCATTCTCGTTAACCTTCGACCCATGCGCAGAGCCGCCCCGATCCGCACCGCCCTCCTGATGACCGCCGCCCTGGCCGTCAGCACGCCGGCGCAGGCGTGGTGGCCGCTCGGCGACGGCCGTCCCGCGCCGCGCCGCGCGGAGCCGCGCCCGACCGCACGGGAGGCCGAAAACTTCCCCAACATCGGTTACGCCGACTGGAGCGAGCAGGAGCCGGACTACCGGCTGTATCCCGGTGATACGATCGACATCACCGTGCCCTCGGCGCCGGAGCTGTCGAAACAGGGCATCGTGATCCAGCCCGACGGGCGCGTGACCATGCCGCTGATTGATCCTGTGATGGCGGCGGACCGGACAATTCCGGAATTCCAGGCCGAGCTGACCCGCGCCTATTCGCGCCAGCTGCTGCGGCCGCAGGTGTCGGTGACGGTCAAGACCGCCTCCCCGCTCAAGGTGTTTGTCGGCGGCGAGGTCGGGACGCCCGGCATCTATGACATGGCCGGCGACATCAACAGTCTGCAGGCCGTGATCCAGGCGGGCGGCTTCAAGCCGGGCGCCAAATCCGATCAGGTGGTGATCATTCGCCGGGGTCCCGGCGGCCGCGCCATGATGCGGACGGTCAATCTCCGGTCCGCGATGAAGACGGCGTCCGGCGCGGACTTCGTGCCGCTGCGCCGCTTCGATATCGTCTATGTGCCGCGCAGCAACGTCGCCGAAGCCGGGCTGTTCGTGCAGCAGTGGTTCCGTGACCTGTCCCCTGTCCAGTTCAGCTACGCGCTGAACGGCACGACGGTCAGGTGACAGGCCTTCAGCCCGCCGCCAGCCACTGGCGCGCCTGACGCTGGGCGTCGGCGACGTCGGCCGGGTCCATCTCGGCGCTCAGTTCCTTGCGGTAGATCTTGGCTTCCACCGATCCACGCATGGCGGCCAGATTGAACAGCATGTGTGCCGAGACGTAGTCCAGCGGCGCGCCGCCCTGACCGGTCGAATAGAGCAGACCCATGCGGAACAGCTCGTCGCCCGAGGACTCCGGGCCCGGCAGCGGCATGGTCGCGTGAGCTTCGCTTTCGATGCTCGCAATCATGGTTTTCTTCCCTTCAAACCCCCTCCGGACCATTCTGTCCGAAGCCGATGTCGACAGAAGAATACCTTTCAGCTGAACACAGGGTTAATCGCGCAAATCCTTTGTATTCAAGGGCCAATAGAGGATTCGTTCACCCGTGTTACTGGCCGTAAAGCAGTGTCTCCGGGCGATTAAGAAGGCTCCAACGAAGCCTTAACAGCACCGCTCCCGGCGCCCGGGCGGAACATCAATCCTGACCAGTCCGTTCAGCCAGGGTTCAGGCGGGCCGATTCACTCTGGCGGCCTGTCGAGGGAACCACCCGCGGCCCGACAAGCCGCACCACTGCGAAGGAGACCTTCCCATGAAGCGTCTGATCTTGACCCTGGCCGCCGCCGTCGCCGTGGCCGGCCCCATGGCCGCCGTGTCGACCGACGCGATGGCCCAGGACCATGGCCGTCACGACCGTTACGAGCGTCGCGATGACCGCTGGGACCGCCGTGATGAACGGCGCGACGACCGCTACGACCGTCGTGACGGCCGACGCGATGACCGGCGGGACGGCCGCTACGATGCCCGGAGCCGCTGGGATCGTGGTCATCACAACGGCTACTACTACAACAACCGCTGGTACTATGGTCCGCCGCCTGCCGCCTATTACGGCCGTCCGGGCTATCGTCCGGGCTACACCGCCTGGCGTCGCGGCGCCTATCTGCCGCCGAGCTATCGCGACCGCGGCTATGTGGTCTACGACTACGGCCGCTACCGCCTGCGTCCGCCGCCCCGCGGCTACTACTGGTACCGGTCGGGCGACGACTACCTGCTCGCCGCGGTCGCCACGGGCCTGATCCTGGACGTGATCATCAATCACTAGTCACGCCGCGCCGAAACGAACGCCGCCCCGGAGCAAACTCCGGGGCGGTTTTCTTTTGAGCGCCGGCAGCGGGGTGATTCAGAGCCCCAGCTTCGCCTTCAGGATCTCGTTGACGGCGGCCGGGTTGGCCTTGCCGCCGGTCTCCTTCATCACCTGGCCGACGAACCAGCCGATGGCCTGGGGCTTGTCCTTCACGGCGGCGGCCTTGTCAGGGTTGGCCGCGATCAAGGCGTCGACCGCCGCCTCGATGGCGCCGGTGTCAGTGATCTGGACCAGGCCGTGCTTCTCGACGATGGCCGAAGGGGTGCCCTCGCCGGCCCACATGTGCTCGAACACCGTCCGGGCGATCTTGCCGGATATGGTGCCGTCTTCGATCAGCGAAACGAGCGCGGCGATGTCGGCCGCCGCGATCGGCGAGTCCTTGATCTCCAGCCCGTCCTTGCCGAGTCGCCCGAGCAGGTCGTTGAGCACCCAGTTGGCGGTCAGCTTGGCGTCGCGGCCCTTGGCGGCTTCCTCGTAGTAGGCGGCGACGTCGCCGTCCGAGGTCAAAACCGTCGCGTCGTAGGCCGACAGACCATAGGCGCTCATCAGCCGGGCCTTCTTGTCGTCCGGCAACTCGGGCAGACCCGCCTCGATGGCCTTCACCCAGGCGGGGTCCAGAACCAGCGGCAGCAGGTCGGGGTCGGGGAAGTAGCGGTAGTCGTGCGCCTCTTCCTTGGACCGCATCGAGCGGGTCTCGCCCTTGCCGGGGTCGAACAGACGGGTTTCCTGGTCGATCTTGCCGCCGTCCTCGAGGATCTCGATCTGCCGGCGGGCCTCGTAGTTGATGGCCTGCTGGATGAAGCGGTAGCTGTTGACGTTCTTGATCTCGCAGCGCGTGCCCAGGTGCTTGAAGGAGCCGTCGGCGCGGAACTTCGCGTACTGGCCGACCCGGCAGACCGACACGTTCACGTCGGCGCGCAGGTTGCCCTTCTCCATGTCGCCGTCGCAGGTGCCGAGCGTCACCAGGATCGCGCGCAGCTTCTTGACGTAGGCCGCCGCGTCTTCCGGCGATCGCATGTCGGGCATGGAGACGATCTCCATCAGCGCCGTGCCGGAGCGGTTGAGGTCGACGTAGGTTTCGTTGGGCGACAGGTCGTGGATCGACTTGCCGGCGTCCTGCTCGAGGTGCAGCCGCTCGATGCGCACATCGAAACTGGAGCCATCGTCGCGATCGACATGCACCAGCCCCTCGCCGACGATCGGCGATTTGAACTGGCTGATCTGATAGCCCTGCGGCAGGTCCGGATAGAAGTAGTTCTTCCGGTCGAAGGTGCTCTTCAGATTGATCTGCGCCTTCAGGCCCAGGCCCGTACGGACCGCCTGTTCCACGCAGAACTTGTTGAGCACGGGCAGCATGCCGGGCATGGCCGCGTCGACCAGCGACACCTGCTCGTTGGGACCGGCGCCGAAGCCGACCGCCGCGCCGCTGAACAGCTTGGAATTGCTGGCGACCTGGGCATGGACCTCCAGCCCGAGAACGATTTCCCAGTCGCCGGTGCGGCCCTTGAGGATTGTGGGTTCAGTCATCGCTACCACCACTTCTCCGCCTTGCCCCGGAAGGCGGCGGCCTTTTCCAGCGCGCCGGCGACCGAGAATACCGTGCCTTCGTCCAGCGCCTTGCCGATGACCTGCAGGCCGAGCGGCAGGCCGCCGGCGTCGAGGCCGGCGGGCACGCTGATCGACGGCAGGCCGGCGAGGTTCGTCGTCACCGTGAAGACGTCGTTGAGATACATGGCGATCGGGTCGGCGTTGCGCTCGCCGAGCGCGAAAGCCGCCGAGGGGGCCGTCGGGGTGAGCAGCACGTCGCAGGTCTGCCAGGCCTGGTCGAAGTCGTCGGCGATGCGGCGACGGACCTTCTGGGCCTTGAGGTAGTAGGCGTCGTAGTAGCCGGCGCTGAGCACATAGGTGCCGATCAGGATGCGGCGCTTGACCTCGTCGCCGAAGCCCTCGGCGCGGCTGTTCTCATAGACCTCGGTCAGGTTCTTGCCTTCACCGCGGTGGCCGAAGCGCATGCCGTCGTAGCGGGCGAGGTTCGAGGAGGCCTCGGCGGGGGCCACGATATAGTAGGCCGGCAAGGCGTATTTCGTGTGCGGCAGGGAGACCTCGACGATCTCGGCGCCAGCGTCCTTCAGCCAGTCGATGCCGTCCTGCCAGAGCTTCTCGATCTCGGCCGGCATACCGCCGACGCGGTACTCCTTCGGCACCCCGACGCGCAGGCCCTTGACCGACTTGCCGACGAACGGCGCGTAGTCGGGGATCTCGACGTTGAGGCTGGTGGAGTCCTTGGGGTCATGGCCGGCCATGCTGGTCAGCAGGATGGCGGCGTCCTCGACCGTCTTGGCGATCGGGCCTGCCTGATCCAGCGAACTGGCGAACGCGACGATGCCCCAGCGCGAGCAGAGGCCGTAGGTCGGCTTGATGCCGACCGTACCGGTGAAGGCCGCCGGCTGACGGATCGAGCCGCCGGTGTCGGTCGCCGTGGCGCCGAGGCAGAGGTCAGCCGCCACCGCAGCGGCCGAGCCGCCCGACGAGCCGCCGGGGGTCAGGGCGCGGTTGCCGCCGGCGACCGACTTCCACGGGTTGATCACGTTGCCGAAGGCGCTGGTCTCGTTCGACGAGCCCATGGCGAACTCGTCGAGGTTCAGCTTGCCGAGCATCACCGCGCCGTCGCCGAACAGGTTGGCGGTGACGGTCGACTCGTACTGCGGAATGAAATTGCCGAGGATCTTCGAGGCGGCCGTCGAGCGGACGCCCTGGGTGCAGAACAGGTCCTTGATGCCCAGCGGCGCGCCTTCCAGCGGGCCGGCCTCGCCCCGGCCGATACGGGCGTCGGAGGCGGCGGCCATCTCGAGCGCCTTGTCAGGCGTCTCGAGGATGAAGGCGTTGAGCGGCCGCGCGGCCTCGACGGCGTCGATGTGGGCGCGGGTGATCTCGGTGGCGGAGAACGCCTTGCTCTTCAGGCCGTCAAGCGCGGCCTTGAGGGTGAGGTTGGTGAGCTCGGACATGCTACTCGACCACCTTCGGCACCACGAAGAAGCCGTCGACCGACTTCGGCGCGTTTGACAGCACCTTCGCGGCGTCGCCGCCGTCGGTGACAACGTCCTCGCGCAGGGGCGCGGCCATGGCCACGGCCGAGGTCATCGGCTCAACCCCGTCGGTTTCCACCTCGTTCAACTGCTCGATCCACGCGAGGATGCCGTTGAGTTCCGAGGCCAGCGACTCCAGTCGCGCCTCGGGTTCGGCGATGCGGGCGAGCCGGGCGACCTTGCGGACGGTCGCGGCGTCGATGGCCATCGTGGCCTCCTTTGTTTCGAACGTGCGGGTTAGCCGTCTCAAGGCCCTGTTTGCAAGCCGTTCGCCGCATTAAGAGGGCGCATGGCCATCCTTGATCTACTCGACCTGCCCGCCGCCCTGCCCGCCTATGCGCCGATCGTGGGCCTCGATCCCGGCGAGAAGACCATCGGGGTGGCGGTTTCGGATGTGACCCGCACCGTCGCCAGCCCGCTGGAGACCATCGAAAAGGTGCAGTTCACCAAGGACGCCGCGCGGCTGTTCAAGCTGATGGAGAGCCGCGGCGCAGTCGGCATCGTCATCGGTCTGCCGATGAACATGGACGGCACCGAGGGCGCCCGCGCCCAGTCCAACCGGGCCCTGGCGCGCAACCTGTTGCGGCTGAAGGACATCCCCATCGCCTTCTGGGACGAGCGGCTGTCGACCGCAGCCGTGACCCGGGTGCTGATCGACGAGCACGACGTCAACCGCAAGCGCCGGGCGGAGGTGGTCGACAAGATGGCGGCAGCGTGGATCCTCCAGGGCGCGCTGGAGCGGTTGAGGAACGCGGCCGGATGAGCGCCATTCTTCTCGGGGTTCTCCCCGTCTTCGCCATGATCGCTCTGGGCTGGGGCCTGAAGGCGTCGAAGTTCATTCCCGAGGTGAACTGGCCGCCGATCGAGCGGCTGACCTATTTCGTCTTCTATCCGGGCTTCCTGATGCCGGCGGTCTGGAAGGCCGACTTCGGCAGCCTGTCGGCCGGGCCGCTGGCCTTCGGCGCGGTGGGCGGCATTCTGGTCGTGGCCCTGGCGGTGCTGCTGGCCAAGCCGCTGATCCGAATCCCCGACCCCAGCTACACCAGCGTGTTCCAGGGCAGCCTGCGCTGGAACACCTTCGTCTTCCTGCCGCTGGCGGCGCTGGTGTTCGGCAAGGAGGGCGCGGGCCTCGGCGCGATGATCATGGGAGCCCTCATCCCGGCCATCAACGTCATCTGTGTGCTGGTCATGAGCCACTGGGGCGAGGGCCAGGGCGGCGGACTGCGCACGGCGCTGCGCGGCCTGGCGCAGAATCCGGTGCTGTGGGGCTGCGGCGTGGGGGCGTTGTTCAACGTGCTGCATGTGCCCAGGCCGCCCGTGGTGATGAGCACGCTGGACCTGCTGTCGGACGCGGCCCTGACCATGGGGCTGGTGGTGGCCGGAGCGGGCCTGAGCTTCGGCTACGTTCACAGCCGCCGGTGGCTGATCGCCTCGGTCAGCGCGGTCAAGCTGCTGATCCTGCCGGTGTTGATGTGGGGCCTGTGCCGCCTGGCCGGTGGCGATCACACGGCCCAGGGCGTGGCTCTGCTGGTCGGTTCAGCCCCCGGCGCGGCGGCGTCCTACGTGCTGGCGCGTCAAATGGGCGGCGACGCGCCGTTGATGGCCGGCATCGTGGCCTTCACCACGGCGGCGAGCCTGGTGACGATTCCGCTGCTGCTGGTGGTGTTTCATCTACAACCGTCATCCTAGGCCTTGTGCCTAGGATCCCTCTGAACGCGTTCCGAACCCATCAAGCTGGAGTTCTGCCCGTGCGGCGGACAAAGGGGTCCTCGCCACAAGGGCGAGGATGACGGATATCGGGGACACGTACCTTGCAGGTACATGTCCCCTCCCGTATGACCACGGCTTATGACGGCTCTCGCCCCGGGAATTGATGACGTCCGCGCGCGGACCTTTCCGTTTCCCCGTCGCCATTTCCTGTCCGCCATGGATGTCAACGTCGTCGAAGCGCAGCAGCTGCTCGACCTGGCGGACGGATTCGTGGCGCTGAACCGGCAGACGACCAAGAAGCTCGACCTGCTCAAGGGTCGGACGCTGATGAACCTGTTCTTCGAGAACTCGACGCGCACCCAAGCCAGTTTCGAGCTGGCCGGCAAGCGGCTGGGCGCCGACGTGATGAACATGAGCGTCAAGACGTCGTCGGTCGCCAAGGGCGAGACCCTGATCGACACGGCGGTGACGCTGAACGCCATGCAGCCCGACCTGCTCGTCGTGCGGCACGCCTCGTCCGGCGCGGCGGCCCTGCTGTCGCAGAAGGTCGGTTGCAGCGTGATCAACGCGGGCGACGGCCAGCATGAACACCCGACCCAGGCGCTGCTCGACGCCCTGTCAATGCGCCGGGCGTTCGGCCATGTAGCCGGCCTGAGGGTGGCCATCTGCGGCGACGTCATGCACAGCCGGGTGGCGCGCTCGAACGTCAATCTTCTCAATATCCTCGGCGCGGAAGTTCGCCTTGTTGGACCGCCGACCCTGATGCCCGCCGGGGCCGAACACTGGGGCGCGACCGTCTTCCATGACCTCGAAAAGGGCATCGCCGGCGCCGACGTGGTGATGATGCTGCGCCTGCAGCTGGAGCGGATGCAGGGCGCGCTGGTCCCCTCGACCCGCGAGTACTTCCGCTTCTGGGGCCTCGACCGCGAAAAGCTAAAGGCGGCCTCCGGCGGCGTGCGGGTCATGCACCCCGGGCCGATGAACCGCGGCGTGGAGATCGACTCCGACGTGGCCGATGATCCGGCCGTAAGCCTGATCCAGGACCAGGTCGAGATGGGCGTCGCCGCCCGCATGGCCGTGCTGGCCTCGCTCGCCGCCCGGCTGGACAACAGCTGATGGCCCGCAACCGCCCCCTCGCCTTTCAGAACGCCCGGCTCGTCGATCCGGAGAGCGGCTATGACGGCCCCGGCGCGCTGGTGGTGTCGGACGAGACCATCGCCGATATCTCGAAGGGTAAGGATTTCAGCAACCTGTCCGGCGATGTTCAGGTAATCGACTGCGGTGACGGCCTGCTGGCGCCCGGCCTGATCGACCTGCGGGTCAAGACCGGCGAGCCCGGCGCGGAGACCCGCGAAACCCTGCGATCGGCCGCCCAGGCGGCGGCGGCCGGCGGGGTGACCAGCTTCGTCGTGCAGCCCGACACCGATCCCGCCGTCGACGACCCCTCCGTGGTCGACTTCATCCTGCGCCGGGCCCGCGACATCGAATCCGCCCGCATCCTCTGCGCGGGCGCGGCGACGCGGCGACTGAAGGGCGAGCAGATCGCCGAGATCGGCCTGATGCGCGAGGCCGGCTGCGTCTATGTCACCGACGTCGACCACGCGATCGTCGACAGCCGCGTCCTGCGCCGGGTCATGGCCTATGCGAAGACCTTCGACATGGCGGTGGCGCACCGGCCCGTCGATCCCTGGCTGACCAAGGGCGCGGCGGCGACCGAGGGCGAGTTCGCGGGCCGCCTCGGCCTGCCCTCGGGGCCCGTGATGGCCGAACGCATCGGCCTGGAGCGGGATCTGGCGCTGGCCGAACTGACCGGCGCACACCTGCTGGTCGACCAGATCACCAGCGCCGGCGCGCTGGAGGCGCTGGCGAGGGCCAGGGCGCGCGGCGTCAAGGTTACGGCCACCGCCTCGATCAACCATCTGAGCTTCAACGAGCTGGACATCGGCGACTACCGCACCTTCGCCCGGCTCGACCCGCCGCTGCGCTCGGAGGATGACCGCCAGGCCCTGATCGAGGCGCTGGCCACGGGATTGGTCGACATCGTCGTCTCGGCCCATGCCCCGGCGCCGGCCGAGGACAAGCGTCTGCCCTACGACGAGGCGACGCCCGGCGGCGTGGGTCTGGAGACGCTGCTGCCGGCGCTTCTCGTGCAGTATCACGACGGCCGCGCGCCGCTGGTCGACCTGCTGCGGGCGGTGACCCTGGCGCCGGCGCGGTTCCTTGGCCTGTCGAGCGGGCGTTTGACGCCAGGCGCGCCGGCCGATCTGGTGCTCTGCGATCTCGGCGCCCCGGTGATCATCGACGCCGACAAGCTGGTGTCGAAGTCCAAGAACTCGCCGTTCGACGGCCGCCGCCTGCAGGGCCAGGTGTTGCGGACGGTGGTGGCGGGGAAGTCGGTCTTCCGGGCCGCGGAGTAGGCCATGTCCCGGTCACTGGCGCTCGCCCTGATGATCACGGACTGGCTGTTCATCGCCTACTGGACCCTGTCAGGCCTCGACAAGGCGGGACTGATCCACATTCCGGCCGACCTGCTCTACGCCAACGCCCACGACCCACGCGTGGTGGCCTGGAACTGGTCGTTCTTCCCGCTCGACATCGCCTTCTCGATCCTCGGACTGACAGCCGTCTCTGCGAGCCGTCGGGGCAAGGGCCTGTGGCGGCCGCTGGCGCTGATCTCGCTGATCCTGACCATGGTCGCGGGGGGCATGGCGATCGCCTACTGGGCGCTGCTCGGGGAATTCGACCCGGCGTGGTTCCTGCCGAACCTGGTGCTGCTGCTCTGGCCGCTGGCCTTCCTGCCGGGTCTCGTCCGCGACCTGGCGTCAGATCATGACACCCGCCGCGACGCGGGCTAGCGTAAAACCACGCGACAACCACAACCATACCGGGTATTGAGGGCGACCATGGAAACTCTGGCGAGCGCTGTCTGGCTGACACTCGGCCTGATCACGGTGGGGGGCTACCTCCTCGGATCCATCCCCTTTGGCCTGATCGCCACCCGGCTGGGCGGCGCGGGTGACATCCGCAAGATCGGCTCCGGAAATATCGGCGCGACGAACGTCCTGCGCTCGGGTCGCAAGGACCTGGCCGCCATCACCCTGATCGGCGACGCCGGCAAGGGCGCGCTGGCGGTCCTGCTGGCGCATCTGCTGACCCACGGCAACGCGGCGGCGGTGGCTCTGGCCGGCGGCAGCGCCTTTGTCGGTCACCTGTTCCCTGTCTGGCTGAAGTTCAACGGCGGCAAGGGCGTGGCGACCTTCTATGGCGTGCTGCTGTCGGCGGCCTTCCCGGTCGGCGCCCTGGCGGCCCTGACCTGGATCGCCATGGCCGCGCTGTTCCGCGTCTCATCGCTGGCAGCACTCACCGCGGCCGCGCTGGCGCCGCTGTTCGCTTTCGCGGTGGACGCCCCCCGGCCCATGGTCGTGCTGGCGGCCTTCATGGCGGTGCTGATCTTCATTCGCCACCACGAAAACATCCGCCGTCTGCTCGAGGGCGAGGAGCCGAAGATCGGCGCAAAGAAGGCGGAGGCGACCGCTCCGACCCCGGACGCGTGACGGCAGGGCCGCCTTCCGACGTTGAACGGATTTCCTGGCTGCGTCTGGCCAGAACCCCGAACGTCGGACCGGTGGCCTTCGAACACCTGCTGCATCGCTGCGGATCGGCCGAGGCGGCGATCGAGGCCTTGCCCGGCCTGGCGCGGCGTCCTGTCGACATCCCCACCCGGGCTGAGGCCGAGCGCGAACTCGAGGCCGGGAACAGGATCGGCGCGCGGCTGATCCTCGGCGCGGAGGACGCCTTCCCGCCCCTGCTGGCCGCGCTCGATCCACCGCCGCCGTTGATCTGGGTGCTGGGGCGACCAGAATTGCTCACGGCTGCCTGCGTGGCCGTCGTCGGCGCGCGCGTGGCCTCCGCCGCCGGACAGCGGTTCGCCCGCACACTCGCCACCGAGCTCGGCCAGACCGGACGCGTCGTCGTCTCCGGCATGGCGCGCGGCATCGACGGCGCGGCGCACGAAGGCGCGCTGCCGACCGGCACGGTCGCCGTCCTCGGTGGCGGCGTCTGCGACATCTATCCGCCCGAGCACGCAGGCCTGCACGAGCGGCTCTCGGTAGAGGGCGCGATCATCTCGGAATGTCCGCCCGACCACCGCGCCCAGGCCCGCGACTTCCCGCGTCGCAACCGGCTGATCAGCGGCCTGTCGCTGGCCGTCGTCGTCGTCGAGGCGGAGCTGAAGTCCGGATCCCTGATCACCGCCCGCCTGGCCGCCGAACAGGGCCGCGAGGTGCTGGCCGTGCCGGGCTCGCCACTGGATCCCCGGGCGCGCGGAACCAACGACCTTCTGAGACAGGGCGCCACAGTCTGCGAGGGCGCGGAGGACGTGCTGCGGGTGCTGGAGGGGCTGGGCGGGATGCGTGAGCGCGAGCGGCCGCCCTGGACTGGATCCGCCGAAGCGGCGTCTGACGCCCTGCGCGACCGCGTGGCGGCGCTGTTGTCGCCGACTCCGGTGACGCTGGACGACCTGGTCCGCGCGGCCGGCGGCCCCGCCCCGGCGGTATTCGCCGCCGTGGTCGAACTGTCGCTGGCCGGACTGGCCGTCTTCGGACCCGGCGGAACCGTCGCAGCCGCCTGAACGCCTGTCATCCGGGTCAATTGGCAGTGTCGGCGGTGACGCAACGGTCATTCGCACGACGGAATCCTTTGACTTCCACGCTCCGCGTTGACATTGCCCCTGCCCGGCCCCCACTTTCCGCGCTCGCTCGAAGGGCGAACTTTCCCTCCACTGTCATCGAGACCGCATGCACGTCGTCGTCGTCGAGAGCCCGGCCAAGGCCAAGACCATCAACAAATACCTGGGCTCGGACTACAAGGTTCTGGCGTCCTACGGGCATGTCCGCGACCTCCCGTCCAAGGACGGCTCGGTCAAGCCGGACGACGATTTCTCAATGAGCTGGGAGGTGGACGCCAAGTCCGCCAAGCGCCTGAACGACATCGCCGACGCCCTGAAAGGCGCCGATACTCTCTATCTCGCGACCGACCCCGACCGCGAAGGAGAAGCGATCAGCTGGCACCTGCTCGAGGTGCTGCAGAAGAAGAAGGCCCTGAAGGGCGTCAGCGTCCAGCGCGCGACGTTCAATGCCATCACCAAAACCGCCGTCCTCGACGCTATCGCCAACCCGCGTCAGATCGACATGGAGCTGGTCGAGGCCTACCTGGCCCGTCGCGCGCTCGACTATCTGGTCGGCTTCACCCTTTCGCCGGTTCTGTGGCGCAAGCTGCCGGGCTCGCGCTCGGCCGGCCGGGTGCAGTCCGTCGCCCTGCGGCTGATCGTCGACCGCGAGCTGGAGATCGAACGCTTCCGGACCCAGGAATACTGGACCGTCGAGGCCGACGTCTCGGCCGGCGCCGAGCCCTTCCTCGCCCGTCTGGTCGAGCACGACGGAAAGAAGCTCACCAAGTTCGACCTGAACACCGAGGCCTCGGCCGGCGCGGCCCGCGCCGCCGTGCAGGCCTGCAGCTTCAAGGTCGCCTCGGTCGAGAAGAAGCCGGCCCGGCGCACGCCGCCGCCGCCGTTCACCACATCGACCTTGCAGCAGGAAGCCTCGCGCAAGCTTGGATTCTCGGCCCAGCGGACCATGCAGGCGGCGCAGAAGCTGTATGAAGGCGTCGACATCGGCGGCGAGACCGTCGGCCTGATCACCTACATGCGGACCGACGGCGTGCAGTCGGCGCCCGAGGCGCTGGACGAGGCCCGCCGGGTCATCGGCGGCCTGTACGGCAAGGACTACGTCCCCGAGTCCGCGCGCCTCTACAAGACCAAGGCCAAGAACACCCAGGAAGCCCACGAAGCCATCCGGCCGACCTCGCTGGAGCGCAATCCCGGCAAGCTGAAGCTCGAAAGCGACATGGGCCGGCTCTACGAGCTGATCTGGAAGCGGATGATCGCCTCGCAGATGGAGGCCGCCCGCATCGAGCGCACCGCCGTCGAGCTGGAAGGCAGCGACGGCAAGACCGGCCTGCGCGCCACCGGCCAGGTGATCCAGTTCCCCGGCTACCTTGCGGTCTACGAGGAAGGCCGCGACGATCCGGAGCAGGACAAGGCCGCCGCCGGCGAGGACGCCGACTTCGCCGGCAAGCTGCCGGTGATCAACGAAGGCGCAGACGCCCGAGTGATCGCCGCCCGCGCCGATCAGCACTTCACCGAACCGCCCCCGCGCTTCTCCGAAGCCAGTCTGGTCAAGCGGATGGAAGAACTCGGCATCGGCCGGCCCTCAACCTACGCCTCGGTGCTGACCGTGCTGCGCGACCGCGCCTATGTGCGGATGGACAAGAACCGCTTCATTCCCGAGGACAAGGGACGGCTGGTCACGGCCTTCCTCGAGCAGTTCTTCCTGCGCTACGTCGAATACGACTTCACCGCTGCCCTAGAAGAGAAGCTCGACCTGGTTTCCGACGGCAAGCTGGACTGGAAGGAATTCCTGCGGGACTTCTGGAAGGACTTCCACGCGGCCGTCGGCGAGATCGCCGAGCTGCGCGTCACCAACGTGCTGGACGCGCTGAACGAAGCGCTCGGCCCTCACATCTTCCCGGCCAAGGCCGACGGCTCCGATCCCCGCCTGTGCCCGACCTGCGGCGTGGGCCAGCTGAGCCTGAAGACCGGCAAGTTCGGCGCCTTCATCGGCTGCTCGAACTATCCCGAATGCCGGTTCACCCGGCCGATCGCCCAGCCTGACGGTGAAGGCGAAGCCGCCGAGGGCGACCGCGAACTGGGCATCAACCCCAAGAGCGGCCAGACCGTCTGGCTGAAGAACGGCCGTTTCGGACACTATGTCGAAGAGACACCGCCCGAGGGCGACAAGCCCAAGCGCTCCAGCCTGCCCAAGGGCTGGCCGCCGGCCTCGATCGACATCGACAAGGCCCTGCGCCTGCTCGACCTGCCGCGCGAGGTCGGAACGCACCCCGAGGACGGCAAGGTGATCGTCGCCGGCATCGGCCGCTACGGCCCGTTCGTGCTGCACGACGGCACCTACGCCAACCTGGAGAGCGCCGACGAGGTGTTCGACGTGGGCCTGAACCGCGCCGTCACCGTGCTCGCCGAGAAGCGGGCCGGCGGCAAGGGCGGCCGGGCCACGGCGGCGGCGCTGAAAGAGCTGGGCGCCCACCCCGAGGACGGACAGGCGATCAAGATCCTGTCCGGCCGGTTCGGTCCCTACATCAAGCACGGCGCGACCAACGCCAACGTCCCGCGCGGCAAGGAGCCGACAGAGATCACGCTTGAAGAGGCCGTGGCCCTGCTCGCCGAACGCGTCGCCAAGGGCGGCGGCAAGAAGCCGGTCAAGAAGGCCGCGCCGAAGAAGGCTGCTGCGCCGAAGAAGCCCGACGCGCTGACGGCCAAGGTGGTGAAGGCGAAGAAGAAGGCCCCGGCGAAGAAAAAACCGGCGGCGAAGGCCAAGGCAGCAGCCGAGTAAGATCCGTCATCCTCGGGCTTGTCCCGAGGACCCATGCACTCGATGTGGCCGAGCTGTCGCCCTCGCGAGAGACTCAGGTGTTCATGGGTCGTCGGAACAAGTCCGACGATGACGAGCTGTTGTGATATCTCCGCTTCATGGCCAAGCCTCCCCCGCCCAAACCGCCCAAGACCACCCGTCCGCCGCCCGGCCTGCCGGATCGCGAGACGCTGATCGCCTACCTGCGGACCGCCGGTGAGCAGGACAAGGGCGACATCGCCCGGGCGTTCGGGCTGAAGGGCGAGGGTCGCCGCGCGCTGCGCGACATGCTGCGCAAGCTCGAGGATGAAGGCGCGCTGGGCAAGCGCGGCCGCAAGGGCTTCGCCGAGGCCGGCGCCCTGCCCCCTGTCGGCGTGGCCGACGTGGTCGAGCGGGACGCCGACGGCGAGCTCTATGTCCGTCTGGTCAAGGCTGGCGAGGACGCGCCGCTGGCCCGGCTGGCCCCGGCCAAGGGCGAGGCCGTCGCCGGCGCGCCCGGCATGGGCGACAGGGTGCTGGTCCACTTCGACCGGCTCGAGACAGGTGAGTTCGAGGCCCGGCTGATCAAGAAGCTCGGCCAGAGCGCGCACCGCATCCTGGGCGTGATCCGCAAATCGAACCGCGAGGTCCGCGTCGAGCCGGTCGACCGCAAGTCGAAGGACAGCCTGATCCTGTCGTACGCCGACGGCGAGAAGCTGAAGGACGGCGACCTCGTGCTGGCCACGGTCGGGGCCCAGACCCAGCGCTACGGCCCCAAACACGGAAAGCTGCTGGAGGTGGTCGGCCGCGAGGACGAGCCCCGCGCGGCGTCGCTCATAGCCATCCACAGCCACGGCATCCCGACCGGCTTCTCGCCGGAGGCTGAAGCGGAAGCCGAAGCCGCCGAGCCGCCGACGCTCAAAGGCCGCGAGGATCTCCGCGACCTGCCGTTCATCACCATCGACCCGGCCGACGCGCGCGACCATGACGACGCCGTCTTCGCCCATCCCGACCCCGCGCCCGGCAACCCCGGCGGCTGGATCGTCTGGGTGGCCATCGCCGATGTCGCCGCCTACGTGCGCCCGGGCACGGCGCTCGACATCGTCGCCCGCGACAAGTCCAACAGCGTCTACTTCCCCGACCGGGTCGAGCCGATGCTGCCGGAGGTGCTGAGCAACGGCCTCTGCAGTCTGCGCGAGGGCGAGAACCGGGCGACCCTGGCCGTGCGGATGGTGTTCAACAAGGACGGCCGCAAGATCAGCCACCGCTTCGTGCGCGGGCTGATGCGGTCGGCGGCCAAGCTCAGCTACGAGCAGGCCCAGATGGCCATCGACGGCAACCCGGACGACAAGACCGGCCCGATCCTCGAAGGCATTCTGCGACCCCTGTGGACCGCCTACGGCGTCATGCTGAAGGGCCGCAACGCCCGCTCACCGCTGGGCATCGAGAGTGACGAACGCCGCATCATCATCTCGCCCGAGGGCGACGTCGCCTCGATCACCAAGCGCGCCTCACTGGAGGCGCACCGGCTGATCGAGGAGATGATGATCCAGGCCAACGTCAGCGCCGCCGAGACCTTGGAGCAGAAAAAGACGCCGCTGATCTACCGGATCCACGACACGCCCAGCCCCGAGAAGATGATGGCGCTGACGGACTTCCTGCAGACGCTGGAGATCCCCTGGGCCAAGGGCGAGGCGCCGCGCACCGACCGGTTCAACAGGCTGCTGGCGGAGACCCACGAGGGACCGCACGCCGACATCGTCAACGAGGTGGTCCTGCGCACCCAGATGCAGGCCCAGTACAACCCGGACAACATCGGCCACTTCGGGCTGAACCTGCAGCGCTACGCCCACTTCACCAGCCCGATCCGCCGCTACGCCGACCTGGTGGTGCACCGCGGCCTGATCCGGGCGCTCGGGCTGGGAACCGACGGCCTGACCGACCATGACGTCAAGCAGATGAAGGACACCGCCGAGCGGATCACCTTCGCCGAACGCAGGGCCATGGCCGCCGAGCGCGACGCCAACGACCGCTACGTCGCCGCCTTCCTTGCGGATCAAGTCGGGGCGGATTTCCACGGACGGATCACCGGCGTGACGCGGTTCGGCCTGTTCATCCGCCTGACCGACACCGGGGCCGACGGCCTCGTCCCGGTCTCGTCGCTGGGCAGCGAGTTCTTCGTCCACGACGACCGCACCCACTCCCTCGTCGGCGAACGCACCGGCGCCCGCTGGCCGCTGGGCATGCCGGTCGAGGTGCGCCTGCGCGAGGCCACGCCGGTCACCGGCGGGCTGCTGTTCGAGATGCTGTCGGAGCCGATGCCGGCCGACCCGAATGCCCCCCGCGTGCGGCTGGGCGTCCGTCGCAAGATGGACCCCGGCAGAGGCGGCCCCAAGCGCGGCGGCACGCCGAAAGGTGTGCGCAAGGGGAAGCGGCGGTAGGGCCTACTCCGCGATCTCCTTCGCCCGCACCGTGAAGCCGACAAGATCCGCCCGGCCGAAGGTGTTGGCGATGGCGACGTCGGTGGCGTCGCGGCCGCGGGCGATCAGGATGCGGCCGATGCGCGGAATGTTGTTGCGGGCGTCGAAGGTGTACCAGCGGTCGCCGAGCCAGACTTCCATCCAGGCGGCGAAGTCCATCACCCCGACCTCCGGCACGCCGATATCAGGCATGTAGCCGGTGCAGTAGCGGGCCGGGATGTTCATGCAGCGGCAGAAGGCGATCGCAAGGTGGGCGTAGTCGCGGCAGACGCCCTGCCCTTCTTCGTAGGCATCGAAGGCGCCCTTGGTGGGTCGGGCCTGCTGATAATCGAAGCGGATGTGATTGTGCACGTAGTCGCAGATCGCCTGGACCCGCGCCCAGCCGAGCGGCGTGTGGCCAAACAGCGACCAGGCGAGATCGCTCAGCCGATCGGTCTCGCAGTAGCGGCTGCCCAGCAGGTAGACGAGCGTCTCGTCCGGCAGGTTGTGGGCGGCGATCTGGACGGCGTCGGGGGCGTAGTCGTCGAACCGGCCCGTGTCGCGGATGATGTAGTCGCCGGCCAGGGTGATCCGGCCGGCCGGGGCCAGAATCCGGCTGACGATGTTGCCGAAGCCATCGAGATACTGGCGCACGTCGACGACAGGGTCGGTCCGCAGCCAGTCGGGGGTTTCCAGGTCATCCCGCCGCGAGGCGTGGACGCTGAGGGTGAGCAGCATCGGGACCGGCTCGGGGCAGTCGTAGGTGACCTCAAAGCCTGCCTTGATGCGCATGGATGGTCTGCTCTTTGACTAACTGGCCATGCCAACGGACCACGACGGCGAAAGTTGCCCGGCGATATCGAAATCGGACCGCACGTCGACCTCGACGTCCATGCCCAGGTAGTCCGACGACAGGCCCGACCAGGCGCCGTGCAGCGGCACCGCCTGACGTGGATCGCGAGCGATGGCCACCCGCACCAGGTCGGCGTTGCCGACGATGCCGTTGGTCGGATCGAACTCGACCCAGCCACAGGCCGGCAGATAGACCCGCACCCAGGCGTGGGTGTGACCGCCACCGACACGCCCTGGCGCGTCGGGATTGTAGTGAGGGCTGTAGATATAGCCCGAGACGAACCGCGCCGCGAGGCCAAGACTGCGCACCGCGTCCATCATCAGCACCGCGAAGTCGCGGCAGCTGCCGGTCCCGAGCGTCAGCGTCTCGACCGGAGTCTGCGCGCCGCCGACGAGACGGGTGTTGTAGCGGAAGTCGGCGTAGATGGCTTGGGTCATCTCGCTGAGCAGCGTCTGTAGCCGGGTCTTGCCGACCGGTCGCACGAACCGGCGCGCCCAGGCGTCCACGAGGCCTTCCGGATCGGCATGCTGACGGTCCAGCGATGAGAGAAGGTCCGGCAGGTCGTCCGGGCTGTAGGCGAACGGCATGGCCCCCGTATAAACCTCGATCTCGCCATCCGGGTCGGCGAAGGCCGGCAGCGGGGTGTGCTCCAGCCGGACGCGACTTTCAAACACCAGCTCGGTGGTCCGGCCCGTGAATCCAGCCACACCGACGCAGTTGCCGAACACGTCCTGCACGGTGTGGTGGCGGGCCGGCGTGGGGGAAATGGTCAGTTCGTGCGACAGTAGTCGCTGGTCATGACTCTCGCGAGGCCGGAACATCATGCGATGCTCGCCCAGAGCCACCGGATTGCGGTAACGGTAGCGGGTAAGATGACGGATCGTGAGGATCGGCATTTGGACCAGCGTTGCGCCGATTCACCGGCCCGGTCGAACCGATTGCTCGGTCCGGACGATTTGCCGCCCTTTGTGGTCATAAATACAGGCGGCCGCTCGCCCTTTCTGCTTCTGGGCGATCACGCCGGGCGGGCGATCCCCCGCGCGCTCGGGGATCTCGGCGTTGCCGCCGTCGAGATGGACAGGCACATCGCCTGGGACATCGGCATAGCGGGCACGGGCGAGCGGCTGGCGGCGGCGCTCGACGCCTGTTTCGTGCGCCAGACCTATTCCCGGCTCGTGATCGACTGCAATCGCAAGCCGGATGCGCCGGACCTGGCGCCGGCGGTCAGTGACGGCACGACCGTTCCGGCCAATGCCGGCCTGACCGACGATGACCGGGCGACGCGCCTTGCGGAGATCCACGCGCCCTACCAGGGCGCCATCGCTGACCTCATCGCCATCCGCACGGCGCGCGGCCAGCCGACCGTACTGGTGTCGCTGCACAGCTTCACGCCGAGCATGGGCGGGTTCGCGAGGCCATGGCTGTACGGGGTCCTGCATCGCAACGACTCGCCGTTCTCCGACGCCGTCCTGGCCCAACTGAGGTCGGCGTTCGGCGACCAGGCGGGCGACAACCAGCCCTATGCGATGGACGGCCGCGACAACACCATTCCGCGGCACGCCGACGGCCACGGCCTCGACTACCTTGAACTGGAAATCCGCCAGGACCTGATCGAGCGGGC
This sequence comes from Caulobacter sp. FG121, assembly GCF_057809815.1. Taxonomy (NCBI): domain Bacteria; kingdom Pseudomonadati; phylum Pseudomonadota; class Alphaproteobacteria; order Caulobacterales; family Caulobacteraceae; genus Caulobacter; species Caulobacter sp. FG121. The sequence continues at coordinate 243,715 of NZ_JBMDKR010000004.1, forward strand.
GGACGGTCAGGACCGGGCCGCCGCCCTGTTTGCCGACCTGTTGCCGCGCGCCCTGGCCGCACTGCCCTCTCGGGAGCCTGCCTGATGATCCTCGATCTGGACCACATCAATATCGCCACGGACAGGCTGACCGAGACGCGCGACTTCTGGCGTGACGTTATCGGCCTGACCGAGCGATGGCGGCCGGATTTTCCGTTCGACGGCCACTGGCTCTACAGCGGCGACAAGCCGGTTGTGCACCTGATGAGCCGACCGACGGCCGGCGTTGGATCGGACCAGGCGACGCTCAATCACGTCGCCTTCTCCATCGCCGATCTCGAGGCCGCCAAAGCGCGGCTGACAGGTCTCGGCGTACCTTTCCGGGAGATCGGCGTGCCCGACGCGCCGATCAGGCAGCTGTTTCTGCAGGATCCCAACGGCATCGCCATCGAGCTGAACTATCTGGGCGCCCAGACCGCCCGCGAGCGGTCCAACGCCTGATCGTCAGGCCGCGCGCGATCTGTAAGCCGCCCGGTCGGTGGAGCCGGCCGCGTCGCCGATCCTGAACTTGCCGACCAGTTCCCTGAGGTCCGCGGCCTCACGGGCCAGAGAATGGCTGGCGGCCGTCGTCTGCTCGACCATCGCGGCGTTCTGTTGCGTGACCTGGTCCATCTGGTTGACCGCGATGTTGACCTGTTGAATGCCCGTCGCCTCCTCCTGCGCCGAGGTCGCGATCTTCGTCACGGCTTCCGTGATGTCGCCGATCTGACCGACGATCCGCCTCAGCGCCTTGCCGGTCTGTCCGACCAGATCGACACCGCTGTTGACCTGGTTGGCCGACGCCGAAATCAGGGCCTTGATCTCCTTGGCGGCCTCGGCGGATCGCTGCGCCAGCGCGCGGACTTCCGAGGCCACGACGGCGAAGCCGCGCCCCGCGTCGCCCGCACGCGCCGCTTCAACCCCGGCGTTGAGCGCCAGAAGATTGGTCTGGAAGGCGATCTCGTCGATCACGCCGATGATCTGCCCGATCTCGCCGGACGACTTTTCAATCTGGCCCATGGCCGCGACGGCGTCGGTGACGATCAGACCGCCCGCCTCGGCTTCGGTGCGGGCCGCCTCGACCGCCTGCCGGGCCTGACCGGCATTGCCGGCGGTGGCGCGTACGGTGATCGTGATCTCGTCCAGCGCCGCGGCGGTCTCCTCGAGGCTGGCCGCCTGCTGCTCGGTCCGGCGCGACAGATCGTCGGCGGCCTGGCTGATCTCGGCCGCGCTGGTCTGAAGCGAACCCGCGTTGCCCACGATGGTGGACATGGTCGCCTGGAGCTGGCCCTGGGCGCCGTTGAAGTCGGCCCGCAGCTTTTCATAGGCCGGCGCGAACGGCGTGGTGATCCGGAAGGCGAGGTCGCCTTCCGACAGCTTCTGGAGGCCTGACGCAAGCGCCGTGACGACGATGGACTGCGCCTCGGCTTCCTCGGCGCGCAGACGATCATTGCGTTCGCGATCCGCGAGGTTGGCCGCCTGCTGGTCCGCGGCCTGGCGTTCGATCCGGATCCGTTCCTGGGCGCTCTGTTTGAAGGCCATCACGGCCTTCGCCATCTCGCCGACCTCGTCCTGGCGAGAGAGGCTGGGAATGTCGATCTGGTTGTCCCCCTCGGCGAGCCGCTTCATGCGGTCGGTGATGCCGGACAGGGGAGCGACCACGCCCCGGGACAGGGCGACGATCCCGCCGATGACCACCGCGAGCAGAGCCGCCACCAGCGTGGCGGCGACGGCCGCGGCGGTCCTGGCGTCCTTGTCGGATGTCGCGACAACGCCCTTACCGTAGGCGTCCGCCTGGGCGACGATGGTGCTGATCACGCCGCGATGGGCCTTGTAGGCCGCTTCGGCGCGATCATAGGCCGCGTCCGCGGCGGCGCGGTCCCCTCTGTCGATCGCGGGAAGCATCTGACCGTCGACGATGTCGAAAAACGCCTGCACATGGCGGTCCGAGACCTCGGTCAGGTTCCGCTTGATGTCATCCGGCAACGAAGACGCCTGCCAGAAGTCGTGCCGGGTTTGATAGTCCTTGCGGAGCTGGCTCAGCCTTTGTCGCCCCTCGACCGGCGTGACGCGTCCGTCGCGGATCAGCGTCGTTTCAAGGTAGGCCTCGACGATGAAGACCGGAGGCGGCAGGACGTCGGCCACGAGGTCCTTGCTCTGGATGATATCGTTGAAGCGCTGTCCGCCGATGCGGATATGCAGGCTGGTGGCCAGCGCGACCGCGCTGACGATGAGCACACCGGCGACGAGCAGAACGCCAAAGGCGTTGAGGGCGGTGGAAATCTTGAGCTTGAACATGGCGGGTCCGTTTCGGTTTGGCCCCTCATGCGCAGAACAGGCTTAAGGTCGCGGCCTCCCCTATCCCCAAAGCCGGGACATTCCGATCAAGGACCCGGCTCGATACGGGCCGCCCCTCTTTGCGGTGACTTGAAATCGCCCTGGCAGCGAACGGCAGCGGCGGCCCGCGCGGTCCATGCTAGCGTCCGGTATCGGGAGACTGAATCGATGAAAAAGACCGTGCTCGCCGCCGCCCTGGCGACCCTGCTGGCCGTGCCGGCCCTGGCGAACGATTCGACGGCAGAGCTGGCCGCCGGCGGGCTGGTGCTGACCAAGACCACCGCCATCGAGATGCGCTCGGAGGACCTGTTCATCTCCGAACAGGCGGTCAACGTCCGCTATGTCTTCGTCAACATCTCGGCTGCGCCGGTGACCACCCGGGTGGCCTTCCCGATGCCCGATATCGGCGGCGAGGAATTCTGGTTCCACGACACGGCCATCCCCAATCGCGACGACCCGGCCAACATCCTCGACTTCAAGACCACGGTCGACGGAAAGCCCGTGGCGATGGCTGTCGAGCAGCGCGCCTTCGCCAAAGGCGTCGACCAGACCGCCTGGCTGAAGGCCCACGGCGTGCCGCTGGCCCTCCATCTGGAAGGCGCGATCGCCCGGCTCGACGCGCTGCCCAAGGCTGCCCAGGACGAAGCCGTGGCCCTCGGCCTGGCCATCCCGGACGAATATGACGCCGGCAAGGGCTGGGAAAAGCACCTGAACCCGGCCTGGATTCTCAAGACCACGTTTCACTGGGAGCAGACCTTCGCGCCCGGCGCCCAGGTCGTTGTCGAGCATCACTACCGGCCTGCGGTCGGCGGAACAGTCGGTACGATGGTCGGCTCGCCCGGCTACATGGCCGATGCCGAGGGCGCGGCGCAGCGGGCGCGCTACTGCATCGACGCGCCGTTCCTGGCCGCAGTCTCACGGGCCAGGGGCGCGGGCGAGTATGCGCCGTTCACCGAGACCTGGATCGCCTACATCCTGCGGACGGCCGGCAACTGGGCCAAGCCGATCGGCGATTTCCACATGGTCATCGACAAGGGCGCGCCGGCGAACCTGGTCAGCTTCTGCGCCAGCGGCGTGAAGAAGATCAGCCCGACGCGGTTCGAGGTGCGCAAGACCAACTGGCGACCGGACCGGGACCTTTCGATCCTGATCCTGAAGCCCCTGCCCGCCCCCGAGTGACGCTGGGTCACGCTTTCGCTTCCCGTTGAGGGGCCTATCCTGTCGCCATGACCGGACCCGTTCTCGACCCCAACTACGACCCCCGCACGGACGGGGCCATGCGCGAGGGCGGCCACAAGCTGGTCAAGCCACGCCATGCCGCGACCCTGATCATCGTGCGCCGCGACGCGAAGAAGCCCCGGCTGTTGATGGGCCGGCGCAATCGCGGTCACGCCTTCATGCCGGACAAGTGGGTGTTTCCGGGCGGGCGGGTCGACCGGGGCGACTTCACGGCGCCCGCGGCCAATGAGCTGAGCCACGACGTGGCCGCGCGGCTGGCCCTGACGGCCCGGCACGCCAGTCCGCAGCTGCCCCGCGCCCTGGCCATGGCGGCGATCCGCGAGACCTTCGAGGAGGCCGGCCTGCTGCTGGCGAAAGAAGCTCCGCCCCGGCCGGGGATCGGCGGCTGGCGCGAGTTCCTCGAAGCCGGCGCCCTGGCTGATCTGGCGGCGCTGGACTTCGTCGCCCGCGCGATCACCCCGCCCTATCGACCGCGCCGTTTCGACGCGCGCTTCTTCATGGCTGAAGCCGAAGCCCTGTTGAGCCTCGACCGGCGCCCCGACTGCGGCGAGCTCGATGAAATCGAATGGGTCGACCTGGACGAGGCGCTGGCGCTCGACCTGCCCAACATCACCCGCTTCGTCGTTTCCGAGATCGCGGAGCGGCTGCAACATGGGGCGCGGCCGGTTCCGTTCATGCGCTTCCTCAATGGCGCGCGGCGGCTGGAACACCTGTGAATCCGCCTCCGCCTTCGAAGCCCGTCAGGCCTCGCCATGCGGCCAGCCTGATCCTTCTGCGCAAAACCGTCGCCGGACCGCAGGTGCTGATGGGCCGCCGCCCTGCGAAGTCGCGGTTCGCGCCTGACGTCTTCGTCTTTCCGGGTGGCCGTCTCGACGCCGCGGACTTCGCCCGGCCGGTGCTGGCGCCGCTGGCCGAGGACTGCGTCCGCCGGACCGGCGCCGACGCCCGGCTGGCAGCCGCCCTCGCCAGCGCCGCCATCCGCGAAACAGAGGAAGAGACCGGCCTGACGCTGGCCAATGACCATGCACCCCTGACCCTGGCGGCCCGGGCCATCACTCCGACCATGAGCCCCGTCCGTTTTCACGCCCGGTTCTTCGCCGCCGACGCCGAGATCGCCTCGGGCGAGGCGGCTGACAGCAGTGAACTGGCCGATCTGGCCTGGCGCCCCCTGGACGACGCCCTGCGACTTCCGCTGTTCGACATCACCGAGGAGGTCCTGCGGACCCTTCAGCGACAGGGCGATCCGTTCATGATGACCTATCGGGCCGGAACGACGCGGGTGCGCGCCCTGCCCTGATTGACTTCGCGCGAACGATGAGTATGTTCCGCGCCTCTCAGTTTCGGCCCTCGCGGCTACCCAAGGATTCCCACGATGGCCAAACCGGCTTCCATCAAGATCCGCCTGAACTCCTCGGCGGACACCGGCTTCTTCTACGTCGCCAAGAAGAACGCCCGCACCATGACCGAAAAGCTCGTGCTGAAGAAGTACGATCCGGTCGTGCGCAAGCACGTCGAATTCAAGGAAGGCAAGATCAAGTAGATCTGCCAACACCTTGTATGTGTTGAAGGAAACCCGGCCTAGCGCCGGGTTTTCTGCATTCAGGCGGCGCGGGCGACGACCCGGTTGCGACCGCCGGCCTTGGCCTCGTAGACCGCTTCGTCGGCACGCTTGAGCAGGATATCGGGCGTGTCCGTCTCGCCGATCGTCGTGGCGACGCCGATGGAAATGGTCACCGTCAGCAGTTCTTTGCCGCCGGCCACCCGGAAGGGCGAGCCCGCGACATGCAGCCGGATCCGTTCAGCGACCCTTTGCGCGTCAGCCAGCTGGGCGCCCGGCATGATCACCGTGAACTCCTCCCCGCCGTAACGGCAGGGCAGATCGATGGCGCGGACGTTCGAGGCGAGGCGCACGGCGAACTCGCGCAGCACCTCGTCGCCGATGTCGTGGCCGAAGTTGTCGTTGATCTTCTTGAAGTGATCGATGTCGATCATCAGCGCCGACACCGGATCGCCGCCATGGGTCGCCCGCTTCACCAGGGCGCCGAGCTGCCCTTCCATGTAGCGACGGTTGTGCAGGCCGGTCAGCTGGTCGGTGACCGCCAGTTCCAGCGAGTGATCGAGATTGTCGCGCAGGAAGTCGGTGTAGCGCTTGCGACGGATCTGGGTCCGGGCGCGCGCCGACATCTCCTGGGGATCAAGCGGCTTGGTCAGCAGGTCGTTGACGCCGATCTCCAGCGCCTTGACCAGCCGGTGGCGTTCGTCCGGGTCGACGATGGCCAGGATCGGCAGGTGCCGCGTCGCCTCGTCCGACCGGATGGTCGCAGCAAAGCGCAGGCCGTCGAAAGCGCGGGCCGTGGCGTTGACGATGATCAGATCCACGGGCCCGCGGGCCGTCAGATGGGCCTTTTCCGGATCGGTCTCGAACACCGGGCGGTGCTCGATGGCCAGTTCGGCCATCAGCCGCTGCGCCTGGCGCTCGTTGTCGTCGACGATCAGGACCCGTCCGCCCGTGCCGCCCAGCCGCGCCGCGGCGCCGGCGATCACGCCGATGCGGCGACCCGAGGCCTCGCGGGCGCGCAGTTCGTCCATCACCTGCTTGAGGCGGGTCAGGCTGCGCACGCGGGCGAACAGCATGACGTCGTCGATCGGCTTGGTCAGGAATTCGTCGGCGCCCGCTTCCAGGCCCTCGATGCGGTCGGACCGGCCATCGAGCGCGGTCACCAGCACCACGGGAATATGGCGCGTCGCGGGATCGTCCTTCAGCCGGCGGCAGACGGCGAAGCCGTCCATGCCGGGCATCATGACGTCGAGCAGAATGATGTCGGGACTTTCCGCCGCCGCCATCGCCAGGGCGGTCGGGCCGTCATTGGCTGTGAGGACGTCGTAGTACTCGGCGGCCAGCTTGGCCTCGAGCAGCTTAACGTTGGCCTCGATGTCGTCGACCACCAGGATTCGCGCGCTCATCGTCTCGCCTCCCCTAGCCCAGCAGCCGTTTGATCGTGTCGAGGAAGTGCACGACCGAGATCGGCTTGGAAATATAAGCCTCGCAGCCGCCCTCGCGGATCCGCTCCTCGTCGCCCTTCATGGCGAAGGCAGTAACGGCCACGACCGGAATGTGGTTCAGATCGTCGTCTTCCTTCAGCCACTTGGTGACCTCCAAACCGGAGATCTCCGGCAGCTGGATGTCCATCAGGATCAGGTCAGGCCGGTGTTCCCGCGCAAGCGCGAGAGCGGAGAGACCCTCGCGGGTCTGCAACGTCTCGTACCCCTGGGAGTCGAGCAGGTCGTGGAAGAGCTTCATATTGAGCTCGTTATCCTCGACGATGAGGACCTTCTTGGCCATACAGCGACCTGCAACCCCAACCGGTTTCGACATCGCGGGCGAGCAAGGGACTCGCCGCTGTCGTGTTCCACCCAGTAATCGGGGAATATCCTTAAACCCGAGCTAACCCAGCGAGATCGCCTTGCAGCCCGTCGCCCTCGAAGATCTGGATATCCGGCCCACGGCGCCCCTGCTGATCGTCGACGTCGACGAGGTGCTGGCGCACTTCATGGCCGGGTTCGAGCGGTACGTGGGCCGACATGGCTACGAGATGCGGATTGACCGTTTCGCCTTGTTCCAAAACCTTTACAGGCCCGGCGAGGTCGATCACATCGACTTCGACACCGGCAAGAAACTGTTCGACGATTTCTTCCATCATGGCGCCGACGACCTCGACCCGGTGGAGGGCGCGGCCGAGGCCCTGGCCACGTTGTCGCAGCGGGCCGGCGTGGTGATTCTGACCAACGCCCCCGCCCATGCGCTCGAATCACGCACCGGCTGGCTGTCGAAGCACGGATTCGACTATCCGATGATTCTCCATTCCGGGCTCAAGGGCCCGACCATCGCCGGCATGGCCGCGCGCACCAGCGGTCCGGCGGCCTTCATCGACGACCTGCTGCCCAACCTCGAGTCGTCCGCGGAGTCAGCGCCCGCGGTCGCCACGTTCCAGATCATCGCCGACCAGCGCCTGCGCCCGTTCGCGCCGACCGTGCCGGATCGCCACGACCTGCATGAGGACTGGGCGACGCTCGGGCCCGCGCTGGGTGCGGTGATCCGGTGATCCGTATCGGCGTCGATATCGGCGGCACCAAGGTCGAGGCGGCGGCGCTGGACGCCGGCGGCGCCTATGTCGCGCGGGTGCGGCAAGCCAATCCGGGCGACTACGACAGCTTCCTGCAGGTAGTGAAGGACGTGGTCGAGGCGGCAGAGCGGCAGGCCGGCCAGACCGTGAGCCGGGTCGGCATCGGCATGCCCGGCTCGATCTCGACCAGGACCGGCCTGATGCGCAACGCCAACTCGGTCTGGATGAACGACCGACCGATGCGCGAGGACCTGACACGGGTGCTCGGACGGGCCGTGCGGATGGAGAACGACGCCAACTGCTTCGCGCTTTCGGAAGCGACGGACGGGGCGGCGGCCGGTGCGCGGGTGGTGTTCGGGGCGATCATCGGCACCGGCTGCGGCGGCGGGGTGGTTGTCGATGGCCGCACGATTGACGGCCGGAACGGCGTGGGCGGCGAATGGGGTCACACCCCCCTGCCCTGGCCGACGCCGGAGGAATTCCAGACCCACCGCTGCTGGTGCGGGCGGGTCGACTGCCTCGAAACCTGGACCTCCGGTTCGGCCTTCGTCGAGGACTACGCCCAGGCGACGGGTCTGAAGCAGGATGGCGCGACGATCGTGGCCGCCGCTCGTCGAGGCGAAGCCGCCGCCGTGGCCGCGCTGGACCGCTATATCAGCCGACTGGGCCGGGCTCTGGGATCGATGTGCACCCTGCTCGATCCGGACGTCATCGTGCTGGGCGGCGGCATGTCCAACGTCGACGAGCTCTACGATCGCCTGCCGGCCGTCGTGGCGCGCTACATCTTCTCGGACAGCTTCGAGACACCGATCCGCCGGGCGATGCACGGGGATTCCTCGGGCGTGCGCGGGGCGGCGTGGCTGTGGCCGGTCGAAGAATGATGTTCCCCTTCGGGGGAGCTGTCCGCGAAGCGGACTGAGGGGGTCACCCGAAACCTGAGCGGACCCCCTCCGGCACGCCTTCGGCGATCCACCTCCCCCGATGGGGAGGATCTAGAGCCGCCCCCACCCCGGCGCCGGGGCGACCGCCTGGCGACTCTGCGGGATCAGGTCGCGCATCCTCCGGGTGAAGCTCTTCAGCGCCACCTCGTTCACGCTGAGCGGACCCATGCCGTAGCTGGACGAGCTCATGCCCGCCTGAACGCGCTCGATCAGCGCCTTGTCCTCGATGTTGACCTGCCGGTTCACGCGCCAGTTCAGGTAGCGGGTCGCGCGCATCTCGCGGCGGTCGTCGGGCAGGACGTAGGCGATCTCGCGCAGCACGGTCTTCGTCGGCGACAGCGGCAGGAACTGCATGAAGTCGATCTGGTCCGGGTAGATGTCGAAGGCGCAGTTGGGCCAGAGCTTGAAATAGGTCCACAGCCGGCGGCGCTCGGGCGGCAGATGCTCGACGACCGGCAGAAACGCCTGGTAGCGCCGCTCCGACCAGTTGTCCGACGGCGTGTCGCGCAGGGCGCCCCACATCTTGTCGCACCAGTCCGACGCCTCAAGGCCATAACCGGCGCCGAACAGACGCGTCAGACCCGGATGGGCGACGGTGATGTGCAGGCTGTCCGAATAGTTGTCCGAGACGTTCTTCCAGTTGACGTCCCGCTCGCGCAGCGTGACGCGGCCGAGCGGCTGGAGCTCCTCCATCCGGTAGGGCTCCATCTCGGCGTAGTAGCCACCGAGCATCTCGCGCACCGAGGGCAGGCCGCCCTCGAGCCGAATGAAGATGAAGCCGAGGCAGACCTCGATGTCGACCGGGACCAGATTGTGCGCCGCCTGGTCGAAGCCTTCGAAGGCCTTCATGTGGGGCACGCCGGCCAGCCGCCCACGCAGGTCGTAGCTCCAGGCGTGGTACGGGCAGGTCATCCGTATTCCGCAGTTGCCGGCCGGTCCGTCGACAACGCGCGAGGCGCGGTGGCGGCAGACGTTGTGGAACGCGCGCACCTTCTGGTCGTCGCCGCGCACCACCACGATGCTCTCGCCGAGGAACTCCAGGGTGTGGAAGTCGCCGGCCTCGGGGATGTCGGACAGATGGCAGACGATCTGCCAACTCTGGCGGAATACCGCGCGCTTCTCGGCCTCGAAGAAGTCGGGGTCGCTGTAGATCCAGCCCGGCAAGCCGCGATGGTCGTCCGCCGCCTCGGGATGGTTCGCCGCTGGCCGGATCGCGCTCATGTCTGCCCTCGATGCAAGTGCAGCCTAGTCACTCCCCCGCCCGCTCGAGGTCAAGACATCCTGGCGCCCCAAGGCGGGGAGCGCGGTGTATGCTGACTGCATGACAGCCCTCTGCCGCGACTGCTTCTGGACCGGAACCGACGCGATGCGCCGATGCCCGGCCTGCGGCTCGCCGCGGATTCTGGCGCACGCGGAGCTGTCGACCCTGTCGATGGCGCATCTCGACTGTGACGCCTTCTACGCCTCCGTGGAGAAGCGTGACCGACCGGAGCTGCGCGATGTGCCGTTGATCGTCGGCGGCGGCGTGCGGGGCGTGGTGACCACCTGCTGCTACATCGCCCGGATGAGCGGCGTGCGCTCGGCCATGCCGATGTTCAAGGCGCGGGCCCTGTGCCCGCAGGCCGTCATCCTGCCGCCGGAGTTCGCCAAGTATCGCGCCGAGAGCAAGAGGATCTTCGGCAAGGTCCGCGCCCTCACGCCGCTGGTGCAGCCGCTGTCGCTGGACGAAGCCTGGATCGACCTGTCGGGGACGGAACGGCTGCACGGCGCGCCACCGGCGATGATGCTGGCCCGGCTGCAGGCGGAGATCGAGGCCGAGATCGGCCTGACCGTCTCGATTGGCCTGGCGGCCAACAAGTTCATGGCCAAGATCGCCTCCGAGATCGACAAGCCACGCGGCTTTTCGGTCATCGGCGGGGCCGAGTCGCAGAGTTTCCTGGCGCCGAGGCCGGTGCGCATCCTGCCCGGCGTCGGACCGGTCATGGCGGCCTCCCTCGAGAAGGCCGGCTTCAGGACCATCGGCGACATCGCCGCTGCCGACCTGAAGGAGCTGGCTGACCGCTTCGGTCAGCACGGGCTGCATCTGCACCGCCTCGCACACGGTCAGGACGCGCGGGTGGTGAACCCCGACCAGAGCCGCAAGACGATCAGCGCCGAAACGACGTTCAACACTGACCTCAGCGAGACATCCGACCTCGAAGATCGGCTCTGGCCGCTGTGCGAAAAGGTCGCCCGGCAATTACGCGCCGAAGGGATCGCTGGCCGGGTTGCGAGCCTGAAGCTGCGCACCCCCGATTTCAGGATCATCACACGGCGCCGGACCCTGCCCGTGCCGACCCAGACCGCCTGGACCCTGTTCGCCGTCGCGCGTGAGCTGCTGGCGGCCGAGCCGGGCGGACGGTCCTATCGCCTGATCGGCGCCGGCCTGTCGGACTTCATCCCTGCCGGCACGGCTGAGGGCGACTTCTTCGCCGAGGCCGAGACCCGCAGCCTCAAGAGCGAGACCGCCGTCGACGCCCTGCGCGCGAAGTTCGGCAAGGGCGCGGTCGTCACGGGTCGTGCCCTGGGTCACAAGGCGCGGGATTGATCTTTCCCGTCAATCTATCGCCGTGACGCCGCGCGCGTAGGATCGCGGGATGACCGTTTCTCCTTCCCTCGCCATCGCCTTGCGCTTTCAGGCCCAGGGCTGCCATCGCCTCGGCTCGCCCTTCACCGGCGGCCTTCTGGACCACGCCGCGGCGGGAGACCTGGGGCCGCTGGACGACCTGTTCGCCGTCTGGGCGGACGCCGATCTGGATGCCCACATGCGGGACGCGACCCCGTTGCGGCTGGTCGGAGCCCTGCACCATCTGGTCCGGACCGGCGCGGCGCCTACCCTCGCCGCCCGGTACCCCGAGGCGGAGCCAGAAACGGACTGGCCGGCGCTGGTCGCCGCCACCCGCGACGTCCTCGCCGGGCTGCGCCCCGCGATCACCGACTTCATGGCCTCGCCGCCGCAGACCAACGAGGTCGGACGCTCCTTCTGCCTCGCACCTGGGTTCATGCAGATCGCTGCGCGGTTCGGCCTGCCGCTGACCCTGTTCGAAATAGGCGGCAGCGCGGGGCTCAATCTGCGCTGGGATCAATACGGCTATGATTTCGATGGCGCGCGCTGGGGCGACCCGGCGTCGCCGGTGCAGCTGGACAACGACTGGCGGGGCGCGCCGGTGGCCTTGCACCCCGTGACCGTTTTCGCCCGCTTCGGATGCGACCAGGCGCCCGTCGACATCACCGGCGACGCCACCGCCCTGCGACTACTGGCCTATGTCTGGGCCGATCAGACCGAACGGCTGGCCAGGCTGCGCGGGGCCATCGCCGTCGCCCGCGCCGTTCCGGCGACGCTTGATCGATCCGACGCCGCCGACTGGGTCGCGCGGCGCTTCCGGCCCGCGTCCGGCATGGCCTCGGTGTTGTTCCATTCGGTGATGTGGCAATACATGCCCGACGCGACGCAGGCCGCGGTCCAAGCCGCGATCGAGGCCGCCGGCGCTTCCGCGACCCCCGACTCACCGGTCGCCTGGCTGAGGATGGAGCCCGCCCCCGACTCGAACGGGGTCCCCATGGAACTGCGACTCACCACCTGGCCGGGCGCCGACGAGCGGCTTCTCGCGACCGCGCACCCTCACGGAGCATGGGTAAACTGGCTCTGAGCCCTCGCCCATAAGGGGAAAGCGGATCACGACCGCGCCAATCCGACACGCCCGGCCTCGTCAGCCCTTCCAAAGCGCCGATGTTTCCATATCTAATTGAGCATGAGGCGGCCCGTTCCCTGGGCTGCCCTGGATGGACGACGAATGGCGGAGAAGAAGTCAGGCGCTGGATCGAACGGCACGGGATCGGCGGTCGTCACACAGACGAAGCCGAAGACCGCGAAGCCGTCGCTCTATCGCGTGCTTATTCTCAACGACGATTACACTCCGATGGAGTTCGTCGTTTATGTGATTGAGCGCTTTTTCAACAAATCGCGCGAAGATGCGACCCGCATCATGCTTCACGTGCACCAGAACGGCGTCGGCGTCTGTGGCGTCTATACCTACGAAGTGGCCGAGACCAAGGTGGCCCAGGTTATCGATTCCGCCCGCCGACATCAGCATCCGCTGCAGTGCACAATGGAAAAGGATTGAGGAGCCACAGCTTGCCCTCGTTTTCGCGCAATCTCGAAGAAACCCTGCATCGCGCCGTCGCTTACGCGAACCAGCGAAAGCACGAGTATGCGACCCTGGAGCACCTGCTCCTGTCGCTCACCGACGATGAGGACGCCTCGGCGGTGATGGGCGCCTGCGACGTTGATCTCGCCACGCTCAAGAAGACGCTGACCAACTATCTGGACACCGAACTGCGCAGCCTGATCGTCGAGGATGGCGAGGACGCCAAGCCGACGGCCGGCTTCCAGCGGGTGATCCAGCGCGCCGTCATTCACGTCCAGTCTTCAGGCCGCGACGAGGTGACCGGCGCCAACGTGCTGGTCGCCGTGTTCTCCGAACGCGAAAGCCACGCCGCCTACTTCCTGCAGGAGCAGGACATGACGCGGTATGACGCAGTGAACTACATCGCCCACGGCATCGCCAAGAAGGCCGGCGCATCCGAGCCGAAGCCGGCCAAGGGCGCGACCGTCGAGAACGACGAGGAAAAGGCTTCGGTGAAGACGGGCGGCGAGGCCCTTGAGGCCTACTGCGTCGACCTCAACGAGAAGTCGCGCCAGGGCAAGGTCGATCCGCTGATCGGCCGCACCGCCGAAGTCGAGCGCTGCATCCAGATCCTCTGCCGCCGGACCAAGAACAACCCGCTGCTGGTCGGCGATCCGGGCGTCGGCAAGACCGCCATCGCTGAAGGCCTGGCGCTGAAGATCGTGCGCCACCAGGTGCCCGAGGTGCTTGAAGGCGCCACCATCTTCTCGCTCGACATGGGCGCGCTGCTAGCCGGCACCCGCTACCGCGGCGACTTCGAGGAGCGGATCAAGCAGGTGGTCAAGGAGCTGGAGAACCACCCCAACGCCATACTGTTCATCGACGAAATTCATACCGTCATCGGCGCCGGCGCGACCAGCGGCGGGGCGATGGACGCCTCGAACCTGCTCAAGCCCGCCCTCGCCTCCGGCACCCTGCGCTGCATGGGCTCCACGACCTACAAGGAGTTCCGCCAGCATTTCGAGAAGGACCGCGCGCTCGTGCGCCGGTTCCAGAAGATCGACGTCAACGAGCCGACCGTCGAGGACACGCTGAAAATCCTCAAGGGCCTCAAGGTCTACTACGAGGAATTTCACAAGCTGAAATACACCAACGAGGCCCTCAAGGTCGCGGTGGACCTGTCGGCCAAGTACATCACGGACCGGAAGCTGCCGGACAAGGCTATCGACGTGATCGACGAAGCCGGCGCCGGCCAGATGCTGCTGCCGGAGTCCAAGCGGAAGAAGACCATCGGCGTGAAGGAAATCGAGGCCGTCGTGGCCAAGATCGCCCGCATCCCGCCGAAGTCGGTCAGCAAGTCGGACACCGAGGCCCTCAAGGAACTCGAGAAAGACCTGAAGCGCACGGTGTTCGGCCAGCCCGAAGCCATCGTCCAGCTGTCCAGCGCCATGAAGATGGCCCGCGCCGGCCTGCGCGATCCGCAGAAGCCTATCGGCTGCTACCTGTTCAGCGGTCCGACCGGCGTCGGCAAGACCGAGGCCGCCCGTCAGCTGGCCTCGACGCTCGGCATCGAACTGCTGCGGTTCGACATGTCCGAGTACATGGAGCGTCACACCGTCAGCCGCCTGATCGGGGCGCCTCCGGGGTACGTCGGCTATGACCAGGGCGGCCAGCTGACCGACGCCGTCGACCAGCATCCACACGCTGTGGTCCTGCTCGATGAAATCGAGAAGGCGCACGCAGACGTCTACAACATCCTGCTTCAGGTCATGGACCACGGTCAGCTGACCGACTCCAACGGCAAGAAGGTCGATTTCCGCAACGTGGTCCTGATCATGACCACCAACGCCGGCGCGGCCGACTCGCAACGTCAGACGATCGGCTTCGGCCGCGGCAAAGCAGACGGCGAGTCCGAAGAGGCGATCAAGCGCATCTTCACGCCGGAGTTCCGCAACCGCCTGGACGCGGTGGTGGCCTTCAAGCCGCTGACGCAGGAGATCATCCGCCAGGTCGTGCAGAAGTTCGTGCTTCAGCTGGAAGCCCAGCTGGCGGACCGCAACGTGACCATCGAGACCAGCGACGAGGCCGCCGACTGGCTGGCCAAGAACGGCTTCGACGAACTCTATGGCGCGCGCCCTCTCGCCCGCGTCATTCAGGAGCACATCAAGAAGCCGCTGGCCGACGACATCCTGTTTGGCAAGCTGGCCAAGGGCGGCCACGTCCGCGTCGTGCTCAAGGACGGCAAGATCGCCTTCGATTTCGAGGTCGACGAGAAGGCCCGCCAGCCAGGCGAACCCGAGATCGAGGAACCCGCGCTGGCGGAATAGACCGGCCGCCACCCGGATCGGGTAAACCGCATCTAAGCGGACAAGCGTCGAAAGTCCCGATACCAGCGGTATCGGGATGACGCGCATGACTCTGTTTCGGCCTGCCCAGACAGAGCGTCATCCCCTCCTGCCCGTCGCGTTTCTCGCCGCCTATGTCGTCAGCGCGGCGATCGCCTATGTGATGACCCGCGGGTCGGGCGGCCTTGCGGTGCTGTGGATCAACAATGGCGTTCTGGCCGCGGCGCTGCTGCTGTTGCCGAGGGGCCCGGCCATTCAGCTGGCCATCCTCTGCACCATCACCGACGGCCTCGGCGCCGCGATCAGCGGCAGTCCTCCGGGCCAAGCGATGCTGATCGCCGGATGCGACCTGCTGGAATCGGTCGCGGTCGCCCTGATGCTCCGACGCGTCGGTGGCGCGGCGCTGGATCCGACGACCCTGCGGCGCTTTTCCCAGGTGGTCCTGCTGGCGTTCCTGCCGGTCACGCTGCTGGTTTCCACAGTAGGGTCCACCCTTTCGGCCATTCTGTTCGACCACACCTTCACGGACCTCTGGCTGGTCTGGGCCGGCGGCGACTTCCTCGGCATGATGTTCGGCCTCCCCTGCGCCATGTTGCTTGCCCGTTTCCACCAGTTCGACAAGCACTCGCCGGCCGGGCCTGTGGAGCGCGTGGTCTGGATCGCGGTCTCCGCCGGCAGCGCCGCTGCCATATTCTTCCTTGGCCAGGCCCCCCTGCTCTATCTCTTCTTCCCGGTCGGACTGTTGGTCGTGTTGAGGCTGAGCCCGCCGGTCTCGCAGGTCGCCATTCTCGCCTTCGCCATGGTCGCCGCCGGCGCCACGGTGTTCGGCTTCGGCCCGATCGCCGCCTACGCGCCCGATATGAACCAGAGAATTCTCGGCCTGCAGCTGTATCTGGCGTCATTGCAGGGCTGTGCGCTGGTGTTGACCAGTGTCCTGACCCAACGCGCGCGAGCGCAGCTGGCCCTTCGGCGAGCCCTTGCGACGGCCCGGCAGACCCGTGCCGCGGCCTTCGAGGCGGCGGGGGCCAAAGGCCGCTTCCTGGCGGTGATGAGCCATGAAATGCGCACGCCGCTCAACGGCATCGCCGGCTATGCCCAGCTGCTCGCCACCCGACAGGACCTGCCAGCGGACGCCCGGGAGCAGGTGCGCACCATCGAATCCTCCAGCGAGGTCCTGCTCGGCCTGATCAGCGACGTCCTCGACTATTCGCGCAACGAGACGGCCGGCCTGCAGCTGGTCGAACGCCCTTTCAGCCTCTCCGACGCGTTGGCCCGCTCCCTCGACATTGTAAGGCCGATGCTGGCGAACCGTCCGATCGAGCTCGTGCTGGCCTCGGACATCCCTGACGGCCTCATGCACCAAGGGGACGAACGCCGCCTGACCCAGATCCTGATGAACCTGCTCGGCAATGCGGCCAAGTTCACGGAAGAGGGTACAATCACCGTCACGGCCGATTGTCGGCCCGGCGTTCACGACGGCGTGGATGCCCTGACGATCTCCGTGCGTGACACCGGCATTGGTATTCCGGCCGACAAGCTCGACCTTCTCTTCACGCCCTTCTCCCAGGTCGACGTCTCCGATCGCCGCAGCTTCGCCGGAGCCGGCCTCGGACTGGCCATCTCTCAATCGCTGATCCATCGCATGGGCGGGACCATTGGCGTCGAAAGCATCGAGGGCGAGGGGTCGCGGTTCTGGATCGCCGTCGCCTTGCCGCGTTGCGTTGGCGCCGAGCCTGCGGACCAGGCCGCCATCGACGACATCGATCCCCGCACAGCCCGCGTGCTGGTCGTCGATGACCATCCGGTCAACCGTCAGGTCGCCACGCTGATGCTCCAGGCAGCCGGATTTGAAGTGGCGACTGCGGTCAATGGCGCCGAAGCCGTCGAGGCCGTGTGCGCCGGCGCCTTCGACCTGGTCTTCATGGACCTGCATATGCCGGTCATGGACGGGCTGACCGCCTGCCGCGCCATTCGCGCACTCGAGAGCCCCGCCGGCGCCCTGCAGATCATCGCCATGACGGCCGCCGCCATGCCGGAAGACATCGAGCGCTGCCAGGCCGCCGGCATGAACGGGCACATCGCCAAACCGATCCGGCAGGAGGAGCTGTTGCAGGCGACGCTCCAGCAGCTCGCCGCGCGGGACATCGTCGACGCCGCCTGATCGGCCTTGCGCGAGTCGCCTCCAAGCGCCGATGCTCGGGGCATGTCCTCAACGCTTCTCCCCTGGCAGGCCTGGGCGCTGCTCGCGGCGGCCTTCGCCGCCCTGACGGCGATTTTCGGCAAGGTCGGCGTCGAGGCGATCAATTCGGACTTCGCCACGCTGATCCGCACGGCGGTGATCCTGGCCGTGACGGCCGCCATCGTCGCCTCGACCGGCGCCTGGCAACCACTGGCTTCGGTGTCGGGCAAGAGCTGGATCTTCCTGACCCTGTCGGGTTTCGCGACCGGCGCGTCCTGGCTCTGCTACTACCGCGCCCTCAAGCTCGGGCCCGCGGCCCAGGTCGCGCCGATCGACAAGCTGAGCGTCGTGCTCGTCGCCGTGTTCGCCACCCTGTTTCTCGGCGAGCGGCTGACCCCGAAAAACTGGCTGGGCGTGGCGCTGGTCGCCGCCGGAGCCCTGCTCGTCGCCACCAAACGCTGATCCCGGGAGGATCCCATGAAGTACCGCAAGCTCGGCTCAAGCGACCTGATGGTCTCGGAAATCTCGCTGGGGTCCTGGCTGACCTATGGCGTCGGCGTTGAGCGCGACAACGCCATCGCCTGCGTGAACCGGGCGTTCGAGCTCGGCATCACCTTTCTGGATACCGCCAACGTCTATGGGCGCGGCGCGGCCGAGACCGTGCTCGGCGAGGCGCTCGTCGGCCGCCCGCGCGACAGCTACATCCTGGCGACCAAGCTGATGGGCCCGATGAGCGACACCGACAAGGGCCTGTCCCGCGCCCAGGTGTTCAAGCAGATCGACGACTCGCTTACGCGCCTGCGCACCGACTACGTCGACCTCTACCAATGCCACCGCTATGACCCCGATACGCCTCTGGAAGAGACGATGCAGGCGCTGACCGAGATCGTGCAGGCCGGAAAGGTCCGCTACATCGGCTTCTCCGAATGGTCCCCGGATCAGATCGAAGCGGCGTTCGCCCTCCCCGGCGTCGAGCGTTTCGTGTCCAGCCAGCCGCAGTATTCGCTGCTCTGGCGTCGGCCCGAGTCCAAGGTCATCCCGGTCTGCAAGGCCCACGATGTGTCGCAGATCGTCTGGTCGCCATTGGCCCAGGGCGTGCTGACCGGCAAATACCTGCCCGGCCAGCCCCTTCCCGACGACTCGCGCGCCGCCAGCGACGCCATGAGCAGCGCCATCCAGCGCTGGATGGAGCCCGATACGCTGGAGCGCGTGCAGAAGCTTCGGCCGATCGTCGCCGAGGCCGGTTGCAGCATGGCGCAGTTCGCCCTGGCCTGGGTGCTGCGGGAACCGAATGTCGCTTCAGCAATCGTCGGGGCCAGTCGTCCGGGCCAGCTCGATGACAATGCCGCCGCCGTAGACCTGAAGATCGATCCAGCCCTCTTCGCCCAGGCCGAAGCGGTCCTGGCGCGCTAGGTCGGCGCGGGCTCGGCCGGGGCAGGCTCCACCGTGGAGGCCGTTGGCTCGGCCGGCGCCGGTTCGGCCGGGGCAGGCGCTTCCGGCGCAAGTTCCGGCGGCGGCGGGGTCGCGGCGGCGCGACGGGCCAGATAGCCCGCGACGATGGCCTTCACCTCGCCGGCGTCCGCCTTGGGCAAAGCTTCCCCCTTGCAGGCAAAGGCGCCGGCGCGGCTGAACGGCGAGTCCGGCACGATGTCGCGCCAGCTGTACTGGACCGTGCCACGCTCGATGACCGCCATGTCGGCGGTGAACTTGGCCGAAGCCCCCACCTTGTAACGGGCGCCAGGGCAGTCGAAGAGGATGGTCGAACTGACCACCTGGGTGCTGCCCGGGCCGTTCACCGGCTGGGAAAACGCGATGAAGAAGACCGTCTCGCGCCGGCCTTCCGAGTCGGTCTTGATCGCCGCCTCAATGACGCTGATGGCGCGTTCGTCCTCGCCCATGACCCGGTAGTCGACTGCCAACGCGGCGGCCGGGGTCAGGGTGCAGAGGGCGACGACAAGTCCGGTGACGACGTTCATTCAGGTCTCCAGCTTTTCGGCGATGCGCGCGGCCAGCGCCCTGAGCACTTCAGGGTCGGCCATGCCCTCGCCGTGGCGGCCGAGCGGCACGCCGTCCCAGCGCGGGATGATATGGAAATGCAGGTGAAACACGGTCTGCCCGGCCGGCGCGCCGTTGAACTGGGTGACCACCAGCCCGTCGGGATTGAGCGCCGCCCTGACCGCCCGGGCCGTCTTCTGCACCGCCCCGATGACGCGGCCGATCGTCTTGGCCTCGGCATCGAGCAGATTGCGCGCCTTCGAGGTCTTGGAAATGACCAGCACATGCCCTTCCGATTGCGGGAACACGTCCATGAAGGCCAGCACCTGGTCATCCTCCCAGACCTTCACGCTGGGGATCTCGCCGCGCACGATCTTCGCGAAGATGTTGTCGTCGTCGTAGGCGCCGTCGAGGCTCATTGATGCGCTCCCTGCATGGCGTCATGTTCTAGCGAACACCACGGAGAGCGCAAACGATGGGAGCGGGCACAAAGATCCCTGATGAGACGCGTCTCACGGACCGTCAGCGGAAATGGTTCGCCTCGGTGCGGGCAAGCCTGGCGCGCGACACCGGCAAGACGATCGAGGAATGGGTCGCCATCGCCCGCACCTGCCCAGAGACGACGCCTGGCAAGCGGGTCGAGTGGCTGCGCGAGCACCATGGCCTCGGCGTCAACCGCATCGCTCATATCCTGTCGGAGGCCTTTCCGCCGGAAGCAGGCTGGGACGACGCCGACGCACTGCGGACGGCGCTGTGGAAGGACCCGGCCTCGACGGCAATTTTCGAGGCGGTCGAGGCGGCCGTGGCGGATTTTCCAGGTCTCGTCACCGGCCAGCGGAAGGGTTTCTCGGCCTGGTCACGCAATTTCCAGTTCGCGTCGGTGCGGCCCATCAAGGGCGGCAAGGCGCGCCTGGGTCTCTGCGTGCCGGTGGAGGCCGACCCGCGACTGGTCGAAGCGAAGAACGAGGGATGGTCCGAGCGATTGAAAGCCGCGATCACCCTGAACTCACCGGCCGATGTCGATGCCGCTCTGACGTCACTGCTCAGGACGGCCTTCGACAAGTCCTGACTGCCCGCGACCGTGAGGACCTAGTCGCCCGCCTTGAACGGCGAATACTCCTCCGCCAGCCAGTCCATCTCCTGGCGGATGGCGGCGCGCTCCTGGTCGAGATAGCGGCGCACGGGCTCGCGCAGGGCCGGATCGGCGATCCAGTGGGCTGAATAGACCTCGGCTGGCAGATAGCCGCGGGCGATCTTGTGCTGACCCTGAGCGCCAGCTTCGACGCGCGGCAGGCCCAGCCGGATCGCGTGCTCGATGGCCTGGTAGTAGCAGAGCTCGAAATGCAGGAAGGGGATGTCCTCGACACAACCCCAGTTGCGGCCGATCAGGCAGTCGCCGCCGATCAGATTCAGGGCGCCGGCGACCCACCGCCCGCCCCGCCTCGCCATGATCAACATGACCCGGTCGGCCATCCGCTCACCGAGCAGCGAGAAGAAGGCGCGGTTGAGGTAGGGCCGACCCCACTTGCGACCGCCCGTGTCCATGTAGAAGCCGTAGAAGGCGTCCCAGTGGTCCTCGGTCAGGTCCGCGCCGGTCAGGGCGACGATCTCGTCGACCGACTCCTGGGCCAGGCGGCGCTCGCGCTTCACCGTCTTGCGCCGGCCGGAGGACAGGTCGGCGAGGAAGGCGTCGAAGTCGGCGTAGCCGCGGTTGAACCAGTGGTACTGCTGGTCCTGCCGCTGCAGCAGCCCGGCGGCGCCGAGAAAATCCCAGTCGGTGCGGATGGGAAAGGTGACGTGCAGGCTGGAGGCCCCGAGCTTCTCGCAGAGGGTCAGCGCGCCGCCCAGCAGCATGCGCCGGCCCTCGTCGGGGTCGACATCCGGCCGCACCAGCAGACGCGGCCCGGTCACCGGCGAGAACGGCGAGGCGCACTGCAGCTTGGGGTAATAGCGCCCGCCGGCCTTCTCGTAGGCATCGGCCCAGGACCAGTCGAAGACGTATTCCCCCTGGCTGTGGGTCTTCAGGTAGAGCGGCATGGCCGCCGCCACCTGCCCGGCCTCGTCCGCGACCGTCAGATGATAGGGGCCCCACCCCGTCCGGTCGCCGACCGAGCCGGACTCTTCCAGCGCATCGAGAAAGTCGAACGCCACGAACGGGTTCTCGCCGCCCGCGCAGGCGTCCCAAGCCTCCCGCCCGACGTCGCGGATCCGGCGGTGGATGGCGACGGCGGGCTCGAGCGTCGGGCTCATGCGCCGTGGCCGAACTGGACGAAGGAGATGACGTTGCCGTCGCGGTCCCGCACGTGAAAATCGGTTCCCCCCCAGGGTTGGCGGACAATCGGTTGCGCGAAATCGACGCCTCGCGCCTCGAATTCCGCGAACAGCGCCGTCACGGCGTCCGTTTCCAGGGTGGCCAGGATTAGCGAGTCCTCGCGGGCGGCCAGCTCGGCGAAGTTCGGGCGGCCGACGAACCGCAAATGCAGGCAGGCCTCGCCCCTGGACACCGACCCGTAGAACGGCGGCTGGCCATGCAGGAAGTCGACATTGAAGCCGAGCCGCTCCGCATAGAAGGCGGCCGCCGCTGTCACGTCACGGACGAACAGGATGGGTGTCGCCCGCAGGACCCTGCCCCCCGTCGTGCTCAAGCCGCGAAGCCCTCGAAGATCAAATTGTCGCAATGGTCCTTCAGACGATCCCATTCCTCCGCGGAGCGAACGGTCCAGGCGACGATCGGCATACCCCTGGACCGGAACAGGTCGGCGCGCGGCGACGGCAACATCTTCGCGTCCAGAGCCAGGAAGTCCGGCCGGGCGATATCGACATGCTCGAGGTTGGCGAACGACTTGCGGATTTCCGGGGTCAGCTTGCTGGCCGCGCCGTCCTTCCAGTCATAGCTGTCCAGGCCGCGCAGGATCTGCGGGTGATGGTCGGCGAACCAGGCGTGGCTGTAGGGATTGAAACCGATCACGCAGGTCGGGCCGTTGTGATCCAGCAGGACCTCGCTGACGCGTTTCTCCAGCGGGCCGACCTCGCCGAACGGCGTCTTGAGCTCGATGTGGATCATCGCCCGGTGGCCGACCTCGACCAAGACTTCGCCGAGGGTCGGGATGGACTCGTCCGTGCCGGCGAGCCGCAGGTCACGCAGGTCATGCAACAGGCGGTCAGCGACCTTGCCCTCGGCGCCAGTCATGCGCGCAAGGCTGTAGTCGTGGAACACGACGGCCTCGCCATCGGCGGTGATCTGGACGTCCAGTTCGATCCCGTAGCCCGCCGCGCAGGCGGCCTGGAACGCCGCCAGCGAGTTCTCCGGCGCGCCTCCGGGCGACCAGAGACCGCGGTGCGCCACCGGGGGATCGAACAGGCGTTCCCAGGCCTCACCGAAGGCGGCGGGTTCAGGGCGTGCCCTGGCCTTCATCGGGCGATCTCCACGGTGGCGTCGACCTCGACGGAGAAGTTGCGCGGCAGGCGGTAGACGCCCACGGCCGAGCGGGCGTGCCGGCCGACGTCGCCGAAGACCTCGACCATCAAGTCCGAACAGCCGTTCAGGACTACGGGAATGTCGTAGAAGTCCGGGCCCGCCTGGACGAACCCGCCCAGCTTGACCACCCGCGTCACCCTGTCGAGATCGCCCTCGCAGGCCACGCGCATCTGCGCCAGCAGGTTGATCCCGCACAGTCGCGCCGCGCGCACGGCCGTAGCCATGTCGACATCGACGCCGACCGTTCCCGTGATCCCGCCCGAAGAGTCGAGCGACACCTGACCTGAGATGTGGACGAGGTCCCCTGCCCTGACGAACGGCACATAGTTGGCGATCGGGGCGACGGGCTCGGGCAGGACGATGCCCGCGGCGGAGAGGCGTTCTGAAACTTTCGACATGCCGCCAAACTAGCGCGCGGGCGCGGGCGGCGGAAGCGATGTCAGGACGCAAAAATGCCCGGGCCGTTGCCGACCCGGGCCTTCACGCGAACTTGAACCCCGGAGGGCCTTACTGGGGGGAGGACGCCCGCCCGGCGTTCAGGTTCTTACTTCGCGGCTTGCAGCTTCTCGACGGTCGCGGTGACGCGTTCGTTCAGCGGCTTGACCGAGTCCTTGACGGAGGCGGAGACGGTTTCGCCCCACTTGGCGAATTCAGCCATGTAGCCTTCCAGCGAGGACTTCATCCAGGCGGTCTGGAGCTCGACGGCTTCCTGAACGCTCTTGGCGCCGGCCAGGGCCTTGGCGGCCGCGACCTGGTCTTCGATGTTCTTCTTGGAGAAGGCCATCGCCTGGGCGCCCAGGACTTCCGCGCCCTTGGTGGCGGCGGTGACCGAAGCCACGACGGCTTCGAGGTTCTTCTTGGAGTAGGCGTTGGCTTCGTTGAGCGACGCGAGCGACTTCTCGACGTTGTCCTTGAACGCTTGGTTGCCGGCGGTGGTGAACTGCTCGACCGTGGTCTTCAGGGTTTCGGCGCCAGTGGCCATCGGGATGTCTCCTGTGTGGTCGGGGAGGACCAGAATTTGGGTTTCGGCGGCGACCGAGTCGTCGCTGACGCTCGGTATGTCTCATGCTGCACTGCAGCAGTCAACAATTATTGTGCAGTGCAACATGCGAGGTTTGCGGCGCACAAGACCCGGGGCGTGCGTCCGCGACCAATTCGCTCAACAGGTGTTTACTTTGGCGAAAGAGGAAACGATGCATGCTAGTTGGATGTCGCAGTGTCGCCTCGGGGCAGCCCTGTAGAGTCTGGCCTTTTTCGACGGACGCCGTATGTACGAGCTCGCCCGCCGCCTCTCTTTCGCACTTGCGCTGGCCGCCACCCTGGCGACCGGTCTTGGCGCGCCGACCGTAGCGGCGGCGCAGGTGCCTTATCTCGCGCTGCCGGCGACCGAACCGAAGTACGCGGCCATCGTCGTCGACGCCAACACCGGCGAGGTGCTCTACGCCAAACGCGCCGACAGCCCGCGTTATCCTGCCTCAATCACCAAGGTCATGACGCTCTATCTGGCCTTTGAGGCGATCTCTGAGGGCCGCCTCAAGCCGACCGACATGATTACGGTGTCGGCGCGCGCCGCATCTCAGCCACCGACCAAGCTGGGCCTGGCGGCGGGCGAACAGATCACCGTCGATGACGCCATGAGGGCGATCGCGGTGAAGTCGGCCAACGACATGGCCGTGGCGCTGGCCGAACACCTCGGCGGCACCGAACAGCGCTTCGCCGCCCTGATGACCCTGCGGGGCCAGGAGCTGGGCATGACCAACACGCGTTACGTCAACGCGTCCGGCCTGCCTGACAGTCGCCAGATTTCGACGGCCCGTGACATCGCCATCCTGTCGCGTGCCGTGATGCGTGATTATCCGCAGTACTACAGCTACTTCAGCCTGCGCTCGTTCACCTTCCGGGGTGTCACGATAAACAATCACAACCACTTACTCAGCCAGATGTGGGGCGTGGACGGCCTGAAGACCGGCTATACCAACGCCTCCGGCTTCAACCTGGCGGCCTCGGCCGTGCGCGACGGGCGGCGGCTGATCGCCGTGGTTCTCGGTGGCCGTTCGACGGCCACCCGCGACGATCATATGGAAGACCTGCTCCTCACCGGCTTTGACGTGCTCAAGCGGCGCTCGCTGGGCGAGAACATCACTGTGGCCCAGTCGATGTTCGAGCCGGCGCCCGACGGTGCGATCGACCGTCCCTCAGCCGAGCAAGGCGACTCTGAACAGGAAGGCCTGCGGGTGGTCCTGACCGACGGCCCGGCTTCGACGACACCCTATACCGTTCAGCCACGCATGGACGTCGTGCCGCCAACGCGGCGGGCGGCGGCGGCTCCCAAGAAGGTCGCGCCGAAGAAGCTGCGCGGCCAGTGGGCAATCCAGGCCGGCGCCTTCAAGTCGAAATCCCAGGCGCGCGAGCAGCTGGCCTTGATCCAGCGCCGCTTCGCCTCGGCCGTCGATGACGGCGAGGCAGCCATCGGCAACGCTGTGGGCGGCTATTTCCGCGTGCGCTTCGAAGGCATGACCGCCGACGCCGCCCGCTCCGCCTGCAAGGTCCTCAAGGCCAAGAAGCAGGCCTGTATGGTGGTCGCACCCTAGGGGCGTCGGGGACATGTACCGCAGGTAGGTGTCCCCTAGCCGAGCCCATACGATTCTTGATTGGGGGACACGTACCTTCGGTACATGTCCCCGATCACTTCTTCAGCAACCGATCCCGGGCCGCATTGAGCCTGGCCGCGAGGCCGGCTGAGCCGCCGGCGTCCGGGTGCACAGCGCGGATCAGGCGGGCGTAGGCGGTCTGAATCTCTTCGCGGGTGGCCGTGGCCGCGACGCCAAGGATCTCACGGGCCTCGGCCAGATCGGTGCTGTCGAGCTTTGGGGTCGGCAGGTCGCCGCGACGGGCGGTCACGGCCATCACCAGTCCGCCCGCCGCGATGGCCGCGCCGACGAGGTAGTCCCCGCGCAAGGCGATGAAGCCGCCGCCGATAATGGCCAGCACCGAAAGCGTGCCGGAGGCGATCTTCCACTCCGGCCGGGCCAGCGTCGGTCGCGCGCGTCGGCCCACCCAGACCAGCAGGGCGAAGGCGGCGATACCGAGCAGAATGTAGGGCATGCGAACGCGCTCCCCGCCCTATTCGGCGGCGAGCAACTCTTCGCCCGAGAACTGCGAAAGTCCAACCGAATGCACCAGGGCGCGCAACTCCTGGCGCGCCGAGACATGCACCAGCGACACCGGCACCGGCCGCACCTTGGCGGACAGATCGGCGACGGTCAGGCCGAACGGAAACAGCTCGCGATAGATGACCCGGTCGCGCAGGCCCGCGCCGATGCGGAAGCCGACCCGCTTGGCGAGCGCGGTCAGTCGTTCGTCCACACGCTTGCGGTTGCGCGCCTCGACGCTGGCCAGACGGTTGCGCAGCACGATCCAGTCGAGCGCCTGTCGCTGGCCGGTCAGGGCGCGAGCCTTGCGGGCCTCCCAGACCGTTTCCGAATAGATGCTCGGCTTCAGCAGATCGAGGGTCACCGGATCCACATGACCCAGAACGTCGAAGTCGACGAAGCTGTCGTTCATCGGCGTGACGATCAGGTCGGCGCGGGCGTGCGCCAGCCGCGACAGGGCGGAGTCGCCGCCGGGCGTGTCGATGATCACGAAGTCTGCGTCCTGGTGCGCGCTGGCGAACGCTTCCTCGAAGCGCGCCAGTTGCTCGGCCTCGCCGGCCTTCGCCAGGGCGACGCCGTCTTCCGCCGGATGGCGCGGCAGCGGCTCCGGCAGCATGGTGTCCTGCGAGGCGAGCCAGGCCCGCCGGTTGGTGAAGAAGCGGGCCATCGAGGACTGGCGCAGGTCCAGATCCATGACCGCCACGCTGGCCCCGCCGTGCAGCAGTGCGGTGGTCAGGTGGACGGCGATGGTCGACTTGCCGGCCCCGCCCTTTTCATTGCCCACCACGATGACATGCGGCTGCGTCGCCATAGGTCGCCCCAGTTCACGATACCCCCGCCGATGCGGCGGGGTTTTCAGCCAACGAGACACCCGGCGGGTGAGTCGGGGCAATCGCCGCGCCGAAGTTGTCCACAGCTGTGAGGTCGCGGCTGGACCCTCGCCCCCTCGCGCGATAAGCCGCCGCTCATGAGCAAAGCCCCCCTGCCCGTCGTCCGAACCGTGGCTGACCTGCGCGTCGTCGTCGCCGGCTGGAGGGCCGCGGGCGAGCGGGTGGCGATGATCCCGACGATGGGAGCGCTGCACAGCGGCCACCTGTCGCTGATCGCCCTGGGGCGCGAGACGGCCGACCGGACGGTCGCCTCGATATTCGTCAACCCGGCCCAGTTCGCGCCGCACGAGGATTTCGACGCCTATCCGCGCGGCGAGACGGAGGACGCGGCGAAGCTGGCCGAGGCCGGCTGCGACCTGCTGTTCGCGCCGAACGCCCGGGAGATGTATCCGGAGGGTTTCGCTACCTCAGTGACGGTGGACCGGGGCGTTTCCGAACCACTGGAGGGCGTCTCGCGGCCGCATTTCTTCGGCGGCGTGGCGACGGTGGTGGCCAAGCTGCTGATCCAGTGCCGGCCCGACGTCGCGATCTTCGGCGAGAAGGACTACCAGCAACTGCTGGTCATCAAACGCATGGCGAAGGACCTAGACCTGGCGGTCGAGATCCTCGGCGGCGCCACGGCGCGCGAGTCGGACGGCCTGGCCCTGTCCTCGCGCAACGCCTACCTGTCGGACGAGGAGCGGAAGGCCGCCCGCGCCCTGCCCGCCGCGATGCGCTACGCCGTGGCCGCCCTTCGTGACGGCGGCGAGGTGATCGATGTCGAAGGCGCCGTGATGGCCAGCCTGACCGGCGCGGGCTTTCGCCAGATCGACTACGTCGAGGTCCGCGACGGCGCGACGCTGGAACGGTTGGGCCCGGGTCCAGTGCGGCCCGGCGCGCGGGTGTTCGTGGCGGCCTGGATGGGCAGGACGCGGCTGATCGATAACTGGGCGGTGTAGGGGACATGTACCGAAGGTGCGTGTCCCCCAATCGAGCTGCGGGTTTAGGGGACACGTACCTTCGGTACATGTCCCCGGCTACCACGCCCCCAGCTCTCTCAGCTGCTTCGCCAATTCCGGCTCGATCGCCTCGCCCGCGCCGGTTGGCAGGTCCGGCGGAGCGTCGGCGGCGGTGAGATAGCGCCAGCCCTGGAAGGCGCGGCGCGGCTGGGGCGCGGTCTCGATCAGGTCCGGCTTGAGGTAGATGCGACAGGGCTGGGGGCCGCTGTCCTCGGTGACGATCTCGTCGATCGCCTGACGCACCAGCACCTGGCCCTTGATCACCCAGTAGAGTGAACCGCCCTCCAGCAGCTCCGCCGCCCGTTTGGGCGTCTGGCGGGTCGGGCAGACCGAACGATAACCCTGCGCCGCGCGCTGGGCCCGCCAGGCGCGCAGGTCCTCGACACTGTCGACGCCGACGCAGAGCTTGATGAGATGGAGGGGCATGAGCCGTCCATACCCGGTTCGGCCGAAGGATCAAATTGGCGGAGTCCGTCGTTTAGAAACGGGAGGCCACAGGGGCCTCGCGGAAAACGGAGGCTCGCCATGAGCCGCACTCACCTTCTTCTGGCCACGGGCATGGCCGGCGTTCTGCTTCTTCCCGCCTTTTCCGACGCGCAGATCGTCGGCGGCGGCGGCGTCATCGGCGGCGGCGTTGGCGGCGTGGGAGGCACGGTCGGCATCGGCGGCGCGGTCCAGGTCCCGCCGACGCCACGCGTTCGCGAAGTTCCGGTTCCCCGCGCGACGGTGACAGGCCGTGTCGCCGTTCCCGCCGTCGCCCTGCCCGACCGGCCCCGGCTGGGCTATCTCGGCGCGGTCGGCGGCAAGCGTCGTCAGGCCCTTATCGACGACGGCGTGGTCGTCCTGTCGCCCAGCCAGTCCGGCGCCTACATGGACAGCCAGTTCGTGATCCTGCGCGACGGCCTCGCGGACAGCGGTGTAACGGTCGTGCGGCGTGGCGATGACATCGTCCTGCAGCTGCCGGCCGACGTGACCTTCGCCTTCAACAAGTCGGACCTGCAGCCGCGCTTTCGGCCGATCCTGACGCGGGTCGCCGCGACGCTGAACCAGTTTCCCGCCACCTATGTCGACGTGATCGGCCACGCCGACGCCATCGGCTCGGACGACTACAACCAGGCGCTGTCAGAACGCCGCGCCGAGACGGTCGCCGACTTCTTCGTCGGCCATCAGGCCCTGCCCGCGCGACTCTATGTGGCCGGTCTGGGCGAAAGCGCCCCGATCGCCTCGAACGCCACGATCTACGGCCGCGCGGCCAATCGTCGGGTGGAGATTATTCTGCATCCACACGCGTAGGGCCTGACGGACCGGGCGTAGGGCGTAGGAAGTAGGGAATAGCAATAGGTAGGCGCGTCGGCATCGGCGGGCGCAATCGAACTACGCCCTATTCCCTACGCCCTATTCCCTCGCCTCCAGCTTCACCAGCACCACGCCTTCGCTCACCTGCCCGCCGGCGACGGCGGTCAGCTCGGCGATCACGCCGTCGAACGGGGCGGCCAGCGCATGTTCCATCTTCATCGCTTCGAGCACCAGCAGGGTCTGGCCCTTGGTCACCGCGTCGCCGGCCTTGACCGAGACTGACACGACCTTGCCCGGCATGGGCGACAGGATCGCGCCGTCGGAGGCCGTTTCAGCGCCCTTGTGTGCCGCGGATTCGAAGCTGAATTCCCGGACGTCGCCGGATTCGAAGACATAGAGCGGCTCGTCGCCGCAGGTCGGCGGCAGGGTATAGAGGTCGTCCATGGGCACATGGCCGTCGATCTCGATATCCCAGCCCCAGTCCTCGCCAGACCCGGTCAGCGCGACCCGAAGCGGCACCGGCCTGCCGTCCACGCTCATCGGCAGGTCCATCGCGGCCCTTGGCGCGTTCATGCGGAAGCCCAGCAGGCCGGACGGCGCGCTGTCCCAGACGCCTCCGGCCTGGTCGGCGTACATGAAGGCTTCGAGCCGCTCGCTCACGGCGGCCAGGGTCGAAGCGTCGCTGAAGGTCCGCTCCGTGAGCCTGTCCAGATGGCGATCAATGAATCCCGTATCGACATCGCCGGCGACAAAGTCCGGGTGGCCGGCACAGCGTGCCAGGAAGGCGGCGTTGGTCTTGACCGGCCAGACCTCGACGCCGGCGCAGGCTTCGGCCAGCGCCTCGGCGGCCCCGTCCCGGGTGTCGCCCCAGGCGATCAGCTTGGCGATCATCGGGTCGTAGAAGGGGGTCACCTCGCCCCCCTCCTCCACGGCGCTGTCGACGCGGATATCGTCCGGCAACCGGAAGTGGGTCAACGGGCCCGTGCTCGGCAGGAAGCCGGTGGCCGGGTTCTCGGCATAGAGGCGAGCCTCCATGGCCCAGCCCGTCATGGTGATCTGGTCCTGGGTCAGCGGCAGCGGCTCGCCGCTGGCGACGCGCAGTTGCCATTCGACCAGATCCTGGCCGGTGATCATCTCGGTGACGGGGTGCTCGACCTGCAGCCGGGTGTTCATCTCCATGAACCAGATGCGGTCGGCGCGCAGGCCTTCGCTGGCGTCGGCGATGAACTCGATGGTGCCGGCGCCCTCGTAGTTGACGGCCTTGGCGGCCTTCACCGCGGCGTCGCAGACGGCGGCGCGGGTGGCCGCGTCCATCCCGGGGGCCGGCGCTTCCTCGATGACCTTCTGGTGGCGGCGCTGCAGCGAGCAGTCGCGCTCGAACAGGTGGACCACGTTGCCGTGGCTGTCGCCGAACACCTGCACCTCGATGTGCCGCGGCCGGGTGACGTATTTCTCGATCAACACCCGGTCATCGCCGAAGCTGGCGGCGGCCTCGCGGCGGCAACTGGCGAGGGCGGCCTGGAAGTCGGCGGCCGCGTCGACCTTGCGCATGCCCTTGCCGCCGCCGCCGGCCACGGCCTTGATCAGGACCGGATAGCCGATAGCCGCGGCTTCGGTCTCAAGGCGGCCTTCGGTCTGGTCATCGCCGAGGTAACCGGGCGTGCAGGGCACCCCGGCGGCGATCATCAAGCTCTTGGCCGCGTCCTTGAGACCCATGGCGTTGATCGCGGCCGGCGGCGGGCCGACCCAGATCAGACCCGCGTCCTTGACCGCCTGGGCGAAGGCCGCGTTCTCCGACAGGAAGCCGTAGCCGGGGTGGATGGCTTCAGCGCCGGTCTGTTTCGCGGCGGCAAGGATATTCTCCGCCACCAGATAGCTGTCGCGGGCCGGGGCCGGGCCGATCAGGACCGCTTCGTCGGCTTCCAGCACGTGCGGCGCTTCGGCGTCAGCCTCGGAATAGACCGCCACCGCCCGCACGCCGAGCGAACGCGCCGTGCGGATGATGCGGCGGGCGATCTCGCCCCGATTGGCGATGAGAAGTGAGGTGATCATCCGTGGGCTCCAACGGCGTTCAGGCCCAGGAAAAACAGAATGAGCATGATGAGACCGCCGCCGAAAATGGACCCGAAAAACAGGAGGAACATGCGCGTCAGCGTGCCGAAGACGCCGGTTCCATAGACGCCGCGCATATGGACGAACAGATGCACGGGCGCGACGAAGTACAGCAGATTGCCGAGGCTCCCCGGCAGCAGATTGATCAGGAACGCCGTCGAGAGCAGCAGCCCCTGGAACGACAGCGAGTGCATCGAGAAGATCAGGTGATCGAACAGGTAGAACCGCCGCTGGAACACGAACAACAGACCCAGCAGCAGGGCGGCGATGGGCAGGGCGAGGACCGCCAGCCTGTGGCCCCAGGACTCGAGGGCGTGACCGAAGGCTTCGGGGTTCCGGATCGCTGCGTTGCCGCGTTGCTCGATCCAGCGCTCGAACGCGTTGCTCGCGCCCTTGCCCTCCTGTGACCCCATCTTTACGGCCGGAGGCGGGTTGGCCTCGAAGTTGAGCGACATGCCCGGGGCTGTGAGCGTGCGAGAGCCATCCCCGGCATCGACCACATGGGCCTTGTTGCTATCGCCAAGGCCTCCGGTGAGGAACACCAGCAGCACCACGACCAGGAACAGCCGGAACGGCGGAATCTGTGCCGCCCGGCGGCCGTCCAGAAAGGCGCGCGTCAGTTTCCCCGGACGGAGGATCAGGTCCGGCACCGTGGTCCAGAACCGGCCATCGAAATGGGTCAGCCCCTCGAACGCTTCGGCGACGAGATGGCCGATTGAGCGATGAAACTCCTCGCCCTTCTGGCCGCACTGGTGGCACCAGGGCCCCTCCAGCGGGGTCTCGCAGTTGGGACAGGGCGTCCCCACCGGCAGGGCGTGCTTCGGCTTGCGGGAAAAGAACCCGCCGACCGAATCCGCCGCCGCCGCTTCAAGCTCGTGAGACACGCCCCCTCCCCGTAGTACCTAGAGCGCCCAGCCGGGCTTGCGCTTCTCGAGGAAGGCGGCGACGCCCTCCTGGCCCTCGTCGCTCAGACGCTGGTCGGCGATGAGTTTGGCGGTCAGCTCGAGCAGTTCGTCGTCGAACGGCACGCCGGCGACGTCCTCGACCAGCGCCTTCGACTTCGCGACCGCGCCGGGCGCGCAGGCCATGATCTCGGTCGACAGCCGTTCCATGACGTTGTCCAGATCGGCCGCCGCGCCGACCAGTTCATCGACCAGACCGATCTTTTCGGCGAAGGCCGCGTCGAACATGCGGCCGGTGGCGAACAGGCTCTTGGCCCGGCGCGGACCGATGGCCGCGACGACGTGCGGGCTGATGGTCGCGGCGACGAGGCCCAGCTTGACCTCGGAGAAGGCGAACTTCGCGTCCTTGACCGCCACGGCGTAATCGCAGGCCGCGACCAGACCGGCGCCGCCGCCGAAGGCCGGGCCCTCGACCAGGGCGACCGTGAACTGCGGCAGCTCGCGCAGGGCCAGCAGCATCTCGGCCAGCGCCATCGCGTCTTCGCGATTCTCGTCCTTCGTGAAGGTCGCGGCGGACTTCATCCAGTCCAGGTCGGCGCCGGCGCTGAACGCCCCGCCGGCTCCACGCAGGAAGACAATGCGCACGCCATCGGCGTCGCGAAGGGTCTCGAAATGCTGCGCCAGGGCCGCGATGACCTCGGCGTTGAAGGCGTTCTTCCTGTCCGGTCGGTTGATCGTGACGACGGCCACGCCCGACGGGCTGGCGTCCAGCTCGACCAGCGGGCTGAGCGTATCGGTGTCGGGCACTTCGACGAGGGGATCGGCAATGGGATTGGTCATGTGAGGTTCCTGTTCCGGGGCTACATCCGGAAGACGCCGAACGTCGTATCGGGAATGGGGGCGTTCAGGCTGGCCGAGATTGCCAGACCCAGAACGTCCCGTGTCTGTATTGGATCAATCACGCCATCGTCCCAGAGCCGGGATGTGGCGTGATAGGGGTTGCCCTCGTCCTCGTACTTCTGGCGAACCGGAGCCTTGAAGGCTTCTTCCTCTTCCCTGGTCCACTTGTCGGCGTCGCGGTGGACGGTGGCCAGCACGCTGGCGGCCTGCTCGCCGCCCATCACAGAGATGCGGCTGTTGGGCCAGGTGAACAGGAAGCGCGGCGAATAGGCCCGGCCGCACATGCCGTAGTTGCCGGCGCCGAAGCTGCCGCCGATCAGGACGGTGAACTTGGGCACGTTGGCGCTGGCGACGGCCGTGACCATCTTGGCTCCGTCCTTGGCGATGCCGCCGGCCTCGTACTTCCCGCCGACCATGAAGCCGGAGATGTTCTGCAGGAAGACCAGCGGGATCTTGCGCTTGCAGGCGAGCTCGATGAAGTGCGCCGCCTTCAGCGCCGCCTCGCTGAACAGCACGCCGTTGTTGGCCAGGATGGCCACCGGATAGCCCCAGATGCGCGCGAACCCCGTCACGAGCGTCGTGCCGTAGAGCGGCTTGAACTCGTCGAACTCGCTGCCGTCGACGATGCGGGCTATGACCTCGTGCACATCGTAGGGCGCGCGGACGTCGGCCGGAACAACGCCGTAGAGCTCGGCCGGATTGTACTTCGGCGGCTTCGGCTCGCGGACATCCATGTCGACGCGCTTGACGGTGTTGAGGTTGCCGATGATCGAGCGGACGATCTCCAGCGCGTGCTCGTCGTTGGCCGCGACATGGTCGACGACGCCGCTGCGACGGCCATGGACGTCGGCGCCGCCGAGGTCGGTGGCGCTGATGACCTCGCCCGTGGCGGCCTTCACCAGCGGCGGGCCGGCGAGGAAAATGGTGCCCTGGCTCTCCTCGCCCGCCCCGCGCACGATGACCGTCTCGTCGCTCATGGCCGGGACGTAGGCTCCGCCGGCGGTGCAGCTGCCCATGACGCAGGCGATCTGGGCGATGCCCTCGGCGCTCATCCGCGCCTGGTTGTAGAAGATGCGGCCGAAGTGGTCGCGATCCGGGAAGACCTCGTCCTGGTGCGGCAGGTTGGCCCCGCCGCTGTCGACCAAGTAGACGCAGGGCAGCCGGTTCTGCAGGGCGATCTCCTGCGCCCGCAGGTGCTTCTTGACCGTCATCGGGTAGTAGGTGCCGCCCTTCACCGTGGCGTCGTTGGCCACGATCATCACCTCGCGGCCGGAGACGCGGCCGATGCCGGTGATGATGCCCGCCGCCGGGATCTCGCCGTCATACAGGTCGAACGCCGCCAACTGGCCGACCTCGAGGAACGGCGAGCCCGGATCGAGCAGCCGCTCGACCCGCTCACGCGGCAGCAGCTTGCCTCGACTGGAATGGCGCTTGCGCGAGGCTTCGTTGCCGCCGAGCGCGGCCTGGGCGGCCCGCTCACGGAGTTGCGCC
Source organism: Caulobacter sp. FG121 (assembly GCF_057809815.1). Classification (NCBI taxonomy): domain Bacteria; kingdom Pseudomonadati; phylum Pseudomonadota; class Alphaproteobacteria; order Caulobacterales; family Caulobacteraceae; genus Caulobacter; species Caulobacter sp. FG121. The sequence goes on from NZ_JBMDKR010000004.1 coordinate 278,278, forward strand.
GCCAGCGCGGCGTTGACCGCAACATTGTTGCGGAAGGCGTCGGAGTTTGGATCGAGATCCGAGGTCAACCTGGGCATGGCCGAGGCATAGCCTGTTCGGGCGGACGCCGAAAGCGGGGCAATTCTCCCTCCCCGTGCGGCCAAGGGGGAGAGATTGGGCAGTCGCCCCGACTCACCGGCCTTGTTACGGTCTTTCCGTGGGCAGCCTCATCGATCATCGGCACGAGACAGCTCTGGAACGCCTCTTCGACGAGGCGCGCCAGAGCGGCGACGCCCGCTGGTTCTCACTGCCGGGCGGCGAGATGCTCTACGGGCCAGGTGAGCCGGCGCGGGAGCTCTACTTCGTGCGGGCCGGCCGGCTGGGCGCGTTCCGTCGCGAGGAAGGCCAGGAGCGGCACTTTCTCGGCGTGATCCGTCCGGGTGAACCAGCCGGGGAAATGGCCCTGATCGCCGGTACGCCGCACTCGGCCCAGGTGGTCGCCCTCCGGGATTCCGAGATTCTGGCGCTGTCTCGCGAGGACTTCTTCGACGCCGCCGATCGCGACCCGGCCGTGATGACCGAGCTGGCGCGGCTGATGATTCTGCGGACGCGCCAGGCCGCGACCCAGGCCTCGATCGGCGAGCCCACCGTGTTCGGTTTCGTCGCCGCGGACGCCGGCCGCAAGATCCGCCCGCTGGTCGACCGGATCGCGCTGGAAATCGCCCGCATGGGCCAATCGGTGACCGTCGCCGGCGCGGAATCGACTCATGCGCCGACCGAGTGGTTCTCCAACGTCGAGGCGGATCACGACTATGTCCTCTACGCCGCCGAGCACCCGGAAACAGCCTGGAAGGCGATCGTCGGCCGGCAGGTCGACCGGCTGTTCCGCGTGGGGCGCGGAGATCGCGAACCGCCTACGACCCTCGGCGCCTATGCGTCCGAGGCCCTGCAGCAGCAGCAACTCGTCGACCTGATCCTGGTCCAGAAGCCTGACGCCCGACGCCCCTCCGGCTCCGAGGCGTGGCTTGACGTGACCGGCGCGGCCCGCCTGTTTCATGTTCGGGAGGGCAATGGCGATGACGCGGCCCGCATGGCGCGGGTGCTGACCGGGCGCTCGGTCGGGCTGGTGCTGTCCGGCGGCGGGGCGCGCGCCTATGCCCACATCGGCGCCATCCAGGCCCTGCGCGAACGGGGCGTGCCGATCGACTTTGTCGGCGGCGCCTCGATGGGGGCCATCGTCGCCGCCGGCGTGGCCATGGGCTGGGACGAGGCGGAGATGGACGTCCGCATCAAGGACGCCTTCGTCGATTCCAGCCCGCTGGATGACATCGCCTTCCCCCTGATCGCCATGACGCACGGCGAGAAGGTCCGCGAGCGGCTGCATGTGCATTTTGAAGACACCGAAATCGCCGATCTCTGGCTGCCGTTCTTCTGCGTGTCGTCGAACCTGACGACCGGGGCCTATCACCTGCACAAGCGCGGGGTGCTGCGGCACGCCCTGCGCGCCTCCATCGCCCTGCCCGGAATCATGCCGCCGGCAATCGACAACAACAATGTGCTGGTCGATGGCGCGGTGATGAAGAACTTCCCGTCGGACGTGATGCGGTCGCTGCAACTGGGCCCGATCGTCGGCGTCGACGTGACCCGGGGCCGCAGCATCACGGCCGACGACGTGGCCCGCCCCTCCTCCGTCTGGCGCTGGATCCTGTCGGGCGACTGGCGCAAGGGCCCGCCGATCGTGGCCCTGCTGATGCGCGCGGCCACGGTGTCGACCGGGCGCGACCTGCTGGCGGCGCGCGAGGCCACGGACCTGCTGATCATGCCCCAGGCCGACGGCATCGATATTCGCGACTGGAAGGCCTACGAGCCGGGAGTCGACTCCGGCTACCGCGCGGCGATCAAGGCGCTGGACACGCTGGACCGGCCGGTGACCGAGATGCGCAAGGCGCGCGGCAAGGGCTAGCGCCGCACCGCGATCATGAACAGGCGGGGGAACGGGAACAGCGTGACCCCGTCCTTGCGCGGCGGGAAGGCCTGCGCGATGCGGGCCCGGAAAGCGTCAAGGAAGGCGTCGAGCAGAGTGTCATCGCCGGCCAGCACGTCGAGATAGGGTCGCAACGCCGTGCCACGCATCCAGTCGACCACCGGATCATCGCCCTCGAGCGCATGCAGATAGGTCGTGGTCCAGACGTCGACCTCGCCGCACGGCGTCGCCAGCCAGTCGTAGTAGCTGTCCAGCGGCGGCGTCGGATTGATCCGGCGGGCGTCGCGGGTCAGGGGCGCCCATGGCCCCTCCTCCGCCGTTTCGCGCAGGATTCGATGATGCTCCGTCTCGAAGGCCATCGGCATCTGGCAGGCGAACACGCCGCCCGGCGCCAGCTGGTCGACGAGCCGGGGAAACAGCGCCGCATGGTCCGGCAGCCACTGCAGAGCCGCGTTGGTGAAGACAAGGTCGGGCGCGACCGCCGGGGCGAAGTCCTCGATCCCCGACAGCACCCAGCTCACATCGCTCTGCCGGTTCCGGGCCTGCCGCAGCATGTCGGGACTGGAATCCAGGCCGTACACATTGGCCATCGGATGCCGAAGGGCCAGCAGCGCGGCGTGCTCGCCAGTACCGCAGCCCAGGTCCCAGATCTCGCGATAACGGCGGTCGGGGATCTGCACCATCAGGTCCAGCGCCGGACGGTCGCGGTACGCCTTGTAGCGTTCGTAGATGTCGGGATCCCAACTGGGCATGGTCATGCCCTACACCGGTTGCACGGGATGGTCATCGTCCGTTCATTCGGGTTAGGGCAGAAAGTCGCCACGCATTGCTTCGGGACTGGACCCATGAAGACGACCCGCCTTTTCGCCCTTATCGGCTTTCTGAGCCTGGCCGCCGCGCCGGCCGTCGCGCGCCAGGGCGCCACCAGCATCCAGCCCGGCTGGTGGGAGAGCACCAACACCCTCAACCTGATCATCAGCAACACCGAGATCGAGCGCCGCTGCATCACGCCCGCCGACGTCGACAAGGTGCTGTCGGGCCGGATCAACCACCACTACACCTGCACCTATCCGGAGAAGCGGGTCGCCGACGGCAAGATGTATTTCAAGGGCACCTGCGTCGACAAACGCGGCCGCAAGGTCAACGTCACGGCCACCGGGACCTACTCACAGGCGGCTTTCACCCTGACCGCGAACCTGTCGGGCAAGGTCGCCGGAGTGCCGCTCTCGGCCACCGCCACGACCAACGCCAAACGGCTTGGCGACACCTGCCTGGGCAAGCCGCAGAAGATCAAAAGCTAGGCAATTTGTCGCGCGCCGCGTGCGGAGGGTTGGCGACGGCCGATTCTGTCCCTCATAGTGGGGGTCCTGTTTCAACAGCTGAAAGGAGGTGATCCGGTGTCTCATCGTATGAACCCGCGGTCGCAGTGCGTGACCCTGAAATCCGTTTCGACGGAGGTCAGCGCCTGATCAGCGCCTAGCGTTTCGCCGCGACCGCGGCATGACGATGGAAAGGCCGTCGGGGCGCCCCGGCGGCCTTTTGCATTTGTGGACAAGGATTCACTGGGCCCGGCGTTCCCACCGTGCTGCTCTGCATGACTTCGGGCGGAGGCAGACCATGAGCGGATGGGCGAGACGGGACCTGATTGTCGCGACCGGGGCGGCGCTGGCCCTGCCCGGCGTTGCCGGAGCTGCCGCCCCGCCGGTCGCGGATGACGGTCCCCTGCCCGACGACGGGTACTACGAGATCATCGAGCCACAGTTCTCGGACCGCCTGTGGCTGATCCGTCAGGCCAAGCCGTTCCATCTGCAGCCCATCGGCAACGTTACTGTCATCGATCAGGCCGACGGGTTGGTGCTGGTCGATTGCGGCGGGTCGCCCGGCTCGGCGCGGCGGATCATCAGCCTGATCCGCGGCGTCAGCGCCAAGCCCGTGAAGGCGGTGATCCTGACCCACTGGCACGGCGACCACGTGTTGGGGCTGTCGGAAATCCTCAAGGCATGGCCCACCGCCCGGACGATCGCCACGACCGCGACCCAGGCCCACCTGTCCGACCCCAAGACCATGAACACGCCGGGACGGCCTGACCCCAAAGCCAATGCCGCCATGCTGGCCCGGTACCGCGGCTTTGCCGCCTATTGTCGCCAGCAGGCAGAGGCGGCCGCCGAGCCGGCGTTTCGGGCGGGCTGGGCCGCCGGCGCGCGCGTTTTCAACCAGTACGCCCGCGACATGGATGGCGCCCTGACCCTCGCGCCGCGGGAAGCGTTCGATGACGCCCTGCTGATCGATGACCCGGACCAGCCCGTCGTGGCGCAGTTCCTCGGGCGCGCCAACACCGACGGCGACGCGATCGTACGGCTGCCGCGCCAGAACCTGATCATCACCGGCGACCTGCTCGTGGCCCCGATTCCGTTCGGCTACGGCGGCTATCCGTCGGAATGGCTGGCGGCGCTGAAGTCGATCATCGCCATGGACTGGATCCGGCTGATCCCCGGTCATGGCGCGCCGATGAACGACAGCGACTATCTGATCCGGGTCGGGTCCCTGCTCGAAGGCGCCCGCAATGGCGCAAAGGGCCTCCCGGCCGGGACACCCCAGTCCGAAGCCCGGACGAAAGTCGATCTGTCGGCGCGCGGGAAGTGGTTCACCGGCGGCGACCCATGGCTGGACCACTGGTTCCGCACCTACTGGAGCGACCCGATCCTCGACTCAGCCTGGAAGGAAGCCAACGGCGTCCCCATCGTTCAGGCCCTCGGGACAGACTAGGGCTCCATAGACTTCGGCTTGCCGGCGCGTGGGCCGCTGGCGACCTCCTCAAGCTGCCCTTCGGACGTCGACAGCATAGCCTTGCTGGCGCCCTTTAGCCCGGATCTCGGAGTTTCGCCACGCTTCGCCGTCGGGGCGGCGCCGGTGGCCTTCTGATGGGCGGCAAATCTACCGGAAAAGAAAGATCTCCATGATGGAGATCGAAATTTCCGGGTGCCCTACACTTTCCGGCCGATTAAATCAGCTTTTAATATGGTCATGTACAGGTGGATGCAGCGGGATCTCAACCGTCGTCGAATTCTCGTGAACTACGCTGTATCGATACATGGATGGAATATCCCGCATTTTCCATTGGATCGAAAGCATGCTCATAACCGTCCAGAATGCTACCAAGGGGTCTTCCTTCACAAAAGCTAGTTTATCCACCCTTCCAGTGAGCGCCTGAAGACCGGTATCTGAATTATGCTGCACAAATAGCCCAAATCCATTTATATAACATATATCAACGCATAGGTTTACAGGTTCATTTGCGTAACTATTTACATATTTCTCCCACAATGTGCTGCCGACACTTGAAGTTAACCCAAATATCCCGGACAGAATCGGCGGAGAGATCCAATTCTGTCCGTATGCGTGATATGTGTACTCTGGATTGGAAAAATACTTTCTCTTCGATTTGATTTCTTTCGTCTTCTTGGCCCAATCATCGTATCCAGATGATGAAAGATCGGTCTTTATCTCAAATACTGCATATACAAATTCGATTGGAATTACTTTTGTTGCAGACCTTGAAAATAAAACCGGACACTCTGCCTCATCATAAATAATTATGTCGATCTGGGGCGATAAATATCCGTCGCTAGTAACAACAATTCCTTCGCTAGCTCCCAAATGAGCAGGCAAAATCTCCTTTAGCCATTGCTTTACTGCACCTTCGGCTACTGCCCCTTTTTGGCCGGAATGCTTTAAGGCTGCTCTTAGAAGATTCAGCTCAGCCTCGAATGATGACGAAGCAGATCCGAATATGCTTTTGAGATCCATCTACCCGCCCACCAGCTCCCGCCCGATCAGGAAGCGGCGGATCTCGTTGGTGCCCGCGCCGATGTCGTAGAGCTTGGCGTCGCGGACGAAGCGCTCGACCGGCCATTCGCGAGTGTAGCCCGCGCCGCCGAGGGCCTGGACGGCTTCGTTGGCGACCTTCACCGCGTTCTCGCTGGCCATCAGGATCGCGCCGGCGGCGTCGAAACGGGTGGTCTTGCCGGCGTCGCAGGCGCGGGCGACCTGGTAGACGTAGGCGCGGGCCGAATTCAGCGCGACGTACATGTCGGCGACCTTGCCCTGCATCAGCTGGAAGCTGCCGATGGCCTTGCCGAACTGCTTGCGGTCGCGGACGTAGGGCAGGACCACGTCGAGGCAGGCCTGCATGATGCCCAGGGGACCGGCGGCCAGCACGGCGCGCTCATAGTCGAGGCCGCTCATCAGCACGCCGACGCCGCCGTTGAACGGGCCCATGATGTTCTCTTCCGGGACCTCGCAGTCCTCGAACACCAGCTCGGCCGTGTCGCTGCCGCGCATGCCCATCTTGTCGAGCTTCTTGCTGACGCTGAAGCCCTTCATGCCCTTCTCGATGAGGAAGGCAGTGATGCCGCGGCTGCCCTCCTCCGGCGCCGACTTGGCGTAGACCACCAGGGTGTCGGCGTGCGGGGCGTTTGTGATCCAGAATTTCGTGCCGTTGAGCACGAAGCGGTCGCCCTTGCGATCCGCGCGGAGCTTCATCGAGACCACGTCCGAGCCTGAGCCGGCCTCGCTCATGGCCAGGGCGCCGACATGCTCGCCGCTGATCAGCTTCTGCAGGTAACGCAGCTTCTGTTCGGGCGTGGCCCAGCGGCGGATCTGGTTGATGCAGAGGTTTGAGTGGGCGCCGTAGCTGAGGCCGACCGAGGCCGAGGCGCGGGAGATCTCCTCCATCGCCACGACATGTTCGAGATAGCCCAGACCAAGGCCGCCGAACTCTTCCTCGACGGTGATGCCGTGCAGGCCCAGTTCGCCCATCTGCGGCCAGAGCGCGCGGGGAAAGGCGTTGTCGCGATCGATGTCGGCGGCGATCGGCGCGATGCGGTCGGCGGCGAAGCGCGCGGTGGTGTCGCGGATGGCGTCGGCGGTTTCGCCGAGGCCGAAATCCATGGCGGGTCCGGATTGGGTCATGGCGGTGGAAATAGCACGATGACGCCGGGGCGCCACATTTGAACGGGGACATGTACCGCAGGTACGTGTCCCCTAAACCCGGCTGCTCGATTGGGGGACACGGACCTGCGGTACATGTCCCCACAAACGCACGACGCCCCGCGAGCAAGCTCGCGAGGCGCCAACGCTATCCCCATACTGTACGCGGGCGCCCTTACGCTACGCGGGCTACTCCCGAGGCTCCGACTCCGCCTCGGTTACTTCCTCATCCTCGTCGTCGTCGTCCAACGGAGCGCCGAGGAATTTGTTCAGGGCCACCCAGACCGAGACCCCTGTCAGACCGGCGCCGGCGACGGCGACCAGCCAACCCAGATTGCTGACATTGAGCAGGCCGTCGCCGCCGCCGGCGGAGAAGCCGACCGCGATGCCGCCGGCCATCAACGCCAGGCCGCCAACGCCCGTGGCCAGCAGCGGCAGGCCGCTGATGCGCACGGGTTCGAGGGTCGCCTCGTCGAAGGTCGGATCGAAGCCGCCCAGCTCCGCCATCTCGTCCTCGCGAACCAGGCGGCGGACGTAGTCTTCGTTGACCAGCGGCCTGCCCGGCGCGCCTTCAAGCACAAAGTTCGACGGGGTGACGTCGAACAGCCCGGGGCCCGACTCGCTGGCCGGCGCCGGCAGGTCGGCCCGCAGGGCGTCATCCGGCGCCCGTTCGATGGAAACCTCGGGCGCAGGCGTCAGCGTGAAGTCGGCCTCTGGCGTGGCGTAGGCAAGGTTAGATCCGACAACGACCGGCTCAGGCTGTGAAGGGGCGTCGTTGGACTGCCAGGCTGCGACGGGTTCAGGTAGCACTTCGGCGGCCGTCTCGACGGCCGGCGCCACTTCGGAAACCGGTTCCGGCGCGAGTTCGACGACGGTCATCGTCGGGGTAGCCTCGACAACAGGTTCCGGCTCGACCGGAGCCGGTTCCGGCATCAGCTGTTCCAGCCGGGCGCCCACGTCGGCGGCGGCGATTTCGCTGGCCAGCGGGACGACGGGCGGGGCTTCCGGTTGCGGCTGGGGCGTCTCGTCGCGGACCACGCTGGCGCGTTCGCCGGTCATCGAGGCCCTGACGGCCGTCGGCGTCTCACGCGGCACGGAATTGACCGCGTCGTAGTCGACCTTCGGCGCCAGCACGGGCGACGGCGCGGGGATCCAGCCATTGGCCGGAGTCAGGAACAGGGTCTTCTCGGCGGCGCGTCGGCGAACCAGGGCGTCGATGACGATCCGCTCGCCTTCGAAGTCCGCCTTGCGCCACATCTCCATGGCGCAGGCGGCCTGCAGCATCTGGCCTTCGTTGACCCGACGCAGCACCGACGAGCGGCGGAAATTGTCGACGCCGATGTTGAAAGCGAAGCAGCACAGCGAGTCGAACTGGTTCTGGGTCAGCGGCGTGTAGCTGTGCTCGTTGACCGCATGGGCCACGGCGATGAGATCGTACATCAGCAGGGCTTCGGCGTCCGCCTCGGACACCTCCGCGCCCTGGCGTGCGGTCAGGGTATGCCCGTAACCGATCGTCCAGCGGCCGTCGGGCAGTTGGGCGGCGCGTTGGCGATAGCCTTCGAACTTCTTGATCAGTTCGATGGCGACGCGGGAGACCTGGTGACGGGGTTTCATCGGCCTTTTTGATCCGAAATGAGACAGACGCTGCTGCGTTCCAGCTCACTCCCGCAAAAGGGATGCCGGTTGGGCCAGTAGAACGCCTCGGAGGAGAAATGGAGCCACTGCGCCATGGGCGAGAGGCCTAGTTCCGAATTCGGTCATCCGCATGACCGAACGGGATCGCGTCCCGTTTATGCGCCCTGCTCAGGCGAACAGAAGGGACGCGATCAGCAGAACCGCGAAGAACCCCGTGAAGTCGGTGAGGAACGTCACGAAAATCGAGGACGAAACGGCCGGGTCACGCCCCATCCGCTCCAGCAGCAGCGGTGCAAAGATCCCGCCAAGGGCAGCGGTGAAGATATTGATCACAAGGGCCGAGGCCACGGTGATCGCCAGTCGGCCGTTGGTCGCCGTGTCGTGGTCGATCAGCTGATAGACCGCAAACACGGCGACGCCCATGACCGCGGCCAGACTCAGGCCGTTGGTCAGGCCCACGGCCAGTTCACGAAGAACAATGCGCTGGGCGTTGGCCGCGCTCAGCTCGCGACTGGCGAGCGCACGTACGGCAACGGCGAGGGTCTGGGTGCCGGCGTTGCCCCCGAGCGACGAGACGATCGGCATCAGCACGGCCAGGGCCACGACCTTGGCGATCTGTTCCTGGAACAGGGCCACACCGCTGACCGCCAGGGTGGCGGTGACGAGATTGAGCATCAGCCAGGGCAGGCGCGCGCGCACGATATCGATGATTCCGGCGTCACGGCCTGCGTCCGACACACCGGCCAGGGCGAGGATGTCCTCCTCGGACTCCTCCTGGATAACACCGATGATGTCGTCGACCGTGATCTGACCGACCAGCCGGCCGCCGGGATCGATCACGGGGGCGCTGATCAGGTGATACTTGTCGAAGATGTAGGCGACCTCTTCCTGATCCATGTCGACGGTGATCTCGGTCACCGGCTCCATGATCTCGGCCAGGGTGGTCTCGCGTCTGGCCCGCAGCAGTTGGCTGATCGGCGCGGCGCCGATCGGGCGATAGGCCGGGTCGACGATGTAGATGTCGAAGAACAGCTCCGGCAGCTCGTCGCCGGCCTGGCGGACGTGGTCGATGGTCTGGCCGACGGTCCAGAATTGCGGCGCGGCCAGCACCTCGCGCTGCATCAGGCGGCCGGCGGTCTCGTCGGCATAGGCCAGGCTGCTCTCGATCGCCGCCCGGTCGTCCGCGTCCATCGCGGCGAGAACCTGGGCGCGCTTCTCGCCTTCCAGGTCGTCGATGACGTCGGCGGCGTCATCTGAGTCGAGTTCTTCGAGGGCGCGGGCCAGAGCGGTCGGGTTGACCGTCTCGAGGACCTCCTCGCGCAGGTTGTCGTCCAGCTCGGAGAGCACCTCGGCGAGGGTTTCCGAATCGAGACAGGGAATGATCTCCTCGCGGTAGTCCGCATTGAGGAAACCCATCAGGTCGGCGACGTCCTCGGAGCGCAGGGCCCCGACGAGCTCGCGCAGCCGCTCGGCGTCGCCACGGTCGGCGGCGTCGATGACCATGTCGACGTAGGCGGGATTGAGGGCGTAGTCGTCGCCGAGCGCGAGATCCTCGAGATCCTCGGGCGGCGCGGCGTTTTCAGGGGCTGCAGGGATCGAGAGGGTATTCTCATCGATCAGGTCGGCTTTATCCCGGGTCATGTCGGGGCCTCCTGAACGAAGAGATCAATCCTGCAGTGCTTCTTGCCTCTGATTCACTGGTGCGGTCGAGAAGACTCGAACTTCCACTCCGGTTAGGGAACAGCGACCTCAACGCTGCGCGTCTACCAATTCCGCCACGACCGCCCGTGGTGAGGCGCGGGGGGTAGCAAAAGCCGAACGGTATGGGAAGGGGTTGTTCTCTTCGACGCCGCGCTATCGCATATTCTCTCTTTAGTTGTATTTATAAAATACTCGTGACAAGGTACCCGGCGACAGCTGAGCCGGGGGTCATCGTGCTCGAAGGATTTCGCAAGTATCGCAGCTTCGCGGGCGGTCGATGTCCCCCGCGCCACCCAAGGCGGCAGGCGCAACCTCGCCTTCTAGGCCGCGCCTCACGGCGGGACCGAGACCGTCGCCCTCGCGGACCGGACAATCGATAGCAACGGAGCGGTGGGCTAAGCCATGATCACGATCACGCCAAAGCCAGGCACAATTCGCGCGAAGGTGCGCGTCAACGTCCGCAAGGGCCAGCCGTCCGCCGCCGCCGCCAAGGCGCGCACACTCGACCCCGGAGTCCGGTTTCCCGTTCTCGGGGTCGTGCTCGGCCAATCCGTTTCAGGGGTGGCGGAATGGTATGCGTGCGCCGATGACGAGTTCGTCTGGGCCGGCGGATGCGATGCCTTCGAGGCCAACGTCGACGCGGTGGGGCCCGACCAGGGCAGCGAACCCGATGACGACCAGGACCGGCCGAGCCGGATGCAGCTGGGCGACTATGTTCCGCCCCGGTTCGAGCTGATCGCCGGTATCCGCCATACGGTCCAGGGACGCCGTCCCAACGGCCTTGAGGGCTTGATCGTCCACTTCGACGCCTATCGCATCCGGCGCGCCGGCAATGGACCGGAGGATTCCGACAGCCGGTCGCTCGACATCCTGCGATCAGGCCAGGAGAACCACTTCCACTATGGCGAGATCAGCCGGACAGGGAGGGTTCTGCTTCCGGAAAACTTCGACTGGGCCGAGTGGGGATCCCATGCCGGAGTGAGCCTCTGCCCGTCGACCGGTCGATCAGGCGTGTCGCGCTACTACGTCGGCTTCGAAATGAACAACCCGGGAGTTCTCTATCCCACGGCCGACGCCAATGTCTTCTGCCCCTGGTTCAACTCGGAGCGCACCGCCACCGGCGCGGTGGAGCTCGACGCGGAAGGGCGCTGCACCCGCCGTTCCGCCAATGACGAATGGTACAGCCGCGACCAGGTGCGCCTGGCCGAGGGCGGCAACATCCACAAGCACTGGTACCTGCCCTACAGCCACGAGCAGTTCGAGAGCCTGACCAACGTCGTGCTCTATCTGACCAGGCGGTTCCCGACGACGTTCAGCATCGATCGCGTGTTCGGACACGACGAGGTCGCCCCGAACCGAAAGGATGATCCCGGCGGCGCCCTGGCCAATCCCGACCAGGTGATGACCATGGCCGAGTTCCGGGCCTACCTGAAGAGCCGCTTCTAGAAGCGATCCCCTCGCCCCAGCGGGTCAGGAAGCGGATCGCCGTCGCCGACGAAGGTCAGCGAGATCGAATTGATGCAGTAGCGCAGGCGGGTCGGCGGCGGACCGTCAGGGAAGACGTGGCCCTGGTGGCTGCCGCAGCGCGCGCACAGCGTCTCGATACGCAGCATGCCGTAGCTGGTGTCGCGGACCTCCGCGACATGGGCCTCATCGTAGGGCGCGTAGAAGCTGGGCCAGCCCGTGCCGCTCTCGAACTTGGTCTCGAAGCGGAACAGCGGCAGACCGCATTGCCGGCAGCAGTAGGCCCCCGGGCGCTTCTCGCCGAGCAGGCCGCCGCAGAAGGGCGCCTCCGTGCCGTGATGAAGCAGGACCTCGGCCTCTTCACGCGTCAGGTCGGCTTCGAGGCGCGCGCGTTCCGCGTCCGTGGGCGGGGTCAGGTCAAAACCCGAGGCGGAGGTTGTCTTGTCGGTCATTTGACCAATGTAGTGCCGGACCCCCGCCCCGGAAAGACGAGCCCGCGCCGACATGACCGTTTTTGAGCCCACGGGCAGCGCGATCATCGTCGGGGCGAGCGGCGGCCTGGGCGCGGCCCTGACCGACGCCATCGTGACGAGCGGCCGATTCGAAGAGGTTCATGCCATGAGCCGGACCGGCCGCGCGGCGCCGTGGGGGGCGGTAGCGTCGCCGATCGACGTGACCGACGAGGCGTCCGTCGCTGAGGCGATGGCGCGACCGGTCGCCGCGCCCCGCCTGGTGATCGTGGCCAGCGGCCTGCTTCACGCGCCCGGGATCAGCCCGGAAAAGGCGCTGAAGGCGCTGGACCCGGCGGCGATGGCCCACCTGTTCGCGGTCAATACCATCGGTCCCTCGCTGGTCGCCAAACATGCCCTGCCGCGCTTTGCGCGGGATGACCGCGCCGTCTTCGCCGCCCTGTCGGCCCGCGTCGGCAGCATTTCGGACAACCGGCTGGGCGGCTGGCACGGCTATCGGGCGTCAAAGGCCGCGCTGAACATGCTGATCGCGACGATGGCCATCGAGCTGGCACGGACCCGGCCTCTGGCCCTGTGCGTCGGCCTGCATCCCGGCACTGTCGATACCGGTCTCAGCCGGCCTTTCCAGGGTGGCGTGTCGCCGGAGCGCCTGTTCTCCCCGGCCGAAAGCGCGGCGCATCTGCTTCGGACGCTGGACGGCCTGACTGGGGCCGACAGTGGCGGTGTGTTCGCCTGGGACGGGTCGAGGATCCCGGCCTGAACGCCCCGCGGACGGACAAGCGCGGAGGGCGACGTTGCGGCGCCGTTGCCAAGCCGCCCTGTGCGGGCTAACCCGACCCGGCAAAATCGTGCGCAAGGGGCGTGGCCAGGCCGATGTTCTCGAAAATTCTGATCGCCAACCGGGGTGAAATCGCGGTGCGGGTCATCAAGACCTGCCGCCGGATGGGGATCAAGACGGTCGTCGTCTATTCCGAAGCCGACGCCGACAGCCTCTCGGTCGAGATGGCGGACGAGACCGTCTTCATCGGGCCGGCGCCGGCGAGTGAGTCCTATCTCGTCCAGGACAAGATCATCGACGCCTGCCGCAAGACCGGCGCCCAGGCCGTCCACCCCGGCTTCGGCTTCCTGTCGGAGAACGCCGGTTTTGCCCAACGTTGCGCCGATGAAGGCATCGTGTTCATCGGCCCCAATCCCGGCGCGATCCGCGCGATGGGCGACAAGATCGAGTCGAAGAAGTTCGCCGAGAAGGCCGGCGTCAGCTGCGTCCCCGGCCACATCGGCGAGATCGCCGACACCGCCCACGCCGTGAAGATCTCCGAGGAGATCGGCTATCCGGTGATGATCAAGGCCTCGGCCGGCGGCGGCGGCAAGGGCATCCGCGTCGCCCATAGCCGCCAGGACGTCGAGGAAGGCTTCCCGGCCGTCCGCTCGGAAGCCAAATCGAGCTTCGGCGACGACCGGATCTTCATCGAGAAGTTCATCACCAGCCCGCGCCACATCGAGATCCAGGTGCTCGGCGACAAGCACGGCAACGTGGTGCACCTGTTCGAGCGGGAATGCTCGATCCAGCGTCGTAACCAGAAGGTCATCGAGGAAGCCCCCTCCCCGCTGCTCGACGAAGCCACCCGCGCCGCCATGGGCGCCCAGGCCGTCGCCCTGGCCAAGGCCGTCAACTACGACAGCGCCGGCACCGTCGAGTTCGTCGCCGGCCAGGACAAGAGCTTCTACTTCCTGGAGATGAACACCCGTCTGCAGGTCGAACACCCGGTGACCGAGCTGATTACCGGCCTGGACCTTGTCGAGCAGATGCTGCGCAGCGCCGCCGGCGAGACGATGGCGTTCGGGCAGAAGGACCTGAAGATCAACGGCTGGGCGATCGAGAGCCGGATCTACGCCGAGGACCCCTACCGCAAGTTCCTGCCCAGCATCGGCCGCCTCGTGCGCTACGACCCGCCGGTCGAGGGCCAGCACTCCCTTGGTAAGGATGGGGGCTACGTCGTGCGCAACGACGCCGGCGTCCGCGAGGGCGACGAGATCTCGATGTTCTACGACCCGATGATCTCCAAGCTGTGCAGTTGGGCGCCGACGCGCCTGGCCGCTGTCGACGGCATGGGCCGGGCGCTGGAAGACTTCCATATCGAGGGTCTGGGCCACAACATCCCGTTCCTCGCCGCCGTGATGGACCAGGACCGGTTCCGGTCCGGCAAGCTGTCGACGAGCTACATCGTCGACGAGTTCCCTGACGGCTTCACCGGCACGACGCCAACACCGCTGCAGGTCGACATCCTGACCGCCGCCGGCGTGGCGATGCACCGCATGGTCACCCGCCGGGCCGGCGGCTCCGATCGCCGCGACTGGGTTGTGCTGGTCGGCCACGCCAAGCGCCGCGTCGACGTCGACGAGGCCGACGGCGTCCTCAGCCTCTACCTCGAGGGCGACGACCGAACCCTGACGCTGGACAGCGTCAACTGGCGCCCGGGCAAGGCGCTGCTGCGCGGCGTGCTCAACGGCCAGGCGTTCACCGTCAACGTGGCCACGGCCGCGGAAGGCTTCGTCATCCGCCACCGGGCCGCCAAGGCCAAGGTTCTGGTGCTGAGCCCCCGCTCCGCCGAGCTTCACGAGAAGCTGCCCGAGAAGCAGGCCGCCGACACCAGCAAGATGATCATCTCGCCGATGCCGGGCCTGGTCGTCTCGATGGACGTCGAGGTCGGCCAGACCGTCCGCGAAGGGGAAGTCGTCTGCATCATCGAGGCGATGAAGATGCAGAACATCATCCGCGCCGAACGCGAGGGCGTGGTGAAGACCGTCTCGGCCAAGGGCGGCGACAGCGTCGCGGCCGACGAGGTGCTGGTCGAGTTCGGCTAGGGCCTTTCGGCGCCGATCTCCCCCGAGAACCAATCGCTCCCTGCCGCGTTAACGTCGCGGGCTTCGGGAGCAAGGGTCGTGCGCGCTATTCTGAACCTCTACAGCATGAAAGGTCGCCTCGGCCGGCTGGAGTTTGCGCTGACCGGCATCGCGCTGTTCACAGGGACCTATTTCGCCGCCTTTCTGCTGATCGTGCTGAGTGGCGCGGGCGACGAGCCGTTGGCCGGCGTCACCGGCACGGGGCGCGGGCTGGTGGCCAGTCTGGCGGCCATTCTGCTCTGCAATGCCGTGATCATCGCCGTCGCCGCCGCCGTGAAGCGCTGTCACGACCGCGACCGGTCCGGCTGGATGCTGCTGTTCGTCATGCCGCCCTTGCTGGGGCAGCTGTGGCTGGTGCTCAGCCTGATCACCGGGCCGGGGTCGCCAGGTCTCAACCGGTTCGGCGCACGCGAGGGAGTCGATGACCCCGCCGCCCGTTGGGCCGCAAGCCTTTCGCCACGGGCCGCTCTCGCCTAGATAGGGATACTGAACCCTTTTCCAGAGTCGGAGCGAGCGTACGCATGGGCGGCCAGATTGACTGGGTGGAGCTGTTCTTCTCGTCCACGGGCCGCGTGGCGCGGACGCCGTTCCTCATCGCCGCCGCGGTGCTGATCGCGATCGCGATGGTCTATGAGGCCTCGATGGGCCCGACGATGCATCTGCTGACCGGCTGGTTCGTTTATCCCGGCCTGTTGTTCAGCGGGGCCTGCGTCCTGTCCAAGCGACTGCATGACCGCGGCCGGTCGGGCTGGCTGGCGGCGATCCTGATCCTCGCGCTGATCATCGCATGGCCGTTCCCGGTTGGATTCCTCGATTTCGCCTTCTCGCTCGTCATCGTCTGGGCCGCCGTCGAACTGGGCGTGATGGCCGGCGAGCAGGGCGCCAACCGGTACGGGCCCAATCCCATCAAAGCCGCTACAGTCTAGGAGTCTCCGTCATGCGCCTCGGTCTCGCCCTTGCGATAAGTCTGGTTCTGGGCGGTGCCGCCCTCGCGGCGGAAACGATCCCCCCGGATGCCCAGCCTGGCGTCGACGCCGTCAAGGGCATGCTCAAGAGCGCAAGGTCGGCGAGCGTTCGCAAAATCAAGGTCAACGCGGCCGGCGACGTCTGCGCCGTAATCAGCCCAAGCGCAGGGGAAGACGATCTGGAGTTCACCTGGAACAAGGTCACCGGCGAAGTCTGGGTGAACGAGGCCGCCAACAACGCGTACTCGCCGTTCGTGTGGGGCAACCCCAATCTCAAGCGCTCGACCGAACGCGCCGACTACCAGGCGTGGAAGGCCTGTCAGAAGGGCTGACGGCTTCTTCCTCCCGCAATGGGAAGACCATCCACCACAGGTCCGAACACCCGCTGGAATGCCGTCTTCAGGGCCGCATCGGCCTCGTCCATCGTCACCGGAAGGCCCTGGTCCACCAGACTGGTCACGCCGTGTTCGGTCACCCCGCAGGGGACGATGCCGCCGAAATGGTCGAGGTCCGGCTCGACGTTGAGGCTGATGCCGTGAAAGCTGACCCAGCGGCGCAGCTTGACGCCGATGGCGGCGATCTTGTCCTCGCGCGACCAGCCGGGGCCCCGGCGCCCGACCCAGACGCCGACGCGGCCCTCGCGGATCTGGCCTTCGAGATTGAAGGCGGCCAGGGCGTCTATGACCCAGGCCTCCAACGCAGCGACGAACGCCCGCACGTCTTTCTTCCGCTTGCCGAGGTCGAGCATGACGTAGGCCACGCGCTGACCGGGGCCGTGATAGGTGTACTGGCCCCCTCGCCCGCTCTCGAACACCGGAAACCGGTCGGGCATGATCAGGTCGGCCGCCTTCGCCGAAACCCCGGCCGTGTAGAGTGGCGGATGCTCCAGCAGCCAGATGAGTTCCCCTGCCTCGCCTTTCGCGATGGCCTCCGCGCGCGCCTCCATGACCGCCACGGCCTCGGGATAGGGAACCGGCGTCCGCGACACGGCCCATTCGGCCGGCAAACCGTCGGCGCGGCCGAAAAGAAGTGCGGCATCTGGGCCCGTGGGCCCCGGGTTTAACGGCTGATCAAGCATGACGGCCCAATGTGGCGTGTCAGCGCTCATTGCGCGAGGGGCCAAGCGTTTCGTGAGTCAGGTCAAGTCGGTCAACGTCGAGATTTCGGTCGTCCTGGGACGGTCCACGCTCCCCATGTCGCAGCTGCTGCGGATGGGCCGCGGGGCCGTGATTCCGCTCGACGCCAAAGCCAGCGACGAGGTGTGGATCCTGGCCAACAACCACCCTGTCGCGCGCGGCGAAATCCAGATCAACGACGACAAGATCAGCATCGCCGTGACCCGCGCCGCCGACGTCTATGACTTCATGGCCGGCGGCACGACGTAGCGGCTGGGCAGCAATGAAGGCCTATCTGGTCCTCGACTTCAGCGTCAACGACCTCCCCGGCTTCATGCCTTACGTCAACGCGATCCCGGCCCACATCGAACGGCACGGCGGGCGCTATATCGTCCGTGGCGTTGAGCCCACCGTCATGGAAGGCGACTGGCGGCCGCCGCACATGGTGATCCTCGAGTTTCCCGCCCGCGCCAACGCCGAGGCATTCCTCGGCGACCCGGAAATCCAGGATTTGTTCGCGATCCGGCACGCCACCACGACGAGCAAGCTCGTGCTCGTCGATGGGTGCACCTAGAGGCTTCTAGCCGGGCCGCCCTACAGCGGAATGTTGTCGTGCTTCTTCCAGGGGTTGCTCAGCTGCTTGCCCTTGAGGCTGCGGAGGGCCCGGACGATGCGGCGACGGGTGCCGTGGGGCTTGATCACGTCGTCGATGTAGCCGCGTGACGCCGCGACGAACGGGTTGGCGAAGCGGTCCTTGTATTCGGCTTCGCGGGCCGCGAGCGCTTCCGGATCGTTCATCTCGGCGCGGAAGATGATCTCCACCGCCCCCTTGGCGCCCATCACCGCGATTTCGGCGGTCGGCCAGGCGTAGTTGACGTCGCCGCGCAGGTGCTTGGAGCTCATCACGTCATAGGCGCCGCCGTAGGCCTTGCGGGTAATGACCGTAACCTTCGGCACCGTGGCCTCGGCATAGGCGAACAAAAGCTTGGCGCCGTGTTTGATCAGGCCGCCGTACTCCTGCTTGGTGCCCGGCATGAAGCCCGGCACGTCGACCAGGGTGATGATCGGGATGTTGAAGGCGTCGCAGAAGCGCACGAAGCGCGCGGCCTTGCGGCTGGAATCGATGTCCAGGACCCCGGCCAGCACCTGCGGCTGGTTGGCGACGATGCCGACCGACTCGCCGTCCATGCGGGCAAAGCCGCAGATGATGTTCTTGGCCCACTCGCTTGAGATTTCGAAGAAATCCGCCTCATCGACAATCTTGAGGATCAGCTCCTTCATGTCGTACGGCTTGTTGGGGTTGGCCGGGATCAGCGTGTCCAGGCTCATCTCGTCGCGGAACGCCTCGTCGAAGCTCTCGCGCGGGGCCGCCTTCTCGCGGTTGGAAGAGGGCAGGAAGTCGACCAGTCGGCGGACCTGGGTCATTGCCTCCAGATCGTTGTCGAACGCGCCCTCGGCGACACCGGACTTTGCCGCGTGGACCCGGGCGCCGCCCAGTTCCTCGGCTGTGACAATCTCGTTGGTCACCGTTTTGACCACGTCCGGGCCGGTGACGAACATGTAGCTCGTGTCCTTCACCATGAAGATGAAGTCGGTCATGGCCGGCGAATAGACGTCGCCGCCGGCGCAGGGGCCCATGATCACGCTGATCTGGGGCACCACGCCCGAGGACAGCACATTCTCCATGAAGATGTCGGCATAGCCGGCGAGGCTGTCGACGCCCTCCTGGATGCGCGCGCCGCCGGCGTCGAACAGGCCGATGATCGGCGCTCCGACGCGGGCGGCCGCGCGCTGGACCTTGACGATCTTCTGGGCGTGAGCGCCGCTGAGAGAACCGCCGAAGACCGTGAAATCCTTGGAGAAGACGTAGACGACCTTGCCGTTGATCGTGCCCCAGCCGGTGACGACCCCGTCCCCGGGGATACGCTGGTCCTCCATGCCGAAGTCATGGCTTCGGTGTTCGACGAACATGTCGAACTCCTCGAAGCTGTCCTCGTCGAGCAGCAGGTCGATCCGCTCGCGGGCGGTCAGCTTGCCCTTGGCGTGCTGGCTGGCCACGCGCTTTTCGCCGCCGCCGGCCCTGGCCTGCTCGCGCCGCTTTTCGAGTTCTTCCAGGATGTGCTGCACGCCGTCATTCCCCTTGCATCGAACGGGACCGGGTTAAAGCCGTGACGCGGGCGTGACAAGGGCGCCGGAGCGTCAGCCGAGCGCCCTGAACCACCGTTCGAGCAGCACCGCCTCCGCCAGGCGGCCTTCGGTGCGGATCGCGGCTTCCGCGTCGATGCCCCAGAGGCGTTCCTGGAAGGCTTCGTCGAGGCGGGCCAGGTCGTGGGCCGCCTCGCCGGTCAGTCGGCCCCGTTGCAGGGCGAACGCCAGAACCGCTGAGCCCAGCAGGCCGGCGGCGTGCGCCAGGGCGGTCAGGGCGAAGTCGTCGCAGGCCAGGGCGAGGGCTTTCGCCCGGGCCAGTGAGTCCGCCGGTTGCTGTCGGTGGATGATACCCGTGGTCGGCTCCAGAGCGACGCCCAGCTCGGTCCTGGCCCAGTCGAGCAGCGGATCCCAGGCGGCGGCCTGCTCGGCGATCAGCTCGCGCGGGCCTTCGGCGCGGTAGCAGAGCAGGTCAGAGCCGGCGTAGCGGGCGATTTCGTCGGCGACCGCCTCACGGGCGGCGTTGATCTTTTCCAGTGCGGTGAAGGCCAGCCGCACGCCCGGCATCGACGTCATGACAATATGCGGGTCCTGGGCGTCCCATTCGGCCGCCGCCAGCTCGGCCAGAGCCCTCGTCGGCAGGACAAGCGCCGCGCCGCCGGGGGCTTTCGGCGTGCGGCCGTCCAGCAGCACGGCGTGTCCCTCGCCCGCCGGGCCGACCGTCACCGCGCGGTAGAATCGCCGTGGGTGCTGGACCCCGTCCCCCTTGCCGGTCACGCTGACTCTCCGATCGTCGCGACGGAAGCGCGCCGCCGCGTCGTGCAAGTGAACGAACCGCTCTGTCAGCGCAAGGAGGCGCAGCGTCTTGGCCCTTTCCCGAGAGACGATGACCGCCATCGCGGTGACCCGCTTCGGTCTCGGCGCGCGACCCGGCGAACTGGCGAGTGTGGCCGCCGACCCGCCGGGCTGGCTGCACAGCCAGATCCGTCCGGCGGAGGGCGCCGACCAGCCCCAGGCCAATCCGGAAACCGCCGTGACGCGCCTGCTGGCCTTCCGCGAGTACCGCGAGGATCGGGCGATGGCTCGGAAGGACGGCGACGCCGAGACCCGGGACCCGGTACGGATCGCCGCGCGCATGCTGCGAGAAGGCACGGCGGTCGACTTTCTCGCCCGCGCCAGGCTGGCGGCCACGACGCCGGCCGGGTTCCGTGAGCGCTGGGCTTTGTTCTGGGCCAATCACTTCACCGTCTCGGCCGTGAAGCTGGTCACGGCGACGGTCGTCGGGCCTTTCGAGCAGGAGGCCATCCGGCCGCGGGTGTTCGGTCGCTTCGAGGATCTGCTAATCGCCTCCACGGCCCACCAGGCCATGCTGCTCTATCTCGACCAGGCGCAGTCCGTGGGCCCTGACAGCCCGGCCGGCCAGTACCTCAAGCGCCGGCCGATGCCGGGCATCCGGGGCGGGATCAATGAAAACCTGGCCCGCGAGATCCTGGAACTGCACACCGTCGGCGTCGACGCCGGCTACAGCCAGGAGGATGTCACCGAATTCGCCAAGGCCCTGACCGGCTGGAGTGTCGGTGGTCAGCGCGAGGTCCTGGCCCAGCAGGGCGCGTTCGTGTTCAGACTGAACGCCCACCAGCCCGGATCGCGAACGATCATGGGCAAGACCTACCGGTCCGCTGGGCTCGAACAGGCCGAAGCGGTGCTGAAGGACCTCGCGGTTCACCCGGCCACCGCCCGGCACGTCTGCACGAAGATCGCTCGCCACTTCGTCGCCGATGATCCACCGCCTTCGCTGGTGGCGAAACTGGAAGCCGCCTGGATCGCCTCGGGCGGCCACCTGACCCGCGTCGCCGAAGCGCTGATCATCGCGCCGGAGGCCTGGGACCCGACTCCGCGCAAGTTCAAGACGCCCTACGAGTTCCTGATCTCCAGCTGGCGCGCCATCGGAGGTCAACCGGGCGCCATTGAACACCTGGCCCCGCCCCTGAAGGCCATGGGGCAGCAGGCCTTCTCGCCGCCCTCCCCCAAGGGCTGGCCCGAGGATGCCATGACCTGGGTCGCGCCGGACGCGATCATCAAGCGGATGACCTGGTCGGAAGGGTTCTCGGCCATTGTCGCCGCCGATCTCGACCCCAACGCCATCGCCGCCGGAGCGCTTGGCGCGCGATTGAGCGACCCCGTTCGCAAGGCCGTGGCCCGGGCCGAGTCGCGCCAGGAAGCCCTGTCGATCCTGCTGATGAGCCCGGAGTTCCAGCGCCGATGACCCGCCTCCCTCTCTCCCGCCGCCATCTGCTCGCCGCCGCCGGCGGTCTGGGTCTCTCCGTGGGCTTCATGGGTCGCGCCGCCTTCGCGGACGACGCCGTCGGCCGGAAGAAGCTCATCACCATCGTCGCGCGGGGCGGTATGGACGGTCTGTCGGTCTCACCGCCCGTCGGCGACCCTGATTACGCCGGTCTGCGCGGCCGGATCGCCATCCCGGCGAGCGCCGCGCTGAAACTCGACTCGACCTTCAGCCTCCATCCCGCGCTGTCGGGGGTCCATGCCCTGGCGATGAAGGGTCAGGCCCGCATCGCGCCGGCGATCGCCAGCCCTGATCGCGCAAGGTCGCATTTCGAGGCGCAGGACGTGCTCGAGAGCGGCGGGACGGTCGTCTACGGCACGGCGTCGGGCTTCCTCAACCGAGCCCTCACCGCGGCCGGCGGTCGCAAGATCGAGGCCTTGTCCGTGGGCGCCACCGCGCCGCTGATCCTGCGCGGACCGGTCCAGACCGCTTCATGGTCTCCGGGCCCCGTCGGCCAGGGCAGCCCACGACTGCCCGGCATCCTGGCCGACCTCTACGCCGGCGATCCGCTCCTCGCTCCGGCGCTGGCCAGCGGACTCGCGACCGAAGCCATGGCCGTAACGGCGCAGGGCGACATGTCGTCGATGACGCCCGCCCCCGCTGGCGAGGCCACCGGCGGCGTGGCCGGGTTTGTCCGCCAGGGGCAGGCCGTGGCGAAGACGCTCGGCAAGGCGGTCGCCGGCTTCATGACCCAGGCGAACGGCCCGCAGGTCGTGGCCATCAGCGTCGATGGCTGGGACACGCACGCCAACCAGGGCGCCGCCGAGGGACAGCTCGCCACCCGACTGCTGTACCTCGACGCCCTGATCAGCGGACTGAAGGAAGGTCTCGGCGAGTCCTGGAAGGACACCGTCGTGGTCGTGGCCACCGAGTTCGGCCGGACGGCCCGGATCAACGGCACCAGCGGCACCGACCACGGCACCGGCTCGACCGCGCTGGTCCTCGGCGGCGCGCTAAAGCCGGGCGGGATCATCGGTGACTGGCCGACACTGCGTGGCGACGCCCTGTTCGAGAACCGCGACACCCGGCCGACGCTGGACATGCGCGGTCTGTTCAAGGGCGTGCTGGCCGACCATCTGGGCGTGGACCGTACGGCGCTGGACTCCGTCGTGTTCCCGGACAGCGTGGGGGTGCGGCCGGTGGCGGGACTGGTCTAGGCCGGAACCACGTCGAAGGCGCAGGTCAGGCGCGTCTGGTCCCCGCTGAACGGGACCGTGCCGTGCCACATGTAGGACGGGAACAGCACCAGCATCCCTGGCTCAGGCCTGACCCAGTGCTCGGCCTGTAGGGCCGGCCGGGTCGGAACGCCGGGCTCGCCGAAGCCGATCCAGCCCTCCCGGCCCTTCTGCACGGCGTCGGGCAACTGGATGTAGCCCGCCGACGACAGCCAGCCATTGGGATGCAGATGCGGAATGTGGTGGCCGCCCGGACGGAGGCGCACCGACCACGATCCGTTCAGCCGGAATCCCCCCGTCGCACGCGACCGCAGGGGATCACGCCCCTTGCCGAGGTCGGTGATGTACCGGCTGATCGGCGACCGGATCGCCTCGAAAAAGGCCCGGATCGCCGGGTCGGTCGCGTGATCGAGGCTCTGGGTCGTCTGACTGCCCTGCCGAAGGGACTGACCGATCGGGTGGGCCTTCAGGCCGTGCATGCCGTCCAGCGCCCGGGCCAGGTCGGCCAGCCAGGCCTCCAGTGTGGGCCAGCCCTCAGGCGTATCGAGACGATACGGCTTAACGAACGCGTCGTAGTCGTAGAGCTGGTGGTAGCGTGGATCGCCGGCCAGGCGCCAGGCGACGGCGAGCAGCGCCAGTCCCTGCTGATTGCCCGGCCGAAGGGCGAGCATGGCTTCGGCATGGCGGACGGCCTCATCAGCGCGGCCGACGGCGAGATTGGCTTCCGCGGCAACAGCCCGGATAGCCGGGTCCTCTGGTGCGGCCGAAACCGCCCGGTCAGCATGGATCAGGGCGCGCTCAGGATCGAGCCGGATACAGACCTGCGACGCCGTGAGCTCAAGAATGGCATCTGGGGGCTCGTGGCCCTGCACTGGCGACAGCGCGGCATAGCCGGCTGACGGATCGCCCGCGTTCTCGAGCACCTTGGCTTTCAGCACCAGGAGCGATCCGTCGTAGGGCCGCACCGCAAGCGATCGGTCCAGCGCCGCCATCGCGGCCCCGGCGTCCTCCGTGCGTCGCCAGACCAGTTGCGCGAGGTCCCGATGGACGATCGGGTGATGCGGCTCCAGCGTCAGCGCCTCGCGAAGCGCTGCTTCCGCCTCGTCGAAACGATGAAGGCCCTCCAGCGCCCCGCCCAGCGCGCGCAGGGTCTCAAGCGAACGATATCCCCCCGCCAGCGCCCGTCGCGCGGCCGCCTCGGCCTCATCGTAGCGTTCGGCTTGCAGCAGCACGCCGGCCAGCTGGGTCTCGAAGGCCGGCTCCGCGCCCGGACCACCAAGGCTCTTCCGGATCAGGGCGGCGGCTTCATCATACCGCCCGAGCACACGCAGGGCCTCGGCGTGGGCGTTCAGCGCGGCAGGGGCGCCGCCGGCGACGGTCAGGGGCGTGATGACCCGGATCGCCTCCTCCGCCCGTCCCCGGCTCGCGAGCAACCGGGTGAGCAGCTCGGCCGCCGGCAGGAAACGGCGATCCAGCGCAAGGGCGGCGCGGAGCGCCTTTTCCGCCTCGGCCTCCCGGCCCGCGCCCAGCAGCACATCGGCCAGCTCGGCATGGATCACCGGCTGCTTCTTGTCGATCGAGAGGGCGGCCCGAAGTTCCCGCTCGGCGCCGGCGGCGTCGCCGAGCCGCCAGAGCGCGTGGCCGAGCAGTCGGCGCGCGCCGACATGCCGGGGTTCCGCCCGCAGGACCCGCGTCGCGAGGTCGGCTGCCTCTCCGGTCCGGCCCATGCTCATCAGGCCGGCGGCGGCGTCGAGGGCCTGGGCGGTCGTCGGCGTCACAGCGGCTCCGGGACGATGTCGAAGGCGATGGTCATGCGGGTCTCGTCGGTCGTGAAGGCCTGGGTGCCATGCCACATGTAGGACGGGAACAGGGCCAGCAGGCCGGGTTCGGGACGCACGGCGTGATTGGCCTCAAGGGCCGGAACGGTGGCGAAACCGGGCTTGTTGAAGGTCAGCCAGCCCTGCCGGTCGCCGGCGTCGACGGCCGTTGTCGGCGTCTCGACATAGAAGGCCGACGACAGCCAGCCCTCCGGGTGGATGTGGTTCACGTGATAACCGTGGGGCCGAAGTCTGACCGACCAGGCGCCCTTTATCCGGTGGCGCCCGGTGATGCGCGCCCGGACAGGATCGTCGCCCTCCCCCAGCCAGGCGATGTGGTCTGCGATCACGCGGTCGACCGACCGGAAGAAGGCCTGGATCACCGGATCACCGGACGCCAGCACGCCCTGGGCCTGGCTCCCGCCGCGCAGGGACTGTTGCAGCGGATGGGCCGTCAGGCCGTGCAGGGCGTGGGCAGAGCGGCGCAGGTCCGTCAGGAAGGCCTCGCGGCTGGTCCAGCCGTCTGGCGTCGGCAGGTGGTGGGCGCGGACGAAGCGGTCCGGTGCGATCAGGCTGTCGGCGCGGGCGTCACCCTGCAGCCGCCAGGCCGTCGAGCGCAGCATCAGGGCCATCTGGTCGAACGGCGCGCCGACGAGCAGCTGGTCGGCGATGCGCCCCGCCTCCGCCGCCTCCCCGGCCGCCAGACAGGCCTGGCCGTAGACCTCGAGCGCCGGCCTAAGGCCCGGCGAAGCAGCCAGAAGCGCACGCGCTATGGTCAAGGCCTCCGCCCCTTGCCCGGCCTCGATCCGTAAGGCGGCCAGATCGAGCAGCAGGGCGGGATGGCTCTGGCGCGCCGCAGCCGCCTCCAGCGTGGCGATGGCCGCCGGCAGGTCGCCGGCGAACTGCAGCACCGTCGCCCGGGTGCGGGTCAGGGCGACGTCGCCTGGCGCCCGAGCCAGAGCCGCGTCGAGTCCGGACAGCGCACGAGCCACATCGCCCGTACGCATCCAGACCAGCTGGGCCAGATCGCGGTGGGCGGCGGGGTGAAGGGGCTCACGGGCCAGGACCTTTCCAAAACGGTCCTCGGCCTCATCGAAGCGCTGCAGCAGCGTCATCGCGCGGGCCAGCACCAGATCGACCTCGGGACGGTCCAGCCCCCGGCGGATCGCCTCACCCATAGCGCGCTCGGCGTCGGCGGCCCGCCCCAGATCACCGAGCGTGGCGGCGTAGTTGTACCAGCCGATGCGGTCGTCGGGCGCGAGCTCCGTCACCCGGCGATAGACCGGCAGGGCGTCCGCGCCGCGTCCCACGGCGTTGAGCGCCGCAGCGTGGGCCGACAGCAGGGCCGTCGGCGAGTCGGCCAACGCCGCCAGCGGCGTCGTCAGCACCAGCGCCTCGGCCGGCCGTCCCGCGCCGGCCAGCGCCCGCGCGGTGCGGGCGACTTCCAGCGCGTCGCTCATCGCTTCTTGCCGCCCTTGCTGACCGTGCCGCTCTTGCTGACCGGGCTGCTCTTGCGCGCGAAAGGCTCGGGATCGGCCTCGTGCTCGTCGAAGCCGAAGCGGGCAAAGCCCTCCTTCATTTCCTTGCTCAGCGGAGCCTCGATGGCCAGCAGCCCCTGCGAGGGGTGAGGAATGACCAGCCGGCGGGCATGCAGCTGCAGCTGCAGGCCCTCGGACAGGGCGTTGCTCTTCTCGTCGCCGTACTTGGGGTCGCCGAGGATCGGGTGGCCCATGGCCTTCATGTGCGCGCGCAGCTGGTGGGTGCGCCCGGTGTGAGGACGCAGGGCCATCCAGGAGACCCGCGGACCGGCCCGGCTGATGGTGACAAACTCGGTCTCGGCCGCCTCGGCCTTGGGGTCCTTGGGATCGACCGGCACGACCATCTCGCGGTCGTTGATGCCCTTCTTGGCGAGGGGCACGTCGATGATGCCCTCGGTCGGGTGCGGCGTGCCGACGACCAGCGCCCAGTAGGTCTTCTGCGCCTTGTGACGCGCGAAGGCGCCGGACAGGCGGGCGGCGGCGGCGGGCGTCTTGCCGAGCACCAGCACCCCGGAGGTGTCACGGTCGAGCCGGTGAACCAGCCGCGGGCGTTCCAGCCCTTCGCCCCAGGCCGACAGCAGGCGGTCGACGTGCTGGCTGGTCTTGGTGCCGCCCTGGACGGCGAGGCCGGCCGGCTTGTTGAGCACCAGCACCTCCTCGTCCTCGTAGAGCACCAGGGAGCGGGCGTATTTGGCGTCGCGGTCCGACAAGGCCAGTCTCTCGCCGGGCTCCGGCGCGTCGGGCAGCGGCGGAACACGCACCTGCGAGCCGGCCTGCAGGCGCGTGTCGGCCTTGGCGCGCGAGCCGTCCACGCGGATCTGGCCGGACCGGGCCAGCCGCTGGATCTGCACCTGCGTCAGGTGCGGCCAGCGCCGGCGGAACCAGCGATCCAGGCGCACGCCGTCCTCGCCGGCCTCGGCGGGATCCACGAACAGGGTCTTCACTTCACGGGCGGTCATGCGGCGGTCAGCTTTCGCGCCAGCATCAGGCCGGCGAACAGGGCGGCGACGGACAGCACGACCGAAAGGGTCGCATAGCCGAACGCCTGGGGCGTCTGGCGACGCTCGATCATCAGGGCGACCTCGAGGGAGAAGGCCGAAAAGGTCGTGAAGCCGCCGAGCACGCCCACGCCAAGGAGGACGCGCCAGCGCTCCTGATCGGCGCCGGCGCGCTGGGCCAGTATGCCGACGAGCAGGCCCATAGCCAGCCCACCGACGACGTTGACGGCCAGGGTTCCATACGGCCAGCCGCTGCCGAGGGCGCGGGTCATGCCCACGCCGGTCAGATAGCGCATCACGGCGCCGGTTGCGCCGCCGGCGGCGACGAGGAAGAGCTTGTCCATAAACGCCTTATGCGACGACCGGCCGCGACACGCAAAGCCGCCGCCGCAACCCGCTGTTAAGCGGGTCCGGCTCAATATGGGCAATATCCCTTCACGGCCCGCGAGCCCCCATGAGCCAACCGCCTGTCGATCGCCTGAACGCCTCCGATGTCGCCGCCCTTCTGGAGCGGTTCGGCGGTCATGACCTGATGGGCCGCGGCGCGGTCAATATCATCAGCCTCGCGGCCATCCGGGACCGCAGCGGCGACCGCTGGCCGCGCAAACGGCCGGACGTCTGGGCCTATGTCGAGCGCCGGCTGGCAGAGCATCTGACCTTCCAGGATCTGGCGCAGCGCGTCGGCGAAACCGACTACCTCATCGCCATGACCAGCGAAGAGGGCGTGGCCGCCCAGGCCGTGGCGCTCAAGGTTCTGGAGGAGGTGCTGATGCATTTCCTCGGAGCAGCGGAGCCGCGGGACATGTCGGTCCGGGCGGTCACCGAACTCATCAACGGCGAAGTCCTTTGCGCGCCGCTGGATCCGGTGTTCATCCTGGAAGCCCGGGCCAGCGTGAGCGCCGCGCCGTCAACACCCGTTGACCGGCCGGATGTCGACCCTGCCGAGCTGCGCAAGCGCAATCCCTTCAGCTTCCAGTCCGCGGTCGGCCTGTCCCTGCGGATCGACTTCGCGGTCGAGGATCTCCGCAGCCTGAAGCACGGCGTCACCGCCGCGTTCCGGATCGAGCCGACGGTCACGGAGGTCGCGACCGGACGGGTGATTCCCTCAAGGGCTTTCGCCAGACTGTCTGACGCGGACCTGATGACGATCGATCAGGCCACGCTTGATTTCGCGACCCTGTACCTTCCGAGGGTCGACGGTCCGAACCAGCCGGCGCTGATCGTCCCCGTGTCGTTCCGCACCATGGCCGCCAGCAAGGGGCGCGGGGCCCTGATCCGCTGCAGCGGCGCCATTCCCGGTCGGGTCAAAGCCAGCGTGATGATCGAGCTGGTCGACATCGACAAGGGCGCGCCGCTGGCGCGTCTGATCGAGGTGGTCTCGCTGCTCAAGGGAATTTGCCGGGGCGTCTTCGCCCGCGTGCAGCCGGCGCGGGACGCCATGGCTCCGCTGCACGGCGCGCGGTTCATGGGGGTGACGCTGGATGCCGCCGACCTCCCCGGCGGCGACGCCCGCATCGCCAGCCAGATCCTCGAATTCGGCCGCCAGGCCCGGGGCATGGCGCCGTCGCTGGTGGTTCACGGACTGCCGTCCGACGGCTTCTTCGCGGTGGCCGAGACGGCGGGCCTGACCCATGCGGCCTTGCGAGCCCCTGTGGCCGCGCAGGAACGCCAGCCGGCCGCCTAGAAACCCCTGAGCCCAAGCCCTTCCACAAGTCGCTGGAAGTCTTCCGGCGGCGGCGCCTCGATCGTCATCGTCTCCCCGTCCGGGTGCGGGAAGGTCAGCTTGACCGCGTGCAGCATCAGCCGGGGGACCGGCAGCCCGCCGGCCATCAGGGCGCCGCCGTAGCGAGCGTCACCGATGATCGGCCGGCCCAGGCTGGCCATGTGGACGCGCAGCTGATGCATGCGGCCAGTCTCGGGGCTCAGCTCCATCAGCGCCGCCTCGGGCGTGGCCGCGAGCGTGCGGTAGCGGGTCTTCGCGGTCTCCGCGTCCGGGTGGTCGGGGGCGGAAATGCGCATATAGGCCTCGCGGCCGATGCTTTCGCGGCGCAGCGGACTGTCGATCACCCCGCCCTTCGGCGAGGGCGCGCCGGGCACCACGATGGCCAGGTAGGTTTTGCGAAAACGCTTCGCGATCATGGCCTTGCCGAGAAAACTTGCGGCAGGCTGGGTTCGGGCGGTGAGGATCACGCCGGAGGTGTCACGGTCCAGCCGGTGCACCAGACGTGGCCGCGATCCGCCCGGCCGGGCGAAGGCCCAGGTCAACTCGTCCAGCGTGTTCGCGTTGATCCGCCCACCCTGGCTCGAAAGGCCCGCAGGCTTGTTCAGGGCGATGATGTGCGCGTCTTCGGCGATGACGATGCCGCGGATGAAGGCGATCTCCTCAGGCGTGAGGGTGATCGCCTTTTCGTGGGCTTTGATCTTCTTGGGAGGGCGGGGACTCACGGTTGTTCTTCTCCCAGGGGGAGAGGGCGTCATGCGCCGCCGCCCTTCTTCGCCCGCATCCCGGCCCAGCGCTCCAGCCGCTCCCGCACCTTCGCCTCGTGGCCCTCGCCTTTCGGCTTGTAGAACTGGCGCCGGTCCATGCCGTCCGGGAAGTAGTTCTGGCCGGAGAACCCCTCCTCCGTGTCCGGGTCGTAGGCGTAGCCGGCGCCGTAGCCGAGATCCTTCATCAGGCGGGTCGGGGCATTGAGGAGATGGCTGGGCGGAGCCAGCGAACCGGTCTCGCGCGCGGCCTTCCGCGCTGCGCCGAAGGCCTTGTAGACGGCCACCGACTTGGGCGCGCAAGCCATGTGCACGCAGGCCTGGGCCAGAGCCAGTTCGCCCTCGGGGCTGCCGAGGAAGTCGTAGGTGTCCTTGGCGGCATTGCAGAGCAGCAGGCTCATCGGGTCGGCCGCGCCGATATCCTCGCTGGCCATGCGGGTCAGGCGCCGGGCGATGAACAGCGGGTCCTCGCCGCCCTCAAGCATTCGCGCCAGCCAGTAGAGGGCCGCGTCCGGATCGCTGCCGCGCACACTCTTATGCAGGGCGCTGATGAGGTTGTAGTGCTCCTCGCGGTCCTTGTCGTAGGCCGGGCTGCGCTTCTGCAACACCTGGCCCAGCTCCGCCGGTGTCAGGGGCCTGGGCGAGCCGATGGCCAGCAGGGTCTCGGCCAGCGTCAGCAGGTAGCGGCCGTCGCCATCGGCCATGGCGATCATCGCTTCGCGCGCGGCCGGCTCCAGCGGCAGGGTCAGACCGGTCTCAGCCTCCGCCCGCTGCAGCAGTTGCTCCATGGCCGCTTCGTCGAGCCGGCGCAGGACATAGACCTGACAGCGCGACAGCAGGGCGCCGTTGAGCTCGAAGCTGGGGTTCTCGGTGGTTGCCCCGACGAGGGTGATGGTCCCCTCCTCCACGAACGGCAGGAAACCGTCCTGCTGGGCGCGGTTGAAGCGATGGATCTCGTCGACGAACAGCAGGGTCGACTGGCCGACGGCGCGACGCATCTTCGCCTGCTCGAAGGCCTTCTTCAGATCGGCGACGCCGGAGAAGACGGCGCTGATCTGCTGGAACTCATAGCCGGCGGCCTTGGCGAGCAGCCGGGCGATGGTGGTCTTGCCGGTGCCGGGCGGACCCCAGAGGATCATCGAGCCCAGCCGGTTGCCGGCGATCATCCGACGGATCGGCCCACCCTCGCCGAGCAGGTGATCCTGACCGACGACCTCCTCCAGCACATGCGGCCGCAGCCGCTCGGCGAGCGGCGCTGGGGCATGGGGAGTCAGGCCGGCGGCCTCGAACAGGTCGGACATGGGAGGTGGTGTAGCATTGCTGCGCCCCGATTTGCCAAACCCCGTCATGGCCCGGCTTGTCCGGGCCACCCAAGAACACCGGCGGGCGGAAGCGACGCACGGAAATGGCCGTGCTTGACCTGCGAGCTCACTGCGCTTGGGTGGCCCGGACAAGCCGGGCCATGACGGTAGTTTGTTGGTCCCCTACGTCCGGAACGCCGCCGTAATGATCTGGCCGCCGCGCTGGATGGTCACGCGCCAGACCTTGCCGCCGGAGTTGATCGCGGCGTTGAGGTCACCCATCGAGGCGATGGCGCGGCCGTTGATTTCGCGGACCATGTCGCCCGGCTTGAGGCCGGCCTGCTGGGCGAAGCCCTGGGCCACGCGGGTGACCACCACCCCGCCGCCCTTGCCGGCGAACGGGTCGACGCCGATTTCGTCGGCGATGGCCGGCGACAGGTTGGCCACAGTCGCGCCCTGGAAGGGGTTGCTGCCCGAGATGGTCCGCTCGTCGCCGCGCCCGCCGGGCGCGGGTTCAGCGCGGACCGTCAGGCTGCGCTCGGCATTGTCGCGGAGGATCTTCACCGGCACCGTCTCGCCGGGCCGGCGCGAGCCGAACTGGTAGGTGGCGCCGCCTTCGTCGTTCACGGCTTCCCCGCCGACGTCGAGAATCACGTCGCCGACCTTGAGGCCCGCGCGCTGGGCCGGGCCGCCCGGCCAGACGTCTGTGACCACCACGCCGCGGGGGCCTGGAAGGCCGAGACTGCGGGCGACGTCGGGCGTCACGGCCTGGGTGCGCGCGCCCAGCCAGGGCCGGATCACCATATGCTCGCCGCCGAGCGCCGCCGTGATCACCTGACGGGCCATCGCCGCCGGAATGGCGAAGCCCACGCCCGAGGACGTGCCCGAGCGCGACAGAATGGCCGTATTCACGCCGATCAGGTCACCATCCATGTCGACAAGCGGTCCGCCGCTGTTCCCCGGGTTGATGGCCGCGTCGGTCTGCAGGAAGAAACCGTAGTCGGTGATGCCGACGTTGGACCGGGCCGTCGCCGAGACAATGCCGTTGGTGACCGTCTGGCCGACCCCGAACGGGTTGCCGATCGCCAGGACCAGGTCGCCGACCTCCAGCTCTTCCTGGTCGTCGATCGCGATGACCGGCAGGCGTTCGCCGCCGGTGTCGATCTTCAGCACCGCCAGGTCGGACCGGGGGTCAGCCAGAAGCACCTTGGCCGGAAACTCCCGCCGGTCCGCCAGCTGGACCATGATCTCGTCCGCGCCGTCGATGTTGTGGTTGTTGGTCAGGATCACGCCGTCGGCGCGCACGATGGCGCCCGAGCCCAGCGACTGGGCGACGCGCGCGGCCGGCGCGGCTCCGCCCGTGAACATGTCCCAGAAGGGATCGACCCTTTGACGGACGACGCGCCGGCTCGAGACGTTGACCACCGCTGGAGCGGCCCGTTTCACTACCGGGGCGAAGGACGTCTTCATGCCCTCGACGCTGGAAGGCGGCGCCTTGGTCGGCTGTGCCAGGCCGGCGTCCTGGGCCTGGGATTTCGGCGCCGGCCCGGAGCAGGCGGCCAGCAGCACCAGGGTCGGGAGGATCAGTCGTGTCGCGCGCATAAGGTCTTTCAGATCAGGAGGGCCCCACGGTCAGAACAGCGAAGATTTCAGGCGCAATGATGGCGATACAGGACCTCAGGCGGCCGGCGCTTCCGCCACCTTGGGCGGCGGCGCGGCGCTCAGGCCGATCAGGAAGGCCAGCAGCATCAGGCCCGCGGCGAGGAAGATCGCCAGGCCCGGCTGGTGCACGGTCGCGTCATGGCGCACCGACCAGGCGAAGGTCAGGCCGTAAAGCACGGGTCCAAGCATGGAGGCGATGCCCTGCAGGCTCTGATTGGCGCCCTGCAGCTGTCCCTGCTCCTGCGGCTGCACGCGACGGCTCATCAGCCCCATCAGGCCCGGCTGCAGGAAGCCCATCAGAGCAAACACCGGCGCGCCGACCAGATAGAGCATGCCCGTCGGCGCGCCTCCATAGATGGCGAAGCCGAGGAAGCCGAACATCGCCCCGACCAGCAAGGCGCCTTTTTCGCCGATGCGTTTGACCACCGGCCCGACCAGGAACATCGAGACGATGATCCCGAGGACCCCCGTCAGGGCCATGGTCAGGCCCATCGTCGAGGGGCTCCAGTGGTAGCGGTAGCCGACATAGAGCACGAAGATCGACGGCAGCACCGAATGCGCCAGCTGGAACAGGAAGCCGACGCTGGCCAGCCGCACAAGGTCCGGGTGCGAACGCAACAGGATCAGCGATCCGACCGGATTGGCCTTCAGCCAGTTGAAGGTCACCGCGCGCTTCTCCACCGCCAGCGACTCCGGCAGAACAAACAGGCCGTAGAGCAGATTGACGAAGGCCAGGCTGGCGGCGACGTAGAATGGCAGGCGCAAGGACATCTCGAGCGTGACGCCGAGGATCACGGGATCGGCCATTTTCAGGCTGAGATCACCCAGGTAGCCACCAAGCGCCGGTCCGATCAGGAAGCCGAAACTGAAGGCAGAACCCATGATGCCGAACACCCGCGCCCGATCCTGCGGCGGCGTGACGTCGGCAACATAGGCGTTGGCGGTCGAGAAGCTGGCGGCGGTCATGCCATTGAGGATCCGGCCCACCAGCAGCCAGCCGAGGGTCGGCGCCAGGGCCATGAACATGAAGTCCACGGCCAGGCCGAAGGTGGACAGCAGCAGCACCGGCCGGCGGCCATATCGGTCCGACATCATCCCCAGAATCGGGCCGATGAAGAACTGCATCACCCCCCAGGTGGCGCCAAAGATGACGTTCCAGTCGGCGGCCATGGCGGTGTCGCCGCCGGTCAGCGCCTTCACCAGGTTGGGGAGGATGGGGATCATGATCCCGAACGAGACGCTGTTGATCAGCGCCGAGACGAAGATGAAGCCGAAGGCCGCCCGGCGGCCCGTGGGCGCCGCGGCCTGCTGTTGATCCGTCATTCTCGCTCCCCAGCGCTTAGTCTCTTCGGCGCGACCTGTCGCCAGGCGAGGCGCACGAGGTCAGCCATCTTCTTCCCGTCCATGCGCCCGATGTCGAGTTGCGTCCAGCCGCCCTTGTCCCAGTTTCCCAGTGACACGATGGCGCTGCTGTCGGTCTGCTGAAGGCTCTCCTTGACCAGTTCCGGCAGCTTGAGAACGACCTTGTGGACGCCGTCGTCCTGCACCGGGGGAAGCGTCGCGAAGATCTTGCCGCGAACGCGGAACGAGGCGCGGTCGAAGTGTGGTTGTTCCTCCGCTTCCGGCAGGCTGAGCGCGAGGGTGCGGATGTCGTCGTGGGTCATCAATATTTCCGTTCACCCCGGCGAAGGCCGGGGCCCAGATGACATATCGCGAATTCAACAGGCTGGTCGCCTTGCCCGTGGATCTGGGTCCCGGCCTTCGCCGGGATGAGCGGCAGGGGATTGATCATCCCAGATACTCCCCCAACCGTCCCAACAGAGCCCGCCACCATTCGCCATGCCGCGCCAGGAAAGCCGTCTCCGGAAAGCCGTGCTTTGCGACATGAGCCCGGGGCACGCTGTCCCAGCCGGTGTGCGTGACCGTGACGCGGGTTTCGTCGCCGACGGGCTCGAAGGTCACCTCGACCTCGGTGGCCATGCCCGGCGCGAACGTGGCCTGGCGCCAGCCGACCACGAGGCGCGCGCCCGGCTCCCAGACCCTGACCTTGCCGACCTCAAACACCTTGCCGCCGGCGCGGGTCTCGATGAGCCGGTCCTGACCCTCGAACGACAAAACGCCGGGCTCGCGCGGCGTGAAGGCGAACAGGCTGTTGGGCGTCCACCACTGGCCGATCTCGGCCGTGAAGGCTTCAAACGCCCGCGCGGGGGTCGCCCGGACGCGCAGCGAGACGAGCACTCGTGAGGCCATCAGACGTCCGCCTCGACATGCGCCTTGAACGCCGCCAACTGGGCCGTCCAAAGCCGGTCGGTCTCCTCCAGCCAGCGCAGCAGATGAACCATGGGCTCGGGCCTCAGTTGATAGACACGCACCCGGGCGTCGAAGTCGGGGGAGGTCTCCTCGACCAGGCCCGAACGCCGCAGGGTGCGCAGGTGCCGGCTCATGGCCGGCGCCGACAGGCCGGCGGCCTCCGCCAGTTCCCCTGCCCGGCGCGGCCGTTCGCGGAGGAGCTCGACGACCTGTCGGCGATGGGGATCAGCGAGGGCCGCAAGTGTCTCATCGAGGCGGGCGGCCCCGATCAACGCCGTCATGGCTTGAAGATGGGCGTCTTGAGCCCTGTCGTCCGTTCCCAGTCCGCGGGATCGGTCGCCGCCACGGTCTGGCTCACGGTCCAGATATGTCCCTCGGGGTCTTTGCAGCGGTAGCTGCGGTCGCCGTAGAATTGGGTTTCCGGTTCGACAATGATCACCGCGCCAGCCTTCCGGGCCTGTTCACAGTGGGCGTCGACCGTCCCTTCCCCGTCTGCCAGCTGGATATGCACCGTCTGGGTCATGAGACCGTCGATCGAGGCGGGGCTCCGGTGTTCGTCCGTCCATTCGTTGCCGATCATCACAATGCTGTCGCCGTAGACCATCTGCGAATGGGCCAGCTTTCCATCGGCGTCCTCGATCAGCAGGGTGGTCTCGAAACCGAACGCCGCTTCGAGCCATTTCAGGGCCGCCCGCGGGTCCCGGTAGACCAGGGCGGATGACAAGGCGCGCTTCCGGGCCATCGGGGCCTCCTGTTTGTGAATTCCGCAATATTTAACGCATATGTAAATTATCTCGTCAAGCGGGTCGCCGGGGGCGTTGATTGGCGGAGATCGACTTGATCACCATCCGCCCCTGACTGGCGGCATCAGTCAGGGATGGTGCATGGGCCACGGCGCGGTCCATGAGATCGCCCACGCGGGGGTCGTCCAGCAGGTCCACGGGCGTCAGCACGATGTGACGAACCCGGCTGCCGCTTCCTTTCAGGAGCCCGTACGGGTCGTCCAACGTCGCGCCCTGACCGAAGAACAGGCTGACCCAGCGCGGATAGACGGCGAGGGAAAAGACCATGTCGCCGACCTTCTCGCCCGTGCCGAAGCCGATCGCGAGGGCGTTGTAGTTGTCATAGACGGCGATGACGGCGCCCGGCAGGCGACGACGCATGCGGGCCAACGCATCGCGCGCCTGGGCCGCCACCGTGTCGCTGAACTTCGTGATGAAACCTTCCAGCCGGGCTTCGGGGTCCATGCTTCACCTCAGGGCGGGGGCGGTGTCCTTCATGCGGCCGTCGTTGGGGCGGGCCTTGAGTCCCAGCAGCCGCATGATCAGCGGATAGACCGAGACGTTGTCAAACACCGGCAGGCGCGCTCCCGCCCGGAAGGCCGGGCCATGGGCGACGAACAGGGCGCGCATCTCCGGCGCGTCAGGGTCGTAGCCGTGAGACCCGGCGACGCCTGTCATGGGCCGGCGCGCGGACCACTCCCGAGAGGTCAGCACCCAGCCGGTCTCGGGCAGGCAGATGACCGGCGGAATGCGCTTGTGGGTCCCGTAGTGGAAGCGCTTCGGCAGTTCCGCCTTGCGCCAGCATTCGACATGCGGGTGCTTGCCCACCAGCGCGGCCTCCGCCGCCAGCGTACGCGGGATCAGGCCCGACACCGTGCCGAGGGTTACGGTCGTCACCTCCGCGATGGGGACCAGGTCGTCAAGGAACACGATCCGGTCCGGTGAGGTCTCGGCCATGCCATGGTCGGCGACGATGATCAGGTTGACCCGGTCGTAGAGCCCCCTCGCCTTCAGCCCGGCGACCAGGCGGGCCAGCGCCGCGTCGACGTCACTCAGGGCCTTGTCGAGGTCCGCGCCCCCGGGGCTGACGCGATGTCCGACCGTGTCGACGGCCTCGAAATAGAGCGTCATGAAAGCCGGCCGTTCCGTCGCCGGCAGGTCCAGCCAGCCGAGCACCCGGTCAACACGGGAGAAGGCCGGGTCCTTTTCGTCGTAGACGAACCACTGGCTGGGGCGCACGCCGTGCACCGCCGCCTCCGAACCGGGCCAGTACATCGTGAAGGCCCGCAGGCCCTTCTGTTCCGCCGTCACCCAGACCGGTTCTCCGCCGTCCCACCAGAACCGGTCCTGCACCTGATCGCGGGCGTACATGCTGAACTTCACGCCCGGCCGGGCGTCGTCGAACATGGTGTTGTCCGTCAGGCCGTTGTGGTCAGGGCGCAGCCCCGTGACGAGAGCATAGTGGTTGGGGAAGGTGTTGACCGGGAACGATGGCCGCATGCCGTCGGGCGCCCAGGCGCCGTCCGCGGCCAGGGCCGCCAGCGTCGGCGTCAGGCCGCGGGTGGCGTACTCGGCGCGGAAGCCATCGATGGAGATCAGGATTACCGGCGCCCGTTCAGCGGCCAGAGCCGGCCCCCCCGCGAACAACAGAACGAGGGCGGCGAGACAGAACGGGCGGACGACGGCGATCATGAAGTTGCTCCGGCGAGTCTCCATCTGCGCCCACACGCTTGGCGGACTCAAGCACGGTCGTCATAGTCCGGCCCTGTCACCTGTATATGACCGGGAGCGAACCACAGGATGTCCCAATGAGTTTCGCCCTCGAGGCCGCCGATGTCAGCAAGGCCTATGGCGCGGTCAAGGCGCTGGACGGGCTGACGCTGAACATCCCGCGCGGTGGGATCTTCGGCATCCTGGGCCCCAACGGCGCGGGCAAGAGCACCCTGTTCCGCATTGTCCTCGGCCTGGTGCGGCCTACGACCGGCGAGACCCGCCTGCTGGGCGCGCCGGCCGGCGACATCAAGGCGCTGCGACGGATCGGGGCGGTCATCGAGACGCCGCGCTTTCTGCCGTGGCTGACGGCCCGTGACACCCTGACCATGCTGGCGCTGGAATCGGGCCTCAAGACGCCGGACATCGACGGCTGGCTGCAGCGCGTGGGCCTGACCGAGGCGGCCGACCGAAAGGTCAACGGCTACTCCGTCGGCATGAAGCAGCGACTTGCCCTGGCCGCCGCCCTGCTGACCAAACCGGAAGTGCTGATCCTCGATGAGCCGACCAGCGGCATGGATCCGGCCGGCATCCTCGAGATGCGCGCCCTGATGCGCGAACTGGCCGACAAGGACGGGGTGACCATCATCCTCGCCAGCCACCAGCTCGACGAGGTGCAGCGGGTCTGCGACTCCGTGGCCATTCTTGACCGCGGCAAGCTGGTCAAGGACGGCCGGGTCGACCAGATGACCGCCGTCAACGAGCGGCTGCGGCTGCTCGCGTCGCCGGCGGCCAAGGTCCTTGAGATACTCGGCGCGAAGGGCGCGGCCGACGGAGAGGACGCCGTGTTCGCCGCCATCACCCGCGCCGAGGCCCCGGCCCTGATCGCGGCGCTTGTGAAGGCCAGGGTGGACATCACCGAGGCCCGCTGGATCGGCGGCGACCTCGAAACGGTGTTCCTCGATTCCACGGGAGACGCGGATGCTCGCTGACGCTTTCGCCGCCGAGCGGCTGCGCTTCTTCAAGGCGCGCGGGACGGTGTTCTGGAGCCTGGGGTTCGTGCCCCTGGTCAGCATCCTGATCGGCCTGATCCAGGGTCTGCTGATGCGCAACCTGCTGGGCAAGGCCGCGGCGGCCGGCAATCCCGCCGCCGCCCTCGCCCGCGCGCCGGTCTCGCTGCTGAACCAGGCCGTCGAGGCCGTGTCCGGCTCGAACTTCTTCATCGTGCAGCTGTTCTTCCTGATCGCCGCCTCGGCGATTCTGGCGGGCGACTATCGCTGGGAGACCTGGCGGTTCCTCACCCCCCGCAACACGCGGGCCAACCTGCTGCTCGGGAAGATCGCGACGTTCGGCCTGGTGACCCTGATCGGCCTGGTGCTGCTGGCGGTCGGCGGGATCGTCGCAGGGCTGCTGTCGGCCGTGCTGACCAGCGGCGGCATCGTCTGGTCGACGGCCGAGGGCAACACCAACGCCCAGTTGGCCGGCATGTTCGGCATCGCGTTCCTTGAAATGATGGCCCTCGGCGCCCTCGCGGCCGTCATCGCCGTGGCCACCCGCGCGGGGCTGGCCGCCCTGCTGGTTCCGGTCGGGGTGTGGATTGTCCAGGGCTTCGCGGTCAGCCAGCGGCAGAAGGGGTTCGACAATCCTCTGCAGCCACCGCTGCCAGACCTGCTCGGCTTCCCGGTGCTGCAGTCCGACCTGTTGAAGGCGGCCATGTCGCCGCCGCAGATGGGCGTGCCGCCGGACATCAACTGGCCCGTGGCGCTGGTAGCCCTGATCGCCTGGATCGCCGGCCTGACCGCCCTCGCCGTCTGGCTGTTCCAGCGCCAGGACCTAACGCGTGAGTAGTATTTTAGTAGATTTCTCGCATGAGGCGCGTTAGGGTTGATCATGCCTGAAGACAAACCCGGCTTCAAGGAAACTCCCGCGGCGGAGTTCGACTTGTTCGATGAAGTCGACGAGGAAGCGGACGCGCGGCTGATCGCCGAGGCCGAGGCCGACTGGGCAGCGGGGCGATGCGTGCCGCATGAAGAAGTGGCCGCCTGGCTGAGAACCTGGGGGACCCCTGACTACAAGCCGATGCCGAGGTCGTGGCTAAAGTAGCCTGGTCGCGGTCAGCGCTCGCCGACCTGGACGACATCGCCAACCACATCGCCAGGGATAATCTGTCGGCCGCGTTGCGGATCAGCGAGGCGCTCTGGATGGCCGGAGAGAGTCTCGTTGATCACCCGAACCGCGGTCGGCCGGCCGCTTCCGGGCTGCGAGAACTCATTTCGGTCCGCCCTTACATTCTTCGGTACCGGGTTTCGGTGAAGCGGGTGCTGATCGTTCAGATCCGCCACGCGGCGCGACGGCCACGGTGAGACGATTTGGCAAAGGGCGGATTCACGTTGAGTTTGGGCGGGCCGCAGGAACGTCTGCAATGCGCTGCTTGCCGGCTGACATCTCTCACACCTATGGTTGTTGCGCCGATGGCAGCTGGAGTTCACCCATGAGGCAGACCGGGACTTCGCCTGGGGGCCGCCATCGCGGGCGAAATTTGCTGCTGGTTCTAACCTTCCTGGGGTTCGGCCTGTTCGCCCCCTCCGCCCAGGCGCAGGTTGGCGCACTTCAGACCGACTGTCGTCTTGGCGGAAAGGGAGGCGACAGCAGCTATCAATTTGTTTCGACCTGCGCCGGCAGGGCGCTGTCCCCCGACCGACGGCTCGCCGTCGTGCAGAAAGCCTACGACGAGACGCAACCCGTCATCGAGCTTCAGGATGCCCGGGGGCGAACCCTGACGAAATTGACGAGCCTGAGCGACGACATGCCGTTCTCTGTATCCTGGTCGCCGAACTCACATTGGTTCTTTGTGAACCACCACGTCGGCTCATTCATGGATGCGCTTCAGGTCTTCGAGATCGTCGACAACGCCGCCGTCGAGCGCCCGGCCCTGGTAAATTTGGCAGTCCGGATTGCGACGAGCCGGTATCCCTGCCTGTCGCCGCAAGCCGTTCATCCGAATGGGTCGCGATGGACACGCGACAGCCGCCGCATAGTGCTGCTGACGATCAGCGCCTCCTATGCCTGCTCCCCTGGTTTCAGCGAACATCCCGGCGAATGGCGATCGCTCTGGATGATTGGCGACGTCAGGAGCGGCACCATCAACCCTGCCTCCATTCGAGTGCAGGCCGACGACAAGGCCATCCGAGAACCTTCCGACGGGCTATATTCGGGGCGCTGAGCGACATCTGACAAATCAGCTCGCGGCCTGGTCCGGCGCAAAGCAAAAGGCCCCGGATCGCTCCGGGGCCTTTCAGTGTCTCAATCTGCCGAAGCGAAGATCAGTCTTCGCCGAAGGTCTGGACCGGACCGGAGTCCTTGCCCTTTTCGGCGGGGTCGCGGTCGACGAATTCGATGATCGCCATGGCGGCATTGTCGCCGTGGCGGAAGCCGGCCTTCAGCACGCGGATGTAGCCGCCGTTGCGGGCCTTGTAGCGCGGGCCGAGCACCGAGAAGAGCTTGCCGACCTGTTCGATGTCGCGAACCTGACTGATGGCCTGGCGACGGGCGTGCAGGTCGCCGCGCTTGCCGAGCGTGATCAGCTTCTCGACGATCGGGCGCAGTTCCTTGGCCTTGGGCAGGGTGGTGACGATCTGCTCGTGCTTGATCAGGCTCGCCGACATGTTGGCGAACATCGCCATCCGGTGAGCGGTCGTACGACCCAGTTTACGGTGTGCTTTACCGTGACGCATGTTGGTCTCTCCTGGGCCTCAGCCCGCAGTGTTGTCACCTATCCCAGCCTGTTTCCCGCCTGGGTCAGAACGAAGCGCCGGGGCCCTCGGCCGCTGTTGCGGCGTCTCAAGGCCCCGAACCGCCCTTGCGGACGATCCGGGAGATAGCGCGATAGTCGGACTAGATCTGGTCTTCGAACTTCTTGGCCAGATCTTCGATGTTTTCCGGCGGCCAGTTCGGCACGTCCATGCCGAGATGCAGGTTCATGCCCGCGAGCACTTCCTTGATCTCGTTCAGCGACTTGCGGCCGAAGTTCGGGGTGCGGAGCATTTCCGCTTCCGTCTTCTGGATCAGGTCGCCGATGTAGACGATGTTGTCGTTCTTCAGGCAGTTGGCCGAACGGACCGACAGCTCGAGCTCGTCGACCTTCTTCAGCAGAGCCGGGTTGAACGGCAGCTCCGGCTTCGCTTCGCCGTCGGTCTTGGCCTTGGGCTCTTCGAAGGTGATGAAGATCTGCAGCTGGTCCTGCAGGATGCGGGCGGCGTAGGCCACCGCGTCCACCGGACCGACGGCGCCGTTGGTTTCGACTTCCAGCACCAGCTTGTCATAGTCGAGCGACTGACCCTGACGGGTCGGCTCGACGCGGTAGGCGACGCGCTTCACCGGCGAGTACAGGGCGTCGACGGCGATCAGGCCGATCGGCGCGTCTTCCGGACGGTTCTGCTCCGACGGGACGTAGCCCTTGCCGTTGTTGACCGTGAACTCCATGCGCACGTTGGCGCCGTCGTCCAGGGTGCAGAGCACGTGGTCGGGGTTGAGGATCTCGATGTCCGAGGGGACCTCGATCTGGCCGGCCGTCACGACGCCGGGGCCGGTGGCCCGCAGGGTCATGCGCTTGGGGCCTTCGGAATGCATCCGAAGAGCCAGTTGCTTGATGTTGAGGACGATGTCGACGACGTCCTCACGCACGCCTTCCAGCGAGGAGAACTCGTGAACCACGCCGTCGATCTGGACGGCGGTCACGGCCGCGCCTTGCAGGGAGGAGAGCAGAACGCGACGCAGCGCGTTGCCGAGCGTCACACCGAAACCGCGCTCGAGGGGTTCAGCGACGATGCGAGCCTTGCGGCTGGCGTCGGCGCCGGTCTCGATCATCGGCTTTTCGGGGCGAATGAGCTCGTTCCAGTTTCTTTCGATCACGGGCGGATGTCCTTGGAACGCGTCTTCGCCGGCCGCGAAACGCACGGCCGGCGACGGGAGAGGGTCAACGAATAGAACTCAGACTCGCCGGCGCTTGGGCGGCCGGCAGCCGTTATGCGGAATCGGAGTCACGTCGCGGATGGTCGTGATCGTCATACCGGCGGCCTGCAGGGCGCGAAGCGCGGATTCACGGCCGGAACCGGGACCCGAGACGTTCACTTCCAGCGTCTTCACGCCGTGCTCGGCGGCCTTCTTGCCAGCGTCTTCGGCGGCCATCTGGGCGGCGTAAGGGGTCGACTTGCGCGAACCCTTGAAGCCCATGGCGCCGGCGCTCGACCAGGAGATCGTGTTGCCCTGCGCGTCGGTGATCGTGATCATGGTGTTGTTGAACGAGGCGTTCACGTGCGCCACGCCCGAGGTGATGTTCTTGCGTTCGCGCTTTTTGACGCGAGCCGGTTCCTTGGCCATCGAGGCTCTCTCTTACTTCTTCTTGCCGGCGATCGGCTTGGCCGGACCCTTGCGGGTGCGGGCGTTCGTGTGGGTGCGCTGACCGCGGACCGGCAGGCCCTTGCGGTGACGCAGGCCGCGGTAGCAGGCCAGGTCCATCAGACGCTTGA
Organism: Caulobacter sp. FG121; assembly: GCF_057809815.1. Taxonomy (NCBI): domain Bacteria; kingdom Pseudomonadati; phylum Pseudomonadota; class Alphaproteobacteria; order Caulobacterales; family Caulobacteraceae; genus Caulobacter; species Caulobacter sp. FG121. The sequence continues at coordinate 321,278 of NZ_JBMDKR010000004.1, forward strand.
TGTTGGTCGAGGTCTCACGGCGCAGGTCACCCTCGACCGTGAAGTCCTTGTCGATCGCTTCGCGGATCTGCAGGACCTCGGCGTCGGTCAGCTGGTTCACCCGGCGCGCATCCTCGATGCCCACCTTGGTGATGATGTCCTTGGCAGACTTCTGGCCGATGCCATGGATGTACTGAAGCGCGATCACCACGCGCTTGTTCGTCGGAATGTTGACGCCTGCGATACGAGCCAAGCCTAAATCTCTCTGTCTTATCGCGCCCCTTGGGACGCACGCGCAAAACGAGACGCCACTAGCGCACCGGCTCTCAGCTTGCACTTCGAGCCGACGCGGGAGTCGCGCCTTTCGCGGAAGCGCACCGTTATAGGGATCGGTGCGCCGCCGTCAATGCCGGAAAAGGTTGATTTTCAACCAATCCGGTCCGTCGTCAGATCGCCGCCAGAGCCGATGCGATCGCGGCCGAAACCGCTTCCATCGTGCCCATGCCGTCGACGGCCTTAAGCTTCCCCTGCCCTTCATAGTAAGGGAGTAACGGGGCCGTCTGGGCGTTATAGGCGCCGAGACGGGTCTTGAAGGTCTCCGGATTGTCGTCCGGTCGCCCCTGTTGTTCAAAACGTCCGGTGACCCGTTCCAGAAGGACCGGCTCATCGACCAGAAGGCGCAGCACGACGTCGATCTTCTGGCCGCGACCGGCCAGCATCGAATCAAGCGCCTCGGCCTGGGCCACGGTGCGCGGGAAGCCATCGAAGATGGCGCCGCCAGCCGCTTCCGCCTCGGGGAGCCGCTCTTCGATCAGCGCGATGACGATCTCGTCGGAGACCAGGTCGCCCCGCGCCAGCACGCCCTTCACCCGCTCTCCGAGGTCGGAGCCCGAGGCGATGGCCGCCCGCAACATGTCGCCCGTCGAAAGCTGCACCATGCCGCGCTCGTCCACGAGACGCTTGGCCTGGGTGCCCTTGCCGCAGCCAGGCGGCCCGAACAGGATCAGATTCATCCGAAGTCTCCCCCTCGCCCCGGTCTTTCGCCGGAGCGCTTCCCGAACTCGCGGTCTACTTACGACCACCCCGCAGCTTGGACTTCTTGATGAGCCCCTCATATTGGTGGGCCAGAAGGTGGGACTGGATCTGCGCCACCGTATCCATCGTGACCGAGACCACGATCAGGATGGAGGTGCCGCCCAGGGCCCGCGTCTGCTGCGGGCTGCCCATGAAGCTGGTCAGGGCCTCGGGGATCAGACAGACCGCCGCGATATAGGCGGCGCCGATGACCGTCAGGCGCGTCAGGACGAAGTCCAGATATTCCGCCGTGCGCTTGCCCGGCCGGATGCCCGGCATGAAGCCGCCGTACTTGCGGAGGTTCTCCGCCGTGTCGTCCGGATTGAACACCACCGAGGTGTAGAAGAAGCAGAAGAAGACGATCAGCAGACCATACAGGATCATGAACAGCGGCTGGCCATGCTGCAGGCTGGCCACCGCGCCCGGCAGCCACTGCAGCCACGCCGGCAGGGTGTCCGCCTGGAGGAAGCCCGCCGCCGTCGCCGGCAGCAGAAGCAGCGAGGAGGCAAAGATCGGCGGGATCACGCCCGAGGTATTGATCTTCAGCGGCAGGAACGAGCTTTCGCCGCCAACCGTGCGGCCGCCCCGCTGCTGCTTGGGATACTGGATCAGCAGACGGCGCTGCGAGCGCTCCATGAAGACGATGGCGAGAATGATGCCGACCGCCAGGGCCAGAAGTCCGAAGACAGCCCCGGCGTTGACCGCGCCGACCTGAACCTGTTGCAGCAACTGGTAGATGCTGCGCGGCAGGACCGCGACGATACCGGCGAAGATGATCAGGCTGATGCCGTTGCCCACGCCGCGGCTGGTGATCTGCTCGCCGAGCCACATCAGGAACAGGGTGCCGCCGGTCAGGGTGACGACGGTCGAGGCAAAGAAGAAGGCCGGCGGGATGCCCGGCACGACCACGCCGCTCTTCATCATGCCGAAGGCGATACCGGCCGACTGGACCAGCGCCAGCACCACGGTCAGGTAGCGGGTGTACTGGTTGAGGGTCTTGCGACCCGCCTCCCCGCCTTCCTTGCGCAGCTTTTCCCAGGGCGGATAGACCGTTCCCAGCAGCTGCACGATGATCGACGCCGAGATGTACGGCATCACGTTCAGGGCGAAGATCGCCATCCGCTGGACCGCGCCGCCCGAGAACATGTTGAACATGCCCAGGATGCCGCCGTTCTGCCCCTCGAAGATGCGGGCGAACTGGACCGGATCGATGCCGGGGATCGGGATGTAGGTGCCGAGGCGATACACGACCATCGCGATGATGGTGAACATGATGCGCTTGTGCAGCTCCGTCGCCTTCTGGAAGGCGCCGAAGTTGAGGTTTGCGGCTAGCTGCTCTGCGGCCGAAGCCATGTAGGTCCCCGCGACTCTTTAAGGAGCGTCACAAATAGGGACGACACCGGGCGTTGTCACCCGGCGCCGCCTCACTGCGTCAGGCTTCGGCTTCAACCTTGGCCGGGCGGGTCAGGGTCAGCTTGCCGCCGAGCTTCTCGACCGCCGCCTTGGCGGCTTCCGAGGCGTGATAGACGGTGATCTCGATCTTGCTGGTCAGCTCGCCCTTGCCGAGAAGCTTGATGCCGTCGAGCTTGCGGCGGATCACGCCGGCGGCCACGAGCACGTCGCCGTCGATGGCCTTCTTCGGGTCGAGCTTGCCGGCGGCGATCGCCTGCTCGATGCGCCAGAAGTTCACTTCAGCGAGCTTCTTGGCGAAGGGGTTGTTGAAGCCGCGCTTGGGCATACGCATGTGGAGCGGCATCTGGCCGCCCTCGAAGCCGGCGATGGCGACGCCCGAGCGCGCCTTCTGGCCCTTCACACCGCGACCGGCGGTCTTGCCCTTGCCCGAGCCCGGGCCGCGGCCGACGCGCATGCGGTTCTTGGTGGAGCCTTCGCGCGGGGCGAGTTCGTTGAGCTTCGTCATCTTGAGTGCCTCTCCTTGGAGATCGATCGCCCGGACCTGGTCCGGACTCGGCTTTGCGGAAATAGAGTCCGCCCGTCCTGCGGTTTGCGGGACGGGCGGCGCTCTGTAGCGGGTTTAGTCGACCACTTCCACCATGTGGGCGACCTTGGCGATCATCCCGCGAACCGACGGGGTATCTTCCAGGACGCGGGTGCGGCCGATCTTGTTCAGACCCAGACCGGCCAGGGTGGCGCGCTGGTCGCCCTTGCGGCGCAGCGGGCTGGCCGTCTGGCGGACGGTGACGGTTTTCTTATCAGCCATGACTAGCCCTCGATTGCGTCAGGCGCGGAAGCGCCGTCGGCCCGGCGACCCAGGACATCGCTGACCTTCTTGCCGCGCTTGGCGGCGATCTGGCGGGGCGAAGACTGGGCCTTGAGGGCCTCAAACGTGGCGCGAACCATGTTGTAGGGGTTGGACGAGCCGGTCGACTTGCCCACGACGTCCTGGACGCCGAGGGTTTCGAGAACCGCGCGCATCGGACCGCCGGCGATGACGCCGGTGCCGGGAGGCGCCGCGCGAACCATCACCTTGCCGGCGCCCCAACGGCCGTTGCCGTCGTGGTGCAGCGTGCGGGACTCGCGCAGCGGAACGCGGATCATCGTCTTCTTGGCTTCTTCCGTCGCCTTGCGGATGGCTTCCGGCACTTCACGCGCCTTGCCATGACCGTAGCCGACGCGGCCTTTCTGGTCGCCGACCACCATCAGGGCGGCGAAGCTGAAGCGACGGCCACCCTTCACGGTCGCGGCGACGCGGTTGATGTGCACCAGCTTCTCGACGATGTCGCTGTCAGCGCGATCGTCGGTCGGGGCGTTGCGGTCCCGGCGGTTCCGGCCTTCGCCGCCACCACCACCACTGCGGGGTTCACGAGCCATATGCTGGGTTCCCTTAGAAGTTCAGGCCGGCTTCACGCGCGGCATCCGCCAGCGCCTTGATCCGTCCGTGATAGATGTAACCGCCGCGATCGAAGACGACGTCCTTGACGCCTTTTTCGATCGCGCGTTCGGCGAGGAGCTTGCCAACCAGGGCGGCGGCATCCTTGTCCGCTCCCTTGGTCTTGCCTTCGCCTTCCAGCGACGACGCGGCCGCCAGGGTCACGCCGTTCTCATCATCGATGATCTGGGCGTAGATGTTCTTGCTCGAACGGAAGACCGACAGACGCGGACGGCCGTTCGAAAGCGCCCGAAGGCGAGTGCGGTTGCGCTGGGCGCGGCGCACATGGGATTCGCGAGGAGAGAGCGCCATGACTACTTCTTCTTGCCTTCCTTGCGGCGGACCTTTTCGCCGGCATACCGGACGCCCTTGCCCTTGTAGGGCTCCGGCGGACGGATGCGGCGGATCTTGGCCGCGGTTTCACCGACCAGCTGCTTGTCGATGCCGGCGATCTTCACTTCGGTCTGCTTGGGCACCACGAAGGTGATGCCGCCCGGAGCGGGGATGTCGACGTCGTGGCTGAAGCCCAGCGCCAGCGAAAGGTCGGAACCCTTCAGCGCCGCGCGATAGCCAACGCCCACCAGTTCGAGGGTTTCCTCGAAGCCGGCCGTGACGCCCTGCACCATGTTGGCGATCAGGGTCCGCGAAAGACCCCACATCGACCGGGCGCGCTGGGTGTCGGCGCGGATCGAGAGGGTGATCTCGGCGCCTTCCTGCTTGACTTCGACCTCTTCGGCGATCGTCCAGGCGAGTTGACCCTTGGGCCCCTTCACCGTGACGGTCTGGCCGTCGAGCGTGACGGTGACCCCTGCGGGTACGGCCACGGCCTTCTTTCCAATACGGCTCATATCAGTAGACCCTGCAGAGCACTTCGCCACCGACGTTGGCGTCGCGGGCGGCAGTGTCGGACATGACGCCCTTGGGCGTCGACAGGATCGAGATGCCGAGGCCGTTCTTGATCGGCTTCAGGTCCTTGATCGACGAGTAGACCCGGCGACCAGGCTTGGACACGCGGGCGATGTCGACGATCACGGGCTCGTTGTCGAAATACTTGAGCTCGATCTCGAATTCGGGGAACGCACCGGGCTTCTCGACGAGCGAGTAGCCGCGGATGTAGCCCTCACCGGCCAGCACATCGAGGACGCGCGCGCGCATCTTCGAAGCCGGGGTGGAGACTTTCGCCCGCTTGCGCATGGCGGCGTTTCTAATGCGGGCGATCATATCGCCAATGGGGTCGTTGACCATTTTACGATCCCTCCCTTACCAGCTCGACTTGACGAGGCCGGGGATCAGACCGGCGGAGCCAAGCTCACGCAGGGCGATCCGGCTCATCTTCAGCTTGCGATAGTAGGCGCGCGGACGACCCGTCACCTCACACCGGTTGCGGATGCGGATGGCGGCCGAATTCCGCGGCAATTTCGCGAGCTTCAGTCGGGCATCGAAACGTTCTTCGAGCGGCAGGGTCTCGTCGTTGGCGGTAGCCTTCAGCGCGGCGCGCTTGGCGGCGTACTGCTTGACGAGCTTCTTGACCATCTCGTTACGGTTGACGGCGCTTTTCTTGGCCATGAGTTCTTTCCTTCCCGTCCGTTACGCGGTGAACGGGAACTGGAATTCCTTGAGAAGCGCGCGCGCTTCGTCGTCGGTCTTCGCAGTGGTGCAGACGATGATGTCCATGCCCCAGATCTGGTCGATCTGGTCGTAGTTGATCTCCGGGAACACGATGTGTTCCTTCAGGCCCATGGCGTAGTTGCCACGACCGTCGAAGGAGGTCGGCTTGAGACCCCGGAAGTCCTTCACCCGCGGAAGGGCGATGGTGATCAGGCGATCCAGGAATTCATACATGCGGTCGGCGCGCAGGGTGACCTTGGCGCCGATGGTCATGCCTTCCCGGATCTTGAACTGGGCGACGGACAGGCGGGCTTTCGTGGCGACGGGCTTCTGGCCGGCGATCGCCGCCAGATCCTTCATCGCCGTGACGGCCTTCTTGGAGTCCGCGACCGCTTCGCCGATGCCCATGTTCAGGACGATCTTGTCCAGCTTGGGAACCTGCATCTCGTTGGAATAGCCGAACTGTTCCTTCATCGTGGCGCGGATGCGCTCACGATAAATGGTCTTCATCCGGGGTTCGTAAGCTTGATCAGCCATTGATCGCCTCGCCCGTGGTCTTGGCGAAACGCACCTTCTTGTCGCCGTCCATGCGGAAGCCGACGCGGGTGGGTTTGCCGTTGGAATCGACGATGGCCACGTTCGAGACGTGCACCGGCGCTTCCTTGTGTTTGATGCCGCCCTGCGGGTCCGCCTGGGTCGGCTTGGTGTGGCGCTGGACCATGTTCAGGCCGCCAACGACGACGCGATCTTCCTTCGGGAGGACGCGCACGACATCGCCGGACTTACCCTTGTCCTTGCCGGTGAGGAGGACGACCTTGTCGCCCTTCTTGATCTTGGCCGCCATTACAGCACCTCCGGCGCGAGGGAGATGATCTTCATGTGGTTCTTGGCGCGCAGTTCACGGGGAACCGGGCCAAAGATCCGCGTGCCGATCGGCTCCGCCTGCTTGTTGACGATCACGGCCGCGTTCTTGTCGAAGCGGATGACCGAGCCGTCCTTGCGCTTGATGGCCGAGGACGTGCGAACGACGATGGCTTGCAGCACATCACCCTTCTTCACGCGGCCGCGCGGAATGGCTTCCTTCACGGAGACAACGATCTTGTCCCCGACGTGTGCGTAGCGGCGCTTGGCCCCGCCCAGCACCTTGATGCACATGACCCGGCGTGCGCCTGAATTATCGGCGACTTCCAGGTTAGTCTGCATCTGGATCATGGTTTAATACCTTCCAGAAACTAGCTGACGGCCTTGGGAAGGACTTCCCAGGTCTTCAGTTTGGACTTCGGCGCGCACTCGACGATCTTGACGATCTCACCAGCCTTGTGGGCGTTGGCTTCATCGTGAGCGTGATACTTCTTGGACCGGCGCACGGTCTTCTTCAGCAGCGGGTGGAGGAACGTACGTTCCACCTTGACCACCACAGTCTTGTCGCCCTTGTCGGAGACGACCACGCCTTCAAGAATACGTTTGGGCATATCGGTCTCCTACGCGGCCTTCTTGGCGCGCAAAACGGTCTTGATCCGCGCGATGTCCTTGCGGATCTCGTTCACGCGGTGGGTCTTTTCGACCTGGCCCGTCGCTGCCTGGAAGCGCAGATTGAACTGCTCCTTCTTCAGGTTCAGCAGGGCTTCGGCCAGCTGGTCGGGCGTAAAGCCCCGAACTTCATCGATCTTCATGTCAGTGCTCCGCGGCCACGCCGCTATCGATGCGGGACACGATGCGCGTCTTGATCGGCAGCTTGGCGGCGCCGAGCTTCAGCGCGTCACGGGCGATGTCGTCGGCGACGCCGTCGATCTCGAACATGATGCGACCGGGGTGAACACGAGCGGCCCAGTAGTCGACGGCGCCCTTGCCCTTACCCATCCGCACTTCGGCCGGCTTGTCGGTGACAGGCAGGTCCGGGAAGATACGGATCCAGACGCGGCCCTGACGCTTCATGTGACGCGTAATCGCGCGGCGAGCCGCCTCGATCTGGCGCGCCGTGATGCGCTCGGGCTCGACGGCCTTGAGGCCGTAGGAGCCGAAGTTGAGCAGGGTGCCGCCCTTGGCGGTCCCGTGGATCCGGCCTTTGAAGGCCTTCCGGTACTTGGTTTTCTTCGGTGACAGCATGACGGTTACGCCTCAGCTCCACGACCACGGTCGCGGCGCGGGCCGCGGGGTCCGCGATCGTCACGGTCACGTCCACCACCTTCGCCGGCGGGGCCGGATTCAGTGGCCAGGCGCTTGTCCAGCGCCATGGGATCGTGGTCCAGCACTTCGCCTTTGAAGATCCAGGTCTTCACGCCGATGATGCCGTAGGTGGTCTTGGCTTCAGCGAAGCCATAGTCGATGTCCGCGCGCAGCGTATGCAGCGGCACGCGACCTTCGCGATACCATTCCATCCGCGCGATTTCCGCACCGCCCAGACGACCCGAAACGTTGATCCGGACGCCCTTGGCGCCCAGACGCATGGTCGACTGCATGGTGCGCTTCATGGCGCGACGGAAGGCGACGCGGCGCTCGAGCTGCTGGGCGATGTTCTCGGCCACCAGCTGGGCGTCGGTTTCCGGCTTGCGGATCTCGACGATGTTCAGGTGAACCTCGACGCCGACCATGGACGCGATGTCCTTGCGCAGCTTGTCGATGTCCGCGCCCTTCTTGCCGATGATCACGCCGGGGCGCGCGGCATAGATGGTGACGCGGCACTTCTTGTGCGGACGCTCGATGATGATCCGCGAAATGCCGGCCTGGTACAGGCGCTTCTTCAGTTCACGGCGGACCTTGATGTCCTCGTGAAGAAGGCGACCGTACTCCTTGCCGTCGGCGAACCAACGGCTGTCCCAGGTGCGGTTGATGCCGAGCCGAAGCCCGACCGGATTGACTTTCTGACCCATCAGGCAGCCTCACCCAGTTCGCGGACCACGATGGTGAGTTCGCTGAACGGTTTCTCGATGCGCGACGAGCGGCCCCGCGCACGGGCGGAGAAGCGCTTCATCACGAGGTTCTTGCCCACGAAGGCCTCCGACACGACGAGCGAGTCGATGTCGAGGTTGTGGTTGTTCTCGGCGTTCGAGATGGCGCTGTAGAGCGCCTTGCGGACGTCCTTGGCGATGCGCTTGTGGCTGAACTCGAGTTCGTTCAGCGCCCGTTGCACCTTCAGGCCGCGGATCGACTGGGCCACGAGGTTGAGCTTCCGGGCCGAGGTGCGCAGCGTGCGCAGCTTGGCCTGAACCTCAGTTCCTGGCAGTCGACGGGCTTTCGCTTTCTTCGACATGCTACTTCCTCTTGGCCTTCTTGTCGGCCGCGTGACCCGGGAAGTTCCGCGTCGGAGCGAATTCGCCGAACTTGTGGCCGACCATGTCTTCCGACACGGAAACCGGCACGTGCTTGAGACCGTTGTGGACGCCAAACACCAGGCCGACGAACTGCGGCATGATGGTCGAGCGACGCGACCAGGTCTTGATCACATCCTTGCGGCCCGACGATTGCGCGGTCTCTGCCTTCTTCAGCAGGTAACCGTCGACAAACGGGCCCTTCCAGACTGAGCGTGTCATGGCTTAACGGCCCTTCTTCGCTTTATGGCGCGACCGGATAATGAACTTGTCCGTGGCCTTGTTGGTGCGGGTCTTGGCGCCCTTGGTCGGCTTGCCGGCCGGGGTCACCGGGTGGCGACCACCGGAGGTGCGGCCTTCGCCGCCGCCGTGCGGGTGGTCGACCGGGTTCATGGCGACGCCGCGAACGTGCGGACGGAAGCCCATGTGGCGAACGCGGCCGGCCTTGCCCAGAACCTGGTTCATATGGTCCTGATTGGAGACGGCGCCGACGGTAGCCATGCAGGTGTCCTGCACCATCCGCAGCTCGCCCGAACCCAGACGGATCTGGGCGTAGCCGCCATCACGACCCACGAGTTGGGCGTAGGCGCCGGCCGAGCGGGCCAGCTGGCCGCCCTTGAGGGGCTTCAGCTCGACGTTGTGAATGATCGTGCCGATCGGCAGACCGCTCAGCGGCGCGGCGTTACCCGGCTTCACGTCAACCTTTTCCGAGGCGAGGACTTCGTCCCCGACCTTGAGGCGCTGCGGAGCCAGGATGTAGGCCAGTTCGCCGTCGGCGTACTTGATCAGCGCGATGAAGGCCGTCCGGTTCGGATCGTACTCCAGACGCTGGACCGTGCCGACCACGTCGAACTTGCGACGCTTGAAGTCGACCATGCGGTACAGACGCTTGGCGCCGCCGCCGCGGAAACGGACCGCGATACGGCCACCGCCGCCACGACCGCCCGACTTGGTCAGGCCTTCAACGAGCGACTTCTCCGGGCGACCCTTGTGGAGTTCGCTGCGGTCGATCAGCACCAGGCTGCGGCGACCGGGAGACGTCGGATTGTAATGCTTCAGAGCCATCTCTTAGAGCCCCGTCGTGATGTCGATCGACTGGCCGTCGGCCAGTGTCACGATGGCTTTCTTGACGTCGGAACGATGTCCGACGCGACCACGGAAGCGCTTGGTCTTGCCCTTGACGTTCAGGGTGTTGACCTTGGTCACCTTGACCTTGAACAGCGCTTCGACCGCGGCGGCGATCTCGTCCTTCGTCGCGTCGTCGGCGACCCGGAAAACGACCTTGTTCTGTTCAGACAGATAGGTCGCCTTTTCGGTGATCACCGGAGCGAGGATGGTGTCGTAATGGCGAGCGGTTGCGGTCATTACGCGGCTTCCTTCTGAGCGAAGCGAGCCGAGATGCCTTCGATGGCCGACTTGGTCAGGACCAGGGTCCCGCGGCGCAGCACGTCGTAGACGTTCAGGCCGGCGTTCGGCAGCACATCGATGTTCGGAATGTTGCGAGCCGCCAGCTTGAAGTTGGCGTTCACTTCCGGCCCGGCGATGATCAGGGCGTTCTTGAGGCCCATCTTGTCCAGGGTGGCGCGCAGACCGGCCGTCTTCGGATCGGTCAGCTCGGCGGCGTCCAGGACGACCAGCGAACCCGACTTGGCCTTGGAAGACAGCGCATGACGCAGGGCCATGGCGCGGATCTTCTTGTTCAGACCAAACTCGTGGCTGCGGACGACCGGGCCGTGAGCCTTGGCGCCGCCGACGAACTGGGCCGCACGGCGCGAACCGTGACGGGCGCCGCCGGTGCCCTTCTGCTTGTACATCTTCTTGCCCGTACGAGAGACCTCGTTGCGGACCTGAATCTTGTGGTTTCCGGAGCGGCGCTTGGCCAGCTGCCAGGTGACGACGCGCTGAAGGATGTCCCCGCGGATCTCGTCGATGCCGAAGATGGCGTCGTCGAGATCGACCGAACCGGCCTTGGCGCCGTCAAGCTTGATGACGTCGAGTTTCATTATTCAGCGCCCTCTTGCGTGGCTTCGGGGGCCGCGGCCTCTTCAACCTGGGGCTCTTCAGCCGGCGCGGCGGCAACCGCCACATCGCCCGCCTTGCGGAAAGCGCCCGGACGCGGCAGGTCGGCCGGAGCCGCCTTCTTGATCGCGTCGCGCACCTTCACATAGGAGCCTTCGGTGCCGGGGACGGCGCCCTTGATCAGGATCAGGCCGCGCTCGACGTCCACCTTCCAGACCGTGAGGTTCATGGTGGTGACGGTTTCCTGACCCAGGTGACCGGCCATCTTCTTGCCGGCGAAGGTCTTGCCCGGATCCTGACGCTGGCCGGTCGAACCGTGAGCCCGATGCGAGACCGAGACACCGTGCGTGGCGCGCATGCCGCCGAAGTTCCAGCGCTTCATGGCGCCGGCGAAGCCCTTGCCGACCGTCGTGCCGGTGATGTCGACCTTCTGGCCCGCCATGTAATGGTCGGCCGTGAATTCAGCGCCGACGTCGATCATCGCGCCTTCTTCGATGCGGAACTCGGCCACGACCCGCTTGGGTTCGACCTGAGCCTTGGCGAAGTGGCCGCGCATGCCGTTCGGCGTGTTCTTGGCCTTCTTGGCGCCGGCGCCGAGCTGGAGGGCGGTGTAGCCGTCTTTCTCAACAGTGCGCTGGGCCGTCACCTGGCAGCCGTCGAGGCTGAGGACCGTGACCGGAACGTGCTGCCCGGTTTCGTCGAAGAAGCGGGTCATGCCCAGCTTCCGGGCGATGACGCCGGTGCGTTGTGCGGGGAGAGTCATTGTTCTCGGCTCCCTACAGCTTGATCTCGACGTCCACGCCGGCGGACAGGTCGAGCTTCATCAGCGCGTCCACGGTCTGCGGGGTGGGGTCGACGATATCCAGGACACGCTTGTGCGTGCGGATTTCGAACTGCTCGCGCGACTTCTTGTCGACGTGCGGCGAGCGGTTGACGGTGAATTTCTCAATGAGCGTGGGCAGGGGGATCGGCCCCCTGACGGTGGCGCCCGTGCGCTTGGCCGTATTCACGATCTCGCGTGTGGAATGATCCAGCACGCGGTGATCGAAGGCCTTGAGCCGGATGCGGATGTTCTGACGATCCATATCGCTCGTGTTTCCCAAAGGGCTCCCCAAGAAGGGCGGCGCCCGCGTGCTTCAGACCATTTCAAAGACCAACCCGACGTCATCCCCGAGGGGATGGGTCGGACAACGCCAGTCCGCAAAAACGAAAGTGGTCCAGGCGGACATCCGCGAGGACCTGCTCCCCAACCGCGATTTTCCTTTGATGGAAAGCCATAGGTCGGTTCGTTCCGCGGGCCGCGTCTGCACCGAAGTGCACTGCCGGTCCAACAGAGGGGCGGTTACTAAGGCAGCGACTCGGGAAGGTCAACCCGGCAAGGGCCTCGAATGTCCTTTCCGGCCCGAATTCCTTCCCTCTTGAGGCGACGGCCGGCCAAGGCGGTCCCTCCAGGCGGCGGAACTCCTGCCGACTGGCGCCCTTGGAGGGATAGCGCCGATCGGAGACGGGCGAACCCGCGTCCGGCTCGTCCATGTAACGGAGCATGGACCAGCCGGAGAGTTCCGCACCACCGAAGCCTAGAGACGCCGGGCGCGGGGCGTACCCCCTGTTCGGGGGGTGTCGCGTCAGTCGGCGTCGTCGATCGGCCCGACGACCACGTCGCCCGAGCCGGCCACCTTCTTGCTGACCGCTCCGGACACGCTGAGCACGCGGATGTCGCCGGATCCGGCGACCCTGGCGCTGAGGCTCTCGGCCGGGGCGATGATGACGATGTCGCCCGATCCGGCGATCGACGCAGCGATGGCGCCGACCTTGCCGCCGCGAACCTTCACGTCGCCCGATCCCATGATGTTGGCGCTGACCGGCCCGCTGACGGAGGCCGCTTCCGTGTCGCCCGAGCCCGCGATGTTGACCGTCAGGGCGCCGCCGATGCCGGCGGTCTTCACGTCCCCGGATCCGGCGATGTTGATGGCGGTGGCGCCGGCCGTGCCGACCGTGACGTCGCCTGATCCGGCCAGATTGATCTTCAGCTCGCCCGCCACGTTGGCCACCGTCCAGTCACCGCAGCCGGCGCTGGCCAGAACAAGGCTGTTGCTTCGCCCGACGCTGCCGAACACCGCGCCGCCGCCGGCCACCTCGGCGTCCATCGGCGTATGGATGACGATCTGGGGCAGGTTCGCCCAGTCATAGGTCTTGCCGTTGACCGTGACGGTCGCGGCGCCGTTGGTGGTGCGACAGGTGCGGATGGCGCCGAAGCGTTGCCCGCCGTCGACCATGGTCTTGTCGCCCTCTGCGCGGACGGTCAGCGGCAGGCCGGGATTGGTGGTCAGGAACTCGACCTTCACGTCGCTCCGGTTCTCCGGAATGACGACGACGCGGGCGGCCGCGTCCTTGATCTCGACGGAAGCGGCTTGGGCGGCCGTGGCCCCCAGGAGCGCCGCGGCGGCGACGCCGGCTACCAGGAATGCGCGCATCGGAATGTCTCCCCTCAATGCATGGTGAGGGGACGCTATGCCGGACGCCCGCCGGAGGCAGCTTAATTCGCGGTCATGACAGGGGAGTCATGTGGGGGGGCGCCGGTGCGCAGGGGGCCAGGACGTAGGGCGTAGGGAGTAGGGAGAAGTTCGACCTGCGCACGCCGCCGGCGCCGCGCCCCTCTCTGGCTACTCCCCAAGCCCTACTCCCTATCCGCCCCCGGCCAGCGCCAGCAGCAGGGTCTCGGACTCATCGTCCGACGGCAGGAAGGCTTCGACGCGCAGGCCGTCGAGCGTGGCGTCAACGGGAGTGGCGAAGGCTATGGTGGTCGGGATCAGGCCCAGTTCGCGACTCTGCGACATGAAGCGCACCTCGCAGAGCGGCTCGGGTGACGGCGCAGGGTCGGCCATCAACAGTCCGGCGACATCCGGCACGGCCAGCAGGTCGCTCCAGACCGCCTGAAGGCGCGCGTCGTCCGGCCCGGCCGCCGCCTCGATCGAAGCCCGGCGCAGCATCGCGCCCGCAAAAGCCTGCCAGTTGATAATGTGCCGTCGCAGCTCGTCCGGCGCCAGGAACAGCGTCATCAGGTTCATCGGCCGGCTGACGCGGCTTTCGCCGAGCATGAGCCTCAGCAGCCGCTGGGCCGCGTCGTTGGCCGCCAGCACCGTCCAGTCCCGGTCGATCACGAACGCCGGCCACGGCTCATGCCGCGTCAACACCAGGGTGATCGCGCGGCGGACCTGCGCCATTCCCGGAGCGGAGAGATCGGTCACTCTATATACGGGCTCGTCGGTCACGGAGGGTCCTCGCCACACACAGGATGGCTTGGTTCGGCGCCCCGGCAAAGAAAAAGCCCCCCGGTGTTTCCACCGGAGGGCCTGATCTGTG
>NZ_JBMDKR010000005.1:0-318507 GCF_057809815.1 Caulobacter sp. FG121
CCCCCCCCCCCCCCCCCCCCCCGGCCCCACCCTGACCGCTTCGCGGTCTTTCCCTCCCCATGAAGGGGAGGGAGAAGAGCCTGGGCAGGAAGTTCGGGGGTGACTCCCGCAGCGGAAACGCCGCAAGAATCCAGCCGAAATCGGAGAAGACAATGCGTGCGCTTGTCGTCGACAGCCTTGGCCCGACCTACGAGGGCGTGTCCCTGAAGGACATCCCTGTACCCACGCCGCGCCCCGGCGAGGTGCTGGTCAGGGTCCGAGCGGCCAGTGTCAATTTCCCCGATATCCTGATGACCAAGGGCGAGTACCAGCTCAAGCCGCCGCTGCCGTTCATCGGCGGCATGGAGCTGGCCGGCGAGGTCACGGCGCTCGGCGAGGGCGTGACACAGTTCGCGGTCGGCGACGCTGTCGTCGGCGGGGCCAAGCTGGGCGGGTTCGCCGAGTTCGCGGTGCTGCCGGCCGCCACGATCCGCCGCAAGCCGGACAACCTGGGCTTCTCCCAGGCCGCCGCCGTCGGCGCGGCCTATCTGACAGCCTGGGTTGCTCTGGTGCGCAGGGCGCGACTGGAGCCCGGCGAGTGGGTTCTGGTGCATGGCGCCGCCGGCGGGGTCGGTCTGGCCGCAGTGGACCTCGCAAAAGCCCTGGGCGCCCGGGTCATCGCGGCCTCGGCCTCGGACGCGAAGCTGAAGATCGTCGCTGATGAGTATGCCCCGGACGCGACGCTCAACGTCACGGAGGGTTTCCGTGAACAGGTCAAGGCGATCACCGGTGGCGCGGGGGCGGACGTGATCTACGACCCGGTCGGCGGCGACGTGTTCGACGAAAGCACGCGCTGTATCGCCTTCGACGGTCGGCTGCTGGTCATCGGCTTCACCTCCGGCCGCATCCCGACGATCTCGGTCAACATGCCCCTGATCAAGGGCTTCTCGGTCATCGGCGTGCGGGCCGGCGAATACGGCCGCCAGTTCCCCGAGCGCGGTCGCGAGAACATGGACGCTGTCTGGGCGTTGGCCGCGGAGGGACGAATCCGCCCCCGCGTCCACGCCGAGTTGCCGCTGGACCGCTGGCGCGAGGCGTTCGACCTGCTGACCGACCGAAAGGTCGTCGGCAAGGCCGTGATCCGCCCGGACCTGTAAGGGCTCGGGTTGACTCGGCCCCGGCCTTCCCTTATCCACCCCCGCTCATCGCGACGGGCCTCGCTTGGCGCGGACAGACCTTTAGACTTTGGAGCCATCCCGTGAGCAAGCGGACCTTTCAGCCTTCGCGTCTCGTGCGCGCGCGCCGTCATGGCTACCGTGCGCGGATGGCCACCAAGAGCGGTCAGAAGATCGTTGCGCGTCGCCGCGCCAAGGGCCGCAAGCGCCTGACGGCCTAGTTTTCGTCGCGCGCGTCCCCATTTGCCTCGCACGCCCGGAAATTTGGGTAGGGGCCGGGACCGTTGGACCAGACACCCATTCTTGAACGCCTGACGAAACGGCCGGACTTTCTGTCGGCCGCCAAGGCTCCGTCATGCGCCCGCGGCGCCGTGGTCGTGCAGCGCCGTGACCGCGCCGATGGCGACTCCCGCATCCGCGCGGGTTTCACCGCGACAAAAAGAGTCGGCGGATCGGTGGTCCGCAACCGGGCCCGGCGACGGCTGCGCGAGGCCGCGCGCCTGCTGCTGCCTCAGGCGGGACGCCCCGGATCCGACTATGTGTTCATCGCCCGGGGCGGCACGACGACGCGCGCCTGGGACCGGCTCCTTGACGATGTGAAAAGCGCGCTGTTAAGGCTCGCCGCCGATCCAGACCCTGCGTCCGCGCAACCCGCCGCGACGTCCGATCCCTCCCGCACCGGTTAAGCGCGACATGCCGCAGAACGAATCCCGGAACATGATCGCCTTCATGGTGATCGCGTTCGTTATCCTCATCGGCTACCAGGCCCTGGTCCTGGATCCCGCGAACAAGAAAAAGCAGGCGGCGCTCAAGCACGACCAGGCCGTCGCGGCGGCCCAGGTCGGCGCGCCCAAGCCGACCAGCGGTCCGACGGTGACGGTGTCCCGCGCCGAGGCCGTCGCCCGCAGCCCGCGTGTCGCGATCGAAACGCCAGCGCTGAAGGGCTCGCTGCGCCTGCAGGGCGCGCGCATCGACGACCTGTTCCTCACCGAGCGGGGCCCCAAGGGCTACAAGTACGGCGAGACGCTGGACAAGGGCTCGCCCCCGGTCGAGCTGCTGCGCCCCGAGGGCGCGGAGCATCCCTGGTTCGCCGACTTCGGCTGGACCGACAACATCGCCCCGGGCGTGCCGACCCCCAAGGTGCCCGGCCTGCCCTCGGCCGACACGATCTGGACTGTCTCCTCGGCCAACACCGTTCTGGCCCCGGGCAAGCCGGTCGAGCTGACCTATGTGGCCCCCAACCGGCTGGTGTTCACCCGCACTATCTCGGTCGATGACAAGTTCATGTTCACGGTGACCGACACGGTCGCCAACCTGGGCGCCGCGCCCGTCACCATCCGCCCCTACGCCTCCATACAGCGCCAGGGTCTGCCGCCCCACCACGGCAAGGCGCAGAACGTCCATGAAGGCGCTGTCGGCGCGCTGGGCTCCCTTCCCGAGAAGGCCGCGCCGGAACTGCGCCTGCTGAAGTTCACCGCCTGGAAAAAGAAGGCGGCCGACGCCGCCGAGCGCGCCCAGAAGGACGCCGCCAAGGCCGGCCAGGCCTGGGATCCGAACGCCGAGGTGATCGTCAACAGCTTCAACTCGACCGGCGGCTGGCTCGGCCTGACCGACAAGTACTGGCTGGCCGCGCTCGTGCCGGCCCAGTCGGAAAAGATCACCGGCGAATACGGCTCCGTCACCAGCGGCGGCGTGAACATCTATGACGCCCACTTCGGCGGCACGCCCCGCATCATCAATCCCGGCCGCCAGGTCGCCACCACCACCCGCCTGTTCGCCGGCGCCAAGGTGGTCCAGACCCTGAAGGGCTACCAGAAGTCCTACGGCATCCCGATGTTCGAGAACGCCGTCGACTGGGGCCTGCTGAGCTTCCTCACCAAGCCCTTCTTCATGCTGCTGGAGTTCTTCTTCAACCACCTGGCCAACTTCGGCCTGGCCATCCTGGCCATGACCGTCTGCGTGCGGCTGCTGGTCTTCCCGCTGGCCCAGAAGAGCTCCGAGTCGATGGCCCGGATGAAGAAGCTCCAGGAGCCGATGGCCGAGATCAAGGCTCGCTACAAGGACGACCCGGTCAAATCGCAGCAGGAAACCATGGCCCTGATGCAGCGGGAGAAGGTCAACCCGATGGCCGGCTGTCTGCCGATCCTCGTGCAGTTCCCGGTGTTCCTGGCCTTCTACAAGGTGCTGTCGGTGACCATCGAGATGCGCCACGCGCCGTTCTTCGGCTGGCTGCATGACCTGTCGGCCCAGGATCCGACGACCTTCGTAAACCTGTTCGGGCTGCTGCCGTTCGATCCGGCCCACATTCCGGTGATCGGCGGCCTGGTGGACCAGTACCTGCACATCGGCGTCCTGCCGCTGCTCTACGGCTTCACCATGTGGCTCGTCACCTCGATGAACCCGCCGGCGCCGGACCCCATGCAGCAGCGCATCTTCCAGCTGATGCCGATCATGTTCACCTTCATTATGGCCGCTTTCCCGGCCGGCCTGCTGGTCTACTGGACCTTCTCGAACGTGTTCTCGATCTTCCAGCAGTACGTGATCATGCACCGGCTCAAGACCGAGAACCCGATCGACACCTTCATCGCCCGCCTCCGCGGGGAGGATAAGGCCACGGCGTGACCGAGCTCTTCGACGACGAGCAGATCGAGGCCGCCCGCGTCCTCTTCGCCCATCCCGCCACCTTCATGATGGGGGCGGTGAAGATGGACGGTCTGCCGCCGGCGGACCTGCCCGAGGTGGCCTTCGCCGGCCGCTCCAACGTCGGCAAGTCGAGCCTGATCAACGCCCTGGTCGGCCAGAAGTACCTCGCCCGGGCTTCGAACGAGCCGGGCCGCACGCGGGAGATCAACTTCTTCCTGCTGGACGAGAAGCTGCGGCTGGTCGATCTGCCCGGCTACGGCTTCGCCCGGGTCTCGCGCACGTCCAAGGACAAGTTCCAGAACCTCGGCCGCCAGTATCTGCGCGGCCGGCCGAACCTGAAGCGGGTCTATCTGCTGATCGACTCACGGCACGGCCTCAAGGAGCCCGACACCGAGGCGCTCGACGCGCTCGACACGGCGGCGGTGTCCTACCAGATCATCCTGACCAAGGCCGACAAGATCAAACCGGCCGAGGTCGAGGCGGTCGTGGCCAAAACGACAGCCCAGATCGCCAAGCGTCCGGCCGCGTTCCCGCGCGTTCTGGCCACTTCGTCGGAGAAGGGGACCAACATGCCCCTGCTCCGCGCCGAGATCATGGCGACCTGCGAGGTCTAAATCCTCCCCATCGGGGGAGGTGGCTCGCCAAAGGCGAGGCGGAGGGGGTCGCCCTGGATCTGAGCGGACCCCCTCAGTCGGCTTCGCCGACAGCTCCCCCAAGGGGGGGAGCAGCTACTGCCCCCGAACCACGACCCCGCCCTTCATGACGAAGGTCACGTGCTCAAGCTGCGTCACGTCCGCCAGCGGGTCGCCCGCGACGGCGATCAGGTCGCCCCAGCGACCGACGGCGACCTGACCCACGTCGCCGGATTGGCCCAGGGCGGCGGCGGCGTTGATCGTGGCGGCCTGGATGGCCTGCAGCGGCGTGGCGCAGTAGCGGACCATTACGGCGAACTGCTTCGCGTTCCAGCCATGCGGATAGATGCCGGCGTCGGTCGAGTAGATCTGCTTCACGCCGGCCTTCACGGCCTTGCAGAAGTTCTGCCGCTGGGCCTCGCCGATGTCGGCGTCCTTCTTGATCTCGCTCTCACGCACGCCGTTCGCCCGGCCTTCAGCCTGGGTGTAGTCGGTGTTGTAGATGTCCATGCCGAAGAAAGCGCCGTACTTCAGCGCCAGTTTGATGCCCTCGTCGTCGACGAGGCTGGCGTGTTCGATGGTGTCGACTCCGCCCTGGATGGCGGCGCGGATGCCTTCGGGACCATGGGCGTGGGCGGCGACCTTCATGCCGTCCATGTGGGCCTCGTCGACGATGGCCTTTATCTCCTCGACCGACAGCTGCTGGACGCCGACCGCGTCGTTGGAGAAGACGCCGCCGGTCGCGCAGATCTTGATCACCTTCGCGCCATACTTCTTCATCGTCCGGACCAGCTTCCGGGCCTCATCGGGGCCGTCGAACACGCCCGGCGAGGTCATGTTCACCGACGGCGGGAAATAGGTCGTGTCGCAGTGGCCGCCGGTCGCGCCGAGGGCATAGCCGGCGGGCGTGATCCGCGGGCCGGGAATGATGCCCTCGTTGATCGCCTCCATCAGGGCAACATCATTGTAGCGATCCGACCCGACGTTGCGCACCGAGGTGAAACCGGCGTTCAGCGTCGCCGCCGCGCTGGGTACGGCCACAACGGCCCAGAAACTGTCAGTGAAGGCCAGACCCGTGTAGCCGCCGTACTTCGGCGTCGAGTCCAGGTGGACATGCATGTCGATCAGGCCGGGCAGCAGGGTCTGACCGGGCAGGTCGATCTTCTGGGCGTCGGCCGGGACCGTCATCGTGGCGGGCGTTCCAACGGCCGTGATACGCCCGTCCGTGATCACCACCATGGGCTGCTCGACATATTTGCCGGTAACGACATCGAGCAGGCGCGCGGCGGTCACGACCACCGTCTTGGCCTGGGCGACGCCGGCGGAAAACGTGGCCATGGCCAGGGTGAAGGCGACAATCGCGCGACGCATGAAGGGAACTCCCGGGAAAACAGACCCCCGTCATAGCGCCGCTTCGGGCCGTCTCGCCAGCCGGAAGTCTGCCCGAGAGTCTAAACGCTCCCGCAAGGGTTGGGCGCTAGGGTTGCGGGCGTCCAGACCCGCCGGGGAGCCTCTTCGTGAAGATTGATGTCGTCAGACCCTGGGAGCTGACCGCGTTCGCCGTCGAGCGCTGGGCGGCGCTGCAGGCGGCCGACCCGAGCCTGGACAGCCCCTTTCTGTCACCGCACTGGCCCCGGGCCGTGGCGCGGGCGCATAGCCCGGAGAATGCCGACCGCGGTCTTCGGGTGGCGGTTCTGGGCGGGCTGAACGATCCCAGGGGTTTCATCGCCGCGCGGGTCGGCGCCTTTACCGCGATGCCGGCCGGGGCGCCGATGTGCGACTATCAGGGCCTGGTGGGCGAGCCCGGGCTGCAGGTTGATCCGCGCGCGATCGCCGAGGCGTTCGGCGTGGGGCGGTTCGACTTTTCCCACATGCTCGAGGACCAGACGCCGTTCGCGCCGCTGGCCCGGGGGCGCGAGGACTCGTTCGTCATCGATGTGGGCGACGGTTATGCGGCCTATGAGGCGGAGCGGAAGGCCGCCGGCGTCTCCGCCCTGAAGGACACCGACAAGAAGCGTCGCAAGGTCGAGCGCGAGCTGGGCCCGGTGACCTTCACCGCCTTTTCCCGCTCTCGCGCTGACTTCGACCAGCTGGTCGCCTGGAAGCAGGCCCAATGGCAGGCGACCGGCCAGACTGACCTGTTCGCCGCCGGATGGCCGCTTCGGCTGGTGCAAAACCTGTTTCAGAGCCGTGATCCTGACTTCGGCGGGGTCATGTTCACGCTTCACATCGGCGAGACGCTCGCGGCGGCCCAGATGGATCTCCGGGGCGGGCGCAATATCCACAGCTGGATCATAAGCCACGACCCGCAGTTCGAGCGCTACTCACCGGGCATGCTCCTGTTCCAGGAGATCCTGCGCTGGATGGATGACACGCCCTACAGCCGCCTCGACCTTGGCGCGGGCGACTACCGGTTCAAGCGGGAGCTCTCGAATGTCCGGGTCGGCGTGACCCACGGCTTCATCGGCGCGCCGTCGGCGGCGGCGCTGATGCGGGAAACTGCCTATGCCCTGCGCAAGGCGGCGGAATCACTTCCGCTCGGCCGGGTCTCCGAACTGCCCGGAAAGGCTATGCGGCGGCTTGACCTCATGCGGGGTTTGCGGTGAAGGCTGGCGCCCCGCCCGCCTGAACGCCCATGACCCTTACCCTCGAAGACATCAAGGCCGCCGCCGGCCGTATCGCCGGCCATGTCGAGCGGACCCCCTGCCGCTATTCCCGCACGCTGTCGGAGATCACCGGCGCCCAGGTGTGGGTCAAGTTCGAGAACCTGCAGTTCACTGCCGCCTACAAGGAGCGCGGCGCGCTGAACAAGCTGATGCTGCTGACCGATGAGGAACGATCGCGCGGCGTGATCGCCGCCAGCGCCGGCAACCATGCCCAGGGCCTGGCCTACCACGGCGCCCGCCTCGGCGTTCCTGTGACTATCGTCATGCCCAAGGGCACGCCGTTCGTGAAGGTCGAACACACCCGCCAGCACGGGGCCAATGTGGTCATCTTCGGCGACACCTATGACGAGGCCGCCGCCCACGCCCAGCAGCTCCGCGAAGAGCGCGACCTGACCTTCGTTCACCCCTTCGACGACTATGACGTGATGGCGGGCCAGGGCACGATCGCCCTGGAAATGCTGGAAGACGTGCCGGACCTCGAGGTGCTGCCGGTGCCGATCGGCGGCGGTGGGCTGATCAGCGGCGTCGCCACGGCCGCCAAGGCGATCAATCCGAACATCCGCATCATCGGCTGCGAGCCGGCGATGTTCCCCAGCTTCACCGCCCGCATGCGCGGCCTGAACGCCGAGGCCGGCGGGCAAACCATCGCCGAGGGCATCGCGGTCAAGGAAGTCGGGACCAGGACCTATGCCGTCGCCCGGCCGCTGATCGACGACGTCCTGCTGCTGGAAGAGCCCTATATCGAGCGGGCGGTGGCCCTCTACTGCAACGTCGAGAAGACCATCGCCGAGGGCGCCGGCGCGGCCTCGCTGGCGGCGTTGCTGGCCTATCCGGAGCGGTTCCGCGGCAAGAAGTGCGGCCTGATCCTGTGCGGTGGCAACATCGACACGCGCCTGCTGGCCTCGGTGCTGACCCGCGAGCTGGTCCGGGCCCAGCGACTGGTCTCCCTGCGCATCATCGGCGACGATCGCCCGGGCCTGCTGGCCACGGTCAGTCGTGTGATCGGCGAGATGGGCGGCAACATCATCGAGGTGGCGCACAACCGCCTCGCCCTCGACGTGCCGGCCAAGGGCGCGGAGTTCGACATCATGATCGAAACCCGCGATGCCCAGCATACCCAGGAAATCATGGACGCCCTGCGCCAGAGCGGTTACCCGCCCCGCTTCGTCTAGGAGACAGACAATGCTTCGCCGCACCTTCATCGTGGCCGCCGCGCTGGCGTCCGTCGCGCTCGCTGGATGCGGCCCGAAGAGGCCCGACCCGGCGCTGCTGGAAGCCAACGCCACGGCCGCCGCCGCCTTCATGGCCACGACCGCCAAGGAAGCCGGCATCCAGAAGCTGCCGTCCGGCGTGCTCTACAAGGTGGTCGCCAGCGGTCCGGCCGACGGCGTCGCGCCGTTTCTGCAGGACGAGGTCAAGGTCCACTACGAAGGCAAGCTGACCTCGGGCGAGGTGTTCGACAGTTCGTTCGAGCGCGGCGCGCCGGCGGTCATGGGCCTGCGCCGCCTGATCCCCGCATGGACCGAGGCCCTGCAGAAGATGAAGCCGGGCGACGAGTGGATCCTCTATGTGCCGCCGTCGCAGGGCTACGGCGAAACCGGCACGCCGGGCGGCCCCATTCCGCCCAACAGCGCCTTGATCTTCCGGATCCGGTTGATCGGCGTGCTGCCGGCGGCGGGATCGTCCCGGCTGGGGTAGGGCGACCCTACCCGTCGATGTCCCACCCGAGCGCCAGGCGACCGCTGTAGCGCTGCTGGGGCTTCTCCTGCAGGGGGTGGAACCGCGCGCCCTGGATGTCGCGGAAGGTGCGCTCCAGCCCGGTTGACCGATAGAACGAAGCGCCGCCGACGACTTCCATCGCCCGTTCCACCGTCGAGATGGCCGCGCGGCCGGCGATCGTCCGCCCGATCATCGCCCGTCCCGTCGCATCCGGCCCGGGCCGCCCCGACTGCGCCAGGGCGATCATCCGTTCCAGCGCCATCTCGGCCATGGCGAAGGCGTTCTCCATCTCGCCGACCCTCAGGGACATGGCCTCGTCCTCGGGCCTGCGACCGGCGAACGTCAGCGCCGTTGTCCGCGCGCCCTCGGCCACCCCGACATAGGCGGAATAGATCAGCGCGAAGGCGATCATGCTGATGGTGTGGAACAGGGGATGCCAGACCCCCTTCGGGCGCCGTCCGGACACGGCCGCATCCGGGATAAACGCGTCGGTCAGGATGATGTCGTGCGATCCCGTTCCGCGCATGCCCAGTGTATGCCAGGTGTCCTCCACGCTGACGCCCTCCGCCTTCAGCGACACGGCGAAATGCAGGACCGTCGGGCCACCCTCGGGATCGTCCCACACCGCGCTGGTCGACAGCAGGTCGCCGGCCGGCGAGCCGCTGGAGAAGGGCTTCCGGGCGGTGACCCTGAAACCGCCGTCGACCTTGACCGCCGTCCCGCCACTGTCCAGCCAGTCCGAGCCGCCACTGGACACCAGGATCAGGTCTTCCGCGGCGACGCGCTTGAGCAGGCCCTCGGTCGGCGCGCCCTGGTGCCGCCAGCGCCATGCCGCCACGGCGACAAGGTGGCTGTGCATGGCGGCGGCCAGCGCCGTCGAACCGCAGGCCGCGCCCAGGCGACGGATGGCGTGGCAGATATCCTCGATCTCAGCCCCGCCGCCGCCGAATTCGACCGGGACCAGCGCCTTGAAGAAGCCCTCCGCCTTCAGCAGGGCATAAGCTTCCTCAACAAAGCTGTCGTCTGCGTCGTGCGCGGCGGCATGGACGGCGATCGCATCGGCGATGCGGTCGGCGCGTTCGAGCCATTCGGAACGGGTCGAGTGGTCGGCCGGCGCGAGGGCGAGCGACATTGAATTCTCCGGTGAACATCGGCGGCGGGGCGCCTGAGGTGCCGCAATCCTGCCGTCACCGGGTGGCGTTCTCCAGTTCAGCAAATGAATTTCGTTAGTGCAGATACTGAACTCGTCACCGGTCGTCCCATCGGCCTATTATGGGGACCTTTTGTTCCGGAGCGCGCGATGACCGAGCATAACTATCGTCAGTTCTGCCCCGTCGCGATGGCCGCCGAAGTGCTCTGTTCGCGCTGGACCGTGGTGGTGTTGCGGGAGTTTTTCGCCGGCTCGACGCGGTTCAACCAGTTGCGTCGGGGCGTGCCCCGCATGTCGCCCGGCCTGCTCTCGCAGCGGCTCAAGAGCCTGGAAGCCGCGGGCATCCTGCGTCGCGCGCCCTCGGCCGACGATCCGGGCGTTCTGGAGTACCACCTCACCGAATCCGGCCGGGAGCTCGCGCCTCTGGTGGAGGCTTTCGGCGTCTGGGGCCAGCGCTGGGTGGCCACGGAACTGTCGCTGCAGCATCTGGATGCGTCCCTGCTGATGTGGGACATGCGCCGAAACCTCGTCCCGACGCCCATGCCCGCTGGCCGCAGCGTGATCCAGTTTCGCTATCCGGAACTCAGGTCCACGGACCGGTCCTGGTGGCTGATCGTCAAACCGGGCGAAGAGGTCGACCTCTGCTCGGTCGATCCGGGGTTCGAGGTGGACCTCTATGTGACCTCGGACCTACGTACCATGACCGCGATCTGGATGGGCCTCGACACCGTGCGCGTCGCCCAGGCGGCGCAACGGCTGATCCTGACCGGCGATCGCGCGCTCGCCGGCAACATGCAGACCTGGCTCGGCCTGAGCCCGTTCGCCAAAGAGCGCAAGATCGCGGGCTGACGAGCTAGTCCGTGAAAACCACGGTCTTGCGACCGTTCAGCAGCACCCGGTCCTCCAGGGACCAGCGCAGGGCGCGGGCCAGCACGCGGCGCTCGATGTCACGGCCCTTGCGGATCAGATCGTCGGGCGTGTCGCGGTGGCTGATCCGTTCGACGTCCTGCTCGATGATCGGGCCTTCATCCAGATCGCCCGTGACGAAGTGGGCGCTGGCGCCGATGACCTTCACGCCCCGGGCGTGGGCCTGATGGTAGGGCTTGGCGCCCTTGAAGCCCGGCAGGAAGGAGTGGTGGATGTTGATGCAGCGCCCCTCCAGCTTGGCCGCGAGACCATCGGACAGGACCTGCATGTAGCGGGCAAGCACCACAAGGTCGGCGTCCGAGTCGCGGATCAGCGCCCAGACCTGCGCCTCCTGCTCCAGCTTGGTGTCCTTGCTGACCGGCAGGTGGTGGAACGGCAGGTCCGAGAGGTCGACGTTGCGATAGGTCTCGGACGGGTGGTTGGAGATCACGCCGGCGATATCCATCGGCAGCTCACCGATGCGCCAGCGGTAGAGCAAGTCCGACAGGCAGTGGTCCGACTTGCTGGCCAGGATCATGACCTTCTTGCGCACCTTCGGGTCGCGCAGGCTCCAGTCCATGGCGAAGCCGTCGGCGATGGGCGTGAACGCGGTCCGCAGGGCATCGGCGCCATGGCTGTCCGGCGCGAACACCACCCGCATGAAGAACCGGCCGGTCTCGGCGTCATCGTACTGCTGGGCGTCGAGAATGTTGCAGTCCCGCTCCGCCAGAAACGCGGACACGGCCGCCACGATGCCGCGGCGGTCGGGGCAGGACAGGGTGAGGATCAGGCCTTGGGTCGACATGAGCGAGGGGCATAAGGGCGGGACCCCGACAGGGCAAGGGTCGGCGCATACGACGCGATCCTCTCCCTCCAGGAGAGGATTGGCGCGTGGAGGGATCACTCGTACACATTCCCCATGCCCGACGCCTCCGCCCTCGCCGACGACGCCATCGCCATCCTGGGCAAGCTCGTCAGCTTCGACACCACCTCACGCCTGTCGAACCTCGCCCTGATCGACTGGGTCGAGACGTATCTGGCGGACCTGGGCGTACCGAGCCGCCGGATCGCCAGCGCTGACGGCGACAAGGCCAACCTGCTCGCCAGCGTCGGTCCGGCGGTCGAGGGCGGCGTGATCCTGTCGGGGCATACCGACGTGGTGCCCGTCGACGGCCAGCCCTGGACCAGCGATCCCTTCGCCCTGACCGAGCGAGACGGGAAGCTCTACGGGCGAGGCTCCTCGGACATGAAGGGGTTCATCGCCCTTGCGCTGGCGGCGGTTCCCCTGTTCCGCGAGGGGCTGAAGCGCCCGGTCCACCTGGCATTCTCCTACGACGAGGAAGTCGGCTGTTTCGGCGCGCCGGAGATGATCGCGACAATCGCCCGCGACTTGCCTCGCCCTGCACTGGCCATCGTCGGCGAGCCGTCACTGATGAAGGCGGTCGGCGGCCACAAGGGCGCGGCCTTCTTCCGCGTGGTGGTCAGCGGCCGCGAAGCCCACTCCAGCCAGACCCATCTTGGCGTTTCGGCCAATATGGCGGCGGTTGAGCTGATCAGCGCCCTGTCGGCCCTGGCCGATGATCTGTCGGCGAAGGCCGATCCCGCCTCCCCGTTCGAACCGAAGGGGACCAGCCTGACCATCGGCCGGATCGACGGCGGCACGGCGGCCAATATCCTCGCCCGCCGCTGCGAGATCGTCTTCGACGTTCGCGCCGAGCCGGGCGATGACCCGCTGGTGGTGCTGGCGCCCTTCATCGCCCGGGTCGCCGACCTCGACGCGCGGTTGAAGGCCCGCGATCCCGATTGCGGCGCGGTGTTCGAGATGCTGGCCAATGTGCCGTCAATGGCTCCCGACAACGGCGCGGCGGAGGCCTTCGTGCGCGGCCTGACCGGCGACAACGGTCCGGTACGCGCCGTGCCCTACGCCGCAGAGGGCGGCCAGTTCCAGGGCGCAGGCTTCTCGACCGTCATCTGCGGTCCTGGCGCCATCGACCAGGCTCACCAGCCGGACGAGTACGTCGAGATCGACCAGATGCGCCAGGGCGCGGCCTTCATGGTGCGGCTGGCGGAGACGTTGCGAGCCACTTGATCCTCCCCATCGGGGGAGGTGGACCGCCAAAGGCGGGCCGGAGGGGGTCTGCTCAGATCTCGGGTGACCCCCTCAGTCCGCTTCGCGGACAGCTCCCCCGATGGGGAGCATCTATCGTGGCGCCCGTTTCAACCTTGCCAGCGCCCACCCGGCCGCATCGCGCACGACCTCCGACGGATCGCCGGTCGGCGCCTCGGCGGACGCCGCCAGCGCCGGATCCCCGCTGTTGCCGATGGCGTAGAGCACGTTGCGTACGAACCGGTCGCGGCCGATGCGCTTGACCGGGCTCTTGCGGAACATCGCGCGGAAGGCGGCGTCATCGAGGGCCGCGAGACTGGCCAGCGAGGGCGAGCGCAATTCGTCCCGCGCATGGAAGGCGCTTTCCCGCGCCGTAGCGGCGAACTTGTTCCACGGACAGACGGCCAGGCAGTCGTCGCATCCGTAGATGCGGTTGCCCATCGCCGCGCGCAGATCCTCCGGTACGGGCCCGGCGTGCTCGATGGTCAGATAGGAGATGCAGCGCCGCGCATCGAGCCGGTAGGGCGCCGGAAAGGCGTTCGTCGGACAGATGTCGAGGCAGGCGCGGCAGGACCCGCAATGGTCGACCTCGGCGGCGTCCGGTTCTATCTCCAGCGTCGTCAGGACCGAGCCGAGAAACAGCCAGGACCCGAGCTCGCGCGAAACCAGGTTCGTGTGCTTGCCCTGCCAGCCGAGCCCTGCCCGCTGGGCCAGCGGCTTTTCCATCAGGGGCGCGGTGTCGACGAACACCTTCACCGCGCCGCCGGCTCGGGCGACGATCTTGCCGGCGAGGGTCTTGAGCCGGCCCTTGATCAGCTCGTGATAATCGCCGCCCTGGGCGTAGACGGAGATCGCGCCGGTCGAGCGGGCCTTGAGCGCCTCGAGCGGATCGCTGTCGGGGCCATAGTTGAGGCCGAGGACGACAGCGCTGCGCGCCTCCGGCCACATGCGGGTGGGGTGAGCGCGCCGCGGCAGGGTCTCGGCCATCCAGCCCATGGTCCCGTGCAGGCCTTCGGCGACGAAGGTCTTCAGCCGCTCCCCCGCTGGCCAGGCGTCCGCGGCCGAAGCGAACCCGCAGACATCGAAGCCGAGGCTCAGGGCCTCGGCGCGGATGCGGGCTCTGTCGGCGTCAGAAATCAAGGTCGTGATAGTGGGGGGAGGGCGCCAGACCGGGCCAGCGGTCGGCCAGCAGCGGCCGGAAACAGGGCCGCGACTTGATTTTCATGTACCAGGTGCGGGCGGTGGTGAAGTCGTTCCACGGCACATCGCCGAAGTAGTCGATCACCGACAGGTGCGCTGCGGCGGCCATGTCGGCCAGCGAGATGCGCTTGCCGGCCAGCCAGTCGCGATCGGCCAGCAGGCCCTCGATGTACTGCATGTGCAGCTTCAGGGCGTCGCGGCCGGCCCGGATGTTTGCCAGGGCGGGCGCCCCGAGACCGAGGAGCCGCTTCTCCATCTTCTCGTGCAGAAGATAGCCCGAGACCTCGGCGTCGAACTTGCGGTCGAACCACTGCAGCAGGCGGCGGGCCTCGGCCCGTTCGCCCGGCTCGCGGCCGAGCAGGGCGGGCTCGGGATTCTGTTCCTCGATATGTTCGAGAATGGCCCGCGTCTCGCAGACCACCACCCGCTTGCCGCCGTCGAGCTCGACCAGAACCGGCGGCACGCCGGACGGGTTGAGCAACAGGAAGTCGGCCGGGCTTTCCCACCAGCGGACCTGCACCTCGGTGAAGGACAGCCGCTTCTCGCCCAGCGCCAGCCGCACCTGCCGCGAGGCTGGATCGAGCGGGAAGTGGTGGAGGGTGCGTTCGACGCTCATCGGGGGTCCGGGTGATTCTCACCAGACATAACGCACGGGCGCGTTAAGGGCGCGTTTACCGCGCGGCGTGCTCGACCTCGCCGAAGGCGCCGCCGTGCGGTTCGGCCCGGCCGTGGGGGTCAGGGTGAATGATGATGTCAGCGCCCGGGAAGGCCGCCAGCACGCGGTTTTCCGCCGCGACCATCGCCTCGTGCGCGGCGGCCAGACTGCAGTCCGGATCGAGATCGGCGTGCATCTGGATGTGGATCCACGGCCCCGACGCGCGGGTGCGCAGCTGGTGGACGTCCTGGATGCGGTGGTCCTCGATCATGAGGGCGATGATCCTGGCGCGCTCTTCCTCGGGCAGCTCATGGTCCATCAGCTGGTTTCCGGCCTCGCGGAACACGCCGATCGCGCCCCACAGCAGCCAGACCGCGACCAGCAGGCCCGCGGCGGCGTCCAGCCAGTGGATGCCGAGCAGGGACGCTCCCGCGATCCCGGCCATGGCGGCGATGTTGGAGACCAGGTCTGCGGCGTAGTGGGCCCGGTCGCCGGTAACGGCCACCGATCGCGTCCGTTTGAGCACCCAGGACTGCACCGTGATCAGACCGAAGGTCATGACGACCGAGAGGCCCATCACCGCGATGGCCCAGCCGCCGGCGTCGATCGGCTGCGGCTTGAGCAGGCCCGCGAACGCCTCGCGGCCGATCAGGGCGGCGGAGGCGAACACCAGGCCCGCCTGCATCAGGCTGGCGAAGGCCTCGGCCTTGCCGTGACCGAAGCGGTGCTCGGCGTCCGGCGGTTCGACGGCGTAACGCACCGCATAAAGGGTGATCAGCGACGCCAGCAGGTCGAGACCGGAGTCGGCCAGCGACGCCAGCAGCGCCACCGACCCGCTGAACCACCAGGCGACCGCCTTGGCCGTCACCAGGACCACGGCCGTCGCGACCGACAGGGTGGTGACCCGGCGGGTCAGGACGGCCATCTGGGCCGAGGTCAGGGGCTTGGTGCTCATGACGCCCTTCTAGCCCGGTCCCGCTCGGGACCCCAGCGCGAACGAGTCGCGTTTCAGGCGGCCTGGCGTGGCTGCGGGCCGATGTAGTGCGACGCCGGGCGGATCAGGCGTCCGCCAACCAGCTGCTCGCGGGCGTGGGCGATCCACCCGGCCACCCGGCCCATCGCGAACACGCCGGTGAAGGTCGAGGGCGGGAAGGCGAGGGCCTCCAGCAGCAGCGCCGTGTAGAACTCGACGTTGATGTCCAGCGGCCGGTCGGGTTTGCGGTCCTTGAGGATGGCGAGGGCGGCCTTCTCGACCGCTTCGGCGAAGGCGACGCGTCCGGGCAGGACGTTTGAGCCCTCGCTCATGCGCCGCACGGCCGCCTTGAGCACGTCGGCGCGGGGATCGCGGACGCGGTAGACGCGGTGGCCGAAGCCCATCAGTCGCTCGCCCCGGTCCAGCGCCGCCTCCAGCCAGGCGCGGGCATTCTCCGGCCGGCCGATGCCGTCGAGCATGTCGATCACCGGGCCGGGCGCGCCGCCGTGAAGCGGGCCTTTCAGCGCCGAGATGCCGGCCAGAACGGCCGAGGTCAGGCCCGCCTGGGTCGATGACACGACCCGGGCCGCGAACGTCGAGGCGTTGAGCCCGTGATCGCTGACGGTCACCAGATAGGCGTCCAGCGCGTCGGCCTCAGCTTCACTGGCGGGGCGACCGCGCAGCATGCGCAGGATGTCGGCGCTGTGTCGCAGCGAGGCATCCGGTGGGACCAACGACTGGCCGGCCTGGGCGCGCACGACGGCGGGGATGAACACGGCCGGCGCGGCCAGAAGCTTCAGGGCGGTGTCCAGGCCGTCGCCGTCGGCCAGCCGGGCCGTCAGGGCGCGCATGGCCTCGACCGGCGTCAGTTTGAGCAGGCCGGCGTCTAGCGCGGCCGTCTCGGCGAAGACCGCGACCCTCGCGGCGCCGAGCGCGGCGGTCAGGTCCGACGGCATGTCATCGAAGAAGCCGTCGAACAGCAGGTGGGCGACGTCCTCGAAGCGGGTCCGTCCCGCGAGGTCGTCGAGGCTGTAGCCGCGGATGATCAGGTGGCCGGCGAGTCCGTCCACATCCGACAGCACCGTGTTGGCGGCGATCACGCCTTCCAGTCCGTCACTCATGTCTTGTCTCCTTTTCACGGGGAGACAAATCCGCCCGGATCGTGCTATCGTCAATCTTGATCAATATAATCAATATGTGGCCATGGACCGCGACTGGATATCCGCCGAGGAGGCGTTGGAGCGGCTGGGGGTTCGGTCGCAGACGCTCTACGCCTATGTCAGCCGGGGCCGGATCGAGGCCCGGCCCGACCCGGCGGACCCGCGCCGCAGCCGCTATCGTCTGGCTGACGTCGACGGCCTGGCCGAGCGCAAGAAGCGCGGCCGCAAGGCATCGGAAGTCGCGGCCGGGGCCATCGCCTGGGGCGAGCCCGTGCTGGCGTCGGCGATCACCACGGTCGCCGGCGGACGGCTGTTCTACCGGGGACGCGACGCGGTCGTATTGGCGGAAACGGAGACGCTGGAATCGGTCGCCCGCCTGCTGCGGGGCGGTCATGGCGCGGCGCTAAAGATCGCCCCGGCGCCCATGGCGGCGGCCGGCGCCTCCCTGCGAGAGCGCCTGTTCAACGCCCTGTCTAACCGGGCCGGCCAGGATCCGCCGTCTCGCGGTCGCGCGGCGTTGGCCCTGGCGGTGGAGGCCGTGGGACTGCTGGATCTGGTGGCGGACGCCGCAGCGGGCGGGCCGGGCGAGGGGCCGATCCACCGGCGCATCGCGGAGGCCTGGGGCCGGCCCGACGCGGCGGACTTCATCCGGCGGCAACTGGTGCTGCTGGCCGACCACGAGCTGAACGCCTCGACCTTCGCCGCGCGGGTCACGGCAAGCACAGGTGCTTCACTGGCGGCATCGGCGTTGTCCGGTCTCTGCGCCCTGTCGGGACCCTTGCATGGCGGCATGGCCGGACGGGTGATCAACCTCGTGGAGGAGTCTCGCCGCATCGGCGCAGAGGCGACGGTCGCCGGCCGCATCGCCCGCGCGGGACCGACGCCGGGATTTGGCCATCCGCTCTATCCGGACGGCGATCCACGTGCCGCCGCCCTCCTGGCGACCTTCGATCCGCCGACGGAGTACGCGGCGCTGCAGACGGCCGTGGAGACCATGACTGGCGAGGCGGCCAACGTCGATTTCGCGGTCACCGCCCTCTGTGCGCGGTTCGGTCTGCCGTCAGACGCGCCGTTCGCCCTGTTCGCCGTAGCGCGGACCGCCGGCTGGCTCGCCCATGCCGTCGAGCAGGTGCAGACGGGCACGCTGATCCGCCCCCGCGCCCGCTACATCGGAGAGGCGCCGCCGCTCTAGGCTCGTTCGACCGCGGCTTCATCCGCCTGAAGCGGATGATCGAGGCGTCCGACCATCTCTTTCGGGCAGACCTGCCAGAACTGGCAGCGCATGCGGTCCCAGTCGCGCAGGATACTTCTGGCGAAGGCGGAGCCTGTCTCATGGGCATGCTCGCCGATCAGCTTGCGGAGCTGTTCTTCCCAATGCGGCGAGGCGAGGCGCTGGACGATGACGCTGTCGGTGTTGACCCGTCCCTCAAACCGGCCCGCCAGGTCGAGGACATAGGCCATCCCCCCGGTCATGCCCGCGCCGAAGTTGCCGCCCGTGGAGCCGAGGATCACCGCCGCCCCGCCGGTCATGTATTCGCAGCCATTGGCGCCGCAGCCCTCGACCACGGTGACGGCCCCGGAGTTGCGCACGGCGAACCGCTCGCCGGCCTGACCGGCCGCGAACAGCTTTCCGGCCGTCGCGCCATAGAGACAGGTGTTGCCGATGATGACGTTGGACTCCGGCGAGACCAGGTGGGGCGAGGGCCGCACCACGATGGTCGCCCCGGAGAGGCCCTTGCCGACATAGTCGTTCGACTCGCCGGTCAGGACGATGCGCAGCCCACGGACCGCGAAGGCTCCGAGACTCTGGCCGGCCGACCCCTTCAGTTCGACGGTCAGGTGGCCCGAGGGCAGGGCGCTCATGCCGAACTTGCGGGTGATGTGGCTGGAGATCCGCGCGCCGATGGCCCGGGCGGTGTTTCGCACGGTGTAGGTCAGCTGCATCTTCTCGCCGCGCTGGAGCAGGGGCGCCGCGTCGCGCACGATCTGGGCGTCCAGGGTATCCGGCACCTCGTTGCGACCCTCGACCGTGCAGTAGGGCTTGTTGCTCCCCGGATCGGCGCGGACCAGCAGCGGGTTGAGATCGAGATCGTCGAGGTGTTCGCCGCCGCGGCTGACCTGGGTCAGCAGATCGGTGCGGCCGACGATCTCCTGGATCGAGCGGAAGCCGAGGTCGGCGAGGATGCCGCGCACCTCCTCGGCGATGAAGGTGAACAGGTTCACGACCTTGTCCGGCGTGCCGGTGAAGCGCGCGCGCAGGGCCTCATCCTGGGTGCAGACGCCCACCGGACAGGTGTTCGAATGACACTGCCGCACCATGATGCAGCCCATGGCGATCAGGCTGGCCGTGCCGATCCCGAATTCCTCGGCGCCCAGCATGGCGGCGATGACCACGTCACGGCCGGTACGGATACCGCCATCCGTCCGTAGGCGGACGGAGTGACGCAGGTTGTTCAGCGTCAAAACCTGGTTGGCCTCGGAAAGGCCCATCTCCCAGGGCGATCCGGCGTACTTGATCGAGGTCTGCGGGCTGGCCCCTGTGCCGCCGACGTTGCCGGAGATCAGGATCACGTCGGCCTTGGCCTTGGCCACGCCGGCCGCGATGGCGCCGATGCCTGTCATCGACACCAGCTTCACAGTCACCCGGGCGTCGGGATTGATCTGCTTCAGGTCGTAGATGAGCTGGGCCAGATCCTCGATCGAGTAGATGTCGTGGTGTGGCGGCGGACTGATCAGCATCACGCCAGGCGTGGCGTGACGCAGCCGCGCGATCATCTCGGTGACCTTGAAGCCGGGCAGCTGGCCGCCCTCGCCGGGCTTGGCGCCCTGGGCGACCTTGATCTCGATCTCGCGGCATTCGTTCAGGTATTCGGCGGTGACGCCGAACCGGCCGGAGGCGACCTGCTTGACCGCGCTGTTGGGATTGTCGCCGTTCGGCAGAGGGCGATAGCGGGCGCGATCCTCGCCGCCTTCACCGCTGACCGACTTGGCGCCGATGCGGTTCATGGCGATGTTCAGCGCGCCGTGCGCTTCCGGGCCGAGCGCGCCCAGGCTCATGCCCGGCGTCAGGAAGCGCTTGCGGATCTCGTTGACGCTCTCGACGTCGTCCGGGATCAGCGGCTTGCGGTCGCTACGCCAGTCGAGCAGGTCGCGCAGCTGGATCTGCGGCAGGGACCGCATGCCGTCCGAGAAGCGCTTGTAGGACTCATAGTCCCCGGTATCGCAGGCGTGTTGCAGCGTATGGATCATGCGCGCCTCGAAGGCGTGCGCTTCGCCCGACCGGCGAGCCTTGTAGAAGCCGCCGACGGGCAGGGCGACGAAGGCCGGGTCCCAGGCGCGCTGGTGCAGCTCGACGGCCCGCTTCTCCAGACCGGCGAAGCCGATGCCGGAGATGCGCGACGGCATGCCGGGGAAGAACTCTGCAACCAGCGATCGCGACAGGCCGACGGCCTCGAAGTTGTAGCCACCGCGGTAGGACGAGATCACCGCGATGCCCATCTTGGAGATGATTTTCAGCAGGCCCTGCTCGATGGACGTCTTGAAGTTCAGGCAGGTCTGCCGGAGCGTCATGTCGCCCAGCAGGCCCCGGTCGAGCCGGTCCTGGAAACTCTCCTGCGCCAGCCAGGCATTGACCGCCGTGGCCCCGACGCCGACCAGCACGGCGAAATAGTGGGTGTCCATGCACTCGGCCGAGCGCACGATGATCGAGACGTAGGAGCGCAGTCCGCGTTCCACCAGGTGGGCGTGGACGCCGCCGGTCGCGAGGATCATCGGCAGGGCGACCCGGCCCTGGCCGCTGTGCTCGTCGGTCAGGACGATGGTGGCGCAGCCGCGCAGGGCGGCGTCCTCGGCTTCGGCGCGAACCCGGTCGAGATTGGCCCGCAGGGCGTCGCCGGGCCGCGCCTCGTCGGCCGGGATCGGCATGGTGCAGTCGATGACCGCCAGCGCCTTGTCGCCGATGTAGCCCAGGATCCGCTCGTACATGCCGGTCGTCAGGACAGGGCTTTCCAGCACATAGACGTCGGTCTGGGCCTCATCCTCGACGAGGATGTTGCCGAGGTTCTTGAAGCGGGTCTTCAGGCTCATGACCCCCGTCTCGCGGAGCGGGTCGATCGGCGGGTTGGTCACCTGGCTGAAGTTCTGGCGGAAGAAGTGGCTCAGCGGCCGGTAGTTGTCGGACAGCACGGCCAGCGGCGTGTCGTCGCCCATCGAGCCGACGGCCTCCTTGCCGTCCTCGACCATCGGCGCGAGCACCAGCTCGAGGTCTTCCAGCGTCATCCCGGCGGCGGCCTGGCGGCGCGCCAGTTCCTCGCCATGGCAGCGGCGCGGCTCGGGTCCCGGCGCGATCCGCTCCTCCAGATTGACCATGTTGCCGAGCCAGTCGGTGTAGGGGTGCGCCTCGGCCAGCCGGTCAATGATCGCCTCCTCGTCATAGAGTCGGCCTTCCACGAGATCGATGGCGATCATCCGCCCCGGCGAGATGTTCAGCTTACGGACGATCCGCTCCTCGGCAACCCCGCACATGCCCGCTTCCGAGCCCATGATGACCAGGCCGTCGTCGGTGTAGGCCACGCGGAGGGGGCGAAGGCCATTGCGGTCCTTGCCGGCCACGACCCAGCGGCCGTCGGTGGCGCACAGGGCGGCCGGACCGTCCCAGGGCTCCATCACGGCGTTGCAGTAGGAGTAGAGCGCCCGGTGTTCGGGCTTCATCTGCTCGTCGTTCTTGCTGGCCCAGGCTTCGGGGATCAGCAGGGCCTTGGCCATCGGTGCGTCGCGGCCGGCGCGGACCAGCACCTCGAAGGTGTTGTCCAGCGCTGCGGAGTCCGACCCGCTCGGCTGGATGACCGGTTTGATGTCGTCGCCGAATTCACCGAAGGCCTGGGCGGCCATGCGGATCTCATGGCTCTTCATCCAGTTGGTGTTGCCCTTCAGCGTGTTGATCTCGCCGTTGTGGGCCAGCATCCGGAACGGCTGGGCCAGCCGCCACTGGGGGAAGGTGTTGGTCGAATAGCGCTGGTGGAAGATGGCCACGGCCGCGGCGAACCGGTCGTCCCGCAGGTCGGGATAGAAGTCGTCGATGTTCTGGGCGAGGAACATGCCCTTGTAGATCAGCGACCGGGCCGACAGCGAGCAGATGTAGAAGTCGTTGATCGCCGAGGCGGCCACCTTCTTCTCGATCCGCTTGCGGCAGAGGAACAGGGCGCGCTCGAGCGCCTCGCCTTCGAGGCCCGCCGGCGGCGAGAGCATGATCTGCTCGATCTCGGGCCGGGTGGCGTTGGCCTTTTCGCCGATCACCGAGGTGTCGACCGGCACCTGGCGCCAGCCGTAGATGTAGAAGCCGAAGCGCAGCGCCTCGCTTTCGACGATCGTCCGCGCGGCTTCCTGGGCGCCGAGGTCTGTGCGCGGCAGGAAGATCTGGCCCACGGCGATGGCGCCGGGACGCAGCTTGTGGCCGGTGTTGCGCACCTGGTCGATGAAGAAGTCCTGCGGCACGGACAGCAGGATGCCGGCGCCGTCGCCGGTCTTGCCGTCGGCGTCGACCGCGCCCCGGTGCCAGACGGCCTTCAGCGCCTTGATGGCCAGCTCGACCACCTCGCGGCGCGGCTTGCCGTCGATCGCGCAGACCAGGCCGACGCCGCAGTTGTCGCGCTCCGACGTTGGGTCATAGGCGTGACCGTCGATCAGCAGCTGACGGTTGGCGAGGTAGCGGGTGAGTTCGGCGCTCATGTCGGTCACTCGGCCGCGACGAGGGCGGGAGAGTCCGCCTTCGCGCGCAGGTAGCTGTGGATGGAGTCGGCGGCGTCGCGGCCGTCGCGGATGGCCCAGACCACCAGCGAGGCGCCCCGGGCGATGTCGCCGGCGGCGAACACGCCGTCGAGACTGGCGGCCTGGGTCCTGCGGTCGATCTTCACCGTGCCCCAGCGGCTGACCGAAAGGTCCGGCGCCGAGAGGGTCGTGGGCAGGTCTTCGGGGTCAAAGCCGAGCGCCTTGATCACCAGCTGGGCCGGCAGGTCGAAGTCCGAGCCGTCGACGGCTTCCGGCGCGCGACGACCCGAGCTGTCCGGCGGGCCAAGGCGCATGCGGACCGCGCGTACGCCGGTGACGCCCTCGGCGCCGCCAAGCAGGCCGCGCGGGGCGGCCAGCCATTCGAAAACAACACCCTCTTCCTCGGCGTTGGCGACCTCGCGCAGGGAGCCCGGCATGTTTTCCTTGTCGCGACGGTAGAGGCAGGTGACCGACTTCGCGCCCTGACGGATCGCGGTGCGGACACAGTCCATGGCCGTGTCGCCGCCGCCGACGACGACGACGTCCTTGCCTTCGGCGTCGAGCGCGCCGGACTCGAAGTCAGCGACCACGTCGCCCATGCCGTTGCGGTTCGATGCGATCAGGTAGTCCAGCGCGGGGACCACGCCGCGGGATCCGGTTCCGGGCATTTCCAGCTCACGCGCGGCATAGACGCCCGTGGCCAGCAGCACCGCGTCATGGCGCTCACGCAGTTGGGGCAGGGTGGCGTCGCGGCCGACCTCGAAGTTCAGCCTGAACACGATGCCGCCCTCGGCCAGCCGCCGCGTGCGACGCTCGACGACGTCCTTCTCCAGCTTGAAGCCGGGGATGCCGTAGATCAGCAGGCCGCCGGCCCGGTCGTGGCGATCATAGACGGTGACGGCGTAGCCCAGCTCACGCAGCACCTCGGCGGCGGCGAGGCCGGCGGGTCCGGCGCCGACGATGCCGACCGACTGCCCCAGCGTGGCCCGGGAAACGAGCGGCTTCACCCAGCCCTCTTCCCAGGCCTTGTCGCTGAGGTATCGCTCCACCGCGCCGATCGTGACCGTGCCGTGGCCCGACTGTTCGATGACGCAGTTGCCTTCGCACAGGCGGTCCTGCGGGCAGATGCGACCGCAGATCTCGGGCATGGAATTGGTCGCCTGAGAGAGTTGATAGGCCTCTTCCAGCCGGCCGGCCGCGGTCATCCGCAGCCAGTCGGGGATGTTGTTGTGCAGCGGGCAGTGGGTCTGGCAGAAGGGGACGCCGCACTGTGAACAGCGGGAGGCCTGTTCTGCGGCCTTCGCGTCGATAAAGTCGGCATAGATTTCATGGAAGTCGCGGTCGCGCGTCCGCGCCTCCCGCTTTTCCGGAGTGCGGCGGTCGATGGTCGTGAATTTCAGCATCCGCTCGGCCATGCCGTGCTCCAGCCTTCATGAAGAAAAACAATGTTCCAGTCGGGTTCTACGGGTTGGAAAGCGCATGAAAATGCGGTCGTCTACTTTTAGGACCGGTTTTGGGATGAATCCGGACTGCCCGAGCGTCAAACCGCCTCCGCCGCTGCAACTTTAGTCTCGTTTGTAGACAATATCCAAAAAGGGCTCTCATGAGCGATCTCCTGGCCGCCGTCATTCTCGGGATTGTCGAAGGGCTCACCGAGTTCATCCCCGTCTCGTCGACGGGACATCTTCTGCTCGCCAAGCTGGCGCTCGGGCTTCAGGGCCAGGCGTGGAACGACTTCATCGTCCTGATCCAGCTCGGCGCGATCCTGGCGGTAGTGACCCTGTATTTCGGCCGCCTGTGGAAGGTGCTGATCGGCCTGCCGACGAAACCGGAGGCGCGACGCTTCACCCTGTCGGTGCTGGTCGCCTTCCTGCCTGCCGTGGTGTTCGGCTTCCTGCTCTATGACTTCATCAAGACGGTGCTGTTCGACAGCCCGCAGCTGATCTGCTGGTCGCTGATCATCGGCGGCGTCGTCCTGCTGGCCATCGACCGCTGGAGCCCCGCGCCGAAGCAGCACGATGCGATGACGCTGCCCTTGCTGACCTCGCTCGGCATCGGCCTTGTCCAGTGTCTGGCGATGATCCCGGGTGTGTCGCGGTCCGGCGCGACCATCGTCGGCGGCGTTCTGCTGGGCGTCGACAAGCGGGCGGCGGCCGAGTTCAGCTTCTTCCTCGCCATCCCGACCATGGTCGGCGCGTTTGCGAAGGACTTCTGGGAAAGCCGCGAGAGCCTGATGCAGGGCGACAACCTCGGCCTTCTGGCCGTCGGCTTTGTCGTCTCGTTCCTCTCGGGCCTCGTGGTCGTGAAGGTGCTGCTCGATTTCGTGAGCAAACGCGGCCTCGCGCCGTTCGGCTGGTGGCGGATCCTGGTCGGCGGCGCGGGCCTGGCCTGGATCTACCTGACCTAGTTCAGAAGGCCCCGTCGGGGGCGGCCGCGTACTGGCCGCCCTTGCGGAAGCGATAGAGATAGGTCGGGGCGATCGCCTCGACACTGCGCGGCGTGATCCCGAGCGTCTCGAGGCCGTCGGCGCCGTCGGCGACGACGTTGTCGCTGCGCAGCATCTCGACCTGATCGTCGGTCAACACCGGCGGAATCCCGACGATGGCTGTCAGGGCCGCGACCTTGCCGACCAGGCCGGCGATCGGCCAGGGCAACGGCGCCAGGACCCGGGCCTTGCCGGTCTCGCGCAGCACGAACGCCATCAACTCGCGGAACGTGAACACGCCGGGGCCGCCCAGTTCATAGGTCTTTCCGGCGCAGGCGGGATCGCTGATCACCTTCGCCACCGCGGCGGCGACATCGCCGACGTAGACCGGCTGGAAGCGGGTCGCGCCGCCGCCCGGCAGCGGCAGGGCTGGGCTGATATTGGCCATGGCGGCGAAGCGGTTGAAGAAATCGTCTTCCGGTCCGAACACCACCGACGGACGCAGGATCACGGCCGAGGGAATGGCGGCGCGCACGGCGGCCTCGCCTTCAGCCTTCGAACGCGCGTACTTCGCCGGCGAGGCGGCATCCGCACCGATGGCGGAGATCTGGACGAATCGGGCGACGCCTCGTGCGGCGGCGGCCTCGGCGATGGCCCTGGCGCCGGCGGTATGCAGGGTCTCGAAGCCCTGGCGACCGCTCTCATAGAGCACACCGACGAGGTTCACGCAGGCTTCCGCGCCATCCAGCGCGCGGGCGACCGACGCGGCGTCGCGGACGTTGGCCTGAACCACCTCGATCTGTCCGACGTCGCCCAGCATGCGCAGCCGGTAGCCGCGTCCGACGTTGCGCGCGGCGACGCGCACCCGCCAGCCGTCCCTGGCCAACGACCGCACGACCTGCCGGCCGACAAAGCCGGTTCCCCCGAAAACGGTGACGAGCCCACGCATGACGACGCCTTTTCCCTTGTACGATAGCGCCCGGATAGACGAGCCGGGGTTCATGCGCAACGCACCATTGACCGCATGAGGGCGGCGCCCTATGAGGCTCGCCTTCGCGCTGATCCGGGGTTCCGGAAAGGTATGCGAGCCCAGGTGGCGGAATTGGTAGACGCGCTGGCTTCAGGTGCCAGTGGCTTAACGGCCGTGGAGGTTCGAGTCCTCTCCTGGGCACCACTCATCCCGAATTGATGATGGCTGGACCGCGGATTTACCTCCCGCGTTGCGTCCCCCCAGGGGGCGCCGCCAGTGACGAGACCATCTCCAGGTTCGCCGCCCGCAGCACAGGAACGATGGTCAGAGCCTCCTTGAGGGCCTGGCCGTAGAGACCGATCACCGCCCGGTCAGCCTCCGCATTGCCGCGCCATTCCATTTCGCCGTCAGCGTTCTTGGCGTGTCGTCCACGATTGTGAGCCACGCTCGCGGTGACTTCCGCGGCGCTCAGGTCCAGCGACAGGCGGTCGCTGACGTAGGCCAGGGCGCCGTTTCCGTCCTCGACCAGCCGATCATAGTCGAGGCGGGCGGCGTACAGGGTCTCTCCCGGCGTCCGAAACCGCGCCGCGAACAGGCAGAGTTGCGCCCAGTGGACCAGCAGCGCCAATCGCAGGGCCCGCACCATCGGCTCGCCGCTGGTCGGCAAGTAGCGCGAAGCGGCCTCCTGTAGGGCCGGTCTGGACTGCAGAACATGGTCGGCCAGACGCAGCGTGTACTCGATCCTCGGTCGCCCACCGCGAAGCACCGCCACAAGGAAAGCCGCCGGGTCGCTGGTGATCACCATCGCCCGGTCGCCCCGGGCAGGCTGAAGGAAGTCGTCCAGCGCGCCGTTGATCCAGTTCGACGGCTTGATCAGCAGCGTCTCATCGGCCAGACGCAGTTTGCCCAGATGGCCGATGACCACGGCCGTGGCGGCGGAAAGCAGCGCCGACTCGCCGTCCCCGATCCGGGACCGCCAGGAGTCGAGGTCGACCAGCACCTGCGGTTCGCGCAGACACAGGACCTTGCCAGGGACGTCGCACATCCGGGCCAGCAGGGTCGAGCCGCAGAATGCGGTGTGAAAGATCCAGCGCACCGGATCCGCCGCCGCAGGGGTCAGCGCCACGACCTCCTCGATGTCGGCGACGAAGGCGCTTGTTCCGAGCGCGGTGCGGCCGTCAAGAAAACTGCTGTGGTTCAGGACACCCCGGCTCGTCGCGACAAAGCGCATGAGGCCCGAAGCGGGGTCGATGCGATCCGGGAAGTAGGCGGGATCACGCAGGATCTCCGCGAGCGCCGATGCGCTTCGACGCCCGGCGCCGTCAGCCCGCAAAAACCCGGCTCCAGATGACGTCTCGCTGATACGCATCGCCCACCCACCACTTCAGACAATGGCTAGCCGGGTCTTCGGGTCGAACGGCGTTAAACTTCGGTTATCTGAATTAAACTTCGTTCACGGTCAGTCGAGGTGACCATTGATTCCTGTCCCAGCAGGAACTTTCACGACAAAAACACGCGGCGACGCTGGATTTGGCGACCCGCTTGCGTATTTGTCGCTATGAAGAGGCGCGGCGACGGCGCGCGCACCGCATCGGCGCGGGCGGCCTGTCTCCGGCGACCAGAACAGCCCCCTGTCCGGTGACAGACGCGAAACTTGAGGAGCGGTCAGACCTTGGCCAACCATCTCCATGAAGGTGATATTCCGGCAGGCCTGTTCGCGGGCGTGACCTCGGTCGCCATCGACTCTGAAACCATGGGGCTGAGCCTGCAGCGCGACCCGTTGTGCGTCGTGCAGATCTCGGCCGGCGACGGGAATGCCCATATCGTGCGGCTGGACCGGCCGACCTACGATTGTCCGAACCTGAAGGCCCTGCTGACCGATCCCTCGGTGCTGAAGATCTTCCACTTCGGCCGCTTTGATATCGCCATGTTCGAGCACTATCTGAAGGTCACCACCAACCCCGTCTGGTGCACCAAGATCGCCTCCAAGCTCGCCCGGACCTACACTGATCGCCACGGCCTCAAGGACGTGGTCAAGGAACTGATGGGCGTCGACCTGAGCAAGGCGCAGCAGAGCTCCGACTGGGGTGCGGCGGTGCTTTCGCCCGAACAGCTGGCTTACGCCGCTTCCGACGTCCTGCATCTCCACGGCGTGATGAACCGGTTGCAGGCGATGCTCGACCGCGAAGGCCGCGCCGGGCTGGCCCAGGCCTGTTTCGACTTTCTTCCCCAGCGCGCGCGGCTCGACCTCGCCGGCTGGGAAGACGTCGACATCTTCGCCCACAGCTGAGCAGGTCATGAGCGGAACGGCAGATTTCGTGACACCGCCGGTCGACCGCGACGCCGCCTT
Organism: Caulobacter sp. FG121; assembly: GCF_057809815.1. Classification (NCBI taxonomy): domain Bacteria; kingdom Pseudomonadati; phylum Pseudomonadota; class Alphaproteobacteria; order Caulobacterales; family Caulobacteraceae; genus Caulobacter; species Caulobacter sp. FG121. The sequence goes on from NZ_JBMDKR010000005.1 coordinate 28,477, forward strand.
CTCGCGGTGGGAGCGTCGCCTGTCGCTGATCACCGTGCTGCGCCGCGCCCTGCCGGCCCTGATGGCGGTAATCGCTCTTTGCCTCGCGGTCATGGTCACCATCAGCGCCGTCAAGGCGCCGCATCCGGTCAAGAATGACGACCCGATCATCCGGATGGTCGGCGCGCGCTTCCAGGGGCGGGTCGAGGACGGCCGGAGTTTCCTGATCGGCGCCCAGCAGGCGGCCCGCGACGAGCGTCAGCCGAACCGGGTCAGCCTGATCGAGCCGATCATGGTCGTCGGCGCCGAAACCGCCACGCCGCGCCGGCTGATGGCGCGGATGGGCGTCTACGATGAGCAGACCCGCCTGCTACGCCTGACCGGCGAGGTGCGCATTGACGACGGCCTGGGCAACAAGATTGCTTCCAACGACATCACCATCGACACACGCACGGGCGCCGCTGTAGGCCAGCGGGGGATCGAGGGCGATGGTCCAGTCGGCCAGGTTTCGGCCGATTCCTACAGCGTCAAGGACAAGGGCGACCGCATCGAGTTCCGAGGCAGGGTTCGCACGCGGGTCAATCCGGAATAAGACGGGTCATGAACAGGTCGGGAGCGCGCATGCAGAGCGCGGTTGCAAAATTTCAGTGGGCGGCCATCGCCGCCGCCAGCGTGCTGTTCGGAGCGGGCGGCGCCCTGGCGCAGCTTGATCCGCGCGCGCCCATCGACATCACGGCGGACTCGTCTGAAGTCATTCAGAGTCAGTGCCAGTCGACCTGGAGCGGCTCGGTGGAGGCGCTTCAGGCCCGCACGCGGCTGCGCGCGAACAGCGTGCGCATGTACAGCCAGAAGAAGGGCGATGGCTGCGGCGCCAGCGAACGGATGGAAGCGGACGGTCAGGTCTATTTCGTGACCCCGGAACGCACCGTGCGGGCCGACAATGCCGTCTACACCTTCACCGGCGAAACGATCACCCTGTCCGGCAATGTCATCGTGGTGCAGGGCAAGAGCGTCGTGCGCGGTGATCGGCTGGTCATCAATACCCGCACCGGTCAGGCGCAGATGTCATCGAGCGCCACCGGCCGCGGCAAGGCCGGGCGCGTTCGGGGCGTCTTCTATCCCAACCAGGGAACCACCAACTAGGTGGCGGCCGACCTCGACCAGAGCGGAGAAGGTCTCGTCGTCGACCGGCTGTTCAAGTCGTTCGGCGAGCGACAGGTCGTGCATGGCGTGAGCCTGCGCCTCAAGCGGGGCGAGGTCGTCGGCCTGCTGGGCCCCAACGGCGCCGGCAAGACGACCTGCTTCTACATGATCACCGGCCTGATCCCGGTCGACCAGGGGACCATCCTGCTCGACGGCCGCGACATCACCGCCCTGCCGATGTACCAGCGCGCGCGGATGGGCCTCGGCTACCTGCCACAGGAAGCCTCGATCTTTCGCGGCATGACGGTCGAGGAAAACGTCCTGTCTGTCGTCGAGATGCGTGAAAAGGAAACCGGCCGCGCCCGCGATGCGACCGCCGCCCTGCTTGAAGAACTGCGCATCAGCCATCTGAAGTCCGCGCCCGCCGTTTCCCTGTCGGGTGGCGAGCGCCGTCGCGTGGAAATTGCCCGGGCCCTGGCCAGCGAGCCCAGCTTCATGCTGCTCGACGAGCCGTTCGCCGGCATCGACCCCCTGGCCATCGCCGACATCCGGGATGTGATCGGCTACCTGAAGGGCCGCGGCATCGGCATCCTGATCACCGACCACAATGTGCGCGAGACGCTCGACATCATCGACCGCGCCTCGATCATTCACGCGGGCGAGGTTTTGTTCGAAGGCGCGCCGCAGGAGATCGTCGACAATCCCGACGTCCGCCGCGTCTACCTGGGCGACCGGTTCACCTGAACCCGCCGTTCCGGCGACCTGCAAGAACCGCGCCGCTTAAGGGCCGCGTTAACTGTCCGCCTGCGAAGCTGTCCTCCGGTTGGTTTGAACGGGTGGGGGAAGCGCGTGGCGCTCGGTCCAAGACTTGAGCTGAGACAGGGCCAGGGCCTCGTCATCACGCCGCAACTGCAGCAGGCGATCAAGCTGCTGCAGCTGACGAACCTCGAGCTCGAGGCCTATGTCGAGGGCGAGCTTGAGCGGAATCCGTTGCTGCAGCGCGATGACCGCGACAACGAGCCGGAGACCGAACAGGTCCGCACCGAGACGCCCGACTATTCCGCTGACCAGGTGCCCGACGGCGCGGCCCAGGCGGACATGGATGCCGGCCCTTCCGATCTTTCGCCCGGCGAGCGCGACGCGGGCGACGCCGACACCCGCGAACCGGGCCAGGCCGGCGGCGACATCGACTGGTCTCGCGCCGGCCGCGGCGCGACGTTCGAGGGGGAGGACAGCCTTGAAGGGCGTCTGACCCGCGACAAGACCCTCAGTGAACACCTGCACGACCAGCTCGCCGTGGCCCGCCTGAGCGAGCCCCAGCGGGTCGTGGCCGCCGTCCTTATCGATGCGGTCGACGACGGCGGCTATATGCGCGCCGATCTGGTCGACATGTCCGACCGCCTGGGCTGCGAGCTGGACTTCATTGAAGAGGTCCTGGCCGTCCTGCAGGGCTTTGAGCCCGTCGGAATCATGGCCCGCGACGTGCGTGAATGCCTGGCGATCCAGCTCAGGGACCGTAACCGGTTCGATCCGGCAATGGCCGCGCTGCTCGACAATCTCGAGCTGCTGGCGCGCCGCGACATGAGCGGGCTGCGCAAGGCCTGCGGCGTCGACGACGAAGACCTGCGAGAGATGATCAGTGAGCTGAAGGCCCTGACGCCCCGCCCGGGCGCGGCCTTTGGCGGTGAGCCGTCTCAGCCGGTGGTGCCGGACGTATTCGTGCGTGAGGGCGCCGGCGGCCTGTGGAACGTCGAACTCAATACCGACACCCTGCCCAAGGTGCTGATCGACCGTCGCTACCACGCGAAAGTCGCCGGCGGCGCATGGACGGATCAGGAAAAGACCTTCGTCCAGGATTGCCTGGCCAGCGCCAACTGGCTGGTGAAGAGTCTGGACCAGCGGGCCCGCACGATTCTGAAGGTGTCGAGCGAGATCGTCCGGCAGCAGGACGGCTTCCTGGCCCACGGGGTCGAGCACCTGCGGCCGCTGAACCTGAAGACCGTCGCCGACGCCATCGGCATGCACGAGAGCACCGTCAGCCGGGTCACCTCGAACAAGTACATCGCCACCCCGCGCGGCGTGTTCGAGCTGAAGTTCTTCTTCACTTCGTCGATCGCCTCATCCTCGGGCGGCGAGGCGCACTCGGCCGAGTCCGTGCGGCACAAGATCCGCCAGCTGATCGACGCGGAACGCGCGGAGGCTGACGTCCATTCCGACGACGCCATTGTCGACATCCTGAAGGAGGCGGGCGTCGATATCGCCCGCCGTACCGTCGCAAAATACCGCGAGGCGATGCGAATTCCGTCATCCGTTGAACGCAGACGGATGCTACGCGCGGCGGTGTGATGCGCGAGACCGATCAGGGGCTCGCGCGTTTCGCACCCGATGCAGAGCCCGCCCATGGATCCCGTTGACCGTCGCCGACCGCTCTCCGAGCTGCTGATCGACATCGCCGACGACCCGTCTGCGACGGTGACGGTCGGCGAGATCGTGCATCGCCTCGGCCGGCGATCCTTCGGCGCGCTGCTGTTCATCTTCGCCGCGCCCAACTGGCTGCCGTTGCCGCCGGGGTCGTCGACCTTTCTCGCCGCGCCGCTGCTGTTCTTCGGCCCCCAGATCGCGCTCGGGATTCACCGGCCGTGGCTGCCCCGGTTCGTCGACGGGAAGCAGATGGAGCGCGCCAGGCTGGCCGGGGCCCTGCGCAAACTGGTTCCGATCCTCGAGCGTATCGAAAAAGTCTCCGCGCCGCGGCTGGTGTTCCTGTTCGGGCCGGTCGGTGACCGGGTCATAGGCCTGACGGTGACTCTTCTGGCGCTGGTCCTGCTCCTGCCGATCTGGCTGGGCAACATGGCGCCGGGCGCGGCCATCGCTGTGTTCGGTCTCGCCCTGGTCCAGCGCGACGGCGTTCTTGCTCTGATCGGCTACGCCATCACGGGGCTGAGCATCGCTCTGGTGGCGCTCGGCTGGAATGTGGCCGTGGCGTTCGTCAATCACCTCGCGCGGGTCGCCGGACTGTCGTGACGCCATTCGCTCACAAGAAAGCGAGCCGGCCGTCGATCGCTTGACACCTATGTCCGTCAGGCGCGTTCTATTGCCATGCAAGTGCACGTATCCGGCAAGCATGTCGACGTCGGGGAAGCCCTGCGCACGCGGGTTTCGGACGACCTCACCACCACCATCAGCAAGTACTTCGATCGCGGCGGTTCCGCCGATGTCGTGGTCTCCAAGGAGGGCTATGCCTTTCGGGTGGATTGTTCGATCCGCTTGAATTCCGGACAGATGTTGCAAAGCCATGGCGAGGCCGGCGACGCCCACGCCGCCTTCAGCACGGCGCTGGACAAGATTGAAAAGCGGGTCCGCCGTTACAAGCGACGACTCAAGAGCCACTCGGTCCAGGCCGAGGCCCGCCGCGACGAAACCGCCGCGTTTTATGTCCTGAAGGCCTCGGACGACGACGTCGATGAATGGGACGGCGTGGACGACCATGCGCCGCCGACCGGCATGATCATCGCCGAGTCCGAGGAGGCGCTGAAAACAATGACCGTTTCGATGGCGGTCATGGAACTGGACTTGACCGAATCTCGCACAATCGTGTTCAGGAATGCCGCCCACGGGGGATTGTCCGTGGTGTATCGGCGTCCGGACGGAAATATCGGCTGGATCGATCCTGAACGCACACAGTCACAGAGCGGAAACGGAAAGCGGGTAGTCGCCTGACACGGCGCGGCCAGCCCTTCGGCAACCGGTCTGATTTTCGCGAGTTCTGAGCGAATGAATATTGGAGATCTGCTGGAGACGCGCGCCATTGCGCCGCGCGCCGGAGCCAGCGGCAAGCGTCAGGTTCTGTCGGCTGTCGCCGATATCGCCGCCCGCAATTTCGGCTTCGATGCCGATCAGGTGCTGGACGCCCTGCTCGAGCGCGAGGCGGCCGGGTCGACGGGCGTGGGCCATGGCGTAGCCGTGCCTCACGCACGCCTGCCAGGCCTGACCCGCATGCGGGGTGTGTTCATGCGTCTGGACCAGCCGACTCCGTTCGAGTCGGTGGACGACCAGCCCGTGGATCTGGTGTTCGCCCTGTTCGCGCCGCTGGAGTCCGACACGGAACACTTGCGGACCCTGGCTCGGGTCTCGCGTCTCCTGCGTCAACGCGAGCTGCGTCAGCAGCTTCGTCTGGCGCGGACCGGCGAGGCGATCCACGCCCTGCTGGCCCGCGAGCCCCAGTCGACGGCGGCCTGAGCCCTTCCCGGGGCCAATCGACATCAAGTCCTGCAAAGGCCGATGCCCCGCGCTGCGCTGCTCAAATATATCCGTCATGGCCCGAGCAAGTCGGGCCATGACGTCAGATCGGTTGAATGTCGATTGAACCTAGTGGACCGAGACGGGCGCGAGCTCGTGCGCCAGGGCGGCGGCCATTGCTGAATCACGGTCGCCGAGCACGGCCAGCCGCTCGCCGTCGGCGCGGTGGACGGCGTACAGGGTCTGCTCGGGCTTGAGGTCAAATCCGGTGAGCGCGGCGACCGGCGTGTCGGCGATGATTTCCGCCGCGGTGACCGGCCGGACATAGACCAGGTCGGGGCCGCCGAGGGCGGCAAAGGCTTCCTTGGTAAGCAATTGGGGTGTCATGGGACCACCTCCTTCACAGAATGAACGCGGTGAACGGCCGCCGGTTCAGCCGGCCGGCCCGCGATCGGGTTACAGGGTCTAATCAGCCGTGCGGATCGGGATCCGCTGAATCAGTCGCTCGGGCTCGGGGCGGATCAGATCGACGTGCAGCAGGCCGTGCTCGAGCAGGGCGCCCTGCACCGCCATGCCGTCCGCGAGCACGAACGTGCGGACGAAGCCCCGGGCCGCGATGCCACGATGCAGATAGGCCTTGTCCGGCCCCTCGGCCCCGTCGCCACGGCGTCCGGCGACAGTCAGCTGGTTGCCCTCGACCTGGATCTCCAGCTGGTCCGGCGAGAACCCGGCCACGGCCAGGGTGATTCGCACCTCGCCGTCTTCGCGGGCTTCAACATTGTAGGGCGGATAGCCTTCGGCGGCGGCCTTGGCGGCCCGTTCGATCAGGGCGCGGGTATGGTCGAAGCCCAGCAGGAAGGGGCTGTCGAAAAGCACGGGTCGTATCGTCATGGGTCCAGGAGTCCTCGCACAAGCGACTCCCGTCCGCCGGCCCCGAAGGCGTCCGTCGAACGGCATTGAGGAACAGGTGGCGATTGATCGCCCGCGCCGCAAGTCGGTCATGACCAGTCCCGCGGGAATCCATCGGCGACAATTGCGTCGGTCGAGGGCCAGGTCGAGGTTGGCCCGGTCGAAAATGGCGACCGACCATTTTCCGGAATTTCGGACAATTCCCCATTTGATTGAATTTTGAACCGGAAAGGCGCACCTTTCAGGCGAAATCGCTCTGCCGCCCGCCGGGTGACGGTGGTTTCGAGGCGAAATTCGCCAAAAATCGGAAACTGGCGCTTTCAGACGCCGGGCCGACTCTGAAGGGAAAACGCACCATGACTTTGGCAATGCATCCGATGTCCGACGCGTCCGTCGGGCGGGAGCGCGCCTCACGCGTGTTCGCGGTCGCGAGCATCCTCTACTGTCTGATCGCGCTTATTTCGGCCGGCGTCGCGGCGCTCGGCCTGTTCGGCTTCGCCGGCCCGGTCGATCCGGTCGCCGTCGAGCCCGCACAGCTGCTCGGTCTGCCCTGGAGCCTGGCCATCACGCCGACCTTGGCCCCGACGCCGGTCATGATGCTGTCGCTGTCCTGCGGCGCGATGGCGATCAACGCCGTCCTGATCGCGGCGGCCGGCCGCCTGATGCGCGGCGCGGCGCGCTGACCAGGGCCTGAAAAGGCGAAAGCCCGCCGGGGTTACCGGCGGGCTTTCATTGGTGGAGCTTAGCGGAGTCGAACCGCTGACCTCTTGCATGCCATGCAAGCGCTCTACCAGCTGAGCTAAAGCCCCGAGGTCTCGGGTTTCCCGCATCCGGCGGGCCGGCGGCGAGGGCGCGGTTCTAGGCCGTCATCCCTCGCCGATCAAGTACCGCTTATCGGTTTTTCCGATCAACGGTCCTCGGTGTCGTCTTCACCCGGCAGACCGTCGATTTCGTCCTCCGGGAAGTCATCGTCATCCTCGTCCTCGAGGAAGGGCACGCCGTCGGCTTCTTCGTCGTCGGCCAGCTCTTCATCTTCGGCGAAATCGACGCCCAGATCGTCGGCAGGCGCGGGCGCCACGACGGGGTCATCGGATTCCTCATCGGTCTCGATCGGCTCGACCGCGGCCTCGTCGTCGATTTCCGGCGTCTGATCGGGTTCTTCCTCGAAGCCGTCGGCATCGGGATCGACCGCCTTGACGGGCTTGTCTTCGGCGTCCTCGTAGTCCGGCACGGCCGTGCGGGCGCGAACCCGACGGTTACGGACGGCCTCTTCGGGATCGAAGGTCTCGCCGCATTTGGGGCAGGCAGCCGGGCGGCGGCCCAGATCGTAGAATTTGGATTGGCAATTGGGGCAAATCTGTTTTGCGCCCAGTTCCGGATTGGCCAAGGGGCGATCCTCGTAGGTCTTGGTGCGGAAGCGGCGGCTCACTTGCCACGGGGCGGGGGCGCTGTCAAAAGCAATCCCCGCCTTTCCAAAGCCTTTCAGGAGCTTGCGCCCGGCATGACCGCCGCCGTGCTTTCGGCCCGCCCCGGCGCGCCCCTCACAGGAACCGTCCAGGTCCCCGGCGACAAGTCGATTTCGCACCGCGCGCTGATCCTCGGCGCCATGGCGACGGGCCGCACGACGATCGAGGGGTTGCTGGAGGGCGATGACGTCCTGGCGACGGCCCGCGCCATGCGGGCCTTCGGCGCGACCGTGGTCCGGACAGGCGAGGGCGCCTGGACCGTCGACGGGCAGGGCGGATTTTCGGAACCGGCCGACATCATTGACTGCGGCAACGCCGGCACGGGCGTACGGCTGATCATGGGCGCCATGGCGGGCTATCCGATCACTGCCACGTTTACCGGGGACGGTTCCCTGCGAAAGCGCCCAATGGGTCGCGTGCTGGAGCCCCTTGGCCGCATGGGCGCGACCTGGCTGGCGCGAGACGGCGGGCGCCTTCCCCTGACGTTGCGGGGCGGGACCCTTGCGGGACTCGACTACACCCTGCCGATGGCCTCGGCCCAGGTGAAGTCGGCGGTGTTGCTGGCCGGCCTGCAGGCCGATGGACCGGTGACGGTCGTCGAGCCCGAGGCGACGAGGGACCATACGGAACGGATGCTGCGCGCCTTCGGGGCCACGGTTACCATGACCGATCACAACGATCGCCGGGTCATCACCCTGCAGCCGGGCGCGAAACTGGCCGGCAGTCATGTAGCGGTGCCGGGCGACCCGTCGTCGGCGGCCTTCCCTATCGTCGCGGCCCTGATCACGCCGGGCTCGGAGGTCACGGTGACGGGTGTCATGCTCAATCCGCAGCGGACCGGTCTGTTCGACACACTGCGCGAGATGGGCGCGGATCTGACCATCAGCAACCGTCGTGACGCCAGCGGCGAGGAGGTCGGCGACATCACCGCCCGCCATTCGACCCTGCGAGGCGTCGTCGTGCCGCCGGGCCGCGCGCCCAGCATGATCGACGAGTATCCGATCCTCGCCATCGCCGCAGCGTTCGCGACCGGCGACACGGTGATGCGCGGCGTGGGCGAAATGCGGGTCAAGGAAAGCGACCGTATCGCCCTGATGGCGGCGGGCCTCGAATCCTGCGGCGTCGATGTCGAGGAAGAACCCGAGGGCTTCATCGTCCATGGATCGGGAGAGACGCCGCGCGGCGGCGGCCTGGTCGAGACCCATGGCGATCACCGCATCGCCATGAGCCATCTGATCCTCGGCCTCGCCGCTCGCGAACCGGTCCGCGCTGACCAGCCGGGCATGATCGCCACCAGCTTCCCGACCTTCGCCGACATGATGCGCGGCCTCGGCGCCGACATCGCGGAGGACTGAGGGATGGGCTTCACAATCGCCGTCGACGGCCCGGCGGCCTCCGGCAAGGGCACGATCGCCGTCAGGCTGGGCGCGCTCTACGGCTTTCCCGTGCTGGACTCCGGCCTGCTCTATCGCGCGGTGGGCATGAAGGTGCTGTCCGAGGGGGGCGATCTGTCGGACGAGGCCGCCGCCACGGCCGCTGCCCGATCGCTGGAGCCATCCGAGCTCGAGGGGCCCGTCGTGCGCACCCGCGCCGCCGGCGAGGCGGCCAGCCGCGTGGCCATCTACACGCCGGTCCGCCGGGTGCTGCGGGACTTCCAGCGCACGTTCGCCCTGCAGGAACCTGGCGCGGTGATTGATGGCCGGGACATCGGCACCGTCATCGCCCCGGACGCCCCGGCCAAGCTCTATGTGACGGCCACGCCCGAGGCCCGTGCGACGCGCCGCTGGAAGCAGCTGGTCGGCCAGGGCGAGGCGGTCACCTACGAGGAGATCCTCGCGGACATCCATACGCGCGACGCCCGCGACTCGGCCCGCGCCGACTCGCCGATGGTGGCCGCGCCCGACGCGGTCTTGCTCGACACGACCGAAATGACTATAGACGCGGCCTTCGATGCGGCCCGCCGTATCGTCGAGGCGGCGCGCAGCCGGCGGGAAACCGCCAAAGGCTAATCCAACGCGCCGACCCGAACGGCCGCGGGCGCACAAATCCACCTGAAACCCATGGACCGCCCGGACTCCGCCGGCATCCCGCCGCCTGTCCGCGATCCGCAACCAAGAGACTGAAACACCCAATGGCCGACGATATGAGCCTGAACCCCAGCCGCGACGATTTCGCGGCCCTCCTTGACGCCTCGATGGGCGGCGCCGGCGGCGACTTCGCCGAAGGCACTGTCATCAAGGGCAAGGTCGTGGGCATCGAAAAGGACTTCGCCATCATCGACGTGGGCCTCAAGACCGAGGGCCGCATCCTGATCAAGGAATTCGGCGTCGACGACGCCGGCAAGCCCACGCTGAAGATCGGCGACGACGTCGAAGTCTTCCTCGAGCGCCTCGAGAACGCCCTGGGCGAAGCGGTCATCAGCCGTGAAAAGGCCAAGCGCGAAGAAGCCTGGACCCGCCTCGAAGTGGTGTTCGCCAAGCAGGAGCCGGTCATGGGCTCCATCGTCGGTCGCGTGAAGGGCGGCTTCACCGTCGACCTGGGCGGCGCGAGCGCCTTCCTGCCGGGTTCGCAGGTCGACATCCGTCCGGTCCGCGACGTCGGTCCGCTGATGGGCAAGGAACAGCCCTTCGCCATCCTCAAGATGGACCGTCCGCGCGGCAACATCGTCGTCTCGCGTCGCGCCATCCTGGAAGAAGCCCGCGCCGAACAGCGCACCGAACTGGTCAGCCAGCTGCTCGAGGGCGAAGTCCGCGAAGGCGTGGTCAAGAACATCACCGACTACGGTGCGTTCGTGGACCTGGGCGGCATCGACGGCCTGCTGCACGTCACCGACATGAGCTGGAAGCGCGTCTCGCATCCGTCGCAGGTCCTGGCGGTCGGCGACACCGTCAAGGTGCAGATCATCAAGATCAACCCGGACACCCAGCGCATCAGCCTCGGCATGAAGCAGCTGCAGTCCGATCCGTGGGATGGCGTTGAAGCCAAGTACCCGGTCGGCGCCAAATACACCGGCCGCATCACCAACATCACCGACTACGGCGCGTTTGTTGAGCTGGAAGCCGGCGTTGAAGGCCTGGTCCACGTCTCGGAAATGTCCTGGACCAAGAAGAACGTCCACCCTGGCAAGATCGTCTCCACCTCGCAGGAAGTGGACGTCATCGTGCTCGACGTCGACAGCTCCAAGCGCCGCGTGTCGCTGGGCCTCAAGCAGGCCATGGCGAACCCGTGGGACGCCTTCCTGTCGGCGCACCCGATCGGCTCGACCGTCGAGGGCGAAGTCAAGAACGCCACCGAGTTCGGCCTGTTCGTCGGCCTGGACGGCGACATCGACGGCATGGTCCACCTGTCCGACCTCGACTGGAACGCGTCTGGCGAAGAAGCCATGGCGAAGTTCAAGAAGGGCGACATGATCAAGGCCAAGGTCCTCGACGTCGACGTCGAGAAGGAACGCATCAGCCTCGGCGTCAAGCAGCTGGGCGGCGATCCGATGACCGGCGACACCTTCCGCAAGGGTCAGACGGTGACCGTCACGGTGACCGAGGTCACCACGGGCGGCATCGAGGTCAAGTTCGGCGAAGACGACGCGCCAATGACGGCCTTCATCCGCAAGTCGGACCTGTCGCGCGACCGCCAGGAGCAGCGCCCCGAGCGCTACGCCGTCGGCGACCGCGTGGACGCCCAGGTGACCAACATCGACAAGGCCGCCCGTCGGGTGTCCGTCTCGATCAAGTCGCTGGAAATGGCCGAAGAGAAGGAAGCCATCGAGCAGTTCGGGTCCTCGGACTCCGGCGCCTCGCTGGGGGACATCCTCGGCGCGGCCCTGCGCGAAAAGGCCTCGAAGGACTAACCTTCGACCTTCACCGCTAACGAAGTCATTCGGCGGCCGGGGTTTCCCCGGCCGCCGTTTTCGTATGTGGGCATGCGGGGCATCCGGACCGACCCGGCTCGCCCGTGAATTCCGGGGCCCGATTTCAGTCCAATCGGCGCCCACCGCTGAAAGGTTGCGCGCACTTGAGCGGTCTTTGGCCGACAACCTCTTGAAGACTCAGGAATGATTGGGCAAAGGTCCAACGGCCGAAGTCGGGGCCGGGGAAGCGAAATGATCAAGTCCGAGCTGATCGCGATGCTCGCCGCCGAGAATCCGCATCTGACGCAACGCGACATTGAGCGCGTGGTCGGTGTGATCCTGGAAAAGATGACCGTTGCGCTCGAAGGCGGCGGTCGTGTCGAGCTGCGTGGCTTCGGCGCCTTCTCGGTCCGCTCCCGTCCCGCCCGCGCCGGACGCAATCCGCGAACGGGCGAGCCCGTGTCGGTCAAGGGCAAGCATGTGCCTTTCTTCAAGAGCGGCAAGGAACTGCGCGAGCGGCTGAACGCCGACTAGTCCACGGAAGGTCGCCATGAGCGTGTTCAAGGAATTCCGCGAGTTCATCGCCCGCGGCAACGTGGTCGATCTCGCCGTCGGCGTGATCATCGGCGGCTCGTTCGGCGCGATCGTCAAAAGCCTAGTCGATCAGGTGGTTATGCCCCCGATCGGTCTGATCACGGGCGGGATCGACTTCTCCAAGCTCGAGTGGGTTTTGCGCCCCGAGAATCCGGCCACCGAGGCGATCGAAAAGGTCGCGATCGGCTACGGCGCGTTCATCAACACCGTCATCCAGTTTCTGATCGTCGCCATGTCCGTGTTCGTGTTGGTCAAGGCGATCAATGCGGCCCGCCGCGAAAAGCCCGTCGAACCGGCCAAACCCGCGGCCCCGCCGCCGACCGAGGCGCTGCTGGCCGAGATTCGCGATCTGCTCAAGGCGCAGGGCACGCCGCCCGCCGCGAAGCCCGTCGCGGGCGCCAAGAAGGCCTGATGGCCGGGGTCAAGATCTGCGGCCTGTCCACGCCTGAGACGGTGGCCGCCGCCCTCGACGGCGGCGCGGCCTTCCTCGGGTTCAACTTCTTTCCGGCCAGTCCCCGCTATGTGGAGCCGGACGCCGCCGCCCGTTTGGCGCCGCCCGCCCGTGGCAAGGCGACGATCGTGGCCGTGACGGTCGATCCCGATGATGATCTGGTCGATCGGCTGACGACCACGCTGGCGCCGGACCTCATCCAGCTGCACGGCAAGGAGACGCCCTCCCGGGCCCGCGAGATCGCCGCGCGGGCGGGGGTCGGGGTGATCAAGGCCCTGCCGGTCTCGGAGTCCGCCGACCTGGAAGCCGCCCGGGCGTTCGAGACCGTGGTCGACCACCTGATGTTCGACGCAAAGCCGCCCGCGGACGCCGCGATGCCGGGCGGGCTCGGCTCTTCCTTCGACTGGACGATTCTCGCTGGACGTCGCTTCGCGCGGCCCTACCTCCTCGCGGGCGGCCTCGATCCTTGGAATGTCGGCGTAGCCCTGCGGCTCTCCGGCGCACCGTTCGCGGACGTTTCCTCTGGCGTGGAGCGCGGCCCGGGGATAAAGGACCCCGGCCTGATTTCGGCCTTTCTGGAGGCGGTGCGCCGCGCCTGAGTGTCTGACGCTGTGAACGCCCAATCCAAGCCTAACGACTGGTCCGCCTTCCCGGACGCCCAGGGCCGCTTCGGCGACTACGGCGGACGCTATGTGGCCGAGACCCTGATGCCGCTCGTGCTCGAGCTGGAGAAGGCCTACGCGGCGGCCGACGCCGATCCCGCCTTCCACGGCGAGCTGAACGGCTTCCTCAAGCACTATGTCGGCCGCCCCAATCCGCTCTATTTCGCCGAGCGGCTGACCGCCCACATCGGCGGGGCCAAGATCTACTTCAAGCGCGAGGAGCTGAATCACACCGGCGCGCACAAGATCAACAACTGCATGGGCCAGATCCTGCTGGCCCAGCGGATGGGCAAGACCCGCATCATCGCCGAAACCGGCGCCGGCCAGCATGGCGTGGCCAGCGCCACCGTCTGCGCCCGCTTTGGCCTGCCCTGCATCGTCTACATGGGCGCGGTCGACGTCGAACGTCAGAAGCCCAACGTCTTCCGCATGAATCTGCTGGGTGCCGAAGTGCGACCGGTCACCTCGGGCGCGGGCACGCTCAAGGACGCCATGAACGAGGCGATGCGCGACTGGGTGACCAACGTTGAGGACACCTACTACATGATCGGCACAGCCGCCGGTCCGCACCCCTATCCGGCCATGGTTCGCGACTTCCAGTCGGTCATCGGCAAGGAAATCCGTACGCAGATTCTGGAAGCCGAGGGCCGGTTGCCCGACGCCCTGGTCGCCTGCGTCGGCGGCGGCTCCAACGCGATCGGCACCTTCCACCCGTTCCTCGGCGACGAGAGCGTGAAGATCTTCGGGGTCGAGGCCTCGGGCCATGGCCTGATGACTGACAAGCATGCCGCGTCCCTGACCGGCGGCAAGCCGGGTGTCCTGCACGGCAACAAGACCTATCTGCTGCAGGACGACGACGGCCAGATCCTCGACGCCCATTCGATCAGCGCCGGCCTCGACTATCCGGGCATCGGGCCGGAGCACAGCTGGCTGCATGACGTCGGTCGGGCGCGGTACCTGACCTGCACCGACGACGAGGCGCTTGAGGCGTTTCAGCTCTGCGCCCAGCTTGAAGGCATCATCCCCGCTCTGGAAAGCGCGCACGCCATCGCCAAGCTCCCGGAAGTGGCGAAGGAGGTCGGCAAGGGCGGCATCATCGTCATGACCCTGTCTGGCCGGGGCGACAAGGACGTCAACACCGTCGCCGACGCCCTGGGGATGTCGATTTGACCATCAATCGTCTGACGACCCGCTTCGCGGCCCTGGCAGCGCAGGATCGCGCCGCCTTCGTGACCTACATCATGGCCGGCGACCCCGGCCTGGAGGCCTCGTTCGAAATCCTGTCGAAGCTGCCGGCCGTCGGGGCCGACATCATCGAGCTGGGCATGCCGTTCTCCGATCCGATGGCCGAGGGACCGACCATCCAGCGCGCCGCGCAACGCTCGCTGGCCGCGAAGACGAAGATGGCCGACGTGTTCGGTCTGGTCGCGCGTTTCCGGCAGCAGGACGCGGACACGCCGATCGTCCTTATGGGCTATCTCAATCCGGTGCTGTTCCGGGGCTTTGACGTCTTCGCCGCCGAGGCCGCGGCCGCGGGGGTGGATGGTCTGATCATCGTCGACTGTCCGCCGGAAGAGGCTGATCCCCTGGCCGATGCGCTTGACGCCGTCGGCGTGTCGCTGATCCGCCTGGCCGCCCCGACCACCGACGCCGCGCGCCTGCCCGCCGTGGTCCGCCGCACCTCGGGCTTTGTCTATTATGTCTCCGTCGCCGGCGTGACCGGCGTGAAGTCAGCCGTCGCCGCCTCGGTGGCCCAGCCTGTGCAGATACTGCGTCAGGCGTCCGGCCTGCCGGTCGCCGTGGGATTCGGCATCCGGACGCCTGAAGGGGCCGCCGAAGTCGCCCGCGTCGCCGACGGCGTCGTGGTCGGTTCGGCCCTCGTCGATGAAATCGAAGGCGCCCTGAACGGCGGAGCGAACGAAAACGTGACTGAAAGAGTTCTTTCCAAGGCGGCAGAGCTGGCTAAGGCTGTGCGCTTGGCGCGAGTCAGGGATGCTTGAAGCAATGGCGATGGCTGACCCCAAGAACGACAAACCGATCCGAGGGAATGCGCGTGAGCGCCAGGGCTGGCTTGCCCGCATCGCGCCCGGCGTACGCGGCGCGTTTGTAAAGCGCGAGACGCCCGAAAACCTCTGGGTCAAATGCCCCGACACCGGGGAGATGATCTACCGGCCCGACCTGGAAGCCGCCTGGTGGGTCACGCCCGCCGGCCGCCACATGCGCATCGGACCGGAACTGCGCTTCAGGTACACCTTCGATGACGGCGCGTTCGAAGCCTTCGACACGCCGAAGGTGCCCGAAGATCCGCTGCACTTCACCGACGGGCGTCCCTACAAGGATCGTCTGGCCGCTGCCCGCAAGGCGACCGGCGAACCGGACGCCATGGCCATCGGCGCCGGCCCGATCGGTGGTACCGACACCGTTGTGCTGGTTCAGGACTTCGCCTTCATGGGCGGGTCGCTCGGCATGGCTGCCGGCGAGGCCTTCATCGCCGCCGCCCGGCTGGCCATCAGCCGTGAGGCCCCGTTGGTCGTATATACGGCCGCCGGCGGCGCGCGGATGCAGGAAGGCACGCTTTCCCTGATGCAGATGGCCCGCTCGACCCTGGCGATCCAGGAGCTGAAGCGCGCGCGCCTGCCCTACATCGTCGTGCTGACCGACCCGACCACGGGCGGGGTGACCGCCAGCTACGCCATGCTGGGCGACATCCAGATCGCCGAGCCGGGCGCCCTGATCGGCTTCGCCGGCCAGCGTGTGATCGAGCAGACCATCCGCGAGACCCTGCCGCCGGGCTTCCAGCGCGCCGAGTATCTGGTCGAAAAGGGCATGGTCGACCGCGTCGTGGCCCGCCACGAACTGCCGGTCGTGCTCGGCTCGATCCTCAAGACCCTGATGATGGGGCGCAACGGTTCGAAAGCGGCCTGACCCCTTCCGCACGGAACACCGGTCATGAGCGATCACCTCCGAGCGCACGACGCCGCGCTTGAGCGGCTGCGCCTGCTGCATCCCAAACTGATCGACCTGTCGCTGGGCCGGATGCAGCGGCTGTGCGCGGCGCTGGGCGATCCGCAGCGCAGGCTGCCCCCGGTCATCCATGTGGCCGGCACCAACGGCAAGGGCTCGACGGTCGCCTTCCTGCGCGCCATCGCAGAGGCTGCCGGTCTGCGCGTGCACGTGTTCACCTCCCCCCATCTGGTGCGGTTCGCCGAACGCATCCGGCTGGCCGGGACGTTGATCACAGAGGCCCATCTGGCCGACGTGCTCGAACGGGTCGAACGGGCCAACGCGGGCGAGGCGATCACCTTCTTCGAGATCACAGCCGCGGCGGCCTTCCAGGCCTTTTCCGAGGTCGAAGCCGATCTGTGCCTGCTGGAAGTGGGCCTTGGCGGCTCGCTTGACGCCACGAACGTGATCGACCCTCCGGCCGTCAGCGTCATCGCGCCGGTGGACCACGACCATCACGAGTTCCTCGGCGACACGATAGCCGGCATCGCCGGCGAGAAGGCCGGAATCATCAAGCGCGGCCCCCCCGTCGTGGTCGGCCGCCAGTCCGGGGAAGCCTTCGCCGTGATCGAGGCGCGGGCGCGGGCGCTCGGCGCGCCGCTGACCGCGCTGGGCGTCGATTTCGACGCCTGGGCCGAGCGGGGCCGGCTGGTGGTGCAGATGGAGGACCGCCTGCTCGACCTGCCCTTGCCCGCACTGGCGGGCCCTCACCAGATCGACAACGCCGCCCTGGCCGTGGTCGCCGCGCTGCAGCTGCGCGAGGCGCGCATCGACGAGACGGCCATCGGCAGGGGCCTCGCCTCGGCTGTCTGGCCCGCGCGTTTCCAGCGGCTGACGAAAGGCCCCTATGGCGCACTCGCCCAGGCGGCGGGCGCGGACCTGTGGCTGGACGGCGGGCACAATCCGCACGCGGCCCTGGCCCTGGCCCGCACGGTCGGCGACATGGCCGCCCGCGACGGCCGGCCGGTGGCGATCATCTGCGGCCTGCTGGCCAACAAGGACGCCGACGGCTTCTTCGCCGCCTTTGCGGACCTGAAGCCGCGCATCGTCTGCGTGCCGTTCGAGGCCGACGCGGCCAGCCCGCCGGACCGGCTGGTGGCGGCGGCGCTGCGGGCTGGGCTTCAGGCCGAACTGGGAGAAAGCGCCCTGGCGGCGCTGGAGACCGTGCTGGCGGGGGACGGCCCCCCGCCGCACATCGTCATCTGCGGGTCGCTCTATCTGGCCGGCGAGGTGCTCGCGGCCACAGAAGAGACCTGGCCGATCTAGGCCGCGGGTTGAACGCCGGCTTCAAGCAGCCATTCGAGGATCTTCTGCTTGGGCATGGCGCCGACCTTCATCGAGGCCATCTGTCCGCCGCGGAACAGCATCATCGTCGGAATGCCGCGCACGCCGTAGCGCGAGGGCGTCGTCGGGCTTTCCTCGATGTTGACCTTTGCGATCACGACGTGGTCGGCCAGTTCCTCGGAGATCTGGTCCAGGGCGGGGGCGATCTGCTTGCAGGGCCCGCACCACTCCGCCCAGAAGTCCACCAGGACCGGCTTTTCGGACTGGAGCACATCGCGCTCGAAGGATTCGTCGGTCACCTTGACGGTGCTCATCGGTAGTCTCCTGTTCGCGGCGCCACGCGGCGCGCGTCATTCAGCAAATGATGTAGGCCCGGGGCCGTTCCCTATCAATGTCCACCGACCAGCTGGTCGAGGGTTCGGGCGATCATGTTTTCTGGAACCGGCATCAGACGGGGTCCATCGGTCCAGACCAGCGCCGCCTCGATGCGCCGCCCGGGGAAGATCTCCGCCAGCACGGCGGCGTACAGCGCCATTTGCACGCGATAGGCAAAGTCGGCCTCCTCGATGCGGGCCGGGGCAGGGCGGTTGGTCTTGTAGTCGACCACCAGCACCCGGTCGGGCAGGACCAACAGCCGGTCGACCCGGCCGGATACACCCAGCCCTGCTGGCAGGCGCGGCGAGGTCCCGGCGATGGCCGCTTCGGCCCGGCTGCCCGGTCCGAACACATCGGCGAACACCGGATCCTCCAGCACGCCGAAGGCGGCGGTGGTCATTTCAGCGCGCTGGACTAGCGTCAGGTCCGGTTCGCGGTCAAGCAGGCGCGCGGCGGCGGCCCGGCGGTCCGCCGGCTCAACGTCCGGCAGCAGCTGCAGCAGCCGGTGGATCAGGTCCCCTCGACGGAACCGGCCGAGGCCCTGCAACATGTCCAGCGGCGAAGGGGCGGGCCCCCGCTCACGCTCGGCCACCTGCGACGGCGAGGCATAGCGCATGACGGCGGACTCGACGGGCGCGGGCCGCAGCGCCCAGTCGGGCAGGGGGGCTGGCGGCGCGATCAGCGGCGTCGCGCCGTCCACCTGAACGGGATCGGGCCCGAGTCGCAGGATCTCCATGTCTCCGGCACGCACCTGCCGGACGGCGTCCGCGACCTCCGGCCTTGAAAAGGCGTTGCGCATGGCGCCGTACCAGCCCCGGATGCTCTCGTCCTTCGTCCGGGCGTCGATGCGGCCGCAGAGCACCAGCCGGTCGCGGGCGCGGGTCAGGGCCACATAGAGCAGACGCCAGGCCTCGTCCTCGTCGCGGTCCTTGCGCAGCTGGCGGGCGGCGGCGCTGGCGGGGCAGTCATCGGCGGTGCGCGCGCACCACAGGAAGCCCTCGTCCGCCGTGGTCATCAGCGGGGAACCGTGAGCGCCGGACTTCACCGTCGTCTCCGGCAGGAAGACGATCGGCGCCTCCAGGCCCTTCGAGCCGTGGGCGGTCATGACCCGAACCTCGTCAGCGCCGCTTTCCAGTTCCCGCTTCACGCTGACATCGAGGTCGGCGAAGGCCGCCACCAGCCGCTCCAGATCGAACAGGCCGCGCTTTTCCGCCGCCAGCGTGCGGGCGAGGAATTCATCCAGCACATCGCCGGCTTCGGACCCCAGGCGGGTGGTGATCCGCGCGCGCATCGACCGGCCCTCGCTGTCGGTCAGCCCAAGCACCCTGCGATAGAAGTCGAATGGCCGGTGGGCGCGAGCGAGGTCGCGGAAAGTCTCCAGCCGTGCGAGCACCGTGGCCCACGCCTGTTGCTCGGCGGCCCGCTCACGCAACACGGACCAAAGGGTCGCCCGGCCCCGTCCGAAGGCGAGGGCGAAGAGGTCATCGTCGCCCAGACCGCAGAACGGGCTCTTGAGCAGGGATGCGAGGGTCAGGTCGTCCTGCGGGAACAGGGTGAACCGCGCCAGCGCGATCAGGTCGTCAAAAGCGATATGGGCCGACAGGGACAAACGGTCGGCGCCCGCCACGGGAACCCCGCGCTGTTTCAGCTCGCGCAGGATCTCCTCGAACAGCACCTTGCGACGCCGCACCAGGATCAGCACATCGCCGAAGCGGGCCGGTCGCCAGGCCTTGAGGTCCTTGTCGAAAACGGCGTCGCCCCGCCGGACGAGTTCCTCGATCTCCGAGGCTATCTTCTGCGCCAGACGCTTGTTGGCGCTGGTGGTGGAGGCCGCGTCGAGAGGGTCGGTCCAGGCGTCGCGTTCCTCGCGGCCCTCGTCCCGCTCGAGCGGCCAGAGGTCGACGCAGCCCTCGTGATCCCGGAACGGCTCATGGACGATGACGTCCTGGTTCTGCGGCGCGGGTACGCCCCGGCGCGTTTCGGGATCGGCGAAAACGGCGTCGACGTAGGTCAGAACCTGTTTCGTCGAGCGGAACGAAAGGGTCAGCGGCACGACGCGGGAGTCGAGCCCCGCATCCCGGATCAGCCTGTCGTAGCGCCGCGTTTCGCTGATCAGCCGGTCAGGGTCCGCGCCCTGGAAGCTGTAGATCGACTGCTTCTCGTCGCCGACGACGAACAGGCTGCGCGGCAACACCTGGGTGTTGGGCAGGCCATCGCCGGCGAAGAACTCGGCGGTCAGACGGTTGAGGATGTCCCATTGTTCAGGAGCGGTATCCTGGGCCTCGTCGACGAGGATGTGATCGATGCCGCCGTCCAGCTTGTAGAGCACCCAGGCCGCGTCGGGCCGTTGGGCCACGAGGTCGCGGGTGCGCTCCACGAGGTCAGCGAAATCCAGCGCCCGCCGGGCCGCCTTGGCGGTCTCGTACTCGCGGGCGTAGACGGCGGCCAGGGCCAGCACCATGACGGTGTCCTGGGCCACGCGAGCGGATTTCGCACGGGTGAGCGCGTCGTGAACGCGGGCTTGCTCGGCGATCAGCCACTCGGCAACAGCCTCATCAACGCCCTTGGTCGACAGCTTCTTCCGCGGCTCGCCCTCCTTGGTGAAGAACAGCGCCTTCACGACGTCCGGCAGGCTTTGTCTGAGCGCCGCAGACTCGCCGACCTCCGCGCATAGGCGGCCGTAGGCGACGTCCGTGACGCCATTGCGCAGGCTGAGCGTCACGGCCGCGCGTTTCCACGCGGTCGCGTCGATCGCCGGCGGCGACAGCGCTTCCCGCTCGATGACCTCGGGGTCCTCCAGCCCGTCGAGACCGCAGGCCGCCGCGATCGCCGCCGGCAGCCCTTCCAGGCCGCCGCAGCGCGCGACATAGCCGGCCAGCGCCGCCCGGCGTTCCTCGAACGCGCGGAACATGGACTCGAACCGCTCGATATCGAGCGCGACCGCCAGCCGGGAATAGGCGTCCGCGACCAGGCCCTCCTCGTCGAGCGCGCGGTGGGCCAGTTTGGCGCGCGCCTCGCGCGCGATCAGCGCGGCCTCCGCCTCGTCCATGATGGAAAAGCCCGGCGACAGCGCGGCCTCGACCGGGAAGCGCCGCAGCAGCTTTTCGCAGAAGGCGTGGATGGTCTGGATCTTCAGTCCGCCCGGTGTCTCAAGCGCCTTGGCGAACAGCTTGCGAGCCTCGGACAGCTGCAGGTCATCGGCCGGCGCCTCGCCCGCCCCGGCGAGCGCGGTCAGCTCTTCACGCAGCTTGTCGTTGTCCATGACCGACCAGTCGCCGAGCCGGCGGAACAGGCGGTGCTGCATCTCCGCCGCGGCCGCCCGGGTGTAGGTCACACACAGGATGGCCTCGGGCCGCACCTTGCGCAGCAGCAGTCGCGCCACCCGGTCAATCAGGGTCTTGGTCTTGCCGGTGCCGGCATTGGCCGTGACGAAAGCATTGATCGTCGGATCGGCGGCGAGCGTCTGATTGAGCAGGCTCATTCGTCGCCGCCTTCGCTTTCGCCGCCGGTCGACCACTCGAACACGCGGGCCAGGTGGTCGTAGTCGCCCGGGTATTCCTTGACCCACTGTGGCGCGACCTTCGACGGGTAGCCGCGCTTTGGGTCCTCGTAGAGGGTCAGCAGCTCGACGACGCCGTTCAGCGCCTTGGCCACGGCTTCCTCGCTGTCGGGCCCGGAGGCCTTGCGGATGATCACTTCGCCCGGCGGCTTGCGGCCGGTCACGCGCAGATAGGTCAGGTCGCCCGGCTCGGCCGTGAAGTCGCCGAACCCGCCGCGTTGCAGGATGGCGGCGGTCAGGGTCAGCTGCGGCGAGAAGCCGGCGTCGATCTGGGCCTTGGACGGCGCGCCGCCGGTCTTGAAGTCGAGCACATGACCGCGGCCGTCGGCGGTGACCTCGATCCTGTCGGCGCGGGCGGTGAGGGTGATCACCCGGCCGCCGATGTCGAGCGGCAGCACGCCCTTCCTTTCGACATGGATCGCGCGGCCGTCGGCGCGGCAGTCACGCTCGAGCTGGGTCGCCCAGACGCCGGCCTCCCGGGCCAGCGCCCGTTCGCGGGCCAGCGACGCGCGCGGCAAACCCTTCTCGACCAGGGCTGTTTCGTAGAGGTGCTGGAACAGACCCGGCGCATCGTCAGGCTCGCCGGTCGTCCAGGCCTCGGCGAAGTCCTCAAACGCTTTATGGATTGCGCTGCCGCGCGCCTTGACCTCGACCGGCTCGTCGGGTCGTTCAAGCGGATAGAGCTTGAGGATATCCCGCGCCCAGATGGCGTAGGGATCGCGGGTCAGGGTTTCGATGCGGGTGACGGCGAATTCCTTCGGCCGGGCCGCGAGTGGCGGAACCGGCGCAGGCCGGGGAACCGGCGCATAGTCGCCCGAGGCATCCAACGCCCGCGCCCAGTCCAGCACCTCTGGCCGGCCGGGCAGATCCATCCCCGCGCCGCGCGCCAGGGTCCGCAGCCGCCACAGCCAGCGGGATTCCACGGCGGGGGACCCTTCACGGCGCAGGCTGTGCACCAGCGCCACGTCCGGCGCGCAGGCGGCCTGGGCGAAGTCGTGGGCTGTCAGACCCAGCCGCCGCTCGGGCGCGGGTACGCCCAGCCGCTCGCGCATCGGCCGCGACAGGAAGGGGTCGACCGGCGCGCCCTGCGGCCAGACGCCGTCCTCCAGCCCGGCCAGAACCAGCCTGTCGGAACGGATCAGCCGCGCCTCCAGCGCACCGAGAATCCGGATCCGCGGATGGGTTTCGCCCGCGGCACGAATACTGGCCTCATTGAGCAGGCCGCCGATCAGGTCGGCGAAATCACGCGCCGTCACCGGCGGCAGGTCGCGGCCATTGGCGATCAGGCCGGACAGCAGCATCGAGGCCGCTTCGCCTGCGCCGCCGGACCAGACCATCTGTCCGGCCAGGGCTTCGAGGGCCTCGACGAGCGCGTGGGTCGCGGCGTCGACCTCGGCCGGGCCGTCTGCGAACGGGAAGGCGGCCAGGTCCAGCGCGGCCAGCAGATCGTCCAGCAAGGCGCCGGCGTCGGGCAGATCAGCGAACCGGTTCAGCAGGATCGTGCGATCCGCCGCCCGGGCGCCGCGCAGGCGCTGGTTCTCTGCACCCCGTGGCGTCTCGAGCGCGGTGACCAGCGGTCCCAACGTCTCGGCCTCGCGACCCAGCGTGACCAGCGAATGCTTCAGGATCGCCAGCAGCAGAACCGGCGACAGCGGATCGACCATCCAGTCGGCGATCAGTCGCGCCAGCACGCCGACGGGGAATCCGGACAAGGGCTCGCCCGCCGAGGAGTCGGCCGCAACACCGAACTGCGCCAGCCGGGCGCTGACCCGGCGGGCCAGGGCCAGGTCCGGTGTCACCAGCGCGGCAGTGCGGCCGGGCGTCTCCAGCGTCTCGCGCAACAGCAGCGCGCAGACGTCGGCGGCTTCTTCCTCGTGGCGCGCCGGGATGACGGACAGGCCCTTGAGCCCCTCTGCCAGGGGATCGACGCCGGCCGCCTCGCCCTCCCGGCGCAGGCTGGACAGCACGTCGCGCCAGTCGGCCGTGGCTTCGGCGGGACGCAGCGCTTCGTTGATCAGACGACGACGCCAGCGCCCGGCGCTGTCGGCGTCCGGCCGCCAGACAGACACGTCGGCGCGGGAGACCCCGGCCTTTTCCAGCAGCCGCTTCATCGCGCCCTGCGGATGCTGGTCGTCGACCTTGTCCCAGGCGTCATCGGCCAGGCCCTCGTCGAGGCCGGGCAGGATCACCGCGCCCTTCGGGCAGCCGGCGATGACGGTCAGCAGGTCGGCGGTGGCCGGCGCGGTGCCGGTCGAGCCAGCGGCGATCAGCGGATGCGCAGGCGGATGGTTGCGCCATTGGGCGGCCAGCGCCCGCAGCAGCTGGACCCGTCGCCAGGTGACGTCGACCAGCCCCATCTCGGCCAGTCGCGCGGGCCAGGCCTCCAGCGCCACCCGAAGCACTTCGGCGGACCGGCGCCAGTGGGCGGCCATGTCGAAGTCCACGAGGCTTTCGAGCTTGCTCGCCGGGTCCTCGACCTCCTCGATCTGCAGGCCGTCGAGAAATCGGCCGAGCGCGTCGGCCATCTCCAGCGCGCCCGCGGCGTCAAGGTCACGGCCCAGCGCCCGGTGGCCCGCGACCAGCCGCGCCAGCTCGAAACGGCGGCGCAGCGGATCGATCGCCGGCGGAATGTCGAGCGACAGATCGCCCGGCTCGAACGGCGGCTCGCCTTCGTCCAGGTCGCCGATGGCGCGGATCTGCGGCAGCAGCACGGCACGCCCCTCGGCCGCGCCGACGAAGGCCTCGGCCAGGGCGCGCGCGCCGCGCCGGGTTGGCGTGAAAACCACCGCGCCCGCCAGGGCTTCCGGCTCGGGAAGCGCCGCGAGCAGACCTGCGGCGAGGTCGTCGAGAAAGGGCCGGTGGGCCGGGATCGAGAACCAGCGCGGAGCCGGACCCTCGAACAGCGCGCTCATCCCGATAACCGGGCTTCAGCCTGGTCCCGCGCCTGGGGGTCGCCGACGTGCATCCACAGACCCTTCGGAGCGAGGCCATGCACGCGGCCTGACCCGGTCAGGGTTTTCCAGATCGGCAGCAGGCCGAAAGGCCCGTCCGGGCCATCGGCGACCACGGAGGGCTTGGCGATATGGACGCCGACATAGACC
This sequence comes from Caulobacter sp. FG121, assembly GCF_057809815.1. Classification (NCBI taxonomy): domain Bacteria; kingdom Pseudomonadati; phylum Pseudomonadota; class Alphaproteobacteria; order Caulobacterales; family Caulobacteraceae; genus Caulobacter; species Caulobacter sp. FG121. The sequence continues at coordinate 53,086 of NZ_JBMDKR010000005.1, forward strand.
AGCGGCGCGGACTCACCGGGATCCTTGAAGCGAACCTCGCCAGTCTCCGAGATGAACAGGTCGCCGGTCGCGTGAAAGCCCATCGACTCCGCCGTCGAGGCGGTCAGCAGGCAGACGTCCATGCGGTCCGGGTCCCAGGCGGCGGCCACGGCCGCCAGCGCCTGCCCGTCGTCATCGATCCAGACGGAGTCGATGTTGGCGACCCAGAACGGCGTGTCCGGCAACAGATGCAGGGCATGCTTGATGCCGCCGCCGGTCTCCAGCGGCTCCGCCCGCTCGTCGGAGATGATCAGGCGCGGCATGACGCCCGTGGCGTTGCGAGCCCTGAGGTGCGCCTCCAGCCGGTCGGCGAAGGCGTGCACATTGACCACGGCCGTCTCGACCCCGACCTCGGCCAGCCGGTCGAGCATGTGATCGATCAGGGCCCGGCCGCCGACCTCGACCAGCGCCTTGGGCCGGTCGTTGGTCAGCGGGCGCATGCGGGTGCCAAGGCCCGCGGCCAGAACCATGGCGGTCTTCGGAACGGTCATGCCCTTGCCTCCGCCGGCACATGGCGGTCGAACCAGGCCTTCATGCCGGTCATCGACGGGTCCGCCAGGCAGCTGTCCAGATAGCGCCACAGCCGGGGCAGGAAGCTCTCGTATTTCGGCTTGCCGTCGCGCGTCACCAGTCGGGCGAAGATGCCGATGATCCGGGCGACATTCAGGGCCCCCAGGGCGTGGTAGTCGCTCAGCAGCTGCTGACGGTCGAGCCCCGGATGGGCGGCGAAATAGCGCTCCAGCGCCGCCGCTTCCCGCTCCGGCGAGACGTCGCGGCGCGCGTCATGCAACAGCATCGACAGGTCCCACATGCAGTTCGCCCGGACGGCGTCCTGGAAGTCGATCAGCCCGACCCGCGCGGCGCCCTGGCGGTCCGGCAGCCAGATCAGATTCTCGGCGTGATAGTCGCGGTGGCAGAAGACCTCCGCCGAAGCCTCGGCCCGGGCGCGGATCGGCGTCCACAGCGTGTCCCACTCGGCCAGCGCCGCCGCGTCGGGCGCGAAGGCCGGCCGCAACTTCGGCAGCCATTCGGTGAACAGATCGGCCGCGCTGACCAGGGCCAGGTCGTCGTAGGCCAGCAGAGGCCAGCTGACGCCGTCGAATGCGAGCACCTCCGGCGGCCGGGCTGCGTGCAGCACTGTCAGGGCGTCGATGGCGGCGTCGTAGAGCGGGGCCTCGTCGCCCTGACGGGCGATATGGTCGGCATAGAGGTCGTCGCCGAGGTCCTCGAGCACGGCCAGACCCTGGACCGCGTCGAAGGCCTCGACCTCGGGGGCGGAAAGGCCGAGCGATTTCAGATAGCGGGCGCAGGCGACGAAGGCGTCGACCCGGCCCGACGCCAGCCGGTAGGCCGCGTTGAAGCCAAGGGCGAGGCGCTCGTCCCGGGTCGCACCGGGCGGGCAGGGCGCGGTCTCGGCCCTCGGCGGCTGGTCCATGAAGATGCGGCTGGAGCCATCCGGCAGGTGCAGTCGCTCGTAGACCCGGGTGGAGGCGTCGCCGCTCATCAGCTCACGGCGCGCGTCGCCGAAACCGTGGGCCTTCAGAAAAGCGGCCTTGGCGGCCTCCCGCTCAGAACTCAAGCGTCCGTCCCTTCCATGCGCCATGAGGGGTCAGCCGCGCCCTGCGCGCTTCACCCCCGTCCTCGAGGCCAATCTCTATATCGAGTCGGTCGGGCGGCAGCCGCCCCTCAAGCCGTTGCGGCCATTCGATCAGCGCCGCACCCTCATCAAGCGCCTCGTCCAGACCGATCTCGAAGGCCTCATCGGGACTGGTCAGCCGGTAAAGATCAAAGTGCGCCAGCGGGAAGGCGGCGGCTTCGTAGAACTGGACCAGGGTAAAGGTCGGGCTGGGGACGTCTTCGTCAGGCGTCGTCAGGGTTCTCACGAGCGCGCGGGCGAGCGTCGACTTCCCGGCCCCCAGCGGCCCGGACAGGCAGATGGCCTCGCCATCGCGCAGCACGCCGGCCAGCGCCGCGCCGAGACGCGACGTCGCCGCCTCGTCAGGCAGGTCGATCTCGGCGGGAAGCATCATGCGAAGGGGCGATCGGGCTCGAACGGCAGGGTTCGCTCCACATAGGCCTTGATGGCCGCGCTGGCGACGGCCGCGTCGGAATTCAGCCTGTCCGGCGCTATGGGACGGCCGATCGTAAGCCGGAACCTCCGTCCGGACTTGTTGAGCAGTTCGTGGAACAGGGTGATGTCCCGCAGCTCCGGCGAGAACCGGTCGAAGAAGTGGAACAGGGTCGCCCAGGGTCCCTCCACATGGATCGGCACAATGGGCGCGCCGTACTTGACCGCCACGGAGATCGCCGTCGGCATCCAGGCCGGGTCGGTGAGCACGCCGTTGGCGTCGCGACGCGCCAGTCTGCCCGCCGGAAACACCATCAGCGCACGCTCCGCTTCCAGCACCTCCCGGGTCATCGTCAGGGTCAGGCGGGTGCGGTCGCGCGTGCGTTTGGCGGCGACCCACTCCACCGGGATCAGGGTCTCGTCGAACTGCGCGCACACCCGGTGAGCGTCGGAGTTGGCGTAGAAGATGATGTCCGGCCGCACGGCCTTGAGGGCGTCATAGACCGCGACCCCGTCCGCGATGCCGGTGGGGTGGTTGGCGACGATGACCAGCCGGCCCTCGCGGGGCAGCCGATGCAGTCCGGTCACCGCGACGTCGATGCCCAGCAGGTCCGAGACGAAATCCAGCGCCGCCTTGCCACCCATCGGCGCGATGGCGTCCGCCATGGCCCGCGCCTTGCGATAGCCCAGTAAGGTGTAGAGCAGGGGCCGCATGACAGGCCAGAGGGCCGACTGCGACAGCTTCGGCGCCCGCTCCTCGATCAGCACGTCGACGATGTGCCCCGGACGGGCCGGGGCGAGCGACTCTGGGCGGGACATCGCGGCGTCGGACATGAGCGGAACTTTAGCGGCCCGACGTCATTGCGCAATCCGGCCTAGCCGACCAGGACGAGAGGGCATAAAACGCCCGCCTCATCTGAGCCCCCGGGAGATCACCATGCGGGATATCCGCCATTTCGTGAACGGTTCGACCTTCGAGGGCGCCTCCGGCCGCTTCGGCGACGTGTTCAATCCCAACACCGGCGAAATCCAGGCGCGGGTCCAGCTGGCCACGCCGGCCGAGCTCGACACGGCGGTCGCGGCGGCCCAGGCCGCCTTCTCCGCCTGGTCAGCGACCAATCCCCAGCGCCGCGCGCGGGTGATGTTCGAGTTCAAGCGGCTGGTCGAGGCCAACATGCAGGACCTGGCCGAGCTGCTGTCCAGCGAGCACGGCAAGGTCATCGCCGACAGCAAGGGCGACATCCAGCGCGGCCTCGAAGTCATCGAGTTCGCCTGCGGCATCCCCCACGCCCTGAAGGGCGAATACACCGAGGGAGCCGGCCCGGGCATCGACGTCTATTCCATGCGCCAGGCGCTGGGCGTGGTCGCCGGCATCACCCCGTTCAACTTCCCCGCCATGATCCCGATGTGGATGTTCGGCGTGGCCATCGCCGTGGGCAACACGTTCATCCTCAAGCCCTCGGAGAAGGACCCGTCCGTGCCGGTCCGTCTGGCCGAGCTGATGATGGAGGCCGGCGCTCCGGCCGGCGTGCTGAATGTAGTCCACGGCGACAAGGTCAGCGTCGACGCCATCCTGCAGCATCCCGACATCAAGGCCGTCAGCTTCGTCGGCAGCAGCGACATCGCCCACTACGTCTATTCCCAGGGCACGCTGCACAACAAGCGCGTCCAGGCCATGGGCGGGGCCAAGAACCACGGCATCATAATGCCCGACGCCGACCTCGATCAGGTGGTCAAGGATCTGTCTGGCGCCGCCTTCGGATCGGCCGGCGAGCGCTGCATGGCGCTGCCGGTGGTGGTCCCGGTCGGCAAGAAGATCGCCGACGAACTGCGCGAGCGGATGGTCGCCGAGATCGACAGCCTCAAGGTCGGCCTCTCCAACGACACCGACGCCCAGTATGGCCCGGTGGTCTCCGCCGCCCACCGCCAGAAGATCGCCGACTACATCCAGATCGGTAAGGACGAAGGCGCCGAACTGGTCGTCGACGGTCGCGACTTCAAGCTGCAGGGCTATGAGCAGGGCTTCTTCATCGGCCCGAGCTTCTTCGACGGGGTGAAGCCCGGCATGAAGACCTATCACGAGGAAATCTTTGGTCCGGTGCTGCAGATGGTTCGCGCCGAGACGTTCGAGGAAGCGGTCGAGCTCCCCAGCAAGCACCAGTACGGCAACGGGGTGGCCATCTTCACCCGCAGTGGCCGCGCCGCCCGTGAGTTCGCCAACCGCGTCCAGGTCGGCATGGTCGGCATCAATGTGCCGATCCCCGTGCCGGTCGCCTATCACACCTTCGGCGGCTGGAAGCGCAGCGCTTTCGGCGACACCAACCAGCACGGCATGGAAGGCGTGAAGTTCTGGACCAAGGTCAAGACCATCACGGCGCGCTGGCCCGAAGGCGAGGTCGGGGATTCGAGCTTCGTCATCCCGACGATGGGCTAGGTCTCCGCTCTCCCGGAGGGAGAGCTGTCGCCGCGGAGCGGTGACTGAGAGGGAGAAGCCGGTGATCAAAGATCCGTCCCGGCGACTCCCTCTCCGACCTGGCTCCGCCAGGCCACCTCTCCCTCGGGGAGAGGAATTGAGACTAGCTTTTCAGGATCAACTCCCGCGTCACGCCGTCGAGCATGACACGGCCGGCTCGGGTCGCCCTCAACCGGTCCGGGTCTGGCGCCAGCAGGCCTTCGGCGACGAGCCCCGTCACCGCAGGATGCGCGGCCGTCAGCCCGAGCGCGGTCAGCTCTTCAAACCCGACGCCTTCATCCGTCCGCAGGCCCATCAACAGTCGCTCCTCGGCGCGGTCGACCGGCGACAGCGCTTCCGGTTCGCGGAAGCCGAGGCCCGTCTCGGCGACATCGCGGATGTAGTCGCCGACTTTCGACGCCGCCTCCGTCGCCGTTCGCGCGCCGTGCAGGACCAGCCGGCCATGGGCGCCGGGGCCGACGCCGACGTAGTCCTGGCCGCGCCAGTAGATCAGGTTGTGACGCGACCGTGCCGCCTCTCCGCGGGCGTGGTTGGACACCTCGTAAGCATCAAATCCGGCCGCTTCGAGCACTGTCTGGGTCGTGTCGTAAAGCGCCGCGCCCGTTTCGTCGTCGGCCGGCCTGAACAGCCCGCGCCCGACAGCGCGGTCAAAGGCCGTGCCCGCCTCGATGGTCAGCTGGTAGGGCGAGATGTGCTCGGCTCCGAGCGCGATGGCCCGGGTCAGCTGCTCGCGCCAGGCGTCGACGGTCTGGCCGGGCAGGGCGTAGATCATGTCGACCGACAGGCGCGGAAACGTCATCGCCGCCAGCGCGGCGGCGCGACGGGCTTCTGCGGCGTCGTGGTTGCGGCCCAGGAACCGGAGCGCGTCGTCGTCGAACGACTGCAGGCCCAGCGACAGACGTGTCACGCCGGCGTCGGCGAAGCCGGCGAACCGTCCGGACTCGGCGTCTGTGGGGTTGGCCTCAAGGCTGACTTCGAGGTCCGGCTCCGCGTCCCAAAGCCGGCGTGCGGTGGCGACGATGTCGGCCGCCCAAGCGGGATCCATCAACGAGGGTGTGCCGCCGCCGAGAAACACCGAGGCCAGCCGTCGTGGCCCGGTCAGGGCACGCTGCGCCTCGAGATCCCTCAGGATGGCGGCCGCCAGATCGGCCTGCTCGGCCTGCTTGCGGTCGCGCACGACGTTGAAGTCGCAGTAGGGGCAGATCTTCGCGCAGTAGGGCCAGTGGATGTAGACGCCCAGCGGCTCAGGCCCGGTCAAAACAGGGCGGCTTTCAGCAATTCGAAGGCGCGGGCGCGGTGGCTCATGGCGTCCTTCTGCGCCGGGTCCATTTCGCCGAACGTTTCGCTGTGGCCGTCGGGCACGAAGATCGGATCGTAGCCGAAGCCCCGATCGCCGCGTCCCGGGAACACCAGCTGACCGTCGACGCGGCCCTCGACGACCACGGCGGGGCCGTCCGGCCAGGCCACGGCCAGGGCGCTGGTGAACCAGGCCGACCGGTCGGCCGAGCCCGTTTCGATCAGCCGCTCCTCAACCTTGGCCATGGCCACGCCGAAGTCCTTGCCCGGGCCGGCCCAGCGGGCGGAGAAGATTCCGGGTGAGCCGTCCAGCGCCGCCACGGACAGGCCCGAGTCGTCGGCCAGGGCGATCCTGCCGCTGAGCTGCGCCGCATGCCGAGCCTTGAGCAGCGCGTTGCCGGTGAACGTCGATTCGGTCTCGTCGGGCTCGGGCAGGCCGAGACTTCCGGCGGCGAGGATCTCGAACCGGCCGTCGAGCAGGGCGACCAGTTCCTTCGCCTTGCCGGGGTTGTGGGTCGCGGCGACCAGGGTGGTTCCAGGCTGGAGGATCAGCGGCATGGGAGTGTCCTTTTGCTGCCGCCTTCCTCGCGCCGATGCCCGCGCCGCGCAAGCCACGGTCCGTTTATGCTGCAGTGCATTACGGCTGCGTAATGATGTTACGCAAGTTTAATATCGTTTATCGATAATTCCCTTGATCGAAGAACGGCAAATACCTAGTTTGGGGATGCGGACGGGACACAACGTCGGTCCGCTGGATGTGGAGGGGTCCACATTCATATTGCACCGCAACAAACAGGAGGGACTCATGTCCGCACAAAAACTCACGAACATCGTCGACAAGATCGCGATGACCTTTGTCAACGCCGCCCTGCTCGCCGCTCTGCCCATGGCGGCGGTGCTGTTCGTTTCCCACTCGCTCTGATCGGCGCCCTTTTATGAGGGCCCCGATCAGGGCATCCTCGCCGGCCGCTCCGCGGCTCGCCTCTCCCAACCGATGCCTTGCGCATCCGTTCGGCGAGGCGAGCCCGGGCTGAAGCGGCCGGCGGGATCCGGACGACTGGACCGGAAAGAGTAACAGGGGGATCGCGCCATGCGCGCTTTGGGGCCGGGCTCGGTATCGAGCTTCCTGAAGACCATTCTCGATGTGGTCTATTATGCCTTGTGGGTGCTCATCGGCGGCGCGCTGACGTTCGCGCTGGTGACCCTCCTGTTCAGCTTCAACCCCGGCCTGCTGGCCGGCTGGATTCCCTTCAGCGAGCGCCTGGCGCGCGTGGTCGAGCGCGGCCCGTCCTTCGCGACGGTGCTGGTCGCCGGCGCCGCCTACATGGGCGGCGTGCTGGCCATCGTCGACATCCTGCGGCGCATCTTCGTCACCCTGACGGCGGGCGACCCCTTCCACCCCGAGAACGTACGCCGCCTGCGCCTCGTCGGCGTCATCTTTGGCGGTCTTGAGGTCGGCCGCTTCCTCGTCGCGGCGATCATGAAGCTGGTCGCGCCGGGCGAGATCCGCACGATCGAGGCATCGCTCAACCTGACGACCTGGTTCGCGGTGCTGGTGATCTTCGTGCTGGCGGAGGTGTTCCGTGAAGGCGCGCGCCTGCGCAACGAAGCCGAACTGACGATCTAGGGGCGGGCGCGTATCATGGCCATTCGCTGCACCCTCGATCGCATGCTGCAGGAGCGACGCATGTCGCTGACCGAACTGGCCGACCGTGTCGGCGTGACGATCGCCAATCTATCGATCCTCAAGACCGGCAAGGCCCGCGCCCTGCGCTTCTCGACGCTCGACGCGCTGTGCCGCGAGCTACAATGCCAGCCCGGCGACATCGTCGTCTTCGAACCCGGCCCCGGCATGGAGCTGGAGGATGACGAGGACGCCTACGGCGGGGCCTAGGGGACATGTACCGAAGGTACGTGTCCCCCAATCGAGCTTCCTGGTTTAGGGGACAGGTATCTTCGGTACATGTCCCCGGTCGAGCTACCCCACCGCCGCCCGTTGCAACGCGAACAGCTCGCCGATGCCCTTTTCGGCCAAACCGAACAGCGCCTCGAACTCGGCGCGGGTGAAGCCGCGCTTCTCGCCGGTGGCCTGGATCTCGACGATGTCGCCATTGCCGGTCAGCACGAAGTTGGAGTCTGCCTCAGCCGACGAATCCTCTTCGTAGTCGAGGTCGAGCACCGCCAGGTTCTGGTGCACGCCGCAGGATACCGCCGCCACCTGGTCGAGGATCGGATCGGTCTTGATGACCCCCTCTTCCAGCAGATAGCGGGTGGCCAGCCGCATGGCGACCCAGGCGCCGGTGATGGCCGCGGTGCGGGTGCCGCCGTCAGCCTGGACCACGTCGCAGTCGATCTGGATCTGACGCTCGCCGAGCGCCTTCATGTCGACAACCGCCCGCAGGGAGCGGCCGATCAGCCGCTGGATTTCCTGGGTGCGGCCGGATTGCTTGCCCTGGGCGGCTTCGCGTCGGCCGCGGGTGTGGGTGGCCCGGGGCAGCATGCCGTACTCGGCCGTGACCCAGCCCGCGCCCTTGCCGCGCATCCAGCCCGGCACGCCCTCGTCGACGCTGGCGGTCACCAGCACCTTGGTGTGGCCGAACGTCACAAGGCACGAGCCCTCCGCATAGCGGTTGACGCCGGTTTCGAGGGTCACGGCGCGCATCTGGTCAGCGGCGCGTTCAGAAGGTCGCATGGTCAAGTCCCTGGAAACGGCGCACGGGTTGCGCACGGGCAGGCGCCGCTTATCCTATTGGCCGACAGGTCGTCCACCGGCCTGCGGCAGGACCCATGACCCCGATCTTCACCAGCGGCCCCTCACGCACCGCCAGCCTGACCGACCTGGATGCCCGCGCCCGGGACATCTTCCGGCGGATCGTGGAGAGCTATCTCGAGACCGGCGATCCGGTCGGCTCCCGCACCCTGTCGAAGGGCGGGGTGCAGCTGTCGCCGGCGTCGATCCGCAACACCATGCAGGACCTTGCGAGCCTGGGCCTGCTGGACTCGCCGCATACCAGCGCCGGCCGCATGCCGACCCACGCCGGCCTGAGGCTGTTCGTCGACGGCCTGCTGGAGGTCGGCGACGTCGGCGAAGGCGAGCGGCGCGAGATCGACGCCCGACTGTCGGCCCACGGCCGCAACTTCGAAGAGGCGCTGAACGAGGCCAGTTCCATCCTGTCGGGACTCGCCGGCGGGGCGGGCATGGTCGTCAGCCCCGTGCGCGAGGCCGGGGTCAAGCATGTCGAGTTCGTCGCGCTCGACGCCGACCGCGCCCTGGCCGTGATGGTCTTCGAGGACGGCCAGGTCGAGAACCGGCTGATGCGCCTGTCGCCGGGCCTGACGCCGTCGGCGCTGCAGGAGGCGTCCAATTTCCTCGCCGCCCGGCTCAAGGGCCGCACCCTGGCCCAGGCCGGGACCGAGATCCGCGCCGAACTGGACCAGGCCCGCACCGAGCTGGACAAGACAGCCGCTCGCCTTGTCGAGGACGGGCTGGCCGCCTGGGGCGGCGGCGACGACGCCGACCGCGCCCTGATTGTCCGGGGTCGCGCCAATCTGCTGAACGACCCCGCCACGGCCGGCGATCTGGCCAGGGTGCAGAAGCTGTTCGACGACCTGGAACAGAAAGAGCAGCTGATCGGTTTGCTGGACGGGGTCCGGGACGCCCAGGGTGTGCGGATTTTCATCGGCGCCGAAACGCGTCTTTTCTCGCTTTCGGGTTCCGCCGTGATCGCGGCGCCCTATATGACGGGCCGACAGAAGGTGCTGGGCGCGATCGGCGTGATCGGGCCCGCCCGCCTCAACTATGCCCGGGTCATCCCGCTGGTGGACTACACCGCGCGGGTCCTGGGCCGCATGCTGGACGGATAGACGAGTATGACTGACGAAACCGCCGCCAACGGCCACGATCACGACCACGAACTCGAGATCGAAACCGCCGAGGAAGCCGCCGAAGCCGACGTCGAGGCCCTCAAGGTCGAGGTCGCCGCGCTGAAGGACCAGATCCTGCGCTACGCCGCCGAGGCCGACAACGTTCGCCGCCGCGCCGAGCGCGAGGCCAACGACACGCGCGCCTTCGCCATCCAGAAGTTCGCCCGCGACCTGTTCGCCGTCGCCGACCACCTCTCGGCCGCCACGACGCATGCGCCGCGCGACTTCGACGACCAGGTGGTCAAGAACTTCGTCGTCGGCGTCGAGATGACCCAGAAGGAGCTGCAGTCCGCGTTCGAGCGCAACGGCCTCAAGCGCATCGAGCCGGAAAAGGGCGGCAAGTTCGACCCGCACCAGCACCAGGCGATGATGGAGGCGCCCGGCGAAGGCGTCGCTCCCGGCGCGGTGATCCGGACCCTGCAGGCCGGCTATGAACTGCACGGCCGGATCGTGCGTCCGGCGATGGTCGTGGTGGCGGCCAAGGGCGCTGCCGCCGAGCCCGCGGCGGCCACGGCCGCCAATCCCTACGCCGACGCCGATGGCGACAGCGCCGGCGGTTCTGTGGATACGAAGGCCTGATCCGCTTGATTCTACATTCCTCCTCGCGAAAGGCGGGGAGGATAAGGTCAAACTAACGCCGCGCCCCCTTCCGCAAGCCGCTGTTTCCGCTAATGTCCATAGTCCCCTGACAGGCGAACCGGCGGGGGCCTCGACGATTCGCCTGCGATTTCCGGATTTCGGACGAGACATGAAGCTTACGATCGAGCGGGCGGCGCTGCTGAAGGCTCTTGGCCACGTGCAGAGCGTCGTCGAGCGCCGCAACACCATCCCGATCCTGTCGAACGTGCTGCTGACCGCCGAGCGCGAGCGGGTCGGCTTCTCCGCGACCGATCTGGACATGGAGATCATCGACGGCGGCGTGGCCCAGGTCGACGTGCCGGGCCAGATCACCGCGCCGGCCCACACGCTGTACGAGATCGTCCGCAAGCTGCCGGAGGGCGCGGACGTCTCGCTGACCCTGTCGGGCGACGATCCCCGCCTGCAGGTCGCGGCCGGCCGCTCGAAGTTCAACCTGCCGGTCCTTCCGGCCGGCGACTTCCCGGTCATGAGCTCGGACGGCCTGTCGGCCCGCATCCCTGTCGACGCCAATGACCTGATGCGGCTGATCGACAAGACCCGCTTCGCCATCTCCACCGAGGAGACGCGCTACTATCTGAACGGCCTGTACGTCCACACGGTGGTCGAGAACGGCCAGCCGATGCTGCGCTGCGTGGCCACCGACGGCCACCGCCTGGCCCTGGCCGAGATGCCGGCCCCTGAGGGCGCCGCCGGCCAGCCCGGCGTGATCATCCCGCGCAAGACCATCAACGAGGCGCGCCGCCTGCTGGAGGATGCCGGCGAGACTGTCGACTTCCAGGTCAGCGCCCAGAAGGTCCGTTTCGAGTTCGGCCAGGCCGCCCTGACCTCCAAGGTCATCGATGGCTCGTTCCCGGACTACATGCGGGTCATCCCGCGCGACAACCAGAAGGTCATGACCGTCGACAACGCCCTGTTCGCCCAGGCCGTCGACCGCGTGGCGACCATCTCGGCGGAAAAGAGCCGCTCGGTGAAACTGGCCATCGAGCCGGGGCGCGTGACCCTGACGGTGCGCAATATGGAAGCCGGCCAGGCCGTCGAAGAGGTCGAGGTCGACTACGACGGCGAGTCGTTCGAGATCGGCTTCAACGCCCGCTACCTGCTCGACGTCACCGGCCAGATCGGCGGCGAGACGGCCGAATTCCGCTTCGCCGATCCGGCCTCGCCGACGCTGGTGCTGGATCCGACGGACGCGGGCGTGAAGTACGTGCTGATGCCGCTGCGGGTGTAGGCTCCTGCCTTACCCCCGCGCCGCCGCCTCCAGCGGTGCGATATCGAGCTTGACCATCTTCAGCATCTGCTCGGTGACCCGCTTGACCACCGCCGGGTCGGGGTCGCTCATCAGCTCCCCCATGCGCCGCGGCGTGATCTGCCAGTTGAGACCCCAGCGGTCCTTCAGCCAGCCGCACTGCTCGACGCCGCCGCCCTCCTTGAGCGCATCCCAAAGCCGGTCGAGCTCTTCCTGGGTCTCGACCTCGACCATGATCGAGAAGGCATGGTTGAACGGGTCCAGCGGCCCGGCCTGGATGGCCGCGTAGCGCTGGTCGCCGAGGGTGAACCAGGCGGTCATCACGCTGCCGGCCGGGCCGGACGGATTGTCGCCCATGACCGCCGAGGTCGTCCCGATGCTCGAGCCCGGGATGAGTGACGTGTAGAGGCGCAGCGCCGCCATCATGTCCTTCTCGAACCACAGATGCTGGGTCACCTTCATCGTCGATCTCCCTTGTCGTTGACGCGGCCCGGGCGCGGCCGCTGTTCCGTCCGAAGGACGAACGGCGATGCGCCGGGCCGACAAGGTCGCCGAAAAATCCCCTGGGGACAGGTTAGACAACCCGCATCATCGTCCTACAGTGCCTTCATGTCCCTGCGCCTGCCACAGACCCTGACCTCCAGTGCGTCCTCGGCCGAGATCTTCGACGCGGGCCTGCAGAGCGAGCTGATGGCCGAGAAGGCCGCCTCGCTCGGGCGGGCCGGCAAGCGCGTCGAGGCGACGCTGGCGGCGCTGCGGGAGGCCCCCGCCGACGACAGCCCCGCCGCCCTGAAGGCCGCCGCCGACGCGGTCTGGAGCCTGTTCGTCCAGCGCGAGATCTGCGGCCAGCGCGACCAGAAGCCGGTCATCGAGATCTACGGCATCCCGAAGGAAGTGCTGGTCCGGCTAGGGGCGCGGTAGCGGATCTACCTTCCTCTCACGGGCCCGGATAGCAGCGCGCGTTCCCCGCAGCCCCGGCGCAGGCTAAACGAAACCCGATGCAGTCCGCGCTCGCCGCCCTGACCCTGACGAACTTCCGATCCTACGAGCGGGCGGAGCTGCGCGCCGATGGGCGCACGGTGTTCCTGTTTGGGCCAAACGGGGCGGGCAAGACTAATTTGCTGGAGGCCATCAGTCTGCTGTCGCCGGGGCGGGGGCTGCGCGGGTCGAGTATCGCCGAGGTCGGCCGGCGGTTGCCCGGCGAGACCGGCGGTCGGGCCTGGGCCGTGTCCGCGCGGATCGTCAACGGTGAGGACGAGGTCCAGCTGGGAACCGGAACGGAAACGGCCGGCGCGGCGCGGCGGCTGGTGCGGCTGGAAGGTGAGACCGTTCCGCCGGGCCGGCTGGCCGATCACATCCGGCCGATCTGGCTGACCCCGGCGCAGGACCGGCTGTTTCTCGAGGCCGCCGGCGACCGTCGACGGTTCTTCGACCGGCTGGTGTTCGCCGCCGAGCCGGCTCACGCAGCCCACGCCGCCGCCTATGACAAGGCCCTGCGCGAGCGCATGCGGCTGCTGACCGACGAGACGGCGCGGCCCGACCCCGTCTGGCTGTCGGCGCTGGAGGCCCGCATGGGCGAGGCCGGCGCCCTGATGGCCTCCGCCCGGGCCCGGACCTTGACGGCGCTCCAGGCCGAGATCGACAGCCGGGGCGAGCGGCCCTTTCCCCAGGCGCGCCTGAGCCTCGCCGGCGAGTGGGAAAAGCTGGCCGGCGAAGGGGTTGAAACGGGCGACATCGAGGCCCGGCTGCTCGCCGCCCTGGCCGCCGCGCGCAGCCGCGATTCGGCGGCCGGACGGGCCCTGACAGGGCCTCACAGGGGTGATCTCGGGGTCATTCACGCTGAAAAGGACCGGCCTGCCGCCGAATGTTCGACCGGAGAGCAGAAAGCCTTGATTCTGAACCTGGTTTTGGCCCAGGCGGCGCGACTTTCCGCTGCAGAATCAGCGCCGGCTCCTGTATTATTGCTGGACGAAGTCGCCGCCCATCTCGACCCGCTCCGGCGGGCCGCGCTGGCGGATGAAATCGCGGCGCTCGACCTCCAGGCATTCCTGACGGGGACGGACGAGTCGCTGTTCGACCCCTTCAAGGGTCGGGCCCTGGGCGTCCGTGTGGAAGCCTCGGGTCTGACCGTTCTGGACCACTGAATGACCGACGAAACCGAAGACCAGGGCGAGCCGCAGGCCAACGGCGCTTACGACGCCGATTCCATCAAGGTGCTGAAGGGCCTCGACGCCGTTCGCAAGCGCCCGGGGATGTACATCGGCGACACCGATGACGGCTCCGGCCTGCACCACATGGTCTACGAGGTGGTCGACAACGCCATCGACGAGGCCCTGGCCGGCCACGCGACCAAGGTCGAGGTGATCCTCAACGCCGACGGCAGCTGCACGGTCACCGACGACGGCCGCGGCATTCCCGTGGACATGCACGAGGGCGAGGGCGTCAGCGCGGCCGAGGTCATCATGACCCAGCTGCACGCGGGCGGGAAATTCGACCAGAACAGCTACAAGGTCTCCGGCGGCCTGCACGGCGTCGGCGTTTCGGTGGTCAATGCGCTCAGCGACTGGCTGGAGCTGAAGATCCACCGCAACGGCAAGAGCCACCAGATGCGCTTCGAGCGCGGCGACGCGGTGTCCTCGCTGAAGATCACCGGCGACTCGCCGCTGCGCGAGAACGGCAAGCCGCTGACCGGCACCAATGTGACCTTCTATCCGTCGGTCACGACCTTCGCCTTCATCGACTTCGACCGGAAGACGCTCGAGCACCGGCTGCGCGAGCTGGCCTTCCTCAACAGCGGCGTGACGATCCACTTCCGCGACCTGCGGGACGCCGAGCCGTGGGAAGAGATCCTGCACTACGAGGGCGGCATCGAGGCCTTCGTCCGCCACCTCGACAAGGCCAAGACCGCGCTGATCAACGCGCCGATCTCGGTCCGCGGCGTGCGCGAGAAGGTCGAGATCGACCTCTCCCTGCAGTGGAACGACAGCTACCACGAGCACATGCTGTGCTTCACCAACAACATCCCGCAGAAGGACGGCGGCACCCACCTGTCGGCCTTCCGCGCGGCCCTGACCCGGGTCATCACCGGCTATGCCGAGAGCTCCGGCATGGCCAAGAAGGAGAAGGTCTCGGTCACCGGCGAGGACGCCCGTGAAGGCCTGACCTGCGTGCTGTCGGTCAAGGTTCCGGACCCCAAGTTCTCGTCCCAGACCAAGGACAAGCTGGTCTCGTCGGAAGTGCGCCCGGCCGTCGAGGGTCTGGTCCAGGAAGGCCTCGCCACCTGGTTCGAGGAACACCCGATCGAGGCCAAGGCCATCGTCATGAAAATCGCCGAGGCGGCCTCCGCCCGCGAGGCGGCCCGCAAGGCCCGCGAACTGACCCGTCGCAAGAGCGCGCTCGACATCACCAGCCTGCCCGGCAAGCTGGCCGACTGTCAGGAACGCGACCCGGCCAAGTCCGAACTGTTCATCGTCGAGGGTGACTCCGCCGGCGGCTCGGCCAAACAGGCGCGCAACCGCGAGAACCAGGCCGTGCTGCCCCTGCGCGGCAAGATCCTCAACGTCGAACGGGCCCGCTTCGACAAGATGCTGTCGTCCGAGCAGGTCGGCACACTGATCATGGCGCTGGGCGCCGGCATCGGCCGCGACGAGTTCGACATCGAGAAGATGCGCTACCACCGCATCGTCATCATGACCGACGCCGACGTCGACGGCGCCCACATCCGCACGCTGCTGCTGACCTTCTTCTACCGGCAGATGCCGCAGGTGATCGAGCGCGGCTACCTCTACATCGCCCAGCCGCCGCTCTACAAAGCAGCCAAGGGCAAGTCCTCGCGCTACCTCAAGGATGACACGGAGTACGAGGCCTTCCTGATCGACGAGGGCGTGGACGGCGCCGAACTGGACCTGTCCAGCGGCGAGCGGATGACGGGCCAGGACCTGCTGGCGCTGGTGCAGGCGGCCCGGGCCGCCAAGGCCAACATCGACCGCCTGTCGAGCCGCGCCCCGGCCTTCGCCATCGAACAGTCGGCCCTGGCGGGGCTGATGGGCGAAACGCCTGATCCGTCGGAGGCGGCGCGCCGTCTGAACCTCTACGCCCAGGAAGGCGACGGCCCCTGGTCCGGCGAACGCGGGGCCACCGGCTTCGTGTTCAGCCGCATCAAGCGCAGCGTGTCGGAAAAGATCGTGCTGGAAGACGCCCTGCTGCAGGCCGCCGACGCCCGCCGCCTGGCCGAGCGGTCCGCCGCCCTTGCCGAGACCTTCCAGGGTCAGGCCGTGTTCCGTCGCAAGGACAAGTCGACCACGGTGCGCGGTCCGCTCGACCTGGTCGCCGCGGTCATGGACGCCGGCCGCAAGGGCCTGTCGATCCAGCGCTACAAGGGTCTGGGCGAGATGAACCCCGAGCAGTTGTGGGAGACGACCCTCGATTCCGAGGCTCGCACCCTGCTGCAGGTCAAGGTCAACCACGCCGACGAAGCCGACGACATGTTCGCCCGTCTGATGGGCGAACTGGTCGAGCCGCGCCGCGAGTTCATCCAGGCCAACGCGCTCGACGCCGAAGTCGACGTGTAGCCGGCACACAGGGCGGCGCGCCGGATCATGTCAGCCTCCGTCGACTCTCTGCGACAACAGGCGTTCGCGGCGGCGTCCCGGGGTGATCATCGCGCGGCGGTCCAGGCGCTTGAACAGGCGCTGTCGCTGGGTGACGATCCGGATATCCGGTCCCGCCTCGCCCAGGCCCGGTTGTTCGCCGGAGATATCGCCGGCGCACGCAGCGAGGCTTTGACGACCAGCAGGTCTCCCCGCATCGGCGCGCCCGCGCTGGACCGACTGGGCACAACCCTGTGCCGCACACAGGACTACGAGCAGGGCGTGGCCCTGTACCGGCGCGCCGTGGCGCAGGCTCCGTCGGAGCCAGCCTTCCTGCGCAACCTGGCCTGGGGGGCGAAGTACGTCGGCGCTCTTGAAGAGGCGAGCAGCGCGCTGCACCGAGCCCTCGCCATCGCCCCGGACGACGCCCAGGCCTGGTACAGCCTGTCGGGCCTGCCGGACTGGGCGCCAACCCCTACAGATGTCACGGCGCTCGACGCCCTCGCGCGCAATGCGGGACGTGATCCGGAGGTCAGTCTGGCGGTCGGTCATGCCCTGGCCACGGCCTACGAACTTCGAGGCGATTTCCCGGCCGCGCTTGAAGCGCTCAATCGCGCCAAGGCGCTCCGCCGCGCGGAGCGCCGCTATGACGTTCAGGCTGATCTCGCGACGTTCGACGCCGCAGCGGCGGCCTGGGAGTCGGGGCCCCGCGGGATCGGCGCCGCCTCGGACGCGCCGATCTTCGTCGTCGGCCCGCCGCGTTCGGGCACAACCCTGCTCGACCGGATACTGTCCAGCCACCGTGACGTTGTTTCGGCCGGCGAACTGACGGTCATGCCGGCGCTGGCCCGGATGGCCGCCCGCCAGGCGCCGGGCGGCCGCCTCACGGCGGAGGTCCTTCGCGCGGCTTCGGCGGCGCCTGCTGACCAGATGGGCGCCGGCTATCTACGGGCGGCGGCCCAGGTGATAGGGGCGCCAAAGCGGTTCATCGACAAACGGCCGTTCAACCTGATCCTCGCGGGGTTGATTTCGCGCATTCTGCCGAACGCCCGCATCCTGCGCATGCGCCGCGATCCGGCGGACACGGTCGTCGGCAACTACCGTCAGTTCTTCAATAGCCAGTCGCTGTTCCACGACTACGCTTACGGTCTGGAAGACACGGCTCGCTACGTGGCGGGAATGGAGACCCTCAGCGAAGCCTGGGCCGCGCGCCTGCCCGCCGATCGCTACAAGGTCATCGACTATGCGGACCTGATCGCCGAGCCCGAGCGGGAGATCCGCTCGGCTCTTGCCTTCTGCGAGTTGGACTGGGATCCGGCCTGTCTGTCGTTTCACGAGAACCGCGCGGCGGTCGCGACGGCGTCGGCCGTCCAGGTACGCGAGCCGCTGCACCGCCGGAATATCGGCGTCTGGCGACGTTATGGGGCGGGGCTTGAACCCGCCCTCGCGGTGCTCCGGGCCGAGGGTCGCCTTGCGGACGGGGGCGTCTCCGCCTCCTAGTTTTCCTTCACGACCTTCAGCACGGCGACACCGTACCGCTGCAGCTTGCTGTCGCCGACGCCTGTGGCCAGCAGCAGCTCGGCCGGTGACCGCGGCCGTAGCCGGACGATGTCCTGCAGCGTCTTGTCGCCGAAGATCACGTAGGGCGGCACGTGCTGTTCGTGGGCTTCGTCGCGCCGCCAGGCGCGCAGGGCGTCGAACAGCACCAGGTCGTCGCCGGTCAGCTCAGGCATGTCGTCGCGCGTCCGGCGCCGCGCGCGGCCGGTCCGTCCGAGGGTTTCAACCGCCGCCGGCTGCTTGCGCACGGCGATCCGCTGCTCGCCACGATAGACGGCCTTGACCCCGTCCGGGTCTCCCAGGCCGATCAGCGGCCTGCCGTCATTGGGATCTTCCTTCAGCAGGCCGTCGAACAACAGCTGGTCGACCAGGTCCCGCCAGGCGGCGGCGCTGAGCTCCTGGCCCACGCCGTAGGTCGACAGCGCCGCCTCGCTCTCGTGGACGTCCTTGGTCTTGCCGAGCAGGTGGTCGATCAGCCGTCCGCGCCCGAACCGACCGCCGAGGCGGTGAACCGCCGCAAGGGCTTTCTGCGCCGGCACCGTGGCGTCGACCGATTCCGGCGGGGCCAGACACAGGTCGCAGACGCCGCAGGCCTCGACGCCGCCTTCGCCGAAGTACCGGCGAACGGCGGCGGCGCGGCAGGAGACTCCGTCGAGCATGGCATAGAGCTGGCGCAGTTTGCGGTTCTGGACCTGTCGCACCTCCTCGCTGACCTCGCGGCCGGCCGTGCGGCGAAGGGCCCAGGCCATGTCAGCGGCCCCGTAGAGGGTGATGCCCTCGGCCGGTTGACCGTCGCGGCCGGCGCGGCCGATCTCCTGCCAGTAGGCCTCGATTGATGCCGGCGGGTCCGCGTGGATCACGAACCGCACGTCCGGCTTGTCGACCCCCATGCCGAAGGCGATCGTGGCGACCATTACGGCCGCGTCGGCCTCTAGAAACTTCTCCAGCCGCTCCGTGCGCAGGTTTCGGTCGAGGCCCGCGTGATAGGCGAGGGCCGGGACGCCCGCCGCGACGAGCCGTTCCGCCAGCTTGTCGGCGCCATCCCGCGAGCCAACATAGACGACCCCCGAGCGGTTGGGTCGAGCGGCCACCAGCTCCTCGACCCGGGCATGGCCCTGACCGCGCTTGCGCTCGGCCGCCAGCGCCAGTTCGGGCCGGGCGAAGCTGTCGACGAACTCCGCGCTGTCCAGCAGCTTGAGTTCGGCGCGGATGTCATCACGGGTTCGGGCGTCGGCGGTGGCGGTGACCGCCAGCCGGGGCACATTGGGGAAGATCTCCGCCAGCCGGCCGAGCATGCGGTACTCGGGCCGAAAGTCGTGACCCCACTGGCTGACGCAGTGGGCTTCGTCGATGGCGGCGATGGCCAGCGGAATGCGGCGCAGCCGATCCAGCGTCGCGCCCTGCATCAGACCTTCCGGCGACAGGTACAGCAGATCCAGCTCTCCGCGCTCGGCCCGCCGCCAGACCTCCGCCCGCTCGTCCAGAGAGTGGTTGGCGTCCAGCCGTTCGGCGGCCACGCCCGACTGCTTCAGCCCCTCGACCTGGTCGGCCATCAGCGCGATCAGCGGCGAGACCACCAGGCCCAGGCCCGGCCGCAGCATGGCCGGGATCTGGTAGCAGAGGCTCTTGCCGCCGCCGGTCGGCAGCACCGCCATGGCGCTGCGGCCGGCGAGAATCTCGCTGATCACCTGCGCCTGCATTCCGCGAAACTCGGCATGGCCGAAGACGCGGCGCAGGATCTCGTGGGCAGGGCTGAGGGAATCGGTCACGGCCCGCTTATGGCGGCTGCGCGCGACCTTGCTAACCCCCTGCGCAAGTTCTGCATGGACAGGCCGCGAAAAGGGCGTGTTCATTGCCCATCAACCATGCTCAAGGCATCAGGACTGCGACGCTTCCACCGGGCGTCGACGACAATTCCCCCAAGGTAGCGACGGCGACATGGCGAACCAACAGGGCGTCTCACGGACACCCCTTCAGGCGTTTCTCTACTGGGGAGCGGTCGCCGGCGTCTGGGGGCTTATCTTCCTGGTCGCCTTCTTCGCGGTGTTCGCCACCGATCTGCCGGACGTGTCGAAGCTGAATTCGGTCACCCGTCAGCCCTCGATCTCCTACCTCGACAGGTCCGGCGCCCTGATCGCCGTGCGCGGCAGCCAGTACGCGCCGCCGGTCGATCTGGACAAGCTGCCGGACTATGTGCCGAAGGCCTTCATCGCCATCGAGGACCGCCGCTTCTACTACCATCCCGGATTTGACCCGCTCGGCATCAGCCGGGCGATCGTCAAGGATGTCTCCTGCTGGTGCTTCGCCGCCGGCGGGTCGACCATCACCCAGCAGTTGGCGCGCAATCTGTTCCTGACGCTGGACCAGACTCCCCGCCGAAAGGCCCAGGAGTTGATCCTGGCCATCTGGCTGGAGATGAAATTCAGCAAGAAGCAGATCCTCGCCCTCTATCTGAACCGGGTCTATTTCGGCGCGGGCGCCTACGGGATCGAGGCCGCCGCCCAACGCTACTTCAACAAGCCGGCCTCGCGCCTGACGCTTGGCGAAGCGGCCCTGCTGGCCGGGATGATGAAGGGGCCGTCCCGCTACAGCCCGGTCTCGGCCACCGAGCGCGCCGCGCGCCGGGCGACCATCGTGCTCGACGAGATGGTTCGCACCAAGGCCATCACCAAGGCGGAGCGGGCGGAAGCCTTCCGCAGTCCGGTGCGGGTCTCATCGATCCTGGCCAATCAGCGGGCCCAGTATTTCACCGACTGGATCGACGCCCAGGTGCGGGCGCTGGTCGGGGAGCCGACCGAGGACCTGATCGTTGAAACCACGCTGGACCTGCCGATCCAGGCCGCCGCGGAGTCGGCCGTGCGCGCCGGCGTCAGCGGCGCCCGTTCCCAGGGCGTTCAGCAGGCGGCGCTGGTGGCCATCGACGGAGAGGGGCGCATCCGCGCCTATGTCGGCGGAGCCGACTATTCAGAGAGCCAGTTCGACCGCGCGACCAGCGCGCGGCGGCAAGCCGGGTCCGCTTTCAAGCCGTTCGTCTATCTCGCGGCGATGGAGGCGGGCCGGAATCCCGCCGTCGTCGTGGTCGACGAACCGCTGAGCATCAACGGCTGGCAGCCGCGCAACTACTCCGGAAAATACCTTGGCGCGATCACCCTGCAGACAGCGCTGGCCCAGTCGGTCAACACCGTCGCCGCGCGGCTGGCCAACGAGGTCGGCACCGGCAACGTCGCCGCCGTGGCCAGACGTCTGGGCATCAGCAGCAAGATCCAGCTTGATCCCTCCATGGCCCTCGGCGCTGTCGAGGTCAGCCCACTCGAAATGGCCCAGGCCTACGCGGCCTTCTCCAACGGCGGCTTCCTCGCCAGGGGCTACGGCATCCAGCGTATCCGCACGGCCAACGGCCGCGTTCTGTATGACCGCAATCTCGAGAAACGCCCCCGCAAGTCGGTGATCGCCTCGCCGTCGCTGCAGTACATGAACCAGATGATGCGCGAGGTCGTGATCAGCGGCACGGGCAAGCGCGCCCGCGTGCCGAACTACGATATCGCCGGCAAGACCGGCACGACCAGCGACTACCGTGACGCCTGGTTCGTGGGCTACACTGGCGGCTTCGTCACGGCGGTCTGGACCGGCAAGGACGACAACAAGTCGATGAAGGGGGTTACGGGCGGCGGCGCGCCGGCGACCATCTGGCGCGCCTTCATGGGTCAGGCTCTGCCCCGGCTCAAGGCCCAGGCTATCCCCGGCGGCTACGTGGCGGTCGAGGCGCCGCGCGACGCCATCGGCGACATCCTGTCGACACTCGGCATGGGCAGTGACGCCGAAAAGCCGCCGACGCCGCAACCGCAGACGCCCACGCCGAAAACGCCGGACGAAATTCCCTACTAGGGACGATCAGCCCCGACCAACGGCCTGAAGTCGTGAACCCTCGCGCTTGAGCCAGCCGCGATGGGGGGCGGGATCGCCGTTCAGCTCGCGCACCAACGCCCAGAACTTCGGGCCGTGATTGGCCTCGATCAGGTGAGCGCACTCATGGGCGGCCACATAGTCGGCCACCTCGGCCGGCGCCAGGGCCAGGCGCCAACTGTAGCGGATCGAGGCCGGGCCGCGCGCGCTGGCCGGGCGGCAGGAGCCCCAGCGGCCGCGCGCGTCGGTGATGGCGATCTTCGGCAGCGGCTGGTTCAGGGCGCGGCTGTGCACCACGGTCCGTTCGGTCATCCAGCGCCGGGCCTCGGCCTTGACCAGCCGCAGCACCCGGTCGCCGAAGGCCGCGTCATCGGGCGCGGCGATGGCCGGGCCGTCCGTCTCGGTCGCGGGGAGAAGCCGCGCACGGCCGACGCCGGCCACCAGTCGCACGGTCTCGCCGAACAGGCTGATCTCGGTCCCGGGCCGCAGCCGCGTGGTCTGGGGCAGGTCGGCCAGCTGGCTGGCGATCCAGTCGCTGCGTTCGTGGGCGAAGGCCACCGCCTCGTCCAGGCGGCGTGCGCTGGGCGCGATGGCGATGGCCTCGCGCTTGACCCGGTCGACGCGCAGGCTGATGCGGCGGGCGCGGGCATTGACCGACAGGCGCACGGGGTGGCCGTCCGCCTCGATGCGGTCGCCATGGCTGAATTTCGGCCTGCCGAAGAGCTTCATCATGCCGTGCTTAGGACGACGCGACTGTCCGGAAAAGCCGGTTTCAGAAGTCGGGGTCGATCTGCCGGATGAAGGCGCTCACCTTCGGGAAGATTTCTTCCTTGAACCGCCGCCCGTTGAACACCCCGTAGTGGCCGACGCCTTCCTGGACGTGATCCAGCTTCATGGCGTCAGGGATATTCGGGCAGAGGTCGTGCGCCGCCTGGGTCTGGCCGATACCGGAGATATCGTCCAGCTCGCCCTCGACGGTCATCAGGCCGATGTCGGTGATCGCCGCCGGCTTCACCAGACGGCCGCGATGCAGCAGCTCGCCCTTGGGCAGGGCGTAGGACTGGAACACCTTGTCGATGGTCTGGAGGTAGAACTCCTCGGTCAGATCCATCACGGCCAGGTACTCGTCGTAGAAGGCGAGGTGTTTGTCGGCGCTGTCACCGTCGCCGGCGACGAGGTTGTCGAAGTAGCGGCGATGGGCGTCCTTGTGACGGTCCATGTTCATCGACATGAAGCTGGCCAGCTGCACGAAGCCCGGATAGACGCGCCGGCCCGCGCCCGGATAGGGCGGCGGAACCGTGTAGATCATGCTCGACTGGAACCAAGTGAAGGGCCGTTCCTCGGCCAGCTTGTTGGTCACGGTCGGCGACAGGCGCGCGTCGATCGGCGAGCCCATGAAGGTCATGCTGCGCGGACGGTACCGGTTGCCGTCTTCCGCCATCAGGGCGGCGGCGGCCAGAACAGGCGGACCCGGCTGGCAGACGGCGACAACGTGAGCGCGGTGACCCAGGGCCTCAAGCATCTGCTGGATGTGGTCGA
Source organism: Caulobacter sp. FG121 (assembly GCF_057809815.1). Classification (NCBI taxonomy): domain Bacteria; kingdom Pseudomonadati; phylum Pseudomonadota; class Alphaproteobacteria; order Caulobacterales; family Caulobacteraceae; genus Caulobacter; species Caulobacter sp. FG121. The sequence goes on from NZ_JBMDKR010000005.1 coordinate 76,359, forward strand.
TATAATCGTCGAACTCGAAGCGGCCTTCCATCATCGGCACGTCCCGGGCGTTCGACCAGTCGGTGATGAAGACGGCGTGATCCGGAGCGAAGGCCTCGACCGTTCCGCGCAGCAGCGTGGCGTAGTGGCCGGACATCGGCGCGACGATCAGGACGGCCGGGTCGAGCTGCAGTTTCCCCGCGCGGCGCATGTCGGCCATGTCGCGGTCGAACTGGATCAGGCGGCACCAGGGGCTTTCCCATACGACGGTCGGGCGGACGCGGACCTTGTGGTCGTTGACGGTGATCTCGTCGATCATCCAGTCCGGCTTGCCGTAGCGACGCGTGACGGTGGCGTAGAGATCGGCGCCGGCCGACATGCGCCGGCCGAGCGTGGTGTTGCGGGCGGGATTGAGTGGCGACGACCACCAGTCGCGGGTCATGCGCGCGGCGGCGCGCATGGGTGATGCGGCGTAGTAGTTCGCCTCGTGCAGGGCGTAAAGCATCGAACCTCGTTCGTTGTGCAACGCAGCATAACACAACGCGGCTTAACGAAGTCCAGCCTCAAATAGCGACCTACTCGCCGCGCATGGCCCTGCGAATCTGGTCCGCCATCTGATCCGGCGTGAGACCATAGGCCAGAACCCGGCTGAACCGCCCACGCGGGGTCATCAGATAGGCCACGGTGGAGTGGTTGACCTGATAGTCGGGGCCGTCGCCATCGATCTGGTAGACCGCGCGGTAGGCCCTGGCGGCGACGGCGACCTGGGCGGGCGTGCCCGTCAGGCCGAGCGTTCCCGCCGGCATGCCCTGGGCCTCGAGCCATTCCTTCATCTTGGCGGGGTTGTCGCGGCCGGCGTCGACCGAGATGAACACGATGCGCAGGTCCTTGCCCTTGGGGCCAAGCTGGTCGACCGCCGTGCGCAGCGCCTGCATGGTCGTCGGGCAGACATCGGGGCAATAGGTGTAGCCGAAGAAGACGACGTTCCATTTCCCCTTGAGCACCGTCTGGTCGACGGCCTTTCCGGTCTGGTCCACCAGCTGGAAGGGCCCTCCGACCACATCGGCCGTCGGTGCGGGCCGGAAAGCGCCGGCGCTCAGGGCCGCCACGCCGGCGACCAGAAGACCCAAGGCGCAAAGCACGAGAACGAGCAGGTTTCGGCGGGACAAGCGACTCTCCATCAGGGCTCGCCTTTTGGCGCGAGTTGGGGCCAATCTGGCGACATGGCGTTGACCCCAACCGCGGCCATCCTGTCCGAGCCGGAGCCCGGCGTCGATAGGCCCGGCCGCCCCGCGGCGCAAGGCTGGGACGCCCTCTGGCCGGCCGGTGTGCCGCGCCGCGGGCGCCTGCGGGTACGCGCCCTGGTCAACCTGCGCTGGGTCGCAGTGGTGGGGCAGACGATCACGGTCCTCGTGGTGGCCTACGGTCTCAAGCTGCCGACGCCCGTACCGGCCTGCCTCGCCCTGATCGCCCTTTCCGCCTGGCTCAACGTGCTGGTCAGTCTCGCGACGTCCGGCCAGCGGCTGGCGACGGACAACGAGGCGGCGGCGCATATCGCTTTCGACATCCTGCAGCTTTCCGGGCTCCTCTACCTGACCGGAGGGATCATCAATCCCTTCTCTCTGCTGCTGATTGGTCCGGCGACGCTGGCCGCGGCGACCCTGCCCATGCGCCATGCGATGAGCCTCGCGCTGCTCGCCATCGGCGCCTGCGTCCTTCTCGCCCTTGCAGCCCTGCCGCTTCCCTCACCGACCGCGGAACCATTCAATCCGCCCACGTTGAATCTCATCGGCGCGGTAATCGCCCGCGTGCTCGGCATTGCTTTCACCTCTGCCTACGCCTGGTACGCGGCCCAGGAGGCCGCTCGCATGGAGCTGGCGCTGGATACGGCCCATACGGTTCTGGCCCGCGAGCAGCGGTTGTCGGCCCTGGGCGCCCTGGCCGCCGCCGCGGCGCATGAGCTGGGCACCCCTCTGGCGACCATCTCCATCGTCGCCAGGGAGTTGGGCCGCAACGCGCCGGATGGTCCGCTGAAAGAGGACGCGGATTTGCTGATCAGCCAGGCGGAACGATGCCGCGACATCCTTCGCCAGCTGACCCGTGCGCCGGAAGCGAACGACACCGTTCATGAACGGATGTCCCTGCTGCAGGTCGTCCAGGAGTCGATCGCGCCCCATGCCCGCCGCCCGGATGTCAGGGTCGAGGCGGTCGTTTCCGGGCCTCACGGGGAAGCGACGCCTGAAATCTGGCGGCTTCCCGGCATTCTGCATGCCCTGACCGCCTTCGTGGACAACGCGGTCGATTTCGCCCGCTCCGAAATTCTCGTCACCGCCCGCTTCGACGCCCGGCAGATCGCCATGGAGGTTCGAGACGATGGGCCGGGCTTCTCACCCGAAGTCCTGCTCAAACTGGGCGAGCCCTATGTGACCAGCCGACCAGGCGCGGAGAGCATGCGCAGCGGGCACGTCGGTCTCGGGCTGGGCTTCTTCATAGCCAAGACACTTCTCGAGCGGACGGGCGCGACCGTCGACTTTCGCAATGGCCGGCGCGGCGGGGCGGTGATCACCGCCCGCTGGCAGCGGGAGTCCATCGAGGCCCCGGCGCCGGCCGCATCGTCTGAAATCTAATCGGGGCTTGAAGACCCCCATGCGGGTGCGACAGAATGACGCGAGATTTTCAACTGTCGCGTGAGCGGCGAACGGGGTGTCGCAATGCCGGAAATTTCCAGGATCATTGCCGACCTTCAGGACCGCAGCCTGCTGGTTCTGGATGACGACATGGCTCTCAGGACGCGACTTGGCCGTGCGCTGGAACAGCGCGGGTTCGACGTCCGTACGGCCGGAAGCGTCGCCGAGGCCCTTGAGGCGGTGAAGGTGTCGGCGCCGGCGTTCGCCGTGCTTGATATGCGCCTCGACGACGGGAGCGGTCTGAAGATCGTCCAGGCGATCCGCGATGCCCGTCCGGAATCGCGCGTGGTCATGCTGACCGGCTACGGCAACATCGCCACGGCCGTCGCGGCCGTGAAGGCCGGGGCGGTGGACTATCTGGCCAAGCCGGCCGACGCTGACGACGTGGTCCGCGCCCTGCTGGCCGCCGGCAATCTGCCGGCCGCGCCGCCCGAGAATCCGATGAGCGCTGACCGGGTACGCTGGGAACACATCCAGCGGGTCTACGAACTCTGCGGGCACAACGTCTCTGAGACCGCGCGACGGCTGTCGATGCACCGCCGGACCCTGCAGCGCATCCTGGCCAAGCGCGCGCCGCGTTAGGTCCTGAACACAGCCAGCCTCGCGAACGCCAGCGTCAGCGCCTTGCGCCGGGCGGCGACCAGCGGCGTCCAGCCCGGCTCCCGCACCACCGCCCCGCCAAAGCCGTCGGCCACGATCAACCCGGGCTCGGGCGCGATCAGGGCGTGCGGAAAGTCGGGCGACACGGCGAAGAAGAAGGCATCGCAATAGGGCGCGTACTCGGCCCATTTGCGGTCGGTCAGATAGTCCTCGGCGCTCGACTTGACCTCGACGATGACGATCTCGCCCTTCGGGCCCAGCGCCATCAGGTCCGCCCGTCGGCCGTTGGGCAGCCCGACTTCGGCCAGAGGCGCATAGGCCATCTGTCCCAGAAGCCGCGCCGCGCCGCGGGTCACGGCGAGGGTCGTCTCGGGCCGCGAAACCGTGACAAGAGTGAGGGTGACATCCACCGCCGCATTCATGTTCCGGTTTCGTTCGAAGTCAAGACGGCGGCGGCGGCAAACGCAAAACGCCCCGCCGTTGCGGGCGGGGCGTTCGCGGGTCCGTTGAAACGGAGGCCTTATTCGGCGGCGATGCTGACCGGCTTGTGCTCGCGGTCCTTGAAGTTGATCGCCTGCAGGTAACGGATGCCGTCCTCGGCGATGTCGTCGCCGACCATCCGGTCGCCTTCCATCTTCAGCTCTTCCAGGTCGACATACATGCCGTAGAAGGCCTTGGTGCGGTCGGTGATGATGCCGGCGTTGAGCAGCGTCTTCACCAGCACGCGGAAGATGTTGGTCTGTTCCTTCATGCTCTCGCGACGGATGTCGTCAGTCATGATCTGGGCGAACTCGGCGATGACCTTGTCCGGGTCGAGGCCGAATTTCTCGTACAGGTCCCGCTGCTGATTGGGGCCGACGAGGTTGAACAGCACCGCCTGGAAGCAGTGGGCCGCCCAGTCCTCGATGACCGCGTGTTCTTCGGGGCTCAGCTTGGGGATCGTGCGATCGGCCCAGATCTTCCCGAACTTGTGGTGGAAGGCCTCGTCCGTCATGACCAGCTGCATCAGCTTCTTGCCGACCGGGTCGTTGAGCTTGTTGTAGAAGGTGGCGAAGGCGCCCATGGCCAGGCCCTCAACCAGCATCTGCATGCCGATGATCTTCTTGTAGACCTCCGGCGCGCCGATGATCTCGACCAGCAGGGCCTTCAGGGTCGGACCGCACTCGACCGGCTTGCCCCAGCGCGCCTTGACGTACTTGGCGAAGGCCGTGACGTGGCGGGCTTCCTCGCGGGTCTGGTTGGCGGCGTATTCCTGCGCGCCCTGGTCCTTCAGCACGTGGCAGAGGCTGGCCGACAGGTTCAGCGCGCCCTGCTCGCCGTGCAGGATCGAGGAGAAGCTGCGCAGCGTGGATTCGTTGATGAAAGCGATGCGCGTCTTGGGGTCCGACAGGTGGTTGGACACGTAGTCGGTCGATAGGGCCACGACCATGTCCTCGGGGACGATGGCCTGGTTCTCCATGTCGAAGGGCTCGTCGAAGTCGATGTAGTCCTTGTCCAGCGGATCCCAGAAGTGGTCGTGGGTCGCGGAAATGATCTTGTCGAACGCGGTGGAACGGTTGCCGTAGCGGTCGAGCTCGAGCATCGACTCGAAGTCGTCCGGCGCAACCGCGTCGTACATGGCGTCCTTGGTGATGTTCTTGTCGCTCATCGCAACGGTCCTCCGGCCAGTCATGGAAAACGGGCCCGTTGCAGCCGGACCTCGCGCAATGTGAACACTGTCCACTTTTGCGATTGCGGGTCAATTGAAAAGTGACGGGGGCGTCAGGTTCTGAACGAACATTAACCTTTGGCCGCCCGGCGAGGGTCTCAGGCTACGGGATCGCCCTCGAGCTCGCGCAGCAGGGCCGGGTCGCGGCGGGCGCGGTCGACCATGTCAAGGGCGTCGTCGCGCCCCTCCATCTCAAGCAGGTCGGCCAGGCGGGAGAGACGGCCGGCGGCGGCCTCCAGTCCGGCGTCATCGGTGTCGAGCACCGTGAACACGGTGGCGACCACATGCTTGCAGCGCAGGCCGCTGTCGGCGAAATCCGGACAGGTGCAGCGAGCGTCCGACGCGTTCGGCGCGGCGACCTCGACGACATAGGTGATATCGCGCTCGCCGGTCACATGTGCGACGACGCCCGCCTGCGAGACTTCGACCAGATCGACCCAGCCCTTGGCGGCATAGGCTTCGCCCCGCATGACCCGGGCTTCGGGCATGTCGCGGCAGACGGCGTCGTAGTCGAACTCGGGCGCGATCATGGGGTCTGCCTATCCGATTCGTTCACGCTTTGTCTTCGATGGCGTCGATGTCGTCATCGGAAAGACCGAAATGATGCCCGATCTCGTGCACCAGCACATGGGCGATCAGCTCTTCCAGCGTGACATCGCCCCGTTCGGCCCATTCGTCGAGGATCGGCCGGCGGTAGAGGAAGACCATCGACGGCTGCAGGCCGGAATCGAGCACCGACCGCCGTGACAGGTCGACGCCCTGGTAGAGGCCGGTCAGCTCGAACGCGTCCTCGATGCCAAGTTCGCTGAGCACCGCCTCCTCGGCGAAATCAGCGATCCGGATGACCGCGTCGCCGGCCAGCCGACGGAACGGATCGGGCAGGTCGTCGAAGGCCGCCCGCGCGATGGCCGCGAAATCGTCGAGGGAGGGGGCGAGGGAGGCCGGAGGAAAGCGCATGCGACGAAGATGGCGCCCGCGAGGACGCTTCGCCAGTCGCCGCCCGGCCCCGGCTCGCTTATCGTGGGCGAGCCATGATTCGGCCGGGTTCCATATGACGCAGATGCAATTGATCGCCGCCGCCACGGCGGGCGCCGTCTGCCTCGCGATCTGCGCGGTGCTGTGGGCGCTCGTGCAGCGCCGGGCGATGGACCGCCGTGTCCGCGAGATGCAGGACCGGCTTGAGGCCGTAGAAGGCCGCGCCGCCGCCGCCCAGGCCTCCGCCGAGGCCTTCGACAGCACCCTGCTGGTCATCGACGACGGCCGGGCCCTGCTGGCCTCGGGCGAGGAGAATCTGGAAGCCTGCGCCGGCGCCTTCGGCCTGCCGGTCGCCGATCCCCAGGGCATGGTCAACGCCATCATGCGCGCCGACCCCGATCATGCGGCCCGCCTGCGGGCCCTGTTCGAGCGCGGCGAGCCCTGCGCCTTCGAGGCCCGCGGGCCCAAGGGCGTTGTGTCGGTCGAGGGCCGGGCGGCCGGCGCCCTGGCCTGGTTGCGACTGACCGCCGCGACAACGGACGAAACGGCCCTGCCCAGCGCCGCCCGCCTGGCCGCCTTCCTCGATGCCCGGCCCGAGCCCGCGTGGATCGCCGGGGCAGACGGCGCGGTGCAGTGGGCCAACAAGGCCTGGCTGACCGCCGTCAGCGCCCGCGACGCCGGCGACGCGACCAATCTCGGCCTGTCGCTCGACAAGGGCGCGGACGCCATCGCCAGCGAGGCGGCCAATCTGGGGGAGCGCCGCGAGACGACCCGCTGGATCTCCGTCGGCGGCCGTCGCCGGGCGCTGAAGATCACCGCCGAGCCGCTCGAGGGCGGCGGGGTCGCGGTGTGGACCTCCGACGCCACCCAGGCCGAGGAAATCCAGGACGCCCTCAAGCGCCATGTCGCCGCCCATGACGAAACGCTGAACCACATCGCCGAGGCGGTGGCCATCTTCGGCCCGACCCGCCGGCTGTCGTTCCACAACACCGCCTTCGCCGACCTCTGGGGCCTGGACCCGGCCTGGCTGGCCGAGCGGCCGACCCACGGCGAGATCCTCGACCGCCTGCGTCAGCGCCAGCGTCTGCCCGAGACGCCTGACTACGCCAAATGGAAGGCCGCCGAACTGGCGCGCTACGAAACCCTAGGGCCCCAGCCTGACGACCGCTGGACGCTGCCGGACGGCCGCACGCTGCGCCTGATCCGCCAGCCGCATCCGATGGGCGGCCTGCTGCTGCTCTATTCGGACATCACCGGCGAGGTGCGGCTGCGCGCCCAGTACAACGCCCTGATCCAGGTGCAGCAGGCGACCCTCGACAAGCTCAGCGACGCGGTCGTGGTGTTCGGCTCCAACGGTCGCCTGCGTCTGCACAACGAGGCCTTCGCCCGCTTCTGGGCCATCGGCGAGGACGACCTGGTCGAGGGCGTGAACTTCGAGCGCGTCGTCGAGCTGTGCGTCCCCCGCCTGCACGACATGGCCTTCTGGGGCGAGCTCAAGGGCCGGGTCGGCGATCCCGACCCCGAGGCCCGCGCCCCGACCGCCGGCGAAATCCGCAATGCGCTCGGCCGCGTCGTCGCTTGGCAGACCCGGCCGCTGCCGGACGGGGCGACGCTGATCGCCTTCGCCGACATCACCGACGCCCGCCAACTGGAGGGCGCCCTCGCCGACAAGGAGGCCGCGCTCGACAGCGCCGAGCGGCTCAAGCGCGAGTTCGTCGGTAACGTGTCCTATGAACTGCGCACGCCGCTGACGACCATCGTCGGCTACTCCGAACTGCTCGACCGCATGGGCGAGGCGATCCCCGAGCGCGGTCGGTCCCATCTGGCCGCCGTGCGCCAGGCCGCCGTGCAGCTGGGCCGGTCTATCGACGACGTGCTCGACATCGCCGCCATCGACGCCGACGAGATGGCGCTGGACCTGGGCGACGTCCGGGTCGGCGATCTGCTGCAGGAAACCGCCGGCCGCTGGGCGGCGACCGCCGAGACGTCAAAGGTGGCGCTGGTGCTGGGGGCGGGAGCCGACGACGCCGGCCTGATCCGCGGCGACGCCAAACGTCTGGTCCAGACGCTCGATCATCTGGTCGAGAACGCCCTGCGCCAGACCCCGCCCGGCGGGACTGTGACCCTGTCGGCCGTGCGTTCGGCGGGCGAGGTGCGTCTGGCCGTCAGCGACACCGGCCGGGGCGTGCCGTTCCACGTCCAGGCCCACATCTTCGACCGCTTCGTCGGCCGCGACCGGGGCGGCCCGGGCCTCGGCCTCGCCCTGGTCAAGGCGCTGGTCGAACTGCACGGCGGCTGGGTGGCGCTGGAAAGCGAACCCGGCAACGGCTCGACCTTCACCTGCCACCTGCCGGAGGCCGCGCATGTCGAGGTCGGGCAGAAGGAACTGGGGTTTTAGGAGAAGGGGACATGTACCGCAGGTACGTGTCCCCTAATCAAGATTCAGCGGCGGTTGGTTTAGGGGACACGTACCTTCGGTACATGTCCCCAACAACCCTAGTGCTGGCTTTCCGGCATGCGGACGACCAGGCCCTCCAGGGCGTCGGTCACCTTGATCTGGCAGGACAGGCGGCTGTTGGATTCGACGTTCTCGGCGAAGTCCAGCATCGACTCTTCCATGGCCGACTTCTCGCCGGTCTTGTCGGCCCAGGCGGCGTCGACATAGACGTGGCAGGTCGCGCAGGCGCAGGCGCCGCCGCAGTCGGCGTCGATGCCGGGGATGTTGTTCTTGATCGCCCCTTCCATGACAGACAGGCCGGTCTTCACGTCGACCACGTGTTCCGTGCCGTCGTTCTCGATATAGGTGATCTTGGCCATACGCTCCCTGACGCCTCTTCTGAGCCCCGCGCTTACGCGGCGACCTCTTTCATGGAAATTGATGAATCCGCAAGTCTCTCGCGTGAGACCGGCTTGCGATTGAGGATGAGCATCTTGCCCATCATGAACTCGGGCGGGGCGTTGACCGCCTCCACCGCCTGCACCTGGTCGCCCTTCAGATGGAAGATGGCGAACTTCGCCGCCGCCACGTCGCCGCGGATGATGCGGCTGTCCGCGTCGAACGGGATGCCGGCGATCTGCAGCTTGAGATCATACTGGTCCGACCAGAACCACGGCGCTTCCGGGTTCGGCGGGGCGTGACCGGTGATGGCGCTGGCGACCTGCTTGGCCTGTTCCAGGGCGTTCGGCACGCTCTCGAGGCGGAACTGGCGGTCGTAGAGCGGCAGCGGCCGGTGGGTCACGTCGCCGATGGCGAACACCGACGGATCGGAGGTGCGGGCCTGCAGGTCGACGACGATGCCGTTGGCGCAATCGAGCCCCGCATCGCGGGCCAGCTCCTCGTTCGGCAGGGCCCCGACGCCGACCAGAACGGCGTCGCATTCGACGACCCGGCCGTCGGTCAGGCGCACGCGCCGGACCTTGCCGCCTTCACCCTCGAGCGCGTCGACCCCGGCCGACAGCTCGAAGTTGACGCCCTTGGCCTGATGGTAGTCCTGGAAGAAGGTCGACAGCTCCTCGCAGGCCACGCGGGCGAGGATGCGCGGCTCACGCTCGATGATCAGGGCCCAGGCGCCGAGCGCGCGGGCCGAGGCGGCTGCTTCCAGCCCGATATAGCCGCCGCCGATGATCGCCAGCCGCTTGCCGGGGCCAAGCGCGGCCTTGAGCTGCTCGGCGTCGGCCGCTGTGCGCAGTTCCAGCACGCCGTCCAGGTCCGCGCCGGGGATCGGCAGTTTGCGCGCCCGGGCGCCGGTGGCGATGACCAGGTCGTCATAGGTGATCGCGCCGCCAACCGAGAGCTGAACGGTCTTCGAACCCCTGTTGATCGAGACGGCGGTGACGCCGAGCCGCAGGTCGCAATCGTTCTCGGCGTACCAGGCCAGATCCTTCAGCGCGAGGCTGGAGGCGTCGGCCTCGCCCTTGAGCCAGGCCTTGGAGAGCGGCGGACGTTGATAGGGCGGAATCGGCTCGTCGCCGATCAGGACGATTGGTCCCTGGTGTCCGTACTGACGCAGGAACGCCGCCGCGGAACCACCCGCGTGGCCCGCGCCCAGGATCACGACCTTCGCCTTCGGATCGGACAAGCCGCCCTCCCATGGGGTCCGCGCAGGAAAATGACGCCCGCGTCAACTTATTGCAAGGGCCTTAGCCTGTATGACTGGCCCAGAACCACACATAGAAGAGCAGCCACCCTCCCGTGAAGCCCGACATGAGGAAACGCGCGTCAATTCTGCCCCCGATGAAGTAGCGCAGGATCGAGAACCCCAAGGCGACCAGGAGAAAGCGCGGCAGGCGTATGGGCAGGGCCGCCAATGCGAAACCGGGCAGGCCGGCGCCCTTTGAAGGGGCGAGCAGGGCATAGACCTTGAACGGCGTGCTGGTCACCGGACCCTTGAGGGCGGCGGCGAACCAGCCCTCGCGGTCCATGTCGACGCTGGCGTGGACGATCATGCTGGTCGAGACCGCCGGTACGGCGCTCACGGCCTTCAGCGCCGCGCCAGGATCGCGGGCGCTCCAGCCGTACATCGCAGCCCCACCGAGGCCCGCGCCAATGGCGGCCAGCAGACAGGCGACGGCGGCGGCCCTCAGCCCATGCTTCAGCGCGACGTAGCTGATCAGTACATCCGGCACGATGAAGAACAGGAAGCCCTCGGCCGCGCCCCAGAGCAGGGCGGCGGTCGGCCAGATCCATATCTTTTCACGCGCCTCGTCGGTCATGCAGGAACTCTGCCACATCGACCCGGCATCGGGCCGAAGAAAATCGGAGCGTCAGCGGCTGAACCAGCGCAGGCGGTAGGCGTTCATCGCCGTCTCGCCGAGCTGTTCGACCAGCCGCCAGTTGACGATCGCCCCGATCGGCGCGCCGACGACCGGCAACAGCTGCGCCAGCTTCGCCAGGTCGATGTAGTCGCGGTACTCCTGCTGGAACCGGCGCCAGTCGAAGTCCTCCGGCGAGGCCGGGGCGCGACCCTCGACCATCGCGCCGTAGACGTCCTTGCGGTGGTCGGCGCCTGAAAAGGCCAGCTGGAAGATCGACAGGATGTAGAGCCGCTCACGCCAGTCGCCGGTGTCGTGGCCATAGAGCGTGGCGATCTCGAACAGCAGCTTGATCTTGATGGCGATCAGCGCCGGGAAGTCCGCCGCCGCCAGCAGGAAGCCGCCGGCCCCGGTGGCCCCGCCCTCGACGCTGGCGACGTTGCGATAGCTCTTGATCGCCTGGCGCGCGCGCGTCTCGCGGTCCTCCAGCGACCCGGACGCCAGCGGCGCGCCGCCGGTGAAGTCCGAGCCGGCCAGGATGCCGCGGGTCATCTGCTCGATGACCGTGGTCACGGCGGCGTGGATCTTTTCCGGAATCATCCGGTTGACCTGCATCTGCAGGCCCTTGGTCGCCCTGGCGAACTTCGAAGGCTCGGCCAGCATCGCCGCCCGCCAGGCCTCAAGCTCGCTTCGGGCGCGGGTCTCGTAGTCGGCGTCGGCGGTGGTCATGCCCGCAGGCTACAGCGCCTTCAGCACCGCGTCGCCCATCTCGACGGTCGACAGTGTTCCGCCGAGATCCCGCGTGCGGGCGCCTGCGGCCAGCGCCGCTTCGACGGCGGCGAACAGCCGGCCGGCTTCGGCCGGACGGTTCAACGACCAGCGCAAGGCCATCTCGAACGACAGGATGGCCGCCAGCGGATTGGCCACGCCCTTGCCGGCGATGTCGGGGGCCGAACCGTGGATCGGCTCGTACAGGCCCGGTGCGCCGGCCGCGCCCAGCGCCGCCGACGGCAGCATGCCGAGCGACCCTGTGAGCTGCGCCGCCGCATCGGACAGCACGTCGCCGAACAGATTATCGGTCAGCAGGACGTCGAACTGGGTCGGTTGGCGAACCAGCTGCATGGCCGCGTTGTCGGCCAGCATGTGCTCGAGCTGGACGTCGGCGTAGTCGCGCTTGTGCAGGTCGGTAACCACCTCGCGCCAGAGCAGGCCGGACTCCATGACGTTGGATTTCTCCAGCGAATGGACCTTGTTGCGACGGCCGCGCGCCAGTTCGAACGCCACCCGGCTGACCCGCTCGATCTCGCTGGTGGTGTAGACCTGGGTGTCGAAGCCGCGGCGCTGGCCGTCCGGCAGGGTCTCGATGCCGCGAGGCTGGCCGAAGTAGACGCCGCCCGTCAGTTCACGGACGAACATGATGTCCAGCCCGGCGACCAGCTCGCGCTTGAGGCTGGAGGCGTCGGCAAGGGCGTCGAAGCAGAGGGCCGGCCGGAGGTTGGCGTAGACGTCCATGGCCTTGCGAAGGCCGAGCAGGCCCATCTCCGGCCGCTTGTCGCGCGGGTTGCCGGCCCACTGCGGTCCGCCCACGGCGCCCATCAGCACCGCGTCGCTGGCCAGGGCCGTGACGATGGCTTCTTCCGTGATCGGGACGCCGTGGCGGTCGTAGCTGATGCCGCCGAAGTCGCGCTCGTCGAGCGCCAGGTCGGGCGTCAGGGCCGCCGCCACGCGGCGCACCTGGGCGATCACCTCGGGGCCGATCCCGTCGCCGGGCAGCAGGAGCAGGGTCTGGGACATGGAAACTCTAGATCGGCTCGGGCTCACCCGCCTCGTAGAGGGACAGGTCGCGGTCGGTGATGTTGAGGTCGGGGAACACGGCGCGCCAGGCGGCCATGTGGGTGGTCTGGAAGTGGGCCTTCAGGACCTCGCGGTCCCGCCAGACCTCGGTCACGCGGACGAGGCCCGGAACCAGCAGGTCCTCGGAATAGGCGTATTCGAGACAGCCGTCCTCGGCCCGGCTGGCCGTGACCATGGCCTCCATGGCCGGGCGGGCTTTGGCGATGTTCTCCGGCGGCAGCCGGACCGTTCCGACGATCAGGATCATGCGCGCTCCAGCCAGGGGCGGCTCAGGGCCGCCTTCGATTCAAAGACGTCGATATCCACGCCGTGCTGCAGGGTCTCGCCGATGGCGTCCAGGCCCTTGAGCAGCTTGTGCTTGCGGTCCTTGTCGATGGCGAAGCTGAACGTCGCACCCGACGGGGCCGTGACCGTCTGCGTCTCCAGATCGACCGAGAACAGGTGGTTGCCGCCTTTGGCCTCGTCCATCAGCGCCTGGATTTCCTCGGGCTTCAGCTCAACGGTCAGCAGACCGTTGTTCAGGCAGTTGCCACGGAAGATGTCGGCGAAACTGGTCGAGATCACGCACTGGATGCCGAAATCCTGCAGCGCCCAGGGCGCATGCTCGCGCGAGCTCCCGCAGCCGAAATTATCGCCCGCGATAAGGATCTGGGCGCCCTTGTAGGCCGGGTCGTTGAGCACGAAGCCGCTCTTCTCGCGGCCCTGCTCATCGAAGCGGAAGTCGTAGAACAGCCCCTTGGCCAGCCCCTCGCGGTCGACCGTCTTGAGGAACTGCTTGGGGATGATCTGGTCGGTGTCGACGTTGGCGAGGCCCAGCGGCGCGGCGCGGGCGTCGAGGCGGGTGAAGGGCTTCATGCCTGCGGTCCGATGACGAGGGTGGGAACACCGCCCGGGGCGTCCCTGACTGTGAACACTGAGGTGCCGGGCTTGCGGCCCACGCGGACCTCCGAGACCTGACCGCCGGCGGCGACAAGCCGCGCGTGGCTGGCGGCCACGTCGGCGACCCGCCACGTCAGACCCCACGGCGCGTCCGGCCCGTCGGAGACGCCGGCCTTCAGGCTGTGCGCTACCTCGACCACCAGGTCGCCGAGGCGGAAGAACATCAGCCGCGTGCCCCAGTCGGGGTTGGAGCGGTCCAGCTTCATGTCCAGACCCAGCCGCGCGCCATAGAGAGCCGCGGCGCGTTCGGGATCCGGCGTGTTGACGACCACATGGTCTAGGCCGGTCACGGCGGCGTCGCCGGCCTCGGCTTCCGGCCAGGGCGCGGCGTCGGGCTTGTTCTCCACGAGGATCAGGTTGGCGCCGTGGGTCGACTTGGTGCGCATCGCCGCCGTGACCCATTCGCGGGTCGCGCCGGTCTCCGGGTTGGTCGAGACCTCGGTCCGCTCATAGGTCGGAATGCCCAGCCGCTCGAGCCGCTTGCGCTCCGCCGCCAGTTCCGGCGTGCTTAGCGACAGGGCCCAGAGCCCCTCGCCATGGCTGGCGATGCGGGCGCGGATGCCGTCGCCGACCGGGCCGTCGCCGGTTGGCGCGATGACGTCGAGCGCCGTGTTGCCCAGCTGGAACCAGACATGGCTGGCGCCGTGCATGGTCCCCCGCCAGTTCGGCGTGCGGCCGAACAGACGGCTGTAGCCGGCCGCGGCCGCGTCGAGGTCGTTCACGACCATGGCGATGTGATCGAGGGCGTTGATGGTCACAGGAAATCCCTCACGTCGACGATATGGCCCGCGATCGCCGCCGCCGCGGCCATGGCCGGGCTCATCAGATGGGTGCGGCCGCCCCGGCCCTGACGGCCTTCGAAGTTGCGGTTGCTGGTCGAGGCGCAGCGTTCGCCCGGCGCCAGGCGGTCAGGGTTCATGCCGAGGCACATGGAGCAGCCCGGCTCGCGCCAGTCGAAACCGACGGCCTTGAAGATGGCGTCCAGCCCCTCTTCCTCGGCTTGCTCTTTCACCAGCCCCGAGCCCGGCACGACCATCGCCTTCACATGGTCGGCGACCAGACGGCCCTCGAGGAAGGCCTGCTGGGCCACGGCGGCGGCGGCGCGCAGGTCCTCGATGCGGCTGTTGGTGCAGCTGCCGATGAAGACCCGGTCGATGCGGGCGTCGGTGATCGGCTGGCCGGCGGTCAGGCCCATGTACTCCAGCGCCCGTTCGACGGCGGCCTTCTTGTCCGGCGTGTCATAGGTCGACGGGTCGGGCACGTTGCCGGTGATCGGCACGACGTCCTCGGGGCTGGTGCCCCAGGTCACGGTCGGCGCGATCGACGGTCCGTCCAGCACCACCTCGCGGTCGAAGACGGCGTCGGCCTCGGTGAACAGTGTCTTCCAGTAGCCTACGGCCATGTCCCAGGCGGCGCCCTTCGGCGCGGCGGGCTTGCCCATCAGATAGGCGAAGGTCTTCTCGTCCGGGGCCACCAGACCCGCGCGGGCGCCGCCCTCGATGGTCAGGTTGCAGAGGGTCATGCGGCCCTCCATCGACAGGTCGCGCACGGCCTCGCCGGCGAACTCGATCACATGGCCGGTGCCGCCGGCCGTACCGATCACGCCGATGATGGCCAGGGCCATGTCCTTGGCCGTGACGCCGGGCGACAGCTTGCCGTTGATCGTCACCCTCATGTTCTTCGACTTCTGCTGGCGCAGGGTCTGGCTGGCCAGCACGTGCTCGACTTCGCTCGTGCCGATGCCCTGGGCCAGGGCCCCGAAGGCGCCGTGGGTCGAGGTGTGGCTGTCGCCGCAGACGATGGTCATGCCCGGCTGGGTGCGGCCCTGCTCGGGCCCGACCACGTGGACGATGCCGTTGCGGATGTCGCCCATCGGGAAGAACTCGATGGCGGCTTCGGCGACGTTGCGGGCCAGCGTCTGCAGCTGCAGCCGGGCCTCCTCGTCGGCCACGGCGCCGACGCCGAGGGCCTGGCCCTCGGTCGGCACATTGTGGTCGGCCACCGCCAGCGTCCGGTCCGGCCGACGCACCTTGCGGCCCTCGGCGCGCAGCCCGGCGAAGGCCTGCGGCGTGGTCACCTCATGGATGAGATGCAGGTCGATGTAGAGGATCGTCTCGCCGGCGTTCTCCGCCACCCGGTGAGCGTCCCAGATCTTGTCGTAGAGCGTCTTGCCAGCCATGGGCGGCATGTAGGGCGAGGCTTGCCCCTTCGTCTAGTCCACCGACCCGGCGGCGGGCATGATCTTGCGGCCGCGCCGACGCTCAGTTGGCCGGCCATTGGGACAGGATCGTCTCCGCGTCGAAGTAGTCGCGCCAGTAGGTGATCCTGCCATCGTGGACCTCGAGCACGCCGGTCACCGGCAGCTCGACCCACTTTTCCGCCAGGCGATGGCGATCGAGCCGCTCCATGAAGACCACGTTTCCGGCCGAGGACTCGCGCAGGATCCTGAACTCGTTCTCGAGCGTCGGCGCGAAGAAGGGCTCAAGCACGGCGCGAACGCCGGCCGGGCCATGCACCGTGCCCAGTGGCGGCGGGTTTGTGTAGGCGCAGTTGTCGGCCACCAGCGTGAGGCCGGCGTCGTAGTCGAGAACTTCCATGGCCTTGAGGAACTGACGGACAGTATCGGCGGGTGACTGGGCCACGGGCATCTCCTCTGGGCGATGGCCGCAGAGTCTGGCGTCGCGGTCAGCGCCGCAATTACCTGGGGGGTTATCGAGGGGGACATAGGGATGAGCAGGCGGTCACAGATTGCGTGGTTCGAGACGCTCGCCCGAGGGCTCGCTCCTCACCATGACGTAGAGAAGGCCAGGTCACCCCTACCCGTCATCCTGAGGAGCGGACCCTCAGGTCCGCGTCTCGAAGGACGCACGATCCCACAACGAAAAAGCCCCGGACCTTGCGATCCGGGGCTCAATCCAGTCAGCAGGCGCCGGAGGAGACTATTCCTCGACGGCCGGGCCGGCTTCCTTGCGGGCGGTCTGGCGTTCGGCGATGCGCGCCGACTTGCCGCGACGATCGCGCAGGTAATAGAGCTTGGCGCGACGGACGACGCCGCGACGCTTCACTTCGATGCTTTCAATCATCGGCGACATGGTCGGGAACACCCGCTCAACGCCTTCGCCGAAGCTGATCTTGCGGACGGTGAAGCTCTCGTGGAGGCCCGAGCCCTGACGGGCGATGCAGACGCCTTCGTAGGCCTGGACGCGCTCGCGCTCGCCTTCCTTGATCTTCACGTTCACCCGGACGGTGTCGCCCGGCTGGAAATCGGGGGTGGTGCGGAGGGCGGCGAGGCGTTCGCTCTCGGCCTTCTCCAATTCCTTGATGATGTTCGCGGCCATTGGTCAGTCCTTTTTTCGTTGGGCTTGCCCCCTACTTGCTGGGGATGCCCTTTGGTTGTCGGTTGGCGAGGTAGCGGTCCCAGAGGTCGGGCCGCCGCTCGCGGGTCGTCGTCTCACGCATTTCCTGCCGCCACGCCGCGACCTTCCTGTGGTCGCCGCCCAGCAACACTTCGGGGATGTCCCGGCCCTCGAACGTCCGCGGTCTGGTGAACTGCGGATGCTCGAGGAGGTCGTCCTCGAAACTCTCTTCACTCAGTGAGGCCGCCTGACCGAGCACTCCCGGAACCAGACGAACGCACGCCTCGATCGCCACCATCGCCGCCGCCTCGCCACCGGCGAGCACCGCGTCTCCGACGGAGACCTCCTCGAACCCCCGGGCGTCGAGCACCCGCTGGTCCACCCCCTCGAACCGGCCGCAGAGGACGATGATCCCCGGCGCCTCGGCCCACTGTTTCACCCGCGCCTGGGTCAGGGGCCGACCCCGGGCGCTCATGTACAAAAGCGGCCGTCCCGCGACGTCGACACTGTCGAGAGCCGCCGCGATCACGTCCGCCTTCATCACCTGTCCAGGACCGCCACCCGCGGGGGTGTCGTCGAGGAAGCCGCGCTTATCCTTGGAAAAGGCGCGAATGTCCACTGTTTCAAGGCGCCACAGGTCCTGCTCGCGCCAGGCCGTGCCGATCAGCGACACGCCGAGCGGCCCGGGGAAAGCCTCCGGAAACATGGTCAGGACGGTGGCGGTGAACGGCATGGCGCGCGTCTTAGCCGTTGACGCCCCGATTGCCTACCGCGCGGACGGGGCCGTCAGGTTTACTGCGCCTCATCCCTCAGATCGAAATGCAGTTCTTCCGCGAAGTCGTCGAATGGCGGCGCGGGCCAGAGCATCGGCGTCATCTGTTTGACCAGGCACTGCGCGATCGGGTGGTCGCTGTCCGGCAGCAGGGCGTCGAGCTTCCCGTTCTTGAAGCTGAGCACGATGGTGAAGAGCGGAAGGTCGGCGGGTCTGGGGCGCGGCGCGCAGAGGCCGAGAACCCGGGGCAGGTTCGGCATCAGCCAGGGGTGAAGCACCCTGGTCCGGTACAGCTCGGCGCCGTTGTCCGTCTGCTCGTAGCGCTCGGCGCGGGCATAGGCCTCGGAATAGGCCAGGCCGGCCGCCTGCGGAGGGGCCGGGGCGAGCAACACGGACGAGGCGGCGGCAAGGATCAGGTACACGGGCGGGTCTCCACGAGGACGCCAGAGTGCACCGTCCCTTATGGCGGCGACAAGGCGGGGGCGGGTGACTTGCCCGCCCGTCGCCACCGGCCTATTCCGGGTCCATGGAAGAGAGCGAAAACCTCATCGAGACCCTGGCCCTTGAGCCAATCGAGCTGAATCTGTTCCGGGGGCGGTCGCCCAACGACGGCTTCCCGAGGATCTTCGGCGGCCTGGTCATCGCCCAGGCGCTGATGGCCGCCTACGAAACGGTCGAGGACCGGGTCTGCCACAGCCTGCACGCCTACTTCATCCGGCCGGGCGATGTGCGCATTCCGGTGCTCTATCAGGTCGACCGCGCCCGCGACGGCGGCAGCTTCACCACCCGCCGGGTGGTGGCGATCCAGAACGGCGAGCAGATCTTCAACCTCGCGGCCTCCTTCCAGGTGGCCGAGGAGGGCTTTGAATACCAGTCGCCGATGCCGGCCCACCCGTCGCCGGACTCGGTGGCCACCGAGATGGAACAGGCCCTGGCCGAGAACCGGGATATGCCTGCCGCGATGATCGAGCACATGAAGCGCCGCCCGGTCGAGGTGCGCTGGCCCGATCCCCAGAACATGTTCAAGCCCGTGGCAAAGCCGCCGCGCAAGCAGGTCTGGCTGCGGGCCAAGGCCCCGATCGGCGACTCGATCAAGCTTCAGCAGGCGGCGCTGGCCTACGCCTCGGACATGGCCTTCATGGAGACCGCCCTGCGGGTCCACGGCCTGACATGGCGGACCAGGGGCATGCAGTCGGCCAGCCTGGACCACGCCATGTGGTTCCACCGCCCGACCAACTTCAACGACTGGCACCTGTTCGACCAGGACTGCCCCTCGACCTCCCAGGGCCGGGGTTTCATCCGCGGCGAGATGTATACCCAGGACGGCGTGCTCGCGGCCTCGGTGGCGCAGGAATGCCTGATGCGGGTGAAGGTCTGAAAGACGGGGACATGTACCGAAGGTACGTGTCCCCGCTCTACGCCCTGCTTCTCAGCGCCTGCCGCCAGGCCAGCGTCAGGGCGTCCTCGCCTGTGATGATCACCGCCCGTCCGGCCATCCGCAGGTCATAGGCCAAGGCCTGGGCCGGCAGCGGCGAGGTCTCGTCGATCAGCACGAACAGGGGCGCTTCCGGAAAGTGCGGGCCACCGTCCGGCACGGTCGCCCGACCCGTCCAGCTGGTCAGGGCTGCCCCGTCAGGCAGTCTTTGAAGGGTCGCCATCGGCATCGGCCGCCAGGCGAGGTGGCCGAGCAGCAACGCATCGGCCGGGTCGCCGGCGTGGGTCCGCAGATCGAGGATCAGCGCATGGCTGTCGGCCAGGTCCATCAGGGCCTCCACCAGCCCTGAGGCGCAGAGGGTCTCGGGGTTCAGATAGCCGATGCCGCCTGGCAACTGGCGGAGCGCGACCCCGGCCTCAACGGCGGGCGGGCTCCAGGCGGCCGGCGGCGCGAAGGCCGGAACCGGCGGGGCCGCGAGCGCCATGGCCGACGTGCCGGCCATCAAGCCTGAAGCGGCGAAGTCCATGAGAACGTGGCGTTGCACGGCGTGTCTCCTCTCGTTGGAAACACGCTAGGCCGCGCTTTCTGAACGGGTTCGGAGACCGTTGTTGTCTGGGCTTCATGTTGGAGAGGGACGGGGGCATGTACCGAAGGTAGGTGTCCCCGCTACTCTTCCTCGGCCACGACCTCGGTGGGCCGCACGACCATTACCCGGCCCCCGGCGATGTCCACCGTCGGCACGGTGTCGCGGGTGAAGGCGAGGTACCAGGTCGGGCCGCCCTCGGCGGGGGTGATCTCGAGGATGTCGCCGGCGCCGAAGTCCTGCACAGACTTGATCAGACCCAGGGTCTCTCCCTCGGGCGTGAGCACGGTCAGACCGATCAGGTCCGCCAGATAGAATTCGTCTTCATCGGGCGCGGGCAGGGCCTCGCGCGGGATGAACAGGACCAGGCCGCGCAGGGCGTCGGCCTGGTCCTTGGTCTCGACGCCGGCGCAGCGACAGATGAGGCTGCCCTTGGCGTCGCGGCCCGACAGGATGGTCAGGGCTGCCGAGCCGTCCTGGCGCCTGAGCTCGCGGAAGCGGGCCAGCGCCAGGGGCTCTTCGGTAAAAGCGGTGATCCGCACCTCGCCCCGGACGCCAAAGGCGCCCGCGACGCGGCCGACAGCGATCATGCGGTCAGTGCTCATGGTCGCCTTTCACCACCGTCGTCATCCTGGGCCTCGTGCCCGGGATCCCTCTCGACGCGTTCCGAACGCGTCAAGCTGAAGAGTCGCTGTTGCGGCTGAACAAGGGATCCTCGCCACAAGGGCGAGGATGACGAGGTTTGGGCTAGCCTTCGGCCGTTTCTTCAGCGGCGGCTTCATCGGCCGGAGCCTCTTCAGCGGCGGCTTCCGGAGCGGCTTCTTCAGCAGGAGCAGCTTCAGCGGCGGGGGCTTCTTCGGCAGCAGCTTCAGGCGCGGCTTCCTCGGCAGCGGCCTCGACCGGAGCTTCGACTTCAGGCTCGGGCTCGGGGGCCGGCGGGTTGGCGGCCAGCTCGGCGGCGGCGGCGGCGCGGTCGACTTCACGCTGGGCGCGCTCGGCGGCGCGTTCTTCGGACTTCTTGCCCGGCTTGCCCTTGTTCGGGTTGTTGCCGTGGGCCCACTGGCCGATGCCTTCGGCGGCGAGGAAGCGCGCGACGCGGTCGGTCGGCTGGGCGCCCTTGGCGATCCAGGCCTGGATCGACTCGAGCTTCAGCGTGACGCGCGGCGTCGGGCCGTCCTTCGGCAGCAGCGGGTTGTAGGTGCCGACCTTCTCGATGAAGCGGCCGTCGCGGGGCGAGTGGCTGTCGGCGACGACGATCGAGTAGTAGGGGCGCTTCTTGGCGCCGCCACGGGCGAGACGGATCTTCAGCATTATCGGTAGTCCTCTGGTCTGATCTTATTTCTTGAAGGGATTGAAGCCGGGGGGCAGGGCGGGGCCGCCGCCGAGTCCCGGAATGCCGGTTCCGGAGCCGCCGAGGCCGCCCTGGAGTTTCTCCAGCTGCTGACGCAGCTGTTCTGGATCGGGCTGGGCGGCCTTGCCGCCGCCCATGCTCTTGAGGTGGTCCATGCCGCCGCCACCCAGCATCTGGGCCATGCGCGCGAAGCCGGCGCCGCCGTTGCGGGTCATCATCTTCATGGCGTCGGCCATCTGGCGGTGCTGCTTGAGCAGGCGATTGACCTCGGCCACATCCACCCCGGCGCCGGCCGCGATGCGACGCTTGCGCGAGGCGGCCAGGATGTCGGGCTTCTTGCGCTCGGTCTTGGTCATCGAGCCGATGATCGCGCGCTGGCGCTTGATCATCCTGTCGTCCATGCCCGCTTCGGCGATCTGCTGCTTCATCTTGCCGACGCCGGGCAGCATGCCCATCACGCCCTGCAGGCCGCCCATCCGCTCCATCTGGGCCAGCTGGTCGGACATCATCTCCAGGTCGAACTGGCCCTTGGCCAGCTTGCGGGCCGTGGCCTCCGCCTTGGCCTGGTCCAGCTCGGTGGCGGCCTTCTCGACGAGGGCGATGATGTCGCCCTGGCCGAGGATGCGGCCGGCCACGCGACGGGCGTCGAACACGTCGAGCGCCTCGACCTTTTCGCCGGCGCCGAGGAACTTGATCGGCAGGCCGGTGACGGCCCGCATCGACAGGGCCGCGCCGCCGCGCCCGTCGCCGTCGGCGCGGGTCAGGATCAGGCCGGTCAGCGGCAGGCGGTCGTGGAAGGCCTTGGCCGTGCGCACGGCGTCCTGACCGGTCAGGCTGTCGGCGACCAGCAGGGTCTCGGTCGGCGAGGCGATCTGCGCGATCTGCGCCGCCTCGCTCATCATCTGTTCGTCCAGCGTCGTACGGCCGGCGGTGTCGAGGATGACCACGTCGTAGCCGCTGAGCTTCGCCACCTGCAGCGCGCGCTTGGCGATGTCGACGGCCGACTGGCCGGCCACGATCGGCAGGGTGTCGACGCCGATCTGGGTCCCCAGCGTCGCCAGCTGCTCCATGGCGGCCGGGCGGCGGGTGTCCAGCGAGGCCATCAGGACCTTCTGGCGGTCCATCTTCGTCAGGCGCAGGGCCAGCTTGGCCGAGGTGGTCGTCTTGCCCGAGCCCTGCAGACCAGCCATCAGGATGACCGACGGCGGGTTCAGCGCCAGCTGCAGGCCGGTCGGCTCCTCGCCGCCGAGCATCTCGACCAGACCGTCATAGACGATCTTGACCACCTGGTCGGCCGGGCGGATCGAGCGGATGACCGCCTCGCCCAGCGCGTCCTCGCGAGCCTTGCTGATGAAGTCCTTGACCACCGGCAGGGCGACGTCGGCCTCGAGCAGGGCGACGCGAACCTCGCGCAGCGCCTCGTCGATGTCCTTTTCGCCCAGCACCCCGCGACCGGAGAGCCGGTCGAAGACAGTGCCAAGTCGTTCTGTAAGGCCTTCGAACATCGTGTTCTGAACCGTCGTCCCAGGTCGTGAAGCCCAAACGCAATTCGCCCCCGTGGACGATCACGTCGACGGGGGGCCTCGCCGTCCTCGTCCCGACTTGCGTCTGTCAGGGGTCGTGACGGTAGAGGGCGCTGAACTGCATCTGCGCCGGAAGGCCGGCCTTATGGGCGGAAAAGGGTGGGAAATCAAGCCGCGCGAGTCCGGCTCGACGGCCCCGCGCCATGGGCATAGCCTCCCGCCCAGTACCGTTTTCAATCTCTGGGGGAGATCCGACTATGGGAAGACTGCTTATCGCCGGCCTGCTGGGCGGCATCGCCATGTTTATCTGGACATCGCTGGCCCACACCGCCCTGCCGTTGGGCCAGATGGGAGTTCAGGAAATTCCGAACGACGCGCCCGTCATCGCCACGCTTCAAGGTGCGCTGGGTGACAAGGACGGCCTCTATATCTTCCCGGGCTCGGGCAACGGGACCAAGTCCGAGGACGCGGCCGCCCGCAAGACGATGGAAGAGCGCACCGCCAAGGAAGCCTCGGGCCTGCTGGTCTACCACCCACCCGGCCGTGACACGGCGATGGGGCCCTACATCGGCAAGGAACTGGCGCTGGAGATTTTCCAGACTCTGGTCCTGGCCTGGCTGATCTCGATCCTGGCGGTGTCGAATTTCGGCGCGCGCGTCGCGGCGGCCGTGGCGGTCGGGGGGCTGGTCGCGGTCGCGACCAATGGCTCGAACCTGATCTGGTACGGTTACCCGCCGGCCTTCACCCACGCGGCGATCATCATCCAGCTGGTGGGCTACACGGTCGCCGGGGCGGTGATAGCGGCCATCCTCGGGATGAAGAGCAGAGCGACTTCGGGCTGAGTGCGTCCTTCGAGACGCGGCTTTCGCCGCTCCTCAGGATGACGAACGCCAGGGCCCGTCATGGTGAGGAGCGCCCCCGACCGGGGGCGCGTCTCGAACCACGCAATCAGGCGACCGGGAAGCCCCGGTCGCGCATCAGGGCGCTGGTGTCGACGTCCCGGCCGCGGAAGCGGCGGAAGGCCTCGCCCGCGTCGATGGTGTTGCCCACGCTCATGATGCTGTCGTGCAGCCGCTTGGCGGTCGCCTTGTCGTAGAAGCCACCCGGCGCCTCGGCGAACGCCTCGGCCGCGTCGGCGGTCAGGGTGTCGGCCCAGATGTAGTCGTAGTAGCCGGCCGAATAGCCGTCGCCCGAGAAGATGTGCCCGAAGTGCGGCATGCGGTGACGCATGATCATCTCCTTCGGCATGCCGATCTCGGCGAGCGTGGCCTTCTCGAAGGCGCGGGGCTCGATCGGCGTGCTGCCGGCGAGGTGGGCCTTCATGTCGACCAGGGCGCTGGCCAGATACTCGACGGTGCCGAAGCCCTGACCGAACTTGCTGGCGCGGTCGATCTTGGCCACCAGGGCGGCGGGGATCGGCTTGCCGGTCTTGTAGTGCAGCGCGAAACGGTTGAGCACTTCCTTGGTGGGCAGCCAGTGCTCGTTGAGCTGGCTGGGGAACTCGACGAAGTCGCGCGCCACGTTCGTGCCGGCGAGTGTCGGGTAATGCACCGCCGAGTTCAGGCCGTGCAGGGCGTGGCCGAACTCGTGGAACAGCGTCGAGGCGTCGTCCCAGCTGATCAGCACCGGCTCGCCGGGCTTGCCCTTGATGAAATTGCAGTTGTTGGAGACGATCGCCGTGACATTCCCGGCGAAATTCTCCTGCGTCCGGTACTCGTTCATCCAGGCACCCGACTGCTTGCCGGCGCGGGCGTAGGGGTCGAAGTACCACAGGCCGACCCGCTGGCCGCCGCGGGTCACTTCCCAGACGCGAACGTCGGGATGAACGACCGGCACGCCGCTGACCTGGGTGAACTTGAAGCCGTAGAGCTGGCCCGCGGCCCAGTGCATGGCCTCGCGCATCTTCTCCAGCTGCAGGTAGGGCTTCACCTCGTTCTGGTCGAGGTCGTACTCGGCAAGGCGGACCTTCTCGAGGTAATAGCGGTAGTCCCAGGCCTCGATGGTGATGCCCGCGCCCTCGGCGTCGGCCACCTTCTGCATCATCGCCACTTCCTCATGGACGCGGGCCACGGCCGGCTTCCAGACGCGCAGCATCAGGTCCATCGCCTTGTCAGGCGTGCCGGCCATCTGGTCGGCGGTGATCCAGTGAGCGTGGGTCTTGTAGCCGAGCAACCCGGCCTTCTCGGCGCGCAGCTTGAGGATCTCGGTCATCACCGCGTTGTTGTCGTGCGCGTCGCCGTTGTCGCCGCGCATCATCCACATCCGCCAGCCCTTCTCACGCAGGGCGCGGTTGCTGGAATAGGTGATGAAGGGCTCCATCGAGGAGCGCGTGTTGGTGATCACCCACTTGCCCTTGAGGCCCTTTTCCTCGGCCGCGCTGGCGGCGTTGGCCTTGATCGAGTCCGGCAGGCCGGCCAGGTCGCCCTCGCCCAGCACCAGCGTGTAGTTTTCCTCATCGGCCAGCTCGTTCTGGCTGAAGGTCGTGTAGAGGGTCGCCAGCCGCTGATTGATCGCGCCGAGACGGGTCTTGGCCGCTGGGCTCAGGGCCGCGCCCTGGCGGGCGAAGTTCTGGTAGTAGCGCCACACCAGCCGCTGCTGCTCGGCCGTCAGGCCGGCGGTCTCCCGGGTCGCGTAGACCGCCTTCACCCGGTTGAAGAGGGCCTGGTTCTGGGTCACCTCGTCGCCGTAGCCGGCCAGTTTCGGAGTCAGTTCCTGCTCGACCGCCTGCATCGGCTTGTCGCTCATGGTCGAGGTGTAGACGCCCATGATCACGGCGGTGCGGGTCAGCTCACGGCCGGCGTTCTCCATCGCCAGAATGGTGTTGGCGAAGTTCGGGGCCGCCGGGTTGGCCACGATCGCAGCGATTTCCTTGCGGTTGATGGCGATGGCCTCGTCGAGCGCCGGGGCGAAATCCGTGGTCTTGATGCGGTCGAAAGGCGGGACGCCGCCGTGCGGTCCGGCGAAGGGCGGCAACAACGGATTGCCCGTGGCGGCGAGCGCGCTGCCCGAGACAGAGCTCATCGCCGCGGCGGCCGCGGTGGTGGCGAGAAAGGTACGACGATGCACGGAGGGTTCTCCCGAAGTCCGGTTTGCGGGGACCCTATCCCCCTTTTTGCCCATCCGTCACATGAACGGGCTGTAATGCGCCGCATGGACGCCTCGCGGGCGGAGCGCTAAAGGCGATTCCATGTCCATTGGCGTCTTCGATTCCGGCGTGGGCGGCCTCACCGTCCACCGTGCGCTCGTCGAGCGGTTCCCCTCGGCCGACTTCGTCTATCTCGCCGACCAGGCCAACGCGCCCTACGGCGGGCGGCCCGGCGAGGAGATCGTCGACCTGACCCGGGCCGGCTGTATTCGCCTGTTCGACGAGGGCGCGAGCCTGGTCGTGCTGGCCTGCAACACGGCCTCGGCCATCGCCCTGCGCCGCCTGCAGCAGACCTGGCTGCCGGGCTATCGCCGCGAGACGGGTCGGGCGCTGAACGTGCTGGGCATCATCGTCCCGACCATCGAGGCGGCCACCGGTCTGCCCTGGGAACATGAGGCCGAGCGTCGCGGCGAGCAGGTGACCAAGGTCGACGTCCTGGGGGTCTTCTCGACCCCGGGGACGGCGAGCAGCCGGGTCTTCGAGATCGAGATCGACAAGCGCAAACAGGACCTGGCCGTCTTCTCGGAACCCTGTCCGAACCTTGCCCGCATGATCGAGGACAATGCCGACCATGCCGACCTGGCGACCGTGATCGCCGGCCACGTCGACGCCCTGCGGCGGCGCATCGGTCGTCATCCGGACCGGGCCGTGCTGGGCTGCACCCACTACGAGATCGTCGCCGACCTGTTCCGTGACGCCCTGCCGCCCGGCACGCCTCTGATCCATCAGCCCGGCGCGACCGCCGAGGCGCTCGGCCGCTACATGGAACGTCATCCGGAATACATCGCCGGCGGAACCGGCCTGCGCCGCTTCCTGACCACCGGCGCGCCGGGACCGCAGAATGGCCTGGTCGCGACCTTCTGGGGCGAGCCGCTGGCGTTCGAGGCGGCCTGACCGCGAGTTAACTTGAGAGACCGCCGTTCCGCCCGATAGGCTGATCGCCGACTTGGGGGACCATCTAATGAAATTCGCACTCGCTGGTGTCGCCGCCTTCGCGCTGTTTGCCGCCGCGCCGGCCCAGGCCGAGGTCAAACAGACCTGGGCCGCCGGCTTCCGGCTGGAGAACCGCGCGACCATCGCCGCCTCGCCGGACAAGGTCTGGGCCGCGCTCGGTCAGGTCGGCAAATGGTGGAACGGCGAGCACAGCTATTCCGGCGACAGCGCCAACATGACCATGCCGCTGACGCCGGGCGGCTGCTTCTGCGAGGTCCTGCCCAAGGGCGGCGGCGTCAAGCATGGCGAGGTCGTGATGGTCATGCCGGGCCAGACGCTTCGCGTCAGCGCGCCCCTCGGACCCTTGCAGGGCGAAGGTGTCTCGGCGGCCCTGACCTTCACGCTGAAGGCGACCGCCGACGGCAAGACCGAGGTGGTGGAGACCTTCAACGTCGGCGGCGCCCGGCCGGAGATCGTCGGCTACGCGGCCGGCATCGACGGCGTCGTCGGCGAACAGCTTGGCCGGCTCAAGGCCTATGTGGAGACGGGGAAGCCAGCTCCCTAGATCCTCCCCCACCGGGGGAGGGGCACCACGCGCAGCGTGGTGGAGGGGGTCCGCTCCGGTCCCGGGTGACCCCCTCAGACAGGCCTTTGGCCTGCCAGCTCCCCCAAGGGGGGAGCATCCCGGATCAGGCCGCCGCCGCCATCTCGCCCGCGATCACGCGGCTGGCCGCGTTGACCGCCGCCGCGATCCGCAGCGCCGCCTGAACGGCTGTGTTCGGAACGCCGTGCTTCTTCAGCTCGGCCTCGTGGGCGTCGAGGCACATGCCGCAGCCGTTGACCGCCGAGACGGCCGTCGACCAGAGCTCGAAGTCGACCTTGTCCACGCCCGGATTGGCCAGCAGGTTCATGCGCAGCCGCGCGGGCAGGGTCGCGTACTCCTTGTTCTTCATCAGGTGCAGCGACCGGTAGTAGACGTTGTTCATCGCCATGATGGCCGCGGCGCCCCTGGCGGCGTTCAGGGCCTCGTCGCCCAGCCCGGCGGCGCGGGCGGCGGCTTCGATGTTGCGCACGACGGCGGGCACGCCCACCGCATGGGCCGAGGCGACAAACGCGCCCCACTTCTGCTGGTCGGTCAGCAGGGTCTCGCCGGCCAGCGAGGACAGGTTCAGGCTGATATCCTTGGCGTAGGCGGGCAGCGCCTCACGCAGGGCGTCGAGGGACATGATGGTCTCGCAATGTCGGAGGAGGAAGGGCCGGGAGCCCCGCGCCAGCCGGAGGGACTGAACGCGCGCGGAGCTCCCGGTCGACGCGGCCCTGGGGGGCAGGGGCCGCGTGTGGGGGCTGGCCTAGGCGGCCAGGTCGAGGGTGTCGCCGCCGACCGCGCGGTTGCAGGGGCACAGCTCGTCGGTTTGCAGCGCGTCGAGCACCCGCAGGGTGTCGGCCGGCGCGCGGCCCACGTTCAGGTTGGTGACATAGACGTGCTGGATCGTGCCGTGCGGGTCGACGACGAAGGTCGCGCGCTGGGCCACGCCTTCCTCTTCATCGAGCACGCCCAGGGCGCGGGCGAACTTGCCGCTGTTGTCGGCGAAGCTCCAGATCGGCAGCTTGTGCAGATCGGGGTGCTCGCGGCGCCAGCCGAGCTTGCTGTGCTCGTTGTCGGTCGAGCCGCCCAGCACCACCGCGTCGCGGTCGGCGAATTCCTTGCCCAGGCGGGCGAACTCGGCGATCTCGGTCGGGCAGACGAAGGTGAAGTCCTTCGGGTAGAAGAAGATGACCTTCCACTTGCCGTCGAAGCTGGCGTTGGTGAGGGTTTCGAACGCGCTCTCGCCGTTCTCCTCGTGACGCATGAAGCCGGGCTTCACGCCGACGATCTTGAACTCGGGAAGCTTCTGACCAACGCCGTACATACTGTGTCTCTCCTGGATCGAATGGGACCGGACGCCGCGGGGAGGCGGGATGTCGTCCGGCTGTGAGGGAGAGATAGGCGCGGCCTCGCTATAGGGCCAATTGATTGTTCTTTCCGAGTCGATAGAGCGGAGCTATCTTGTCGTCATGCTCCCGACGATCCGACAGCTGCAGTATCTCAAGCTCCTCTCCGACCATGGCTCGTTCAGCCGGGCGGCCGAGGCGGCCCATGTCACCCAGCCGACCCTGTCGGCCGGCATCGCCGAACTGGAAAAGATTCTCGGCGCGCCGGTCGTCGACCGCGCCCGGTCAGGAGTCCTGTTCACCGCCGCCGGCGAGGAGGCCGTGCGCCGCGCGCGGGTGATCCTCGAACAGGCCGATGATCTGGTGCAGGCCGCCCAGGGCGCCGGCCAGCCCCTGACGGGCCGGTTCCGGCTCGGCGTCATTCCCACGGTCGCGCCCTTCCTGCTTCCGCGGGCGCTGCCGGTGCTGCGCGAGCAGTTCCCCAGGTTGCGGCTGTTCCTGCGCGAAGACCTGACCCACCGGCTGATCGCCGCCCTCAAGGCCGGCGCCCTGGACGCGGCCCTGATCGCGCTGCCCTATGACATGACCGGCCTCGCCTGGGCCCATGTCGAAGATGACGAACTGCTGGCCGCCGCACCGGACGGCCATCCGATCCTGAAACAGACCCGGGTCAATCCCGAGGACCTCGCGCCCCGCGACCTGATCCTGCTCGAGGACGGCCATTGCCTGCGCGACCATGCCCTGGCCGCCTGCGGGCTGGAGCCGCCCAAGTCGACCAACGAGGAGACCTTCGCCGCCACCTCCCTGCCGACGCTGGTGCAGATGGTCGGCTCGGGGCTGGGCGTCTCCTTCCTTCCCGCGATGGCGGTGAACGCCGGCCTGACCGAGCACGTCGGCGTCACCACCCGGCCGTTGCAGGCCGATCACCCCACCCGCGAGATCGTCGTCGCCTGGCGCGCGGGCAGCAGCCGGGCCAACGAAGGCCGGATGCTGGCGGAAGTGCTGCGCGGCGTGTGACGTTAAACCAGTCCGTGGCCGATCAGGCTGCGGGCCGTGTCCAGAATCATTGCCTCGTTGGATCTTGGCGACCAGCCCAGCTGCGAGATCGCCTTGGCGGATGACACCGGCCGGTGCTTGTCCAGTTCGAACAGTCGGTCGCGCACCAGCGGATCGAACATCGCCGCCATCCGGATAACCCAGTTGGGCACGGCGTTGGTCGGGACCTTCTTCGAGTCCTTCGGCAGGTTGTCCTTCAGGATCTTCGCGATGTCGCGCATCCACAGGAAGTCACCGGCGCCGAGGTAACGCTGGCCCGGCGCGGCGGCGCTGGTCATGGCGCGGACGTGCAGGTCGGCGATGTCCCGGACATCGACCAGCGGCCAGCCGAAGCGCGGCAGACCCGGAAGCTCTCCTTTCAGCAGCTTGCGCACGATCTCGATCGAGGCCGAGAAGTCGGAGCCCAGAACGGGTCCCAGCACCGCGCCCGGGCAGATGGTCGTCAGCTCGAGCTTGTCGCCCTCGGCCTTGTGCCATGCCCAGGCGGCGCGTTCGGCGATGGTCTTGGACCGCTCATAGGCCGAGGTATCCTTGCGGTTGGTCTCATCGGACCAGTCTTCCTCGGTGTAGGGCTTGTCGCGGCTGCCGTAGCCGTAGCAGACCGCCGCCGTCGAGGCGGTCATCACCACACGCTTTACGCCGGCGTCGCGGGCCGCCTTGAGCACGCGCAGCGCGCCGTCCCGGGCCGGTCGGACCAGCTCGTCGTCGTCCTTCGGATTGCTGGTCGGAAGCGGCGAAGCGACATGCAGGACGTAGTCGCATCCGGCGACGGCCTCCGGCCAGCCGGCGTCCGAATTTAGATCGGCGGCCGCGAAGGTCAGTCGTTCGTCGGGTCGGCAGATGGCCGTCAGGGCTTCCCGAACCCCCGCCTCGCGCGTCAGCGACCGAACGGTCGTCCGCACCCGCCAGCCCTCATTGAGAAGCTGTGCGATACAGAAGCCGGCGATATAGCCTGAGCCGCCTGTCACCAGCACGAGTCCACGATCCGCCATGGTTCATCTCCCTATCCAGCAGGTTCGCAATCTGACATATTGTGCATTAAATGTCTAATTTGTCAGACCTGAACCGGATCCGGGCGCTCGATGCCGCGCTCGTGGTCTTTGCGCGCTACGGCTACCAGCGCGCCAGCATGGCCGACATCGCCAGGGAGGCCGGGGTGTCCCGGCCTTCGCTCTATCTGTGGTTCGAGAACAAGCCGGCCCTGTTCAATGCGCTCGCCGACCACCTGAAGGTCGAGGCGCTGAACGGCGCCCAGGCCGCATGGTCGCCGGACGTCGACTTCGCCGCCAACCTCGAGGCCACCATCCTGGCCAAGGATCTGACCTTCTACACACTGCTCCACGCCTCGCCGCACGGGGCGGAACTCATGTCGGTCGACGCGGCCCTGACCGCCAGCATGGTCGCCGAGCTGGACGCCGGGTTTGCCGCGACGCTTGCGGCCCGCGCCTCCGAAGCGGCGGCGGCCGGCCAGATCGATCTGGCGGCGTTTGAAGACGCGGCGGACTTCGGCAGGACCCTGGCGCTGCTGGCCAGCGGCCTCAAGCATGAGGTCCGCAGCGAGGCCGCCTGGCGCGACAGCGTCAAGGCGCTCTGCAGAATGACCGCCCGCGCGGTTCTGCGCCGCTAGATCTTTTCAGATACAATTCGATATATCGGTATTGACTCCGCGCCGATCCGATATATCTAAGATTCCGATATATCTAGAAAGGATCAGATATGCATCGCCACTTTGGCTTTCACCACCACAAACACGAACGCTTCGGCCGTCACGGCTTCGGCGGACACCACGGGCGTCACATGGGTCGCGGCGGCCGCTTCGGCCGGTTCTTCGACCATGGGGACCTCAAGCTGGTCATCCTGCGGATGATCGCCGACCAGCCGCGCCACGGCTACGAACTGATCAAGGAAGTCGAGGAACGCGCCGGCGGGGCCTATTCGCCCAGCCCCGGCGTGGTCTACCCGACCCTGACCTGGCTTGAGGAAATGGGCTTCGTCACCGCCGCCGACGCGGCCGGCGGGCGCAAACTCTACACCATCACCCCGGAGGGCGAAGCGCACCTGCGGTCCAACGAGGGCCAGACGGCCGGCATCTTCCAGCGCATGGCCGAGGCCGCCGCGGCCAGCACCGCCTTCTCGCCGCAGATCCTGCGGGCGCGGGACAACCTGCGCAACGCGCTCAAGCTCAAGACCACGGGCGGCGCGCTGACCAAGCAACAGATCGAGTCGATCTGTGATGCACTGGACGCCGCCGCGGCGGCGGTGGACCGGGCCTAGAAATCCTCCCCATCGGGGGAGGTGGCCCTCCGAAGCCCGCAGGGCGAAGGAGGGACGGAGGGGGTCGCCCGAGGTCGGCGTCTGAGCGGACCCCCTCAGTCGGCTTCGCCGACAGCTCCCCCGAAGTGGGAGCATCTTGAAGACCTCAGTCCATCAGCCGCTGGCTGAGGTACGTGTACTCCAGCGCCACCCGCCTCGCCGTCTCGCCGAGGTTGGCGGCCGCCGAGTGCCCGCCGTCGATGTTCTCGTAATAGAGGAAGCTGTAGCCCAGCGCTTCCAGCCGCGCCCCGGCCTTGCGGGCGTGAGCCGGGTGCACCCGGTCATCCTTGGTCGAGGTCTCGATGAACACCTGCGGGTAGGGCTTGCCGGCCTTCAGGTTGCTGTAGGGGTCGTAGGCGGCGATCCAGGCGCGCTCGGCCGGGATCGCCGGGTCGCCATATTCGCCGACCCACGACGCGCCCGCGCCGATGTGGGTGTAGTTCAGCATGTCGAACAGCGGCACCTGGATGACCACGGCGTTGTACAGCTCGGGCCGCTGCGTCAGGGCCACGCCCATCAGCAGGCCGCCGTTTGACCCACCCACGATGCCCAGATGGCGTGGGCTGGTGATCTTGCGGGCGATCAGGTCTTCGGACACGGCGAAGAAGTCATCGTAGGCGCGCTGGCGGTTGGCCTTCAGCGCCGCCTCGTGCCAGGCCGGACCGAACTCGCCGCCGCCGCGGATGTTGGCCACGACATAGACGCCGCCGCGCTCAAGCCACAGCTTGCCGACCGTCGCCGAATAGCCGGGCCGCTGCGACACCTGGAAGCCGCCATAGGCGTACTGCAGGGTCGGGGCGGTTCCGTCGAACTTCAGGTCCTTTGGCCGCACCACGAAGTAGGGGACCTTGGTCCCGTCCTTCGACGTGGCCCAGAACTGTTCGACGACGTCCTTGCTGGCGTCGAACTTGGGCGGCAGGGACTTGAGCGTCTCCAGCTTGCCGGTGGCGGCGTCGGCCAGCCACAGGGTGCTCGGGGTCAGATAGCCCGCGACGCTGAAGAAGACCTTGTCGTCACGGTCCGAGGCCGAGCCGACCGCGATGGTCACATTGGCGGGCAGGTCGAGCGGCCGGCTGGTCCAGCCCTTGTCGCCCGGGGTGAAGACCAGCGCCTTGCCGGTAACGTTTTCCAGCAGGCCGACAACCAGCCGGTTGCGGGTGATGCCGACGTCCTCGATTGCCTGGGCCTTTGTCGGTCGCAGGATCAGCGTTGCGCGCGCCGCGTTCGGGTCAGCCTTGAAGGCCGCCAGATCGAACGCTGCCAGATCGCCCTGCTTCAGGCCCTGGGCGGCCCAGTCCTCCTCGACGGAGAACACCAGCTTGCCGCCGACCAGACCCTGGATCGAGCTCTTCAGCGGGAAGGGCAGCCGGACCGGCCCCTTGTCGGTCAGCAGATAGGTCTCGCTCTCGAAGAAGCTGACGCCCCGCGAGATCATCGTTGCCTGGGCCACGCCGTCGGCGTCGCGGAGAACGAACGCGGAGACGGCCACATCGTCAACCGTGCCGCGGAATACCTCGGTCGCCGAGGCCAGCGGCGTGCCGCGCTTCCAGGCCTTGAGCACATAGGGGTAGCTCGATTTGGTCATCGTGCCCTCGCCCCAGTCGCGGGCGATCAGCAGGGTGTCCTTGTCCAGCCAGGTGACGTTCTGCTTGCCGTCCGGCGAGGCAAAGCCGCCGTCGACGAAGGTCCTGGTCACGGTATCGAACTCGCGCAGCGTCACCGCGTCCTTGCCGCCGTCGGACAGCTGGACGAGGCAGTAGCGGTCGTCGGGCGCCAGGCAGGTCGAGCCCTTGTAGACCCAGTTCTTGCCCTCGGCCTTCGCCAGGGCGTCGAAGTCCAGCACCGTCTCCCAGACCGGCTCGTCCTTGCGGAAGCTGTCCAGCGAGGTGCGGCGCCAGATGCCCCGCACATGGGTTGCGTCCTGCCAGAAGTTGCCCAGCGTGCCGTCGCCGCTGAAACCGACGCCCGGGATGCGGTCCTTGGCGTTGACGATGTCCAGCGCCGCCTGGTGCAGACCGGCGTATCGCGCGTCGGACTCCAGCACCGGCAGGGACCGGGCGTTCTCGGCCCGGGCCCAGTCCAGCGCGCGGGTCCCCTCGATCTCCTCCATCCAGGTAAAGGGATCCTCGGGCGTGGGCGCGGGGGCGGCGGAAGCGGTAAAGGCGGCGGCGGTCATGGTCAGGGCCATCAGAAAGGTGCGCATACTCAGTCCATCAACTGGCGGGTGAGATAGGTGTAGTGCATCCCCCAGCGCCGGGCGTTGGCGGTGGGATCGGCCCCGTTGGCGTGACCGCCATCGGTGTTCTCGTAGTAGAGATAGGGGCTGCCCAGCTGCGCCAGCATGGCGGCGAACTTGCGGGCATGACCCGGATGGACGCGGTCATCCTTGGTCGAGCAAGTGATGTAGGCCAGCGGGTATTTCACCCCGGCCTTGAGGTTCTGGAACGGCGAGTATTTCGCAATCCAGGCCGCCTCCTCGGGAATGGTCGGGTCGCCGTATTCGCCGATCCAGGACGCGCCGGCCGGCAGCAGATGATAGCGCATCATGTCCAGAAGCGGGCTCTCCACGACCACCGCGTTCCACAGGTCCGGTCGCTGGGTCATGGCCACGCCCATCAGCAGGCCGCCGTTGGAGCGGCCATAGGCGCCCAGGCGCCGGGGTGAGGTCAGGCCACGCCTGATCAGATCCTCGGCGACCGCGAAGTAGTCGTCATAGGCGCGCTGGCGGTTGGCCTTCAGCGCCGCCTCGTGCCAGGCGGGACCGAACTCGCCGCCGCCGCGGATGTTGGCCACCACGTAGGTGCCGCCGCGCTCCAGCCACAGCTTGCCGACGATCGGGTCGTAGACCGGCAGCTTGCTGAGCTGGAAGCCGCCGTAGGCGTGCAACAGTGTCGGGTTGGAGCCGTCGTGCTTGTGACCCTTCTTCGTGACGATGAAGTAGGGGATCTTCGTCCCGTCCTTCGACGTCGCTTCATGTTGTTCGACCATCAACCCGGAGGCGTCGAACCGGGCGGGCAGGGCTTTCACCGTTTCGGCTGTCGCCGCGACGGCGTCGGCCAGCTTCAGCGACGTCGGGGTGGTGAAGCCATCGACCGAATAGAAGAGCTGGTCGCCCGAGTCGGATGTCGCCACCAGGGCGGCAGAGGCATTCTCGATGGTCGGCAGGGCGGCGCCCCGCCAGCCCCATTCGCCGCGATCGACGAACGTCATGACCGAGGCGCGGACGTTTTCATAGACGACGGCGATCACGCGATGGTCCGTTACGGCCACCTGATCGATCGACCGCCGCGGCCCGCTGGCCAGCAACAGGCAGGGGTCGCAGTCGTTGCCGAAAATCTCGTTCGCCTTGAGAGGCTTGAGAGCCGACGGAGTCGCCGACACCAGGGAGCCGGCCGTGAATGTCACCGGCTTGTCGTCGCCTTTCCAGCGAGGACGGGTCCAGTCCTCCTCGATGGAGAAGATCAGGTCGCCGTCGACAAGGCCGTAGAGGCGTGACCGTTGCGGCAGCGACAGCGGCGTCACGCCGTTGGCGTCAAGCTGCGAATACTGGGTGTGGAAGAAGTCCGTTCCCCGCTCCAGCAGAACGACCTGTCGACCGCTGCCGTCGCGCAGGACACGCGGGCTGGCGCTGACGTCCTTCCCATCGCCGCGGAACACCTCGACGGCCTGGTCCAGTGTCTGGCCGCGCTTCAACGTCTTGATGACGAAGCCATAGCCGGACTCGGTCGTCGTGCCCGGTCCCCAGTTCCGGGTCAGGATCAGGGTGTCGGGGTCAAGCCACGCGACCGTCTGCTTGCTCTCGGGCAGCCGGAATCCGCCCTCGACGAAGGCCTTCGATTTCAGGTCAAACTCGCGGATCTCGACGGCGTCCTTGCCGCCGTTGGAGAGTTCCACGAGGCAGCGGTCATGGGTCACCGGGCGGCAGTCGGCGCCCTTCCAGATCCAGTTGGCGTGTTCGTCGGTCGCCAGGGCGTCCAGATCGAGCACGGTCTCCCACTGCGGGTCAGCTGTCCGGTAGCTGGCCAGCGACGTCCGCCGCCAGATCCCGCGCACATGGCCGGCGTCCTGCCAGAAGTTGAACACCTGATCGCCGATGAAGGTCGGCATCGCGATGCGGTCCTTGGCGGACAGGATTTTCAGCGCGTCCGCCTGCAGCGGCGCGAACCGCGCATCTCCGGTCAGCACCGGCAGGGTCCTGGCGTTCTCGGCCTTCACCCAGTCCATCGATCGCGCGCTGTCGACCTGCTCAAGCCACTCGAACGGCGCTTCGGTCGCGGCCAGCACCGGGGCCGCCACCAGCACGGCGGCCGCCGCGAGAAAGGCTGAAAACTTCATCGGAGACCCCGCAGGCAAGACAGTGCGCGAGCATAGGTTGACGCCGGGGGCAGGCAACCCCCGCGCACATTACCGGTCTGTAAGAATGGAATTCAACGGTGCGGCAGCGGCGTTTGCCCCTTATATCTCCCCTGACATGTCCCGCCCCT
Source organism: Caulobacter sp. FG121 (assembly GCF_057809815.1). NCBI lineage: Bacteria > Pseudomonadati > Pseudomonadota > Alphaproteobacteria > Caulobacterales > Caulobacteraceae > Caulobacter > Caulobacter sp. FG121. The sequence continues at coordinate 112,736 of NZ_JBMDKR010000005.1, forward strand.
TTCTCAAGATGAACGGCCTTGGCAACGACTTCGTCGTGGTCGAGGCGCGTGGGGAAGCCTTCCGGCCGACGCCGGACGAGGCGCGCGCCATCGCGGACCGGGTCAACGGCGTCGGCTGTGACCAGCTGATCGGCATCGAGCCGACCACCCGCGCGGATGCCTTCATGCGCATCTGGAACGCCGACGGCGGCGAGGTCGACGCCTGTGGCAACGCCACCCGCTGCGTGGCCTGGCTGCTGATGGAGGCGGCTGGCCGCGATGATGTCGTCATCGAGACCGGGGCCGGCCTTCTGGCCGCGACCCGCGCCTTGGGAGACAGGCGCGTCTCTGTCGACATGGGGCCGCCGGAACTCCGCTGGGATCACATCCCCCTGGCCGAGGAGATGGATACGAAGGGCATCGAGCTGCAGGTCGGCCCGATCGACGCGCCGCACCTGCACACGCCGGGCGCGGTCAACATGGGCAATCCGCACGTGGTCTTTTTCGTCGACGAGGAGCCGAGCGAGGCCCTGGTCAAGGGCTCGGGCAGCCTGATCGAGCACCACCCCATGTTTCCGGAAGGGGTCAACGTCGGCTTTGCCTACGTGAAGGCCCCGGACCGCATCCGTCTGCGGGTCTGGGAACGCGGGGCGGGCATGACCCTCGCCTGCGGCACCGGCGCCTGCGCCGCCCTCGTCGCCTGCGCCCGCCGCGGCCTGACCGGCCGCTCAGCCACCATCGAGATGGACGGCGGCGAACTGCACATCGACTGGCGCGAGTCCGACGGCCACGTGATCATGACCGGCCCGGTGACGCTGGAGTTCACGGGCCGGCTTTAGCCCTTCGCGAAGGTAAATCCGCACAGCTTGTTGCCGTCCGGATCGCGGAAATAGGCGAACCACGACCCGCCCATACGCTCGCCGGGAGGCCCCTCGCAGGCGCCGCCCAGCTCCAGAGCTTTCGCGTGAAACGAAGAGACCTCGTCGCGGGTGTCGAAGCTGAATCCGCCCATCATGCCGTTGCCGACGCTCGCGGCCCCGCCGTCATAAGGGCCCAGCACGCCGAACAGGCAGCCGTCCTTGCCGCGATAGAGCCGCCCTCCGCTCGGGTGCTCGAACACCCCCCTCATGCCGATGGAGCCAAGCAGGGCGTCATAAAAGCCCTTGGCGGTCTCAAGATCGTTGGATCCAACGGTGATGTAGCTGACGCTGGCCATGATGCTCTCCAGTCAGTTGCTTTTCAAAATGTACCAATAGCAGGGTCGAGCGGGTTGGGAAGCCATCAGTCTCAAGTAACCCGAATTGAGGAAACCACCGTTCCGCGAAACCCGGGAGCGGTCTAGGCTGCCTCCGATTTCGACAGGGCGACCGATCCCGGTCGCGTTGTGGAAGCCCTGACCCGGAGACTGCCATGCGCTCAATCGCCGTCCTCGCCGCCTGCGCGGCGCTTGCCCTCACCCTGCCGGTGGTCGCGCCGACCGCGGCTCTCGCCCAGAGCGCGGCGGTCTCGGCCACCTGCAATTCGCTCTACACGTCGTCAACCGCCGTCCTCGGGACCAGCGCCATGGTCGGCCCGGCGAGTGTCGGCTACCCCGGCATGGCCAACGTCCAGGGCTGCCAGATCGCCTTCAACGGCGATGGCACGGTGTTCCCCGGCTCATTCCAGGCGATCGCCGCCAAGCTCGACGCGATGATGCTGGGCGCCGGCTGGACCCGCGATCCGGGCGCGGACGCTGACGGCTCCACCGGAACCGCTGCGGGCTACAAGAAGGACGGCCAGCTTGTGGCGGTCAGCGTCAGCTACGACACCGCCGCCGGCGTCTGCAACGCCGATGAGCCTGACGCCAGCTGCCACCCGACGCCGGCCCAGAAGCTCTACACCATCACGCTCAGCGTCATGTCGGCGTCCTGAGGTTCGGAGAGACAGTCATGAAGTTTCCGATTTTCGCCGCGGTCGCCGCGCTGGTCTGCGCCGCCCCCGCCGTCTCGACCGCCCAGTCCGGCATGGCCATGGGCGCGGCGGGCGTGATCCTCGATCCGAAGTGCCTGTCGGAGTCCGCATGGGAAGTCGATCCGACCCAGGCCCCGATCAAGTTCTTCGGCTGCCGGCCGGCGGCTGACATTCCGGCGCCGAACGCCGGGGGATGGACGGTCTACACCCAGCCCCTCGTGAATGGCGCGGACGGCGGCTTCACCCAGGTGAAGATGCTGACCTCGGTCCCGCCCAACAAGATCGTCTTCCTGCTGGTCGACAACGGCGGCGGCAGCGGCAACTTCGGCTACAAGGTCACCGGCGTGCCCGGCGGCGACGGGGTGCTGCAGAACCCGACCGTGGAAATCTGGAACGGCGCCAACTGATCTCGCGCTAGAGCCGGTATTCCCGCTCGAGCACGTAGCGCGACCCTTCGCCGGTCAGATGGCTTGAGTAGAGGCCGAAGCGATCGACGGCGAAGGCCGGCGACCGCAGCAGGCTGTTGGCCTGAATCCAGCTCGCCACGTCGGCCGGATCTGGCCGGCGCAGATAGGCCAGCGTCACATGCGGGCGATAGGCGCGGCTGTCGGCGGTCAGCTTCGCCCGTCGCGCGGCGGTCTCGCAGCGTCCGGCCAGCATCCGCAGCGGCGCGCTCTTGGCCACCCCGGCCCAGACCGCATGAATGTCCGAACCCTCCCCGAAGGCGCCGACGCTTTCCAGCGTCACGCCGAACGGGCTGCTGGTGATCCGTTCTATCTCAAGATCGAGGTCCTCGGCGTCCCGCTCCTGCACATCGCCGAAGAACCGCAGCGTGATGTGCAGGGCTTCCAGCGGCCGCCACCGCGCGCCGGGAAGACCGTGCTGTCGGCGCAGCAGGGGCTCACCGATCTCCTCGGGCACGGCGATGGCGGCGAACAGGCGGATCATGGGCAGGGATTGGGCCGCCGCACGTGGATCGCGTCAACGGCCTTGTCGAGCCTTTTCCGTCCACGTCAGGTCGAAGGCGTCGATGTCGGTCTTCAGCTGCGCCATCGACGTCGCGCCGATGATGGTCGCGGTGACGAACGGGCGGCTGTCGCAGAACTTCAGGGCCAACTGGGTCGGGTCCCGGAAGGTCACGCCCCGCTCGAGCGCGTAGTCCATCTGGGCATGCGCCTCGGCCTCGGTGTTCTGCGAGCCCCAAGTCATGGCGCCCAGGCACACGCGACTGACATCGAGGCCGGTCCGGCCCAGTTTCGAATACTGCATGGATCCCCCGTTGGTGTGTCCTTCGAGACTCTCGCGAGGCTCGCTCCTCAGGATGACGAACCGTGTTGCAAAATGTCCGTCATGGTGAGGAGCGATCCTTCAGGATCGAGTCTCGAACCACGCAATGCGCCTGAATTTATCTCCGGGCCGCCAGCGCCTTGGCCACGACCGGCGCGAGCCGGGCGGCGATGATGGTGACGCCCGTGGCGTTCGGATGGATGCCGTCCCGCTGATTGAGACGCGGAATGCCGGCCACGCCTTCCAGCAGGTTCGGATAGAGCGCCACGTGATGCTGCGCCGCCAGCGCCGGATAGACGGCGCCGAACTCGCGGGCATAGCTCCTGCCGATGGCCGTCGGCGCGGTCAGGCCGGCGAGAACCACGGTGATCTTGCGCGCCTGAAGGCGGCGAATGATGCGGTCGAGATTGGCCTTGGTCTGTTTCGGGTCGAGCCCCTGCAGCAGATCGTTGCCGCCGAGCGCCACGACGCAGACGGCCGTGTCGGCCTGAACGCTGAAGTCGACGCGGGCCGCGCCGCCGGCGCTGGTGTCACCGCTGACCCCGGCAGCGCGGACGCGGGTCCCCGGCGCCAGTCTGGCCAGATCAGCCTCCAGCCGCGCGGGCAGGGCGTCGCGGGCCGGCAGGCCATAGCCGGCGGTGATCGAGTCGCCGAGCATGGTGACGATGCGCGGCTTGCCGGCCGCCAGCGCGGGCGCGGCGGCGGCCCCGAGGATCAGGGCGCCGAAAACGCGGCGTGTGACGGGTCCGTAAGGTGTGCTGGCCATGGCTACGCCCTATGTAGGGTGAACGAGGCAAGCTCCAACAGCCCCTGCGCCATTTCTCCTCCGGAAGAAGACCCCCGCTGCCATGTTTGACGCCACCCCGACGCCCCCGCCGCTGACGCTTGAAACGGTGACCCTGACGCTGCCGTCCGTTGCGGGTCCGGTGGAAATCCTGCGCGGCGTCAGCCTGTCGGTCGCGGCCGGCGAGCGGGTCGCGGTGGTCGGGCCGTCAGGCTCGGGCAAGTCGTCGCTGATCGCGGTGGCGGCCGGGCTCGAGCGGCCCACATCCGGCGTTGTCCGGCTGTTCGGCCAGGACCTGGCGACGCTGGGTGAGGATGGTCGGGCCCGGCTTCGGCGCGGCAAGGTCTCGCTGGTGTTCCAGGCCTTCCACCTGCTGCCCAACATGACCGCCGAGGAAAATGTCGCCGCGCCGCTGGAGCTGGCCGGGATCGCCGGCGCCGCGAAGACGGCCCGCGACTGGCTGGCCCGCGTGGGCCTCAGCGAACGGCTGCGCCACTACCCGACCCAGCTGTCAGGCGGCGAGCAGCAGCGCGTAGCCCTGGCCCGGGCCCTGGCCATCGAGCCCGCCCTGCTGTTCGCCGACGAGCCCACCGGCAACCTCGACGCCGCCAACGCCGCCGGCGTCGCCGACATGATGTTCGACCTCGTCGCCGAGACCCGCGCCGCCCTCGTGCTGGTGACCCATGACGCGGCCCTGGCCGCCCGCGCCGACCGTCAGGTGACCATGGCCGCCGGCCAGATCGTCGGCGACGCCTGATGCCCCTCTCGCTGCGTTTCGCCCTGCGCGAACTGCGGTCCGGCGTCGCCGGCTTCCGCATCTTCCTCGCCTGTCTGGCGCTCGGCGTCGCGGCCATCGCCGCCGCCGGCTCGACGGCCGAGGCCTTTCGCGCCGGCCTCGCCGTCCAGGCCCGCGAGATCCTCGGCGGCGACCTGCGTGTGACGATCGACCGGCGGATGTTCACCCCGGCCGAGGTGTCGCGCTTCAACGGGCTGGGCAAGACCGCCTTCTCCGCCGCCGCCTCCGCCATGGCCGAGGCCCCGTCCGGAGACCGCCGGCTGGTCGAACTGCGCGGCGTCTCTGACACCTACCCGCTCGCCGGCAAGGTCGAGCTGCGAGGCGCACCCTCGCTGGCCGCGGCGTTCGCGCCTGATGGCGACGCCACCGGCGCGGTGGTCGAACAGGCCCTGCTCGACCGGCTGCACCTGAAGCTCGGCGACCGGTTCTTGATCGGCGAGGCCCCGTTCATCGCCCGCGCGGTCCTGGTCCAGGAGCCCGACCGGCTGGGACGCGGCTTCGGCCTCGGTCCGCGCGTCCTGACCACGCTCGCGGCGGTCCAGAACGGCGGCTTTCTGCAGCCGGGCATGCCCAACACCAACGAGGCGGTGCGCATCGCGCTCAAACCGCAGTACGCGACCAACGCCGGCATCGACGGCCTGATAAAGACCCTCAAGACCGACGGCTTCGAGGCGCGCGGTCGCAACGACGCCGGCGGCGGCATCAAGCGGCTGATCGACCAGCTGGAATACTTCCTCGGCTTCATCGGCCTGGCCTCGCTGGTTGCGGGTGGACTGGGCGTGGCCGGCGCGGTTTCGGCCTATCTCGAACAGCGCAAGCCCTCGATCGCCGTGCTCAAGGCGTTGGGGGCGGAGGGCGCGCTGATCCGCAACCTCTACCTGATCCAGATCGCCGTGCTGTCGGCGCTGGGAGTAGCGATCGGGCTCGCGGTCGGCGCCGTCGCGCCGCTGGTGCTGGGCGAGCTTGCGAAGAACCAGTTGCCGGTCCCGGCCCTGTTCGCCGTCTATCCGATGCCGCTGCTCAAGGCCGCGCTGTTCGGCCTGCTCGCCGCCGCCGCCTTTAGCCTGGCCCCGCTGGCCCGTGCGCGGGCGACGCCGCCGTCATCGCTGTTCCGCCGCGACCTGACCGGCCGACTGGCGTTCGGACCCGAGGTGGTCGTCGCCCTGCTGGCCGGCGCCGGTCTGGCCGCCCTGGCCATCGTCACGGCTCCCACGCCGATGGCGGCCGGGATCATGATCGCCGGCGTGGCCTTCGCTTTTGGTCTGCTCTGGGCGTTGGGACGCGGCGCGGCCCTGCTGGCCGGACGACTGCGGGGCATCGCGAGCGGCGCTGTGCGCATCGGCATCGCCAACCTCGCCGGACCCCGCTCCGCGGCCCGCACGGCGGCTCCGGCCATTGGCCTCGGCGTCGCCCTGCTGGCGGCCGTCGTGCTGATCCAGTCCAGCCTGCTGGCCCAGGTCAGCGAAGTGGCGCCGAAAACCGCCCCGGCCATGGTCTTCACCGAGATTCCAGGCGACCGCGCCGCCGAGTTCGACACCGCCGTCGGCAGGGCCTTCGGTGTTCCCCTGACTGACCGCAACTGGCTGCGCGCGCCCTTCACCACCGGCCGCATCACCCGCGTGAAGGGCGAGCTGGTCGACCTCAAGGCAATCAAGGACAGCGAGCGCTGGGCCTATGACAACGACATCCAGATCTCCGTCATCGGTCCCGAGCCGAAGGAGTCCGGCGTCCTCGAAGGCCGCTGGTGGCCCGCCGACTACGCCGGCGAACCGGTCATCGCCATGGAGGCCGACGCCGCCCGCGGCGCGGGCCTGAAGGTCGGCGACAGCGTCACCCTCAATGTCCTCGGGCGCGAGCTCGACGTGAAGGTCGCCGCGTTGCGCAAGGTCGACTGGGGCGGTTTCGGGCCGGCCTTCCCGATCATCATCGATCCTGCAGCGCTGGAAGGCGCCGTCCTGCCGCAAGTCGCCATCGCCAAGGGCGACCGCACACAGGGAGCCGCCGTGACCCGCGCGCTCGGCCAGGACTTTCCGATGGTCAATGTGATCAGCGTGCGCGAGCAGCTGGAGGCGGCCACCGAAATGCTCGGCCGGCTGGTGCTGGCCATCCAGGGCGCTGCCTCGGTCGCGGCCCTCGCCGGTCTGCTGGTGCTGGCCGGAGCCATCGCCGCCGGAGCGAGGGCGCGGGCGCGCGAAGCCGCCACGCTCAAGGTGCTCGGTGGCTCCCGCCTGCAGATCCTGACGGCCTACGGTGTCGAGTACGGCGCGGTCGGGCTGATCGCTGGCCTGGCGGGGGTGGCCCTCGGCTACGCCGCCGCCTGGCCGGTGGTGGTCAAGGTGTTCGAGGCAAAATGGAGCGTTGACTGGGCCGGCGTCGGAACCCTGCTGGGCGCCGCGGTCGGCCTCGCCACGCTGGGCGGATTGCTGGCAGCCATGCAGGCCCTGTCGAAGCGCCCCGCTCCGGTGTTGCGGGCGGAATAGGGCCTGACGGAACCGTTATGCCTTCACCGCTTGCGCCCGGCGCTCGCACTCCCGATATTCAGCAAGCGTCCACGATGGGCGCGACGGAAAGGGCAACTTCAATGAGCGACTTCGGACGCGGACCTGCGCGCTCGATCCCGCAGGCGACCGACATGGCCATGGACGCGGGTCTCCGCGCCTTCATGCTCGGCGTCTACAACAAGATGGCGCTGGGCCTGCTGCTGTCGGCGGTGCTGGCCTACGCGACGTCGAGCATCCCCGCGATCACCAGCCTGCTGTATATCACCACGCCGACAGGCGCGCTGGCCGGCTTCACCCTGCTCGGCAACATCGTGCGTTTCGCGCCGCTGGCCATGGTGCTGGTCGCCATGTTCGGCATGCGCAACATGACCGCCCGCAGCTCAGGCATCTACTACTGGTCGATCGTCACGGCGATCGGCGCGGGCCTGGGCATCTGGCTGCTGATCTATACCGGCGCCTCGGTGTTCATGACCTTCCTGATCACGGCAACCGCCTTCGGCGCGCTGAGCCTGGTCGGCTACACGACCAAGAAGGACCTGTCGGGCTTCGGCAGCTTCCTGATCATGGGCGTCTGGGGCCTGGTGATCGCCAGCCTGGTCAACATGTTCCTGCACCTGCCGGCCATCTACTGGATCATCAACGTCGTCGGCGTGCTGATCTTCGCCGGCCTGACCGCCTACGACACCCAGCGGCTGAAGATGACCTACTACCAGGTCAAGGACAGTGGCGAGGGCATGGCCGTTGCGACCAATATGGGCGCGCTGAGCCTGTATCTGGACTTCATCAACCTGTTCCAGTTCCTGCTCGCCTTCATGGGCGGCCGTCGCAGCTAGCGATCGCTGAGAACCGAATCGATCAGGCCCCGTCGGGAACCCGGCGGGGCCTTTTTCTTGCCTACTCGACGACCGTGAAGCGGCCCTTGTCGAACACCTTGAGCACCTGCTCCAGCTCGTGGCCGCGCTTCAGGATATGGCCCGACTGGGTCAGCACGGCCCACTGACCCTGTTTGCGCGCCAGCGCCGGACGCTTCTCGATGCGATAGAGCGGCTGTTCCGAGGCGCGGCGGAAAACGCTGAACACACAGCTCTCCGATAGACCGGCGATGGCGTAGTCGCGCCACTCCCCGGCGGCGACCATTCGCCCATAAAGCCGCAGCAGCCGCTCCAGTTCGCGCCGCTCGAAAAACACGACGGCGGCGGACGGTTGCGCATATGTCGGATCGAACGCCATGCCCCGTCAGGCTAGACCCAAACCGGCCGGTTTGGCGAGAGGCGTCGCCGAATGGCCACGGTTCGCCGGATTGTGGAACGTCGGTCACGCAGCGCCCTTAAATGACCTCATTTCGGACGCGGGCCCGCCTGTAACGGGCATCAAGTTCTGACTGTCGGCCGGTCAGAAGCCTCGCAGGTCCCGGATCCTGAACAGCCCCCCCAGCCCCCCCTGGATCGCGGGCTTCGGATCGGCCGACACTCTAAACCCCTCTCCTGAATGAACCCCCGTTGCCTTCCCCTCCGGCAGCGGGGGTTTCCTTTTGTCCAAAGCACAACGGACAGGGCGGATCGACCATGGGCAGACTTGAAGGCCGTCGGGCCATCGTCACCGGCGCGGCCAGCGGCATCGGCCGGGCCAGCGCCGAACTGTTCGCCAGCGAGGGCGCCCGGGTCCTTGCCGTCGACCGGCCCACCGCTGACCTGACCTTCGACAACCCGGCCATCGTCCCCTTCGGCCAGGACATCAGCGAGGACGCCGCGCCGGGCGCCATCGTGGCGAAGGCCGTCGACGCCTTCGGCGGGCTGGACATCGTCTACAACAATGCCGGGGTCTCAGGCTCCACGCCGGTGGGTGAGACCAGCGACGAGGCGTTCGACCGCCAGATATCCGTCAACCTGCGCGCCGCCTTCCGCATCAGTCGTGAGGCCGTGCCGCATCTGGTGAAGTCGGGCGTCGGCCGGCTGATCTTCACCGCCTCGATCATGGCCAGGCACACCGACAACGGCCTGGTGGCCTATTCCGCCTCCAAGGCCGGGGTGGTCGGGATGATGCGAACCTTCGCCCTCGAACTCGGCCGTCAGGGCGTGACCGCCAACGCCATTCTGCCGGGGGCCATCGCCACCGGAATGACGGCGGCCAGCTTCCAGCACGACGAGATCGCCGCCCTGTGGGCGAAGAAGGCCGCGCTGAAGCGTCTCGGCCAGCCGATCGACATCGCCCGCGCGGCGCTGTTTCTTGCGTCCGATGACGGCGGTTTCGTCACCGGTCAGGCGCTGGGCGTCGATGGCGGGCTGATGCTGCGGGTGTAGTTTGCATGGTTCGAGCCCCGGATCAGGTCCGGGGTCGGCTGGGGCCTCGCTCCTCACCATGACGGGTTAAGGTGTTCGTCATCCTGAGGAGCGATCCCTCAGGATCGCGTCTCGAAGGACGCAACCCGGCCTATTGCTTCACCGCCACGCCGAGGATCTTCCCGCCCTTCGGGGCCTGGACGATCACGGCCATGGCCAGGCCCTCCAGCTTTGTCGCCGGGATGCGATAGGCGGTCGGTCGGCCGCGCCAGCCGCCGATGCGGACGATCTCGCGGACGACATTGCGCTGGACCAGGGCCTGACCCTTGTTGTCGCCGCGCTTGGGGGTGATCTCCAGCGAACGCGGATCATAGCGCACCAGCCAGACGTCGGCTCCGGTGCGCGGCGCGGGGCCGGAGCCGACCGCGACGCGTCGGTTGCCGATGAACAGCATGTCGGGGGGATGGCCTGGAGACTTCAGGGCCGCCGCCAGCAGCACATCGACGGCGTCGCTCTTGACGGCGGAGGCCTGCGCACGACCGCCGACGACCACCTGTGGCGTATAGACCTCACGCAGGGCCAGTTTGCGGGCATAGGCCCTCTGGCGATCTGTGAACTCAGGTTTGGCGAAGGTGTCGGGCCAGCCGAGATAGTCCCAGTAGTCGACCGCGAACGTCAGGGCCAGGACGTCGGGTCGCTCCGCCAGCTCGCCGACCATGGCGTTGGCGGCCACGCAGGACGAGCAGCCCTGGGCCGTGAACAGCTCGACGACGACAGCCGGCCGCGCCTGGGCAGGCGAGGCCGTCGGCGACAGCAGCAACAAAAGGAGGGCGAGAAAAGCTTTCCGCATCGCGGCGCACTTAATCGGAGATGGACCGGCCGCGCGTTTCACGAGGCCGTGAAGTGATCCTCCCCATCGGGGGAGGTGGCTCGCCGGAGGCGAGACGGAGGGGGTCCGCGCAGGTCTGGGAGGACCCCCTCAGTCCGTGGAGTTTATCCTCCGGCCGGCCAAAGGCCGGACCCGGGGGCGGACAGCTCCCCCAAGGGGGGAGCATCCACAGGTCTTAACCCGTCGGGCCGGCGAGGTTGCGTAGCACGTAGTTCAGCACGCCGCCGTTCTGGAAGTATTCCAGCTCGGTCGGGCCATCGATGCGGCAGCGCACCGGGAAGCGGGCGATGCGGCCGTCCGACGGACGATAGAGCTCGACGATCAGCTGCTTGCGCGGCGACAGGTCCTGCAGGCCGCGGATCGAGACGATCTCCTCGCCCGTCAGGCCCAGGCGCTGCCAGCCGTCCGACAGGAACTGCAGCGGCAGCACGCCCATCTGAACGAGGTTCGAGCGGTGGATGCGCTCGAAGGTCTCGGCGATGACGGCGCGAACGCCGAGTAGCTTGGCGCCCTTGGCCGCCCAGTCGCGCGACGAACCGGTGCCGTATTCCTTGCCCGCGAAGACGACGGCCGGACGGCCCTCGCTCTCGTAGCGCATGGCGGCGTCATAGATCGACATGACCTCGCCCGACGGGAAGTGCTTGGTCACGCCGCCTTCGATGTCCGGCGTGATCTTGTTGCGGATGCGGATGTTGGCGAACGTGCCGCGCATCATCACCTCGTGGTTGCCGCGACGGCTGCCGTAGCCGTTGAAGTCCTCGAAGCGGACCTGACGCTGCAGCAGATACTCGCCGGCGGGCGAGGTCTTCTTGATCGAGCCGGCCGGGCTGATGTGGTCGGTCGTGATGGAGTCGCCGAACACGCCGAGCACGCGGGCCTCGATGATGTCCTTCACCGCCGAAGGCGTCATCGACATGCCCTCGAAGTAGGGCGGGTTCTGGACGTAGGTCGAGCCCATGTCCCAGGCGTAGGTCTGGCCGCCCTCGACCTTGATGGCCTGCCAGTTCTTGTCGCCCTTGAACACGTCGCCGTAGCGTTTGGCGAACATCTCGCTGGTCACCGACTTGCGCTGCAGGTCGGCGATGTCCTTCGAGGTCGGCCAGATGTCCTTCAGGAAGACGTCATTGCCCTTCTTGTCCTGACCGATCGGCTCCTTGGTCAGGTCGATACGCATCGTACCGGCAAGCGCGTAGGCCACGACCAGCGGGGGCGAGGCCAGGTAGTTGGCGCGCACGTCCGGGTTCACCCGGCCTTCGAAGTTGCGGTTGCCGGACAGCACCGAGCAGGCGACCAGATCGCCCTCGTTGACCGCGGCGCTGATCGCGTCGGGCAGCGGGCCGGAGTTGCCGATGCAGGTCGTGCAGCCGTAGCCGACCAGGTTGAAACCGAGCGCGTCGAGCGACTTGGTCAGACCGGCCTTGGCCAGGTAGTCGGTGACGACCTGCGAGCCGGGGGCCAGCGAGGTCTTTACCCAGGGCTTCACCTTCAGGCCCTTGGCCACCGCGTTCTTGGCCAGCAGGCCGGCGGCGATCAGGACGCTGGGGTTGGAGGTGTTGGTGCAGCTGGTGATGGCCGCGATGACCACGTCGCCGTGGCCGACGTCGAAGGTCTCGCCGGCGACAGCCACGCGGCGGTCGGTCTGTTCCTTCTTGCCGAACTCGTCGCCGAGCGCGGTTTCAAAGGCGGCTGCGGAGTCGCTGAGCAGCACGCGGTCCTGCGGACGCTTGGGGCCGGCCAGCGAGGGCAGCACGTCGTCCAGCGCCAGTTCCAGGACGTCGGTGAAGACGGGCTCTTCGGCTTCCGGGTCGAACCACAGGCCCTGGGCCTTGGCGTAGGCTTCCACCAGATTGACGCGCTGGGCGTCACGGTTGGTGGCGCGCAGATAGTCGATCGTCGACTGGCTGATCGGGAAGAAGCCGCAGGTGGCGCCGTATTCGGGGGCCATGTTGGCGATGGTCGCCTGGTCCTCGATGGTCAGGTTGGCCAGACCGTTGCCGAAGAACTCGACGAACTTGCCGACGACGCCCTTCTTGCGCAGCATCTGGGTGACGGTCAGCACCAGGTCGGTGGCGGTCGCGCCTTCCGGCAGGGCGCCGGTCAGGCGGAAGCCGATCACTTCCGGGATCAGCATCGGGATGGCCTGGCCGAGCATGGCGGCCTCGGCTTCGATGCCGCCGACGCCCCAGCCCAGAACCGACAGGCCGTTGACCATGGTCGTGTGCGAGTCGGTGCCGACCACGGTGTCGGGATAGGCGACGTCATGTTCGGGATGGCCGGCGTCCGGCGCGGTCCAGACGGTCTGGGCCAGGTATTCCAGGTTCACCTGGTGGCAGATGCCGGTGCCCGGGGGCACCACGCGGAAGTTGTTGAACGCCGAGGAGCCCCAGCGCAGGAAACGGTAGCGCTCGATGTTGCGCTCGTACTCGCGGTCGACGTTCTCGCCGTAGCTCTTGGCGGTGCCGAAGAAGTCCACCATCACCGAGTGGTCGATGACCAGATCGACAGGGATCAGCGGGTTGATCTTGGTCGGGTCCGCGCCCAGCACGTTCATGGCGTCACGCATGGCGGCCAGGTCGACGACGGCCGGCACGCCGGTGAAGTCCTGCATCAGCACCCGCGCCGGGCGGAAGCTGATCTCGTGTTCGACGCTGCCCTTGTTGTCGACCCAGGCCGCGACGGCCTTCAGGTCGCCTTCGGTGGTGTCGCCGCCGTTTTCGTTGCGCAGCAGGTTCTCGAGCAGAACCTTCATTGACACGGGCAGGCGGCTCACGCCTTTCAGACCGGCGTCTTCCGCCGCGCTCAGGCTGTAGTAGACGTAACTCGTGCCGCCGACCGCGAGGGTCCGGCGGGTATGCAAGCTGTCGATAGACGCCATGTGGGGGAGTCCTTTCCTGTTCTCGGCCGCCCGAAAACCACTTCCGGGATCGCGCGCTCGGAAAGGACTCACAGCGTCCCCCCCGGCGCGGCGTATCTCCGCGCGCGGACGCGCGGGGCCGATGGCGCGCTGCATACGCCCGGTCGCGCCATCCGTCCATGCCCGCGTCAGGGACTTTTCGACCCGTCCCGGGGACTTGCGATGATTTCAGGACTGGCTGTCGAAGACCTTGCGATCCGCCGCGGCGAGCGTCTCCTGTTCGAACATCTGTCGTTCAGGGCCTCTGCCGGCGAGGCCATCGCCCTGGTCGGTCGCAACGGCGCGGGCAAGACCAGTCTGCTGCGCGCGGTCGCGGGCCTGTTGCGTCCGGAAGCAGGTACCGTGCGGTTCGAAGGCTCGGCCGACGCTGACGAGGCGCGGGCGCGGGACCTGCACCTGATCGGCCATTACGACGGCCTCAAGGGCGGCCGGACCGCGCGAGAGGAACTGGCGTTCGCCGCCCGTTGGTCGGGCGGCGGCAACGCCGGCCTGGCCCGCGCCGCCGAAGCCCTGGATCTTGGCCGTCTGCTCGATCTGGAAGTCCGCAAGCTCTCAGCCGGCCAGCGGCGCCGCGTCGGTCTGGCCCGGCTGATCGCGGCGCCGCGCGCCCTGTGGCTGCTCGATGAACCGCTGGCCCCGCTGGACAGCGTCTGGCGCGAACGCATCGGCGGCCTGCTGAAGGATCATCTGGCCGGCGGCGGCATGCTGCTGGCGGCCGTGCACGATCCTCTGCCGGTGCCGGCGCGAGCGGTGGAGATCGGCGCTTGAGCCCGCTCATCGTCCTGCTGCGTCGCGAGCTGGCGCTGGCCTGGGGTCGCGGTGGTGGCCCCTTGCCGGCGCTGGCCTTCTACGCCGGCGTGACGACTCTCCTGCCGTTGGCGATTGGACCCGAACCGGCCCGGCTGGCGGTCATAGCCCCCGGGATCGCCTGGCTGGCCCTGGCCCTGGCCTCGCTGCTCTCGCTCGAGCGCCTGTTCGAGCGCGACTTCGAGGACGGCGCGCTGGACCTGCTGGCGCTCGGCGAGCCCGGGCTGGAAGCCGTCTGCGCGGTCAAGGCGCTGGCCCAATGGCTGGCGACGGGTCTGCCGCTGGCGTTCGCGGCGCCTGTCGCGGCCCTGATGCTCGGGGCTCCGGCCGCGTTGGCGCCGGTCATCCTGCTCTGCGCGCTTGTCGGTGGACTGGCGTTCGCCTTCGTCGGCGGCATGGGCGCGGCCCTGACCCTGGGCAGCCGTCGGGGCGGGGTGTTGATCGCCGTGATCGTCCTGCCCCTGTTCGCGCCGCCGGTGATCTTCGGCGGCGGGGCTCTGGCCCAGGCCGCTTCGGCGACGGGCGGAACCTCCGGGCTGCTGCTGCTTTGCGGCTGGGCGGCAGCCGCCGTGGCCCTCAGCCCGCTGGCGATGGCCGCCGCCTGCCGCAATGCGCTGGACTGATCTGCGACAGGTCTGAAACAAACCGGTGTTCTTCAGACAAACGCCGGCCACACGACGCATCCATACAGCGGGCTGCACCAACCGGATTGGAGAGCAATCCCATGACTTCGAACTTCACCCGCGTCGCCCTGATGGCCGGCGTCCTGACCCTCGGCCTGACCGCCGCCGCCTCGGCGCAGACGCCGCCTGCCCACGACCATGACGCGCCCCAGGTCGAGCGTCGCGTCGTGGTCATGGGCGGCCCGGGCGGTCCCGGCATGCACGGACCCGGGATGGGCGGCATGCCTGGCATGCACGGTCCGATGGACCCGGAGAAGCACGCCCAGCACATGCGCGACATCCTGCAGCTGCGCCCGGATCAGGAAGGCGCGCTGAAGGCGTTCCTCGCCGCCATGACGCCCCCGGCGCCGCCGGCCGAAGGCGCCGCCCCGCCCAAGCCGATGGACATGCCGAAGACCACGCCGGAACGTCTGGCCATGGCCGAGAAGATGATGGCCGAGCATCAGGCGATGTTCAAAAAGCACAACGACGCCATCCGCGCCTTCTACGGCCAGCTGACGCCCTCGCAGAAGACGGCGTTCGACGCCCTGCATCAGGGCATGGGCCCGATGCATGGTCCAGGCATGCGAATGGGCCGGATGGGCGGCATGCGCGGCCCGGGCATGGAGCGCCGGGTGCGCGTCATGCATCCGGGCGGCCCCGGGGCGGCCGGCGCGCCGGGCGGTGGTGTCTTCATCATCGACGGCCAGGACGACGATGAGGGCTTCGAGATCGAAGTCGACGGCGACGACGACGGCGGTCAGTAGTCGCCACAGCTTGCCCGCCGGCCTCGCGAAGAGTAGTCGGCGGGCATGTTCGCCTTTCTCGCCAACCCGGACCGGTTCATGGCCTTCTCGCGAAGGGCCGCGCCGGCGTTTGGCGCGCTGGCGGCCCTGCTGGTCGCGGCAGGTCTCTGGTTCACCTTCATCGCCCCTGAGGACTACCAGCAGGGCGATACCGTCCGGATCATGTTCATCCATGTTCCGGCCGCCTACATGGCCATGTTCAGCTACCTCTGCCTAGGCGTCGCCAGTTTCCTTTCGCTCGTCTACCGACACGCCCTGGCCGACGCCGCCGCACGCGCCTGCGCCCCGCTGGGCGCCGCCTTCACCGCGCTCGCCCTGGTCACCGGCTCCCTGTGGGGCAAGCCGATGTGGGGAACCTGGTGGGTCTGGGACGCCCGTCTGACCTCGGTGCTGGTGCTGTTCCTGTTCTGGCTCGGCTACATGGCCCTGCGCGCGGCGATCGACGACGAGACCAAGGCCGGCCGCGCGGCCGCCATCCTGGCCCTCGTGGGTCTCGTGAACCTGCCGGTGATCCACTTCTCGGTCGAATGGTGGAACAGCCTGCACCAGGGTGCGACGGTGTTCGCGGCCAAGGCCGAGAACCGCCTGCCGCCGTCCTATCTCATTCCCATGGCGCTGATGGCGCTCGGCTACACCTCGGCCTTCGGGTCGCTGTGGCTGGTGCGCATCCGGGCCGAGGTCTGGCGTCGCCGCGCGGCGGTGCTGGCCCTGCAGGCGGCGGAGAGCTGACGGCCATGTTTGATTTCGACGCCGGAAAATACGCCGCCTACGTCTGGCCGGCCTTCGCGATCACCGCCCTGGCGTTCGGCTGGATGATCGCCGACAGCCTCGCCCGCGCTCGTCGGTGGAAGCGCGAGGTCGAGGCGCGCACCCGGGCGAAGTCGTGAAACGCGTCCTCGCCTTCGCGCCGCTGGTGGTGCTGGCGCTGCTGGCGGTGCTGTTCGTCAGCTACTCGCTCAAGCGCGATCCGCATGTCCAGCCGGCCGCGCTCGTCGGCCGGCCCGCACCGGACGTCAGCCTGCCGCGCCTGGAGACCGGTCAGACGGTCCCGATCCGTCAGGCCGCGCCGGGTCCGGTGCTGATCAACTTCTACGCCTCCTGGTGCGCGCCCTGCGAGCTGGAGGCCCCGGCCCTGATGCGGCTCAAGGCCCAGGGCGTCACGATCATCGGCGTCGGCTACAAGGATGCGCCGGACAACAATCGCGCCTTCCTCGGACGGGTCGGCGATCCGTTCGCGGTCCATCTGCTCGATCGCGACGGCCGCGCGGGACTCGAGTTCGGCCTGACCGGCGTGCCGGAGAGCTATCTCGTCGATGCGACGGGCCTGATCACCGCCAAATACACGGGCCAGCTTACGCCGGACGCCGAGCTGGCGATCATCGCGGCAACGCGGCGTTAACCACGACGGGGCATTTTACGGTCTCGTTAACCATAGCGCCGAGACGCCCGTGAATCCTGTCCGCCCCAACGTATGGGCCAACATTCCGCCGCCCGGTCAGGGCGGTGGGCCTGCCAAGTCGGGCGCACAGCGGGCCTTCTTCGACGCGGCCCTCGGCAAGGCCACGGGGGCGCCGCAGCAGGCCCAGGCGCCGACGACCCCGGTGCGTGCCGCGGCTGCCCAGACCCAGGCTGCGCCGCAGCCGGTCCAGCGCATGCCGACGGCCCAGCCGTCCGAGCAACCGACACGCATTCTGCGCCCCGGCTCGTTGCTGGATATCCGGGTTTAAGCACCGTCATCCTCGCGCTTGTCGCGAGGACCCATGATCTCGGTGGTGCAGGAGGGAAACTGTCCCTGACAAGGCCTTGGGTCGTCGGAACAAGTCCGACGATGACGACCTATGAGCGCAACGCCCTATTCCGGCGCGACCGCTTCGCCCTTCTTCTTCTTTTTCTTCTTCTCGGGTTTGGCCGCTTTCGGGGCCTTCACCGGCTTGTCGGCCTTCGGCGCCTTGACCTTTTTCGGCTTGGGCGGAGCGTCGGACGACAGCGCGGCCAGCGCCTCGAGGAAGGCGGCGCGCTTGCCCTTGGGCAGCAGGGCCAGCAGGCGGGCGTCAGCGGCGTCGGCGCGGGGCCCGATCTCGGCCAGCGCCGCCCGGCCCGCGTCGGTCAGGTGGACCGCGTTGGCCCGGGCGTCGGCGGCGGAGCGCTCGCGGGCCAGCAGGCCCTTGTCGAGCATCCGGGCGATCATGTCGGCGAGGGTCGAGCGGTCGACGCCGGTCGCGGCGACCAGGTCGGCCTGGGCCGCGCCTTCCTTGGCGGCGACCGCCATCAGCACCGCGTGCTGACGCTGTGTCACGCCGCCGGCGCCGCCTTCTTCCGCATAGAAATCGAGTGCGCGCTGCGCCGCGCGATGAAGAAGGTGGCCAACGGAGGCCTCCGTCGCCACGCCGCGCTTGCCGGCCTTGTCCTTGCCCATCGTCTGTCTCCCGGGTCCAACCGCGGACGGACCATAATCACCCTACACGTCGGTTTGACGACAGACGATCCGTATCAGTCTCATTCCTCCCCCGGAGGGGGAGGGGGACCATGCGGAGCATGGTGGAGAGGGAGTTGCGAGGGGTAGCGGAAGATGGCGCGGAGGATCACCGAACAGCGGCGCTTCCCTCTCCGACCCGGCTCCGCCGGGCCACCTCTCCCTACGGGAGAGGATTGAGAGTGGGCTAGGTCTCAGGATTGGGTGTGTCGGCGTCCGCTGGCACATGCATGTGCTTCATCATGAACGGCACCTGGGTCAGGGAAAACAAGAGCGTCAGGATCGCAATGCCGGGAAATTTGAACCAGACCCAAGCGGTCTCTGGCTGAGTACGCCAGACGACTTCGTTCAGAATGGCGACTGCGAGGAAAAACAGGCCGTAGTGAATCGAAAGGGTTCTCCAGCCGGCGTCGGACATCGACACCGCCTCGCCCATCAGCAGCTTCAAGGGCGTTTTCCTCATCAGCAGGCCGCCGAACAGGAGCACCGCGAAAATGCCATTCACGACTGTCGGCTTGATCATCAGCAGCCTGTTGTCCTGAAAGATCAGAGCAAGGCTGCCAAACACCAACGCTGCGCCGCCGGCGAATAGTGGAACAGGAGCGATCCGGCGCTCTACGGCGAGACCGATGGCCAACGCAACAGCGGACGCTGGCACCAGAACCCAGGTCGCCTTCTGAAGGTCATGCGTGACCAGGAAGCCGATCAAAAATCCCAGCAGTGGGCCGTAATCGACCGCGTGGCGAACCCACGCGGGGCCCTTCCGCTTCGGCTTGACAGGCTGCATGTCGTTCATTTTTCTCAGCTCTCCAGGCCGACCAGCGAGCGTGAAAAGGCCCGGGCGTCGAAAGGTTGCAGGTCTTCGATGGCCTCGCCCACCCCGATCAGCTTGATCGGCGAGTCCGAGGCCTGGGCGACAGGCACCAGAACCCCGCCGCGCGCGGTGCCGTCCAGCTTGGTCATGACGATGCCCGACACGCCGACCTGGTTGCCGAAGATCTTCTCCTGGGCCAGCGCATTGCGCCCGACCGTGGCGTCCAGCACCAGCAGCGTCTCGTGCGGCGCCTCAGGGTCGACCTTCTTGATCACCCGGATGACCTTCAGCAGCTCGTTCATCAGGTCCTGCTTGTTCTGCAGGCGGCCGGCGGTGTCGATGAGCACCACGTCGAAGTTCTCGGCCTGGGCCTTTTCGACGGCGTCGAACGCCAGGCTGGCCGAGTCCGCGCCGATGGGCGCCGACAGGAAGGCCGCGCCCGAGCGGTCGGCCCAGATCTTCAGCTGCTCGACGGCCGCGGCGCGGAAGGTGTCGCCGGCGGCGATCAGCACCTTGGCGCCCTTCAGCCGCAGGTCCTGGGCGATCTTGCCCAGCGTGGTGGTCTTGCCCGAGCCGTTGACCCCGACGAACAGCACCACATAGGGCCGGGGCCCCGAGAGCGGATCGAACACGCCCTGGCGCGGGACCAGCTCGGCGGCCACGGCCTCGGCCAGGGCCTCCTTGACCTCGTCCTCGGTGGAGGACTTGCCGAAGCGGGCCTTGCCGAAGGCCTCTGTGATACGCGCGGCCGCGTGCGGACCGAGGTCAGCCTCGATCAGCATCTCTTCCAGCGCGTCCAGCTGTTCCTGGTCGAGCGGCTTCTTCACCAGCACGCTGGTGACCTGCTCGGTCATCTCGCGGGTCGTCCGCGACAGCCCCGACGTGAGGCGCTGGAACCAGCCCTGTTTCTGCTCTGCCATGGGCGGGCTCTTAGCGGTTAGCGGGCGCGGGCTCCACCCCTGCCGTCATCCTCGCCCTTGTGGCGAGGATCCCTCGTTCCGCTGCACCCGGGGTGTTCCAGCGTGACAGGTTCGTTGCGCTTCGAGAGGGGTCCTCGCCACAAGGGCGAGGATGACGAGGGAGTTTGGCGGCGCGCCCACTCGTGGCAGAACGGCCACCATGTCCCCGCTCGATCTCGGCTTCATCCTGTTCGACTACGCCGCCGTAGCCGTGTTCGGCGCTACCGGCGCGCTGGCGGCCGCGCGGCGCAGGCACGACATCATCACCTTCGCCTTCTTCGCGGCGATCACCGGCGTCGGCGGCGGGACCCTGCGCGACCTGCTGATCGGCGCGCCGGTCTTCTGGGTCGCCCGGCCGGGCTATCTCGTCGTCTGCCTTGGAGCCGCCATCGCCGTCTGGCTGCTGGGGACGCGGACCTGGCGGATGGGCCTTCTGCTCTGGCTCGACGCCATCGGCATGGCCGCCTACGGCGTGGTCGGGGCGGCCAAGGCGCTCAGCCTCGGCGTCCACCCCATATCGGCCGTGGTCATGGGCGTGTTGACCGCCTGTTTCGGCGGCGTCTTGCGCGACATTCTCGCGAACGAGCCGTCCGTGCTGCTGCGCCGGGAGATCTACGTGACCGCCGCCCTGCTGGGCGCGGCGGTGTTTGTCACCCTCGCCAGCATCGGTGCGGACCGGCTGTTCGCGGCCGGCGCGGGCTTCGTTGTCGCCCTGGCCATCCGCGGCGGCGCCCTTCAATTCGGCTGGAGCTTGCCCGGCTTCGGCGGCGCATCCACGGGAGACGATGCTGATGAGTGAGCCTGTCCGCTTCCAGAACCGCAACCTGGCCGGCGCCGTGTTCGACGACGTGAACCTGTCCGGGGCCGAGTTCACAAACGTCAACCTGCGCGGCGCGCGACTGAACGACGTCAATCTGTCGGGCGTGACCATCGACAACGCCAACGTCGAGGGGCTGACGATCTACGGCTACGACATTCACGCCCTGCTGCAGGCGGAGCTGGCGAAGACTGACCGCAAGGGCTGACCGTCAGATCTTCCGCGGCCAGACGGTTTCCTTCAGCGCCACCAGCAGCATCGGCGTCCAGCTGAGGACGAAGCCGAGGGTCATCAGGCCGAGGCTGCCTGGATCGATCCTTGCCGCGACCACGCCGATGGCCGGAAGCACCAGCAACACCGCCAGAATTCGCCTGCGGGGCGTTGACCTCAGGCAGACCAGCGCCAGCATGAAGGCATGCGCCGCCAGAGCCGCGAACTTGATCCAGGCCGCGGTCGATACCCGCCCAAGCAGCGGCTCGGCGGCGCCCAGGTCCCGCGTCATCCGCAACAGGCCGGTGGTTTCGACCATGTCGGCGGCGAAGGCGAGCAGCGCCAGGGCGACGGCCGCCTGGACCAGCGGCTCCCACAGGCGCCCGCCCAGCCAGATCGCCGCGCAGATGCCGAAGGCGGTGTAGGCCGGGATGTAGGCCGCGATATCGAGGTGGTTCACCGCGTCCATGGCGGCGATGACCTTCGACGAACAGGCCGGGCCGCCGAAGATGGCGTCGAGGTCCGACATCTTCGTCGCCAGTTCGAACTTCAGCACCGCATCCCCGGCGGCGCAGGCTCCCGCCGCCTTGACCTCGGTCAGCATGCGGAAGGCGACAGTGATCGCCAGCGCGCCGACGCCCGTTATGGCCGTCAGCGCCGGCCAGAGGCGGCTGTTGATGGTGGTCATGATCGTCCCTCCCCAGGGTGACTTGGCAGGGAGGTTACGCCTGAATTTCCTCCTCTCCCAGAGGGAGAGGTGGCCCGGCAGCGCCGGGTCGGAGAGGGAGGATCAGCAGCCTGAAAGCGTCGCGCGGGATGATCCGTCGCGGGCGTCTCCCTCTCCACCATGCTCCGCATGGTCCCCCTCCCCCTCCGGGGGAGGAACATCAGAGGAGCGCCGCCAGGACCTTCCCGCCGGTCACCCCCGTCACCCGCATCGGCACGATCTCGCCCACCGGCGCCTCGCCGACAAACGCGATCTCCGTGAAATCATCCGCCCGCGCCACGCCGGGTTTCTCCACCAACCCGTTCAGCACCCGGCCCACCTGTCGTTCCAGATGCCGCTGCAGCGCCGCCTCGCCGGCTTCGCGCAGGCGGCGGGCGCGGTCCTTGATCACCGTGCCCTTCACGGGCGGCATCTTCGCCGCAGGTGTGCCGGGGCGGGCGCTGTAGGGGAAGACGTGCAGGAACGACAGCCCTGCCTCCTCGACCAGGGCAAGGGTGTTCTCGAACGCCGCGTCGCTCTCGGTCGGGAAGCCGGCGATCAGGTCGGCCCCGAAGGCGGTATCCGGCCGCACGGCGCGCACGTCGGCGATCAGCTTCAACGCGTCTGCCCGCAGATGGCGGCGCTTCATCCGCTTGAGGATCAGATCGTCCCCGGCCTGCAGGCTGAGGTGCAGATACGGCATCAGCCGCGGCTCCTCGGCCAGGCAGCGCATCAGGTCCGGATCGATCTCGGCCGCGTCGATCGAGCTCAGCCGCAGGCGGGGTAGGTCGGGCACGAGCTTCAGGATCCGCGACACCAGCTGGCCCAGCGTCGGCTGGCCCGGCAGGTCGGCGCCCCAGCTGGTGATGTCGACCCCGGTCAGCACCACCTCGCGATAGCCCTCGGCGGTCAGCCGGCGCACCTGCTCGACCACCTCGCCGGCGGCGGCGCTGCGTGAATTGCCCCGACCAAACGGGATGATGCAGAAGGTGCAGCGGTGGTCGCAGCCGTTCTGCACCTCGACGAAGGCTCGCGCCCGGTCGCGCAGCCCGTCGATCAGATGGCCGGCCGTCTCCCGCACCGACATGATGTCGTTGACCCGCACCCGCGCCGACGTATCGGCCAGCGCGCCGGGCTGCGCCTTTTCGGCGTTGCCCAGCACCAGGTCGACTTCCGGCATGGCGGCGAAGCCGGCCGGATCGATCTGGGCCGCGCAGCCGGTGACGATCAGCCGGGCGTCCGGCCGCTCGCGCCGCGCCTTGCGGATGGCTTGCCGCGCCTGCCGGACGGCCTCGTTGGTAACGGCGCAGGTGTTGAACACCACCGCGTTCTCCAGCCCGTCCGCCTGCGCCCGCGCGCGCAGGGCCTCGCTCTCATAGGCGTTCAGCCGGCAGCCGAACGTCACGACCTGGACGTCGTCGGCGTCAGCGGCGAGGGGGGCGGGAGAGGTCATGGCGCAAACACAGCGGGCGGCCGATGCGGCCGCCCTTGGTGGGTTGTGTAGCAGATTGAGTGAGCTCTCTAAACCCGATTGCACACCCGCCCTGATGCCTTGGCGGAGCATGGCGCGGACGGGCGTCCTTGACTAGGCGCTCCGCTCCGCGCGCCGATTCCATCAAGACGCAAGGGCTATCCTTCATCATCGCCTGTTTCAACGTTCACCCTCGAAAAGCCCTCCTCCTCGATGGAGGAGGGTTGGGTGGAGGTGTGGCCGCTCTGCCAGGCGAAGGGCAGACGTTGGCGCCGGCGCCGAAACAACGGCCTTCCCGCAACGCCGTAGCCACACCCCCATCCCCGACCCTTCCCCCATCGAGGGGGAAGGGGGTCTGTCGTGGACGCCCTCCGGGAGATGACGGCCCCACTTCGGGCCCGGTTTTGCATCACACCTCCTCCCAGTCCCGGATCGGCCTTCCAGCCCGTCCGGGATGACAGTAGAGAAGCAGCAGACCCCAGCCTGAGACGCAGAACCGACCCATGACCTCCCGTCCCCGCCGCAGCGCCCTCTACATGCCCGCCTCCAACGCCAAGGCGATCGAGAAGGCGAAGACGCTGCCCTGCGACGTGGTCATCCTCGACCTCGAAGACGCGGTGGCGCCGGAGGCCAAGGAGATGGCCCGCGAACAGGCGGTCCAGGCCGTGCGCGACGGCGGCTTCGGCCGGCGCGAGCTGGTCATCCGGGTCAACGGCTCCGACACCCCCTGGGGCGCCGACGACCTGCGCGCCGCCTCCGAGGCCCGGCCGGACGCCATATTGGTTCCCAAGGTCAATTCCGCCGCGGACGTCGCCGCCTACTCCGGCCCACTGCACGCCGACACGGCCCTGTGGGCGATGATCGAGACCGGCCGCTCGCTGTTCGCGCTCGACAGCATCGCCGAAGCGGCGGCTTCGACCCAGCTGACCACCTTCGTCATGGGCACCAATGATCTGGCCAAGGAGATGCGCTATCGCCTGACGGCGGGTCGGGAGCCGTTCTTCGCCGCCCTGTCGATGGCGGTCGCCGCGGCGCGGATTCACGGCCTGACCATCCTCGACGGCGTGCACAACGACATCGAGGACCAGGCGTCGCTGGAAGCCGTCTGTCGCCAGGGCGTCGACTTCGGCTTCGATGGCAAGACCCTGATCCACCCCAAACAGATCGACGTCTGCAACACTGTCTTCTCGCCGGCCCCGGCCGAGGTCGACTGGGCCCGGGCGGTGATCGCCGCCTTTGCCCTGCCGGACAACCAGGGCAAGGGCGCCATCCGTGTCGACGGCAAGATGGCCGAGCTGCTGCACCTGGCCCAGGCCGAGCGGCTGGTCGCCGTGGCCGAGGCCATCGCCCTGGCGGAAGCCGCTTGAGGCTCGGCCTCGCCCTTGTTCTGACGCTGGCGCTGGGCGCCGGCGGGGCGGCGGCCCAACCCCCGACAGGGCCGGCGCCGACGTCGTCTCCGGTCGGGCCGGACGCGCAGCCTCCCGCTACCGATCCGATCGGCGACGCCATTTCCGCCGCCCTGCCGCCGGACCAGACGACCGATGAAGAGGCGGACGCGATGCCCGCGGACCGGCCCGCGCCGCTGCCCCCTGGCTATGCGCCTCCGCCCGCGCCCTCGACGACCTATTTGCTGGCCCGACCGCTGGTCACGTCGCCCGCGCGGCGTCCCGATCCCGGCCAGCCGGTAATGATCGACGAGGTCGGCAAGAGCCCCGATGGCCCGCCGACGGTGCTCGACCTGACCTACGAGAGCCGCATCCGCGGCTCGGCCGCCGCCTCCCAGGGCCTGCAGGGCCCGCTCGATGGCGGCTGGACCATCCGCACGGCCGCCGGCGCGCCGGTCCTGTCGCTGCAGCTCGTCGATCGCGGCCAGGGCTACGGCCAGCTCGAGGGCGCCTGGCGCAGCCTCGACGTCCCGGTCAGCCGTGTCGGCCTGATCGACAGCCTCGATCGCCAGCCGACCGTCCTGACCATCCGCATCACCCGGGCGCCGGGCAGGCCTACCGCCGTCCTCAGCCTGACCCCCGCTGCCGACGGAACCTGGCGCGGCGACCTGATGGACGAGGCCGGCGTGCACTCGGTGGTGATGAAGCGGAACTAGGGTTCGATAATTCCGCTCATCCCGGCGAAGGCCGGGACCCAGGTTTTTTCAGAGCTTCGGCTCACGGTTTAGGCAAGGTCTGTGGCTAGCTGCAAAGGTGAGCTGCGGTTTCAAAAACGCCTGGGTCCCGGCCTTCGCCGGGATGAGCGGATCTAGAAGTTCAAGGCGTTGCCCGCGGTGCCTATCGCAAGCTCCAGCGCGTCGGCGCTATAAGCCTCAGCCATCCCAACGCCCCACACCGGCCCCGGCCAGGCAGCGTCGCCGGCCCGGCGTCCCACCAGATGCACATGCAGTTGGGGCGTGACGTTGCCCAGGGCGCCGAGATTCAGCTTCTCGACCGGCCGGCCCAGCGCCTCACCCATCGCCCGGACGGCCTGCCCGGCCAGCACGGACTCCTCGATCAGCCGCGCACGATCGGCGGCGAGCAGGTCCTCGATCTCGCGCAAGCCGGGCAGGCGGGGGATCAGGATCAGCCACGGCCAGCGCGCGTCGGTCTGAAGGCGGACATGACAGAGCGGCAGGTCGCCGACCGCGACCGAGCCGCCTTCGAAGGCCGGATCGGGCGCGAACTCAGCCACGCTTGGGAACCGCCGCCCAGTAGTCGAAGTCGAGGATCACCTCGGGCGGATAGGCGCCGGCCGAATCCTTGTCCGGGAAGTCCGCGCAGGGCCGGTCCTTCGTCGCCACCAGCCGCAGCCGCAGCGCCCCAACGCCCTTGCCGAGATCAGCCTTGTCGAGCACCTCGCTCCAGGCGAACACCGTCGCCCCGGCGAAATAGGGGTTCACATGCCGCCCGCCGTTGATCGCCAGCATCAGCCCGGCGTTCTGCAGCCCGTTGTAGCTCAGCGCCTTCGCCGTGGAGATCACCACCCCGCCATAGACCAGTCGCCGGCCCGTCGGGTCCTTGGCGCGTTCATACTGGTTGAAGTGGACCTTGGCGGTGTTCTGGTAGAGCCGCGTGGCCATCTGGTGCTCGGCCTCTTCGATGGCCATGCCGTCGACGTGGTCGATCTTTTCGCCGATGGCGTAGTCCTCGAAGGCGTGCGGCGCGCCGGCCAGAGGAAAGTCGTAGCGGCTGAAGTCGATGCCCAGGGGCAGGACAAGATCCCTCGCCGCCACGGCTACGGACAGCGTCGGCGTCGCCTGCTCAGGGACAGCGGCGGCCTCGCTGCGCTTGCGCACCATCACCCAGCGCACATAGCTCAGCACCGTCTCGCCGTGCTGGTTCTCGCCGGTGGTGCGCACATAGACGACGCCGGTCTTGCGGTTGGAGTTCTCCTTCAGCCCGATGACCTCGCTGGTCGCGGTCACCGTGTCGCCGGGATACAGCGCCTTGAGGAACAGCCCCTCGGCGTAGCCCAGGTTGGCCACGGCGTTGAGGCTGATGTCCGGCACCGTCTTGCCGAAGACCATGTGGAACGCGATCAGCGGATCGACCGGCGATCCGCGCAGGCCGCAGGACCTGGCGAATTCGTCCGACGAGAACAGCGCGAACCGCGGCCCGTAGAGGGCGTTGTACAGCGCCACATCCCCGACCGTGACCGTGCGCGGCGTGGCGTGGGTCAGCACCTGCCCCAGCCGGAAGTCCTCGAAGTAGTTGCCGGGATCGGTCTTGGACATGGGGTGCTCCGCTGCGCCATCCTGCGTCCTTCGACACGCCCTTCGGGCTCCTCAGGATGACGAACTTCAAAGGTCGTCATTGTGAAGAGCGAGCACGGGCAAGCGTCTCGAACCACGCAAGGTCCTATTGCCGCGCTCTTCGCATCCGCGAAAGGGGGCTTGAGGCGGAACCCGCCCGGGTCTAGACCCCGCGCGATCCTTTTTCCCAATTCGGAGACGCCACAGATGGCTCGCGCGAAGATCGCCCTTATCGGCGCCGGCATGATCGGCGGCACCCTGGCTCACATCGCCGCCCGCGAGGAGCTGGGCGACGTGATCCTGTTCGACATCGCCGAGGGCACGCCCCAGGGCAAGGCGCTCGACATCGCCGAAGGCTCGGCCGTCTTCGGCAAGGACGTGGCCCTCAAGGGCGCCAATTCGTACGAGGACATCGCCGGGGCCGATGTCTGCATCGTCACCGCCGGCGTGCCGCGCAAGCCGGGCATGAGCCGCGACGACCTGCTGGGCATCAACCTGAAGGTCATGAAGGCCGTCGGCGAGGGCATCAAGGCTCATGCCCCGAACGCCTTCGTCATCTGCATCACCAACCCGCTCGACGCGATGGTCTGGGCGCTGCAGCAGTTCTCGGGCCTGCCCAAGGAAAAGGTCATCGGCATGGCCGGCGTCCTCGACTCGGCGCGCTTCGCTTACTTCCTCGCTGAAAAGACCGGCGTGTCGGTGGAAGACATCCACGCCTGGACGCTCGGCGGCCACGGCGACGACATGGTGCCGATGGTGCGCCACTCGACGGTCGGCGGCCTGCCGCTGCCGGAACTGGTCAAGCAGGGCTGGATGACCCAGGAAGAGCTCGACGGCATCGTCAAGCGCACCCGCGGCGGCGGCGGCGAGATCGTCGCCCTGCTGAAGACCGGTTCGGCCTTCTACGCCCCGGCCGAAAGCGCCATCGCCATGGCCACCAGCTACCTGAAGGACAAGAAGCGCGTCCTGCCCTGCGCCACCTTCCTGACCGGCCAGTACGGCCTCAAGGATCTATACGTGGGCGTGCCCGTGGTCATCGGCGCCGGCGGCGCGGAACGCGTCATCGAGTTCGAAACCAACGACGAAGAGAAGGCCATGTTCGCCGCCTCCGTCGCCTCGGTTCAGGGCCTGATGGAAGCCTGCAAGGTCATCGACCCCTCGCTGGTCTGATTCCTTCGCGCTTCGATATCCGAGAGGGCGGTCGCCGAAAGGCGGCCGCCCTTTTTCTTGCCTTCATTGCTCCGCCGGTTTGATTTCAACGCCGCCCCACTGTCCTATCGTCCCGCGCCCGCCGGCGGGTCATCCCTCAGCCAGCCGGTAATCGAGTAGCGGGCCTCGGGCGCGAACGGCGAGACGGCCGTGACCGAATGGACCCGCAGTCCGTCAAACAGCGTCAGCACGTTGTAGCCGGGCGTCCAGCCGCTCTCGATATTCAGGTCCGGCGTCAGAAAGGCCAGAAGACCGCCCCAGTCCGGCTGCCAGCCCTTGCTGAAGCCGAGCGTATAGGCGGCGCGGCGTTCGAGCCGGTCGCCTTCGTCGATGTGCCGCGTCAGGAAGTGTCCGCGGCCGTAGCAGGTGGCCTGGGCGTCGAGCTTGGTGATCCGGTCCGCGCCGATCACCTTCCGTCCGAACTCGCGCATCTCGTCTGACTGCAGGAACTCGGTCAGCTGATGCAGCGGATGGCCGGGATCCCAGCCCTCGAGATGGGCCTTGATCATCGGATAGACGTTGTAGAGGTAGCCGTGGTTCTCGGCGGCCCGCTGCATCACCCGCTGCATGATCGCGCCGAAAGCCGGCTGGCCCATGGCCTTGATCTGATCGCCGGTCAGAAAGGTCGGCCCTTCTTCTGCCCCGTGCACGAGACGCCAGGGTGTGTGACGCACCAGCAGCTCGCGGATCGAGGCGGCCACCTCCGGCTCGAACACATCCGGAATCTGCACCAGCCGGTCGCGGCGATAGATCTCCGCGAAAACCTCGGCGTCCAGGGCCGGATTGAGCCGAAGCTGCAGGTCGTTGGCCATGACGCCTCCTGAGGGGGAAGGCGCCTAGCTCGGGCCGGCCTCGGGATATGTCAAGCGGGGCGGGCCGTCGGCCAAACCACAAAGGCGGCGCCCTTTTTCCCGGAGCTGCGCTAGAGACGACGTCATGATCGCTCCCGGCCCGACCCTCGAAACCGACCGTCTGATCCTTCGCCCGCCGGGTCAGGAGGACCTGGAGGGCTGGGTCGAGCTGATGGGGGACGAGGAGGCGTCGCGCTTCATCGGCGGCCTGCAGGGGCGGGCCCAGAGCTGGCGGGGCCTGGCCTCGATGGCGGGGTCATGGGCCATCCTGGGCTACGGCATGTTCTCGGTGATCGAGAAGTCCAGCGGCGACTGGGTCGGCCGCGTCGGTCCCTGGCAACCGGAGGAGTGGCCGGGCACTGAGGTCGGCTGGGGCCTCCGGCGGGCCTTCTGGGGCAAGGGCTACGCGCTCGAAGCCGCCGAGAAGACGATCGACTGGGCGTTCGACAATCTCGGCTGGACGGAGGTCATCCACAGCATCGATCCGGGCAACTTCAGCTCGCAGAAGGTCGCGCGGCGTCTCGGATCCTACCTGATGCAGGCCAACGTCATGGCCATGCCGCCGCCCTATCACGAGCTGCCGATCGACATCTGGGGCCAGAGCCGCGAGCAGTGGCAGGCCCGTCGCCGGGCCTGACCGTCAGATCCAGCCGCTCTCCCGCAGGGCGCGGGCATAGGCGCGGCTGACCGGCACGGTCGCGCCGTCGTTCAAAGTCAGGGTCGCCCGACCATCCCCGCGACGGGCGTCGGCGACGGCCGATTTCGCCACCCACCAGGACCGATGGACCTGTGCGCCCTCCAGGCCCTCCAGTTCGGCGACCGCGTCTGACAGGCGCATCAGGATCAGATCCTGACCCTTGCTGGTGTGCAGCCGCAGATAGTGGTCCTCGGCCTCGATGGCGAAGATCTCGGCGCCGCGCAGCTTGCTCGGCAGGCGTTCGAGAAACCGCGGCGGCGCGGCCCCGGAAGGCGCCGCATGGGTCGCGGGCGGCTCCTTCTGGGTGAAGTAGTTCAGCGCCGTCATCACGGAGGTGACGATGAACACCGGACCGGCGAACATCACCGCCTGGGCGGGAACCAGACGGCCGTCATGGAAGGCCAGGCTTGTTACCGCCCAGATCACCCCGGTCAGCGGCACGCTCAGGCTCACGGCGATCACGGCGCCCTGCAGCGGCGGATTGTCATCGAACCAGCCGCCCTGATCGACGAGCACGGACACGATGATCCCGCCCACGGCGCCGATCAGCATGACCGGAATCCAGTAGAGGAATCGCGCCAGCACCGGCGCGTCGCCCGTCTGGAAGGCGCCGGCCGCCGCCAGGAAGCCGCCGGCCAGCGCGGCGAGCCCTAGGCCCCGCAGGTGCCGCGCCTGGACGAAGCCGTCGATCCACGAAGCGTGAACGGCGCCGCCTGTCCGTTCGCGAACGGAAGGCTGTTCTCCACGCATGTCCGACTGCGCCATCCGGCCGCCCCGTCTAAGCCGTCGTCATCGCAACCCGCCAAACGAAGGCAGCCCAGATGACCTCCCCCCGGATCAAGACCGCCGCTCTCTTCCTGTCAATCGCCAGCCTGCAGGCCGCGGCCTTCACCTTCCTTCCGCTGAATGCGGCGCGAGCCCAGGACGCGGCGCCGGCCGCCAGCATCACCGTCACCTTCACCGGCATCCAGACCCCGACCGGTGCGATCATGGCGGGCGTCTTCGACAGCGAGGGGGCCTTCTCCGGCGGCAAGCCCGTCCAGGGCGTCCGCATCGCCGTATCGGGCGCCGACGCCAGCGCGACGATCACCGGGCTCACGCCCGGCCGCTACGCCATCAAGGCCTACCACGACGTCGACGGCGACGGCCGGATGAACACCAACCCCTTCGGCATTCCGCTCGAGCCCTATGCGGCGTCCAACAACGCGCAGGGTCACATGGCGCCGCCCGCCTGGGCCGACGCGGTGTTCGAGGTGACGGCCGGCGAGAACGCCCAGTCGATCACCATCGACTGACCTGCGCCCTCTGACCGCCTGACCGGAGACCCGCCATGAACCGCCGCGCCTTCCTGACCGCCACCGCCGGCCTCGCCGCCGTCGCCCTGAACCCGGACGTCCTTTACGCCGCTACGGCGGGGATCGGGGACTGGACCCTGGCCGTGACCGATATAGAGGCCGATATCGCGCCGCGCGCCATGACCCTGGTCGACGGCAAGGCGCCGGCGGGCCTGCAGGGCCGTCTGTTCCGCAATGGACCGGCGAAGTTCCACCGGCCGGGCGGTTCGGTCGGGCACTGGTTCGATGGCGACGGCCTCGTTCGTCGCTACGCGATCAACGACGGGCAGGTCACGCTGTCGGCCCGTTTCGTCGATACCCGGAAGCGCCGCGTCGACACCGCCGCGGACGCTGTGATCACGCCAGGCTTCGGCACCATGGGCGGCAAGGGCGCGGCGGTTGGCGGCCCGGACGACGTCAACGCGGCCAACATCTCGGTGATGATGGCCGGCGGCGATCTCTGGGCCCTCTGGGAAGCCGGTTCGCCGACGCTGATGGATGCGACGACGCTCGAGACGAAGGGCCTCAAGACCTTGCGGCCGGATCTCAAGGGCATGCCCTTCCTGGCGCACCCGCGGTTCGAACCGGATGGAACGGTGTGGAACCTCGGCGTCAGCGGGAACAAGGCGCTGGTCTGGCATCTGGGCGCCGACGCCTCCCTGCGGATGGCGAGTCTCATCGACCTGCCGCGCGCCAGCTATCTGCACGATTTCACCGCCACGGCCCGGCATCTGGTGATCGTGCTGCAGCCCTGGGTGCAGACCCGCTTTGTCGCCCCGATCGTCGATAGCTACGCCTGGCAGCCGGAGACCGGCGCCCAGATCCTGGTCGTCGACAAGGCGGACCTGACGAAACGCCGGATCTACGAAACCGAAGCCTTCTCGTTCTTCCACATGGGCGACGCCTGGGAAGAGGCGGATGGAACGATCCGGTTCGACATCTGCGCCGACGCAGATCCGACCTTCGCCATGCAGGGCGCCCGGGACATGGTGGCGGGTCGCAAGCCGACCGCGACAGCGCGCCCCGACATGCGCCTGATCAGCCTCCACCCCGACGGAAAGGCCAGGGTCGAACGCGCCGGTCTGATGGCCGAGTTTCCCAAGGCTGATCCCCGCTTCGCCGGCCTGACCCGCACGAAGACGGCCTGTCTCGGCGGCGGACGCGGGGACAGTCCGCTGTTCCAGTCCGTCGCCGTGCGCGACTGGAAGCATGACCGCATCGACAGCTTCGACTTCGGCGCTCGCCACCTCGTCGAGGAAGTCCTGTTCGTGCCGCGCCCGGATGGCTCCGCCGAGTTCGACGGCTGGCTGGTCGGGACGGGCATCAACCTCGACGCCAAGGCCACCGAGCTGCATGTCTTCGACGCGCACCGGGTATCGGCCGGACCGATCTGTACCTGGCGGGCCGACGTCGCCTTGCCGATGAGCCTGCACGGCCTGTTTACGGGAGCCTGACCATGAGCCTGAACCTCTTCGCCAAGACCCTGCCCGCGAGCCGTTTCGCGGGAACCCTGCTGACGCTGGCCGCCGGCGTGACCGCCGTGGTCCTGTTCGGACCCCAGCTGCTGCGCGCCGCCCTGCACGCCACGCCGCACGGTCCGGACATTCCGCTGTTCATGGCCCAGCCCGCCGTGATCAAGGTCCACATGCTGGCGGCGGTCTTCGGGGTGGGGCTCGGCGCGACGATCCTGACCCTTCGCAAGGGCAACACCCTGCACCGCACGCTCGGCTGGACATGGACCCTGTTCATGGGCGCGACGGCGGCCAGTTCGCTGTTCATCGTCGGCCTGAACGGCGACTACTGGTCCCTGATCCACCTGCTCAGCGGCTGGACCCTGGTGACGCTGCCCTTCGCCGTCTGGGCCGCCCGCAAGCACAATGTGAATGTCCACCGCCGGGCCATGACCAGTCTGTTCTGGGGCGCCTCGATCGTCGCGGGCGCCTTCACCTTCCTGCCCGGCCGGCTGATGTGGAAGCTGTTCTTCGGCTGAACCGGCCTTGCCAGCGGGCGAGGCGGCGGCGTATCGCAGAAGGCGCTCACGACCGGTGAGCCCGTCTGGATCCGCTTCGCGATGACCTCCGCCAAGCCGCGCGCGCGCAATATCGGACGGGGTCGTCCGTCCAAGGGCGCCAAGGTCGACCTCAAGGAAGTGATCCTGGATTCGGCGGAAGGCCTGTTCGCGCGACATGGCTTCTACGGCGTCACGACGCGCCAGGTCGCGACGGAAGCGGGCGTGGATACGGCCCTGATCCACTACTACTTCGGGGCCAAGCGCGAGCTGTTCGACGCCGTCCTCCTGCGGCGGGCCGAGGTCATCAACCAGGCCCGTGCTGACGCGATGACCGCCTACGAGGCGGCTCATCCAGGAACCATGACGGCCGAGGGCGTCATCGCCGCCTTCATCGATCCGCTCGCCGAGCGCGCCCTCAACGGCGGTCCGGGCTGGAAGAACTTCCTGAACCTGGTGGCCCAGATCAACACGACGCCGGCCTGGGGCGGGGAGGTCATGCACCGCTTCTTCGACCCGGTCGTGCGCCAGCTGATAGACCTGCTCGGCAAGGCCCTGCCGGGCGCCGACGTGCGCGATCTCTACTGGTGCTACCAGTTCCTGACCGGGTCGATGATGCTGACCGTCGCGGAGACCGGCCGCATCGACCAGCTGTCCGACGGACTCTGTCATTCGAGCGATCTGGAGTCGGCCCGTCGCCGGCTCTACGCCTATTGCGCCGCCGGATTTGAGGCCGTGGTTCGCAACCGCGCCGGCTGACGGGCGACGTCGGCGCCTCTGTGGCGCCAATTCATCACATGGTGAAAAACTAGGGCGACGGTGCGCGCGGGCCCTTCCGCGCGCCGCCCTCGTGCCCGATGGTCAGCACAATTCGCGATCTGGTGAAATTAACAATCAACTGCGTCCGCTAACGGACCGGCCTGGCGACTGCGGTCGTGGCGACGCCAATTGGGAGGGCGACAGGAATGAAGACCATGTGGAAGAGCATGCTGCTGGCCGGTGCGGCCTGGACGGCCGTAAGCGGCGTGGCCGTGGCGCAGGACGCCAATACCGGTGACACGACCGTTGGCGAGATCGTCGTCACCGCCCGCCGCACCGAAGAGCGTCTGCAGGACGTTCCGGCGGCCGTCACCGCCTTCGACGCCAAGGCGCTCGACCGCGTCCAGGCGACCGACGTCACCGGCCTGACCGGCTCGGTGCCGAACCTGGTGCTCGGCCAGGGCCGTGGTTCCTCGAACGCGACCAACATCTTCATCCGCGGCATCGGCCAGCCGGACGCGCTGCAGACCTTCGACCCGGCCGTCGGCGTCTACGTCGATGACGTCTACTACAGCCGTATTCGCGGCACCCAGTTCGACCTGTTCGACATCGAGCGCATCGAAGTCCTGCGCGGCCCGCAAGGCACGCTGTACGGCAAGAACACCATCGGCGGCGCCCTCAAGGTGGTCACCCAGCGTCCCGGCGACCAGTTCCGCGCCGGCATCGCCGCCGGCTTCGGCAGCTACAACCAGCAGGAAGTGAAGGCTTCGGTCTCCGGTCCGGTCAGCGACACCCTGGCGCTCGGCGTCTCGGGCCTGATCTCGAAGCGCGACGGCTACGTCACGGACCCGGTCACGCACGCCGAGTACAACGACAAGGACACCATGGCCATCCGCGGCCAGGCGTCCTGGACCCCGACCGACTCCGTGCGTGTCGATCTGTCCGCCGACTACAGCCGTGACGACGCGGCGATGACGGTTGGTCAGCCCACCAGCACGCTGACGACCCTGTTCGGCGGCGTCATTCTGGCGATCCCGAACCCGCCGCCGACCTACAATTTCAAGACCCGCACGACGCCCGGCCTGCCCAACTCGACCAAGCTGACCCACTACGGCTACGCCGCCAACGTGACCTGGGAGATCTCCGACGCCCTCACGCTGAAGTCGATCACCGCCTACCGCAACCTCAAGACCGACGACTACATCGACATCGACGCCACCCAGTTCGAACTCGGCGACGTCTTCGTCGGCGTCGACCAGAACCAGACCAGCCAGGAATTCCAGCTGGCCTATGACGCCGGCGGTCCGCTGACGTTCGTGGGCGGCGTGTTCTGGATGAAGGAGAACATCACCTCCGAACAGGCGGCCTTCGCCGACAACCTGATCGGCCCGCTGTTCGCCAACCCGACGTTCACGCGGACGGTCAACGACGACCTGGAGACCACCAGCCAGGCCATCTATCTCAACGCCACCTACGCCCTGACCGACACGGTCAACCTGTCGGGCGGCCTGCGCTACACCTCGGAAGAGAAGACCTACTCGCGGACCACCTCGACCTTCTCGTCGAACCCCATCTTCACGGCCAACCCGGCCTTCGCCTTCAACAATCTGAACGAAACCTGGGACGACGTGTCGCCGATGGTCTCGCTGGACTGGAAGCCGGCCGACAACGTGATGGGCTACGTCCGCTACTCCAAGGGCTTCAAGTCGGGCGGCTTCAACGGCCGCGCCAACAACCCGGGCGAACAGGCTCCCTACAATCCGGAAGAAGTGACCAGCATCGAGGCCGGCCTCAAGACGACCTTCTACGACAACCGCGTCCTCGCCAACTTCGCGGTCTTCCACAACGACTACAAGGACTTCCAGGCCCGCGTCTCGGGAACGGTCACCGATCCCGGCACCGGTCTGCCCAGCCCGGAACTGACCGTCATCAACGCCGGCGCCATGAAGATCGAAGGCGCGGAACTCGAACTGATCGTGCTGCCGGTCTCGGGGCTTCGCCTCGATGCCCAGCTCGGCCTGCTCGACGCCCGCTATGACGAGTTCGCCGACGTGCGTTTCACCGCTACTGGCGGTAGCCGGGCCTTCCAGGAGCCGGCCTTCGCGCCGCGCTGGACCGCCCGCTACGGCGCCCAGTATGAGTGGAATCTCGGCGACGCCGGTTCGGTCACGCTCGGCGGCCAGGCCCGTTACCGGTCCGCCATGGCGCTGTCGGTCGACAACACCGCGACCAACAGCCGTGTCCACCTGCCGGGCATGTGGGATGAAAACCATTGGATCATGGACGCCCGCCTCGTGTGGGACAGCGCTGACCGCCGCTTCTCGGCCGGCCTCTACGGCCAGAACCTGACCGACGAGCTCTACAAGACCGACGCCCAGGAGTTCTCCTCGGTCGGCGGCATCCGCACCGCCTATTACGGCGCGCCGCAGACCTGGACCTTCCGCATCTCCGCGAAGTACTAGTCTCGACCTGACCCCCCGAGGGTCGTGACAGCGGCGGCGGTCCATCCGGACCGCCGCCGTTTTCGTGTCCGGCTCCGTCCTTCATCCGACCACAATTTGAGCCAATGCCGCGTCCGGGCTCCTGTCAGGACGTCGGACCACATGCACAAGGACATCTTCCACGATCCGACCGGCCGCAGGGCCAGGCGCGCAGGGGTCGTGCTCGGGATCGTCCTGTCGCTCACCGCCGCCGTCGTGGCCGGCTTCTTCGTCACCTTCGCCTTTGCCCCGCGACTGCCCGACCTGGCGCTCAAGGACCCGCAGGTGCTGCGGGCGCTGCACGTCGAGACCGCCCGTCGGATCCGCGGCCGGCCGGCCTGGCGCAGGGTGCCCCGGCTGGCGACATCGAAGACATCCGGACGCGCCAAGCCTCTGACCGTAGGCTTCTATGTCTCGTGGGACGAAGCGTCCCGCGCATCGCTGCGGGCCAACATCGGGCGGCTCGATGTGGTCTCGCCACAGTGGATCCAGATGCGTGGTCCTGCGGGTGAGGTCGTGGTCACCGGAGACCCCCAGGCCGTGGCCCGCATCGCTGCCGCGCCCAACCATCCGGCCGTCCTGCCGCTCGTGCACAACTCGGCCAACGGCAGCTTCAATGGCCGTGATGGGGACCGCCTTCTAGCCAGCCCCGCCGCGCGCTCGCGGCTGATCGCCCGGCTGACCGCTCTGGCCCAGACGCGCGGCTACGGCGGCTATGTGCTCGACCTTGAGGATCTTTCCGAGGTCTCCCTGCGCGCCTATCCCGGGTTTGTGACGCAGGTTCGCGCGGCGCTGAAGCCAATCGGCCGCGAGGTCTGGGTGACGGCGCCGTTCGACGGCGAAGGCTGGCCGCTGCGCAGGCTGCAGCGGGCATCCGACGCCCTCGTGCTGATGGCCTATGACGAGCACTATGGACGCGGCGACCCGGGTCCCAACGCCGGGCAGGACTGGTTCCAGATTGAACTCGACCGGCGGGGCCGGACCCTGGATCCGGCGAAGACGATTCTGGCCCTTGGCGCCTATGGCTACGACTGGCCGGTCGGACAGGACAACGCGCCCGGCGCGGCGGTGACCTTCCACGAGGCGCTGCAGCTGGCCGCCGATTCCGGCGTCGACATCGCCACCGACGACGACAGCCTCAACCCGACCTTTCGCTACCAGGACGACGCGGGTCTGGCCCACGTCGTCTGGTTCCTCGACGCCACGACCGTGTTCAACGCGGTCAAGGCCTCGGACTCCTGGCGGCCGCGCGGCTACGCCATCTGGCGCATGGGCATGGAGGATCCTGGCGTCTGGACGGTGCTGGGCCATCCGCCGGGCGAGGCCAGCGCCAGTGGCTTGAGGCGCCTGGCTGCCGGGCAGACTGTCGACTTCCATGGTGAAGGCGAGGTGCTCCGCGTCGGCCGCCGGCCGACCGCCGGTCGGCGCACCCTGACGTTCGATCCGGACACCGGCCTGATCGCGCGCGAGCACTACGACGCCATCCCGACCGGTTACATCATCGAGCGCTTCGGCCGTCCGCGCGGCCCGGTCGCCCTGACCTTTGACGACGGGCCTGACCCACGCTGGACCGGCAGGATCCTCGACATCCTCAAGGCCAAACAGGCGCCCGCGACCTTCTTCGTCATCGGCGAAAACATGCAGCGCAGCCCGGGTCTGGTGGCCCGCGAGGTGCGTGAGGGCCACGAGGTCGGCGGGCACACCTGGACCCATCCCAACATCGCTGAGACGCCGCTGGCGGAGACGGCGGTCGAACTGAACGCGACCCAGCGGCTGTTCGAGGTGATCACCGGACGATCGATGCGTCTGTTCCGGCCGCCCTATTTCGGCGACGCCGAACCCTCGACCCCGGCCGAGGTCATGCCGCTGGTGACGGCCCAGAGGCTCGGCTACCTGACGGTCGGCCTGCGCATCGACCCTGATGACTGGCAGAAGCCCACCTCCGACCAGATCATCCAACGCGTGCTCGACCGGCTCGATCATCCGGGCGACCGGCCGGGTCAGGTGGTCCTGCTGCACGACTCGGGCGGCAACCGCAGCCGCACCGTCGCCGCCCTGCCGGGCCTGATCGACGCGATCCGGGCACACGGC
Source organism: Caulobacter sp. FG121 (assembly GCF_057809815.1). Taxonomy (NCBI): domain Bacteria; kingdom Pseudomonadati; phylum Pseudomonadota; class Alphaproteobacteria; order Caulobacterales; family Caulobacteraceae; genus Caulobacter; species Caulobacter sp. FG121. Next base: position 151,008 of record NZ_JBMDKR010000005.1, read on the forward strand.
TACCGGTTGACCACCGTCGGTGAGCTGGCCGGCATGACGTCGGCCCAGGCCATGCCTGCCGCGACACGCGACCCTGTTGAACTGACCCTCGACCGCATGGGCTTCGGCTTCTTCCGCGCGGCTCAGACCACCATGACCGTGCTGTTCCTCAGCGCCATCGTGCTGGGCATGGCCCGGCTGGTATTTCTCGCGGGTCTGGCGCTGACCCACGGCCGCACCCGGCGGGCGCCGGCGGACATCGATCCGAAGTCCGGGCCGCTGGTCAGCGTTCTGATCCCCTGTTTCAACGAGGAGAAGGTGATCGTCAGCGCGATCTCGCGGATACTCGAATCGGACTGGACGTCGCTCGAGGTGCTGGTTCTCGATGACGGCAGCGGCGACGCGACCGCCGACCGGGTCCGCGAGGCCTTCGGCGCAGAGCCGCGCGTGACGCTGATGAGCTTCCCCAATGGCGGCAAGGCGAGGGCCCTGAACCGCGGACTGACGATGGCGAAGGGCGAGATCGTCATCGCCCTGGACGCCGACACCCAGTTCCCGCCGCCGACGATCGGCAAGCTGGTCCGCTGGTTCCAGGATCCGAAGATCGGCGCCGTGGCCGGCAACGCCCTTGTCGGCAACCGTCTGAACCTCGTAACCCGCTGGCAGGCGCTGGAATACGTGACGGCCCAGAACCTCGAACGCCGGGCGCTGGCGACGCTCGGCGCCGTGACGGTGGTGCCGGGCGCGGTCGGCGGCTGGCGGCGTCAGGCCCTGATCGACCTCGGCGGCTATCCGGCCGACACGCTCGCCGAGGACCAGGACCTGACGATCGCCGCCCAGCGGGCAGGCTGGAAGGTCGCCTTCGATCCTGAGGCGCTGGCCTGGACCGAGGCGCCCGACACCGTCCGCGGCCTGCTCAAACAGCGCTTCCGCTGGTCATTCGGCACCCTGCAGTGTCTGTGGAAACACCGCAGCGCCATGTTCAGCACGAAGCATCCGGTGCTCGGCTTCGTCGCCCTGCCGCAAATCTGGCTGTTCCAGATCCTGCTGGCCGTCGTCGCGCCGGTCGTCGATCTGGCGGTCGTCTGGAGTCTCGGCAGCGCGATATTCGGCGCCGTGTTCCGGCACGTGGACTGGTCCCCGGACGACAGCTGGCGGAACCTGTTCTACTGGGCCGCCTTCATCATGGTCGACCTGTCGGCCGGGGCGCTGGGCATGGCGCTCGAGCGCCGTGCGCCCTGGAAGGACTTCTGGCTGCTGCCCGCCCAGCGGTTCGGCTACCGACAGTTGATGTACTATGTCGTCGTCAAGTCGCTGGCGACGGCGGTGCGGGGCGCGCGAGTCGGCTGGGGCCGTCTGGAACGGAAGGCGACTGTTTCGGTCTCGGGCCCTCTCTGAGCAAGGTTCAGGCTCGAATTCGCCGATCCGCGCCAGAGCCTTGCCAATCACGCGCGCGCGGTTGCGGCGTCAGCACGGGGCGCCTATAACCGCCGCCACCTGCCGTCCGGTGGGTTTCCCGACATGTCCCGCGACCGGATTCTCGATGAACATTCACGAACACCAGGCCAAGGCCGTTCTGGCCGAATTCGGCGTCCCCGTTCCGCGCGGCTTTGCCGCCTTCACTCCCGATGAAGCCGCCAAGGCCGCCGAGACGCTCGGCACGCCGGTCTTCGTCGTGAAGAGCCAGATCCACGCCGGCGGGCGCGGCAAGGGCAAGTTCGAAGGGCTCGGCCCCGACGCCAAGGGCGGCGTCCGTGTGGTCAAGTCGGTCGACGAGGTCCGCGGCAACGCCGCCGAGATGCTCGGCCGCGTGCTCGTGACCCACCAGACGGGCCCCAAGGGCAAGCAGGTCAACCGCCTCTACATCGAAGAGGGCGCGGCCATCGCCAAGGAATTCTACCTGTCGCTGCTGGTCGATCGTCAGTCGAGCATGGTCTCGGTTGTCGCCTCGACCGAAGGCGGCATGGACATCGAAGATGTGGCGCATTCCACGCCCGAGAAGATCCACACCTTCTCAATCGACCCCGCCACCGGCGTCTGGCCGACCCACCAGCGCGCGCTGGCCAAGGCCCTCGGCCTGACCGGCAGCCTCGCCAAGGAGGCGGCCACGCTGCTCGGCCAGCTCTATACGGCGTTCCTGGCCAAGGACATGGCCATGCTGGAGATCAACCCGCTGATCGTCACCGCTGACGACCACCTGCGGGTTCTGGACGCCAAGCTGTCGTTCGACGGCAACGCCCTCTACCGCCACCCGGACATCAAGGCCCTGCGCGACGAGACCGAGGAAGACTCCAAGGAAATCGAAGCCAGCAAGCATGACCTCGCCTACATCGCCCTGGACGGCGAAATCGGCTGCATGGTCAACGGCGCCGGTCTGGCCATGGCGACCATGGACATCATCAAGCTGTACGGCGCCGAGCCGGCCAACTTCCTCGATGTCGGCGGCGGCGCCTCCAAGGAGAAGGTCATCGCGGCCTTCAAGATCATCACCGCCGACCCCGCCGTCAAAGGCATCCTGGTCAACATCTTCGGCGGCATCATGCGCTGTGACATCATCGCCGAAGGCGTGGTGGCCGCGGTCAAGGAAGTCGGTCTGAAGGTTCCGCTCGTCGTTCGCCTCGAAGGCACCAACGTCGAACTGGGCAAGAAAATCATCAACGAAAGCGGCCTGAACGTCATCGCCGCCAACGATCTGTCGGACGGCGCGGAAAAGATTGTCGCGGCCGTGAAGGGTGCTCGCTAGATGTCGGTTCTCATCGGTTCCAACACCAAGGTCATCTGCCAGGGCGTCACCGGCGCCCAGGGCACCTTCCACACCGAACAGGCGATCGCCTACGGCACCAGGATGGTCGGCGGCGTGACGCCCGGCAAGGGCGGTACGGTCCACGTGGGCCTGCCGATGTTCGACACGGTCGGCGAAGCCAAGGACGCCACGGGCGCCGACGCCTCGGTGATCTACGTCCCGCCGCCCTTCGCGGCCGACGCCATCCTGGAAGCCATCGACGCGGAGATCGGCCTGATCGTCTGCATCACCGAGGGCATCCCGGTGCTGGACATGGTCAAGGTCAAGAAGGCGCTGCAGGGCTCCAAGTCCCGCCTGATCGGTCCGAACTGCCCGGGCGTCCTGACGCCGGGCGAGTGCAAGATCGGCATCATGCCGGGCTCGATCTTCTCCAAGGGCACCGTGGGCGTCGTCTCGCGCTCCGGCACCCTGACCTATGAAGCAGTGTTCCAGACCACCAACGCGGGCCTCGGCCAGACCACGGCCGTCGGCATCGGCGGCGACCCGGTCAAGGGCACCGAGTTCATCGACGTGCTGGAGCTGTTCCTCGCTGACGAAGCCACCAAGTCGATCGTCATGATCGGTGAAATCGGCGGCGCGGCCGAGGAAGACGCGGCGCAGTTCCTGATTGACGAAGCCAAGCGCGGCCGCAAGAAGCCGATGGTCGGCTTCATCGCCGGCCGTACGGCCCCTCCCGGCCGTCACATGGGCCACGCCGGCGCCATCGTGTCGGGCGGCAAGGGCGGCGCCGAAGACAAGATCGCGGCCATGGAAGCCGCCGGCATCCGCGTGTCGTCCTCGCCCGCGCGTCTCGGCGAGACTCTGCTGGAAGTGCTCAAGGGCTGATTCCATAGATGCTCCCCTTCGGGGGAGCTGTCGCCCCGGACTTGGTCCGGGGCGACTGAGGGGGTCACCCGAGACCGGAGCGGACCCCCTCCGTCTCGCCCTTGGCGAGCCACCTCCCCCGATGGGGAGGATTATTTGTGCTCTGCACCCAAAAAACATCCCTCACGGGAATTTCCCGGGGTCCACCCGGGGTTAACAGAGACTATATACCCCGCAGATACACAGCCCTGACCCCCGAGGGCTGAAGGCGCGAGACCGATGGCGGACGACGCAGGCATCATCAATCAGGTTCTGACCGAAACCTCCTTCCTGTACGGCGGCAACGCCGCCTTCGTGGAAGACCTCCAGGCCCGCTGGGCCGAGAATCCGGGCTCGGTCGATCCTTCCTGGCAGGCCTTCTTCGCCTCGCTGTCCGACCGGACCGAGTCGATCCAGGCGTCCGCCGCCAAGCCCAGCTGGACCAGCAACCCGACCCCCGCCGCGCGGCCGGACTGGCTGTCGGCGCTCGACGGTCTGTGGCCGTCGGTAGAGGCAAAGCTCGGCAAGGCCATCGAGGCCCGCCAGCCGGCGGCGCCCGCCGCCGACGTCCGCGCCGCCACGCTGGATTCCCTGCGCGCCATCATGATGATCCGGAACTACCGGATGCGCGGCCACCTTCGGGCGAACCTCGACCCGCTGGGCATCGCCATGCCGCCGGGCGACGCCACCGAGCTGGACCCGACGACCTACGGCTTCACCGAGGCCGACTACGACCGCCCGATCTTCCTCGACTACGTACTGGGTCTTGAAACCTCGACCCTGCGCGAGATCCTCGCCATCGTCCGCCGCACCTACTGCGGCGCGGTCGGCGTGCAGTACATGCACATCTCCAATCCGCAGGAGAAGGGCTGGCTGCAGGAGCGCATCGAGGGGCGCGACAAGGAGATCGTCTTCACGCCCCAGGGCAAGGTGGCGATCCTCAAGAAGCTGATCGAGGCCGAGGGCTTCGAGAAATTCCTCCATCGCCGCTTCCCGGGCACCAAGCGCTTCGGTCTGGACGGCGGCGAGGCGGCCATTCCGGCCCTCGAACAGATCATCAAGCGCGGCGGCGCCCTGGGCGTGAAGGACATCGTGCTGGGCATGCCGCACCGCGGCCGCCTGAACGTCCTGGCCGCCGTGATGGGCAAGCCCTACCACGTCATCTTCCACGAGTTTCAGGGCGGTTCGACCCTGCCTTCTGACATCGAGGGCTCGGGCGACGTGAAGTACCACATGGGCGCGTCGTCCGACCGCTCGTTCGACGACAACAACGTCCACCTGTCGCTGACCGCCAACCCGTCACACCTCGAGATCGTCAATCCGGTGGTGCTGGGCAAGGCCCGGGCGAAGCAGGCCTTCACCCTGCGCGAGACGCCGGACGCCGGCCGCACTCACGTCCTGCCGCTGCTGATGCACGGCGACGCGGCCTTCGCCGGCCAGGGTGTGGTCGCCGAGTGCTTCACCCTGTCAGGCCTGCGCGGCTTCCGCACCGGCGGCACGATCCACTTCATCGTCAACAACCAGATCGGCTTCACCACCGACCCGCGCTACTCGCGCACCAGCCCCTATCCCTCGGATGTGGCGCTGATGGTCGAGGCGCCGATCTTCCACGCCAACGGCGATGACCCCGAAGCGGTGGTCTACGCCGCCAAGGTGGCCACCGAGTACCGCCAGAAGTTCGGCAAGGACGTGGTCGTCGACATGTTCTGCTACCGGCGCTTCGGTCACAACGAGGGGGATGACCCCACGATGACCCAGCCGCTGATGTACGCGAAGATCAAGGACCACCCATCGACCCGCGAACTCTATTCCCGCCGGCTGATCGCCGAGGGCGTGGCGACCGAGGCCGACGTGGCCGGCTGGATCGCCGAGTTCGACGCCTTCCTCGATGCCGAGTTCGACGCCGGCAAGACCTACAAGGCCGACAAGGCCGACTGGCTCGACGGCAAGTGGGCGGGCCTCGCCCAGCACGGCGACGAGGATCGTCGTGGCCAGACCGGCGTGGCGATGCAGAAGCTGGTCGATCTCGGCCGGGCCATCACCACGATTCCGGAGCGTATCGACGCCCACAAGACGGTCCGCCGCGTCATCGAGGGCCGCCGCGCGGCCATCGACGCCGGCGAAGGCCTCGACTGGGGCACGGCCGAGCATCTGGCCTTCGCCACCCTGCTCGACGAAGGCATTCCCGTGCGTCTGTCCGGTCAGGACAGCGTGCGCGGCACCTTCACCCAGCGGCACTGCGACCTGATCGACCAGACGACGGAGGAGCACTACACCTTCCTCAACAATCTGCGTCCGGGTCAGGCCAACTTCGAGGTCATCGACTCGGCCCTGTCCGAGGAAGCGGTGCTCGGCTTCGAGTATGGCTTCAGCCTTGCCGACCCGAACACGCTGACCCTCTGGGAGGCCCAGTTCGGCGACTTCGTGAACGGCGCCCAGGTGGTCATCGACCAGTTCATCAGCTCGGGCGAACGCAAGTGGCTGCGGATGAGCGGCCTCGTGATGCTCCTGCCGCACGGCTACGAAGGCCAGGGCCCCGAGCACAGCTCGGCCCGTCTCGAGCGCTTCCTGCAGTCCTGCGCCGAGGACAACATGCAGGTCCTCAACTGCTCGACGCCGGCCAACTACTTCCACGCCCTGCGCCGCCAGATGCACCGCGAGTTCCGCAAGCCTCTGGTGGTCATGACCCCCAAGAGCCTGCTGCGGCACAAGAAGGCGGTCAGCAATCTGTCCGACCTCGCCGAGGGCTCGTCGTTCCACCGTGTGATGGTCGACGGGGCCGAAGCCGGCTGCGACGTGGGCGGGATCACGCTCAAGCCCGACGACAAGATCACCCGCGTGATCATCTGCTCGGGCAAGGTCTACTTCGACCTGATCGACGCCCGGGCGAAGACCGGTCGCGACGACGTCTACATCCTGCGTCTGGAGCAGTTCTATCCCTGGCCCATGAAGTCGGTGATGCAGGTGATGGCGCGCTTCGCCAACGCCGAGCTGGTCTGGTGCCAGGAAGAGCCGAAGAACATGGGCGGCTGGACGTTCGTCGACCCGTGGCTGGAACTGACGCTCGATCGCCTGTCGATCAAGGCCAAGCGCGCCCGTTATGTCGGTCGCCCCGCCTCCGCCTCGACGGCGGCCGGCCAGATGAGCCGGCACCTGAAAGAACTCGAGACCTTCCTGGCCGAAGCCTTCGCCTGACGCCGCCCTGACGACCTGACGAGATACGAAAGACCTGACGATGGCCGACATCATGACTCCCGCCCTGGGCGAATCCGTCACCGAAGCGACGGTCGCCCGCTGGACGAAGAAGCCCGGCGACGCGGTGCGGAAAGACGAGATCCTCGTTGAGCTCGAAACCGACAAGGTCAGCCTTGAGGTCGCCTCGCCCACGGACGGCGTGCTGGAATCGATCGCCGCCGCCGACGGCGAGACGGTGACGCCCGGCGCCCTGCTCGGCGTTGTCGCCGCCGGCGCCGCGGCCGCACCGTCCGCGCCAGCGGCTGCCCCGGCAGCGGCTCCCGCGCCCGCCGCGGCGCCTGCGCCGGCTCCCGTGGCCGCACCGGCCGCCGCCGCTCCGCTGGCCCCGTCGGTTCAGCGCATCGTCACCGAAACCGGCCTGAACCCCGCCGCCGTGCCCGGCACAGGCAAGGATGGCCGCATCACCAAGGGCGACGCCCTGGCCGCGCTGGAAGCCCGCGCAGCCGCCCCGGCTCCGGCCGCCGCTCCGTCCGCGCCGCGCCCCCTGCATGAGCGCGAGGAGCGGGTGAAGATGACCCGCCTGCGCCAGACCATCGCGCGCCGGCTGAAGGAAGCCCAGAACAACGCCGCCATGCTGACGACCTTCAACGAGGTCGACATGAGCGCGGTCATGGCGCTGCGGAACCAGTACAAGGACAGCTTCGAGAAGAAGCACGGCGTGAAACTCGGCTTCATGAGCTTCTTCGTGAAGGCCTGCGTCGCGGCCCTGCAGGCGGTGCCGGACGTCAATGCCGAGATCGATGGCACAGACATCGTCTACAAGAACCACTACGACATCGGCATCGCCGTCGGCACCGAGAAGGGCCTTGTGGTCCCCGTCGTCCGCGACGCCGAGGCCATGGGTCTGGCCGAGATCGAAAAGGCCATCGGCGCCCTCGGCAAAAAGGCTCGCGACGGCCATCTGGCCATCGAGGACATGCAGGGCGGCACCTTCTCGATCACCAACGGCGGCATCTACGGCTCGCTGATGTCGACCCCGATCCTCAACGCGCCGCAGTCGGGCATCCTCGGCATGCACGCGATCAAGGACCGGGCGATGGTCGTGAACGGCCAGGTCGTGGTCCGCCCGATGATGTACCTGGCCCTCAGCTACGACCACCGCGTGGTCGACGGCCAGGGCGCGGTGACCTTCCTGGTCAAGGTCAAGGAAGCCATCGAAGACCCGCAGAGGTTGCTGCTGGACGTCTGATCGCTGTCCGCCTCCGTCATGGTCGCGGGCAGCGCGCGCAGTCAGAAGGCGCGTCGACGGCGGCATTTCCGGTTCTGACCCGCGCCGCAGATGGTCAGCGCCTGGTGCAACGGAGGGGCGCGCGGATGATATCCGCGCCGCCTCCGCTGTTTTTGTCGCCGCGATGTTGACCTAGGGCGTCAGGGCCTTAAACCGCCTCGCGCAAGGGGCGAGCAGGCCCCATATGTTGTGCGCACAATCAACAGGCGGCTCCATTCATGGCCCAATACGACGTCATCATCATCGGCGGCGGCCCCGGCGGCTACAACGCGGCGATCCGCGCCGGCCAGCTGGGCCTGAAGGTCGCCCTTGTGGAGGGCCGCGAGACCCTCGGCGGCACCTGCCTGAACGTCGGATGCATGCCCTCCAAGGCCCTGCTGCACGCCTCCGAGCTCTACGCCGCCGCCGCCGGCCCGGAATTCGCGACGCTCGGCATCGAGGTCAAGCCGAAGCTGAACCTGCCCCAGATGATGGCCCAGAAGGCCGATAGCGTGACGGCCCTGACCAAGGGCATCGAGTTCCTGTTCAAGAAGAACAAGGTCGAGTGGATCAAGGGCTGGGGCCGCATCGACGGACCCGGCAAGGTGGTGGTCAAGGCCGTCGACGGCGCCGAGACCACCCTCGAGGCCAAGAACATCATCATCGCCACGGGCTCGGAGCCCACCCCGCTGCCCGGCGTGGCGGTGGACAACAAGCGCATCGTCGATTCCACCGGCGCCCTGTCATTGCCGGAAGTGCCCGGACACCTGGTGGTCATCGGCGCCGGCGTCATCGGCCTTGAGCTGGGCAGCGTTTGGCGTCGCCTGGGCGCCGAGGTGACGGTGGTCGAATACCTGGACCGCGTCTGCCCCGGCATGGACGAGGAGACCGCCAAGACCTTCCAGCGCTCGCTGACCAAACAAGGCTTCAAGTTCCAGCTGGGCCAGAAGGTCACCGGCGCTGTGGCCAGCGCCAGCGGCGTCGAGATAACCATGGAACCGGTCAAGGGGGGGGACGCCCAGACCCTGGCGGCCAACTACGTTCTGGTGGCCATCGGCCGCCGGCCGTTCACCGAGGGTCTCGGCCTGGAGACGGTCGGCATCACGTCGGACAAGCGCGGCGTCATCGCCAACGACCACTTCAAGACCGGCGTGGGCGGCGTCTGGGTGGTCGGCGACGTGACCAGCGGCCCGATGCTGGCCCACAAGGCCGAGGACGAGGGCGTCGCCTGCGTCGAGCTGATCGCTGGCAAGGCCGGCCACGTGAACTACGACCTGATCCCCGGCGTCATCTACACCGCCCCGGAAGTGGCCACGGTCGGCAAGACCGAGGAGGAACTGAAGGCCGCGGGCGTCGCCTACAAGGTCGGCAAGTTCCCCTTCACCGCCAACAGCCGCGCCAAGATCAACCACGAGGGCGAGGGCTTCGTGAAGGTGCTGGCCGACGCGAAGACGGACCGAATTCTCGGCGTGCACATGATCGGCCCCAACGTCGGCGACATGATCGGCGAATACTGCGTGGCGATGGAGTTCTCGGCCTCGTCCGAGGACGTCGCTCGCACCTGCCATCCCCACCCGACCCGCTCCGAGGCCCTGCGCCAGGCGGCGATGGGCGTTGAGGGCTGGACGATGCAGGCGTAGGGCCTCTAGCCTCCCTGCCAACAAGGGGAGGCGCATATGTCCAACACCAGCGAACCGGTCTGGAAAGACCCTGATATCGGCATGGTCCGCCAGCTGCTGGCGATGGCCCGTCCGGTGGGCGCGCCGGCCCAGAGCTGGGAGGAACGCCGCATGGGCATGGACGCCTTCGGCCTGCGCCCGCTCGCCGAAGGGACGGTCCGCGTCGGCATCGACATCGACGGCCTGCACAGCGAACGCCTGACCCCGCCCGGCGCGGATGAGAGCAAGGCGCTGCTCTATCTGCACGGAGGCGGCTACTGCATCGGCAGCCCGCTGAGCCACGGCGTCATGGTCTCCCGCTTCGCCGCCGTCATGGGCGTGCCGGCTATCGTGCCGAACTATCGCCTCGGGCCGGAGCATCCCTTTCCCGCGGCGGTCGATGACGCGCTGAAGGCCTATCGCCACCTGCTGGAGGGCGTAGCCCCCGAAGGCATCGCCATCGCCGGCGACTCGGCCGGCGGCGGCCTGACCCTGGCGCTGGCGCTGGCTATCCGTGACGCCGGCCTGCCGCAGCCGGGCTGCCTGTTCGTCATCAGCCCCTGGGCCGACCTGCGCCAGGTCGGTGCGGCCTATGCGGCGCTGGAGCCGGTCGATGCCATGCTCAGCAAGGCCGGCCTCGACGAATTCGCCGCCGCCTACCTCAATGGCCACGATCCGGCCGACCCGCTCGCCTCGCCGGCGCTCGGTGACTACACGGGCCTCGCGCCGCTACTGATCCATGTCGGCGGCGCCGAGGTGTTGCTGTCCGACGCCTGCGCGGTCGCTGAGAAAGCGGGCCTGGCTGGCGTGGATGTGCGGCTGGAGATCTGGCCGGAGATGATCCACGTCTGGCACGCCTTCGCCGACCAGATGGCCACCAGCTGGCGCGCGATCAACGAAGCCGGCGCCTGGATGAAGGCGAAACTCGGCTAGGCGCGCGGATGCGCCTTGCCATAGGCCGCCAGCAGGCCCGCGGCGTCGACGGCGGTGTACTTCTGCGTCGTCGACAGCGAAGCGTGACCCAACAACTCCTGGATCGAGCGCAGGTCGGCGCCGGCGCCCAGCAGATGGGTGGCGAAGCTGTGACGCAGGGCGTGAGGCGTGGCGCGGTCGGAGAGGCCGAGGCGTCCGCGCAGCAACTGCATGGTCGCCTGGACGTGGCGAGGACTTAGCGGGCCTCCCCGGGCGGCCCTGAACAGCAGCTCGTCCGGATCCAGCGCGAAGGGCAGGGCGGCCAGATAGGCGTCGACCGCCTCGCGTACGGCCGGCAGCACGGGCGCGATGCGCGTCTTCGAGCCCTTGCCGAGGATGCGCAGACTGTCGCCCAGAGGCGCGTCCGACCGCTTCAGCGACAGGGCCTCGCTGATCCGCAGGCCGCAGCCCCACAGCAGGGTCAGCACCGCCTCGTCGCGCAGGGCGGCCCAACCCTCGCGTTCAGGGTCGCAGGCGGCCTCCTCGATCAGGCCGCGCGCCTGGTCCTCGGTCACGGGGCGGGGGGCGGACGGCTTGACGCGAGGCCCCTTCACCAGCGCCAGCGCCGCATTGGGAATACCCAGCCGCCGATCAAGAAAGCCGTGGAACGAGCGCACGGCCGACAGGGCCTGCGACACCGACCGCGCCGACAACGGCCGATCGCCGTCGCGGCGATGGGCCAGATATGCGCGCAGCTCGGCCGGCGTGACTGATCCCATATCGGCGGCCGACAGGCTCTCGGCGCGATGGTGTTCGAGAAAGGTCAGCCAAGGCGAGACCGCGCCCAGATAGGCCTCGATAGTGCGCGGCGAGACCCGCCGTTCGTTGGCCAGATGGCCCAGCCAGGCCGTCATGGCCTCGCGGGCGCTGGTCACAGCACCGGCCATCGCTCGGCCGTCCGCTCGACCACCCGCGCCAGGAAGGCCACCAGCTCGGCGCCCATGTCGGCCGTGAAGCCCTGTGCGTCCGGCGAGCCGAAGGCGAGCACGCCCTCACGGCCCGGCTCCCAGAACGCCACCCGCACCATGGCCATCGAATGGACCTGCTCGGCCTTGTCGCCGAACAGGCCCAGCGCCGGGGCATGGAAGCCCATGCGGGCGAGTCGCTGCGGCCCGAGGATCAGGTCGGTCTGCCCCTCGACCAGTTCATACCAGCCGGCCGGCGTGCGGCCCGGGCCCTCAACGGCGATGGTCGCTGCGACCAGTCCGAAGCGCAGGCTGGCCAACTCGTCGACCCGTCGCGCCAGATCGGAGTGATTGCGCGACTCCAGAATGTCGATCACCGCGGCATGGGTCTGGGCCTGGGCGGAGAAGTTGGCCCGCGCCATGGCCTCCAGCTTGCGACGGACGGTCGTCTCGCGTTTGTGCGCGGCGCTGACCTTGGCCAGGGCGGCCGGGCCGAAGTCGACGATGTTGGCCGAATCCACACGCAGGCCCAGATCGGCCAACAGCGCCGCGTCGTCGCGAATCAGCTCGGGGTGGGATCGCAGGACCTGGCGCAACTCTTCCGCCGCCGAATCCAACTGTCTGGCCGTGCTCATGGTCTTTCCCCGGTTCAACCGGGGAGACGCTAGCGCCGACCTCCTACCAATCCGTTCAGAGGATCGACTGCCCGGTCTTGGCCCAGTCGGCCATGAACTGCTCCAGGCCCTTGTCGGTGAGCGGATGCTTGAACAGGGCCTCGAACGTCGCGGGCGGGATTGTCGCGCAGTCAGATCCCGCCAGCGCCGCGGCCGTCACATGGGCCGGCGTGCGGATCGAGGCGGCGAGGATTTCGGTGTCGTAGCCGTAGTTGTCGTAGATGGCGCGGATCTCGCTGATCAGCTCCATGCCGTCGGCGCCATGGTCGTCGAGGCGACCGATGAAGGGCGAGATGTAGGAGGCGCCGGCCTTGGCCGCGAGCAGGGCCTGGCTGGCCGAGAAGCACAGGGTGACGTTGGTCTGGATGCCTTCGACCGCGAATTCGGCTGTGGCGATCAGGCCGTTGCGGGTCAGCGGGACCTTGACGACCACGTTGGGGGCGATGGCGGCCAGCTTGCGGCCTTCTGCCAGCATGCCCTCGACATCCATCGCCGCGACCTCGGCGCTCACTGGGCCCTCGACGAGACCGCATATCTCGGCGATGACCTCCGCCATGGGCCGACCGGATTTGGCGATCAGGGTAGGATTGGTGGTCACCCCGTCCACGAGGCCGGTGGTGACGAGGTCCTTGAGGACGGCGGTGTCGGTGGTGTCGAGGAACAGTTGCATGAGCGGGCTTTTAGCGAGCCGGAACGCGGGGCGCCACCCGTGAGCCGAATCGCGTCCGTTCTGCTGCCGATGCCGCTGCCCGAGGCGTTCGATTATGACGAGCCCGAAGGGTTCGATCTGGCCGTCGGCGACCATGTCGCGGTGCCGCTGGGGCCGCGCGCGGTGCGGGGCGTGGTGACGGCGCTTCGAGAGGCGGCCGGCGGAAACCGTCCGCTCAAGCCGGTGACGGAGCGGCTCGATGACCCGCCGATGCCTGAAGCCACCCTGCGCTTCGTGGAATGGGCGGCGCGCTATTCGGTCGACCTGCCGGGCCAGCCGCTTGCCATGGCCCTGCGCGGCCTGCGCCCGCCGAAGCCGAAGCCGATCAAACTGCTGGCGCCGACCGGGACCGAGCCCGCGCGGATGACGCCGGCCCGGGAAAAGGTGTTGGCCGCCGCCGCCGAAGGACCCCTGCCGGGTCCGGAACTCGCGGCGAAGGCCGGGGTCGGCGCCGGGGTGGTCAAGGGGCTGCTGGACGAGGGCTGTCTCGAGATCCGGCTGTTCACGCCTGAAACCGTTTTCCCCGAACCGGACACGACGCTTCCGGGACCGACGCTGAACGCCAGCCAGAAGGCCGCGGCCAGGGTTTTGGCTGGCATGGTGGCCGAGGGCGGGTTCCAGGCGGCCCTGCTCGACGGCGTCACCGGATCAGGCAAGACCGAAGTGTATCTCGAGGCGGTCGCCGCCGCGCTCGACGCCGACCCGGCGGCGCAGGTGCTGGTGCTGCTGCCCGAAATCGCCCTGACCCAGGCCGTCATCGCGCGGTTCGAGGACCGCTTCGGCGTTCAGCCCGCGGAGTGGCATTCCGCCGTACCGCCGCCCCGCCGTCGTCAGGTGTGGGAAGGTGTCGCAAGAGGCAGGGCGCGCATCGTCGTCGGCGCCCGGTCGGCGCTGTTCCTGCCGTTCCCGAACCTGCGCCTGATCGTCGTCGACGAGGAGCACGACGGCTCGTTCAAGCAGGAAGAGGGCTTCATCTACCAGGCCCGCGACCTCGCCGTGGCCCGCGCCAGCCTCGAGAAATGCGCGGTGGTGCTGGCTTCGGCAACGCCCTCGCTGGAGAGTCTGTGGAACGCCGAGCAGGGCCGCTACCGCTGGCTCAAGCTGGCCTCGCGCCACGGCGCCTCCGAACTGCCGGACGTTTCGCTGATCGACATGCGCGAGACCCCGCCCGAGCCCGGCCGCTGGTTGTCGCCGCCGCTTATTGAGGCGATGAAGGAGACCTACGGCCGCAGCGAACAGACCCTGCTGTTCCTTAACCGCCGGGGCTATGCGCCGCTGGTGCTCTGCCGCGCCTGTGGCGAGCGGATGAAGGCGCCGGACACCGACAGCTGGCTGGTCGAGCATCGCTACACGGGTCGGCTGGTCTGTCATCTGACGGGCTTTTCGATGCCCAAGCCCGACCGCTGCCCCCATTGCGGGGCGCAGGACAGTCTGGTCTCGATCGGCCCCGGGGTGGAGCGGGTCGAGGAAGAGGTGCGCTTCCTGTTCCCCGAAGCCCGCGTGGCGGTGTTTTCCTCGGACACGGTATACGACGCCGAGGGGGCCCGCTCGATCGTCAAGGCGATGACTGACGGTGAAATCGACGTGCTGGTGGCCACCCAGGCCGCCGCCAAGGGTCACGACTTTCCTTTGCTGACACTGGTCGGTGTCGTCGACGCCGATCTCGGCCTGCGTGGCGGCGACCTGCGCGCCGGGGAGCGGACCTTCCAGCTGCTGGCCCAGGCCAGCGGTCGAGCGGGGCGTCGGGAGCGGCCCGGGCGGGCCATGCTGCAGACCTATGCGCCCGACCATGCGGTGATGCAGGCGCTGGCGGCCCAGGATCGCGACGCGTTCCTCGCCGCCGAGATGTCGGGCCGCGAGCTGGCCGGTCTGCCGCCGTTCGGCCGGCTGGCGGCGATCATCTGTTCAGGCCCCGATCCGGTCGCGCTGGAGGCCTACGTCAGGGCCCTGGCGGCCGCTGTCCCCAATGTCGACGGCGTGGATATCTACGGGCCCGCCGACGCCCCGCTGGCGCTGGTGCGCGGGCGGCGGCGCAAGCGCTTCCTCATCCGCGCTGATCGCAGTGTCGACCTGCAGGGATTCCTGTCGGCATGGCGCGCGCGGGTCCGACCGCCGAACTCGGTGCGGGTGGTGATCGACGTGGACCCCTACAGCTTCCTGTAGTTCAGGCCTGCGCCGGGGCAGGCTCCTCGGCCAGCACCGGTTCTCCGGGGACCTGGCGGCTGCGCATCGGGATTTCCGGGATGAACAACACCACGACCAGTCCGGCGAAGATGACCAGCAGGCTCGCGCTGAACACGCCGGTGATGGCATGGGAGAGGGTTTCGCGCAGGGCCGGGTCGACGCCCGCTGACTGACCGGCGGCCTGGGCCTTCAGCGCCAGCCCCTCCAGCGCGCCGATGTCGACGCTGGCGCCGCCCATGCTCTTGCCGAGATTGTGGGTCAGCAGGGCGCCGAAGATCGCCACGCCGAGGGTCGAGCCGATCTGGCGGAAGAACTGGTTTGCGCTGGTGACCACGCCGATCTGGGTCGGCGGGGCGGCGTTCTGGGCCGCGACGCTGAACAGGCTCTGGCCCGGGCCGAGTCCCAACCCGACCAGCACCAGCCGCAGGCTGAGGTCCCAGGACGGCGTGTGCGGGCCGACGAAGCTCAGAAGGGTGACCCCGACCAGCAGCATCGACACTCCGGCCAGCATGAACGGCTTGTAGCGACCCGTGCGCGTGACCATGCGTCCCGACAGGGTGCTGGAGACGATCAGGCCGCCCATCAGCGGCAGGATCAGCAGGCCGCTGGCGGTCGCGGGAAGCCCGCGGCCGAGCTGTAGGTAAAGCGGCAGGAAGGTCACCACGCCGAGGAACGCCATGGCGATCAGAAATCCGGCCAGGTTCGACAGGGCGAACACGCGGTTGCTGAACAGCGACAGCGGCAGGATCGGAGAGCTGGCCCGGCGTTCGGCCTGCAGGAACAGCACGAAGGCCACGGCCGACAGGGCGAAGAGACCCAGGATCGTCGGCGAGCTCCAGCCAAGGCTGTGGCCCCCGAGGCTCAGCGCCAACAGCAATGGAGCGAAGGTCGTGATGATCAGGCCCGCCCCGATCCAGTCGATGGCGCCGGACGCCCGGTGACTCAGGCGCGGCATCTTCACGATGATCATGAACAGCGACAGCAGGCTGAGCGGCAGGTTGAGGTAGAACACCCAGCGCCAGCCGGCGACCACATGGGCGCCGATATGGAAGGTCCCGTGGTCGGTGAAATAGCCTCCAACCACCGGCCCGATCACACTCGAAAGGCCGAACACCGCGCCGAACAGGCCGGCGAACCTTCCGCGCTCACGCGGCGGGAACAGGTCGGCGATGATGGCGAAAGCGGTCGTGAACAGCGCCCCGCCGCCGATGCCTTGCAGGGCGCGGAAGACGATCAGCTGGGTCATGCCGCCGCCGAGCAGGGGCATGTCGCCGAACTCGCCGGACAGGCCGGACAGCCAGGACCCGACGAGGAAGATGCTGATCCCGGCCAGCAGCACGGGCTTGCGGCCGTAGAGGTCGCCTAGCTTGCCCCAGATCGGCACCATGACCGTCGAGGTCAGCAGATAGGCCGTGGTGACCCAGGAATAGAGCGACAGTCCGTCCAGCTCGGCGATGATCCGCGGCATGGCCGTGGCCACGATCGTCTGGTCGAGCGCCGACAACAGGAAGACGATCATCACGCCGATCAGGGTGATGCGACGTTCGTCGGCGGTGAAGGTCTGGGTCTGGGACACGGTCGGGGCAATCGGTGAAACGCCCGAACGGTGGACGTCCGGGGCTTCTACAGAAGCCTTTGCCTCCAATCCAGTTGGCAGTCCGTCGCGGGACTAGCGCGCCTCGAACTTCGAGCAGTAGTTCGTGGCGTCGACCATCAGGGAGACCGCCCGGTCGATGGCGTCGCCGTCGGCGTCAATCCGTCGATAGATCTCGTCGCCGACGGTCTGCTGGCTGGTCAGCGGGTAGGCCTGCATGACCTTCACGACGATGGTCTTGTCCAGACCCCAGCCGTTTCCGTAGACCCACTGTGTCACGCAGTAGCACTGGTTGTCGTTGATGGTCTGCCGCCGGCATTCGCCATAGACCGGGGTCTGCCGGTAGTCGCCCACCACCTGGTCCGCGGCCGCCGGACCTGAAAGTCCGACCCCCGTCATCAGGACAGCAAAGCCCGCCAGGACAGTTTTGCGCATCGAACCCTCCAGCCGCGAAGTGACTGGAGGCTAGCCATCTGCGACCAGGGGTGTCGTCCCCGGAAAGGGGGTAAGGCCGTCAGTGCACGGTCGGCGGTTCGTCGGACGAGCCTTTCGCCCGGCTCTTGCGCGCGACCATGTTCAGTCCCTCGACGAGGCCCGAGAACGCCATGGCAGCGTAGATGTAGCCCTTGGGCACGTGGATGCCGAAGCCGTCGGCGATCAGCACCGAGCCGATCATCAGCAGGAAGCCCAGGGCCAGCATGACGATGGTCGGGTTCTTGTTGATGAAGTTGGCGAGCGGCCCGGAGGCGAAGAACATCGCTCCCACGGCGATGGTCACCGCCACGATCATGATCGGCACGTGATGGGTCATGCCCACGGCGGTCAGGATCGAATCGATCGAGAAGACCAGGTCGAGCATCAGGATCTGTACGATCGCCGCACCGAAGTTGCTGATGGCCGTGTTCTTGGCGTCCATCACGTCGCCGGTCGGCGCCGGGTCGACCGAATGGTGGATCTCCTTGGTCGCTTTCCACAACAGGAACAGACCACCGGCAATCAGGATCAGATCGCGCCAGGAGAAGGCGGTCTCGAATGTCGCGTGCCCGTCCTCGTTCAGCGGACCGGTAATGCCGAGGTCGAAGACGGGCTGGGTCAGCGCCACCAGCCAGGCGATGCCGAACAGCAGCGCGATGCGCATCAGCAGGGCGAGTGACAGGCCGATGCTCCGCGCCCGCGCCCGCTGCGCCTCCGGCAGCTTGTTCGACAGGATCGAGATGAAGACGAGATTGTCGATCCCGAGCACGATCTCCATGACCACCAGGGTGACGAGGGCCGCCCAGGCGGAAGGATCAGCGGCAAGCTGAAGGAGACTGTCCATCGGGGAGCGGGCCTTTCACGACTGGTGAACCTGATGCTGTCTACATAGCAAGTCGCACGCCCGGTTGAACCGCTGTTGATCGATTCTCCGACCGTGCGGGCAGAAATCGCTTCTGACGCGCTGAGCTCCAGCGCCGAACCGGAACGGGATACGGACATGCAGGACGCCGCCAACATCCGGCCTCTGACCTCACTTCGCTTCTTCGCGGCGCTTTGGGTCGTGCTGTTTCATTACTGGCCGAAGCTGGCGGTCGATTTCACGCCCGCCCTGGTCAGCAAGGGCTATCTGGGCGTCGAACTGTTCTTCGTGCTGAGCGGCTTCATCCTCTGCCACGTCTATCTGACGGCCTTCGGGGAGGGCCGGTTCAGATATGGCGCCTTCCTGTGGAACCGGCTGGCCCGGGTCTATCCGCTGCATCTGGCGACGCTCGCCGGCATGATCGCGCTCGGCGTTGGCGCCGGAATGGCTGGGCTGTCGATCGATTCAGACATCCTGCGCTGGGACGCCCTGCCGGCGAACCTGCTGATGGTCCAGGCCTGGGGCTTCGCGCCGGCGGCGGCCTTCAATCACCCTTCCTGGTCCATTTCGGCCGAGTGGTTCGCCTACCTGAGCTTCCCCGCCTTCGCCGCCCTGGCCTGGTCGATGCGCAACCGGCCCTGGCTGTATGCCGCAGGGACCCTGGCCGGCATCGCCGTGCTCTATCCGACGTTCCAGGCCCTGACCGGTGAGTCGCTCAACGAAGCGACCATCGCCTGGGGCGCTCTGAGAATCGTCCCGTGTTTCGCGCTTGGCTGCGCGATGCACGGCCTGTGGCGGTCCGGCGCGGTCCGCGGCGTCCGCATGGCCGCCGCCGGCGCCCTTTTTTCAGGCGCCGCCCTGTTCGCGTCGGCCGGCCTTGGCGCTCCGGACATGGTTACCGTGGCGACGTTCGGGGGCCTGATCCTGAGCCTCGCGGGCCTCGCGCAACACGGTTCGTCTTTCGGAACCTGGCCAGCCTTCGTGTATCTCGGTGAGATAAGCTATTCGACCTATATGATCTGCGTGCCGTGGAAGATCATCTTTGTGAATGCCGCCGCGCGAGTTCTAAATTTGACCGATGAAAAACTGCCATTGGGCCTGTGGCTTGTGTTCATCGGGGCGCTCGTTCCACTGTCGGCGGCGTCCTATCATCTGATCGAGAAGCCTGCCCGCGAGCGCATGAAACTCATGGCCGACTCATGGCGGACACGACGAGTTGTCGCGGCCGGCGCCTGAAAAGACTCTTTTCATTCTCGCGTGAGATGGTTATCCCCTCACTTCCAGTGACGGGGGAGACCTCCTGAATGCGCCAACGGACCAAAACCTATCTTGGTTCCCTGGCCGCTGCGGTGGTGATCAGCCTTTCGCCCACGGCGAACGCCCTGGCTGACATCTATTGGCAGTGTGTGCCGTTCGCCCGACTTCTGTCGGGGATCCAGATCTATGGCGACGCCAGGACCTGGTGGGGTCAGGCCGTGGGCACGTACGACACCGGTCGTCTGCCGCGGATGGGGTCCGTTCTCTGCTTCAAGCCGACCGCCCGCATGCAGCTGGGCCACGTCGCCGTGGTCAGCCGCCTCGTCACGGACCGCGTCATCCAGATCACCCACGCCAACTGGTCCCAGATCGGCGGCGCGCGCGGTCAGATCGAGACCGATGTCACCGTCATCGACGTCTCACCCGTCGGCGACTGGAGCATGGTCAAGGTCTGGTACGACCCGATCCGCGACCTCGGCACCTCGGTCTATCCGACCTATGGCTTCATCTATCAGAACCGCCAGGCCGTTCAGCTGGCCCAGACCGATCCCCGCTACTGGAGCGCCCAGGGCGTGACCATGGCCCGGACCGCCGCGACCCAGACGGCCTCGACCGTCGGCCCGATTCCGTCCCCGCTGGGCGTCATCAACCAGGCCGCCGACGCCACCGACCGCATCGCCGCGCTCATCGCGGCCGCGACCGGACAGGGCCAGTCCCAGGACGATCCCGGCAACTGATCGGCCTCGCCGGTTGACGCTGCCCGCCGGCCGCGCCATTCGAGGGCGGGTCCGGAGATCTCACGTCCATGCTCAGGGTGCTTCGTTGCGGTGGAGGCGGTCTCGCGCCCGTCGAGGCTGGTCCTGACTGGGTTCTGCCCGACGACGTCGCCTGGATTGACCTGACCAACCCCGAGCGGGCCGAGGAGCTCATCGCCGAGAAGGCGCTGGGCGTGCTCTTGCCGACGCGGGAGGAGATGGCCGAGATCGAGGTCTCCTCGCGTCTCTACCAGGAAGACGGGGCCAGCTTCATGACCGCCTTCGTGCTGGTCGGCGCGGACGGCGACGATCCGGCGCTGGAGCCCGTGACCTTCGTGCTGGCGCGCGGCCGGCTGATCACCATCCGTTATGTCGACCCCCGCGCCTTCGTCGCCTATGCGGCCCAGGCGGACCGTGACGCCGACTTCTGCCGGGGTGGCGTGGAGGCCTTCCTCGGCCTGCTCGACGCCCTGATCGACCGGGTGGCCGATATCCTCGAGAAGACCTCAGCCGACGTTGAGGTCATCTCCGCCGAGATTTTCCGGCCGTCACACAAGGCGCCGTTCAAGCCGATCCTGCGGCGGCTTGGTCGCGCGCAGTCGATTGCCGCGAAGGCGCGCAGCAGCCTCGTCAGCCTGGCTCGCCTGCTGTCGTTCGCGGCCCTTTCCGACGAGATCGCCGACAGCAAGGAGCACCGCGACCGTCTGCGCTCCCTGCAGCGCGACGCCCAGTCCCTGACCGACCACTCCGCCTATCTGACGGAAAATGTGACCTTCCTGCTCGATTCGGCCGTCGGTCTGATCAACACCGACCAGAACGAGATCATGAAGGTCTTCTCGGTCTGGGCGGTCGTGCTGATGCCGCCGACGCTGATCGGGTCAGTGTACGGCATGAACTTCCAGCACATGCCGGAACTCGCGCAGCCCTGGGGATATCCGCTGGCGCTCGGACTTATGGCCGCGACCATGCTTCTGCCGCTGTGGTGGTTCCGCAAACGGGGGTGGCTCTGATCGTCGCGGGGCGTTCAGAAACAACCGTTCATTAAGCCGATAGGCGGCAAGCTCCCTGACCCTTGGAATCAGGTTCTGAATGGCCGCCGCTCCCAGCCTCATCCACGCGCTCGACTTCAGCGTCGTCAAGGCGATGATCGAGGCGCACGGCCGGTATCTGAGCGGCCGGAGCGGCGGCAAGCGCGCCAGCTTCACCCATGCCGACCTGTCGAACATGAACCTTGGCGGTATCGATCTGAGCGATGCCGATCTGACGGGCGCGCGGCTCGCCGGCGCCACTCTAAACGGATCCAACCTCACGCGGGCCATCATGTTTGGCTGCGACCTTCGTGAGGCGGACCTGCGCCATGCCGATCTGACCCAGGCCGACCTGCGGGGAGCCTGCCTCCGGGGCGCCAACCTCGCCGACGCCAACATGGCGGGCTGCGATCTGCGCGAGGGCCAGATCGCCCTTCAGACGGCCGGCCAGGGCTTTCATATTCTCAAGCACGAGCGCCGCGTCGGGGAACTCGATTACGCCGTGCTCCAGGGGGCCAATCTCGCCGGCGTCCAGATGACCGGCGCGCATGCGATCGCGGCCGACTTTTCCGACGCCGATCTGTCAGGCGCCTGCCTGAATGGCGCCCGGTTGATCAACGCCGTGTTCGATGGCGCCAACCTGACGGGCGCCCAGGTCTTTCAGGCCGACTTCTCCGGAGCCCGGATGCAGGACGCCGTGATCGCTGGGGTCAATCTCGACGACGCCAGCTTCGAACGGGTCGATCTGAGCGAAACGCTGCGCGCGCCGCCGCCAATTGTCTACGTCGATGACCGACCGCTAGGCGACCTGATCGGCGAGCATGAGCGGTACTGCAAATCGAGCGGGGCGGACGGCGCGGCGATGAAGGTGTCGCGGGTAGATTTCCGGCCGCTGCGCCAGCTTCGTCGTCGGATGCTGACCGGCATGGCGGCGCCGCGCTCTGTCTTCTTCGGTCTCGACATGGAGGGCGCTCAGTTGCAGGGCTGCGACCTCACCGGCGCGGACCTGCGCGGCGTCAGCCTGAAGGACGCGGATCTTCGCGGGACCAAACTGGTCGGCGCCAAACTCAACAAGGCAGACCTGCGCGGCGCCCGGCTGGGTCCGCTCATGATCGCCGAGGGCCGCCATATCCGCACCGACCTGACCCGCGCCATTCTTCGCGGGGCCGACTTGCGGGACTGCCACGCCCGGCGAGCCCGCTTCCTCGAGGCGGACCTCCACGGCGTGCGGTTCGACGGCGCGGATCTGGTCGGGGCCGAACTCGAGACCTAGCCCCTGTTGATCCTCCCCGCAGGGCGGGGAGCATCACCGCTGAATTCTACAGCCCCTTCCGAAGCGGCAGCAGATCCGGGAACACCGGCTCGCGGCCTTCCTGCTTGGCGGCGAAAGTCTCGGCCATATGCGGGCCGGAGAACATGCCCGTCTGCCAGACCGCGATGTAGTCGAGGCCGTCCTTGATGGTGTGGTCGCGGGCGTAGTTGATCATGACCTTGCTGCCGGCGACGGCTAGCGGCGATTTGCTGGCGATCTCACGCGCGGTGGCCAGGGCGTGGGCGATGACGTCCTCGTGGGTGTCGAACACCTCGTTGACCAGGCCGATATCGCGCGCGCGCTGTGCCGGCAGGCGGCGGCCGGTATAGGCCAGTTCGCGCACCCAGCCCTCCGGGATCAGCTTGCACAGACGCGGGAAGGTGCCGACATCGGCGGTCATGCCGATGTTGATCTCCATGATCGTGAAGAAGGCGTCGGCCGAGCAGTAGCGAATATCGCAGGCGCTGGTGAAGTCGACCGCCCCGCCGATGCAGCCGCCCTGGATCGCCGCGATGACGGGCATGCGGGCTTCGTCCAGGCAGCTGAACGTGTCCTGGAGCGCGTGCACATGTTTGCGGAAGCTCTCGCCGGCCACGTGCCGGTCGGTCTGGCCGCCGCTCTCGCCGACGTTGGCGAACACGGACAGGTCCATGCCGGCGCAGAAGTGCTTTCCGGTCGAGGAAATCACGATGCAGCGCGCGCGCGCGTTGTCGTTGATGTCCCGAATAATGACCGGCAATTCCGCCCAGAACGCCTTGTTCATGGTGTTCATGGCTTCGGGGCGCTTCATCTGGAGGTGAGCAACTCCGTCTTCGATGGAAACGTTGAAGCAGGTCCAGGCGGCGGTCTCGGTGGTGTGGGCGTTCATGGGTCCAGTCCTCGCAGGATTTGACACATTGTCGTGAGATGACGTCGGGAAAGCCAAGCCCGGACGTAACAAGGGGCGAACCGGCGCTAGACTGCTATCCTGGCACGTCTGGCATCAATCGGGAGATTATCATGCGCACAGCCATCACCGCCGCCGTCGCCGTTCTGGCCCTTGCCGGCGCACCGGGCATCGCCAACGCCGGCGTCTTCAGCTGCGACGCCGCGGGCGGCAAGCAGGAAGGCGGAGCCGTCATCGGCGCCATTATCGGCGGCGTCATCGGCAACCAGGTCGCCAAGCGCGAACGTGGAGCGGGGACTGTTGTCGGGGCCGGCATCGGCGCGGCGATCGGCTCGTCGATCGGCTGCAAGATGCAGGAGGAGGACCAGCGCCGCGCCGAAGAGGCGCTCAACGAGGCCCTCGCCACCGGCCGTCCGGCGAGCTGGCGCAATCCCAATTCGGGCGCCTATGGGGAAATCCGGGTCCTGCCGACCGCCAACAGCGGCTCCTGGTATGCGCCCGGCAACGTCAACATCCGCGCGCGCCCGTCAACGACGGGTCGGGTGATCGGGCAGCTGGCCGCCGGCGAGACCTTTGGCGGCGTGATCTACAATTCGGGCTGGCTGAAGGTCCAGAGCGGCTATGTGTCCCGCTCCGTGGTGCGCGCCGCGCCGCGCCAGGACGGCTGCGAAACCCTTGAGCAGACCGCCTACACCAAGAAATACGGCCGCGAGACCGAACGCTACCGCGCCTGCCGCAAGCCGGGCGGCGCCTGGGACGTGCGCAAGATCTGACGTCTCTCGACTGACGCTGGGTGATGACGCTAGGCAGGCGGGGATGACTGTCCCCGCCTCGCCTTTCCCCGCCGCCCGCCGCCGTGACATCGCGGTTCCCGAGGGAACCATCGCCGGCTACGAGTTCGGCCCGGCCGACCGGCCGCTCGATGTCCTTTTTCTCCATGCCAATGGCTTCAACGCCGGGACCTACGCCGACATCTTGTCGCCGCTGGCCGCCCGGCTGCGCATTCTCGCCGTCGATCAGCGAGGGCATGGCCGAACGACCTTGCCGGCGGATCCCGAGGGGCATGACGCCTGGATGGTGTTCCGCGATGACCTGCTGGCGCTGCTCGATGCGCTCGGCGAGACGCCGACGGTGCTTTCAGGTCATTCGATGGGCGGCACCGTCAGCCTGCACGCCGCCGCGATGCGTCCGGACGCGGCCCGACGGCTGGTCCTGTTCGATCCGGTGGTCGTGACCCGCGAACGCGTCGCCGCCGCCGGGCCGGACGGCATGAAGAACTCGCCGCTGGCGATGGGCGCCCGTCGCCGCCGGTCCAGCTTCGCCAGTCGCGAGGAGGCCTTTCAGGCCTACAACGGCCGCGGCGCCTTCAGGAGCTGGTCCGAAGCGTCCCTGCGCGGCTACCTTGTCGACGGATTGATCGAGGGCGACGACGGACTGGTCCACCTGTCCTGTCGCCCGGCCTGGGAGGCCGCCAATTTCAGCGCCGATCACCACGACCCGATCGGCGCTTTCACCGCCGCCCGTCAGCCGATCCGCATCCTCAAGGCCGAGATCGGCTCGACCTGCGGGATCGAGGGCTATGAGAACCAGGTGCTGGGCGACGGCCATGTCCGGCTGGAGGTCATCCCTGGTACGAGCCACTTCCTGCCGATGGAACGTCCGGAGCTCGTGCGGGCCGCGCTGCTCGAGGCGGCCGCGTAGTTGCTCCCCATCGGGGGAGCTGTCAGGCCGCAGGTCTGACTGAGGGGGTCACCCGCGATCTGAGCGGACCCCCTCCGTCTCGCCTGACGGCGATCCACCTCCCCCGATGGGGGAGGATTTACAGCGCCAGCCCGGCTTTCGCGTACTTCATGAGCTCGGCGCGGGCAGCATCGGTGATCGGCACGATCTTGCGGGAGTCGAGGTCGAATGTCACCGCCACCGCTTCCGAAACGCCCCATGGCCGCCCGCTGTCGGGATCGATCATCCAGTGGACCATGCGCTTGGTGCGGGTATCGGCATCCTTCAGCCCGGAGCGAATCTCGAACCTGTCTCCTGCGCGCGGCCAGTCGAGGTGGATCAGCCGGTATTCCAGAACAGCCCCGCCCACGCGTTTCGGCTTTTCCACCGCCCCGCCCACCACCGCTTCGCGGAAGCTGCGGATCAGACGCGGAATGCCGTCCGACACCCGGCCGATGAACAGTTCGGGTCGCATGCGGCCATAGAGGTCGCAGTCGGCCGGCGCGATGGCGCCCTGGGCGATACGCACCAGATCGAGGTCGTCGGCGCGGGCAAGACTGGCCGTGGACTCGACGGGCCCCAGCGACACGCTGCGGGCGGCCGCCTGGTCGGGCAGGTCGATCGTCAGGGTTTCCGCCAGCGCCCGCGTCCCGGCGGTCCAGGGGAAGGCGCGCCCCTCGGCCGGAGTCACATGGGCGATGACGGTCTGGAAGCTGGCGGCGAGGGCGCCGGAATCCGAATGCCACAGCAGCATCAGCACCCGCGCGGTGTCCTCGCCCATCTCCAGCATGCCGCCGGTCATGTGCAGAGCGACCCCCGCATGGGCCTCCTTGAGGAAGCGGATGTGCTGCTCGCGGATCATCAGGGTCGAACCGGCGTGGGCTGCAAAGGCATGCGGCAGCCCGAGCGCCGCCGCCAGACCGACCAGTCCCTCGACAGCCTTGGTGACGTAGAAGCGCACATTCATGTGCCCCATCTCGTCACATTCCCATGTGTTGACGCCGCCCCGCCAGAGCTCGATGCCGTCAGTCATATCGGTCAGGCCCGGCAGTCGCTGCAAAGGCCGTGCGCCTCGACCATCAGACTGGTCAGGTTGAAGCCCTGGGCGGCGGCCGTGCTCTCGATCTCGCCCACGCCGGACGGGGCGATTTCACGCGTGGCGCCGCAGCAGTCGCAGATCAGGAACGCCGCCGCGTGTCCTTCGCCCCCGCCGCCACAGGCGATGAAGGCGTTCAGGCTTTCGATGCGGTGGGCCAGGCCCTGTTTCGACAGGAAATCCAGCGCTCGATAGACCGTCGGCGGCTTTGCGGGCGCGCCGTCAGCGCCGAAGGCGGCGATCAGGTCGTAGGCCTTCACGGGTTGGCCGGCCTCGAGCAGCAGTTCCAGCACGCGCCGACGGGGCGGCGTCATGCGCTGGCCGGCGGCGGCGCACCGCGCCTCGGCCGCCGTCAGTCCGCGCGACAGGGCGTCGCCGGTCAGGCCGTGCTCATGGTGGTCGTGGTCACAGGCGTGGGAATGGGCCATCCACCGAGAGGTAGAGAGCCGCGCGCCGGAGAGCAAGCGGCGGCTAGGGCAACGGGGTCGCCATCGCCGCCGCCTCGGCGGCGCAGTTGCTTGCAGGGCGGCCGTCAGCGATCACGCCGGCCAGCTCGACGCGGGCCTTGTCCATGTCCGCGCGGAACGCGGGCGACGTGTGCAGCGCCGCCACCAGGATTTCCGCGTTGGTCCGGCCCGCGGCGACGGAACTGGCGTTGTGCACGCCACACACCAGGCGGCTCTCGCCGAAGGCCTTGCTGCGCGCCAGGATCGCGCCAGACCGGTCCGGAACCAGTTCGGCCATCACCAGCCCGACCGCCCAGCCCCAGGTGGCATGGCCCGACGGGTAGTCCGGGCTGTGGGCCAGCCCGGCCGTCCGGTCCGTGCAGATGGGCCCCTCGTTGGCCAGATAGGGGCGGGGACGACCCCAGACCTTCTTGGGCCGACTGACGGCGCGGCCGACGTCCGGGGCCATCTTCAACAAGAGGCCGCGCAGGGCAGGCAGGTCCTGTTCCCGAAGTTCAACGCCGACGGCGCAGCTCAGGTCGCTGACAATGCGACGTTCGGACAGATCATTGACGGCCAGATCCCAGCGCGGCGTCCCCTGAAGAGATCGCGTTGAGAGGAAGATGGCCCGGTCAGCCTCGGCGACGGGTGAGCCCGCCGCTGGCGCTGGCGGCAGGATGGCCACGGTGTCCGGCCCGGCCGCCCCGAGATAGCCCTTCCAGGGCAGCCCCGCCGAGGCCGCGCCGGCGCCGGCCGCGATCAGGAGGGCGAGGCCGGCTATGGCCGAAATCCGCGCGCGGTCCACGCGAGGCGCCTCCGGGCGGCGGCTCACGACCTCGGTCCGGTCCACGACAGGACCACGGCGGTTCCGCTCTTCTCGGCGGTGGCGATCACCTGCAGCGTCTGGTCTTTCGACGCCCCGGTCGCCGCGTACATCAGGCCTACGCCGATGTTGGCGTCGGCGCTCGTCGTGAAACCGGCGGCGGCCGCGCGAGGCTTGTAGAAGTCGATGACGGCCTTCGGCGAGGCCGTGGTCAGATAGGTCACCGACCCCACCTGGTGTCCGTTCGTCACCGTCGTGCTGGTCGCCTTCAGCGTCGCTCCCGGATAGAGCGGCGCGAAGTCCGGCGTCGTGACCTTTATGGGCGGGGCGGGCGGCGCCGGTGGCGCGCCGGGCGCATTGGTTGGGGGTGCAGGCGGCGGAATCGTGACCTGGACGGTCGTCGAGCTTTCTTCCCGCGTCGTTTCCATGTGGAAGCCGTCAGAAGTGGTGGACGTCTTCTCTTCCTTCCGGCTGCAAGCTGACAGCGAGACGGCCGCGATGGCCGCGGTGATGATCACGAGACGCAAGTCTGAACCCCCAAACGAAAAACCGCGCGAAGCGGAAAGCCTCGCGCGGTCCTTCAATCCTGGCAATAGCCGCCGGATCAGGCGAACAGCTTCTGCCAGCGCGGCTTGACCCGGTTCTTCCACGCCCCGCGGTGATAGGCGTCCGAGCCGATCAGGGGCACCACCGTGGTGGCTTCGGCGAAGACCATCTGCTCATGGGTGGTCTGGACCTTGCCCCAGCTGGCCGCTTCCTTGAGCGTCGAGGACGAGCAGGCGCCGTCGCGCACGTCGGCGACGGTGATCTGCACGGCGTAGCGGTGCATCTCCGCCTCGATGCCGAGGATTTCGGCGCACACGACCGTGTCCTGGGCGAAGTTCTTCGGCACCCCGCCGCCGACCATGAACAGGCCGGTGACGCCGGCGGCGATCTTGATATCCGTCAACTCACGGAAGTCCGCGACCGCGTCGATCATCAGGTAGGGCTGTTTGGCGGCGATCCGCTCCTTCTGGTGCTTGACCAGGCCGAAGCCGGCGGAGCTGTCGACGAAGGCCGGGCAGAAGATCGGCACGCCTTCCTCGTAGGCGGTCTGGATCAGGCTGCCGGGCTTCTTTGCATTGCCCTCGCTCAGCCACTTGCCCATTTCCCAGATGAACTCGCGCGAGGAATAGGCGCGGGGCTCCAGGCGGTTGCAGATCTCCAGGATCGTGTGATCGCAGTTCTGGAGCTCTTCCTCGTCGATGTAGGTGTCGTAGATGCGGTCGATGTAGTTGTCGCGCAGCACGTTGTCGTCGACCGGGCCGGCGGCCTGGTAGTGCTTGAAGCCGAGGGCCTCGAAGAAATCCATGTCGACGATCGAGGCGCCGGTGGCGACGATGGCGTCGACCATGCCGAACTTCACCATGTCCCGGTAGACGTGCATGCAGCCGCCGGCGCTGGTCGATCCGGCGAGGATCAGCCAGGGCGAACAGGCCTTGTCTTCGAGGGCCATGTTGAAGATGTCCGCCGCCCGCGCCGTGTCACGCGAGCTGAAGCTCATCTTGCGCATCGCATCGATGATGGGACGGGCGTCGAAGCTGGTGATGTCGATGTGCTCGACGACGTTGGCGAGCAGCTGGGCTTTGGTGTTCGAAACGGGAGCGTTCATCGCTTTGGTTTCCCCAAGGTTTGAGCGCCCGTCCAATGGAAATTGGCGCCAGCCCGGACGGAGCGACGGGCTGGCGCTGATCAGGTGAAACCGCCTCGTGGGCGGATGGATGCGACCTACTTCTTCCGCTTCCGTTGGCCGGCCTTACCCTTCGGGCGCGACAGCCTGACGACGTTTGTATTCTCCGTGCGCGGCACGGGGATCGAGCGACGGGCGAGGCCGAACATCGAGGCCATCGGCGCGTCATCGTCCACGGCCACCGTCTCGACGGCGCCGAAGCCGTTGAACCGCGTGGACATGGCCACGCCGTAGGCGCCCAGCATGCCGATCTCGACGAAATCGCCTTCCTGCACATCCTCGGGCAGCCAGAACGGCCCGGGCATGTGGTCGATGGAATCGCAGGTCGGGCCATAGAACTGGAACGGCTTCAGATTGCCCTCCAGTTCGCGGGCGTCCGCGCCGCCGCGATAGCTCTTGACCGGGAAGGGCCATTTGGCGTGCGCGGCGTCGAACAGCGAGCCATAGGCTCCGTCGTTCAGATAGAGGGCGTCGCCCTTGCGCAGCTCGACTCGGGTCAGCAGCGAAGTCGATTCAGCGACCAGCGCCCTGCCGGGCTCGCACCACAGCTCGGTCGTTTCCGACACCGGCATCTCGTTGAAGCCGCGATCGATGGCCGCGATGTAATCGCTCATGTCCGGTGGAATCATGCCCGGGTAGATCGACGGGAAGCCGCCGCCGATGTCGATGACATCGGCGAACACGCCGGCCCGCACCAGCGCCCGGCCCGTCTGGGCCATGGCCGCCTGGAAGGCGGTCGGACGCATGCACTGGCTGCCGACGTGGAACGACACGCCCATCATGTCCTGGGTCGCGCGGCGGGCGGCCAGCATCAGGGACGGAGCCTTGAAGCTGTCGACGCCGAACTTGCCCGACAGGCTGTAGGCCGCGCCTTCGGTCGACACGCCCATGCGGACGATGAGGTTCAGGTCCCTGGCGTTGCCGGTGGCGTCGAGGATCTTGTCCAGCTCGTCCTGGGTGTCGAACGAGAAGGTCCGAACGCCATGATCGAAGTAGGCGGCCGAAATCGAGGCGCGGCTCTTCACCGGGTGCATGAAGGCCATGCGTGATCCCGGGGCATGCTCCGCCACAAGCTCGATCTCGGGGATCGATGCTACGTCAAAGCCCGTAACGCCATTTTCCACGAGGGTCCTGATGACCCACGGCGAAGGATTGGCCTTCACCGCGTAGAGGACGTCGCCCTTGAAATTCTCCTGGAACCAGCGCGCCGCTACGGCAACGGTGCCTTGTCGCACAAGGGCGACAGGACGTTCCGGTGACCGCTCACGGACCAGGTCCAGGGGCTTATGGTACGTGTGCAATTCACGTAACCCCCAAAGATTGTTGAACCTAGCCCGGCGTTAGCAGCGCAGATGGACACGGGGTCCGCCGGGAGCGCGCGATGTAGAGTCGCTTGGTCGCGATGTAAAGAGACTTTTCTGCTGCTCCCGATGGGGGCGGCGAGCGCATTTCCCGCATCGGGGGACGTCACGGGACTTTGCAGCCGGTCCCGTGGAAGGATATGCCTTGCCGTCACGAAACTTTTGCATGCCCCTTCCATGACAGTTGGGCTTGTGTGTTAGGACTCCTGCCGAAACCATGACGACAGACGCCGTCCTCTCGATCCGCTCGGTCTCCAAGACCTTTGGTTCCCGCCGCGCGCTCGACGGGGTCTCGCTGGACGTCGCCCGCGGGGAAATGGTCGCGCTGATCGGACCGTCCGGTTCGGGCAAGTCGACCCTGTTGCGGTCCGTGGACGGCCTCCAGACCATCGACGCCGGCGCCGGTGTCATCGAGGCCTTCGGCGGCAAGGTTCAGGTCAAGGGCAAGCTCAGCGACAAGGTGCGCGACGCGCGCATCCGCATCGGCTTCATCGCCCAGCAGTTCAATCTCGTCGGCCGTCTCAGCCTGTTCACCAACGTGGCGCTCGGATCGCTGGGTCGCATCGGCTTCGCCCAGGGTCTGTTCGGCCGCTGGCCGGAGGAGACAAAGGCTGCCGCGATGCAGGCGCTGCACCGGGTGGGTGTCTCAGACTATGCCGGCCAGCGGGCCAACACGCTGTCGGGCGGGCAGCAGCAGCGCGGCGCCATCGCCCGCGCGCTGGTCCAGAAGGCCAAGATCATTCTCGCCGACGAACCGGTCGCATCGCTCGACCCGGTGTCGGCGCGGAAGGTCATGGAGATCCTGCGCGAGCTGAACCAGAAGGACGGGCTGACGGTCATCGTCACCCTGCACCAGGTCGACTACGCCCTGAAATACTGCGACCGCGTCGTCGCGCTGAAAGCCGGCAAGATGGTCTATGACGGCCCGGCGTCCGGTCTGAAACGCGACAAACTCATCGATATCTACGGCCCGGAATTCGAAGACGTCTTCTGGGAAGGAGCCCCCTCATGATTCTTCGCCGCTCATTCCTGGCCCTGGGGGCCGTCGCGGCGCTCGCGCTGGCCGGCTGCGGTCCAAAGGCCGCTACCACCGGGACCCCGGACACCGTCACCTTCTCGATCCTGTCGACCGAGTCCGCCCAGAACATGGAGTCCTACTGGGCGCCGATCCTGGCCGACATGGAGAAGCAGACCGGTCTCAAGGTGAAGCCGTTCTTCTCGGGCAGCTACAGCGCCCTGATCGAGGCGATGCGCTTCAAGCAGACGGATGTGGGCTGGTTTTCGAACCAGTCCGGCCTGGAAGCCGTTCGCCGGTCCAATGGCGAGGTCTTCGCGCGCACCTTCGATCCGTCGGGCACCGACGGCTACAAGTCCCTGATCATCGTCCCGGCCAACAGCAAGATCCGGACGCTGGACGACCTGTTCAAGTGTGATCGCACGCTGAACTTCGGCATGGGCGACAAGAAGTCGACGTCCGGCACGCTCGTGCCGATGGTCGAGGTTTTCCTGCCGCGCGGGGTCAAGCCCGAGACCTGCTTCAAGACGGTCTTGTCGGCCAACCACGCCGCGAACCTGTTCGCGGTGGCCAACGGGCGGCTCGACGCCGCGACCAACAACTCTACTGCCCTGCGTCTGAACAAGGACCGTGGCGAAGGCCAGGCCGATCGTGTGCGGGTCATCTGGGAGTCGCCGACGCTGCCGGAAGATCCGATGGTCTGGCGCAAGGACCTTGATCCGGTGGTCAAGGAAAAGCTGCGCCAGTTCTTCCTGACCTATGGCCAGGGCACGGGTCCGGACGCCGAGCGCCAGCGCGCCAACATGGCCAAGCTGAGCATCGGCGGCTTCAAGCCCGCCGATGGCTCGCACCTGATTCCGGTTGAGATCTGGGAAGCCGCCGAAAACCTGGGCGAGGCCGAGGAAGCCGGTGACAAGGCCAAGATCGCCGCTGCCCAGTCCGCGCTCGACGCCCTGAAGGCAAAGCAGGCCGCCATCGTCGCCAAGGCCGGCGCCGCGGCCCCCGCCGCGAACTGAGACCAGGCATGACCGAGACCGTCGATCTGACTCCGCCGCGCCGGCCGCTCAGCGCGCAGATGTTCGACCTCCTCCTCTGGGGCGGGGTCGGCCTGCTGCTGGTCATCAGTTTCCATCCGGCCGAGATCGACAAGTTCCCGATGCTGTTCAGCAGCGAGAGCCGCATGGGCGAGTTCGTCGGCGGCTTCTTCGCGCCGTTCCGCTTCTGGGACCCGGCCTGGACGCCCAGCGACTTCATGGACAAGGAATGGGGTCTCTACACCGGCAAGATGTGGCAGACGATCCAGATGGCGCTGTGGGGCACGGCGCTGGCGATCATCGTCGCCATTCCCTTGGGCCTGCTTGCATCGAAGAACATCACCCCCTCCTGGATCCAGCAGCCGGTCCGCCGGGTTCTGGATCTTGTCCGCTCGATCCCCGATCTCGTCGTCGCCCTGATCTTCATCACGGCCGTGGGCCTGGGTCCGTTCGCCGGCGTCATGGCGATGATGTTCAACACCGGCGGCGTGCTGGCGAAGCTGTTCTCCGAAGCCGTCGAAGCCATCGACAAGGGACCGGTTGAGGGCGTCCGCGCCACGGGCGCCGGCCGCCTGCATGAAATCGTCTGGGGCGTCATTCCCCAGGTCGCGCCGCTGTGGGTCAGCTATGCGCTGTACCGCTTCGAATCGAGCAGCCGGGCGGCCACCGTCCTCGGCCTGATCGGCGCGGGCGGCATCGGGCAGGTGTTGCTGGATTCCACCCAGTCGTTCAAATACGACGAGACCGGCTGCATCGTCCTTGTCATCGTTGTCGCGGTGTCGGGCATCGACCTGCTGTCATCGGCGATCCGCAGTCGTCTTCTCTAACTTCCTGAAAACGAAGATTTTTCAGCGTAGTTTCACGGCGAGTAATCGTCCGTATAGAGACTGTCTGTCACACAACTGACGCGCGGCTGTCGTCGAACCTTCCTGATGCTGTCGCCTGACCGTCGCGGGGCCCGCCTAGGAGTCCGCCGACCTGACGCGAGGGGCGTCGGGTGAGATCGACAAGGATCCCACTATGATGACCAAGACCTCGCTGGCCTGCGGGTCTGCACTGGGCGCGCTCATGGCGCTGGCCCTCGTGTCGGGCGCTACCGCGCAAGAAACCACGACCGCCTGGAAGGGCGCTCCGCAATTCACCAACGATGGCGTCTCCTTCAAGGTCCGTGGCCGGATCCTGATCGACGCGGTCTTCCAGGACGTCGACCGCGAAGTGGGCGCCGACTTCACCACCCGCGCTTTCCGCGGCCGCCAGGTGTTCCTGGGCGTCGAAGGTCAGATCAACAACTACTTCGCCTACAAGGCCGAAGGCGGCGCCGTGAACGGCGGGGCTTGGGCCTGGGATGACGTGGTCATCGAATACAAGCCGAACGACAACACCTCGATCCTGTTCGGCAACATCAAGGCCGCCGGCCTCGAGAACCTCACCTCGACCCGTTTCACGACCTTCATGGACCGCGGGCCTTACGGGGAAATCGGTCCCGACAGCTACCTCGTCAGCGCCGTCGTCAAGATGAACGGTGAAGACTGGACCCTGACGGGCGCCGTCCAGGGCGACTCGATCAACAACGCCGACCTGACCACGGCCGTCACCGGCGCGCCCTCCATTGCCCTGAAGCCGGACCTGCAGGAGCGCCTCGGCTTCACCGCCCGCGCCAGCTACGCCCCGATCCTGACGGACACGGACAAGGTTCACCTCGCCCTGTTCGGTCGCTACCGCGACCACGGCAATGAAGCTGCCTTCAGCTACCAGACCCGCCCGATGACCAACTTCGGCGGTCGTTACCTGACGTCGGGCGCCATGGGCGACACCGACACCACCTGGGGCGGTGAATTCGCCTGGGTCCACAACAGCCTCTCGGTCCAGGCCGAATACGCCGACATCGCCGTGACCCGCCTCACGACGGGCACGGGCGCGACCGTCGGCGGCGACCCCAACGTCAAGGTTGGCTACGCCTTCGTCAGCTTCTGGCCGACCGGCGAAATGCGCAACTACGACCCGAAGAAGGGCGAGTTCGGTCGTCCGAAGATCCTGAACCCGGTCACCGCCGGCGGCTTCGGCGGTGTTGAACTCGGCCTGCGCTACGACTGGGCCGACGCCACGGACGTCTACAACACGGCGGGCAACGCCGCAGCGCGTACAGCGGCCCGCGACTCAGGCGAATATACGAGCTGGACGGCGGGCGTGAACTACTACCCCGTGCCGTACGTTCGCTTCCAGGCCAACTACACCAAGGCTACCAACGACAACCCGGTCGTCGGCCGCGACGTGGATGTGGACCAGTTCCAGCTCCGCGCCCAGATCGACTTCTAGTCAGCCGTCACCTCGAGATCAGAGATCATCCCATGAAGAAAATTCTCGGAACGGTCGCCGCGGCCGCGGTCATGACCATCGCCTCCCAGGCCCACGCGGCCCGGGACTACGTCTGGGCCGCCGGTTCCTCGACCGTCTTCCCGTTCAGCACCCGCGTCGCGGAGAACTACGCCCGCAAGACCGGCTCCAAGGCGCCCAAGATTGAATCCCTGGGCACCGGCGGCGGCTTCAAGGCGTTTTGCGGCGGCACCGGTGAAGGCTTCCCCGACATCGCCAACGCTTCGCGTCCGATGAAGAAGTCGGAATTCGACGCCTGCGCCGCCAAGGGCGTGAAGGACATCATCGCCCTGAAGATCGGCTTCGACGGCATCGTCATCGCCACCGACAAGGACGGCGCGGACTACAACTTCAAGCTTGAGTACCTGTACCTCGGCCTGTCGGCCAAGGTGTTGCGCTACGGCAAGTTCGTTCCCAACCCCTACACCGCCTGGGACGACGTCGGCACCGGCCTGCCGGGCAACCGCATCGTGGTCTACGGTCCGCCGCCCACGTCCGGCACCCGTGACGCGTTCGTCGAGCTCGGCATCGAGGCCGGCGCGCGCAAGTTCCCGATCCTCGACGAGATGCGCTCGAACAACGAAAAGGGCTTCAAGGCGCTGGTCGACCCGCTGCGCGCGGATGGCTGGATCGACGCTGGTGAAAACGACAACGCCATCGTCCAGACCCTGACCCGCACCCCGGGCTCGCTGGGCATCTTCGGCTACTCGTTCCTCGAAGAGAACGCCGACAAGGTGAAGGGCGCTTCGGTCAACGGCATCTTCCCGAACGCCACGACCATCGCCAACGGCAGCTACCCGCTGTCGCGCTCGCTGTTCATCTACATCAAGAAGTCCAACATCGGCGTGACGCCGGGTCTGCGCGAGTTCGTGGAGGAGTTTCTCTCTGACGCCGCTTCGGGTCGTGGCGGCTATCTCCAGGGCCGTGGCCTGATCCCGCTGCCGCCCGCCGCCCACGAAGCCGGCAAGGCGACCTTCAAGGCCGGAACGCCCATGGCGCGCCCGACCTCCTAAGGACCAACTTCGGTCCAGAGAATTGCGCCGCGGCTCGAAAGGGCCGCGGCGTTTTTCGTTGAATGAATGACCTCTCCGCGGAGCGGGGAGGGGGACCATGCGGAGCATGGTGGAGGGGCGGCGCTGGGCTCCCCGGAAAGACCGGAATTCAGGATGGGGCTGTTCGTATCCGCGCTGCCCCCTCCACCAGCCTCCGGCTGGTCCCCCTCCCCTCTTCGAGGGGAGGATCCGTAATCTCTAAGCCGCCTTGGGACCGCGCCGCAGCCGCGCCAGCCGTCGCAGACGCCGCCAGAAGCGCGTCTTTTCGGGCTCGGGATAGGGATCCAGATTGCGCACGAACTGCTCGGCGCAGGACCGCCAGCTGAACTTTTCGGCGAAGGCGCGCACGGCGGTCCTGTCGAGGTCGAGACAGGCGATGGCGGCTTCGGCCAGACCGTCGGTGCGTCCCGGCGCCAGCACGCCGGCGTTGGAGCCCGGGATAAGGTCCGCCGGTCCCGGAGCATTGAACCCCGCCACCGGAAGCCCTGCGGCCATGGCTTCCAGAATCACCAGCCCGAAGGTGTCGGTCAGCGACGGAAAGACAAACACATCGGCGCAGCCGAAATAGGCCGCCAGCTCATCGCCATACTTCGCGCCGACGAACTTCACGTCCGGATAGCTCTCTTCAAGCTCGGCCCGCTGCGGTCCGTCGCCAACGACGACCTTGGTTCCCGGCAGGTCGAGGCTGGCGAAGGCTTCGATGTTCTTCTCGACGGCCACGCGGCCGACGTTGAGGAAGATCGGCCGCTTCAGCCCGGCGTACACGTCAGGCTCATCGTCCCGCCGCGGATGAAAGATGTCCGTGTCCACGCCGCGGGACCAGGACGAGATGTTGCGGAAGCCGTGACGTTCCAGCTCGTCCCGCATGGTGTCGGTCGCCACCATCATCCGGCCGGACGGCTTGTGGAACCACTTCATGTAGGCGTAGCCGGCCGCCAGCGGCACGGGCAGGCGGGCCGAGACGTACTCGGGAAACCGCGTGTGGTAGCTGGTTGTGAACGGCAGCTTCCATTCCAGGCAGACGCGCCGGGCGGCCAGACCCACGGGGCCTTCGGTGGCGATGTGGATCGCCTCGGGCTCGAACGACTTGAACCGCTCCTGGATCGGCTCATAGGCGCCGACGGCCAGCTTGATCTCGGAATAGGTCGGCAGGGGCACGGTGTTGAACTGGTCGGGGCTGATGACCTCGACCTCGTGACCCATGGCGCGCATTTCGGCGACGGTACGCGTCAGCGTACGGACAACGCCGTTGACCTGGGGCTCCCAGGCATCAGTGGCGACGAGGATACGCATCAGGCGGCGGCGGGCTCCGGCAGGGCGACAGGGTCGCTGCGGGTGATACTGGACCAGGAACGCCGCTTCGCCCACTCCACGATTTCGAGCCGGCCGTCGTGATGCTCGACCAGGGCGGTGCAGCTTTCGACCCAGTCCCCGTCATTGACGTACAGGATGCCGCCGAGATCGCGCATTTCCGCCTTGTGGATGTGGCCGCAAATGACGCCATCCACACCGCGCCGACGCGCTTCGTCGGTCACGGCTTCCTCGAAATTCTCGATGAACTGCAGGGCGTTCTTCACCTTGACCTTCAGATAGGCCGAAAAGCTCCAGTACCCCAAACCCATCCGGTGGCGCACGCGCGCCACCAAAGTGTTCAGCAGCAGGAGCGTTCTATAGGACCAATCGCCGAGGAAGGCGAGCCAGCGCGCATGCTGCACGATGCCGTCGAATTCGTCGCCGTGAACGACCAGGAATCGCCGGCCGTCGGCGGTCTCATGGATCGCGTCTCGCACGACGACCACGCCGCCAAAGTGCACGCCGCAGAAGTCGCGGGCGACCTCATCGTGGTTCCCCGGCACGTAGGTCACCTTCACGCCCTTTCGGGCCATGCGCAGCACCTTCTGCACCACATCGTTGTGGCTCTGCGGCCAGTGCCAGCCGCTCTTCAGCTTCCAGCCGTCGATGATGTCCCCGACGAGATAGAGTTGCTCGCACTCCAGATGCCGGATGAAGTCGAGCAGCATCTCGGCCTGGCATCCGCGCGTGCCGAGGTGCACGTCGCTGATGAACACCGCCCGGCAGCTGAAAACCTGGTCGTCGTCGGTCATCCCTGCTCCTGAAACAGGCGGTGATTGCGACGCTGCTAGGCTGATTGCATGTCAGTCTCGTGAAGTGGGGGATCAGTCCGTTGCGACGCAACATTCCAGCGCCTAGATGGGCGGCATGTCCGAGGCGTCTCCAGTTCAGCGTGATACTCCAAAGTCCCGTCGCACCCGGGCGCGGATCCTTGATGAGGCGGTGCGGGTTATCGCCGAGCAGGGCTACGCCGCGACGACCAACGCGGCGGTGGCCGAAGCCGCCGGCATCACGCGCGGCGCGATGCTCTACCATTTTCCCACCCGCGAGATCCTCCTCGAGGCGGCGATCGACCACATTCAGGGTCAACGCGCGGCGCTGTTTCGCGACGCCGCCGACAGCCTGCCGCCCGGGGCCGACGTCACCGAACATGCGATCGAGACCTACTGGGACCTGCTCCACCGCACGCCGTTCGTCGCCTTCGCCGAGCTTGAGGCCGCCTCGCGCACCGACCCGCTGGTCCGTGAGCTGCTGGCGCCGTCGCTGGCGGACTTCGACCGCGCCCAGATCGGCGACCATTTTCTCAAGATGCTGCACGCCGGCGCCGGTCCGCGCTTCCAGGCCAGCCGGGACCTTGCCCGCTTCATGCTGGAAGGCATGGCGCGCGCACAGGTCACCTACGACAAGGAAGACCGGGTCGAGCGTCTGCTGACGGTGATCAAGCGGGCCACCCACATGCTCAACCGCAAGGGCGGTGTGACGGACCTCTGGCCGGAGTAGCCGGTTGACCCTGCGGCACGGCTCAGGCCATCACTGAGCCACACCGCATCGCCCGGAGCCGGTCATGAATCCCTTCACCGATCACCCCCATTCCGTCGGCGAGAGCTACGGCAAGCATCTGGGCGTGGCGACGAGCTTCGGGTTCGCGATGATTCTCGGCGGTCTGGCCTCGGTGATCCACGGCCTCTGCCCCTGGCTGTTTCCGACCACGGGAAGCCGTACGATCAAGAAACTCTACAACCGTCTTACCGGTCGCGGTCCCGCCGAAGCCGGCTACGGCGACTGGGAAGGGGCGGGAGTCTGAAGTGGCGTTATTTTCGTCTGGATCGTCAGAGCATAGATCGCTCGATGTATTCGCCGGCGAAATCGTAGACGTTCATGAATCTTGGGCGCGACAATTTGTCTCGCCAATATGAGGCGTTTAATCGCGGCGAATATTTCTCGCATTCTCGCCGTTAATCCTTTGTTAACCATGGTAAATCAAAGGTTTACCGGGGACTTCGAAATCGCCTGAACATTGAAAGTCCCAGCGCCGCTGCCGGACAAACGGTCATGCTTTTCGTTCCACAAAGCCCCGAGAAGTACCGGGCTCTTGCTTTCGCTGTCATGGATAGCGCGCCTGAACCGGTGGTCGTTCTGGATGACCGGCTCTGCCTGATCACGGCCAGCCAGACCTTCTTCGACCTGTTCGGCTTTGATCGCGCGCTGTCCGAAGGGCGGCCGATCTACGCGCTGGGCGATGGTCAGCTGGACCGGCCCGAGATTCGCCTGTTCCTGTCGATGATTGGCGGGAACCGCGCCGTCGCCGCGGACGGCATACAGGTCGAGCAGACCTTCGCGTCAGGCAGCCGGCACGTGCTGGCGCTCTCCGCGCGGATGTTGCCGCGCAGCGACGACGGGCGGCCGACTCTGGTCGTCACGTTCACGGACATCACGGTCCAGCGCGAACTGGATCAGGACAAGACTTACCTGCTGATGCAGACGGGCCGTCGCCTCAAGGACAAGGACATCCTGCTCCGGGAAGTTCAGCACCGCCTCGGCAACAACATGCAGATGCTCGCCGCTCTGCTCCGGATCCAGAGCCGGAACGTGGAGTCCGAGGAAGTCCGGTACCACCTGCGCGACGCCTATCTGCGCGTGCTGTCCGTAGGCCAGGTGCAGGCCCATCTTTGCGACGCAGCGCGTCTCGATGTCGTCGAGGTCAGCAGCTACCTGTCGGATATCGCCGGCGGACTCAGGGATTCGATGGTCAGCGACCGTCAGCCCATCCAGATCACGGCGAGAGCCGCCAGCGGTCCGCTCGCCTCGACCCGGGCCGTCAGAATCGGCCTGGCCGTCACCGAGTTGGTGATCAACTCCATCAAGTTCGCCTTCCCGGTTCACAAGGCCGACGCGCAGATCTGCGTCGACTACGAGACTCGCGGCGAGACCTGGAAGCTGCTGGTGTCCGACAACGGCGTGGGCAACGGCGCCGGCGAGGCCGCCCGGACCCGTGGGACCCTGGCCCGGACCATCGTCAATGACCTGGTGAAACAGCTCGACGCGCGCATGACCGTTTCCAGCGGCCCGGAGGGCTTCGCGGTGTCGATAATGTCGCCGAACTACGCGGCGCTGTAGGGGCGTTCCGGGCGGCGGCGGATCAGCCGCCCTTCGCCTTCACCGCCGCGATCCACTGGTCGACGCGGATTTCCAGCAGGTCCATCGGCAGCGGGCCTGCCAGCAGCACGGCGTCGTGGAACCGGCGGATGTCGAACTTCGGGCCCAGCGCCGTCTCGGCGCGTTTGCGCAGAGCCTTGATCTTCAACTCGCCGACCTTGTAGCCCAGCGCCTGGCCCGGCCAGCCGACGTAGCGGGCCAGCTCGTTCTCGATGTTCAGCGACGACAGCGCCGTGTTGTCGGTGAAGCATTTGCGGGCCTCCTCGAGGCTCCAGCCCAGCCAGTGGATGCCGGTGTCCGACACCAGCCGGCAGGCCCGCCACATCTCCATCGAGAGCCGGCCGAAGTCTTCGTAGGGCGTGCGGTAGATGCCCATCTCGGTCCCCAGGCTCTCGGAATAGAGGGCCCAGCCCTCGACGAAGGCGGTCATGTCCGCGTCGCGGCGGAAGGCCGGCACACCCTGAAGCTCCTGGGCCAGGGCGATCTGCAGATGGTGCCCGGGCACCGCCTCGTGCAGCGCCAGGGCCGGCAGCTCATACAGGCCACGCTGGTCGAGCGCGTAGGTGTTGACCATGAAGCCGCCGGCGATGCCCTGGCTGGCGCTGCCGGGGAAATAGCGGGCGCTGGTGTAGGTCTTCTCGATCTCTGACGGCACCGGCCGCACGCCGTAGGTCAGGCGCGGCAGCGTCCAGAAGAACCGGGGCAGCTGGTCGTCGATGCGCTTGGCCAGGGTGCTGGCCTTCTCCAGCAGCTCCTCCCGGCTCGTGGCGTAGAACTGCGGATCGCTGCGCAGGAAGGCAAGGAACTCGGCATGCGTGCCCTTGAAGCCGGACGCCGCGCGCACGGCGTCCATCTCGGCGCGGATGCGGGCGACCTCGCTCAGGCCCAGCTGGTGGATCTGGTCCGGCGTCAGGTCCGTGGTCGTGAAACGCCGGGCGAGGAAGGCGTAGTAGTCCCGGCCGCCGGGCAGACCCCCGACGCCGAGCGCGGCCTTCGACTTCGGCAGATATTCCGACGCCATGAAGGTCGCGAAGCGCTGCTGGGCCGGGCGGATCTTAGTGGCGATCACGGCGATGGCGCGGGCCCTGAGCGCGGCCTGCGTCGCGGCGGGAATCGTCGCCGGCATGACCTTCAGAGGCGCCAGCAGCGGGTCGGCCTCCGGGGCCACGGTCAGCACGGCGCGTGCCTGTCCCAGCACGATGTCGCTGATCATGCGTGGCTGAACCCAGCCGGTCTTCACCCCGCGCCGGGCGTTGGCGATGTTGTCGTCGTAGTATTTCGGCAGCGCTTCCAGCCGGGCGATCCAGGCCTCCGCATCGTCGACCGAATTGACCGGTGTCGAGCCCGCCAGATAGCCGGCGGTCTGGTTGAAGCCGTCGTCGCCGGTGAAGGCGAACCGCGCTGTGTCGAAGGCGATGAAGCCGAGATTGTCGCGAATCAGGCGGTCAAGGAACGCGCGGTTCAGTTGCGAGTCGACGGAAAGGCCCGCCGCGGGAATGGCCTTCAGCCGCGCTTCGAAGCCCTCGAGGGCTTTCTTGCGCGCCGCGTCGGCGGCCGGCGTGACGTCCGGCAAAAGGCGCAGTGCGGCGCGGTCGCCATTCTGGCCCGCGCTGATCGGGTTCTGGGCGACGTTCCAGGCTTCGTAGTCGTTGACCAGACCGGTCAAGGCGGCCTCGTCGGCGGGACCCGCCCAGGCGGCGGCCGGCAGGAAGAGCAGCAGGGCGGCGAGCACTAGGCGTTTCAACATGACGAGGTCCTCTGGAACGGCCGCCAAGCTGGCGCCGCCCGCGTCCGCCCGCAACCCGGGGCTTGGCGAACCGGCCCGGAGCGGGTCATGGTCCCCCTTCAAATTGGGGGGAGGGGCCGATGAGCTTCCTGACGCGACGCATCGCCATCGACCGTGAGATCGGTCATGTCGAAGGCCACACGGGCCTGAAGGCCACGCTGGGCTGGCAGCATCTGGTGGCGCTCGGTGTCGGGGCCATTGTCGGCACCGGCATCTACACCCTGACCGGTGAGGCCGCAGGTCTCGCGGGACCGGGCGCGATGCTCAGCTTCCTGATCGCCGGCGCGGTCTGCGCCGCCGCCGCCCTCTGCTACGCCGAGATGGCCACCCTGATGCCCCGTGCGGGCAGCGCCTACACCTACAGCTACGCGGTGATGGGCGAGACGGTGGCCTGGATCGTCGGCTGGAGCCTGATCCTCGAATATACCGTTGTCTGCGCCGCCGTGTCGGTCGGCTGGGCGGGCTATGCCGGCGCCCTGATCCTCAGCTGGTGGCCGGATGCGCCCCAGGCCCTGCTCAAGGGCCCCGAGGCGGGCGGAATCGTCAACCTGCCGGCGGTGGTCATCGCCCTGCTGGTCGCCGGGCTGCTGGCCCTGGGCACACGCGAGAGCGCCCGGGTCAACTTCGTGCTGGTCATCGTAAAGCTGATCGCCCTGGCCGGTTTCATCATCCTCGCCCTGCCGGCGTTCAACGCCGCCCACTTCACGCCTTTCATGCCGCAGGGCTTCTGGGCCCATGAGGTCGATGGCGTGAAGATGGGAGTCATGGGCGCCGCCTCGATCATCTTCTTCGCCTTCTACGGCTTCGACGCCATCTCGACGGCCTCGGAGGAGACGAAGAACCCGGCCCGCGACCTGACCATCGGGATCGTTGGCTCGATGCTGCTCTGTACGCTGATCTACATGGGCGTCGCCGCGGCGGCGATCGGCGCCATGGCCCCGGCCGAGTTCGCCAAGAGCCCCGAGCCGCTGTCCTTCATCATCCGCAGTCTCGGCCACCCGCAGGCGGCCAGCCTGATCGCGCTCGCGGCGGTGATCGCCATGCCGACCGTGATCATGGTGTTCATGTACGGCCAGACGCGGGTGTTCTTCGCCATGGCCCGGGACGGCCTGCTGCCCAAGGGGTTGTCAAAGGTGCACAGCCGCCTCGGCACGCCCGTGGCGGTGACGTTGTTCACCGGGTTCATCGCCGCGGTGCTCGGCGGGGCCCTGCCGCTCAGCCGGATTGTCTCGGTGGCCAACGCCGGAACTCTCGCGGCGTTCATCGCCACGGCCCTGTCGATGATGATCCTGCGGATGCAGCAGCCGGCGCGACCGCGTCGCTTCAAGACACCACTCTGGTGGCTGGTCGGACCGTTCGCCGTGCTGGGTTGCGCCTATCTGTTCGCGGGTCTGAGCACCTTCACCATGATCGTGTTCGTGATCTGGAACGTCATCGGCCTTGCGGCCTACCTGGTCTGGTTCCGGACGACGAGTGATCTGGCGAAAGCCTGACGGGGATGGCGATGGGTTTGCCGGCTATGCGAACGGCGATCGCCGTGACCAGTCCGCAGGTCGCCCCGATCGCCGCAGCCATGATCATGCCTCCGACGAGTTGCGCCAGCGCGTCCTGCCCTCCCGTCGACGCCCTGACGAACGCCGCGGGCGCCAGCAGCCCGAGGTCCCGGCTCATCCAGTAGGCCAGATAGGCCAGTTCGCTCATGGCCACGCCGATGCCGACGCGGCGCAGAAGGTCGATATTGAGCGGAGAGACTTTGACCGAGAACTTCATCACTGAACCTGGAGCCTGATCTTCGCCCCAAGGTAGCGTGCGCCTCAGCTGATCGCTTTGATGAGGGTCAATCGCGAACGATCAGCCCAGTGCGCCTTGCGCGGCCTTGATGGCCCCTCGCAGAACCGGCCGCAGTTCCGCGGCGCGCACCTCGTCAACGCG
The DNA here is from genome assembly GCF_057809815.1 of Caulobacter sp. FG121. Classification (NCBI taxonomy): domain Bacteria; kingdom Pseudomonadati; phylum Pseudomonadota; class Alphaproteobacteria; order Caulobacterales; family Caulobacteraceae; genus Caulobacter; species Caulobacter sp. FG121. Next base: position 195,240 of record NZ_JBMDKR010000005.1, read on the forward strand.
GTTGTCGGGGCCCAGATGGGTCGACTTGGCCAGCTCCATCTGGATGGCGTGGACGCCCGTCTCCGGTGTTCCATACGTGCGGGTGATGTATCCGCCCTTGAAGCGTCCATTGAGAACCGCCGAATAGGGACTGTCCTTGCAGACCGCGAAGGCTGCGGCGCTGACGGCTGCGGCGCAGGCCGCGCCGGCGGCGGTGCCCATGTTCAGGTCGGGCAAGGTCCCTTCAAAGAGCCGCGGGACGACGGCGCTGATCGAATGGGCGTCCCAGAGAATGGCGTGGCCATGGCGGTCGAGCGCCGTTGCGACCGCCATGGCCAGGGCCTGATGATAGGGGCGCCAGTAACACTCGCGCCGGTCGGCGATCTCGGCCTCGTCCGGCGCGCTGTCGCGGTAGATCGCTTCCCCCAGGAACGTCTCTTCGGGGACCAGTCCCGCGCCCCATTGCCCAGGATAGAGCGGTGTATTGTCCGGCGGGCGGTTGACGTCGATGACGAGGCGCGACCAGCGCGCGGTGATCGTTGTGGCGTCCAGTTCAGCGGCGAAGTCGTAGAGCGCCGGCTGTTCGAAGTCGGTGTCGTCCAGCTGCAGCGCCGCCGCCGTCATCCGCGCCGCGATGGCGTCGGGAATATCGGTCCCGACATGCGGGAAGCTGATGATCAGCGGCGACGCGCCTAGGGAGACGAAGACGTCGGTCATGCGGGGATCCCGTCGAACGCGCCCTCGAGGACCAGCGTCGTCACGGCGGCGATGTCGGGGGCGAAGTATCGGTCGCGATCATAGGCGGCGGCCACCGAGCGGATGGCGCCGAATGCCTTTTCCAGCGACGGCGAGGACTGCAAGGGCCGGCGAAACTCGATCCCCTGGGCGGCGGCCAGCAGTTCGATGGCGACGATGGCGGCGCTGTTCTCCGCCATGGCCGTCAGTCGCCGGGCCGCATAGGTGGCCATCGAGACATGGTCCTCCTGGTTGGCGCTGGTCGGCAGGCTGTCGGTGCTTGAAGGGTGGCTGAGGCTCTTGTTCTCCGAGGCCAGTGCGGCGGCGGTGACCTGGGCGATCATAAAGCCGGAATTGACACCCGGGTCGCGAACCAGAAAGGCCGGCAGACTGCTCATGTTCGGATCCACCAACAGGGCGGTTCTCCGCTCACTGAGCGCCCCGATTTCGGCAATCGCCAAGGCTAGCGTGTCGGCGGCGAAGGCCACGGGCTCGGCGTGGAAATTGCCGCCGGACAGGGCCTCTCCGGTGTCGGCGAACACCAGCGGATTGTCAGTCACGGCGCCCGCCTCGATCAGAAGCGTGCGTTGCGCGTTGTCGAGCAGGTCGAGCACGGCGCCCATGACCTGCGGCTGACACCGCAGGCTGTAGGGGTCCTGCACCCGATCACAGTCCGCATGGCTGGCCCGGATCCGGCTTCCGGCCAGCAGGCCGCGCAGAAGGCGGGCCACCTCGATCTGGCCAGGCTGTCCGCGCGCGGCGTGGATGCGCGCATCGAACGGAACATCGCTGCCGGCGAGGGCGTCGACGCTGAGGGCGCCGGCGACCAGCGCCGCGCTGAACGTCCGACGCGCCAGCACCAGCCCCTTCAGCGCCAGAGCCGTCGACACCTGGGTGCCGTTGATCAGGGCGAGCCCCTCCTTGGCCCGCAGGAGGATGGGCTCCAGCCCGGCGGCCTTCAGACCCGCCACCGCCGGAACGATCTTCCCGCCGAGCTTCAGGTCGCCAACCCCGATCAGGGTCGAGGCCAAATGTGCGAGTGGCGCCAGGTCGCCGGAGGCGCCGACCGAGCCCTTTTCCGGGATCACCGGCAGGATGTCGCGCTCAAGCAGCCGGATGAGCATGGCGATGAGCTCTGGCCTCACGCCCGAAAATCCGCGCGACAGGCCCGCGATCTTCAGCAGCAGGATCACCCGCACGACATCGTCGGGCAGAGGCGCGCCGACGCCGCAGCAGTGGGACAGGATAAGATTGCGCTGGAGCTCGGTAAGATGGTCGGGGGCGATGGTCTTCTTCGCCAGCAGGCCAAAGCCGGTGTTCACGCCATAGACCGTGCGACCATCGGCGAGAATCGCGTCGATGGCGGCGGCGGAAGCCGCGACAGCCGTCCGGGCGTCATCGGTCAGACCGACGGTCACGGGCCCGGCAAGGGCGGACTCGACGACGGCAAGTCCGACGTCGGCGTGACCGAGCATGATGGCGCTCATCGTGCGGCCTCCAGCGATGGCAGGTCGAGGCCCTGCTCCCGGGCGCAGTCTATGGCGATGTCATAGCCGGCGTCGGCGTGGCGCATCACGCCCGTGCCCGGATCATTCCACAGGACACGCTCCAGCCGTTTCGCCGCTTCCGGTGTGCCGTCGGCGACAATGACCACTCCGGCATGCTGGCTGTAGCCCATGCCGACCCCGCCGCCGTGGTGCAGGGAGACCCAGGTTGCGCCGCCGGCGGTGTTGAGCAGCGCGTTGAGCAGCGGCCAGTCGCTGACCGCATCCGAGCCGTCCATCATGCTCTCGGTCTCGCGGTTGGGGCTGGCCACCGACCCGCTGTCGAGGTGATCGCGGCCGATGACGATCGGCGCTTTCAACTCGCCGCTGGCGACCATTTCGTTGAACATCAGACCGGCCCGGTGGCGTTCGCCGAGCCCGATCCAGCAGATCCGCGCCGGCAGGCCCTGGAAGGCGATCCGCTCCTTCGCCATGTCCAGCCAGCGATGCAGATGCACATTGTCCGGGAACAGACGCTTCATCGCCGCGTCGGTTTTGTAGATGTCCTCGGGGTCCCCAGACAGGGCCGCCCAGCGGAACGGGCCGATGCCCCGGCAGAACAGCGGGCGGATGTAGGCCGGCACGAAGCCGGGGAAGTCGAAGGCGTTCTCCAGTCCCTCGTCCTTCGCCACCTGGCGAATGTTGTTGCCGTAGTCGAGCGTCGGCACGCCCATGGCGTGGAAGTCGAGCATGGCCTGGACATGGGGCACGATGGACTCCCGGGCCGCCCGGTCGACACCGGCCGGATCGCTCAGCCGCGCCTGCTCCCAGCGTTCCACCGACCATCCGCGGGGCAGATAGCCGTTGATGGTGTCGTGGGCGCTGGTCTGGTCGGTGACCACGTCGGGGCGCACGCCGCGCCGGACCAGTTCGGGGAACACGTCGGCGGCGTTGCCCAGCAGGCCGACAGAGATCGCGCGGCCCTCCTTCGTCGCCCGCTCGATGCGCGCCAGGGCGTCATCGAGGTCCTCGGTCGCCTCGTCGAGATAGCGGGTTTCGAGTCGCCGCTGGATGCAGCGGGCCTGGCATTCGACGGCCAGCATCGAGGCGCCGGCCATGGTCGCCGCCAGCGGCTGGGCGCCGCCCATGCCGCCGAGGCCGCCGGTCAGAATCCATTTGCCGGTCAGGTCGCCGCCGAAATGCTGCCGGCCGACCTCGACGAAGGTCTCGTAGGTGCCCTGAACGATGCCCTGGCTGCCGATGTAGATCCACGAACCGGCCGTCATCTGGCCGTACATCATCAGCCCCTTGCGATCGAGCTCGTGGAAATGCTCCCAGGTCGCCCATTTGGGCACCAGATTGGAGTTGGCGATCAGCACCCGCGGCGCATCGGCATGGGTGCGGAACACCCCGACCGGCTTGCCCGACTGGACCAGCAGGGTCTCGTCGTCGTTCAACCGGCGAAGGGTCGCGACGATGGCGTCGAAACTGGCCCAGTCGCGGGCGGCCTTGCCGATGCCGCCGTAGACGACCAGGTCCTCCGGCCGTTCGGCCACGTCCGGGTCGAGGTTGTTTATCAGCATGCGGAGCGCTGCCTCGGTCAGCCACGACTTGCAGGACATTTCAGTCCCGCGAGGCGCGCGGACGATGCGGCTGTTGCTGGTGGTCATGGGCGGTCTCCGAAGCGTCCGGCCAGCTGGAAGGCGTGGCCGGGGTGGATCAGGCGGGCGGCGGAGGCGACCTGCCCCCGACTCCAGGTGCGGCGGGCGACGGTCAGCACCGGCGCGTCGGCCGGTATGCGCAGCAAACCGGCGGTGCGGGCGTCGGCGGCTTCAGCCCGGACGATCTGTTCGCCGGCGGCGATCGGCGCCGTGGCCAGCAGATGGGCGGCGGGCGTGCCGGTCGTGAAGTCCTGCGCAAGGTAGTCGGGCGCGATGGCCGGGGTGACCCAGCGCTGTTCCAGCTGGATCGGCGTCTCGCCCTCCCAGTGGATGATCTCGGAGCGGAACAACGGCGCGCCGACGGTGACGCCGAAGCGCAGGGCCAGGTCCGCGTCGGCGGTTACGGCCTCCAGCGCCACGACCTCGGCCCGCCAGACATGGCCGCGCGAGGCGACCTCGGCGGCGATGTCGCGGATCTCCAGAGGATGGCTTTCGGCCAACGGCTCGCCGGCGACGAAGGCCCCGACCCCGGCGCGGCGGACGATCAGCCCCTCGCGGGTCAGCTCGTCCAGCGCCCGGCGGACGGTCATGCGGGCGACGCCCAGCTCCCGGACCAGGTCGTGCTCAGAGGCGATGCGGTCGCCGACCCGCCAGCGGCCGGTGCGGATGGCGCCCAGCACATGGCGTTTGACCGTCTGGTAGCGGGCGGCGCGGGCGGCGGTCACGCGGCGAGCTCTGCGACGGCCTTGCGATAGGCAGCCGCGATGGCGTCGCGGTGGACATGCCGCCCGCCCTCGACGATGCGTTTGCCGCCGGACCAGACCTGGTCGATGGCGCCGGCCCCGGCGAACACCAGGCTGTCGAGGATCAGGTCGCCGTTCCGGCCGGTCAGCGTCGGATGGTCGGTATCCAGCACAACGAGGTCACAGCGGGCGCCGATGGCGATCGCGCCGGTCTTGCGGCCGGTGGGCCGGGACCCTGCCCGGGCCGCCGAGAGCCAGAGGCCCGCGCCGACATGCTCGCCGGTCCCGCCGCTCATTGTCCGTTTGCGCGCCTGCAGTCGCCGGCCGTACTCGAACCAGCGAAGCTCCTCGGCGGCGTTGGTCGTCACATGGCTGTCCGAGCCGATGCCGAACGCGCCGCCCGCGCCGAGAAAGGCGTCGGCGTTGAAGAAGCCGTCGCCGAGGTTTCCCTCCGTCGACGGACAGAGGGCCACAGTTGCGCCACTGCGGGCGAGGCCTGCGGCTTCGGCGTCTGTCATGTGGGTGGCGTGCACCAGGGTCCAGCGGTCATTGACCGGCGTGTTGGCCAGCAGCCATTCCACTGGCCTCGCGCCGGACCAGGCCACGCAATCGTCGACCTCGCCGGTTTGCTCGGCTGCGTGAATGTGGATCGGCATGGACGTATCGACGGCGGCCAGCACCTCGCGGATCTGCTCGGGCGTTACGGCGCGCAGGCTGTGGAAGGCCATGGCGTCGGCTCCGCTGGCCTCCAGCAGGCGCAGGAACTGGTCCGTGGACTTGATGAACCGCCGCTGGCCGTGTTTCGGCGCAAGGCCGCCGAAGCTCGAATGGCTGTAGAGGACTGGCGCCAGCGTCAGGCCGAAGCCGGCGGTGGCGGCCGCGCGGCGATGGGCGTGGGCGGTCTCGGCGGGGTCGGCGTAGGCCCGCCCGTCCGGGTCATTGTGCAGATAGTGAAACTCGACGACGCCAGCATAGCCGCCCTCGGCCAGCTCGGCGTAGAGCATGGCGGCGATGGCCTCCGTCTGGTCGGGCGTCAGCCGGTCGAGAAAGCGGTACATCGCCTCGCGCCAGGCCCAGAAGTCCTCGACGCCGGCGCGGGCCCGCTCGGCCAGACCGGCCATGGCCCGCTGAAAGGCGTGGCTGTGCAGGTTGGTGACGGCCGGGACGACCGCGCCTTTCAGTCGCTCGTCGATCGGCTCCGCGCCGCTCGTCAGCCCTGTGATCACCCCGTTTTCGACAGTGATCCGCACGTCGCGCGTCCAGCCGTCAGGCAACCGGGCCAGGTCGAGATGGAAGGTGTTGGTCAAGTTGTCTAATCCTGTCTAGACAGGTGCAGACTATCCACGAACAGTGACGGGTGGCAAGACAGGCCGATGGAGCGCATCGATCTCCTCCTCACCGGATGCCGCGCGGCGACCATGACGGTCGACGGCTCGCCTTATGGCGCGCTGGAGGACGCCGTCATCGCGGTGCGTGATGGCCATATCGTCTGGCTGGGTCCGCGAGCCGATGCGCCGGATTTCCAGGCCGTCAGCACGGTGAAACTCGACGGCCGCTGGGTCACGCCCGGCCTGATCGACTGCCACACCCATCTGGTCTTCGGCGGGGACCGTATCGGCGAGTACGAGGCCCGGCTCGGCGGGGCGACCTACGAGGAGATCGCCAACGCGGGAGGCGGCATCCGGTCGTCCGTGGCGGCCACACGGGCGGCGACCGAGGCCGGGTTGATCCGGGCGGCACGCAAGAGGCTTGGAGCCTTCATGGCCGAAGGCGTGACCACGATCGAGATCAAGTCCGGCTACGGCCTGGACCAGGAGACCGAGCTGAAGATGCTCCGCGCCGCCCGCTACCTCGATGGCGATGTGCGCGTGATGACCAGCTTCCTCGGCCTGCACGCGGTTCCAAAGGACCAGGACCGTGACGCCTATGTCGCCATGATCATCGACGAAGCCCTGCCGGCCGCCCACGCGGCCGGACTGGTCGATATCGTCGATGCCTATCTGGAAGGCATCGCCTTCACGACGGCCGAGGTCTCGCGCCTGTTCGACAAGGCCGCGTCGCTCGGCCTGCCCGTCCGTCTGCATGCGGACCAGCTGTCCGACGGCGGCGGCGCGTCCTTGGCGGCCTTCTATGGCGCCCTCTCGGCTGACCATCTGGAGTTCACGTCGCAGGCTGGGGTCGAGGCGCTCGCCCGGGCGGGCACGGTCGCCGTCCTGCTGCCCGGCGCCTTCGTGGCCCTGGCCGAGACCCGGAAGCCGCCGGTCGCCGCCCTGCGCGCCGAGGGCGTTGCGATGGCCGTGGCCAGCGACTGCAACCCCGGCACCTCGCCGATGCTCTCCCTGCGGGCGGCGATGAACCTCGCCTGCAGCCAGTTTCGTCTGACCCCGGAGGAAGCCCTGGCCGGGACAACGCGGGTCGCGGCCCGGGCGCTGGGCCTGGGCGACGAGACCGGCACGCTGGAGGCCGGAAAGCTGGCCGACCTCGCGGTCTGGGACATCGAGCGCCCGGCCGAGCTCAGCTACTGGCTGGGCGGCGGCCTGTTGCACCGTTCCTGGCGCGCGGGCGTGCCCGTGGTGGCCTGACCGCGCGTCCCAGATTGATCGGTGTCATGGCGCGGTGGCCCGTCCGGGCCCATCGGACAGTGGGGCGAGTCATGTCATCGCGGCGATCAGCCGCCGTCCAGGAGTTCTTCCTTGTCCGACAAGTCCCCCGAACAGATCGCCCACAGCGCCCGCGCCGTGCGGCTGCGCTTCATCCGCCAGCTGCACTTCTGGGTCGCGGTGTTCGTCGCGCCCAGCCTGCTGCTGTTCGCGATGACCGGCATGTTGCAACTGTTCGGGCTGCATGAAGCCGAAGGCGGATACAAGCCGCTGCCCGTGATCGAGAAGCTGGGCCAGGTGCACATTCACCAGAAATTCGCCCTGCGGCCCGTCCGGGCCCGCCCGCCGCAGGCCGCCGCGAAGCCGGTCATCGTAAAGCCTGAAGCCGAGGAAGAGGGTGCGCCACTCGGCGAGACCCTGGTCAAATGGGCCTTCCTGGTCATGGCCGCGGGCATGGCCCTGTCCAGCATCCTCGGCATCTGGATGGCGATGAGCAACACGCGTCAGCGGCCGGTCGCGCTGGCCCTGCTGGCTGCGGGGACGGTCCTGCCGATTCTGGTGCTGGCGCTCTAGCGACGGGACGTCACGCCCTTCCCGTCATCGTCGGACTTGTTCCGACGACCCATGAACACTCTGCCGGATGGCGTTCAGCGGATGGCGCCGCGTCCTTCCGTTCATCGCAATGTGCATGGGTTCTCGCGACAAGCGCGAGGATGACGGACGAAGGGGAGCGATCGCAGGAGATCGTCAGTTCGCCATCAGCGTCTGGCTGATGCGATAGGCCGCCGGCAGGATCAGCACCCCCATCAGACAGGGGAAGATGAACAGGATCAGCGGCACCATCAGCTTGGCGGGCAGGCTCATGGCCTTCTCCTCCGCGCGCAGCATGCGTTTGGCGCGCATGTCCTCGGAGAAGACGGTCAGGGTGTCGCCCAGGCTTGTGCCCATCTCTTCGGACTGACGCAGCATGGTCGCCAGGGCGCGCGCATCATCGATGCCGAGCCGTTCAGCGAAGCTTGACCAGGCATCGCGGCGTGACCGGCCGGCCCGCAGTTCCAGCGTCAGGAACCGCAGGTGTTCGCCCAGGTGCACGTAGCGGCGGCTCAGTTCCTCGCCGACGCGGGTCACGGCTGCGTCCAGCGACAGGCCGGCTTCGACCGAGGCGACCAGAAGGTCGAGCAGGTCGGGAAAGCCATCCATGTACTCCAGCTCAAGCTTGCGCCGCCGCGCCTTGATCACCTGCTCGGGACCCAGAATGGCGGCGACGGCGAACGTCCCGGCCAGGAGAATCGCGCCCATGCCGCCCCCGCCCGTGATGGCCCAGGGCACGGTGAAGACGGTCGCCACGGTCGCCAGCAGCAGGGCGACGGCCTTGGCGCCGAGATAGACGGCCACGGATTCCCGGCTGAACCAGCCGGCCTGGATCAGCTTGGCGCGGATGGTCGAGATTTGCGCGGGATCCTGAATGGCCATCCGGTCGCCCAGGCGCTTCACGCCACTGACAACGCCCGCAAGAGCGGCGGCGCCGCCTCCTGCGCCGCCGACAACAACCGTGTCGCCCGAGAGCCGGGCCCGCCTTCGGGCGCCGACCCGCGCCTCGCGCAGCCCGATCACGGCCGCGCCGCCGACGCCCAGGCTGATCAGCGCCACGGCGAATCCTGTGAGCAGGGTCTGGAGCAGGATCGGGTCCATGGGCTTCAGATCCTCATGTCGATCATCTTGCGCATGACCATGTTGCCGATGAACATCCAGCAGCCGAGGGCGCCCAGGCCCATCTGGATGGTCCGCTCATGGATCACGTCGCCATAGAAGTGCGGGCTGGCCACCTGCAGGATGGCGAACACCGCGAACGGCGCCGACGTCAGGATGATCGCCGAAGCGCGGCCCTCGCCCGACGCCGCCTTGATCTTCAGCCGCATCTTGTGCCGCTCACGGACGGCCTTGGCGTTCATCTTCAGCAGCCCCGTCAGGTTCCCGCCTGACCGTTCCTGCAGACGGATGGTCGCAGCGAACAGATCGACGTCCGGATGACGACAACGGTCCGCGACGCGGCCGACGGCCTGTTCCAGCGTGGCGCCATAGGCGATCTCGTCGCCGGCCATGCCGAACTCACTGCCGAGCGGGTCGGGCATCTCACGGCCGACCAGAGCCACGGCCGTCGGCACCGGGTGTCCGGCTTCCAGACTGCGGACGATGATCTCCAGAGCGTTGGGCAGCTGCAGGCCCACGGCCTTGGCCCGTGCGCCGGCCTTGAACTTGAGCCACAGCAACGGCAGGCCCAGCGCGACCACGGGCGCGGCGGCAAGGCCGAGCAGCGGGTTCCTCGTCCACAGGAACACCAGCAGGTAGGCTCCCAAACCCAGACCCGCGGCGGTCAAGGCCCAAGCGCGCGGCTGGTAGCTGACGCCGGACCTGATCACCAGGTCGGAGAACCAGCGCACGAGAATGCGGCTGTTTCCGTGTTCGTCGAGCCCGCGCTGCTTGCGCAGTTCGACGACCAGATCGGCGAGGTTCGTCACTGACTGGGCTACGGCCAGCCGTTTGTTGACCTTGCGCTTGGTCCCCGCGACCCGCGCCAGCCCCCAGACGGCTTGCGCCGCCGTGAACACGGCTGCCCCGATCAGGATCATGAACACGACGCGGGGATCGACCTCGGGCATCAGAACGCGCTCCCGGCATGGTGCGTGGTTCGACACGCCGGCTTCGCCGGCTGCTCACCATGACGTACGCAAAGGCACGTCATCCTGAGCAGCAGCCGCAGGCTGCGTGTCGAAGGACGCACACTCCCCATCACAGCACCCGCGCCGGATCGAAGTTGGCGGTGTCGAAATGAATGCCCTTGCGGATCATCTCGTCGAGACATTTGGGGCGAAGGCCGGTGGCGCGGAACTCGCCGATGACCGTGCCGTCGGGCTCCGTCCGCAGACGGTTGAAGACAAAGATGTCCTGCATCTGCACGACATTGCCTTCCATGCCCGTGATCTCGGTGACGCTCATCACCTTCCGCTTGCCGTCCGACAGACGCATGACCTGAACGACCATGCCGACGGCGGCGGCGATCTGCCCACGGACGGCTTCGGCGCTCAGGGTCATGCCGCCCATGGCGACCATCTGCTCCAGGCGGGTGATCGCCTCCCGGGCGGAGTTCGAGTGAATTGTGGCCATAGAGCCTTCGTGGCCGGTGTTCATGGCCTGGAGCATGTCGAAGGCTTCCTCGCCTCGCACTTCCCCCAGGATGACCCGGTCGGGTCGCATGCGCAGGGCGTTCTTGACCAGCTCCCGCTGACGGATCTCGCCCTTGCCCTCGATGTTCGGCGGCCGCGTCTCCATGCGCACGACATGCGGCTGCTGCAGCTGCAGTTCGGCCGCGTCCTCGATGGTGATCAGACGTTCCTTCTCGCTGATGGCCGCTGAACAGGCGTTGAGAAGGGTGGTCTTGCCCGAGCCGGTGCCGCCGCTGATGACCGTCGAGACGCGCGACTTGACCGCCCCGGCGAGGAACTCGGCGACACAGGCCGGCATGGCGCCGACGGCGACCAGCCGCTCGAAGCTCAGTGGTTTCTTGGAGAACTTCCGGATCGAGACGCAGGCCCCGTCGATGGCGATCGGGGCGATGGCGGCGTTGACCCGGCTGCCGTCGGCCAGGCGGGCGTCGACCATCGGGCTCGACTCGTCGATGCGTCGGCCGACGGCGGCGACGATCCGATTGACGATGCGCAGCAGGTGATCGTTGTCGCGGAAGCGGATCGGCGTCAGCTCCAGCTCGCCCCGCCGCTCGACGTAAACCTGGAACGGCCCGTTGATCAGGATGTCGTTGATCGACTCGTCCTTGAGCAGAGGCTCGATGGGGCCGAGGCCGACCATCTCGTCGAACACCTCCTCGCCCATCTGGTCGAGTTCGGCGGTGTTGAGGGCCAGGCGGCTGTCGCGAGCGAAGTCGCCGACCAGGCGGCGCACCTGACGGCGCATCTCGCCCTCGTCCAGCTCGCCCAGCTTGGAGAGGTCGATCTCCTCGATCAGTCGGGCGTGGAGGCGCAGGCGCATGTCGAGCTGTTCGTCCGACACATGCGGCGCGGCCGGGGCAGGCGCCGGGGTCTCGACGATCAGGACCGGAATTTCGGCCGGCGCGGCGGACGGCTCGGCGCGCACGGCCCGGCGCAGGGAGAACCGGCTCATCAGGCGACCCTCGCCTGGTCGCCGCGCATGGCGGGCGAGGCCATCAGCCGGTCGACCAGGTCGCCGACGTCCTTGACGATGCGCGACTTGGGCCGGTGTTGGGCGATGGGGCCGCCCAGATTGGCCGAGGCGGCGGCGGCCTCCCAGTCGGAGGTGATCCCGCCGACGGCGCGCCGTTGCAGCGCCTTCTCCGCTTCGACCATCGAAGGGGCGGGGCCAAACACGCGCTTGGCCAGACGGTTGAGCACGATGCGCGGCGGCGGGCCGTCGGGCAGTTCCGCCTCGATCTCGCCTGCCAGCGATCGCGCCGCCAGCAGGGCGGGCACGGTCAGCTCGGAGACGACCAGCAGTTCGTCCGAGCCTGACAGGACGTCGAGCGTCCAGGTGCGTCGATGGCGAGGCGCATCAACGACCACGGCGTCATAGACCTGGCAGGCGACATCGAGGATGCGCAGGACGGCCTCCGCGGAAGTGGTGTCGAACGCATGGCAGTCGCGGGCCGCCGCCAGCAGATCGATGCCGCCCGGCGCCTGCGAAACGAAGGCGTCGAGCAGCGACGGGTCGATCCGCTCGGGCGCCTGCGACGCGCGACTGAGCAGCATGTTGGCCGGCGCGGCGAGATAGGCCGCCGCCGCGCCATCAGCGAGGTTCAGGTCGATCAGGCACACGCGTCGAGGGCCAGGCAGGCGTTCGGCCAGGGCGCAGGCGATCTCGATGGCGACCGTCGTCGCACCGGCGCCGCCGACCGCGCCCATCACGGTCCAGCAGCGCGACGGCGCGCTCTGGACCGGTGCGACCCGGGCCGAAAGCAAGGGCGAGGCCGCATGGACCAGATCGTCGGCGGTGAACGGCGACTCAAGCACGTCCGAGTGAGGCAGTCTCAGCAGGGCCCTCACGAGGGCGATGGGCAGATTGCCGCCCACCAGCAGGGTCGGCGGCGGCGCGGGCACCCGACCCAGGGTGGCGATCGCCGAGGCGAGGGCCTCCGCGGTCGCCTCATCGGCGTTGATCAGCACCAGATCGGGCGGGGCGTTCTGCAGAGCGCGCCCGTTCAGCGTCTCGGCGACGACGGTCTCGATGACCGCGCCCCCCAGCGCCCGGGCGGCCAGATCGACCAGCGCGGCTCCAATGATCAGTACACGTCGTCCGGCGAAACTCATCACATCACCTCAGGAGCCGGTCGACGCGGAGTCAGGGTAGGACGGGCCGGCAGGCGCCATGGCGCGATCCAGGCTCAGGCCGTTGAGGATCAGGTCGATGGCGCTCGGCTCGATCGATCCCTTGAAGGGATCGGGCGCCAGGGCCCGGCTCTCCGAGGCGGTGACAAGCCGCGGCGTGACCAGGATCAGCAGCTCCGTCTCCTGCTTCTTCCAGCGCGAGGAGCGGAACAGCGAGCCAAGGACAGGCACATCGCCGGCCCAGGGGATCTGTCGCGCGGTGTTGGCGTAGTCCTGCTGGAACAGGCCGGCGATGGCGAAGGTCTCGCCGTCCTTCAGTTCAATGGTCGTGGCGGCGCGACGCACGAGGATGCTGGGCACCTCGACGTTGGAGAGACGCAGGCTCTGCCGATAGTCGAGCTGACTGACCTCCGGCGCGACCTTCAGATTGATCAGCCCGCCGTCCTGGACCACCGGCGTGAACTTCAGGTTCACCCCGAACGGCTTGAACTCGATGGTGATGTCGCCCTGGCCGGTCGGGACCGGATAAGGGAACTCGCCGCCGGCGAGGAAGGTGGCCTCCTGGCCGGAGATGGCGGCCAGGTTCGGTCGGGCCAGGGTGCGGATCACGCCCCGCTCTTCCAGCGCCCGAAGCGTCGCCTCGATGGTGGTGGGGCCGATATTGGTCGACAGGGTCAGCGTGCCTTGCGGCGCATTGAGCCCGATCAGGCCGGTTCCCGAACCGAACACGATGCCCGAGCTGTTCTGGATATCGAGGTTGATGCCGAAGTCCTTCAGGGAGCTGCGGCTGGCCTCGATGATCCGCACCTCAAGCATCACCTGCTGCGCGGCCTCGACGGTCAGGTCCGAGGTGACGCCGCCCGGAGCGTAGCGCTCGGCGATGGCTTTGGCCCGGGCGGCGACCGAGCTCGTCGAGACGCGGCCTGACAGCAACACGCCTCCGGCCATGGGGATGACCCGGATGGGCTCGCCGGGAAGCGCGTTGCGCAGATCCGCCTGCAGCGACTCGACGTCCTGCGCCACGCGCACGTCGATCACCTCGATCAGGCGGTGGGCCGGGTCGTAGATCAGGATGTTCGTCGTCCCGAGCGTCTTGCCCCGGACGTAGACGCTGCGGTCGGTGTTGGCGACGATCTCGGCGATGTCGGGCTGGGCCACGACGATTTCGCCGGCGTTGGTCATCAACCGGAATGCGGTCGACTTGTCCTTGGACAAGGTGATGACGCGACTGGGAGCCAGTTCGCCGACGAGCGAGCTGGCGACGACGGCCTGGGCCCAGGCCGGGCCGACAGGCGCGCAGGCGAGAGCCGCCGCGCAGACGATGGCGATACGACGCATGAGGTCAGCTCCCGAAGCGCTCTGTCGGCACGGACACGGTTTCCCGCTTGCCGCCCTGGGTAATCACGAGGCCGCGCGCGGCGGTCGCCGCCGGGACGGAAGGCGCGCGGCGACGCACCTGGATTTTCCGCGCCGGGGCGGGCGTCGCGACGATGGGCGAAGCGCCGATCCCGTCCGGCGTGCGCAGCAGCTCCGGAAGGGTCATCGGCTGCAGCTGCGCCACATCGGTTGACCCGCTGCGGCGCAGGGCCAGCGACAGCGTGCCGGCCTGCCCGGCCGCCGACAGCTTGCCGGCATCGAGCGCGGTGACCTCCAGCGTGGCGGTCTTGGGGGGCGACTTTTCCGTCGCCGCCGGATCAGCGACCAGGTCCATGCCCAGAACACGGACGTTCTGGAGAACCAGGGTGGCGATGACGTTCTTGGTTGTGGCCGCGCCCTCGACCGCGCCGCTCCTGACGATCTCCTGCACCAGGATGACGTCGACGCGGTCGCCGGGCAGGATGTGACCGCCGCCGCCGGCGACGTCGTCAACCTTGATGGTGTAGGCGCGCATGCCCTGCGAAATGGTCGCGGCGACCGAGGCGCGCGCACCGCCCCCGCTGACCTTGGTCGGCAGGATCGGCTCGTGGTTGACGAGCGCGGTCAGGGTTACCGGCGCGCCGCCGTCGAGACCGATGACCTGCTGCAGGCTGCTGTAGGCCCCCTCGGGGACCGACCCTGCCGGCATCCGGATGATGGTCAGGTTCTTGGCTTCGAGCTTCTGGCCGAAGGCCACGGCGCCTGACGCCGCGACCACGGGCTTGAGGGCTTCCGCCGGCAGCTCCGCCGCCCCTGCCCGGGATGCGCCAGGCGTCGAATTGGGCAGCCAGACCTTGGCCACGAAGAGCGCGCCGACTCCCAGAAGAGCGGACGCGCCAAGACTGGCGATGGTGGCGACTCGCATGCTGCGGAACCCCCGTAATCGAGCAGCCGATTTTTCGGCGCTCTCCCCGATACTGAAATCAGGATTACAGATCAGGGCTTGAAATATATTCAACGAATACAATGAATAGGCGTAAACCTCGTTCAGAGGGCAAGTATTAGCCCTAACGGGCGGCAACCATAATGGCCGCGCGGAGCCGGGCGTCAGCCGCGATCGTGCGCGACAGCGCCCGCCACCCAGGTCCGGGCGACCACGCGGTCGTCGCCCAGCACCATCAGGGCGAACAGGATCTCGCGGATGTCGCTCACGCCGGACAGGCGGCGCGCCAGCAGCGGCGTGGCCGCCGGGTCGAGCGCGACGAAGTCGGCTTCGCATCCCGTACGGAAACTGCCGATCCGGCCCTCCAGTCCAAGCGCGCGGGCGCCGCCCAGGGTCGCCAGGTAGAAGGCGCGCAGCGGGTCGAGGGGACTGCCCTTCATCTGCGCGACATGGCAGGCCGACGCGGCGGTGGTCAGCAGCGAGAAGCTCGTTCCCGCGCCAACGTCGGTGCCCAGGCCGACACGCACGCCGTGAGCATCGGCCCGGGCCAGATCGAAGAGGCCGCTGCCGAGGAACAGGTTCGAGGTCGGGCAGTGCGCGATCGCCGCGCCCGCGTCTGCCATGCGGTGCAGAGATCTGTCGGTCGTATGGATCGCATGGGCGAACACCGAACGGTCCGTGACCAGACCAAACCGGTCATAGGCGTCGAGGTAGTCGCGGGAGTCCGGAAAAGCGCGCGCCACCGCGTCCACCTCCCGCGCGTTCTCGGCGAGGTGGGTCTGCATCCAGACATGGTCGTGAGTCCGCAGGATCTCGCCGGCGGTCGCCAGTTGCTCCGGGGACGAAGACAGCGCGAACCGCGGCGTGACGGCGTAGCCCAGCCGCCCGCGCCGGCTCCAGTCGCGGATCAGGGCCTCGGTTTCGGCGCGGCCGCCCGCTGCCGTATCGCTCAGGCCATCCGGGCCGAGGTCCATCAGCGACTTGCCGGCGATGAGACGCATGTTGCGCGCCAGCGCGGCTTCGAACAGCGCGTCCACCGACGATCTGTGAACCGAGCCGAAGACCATCGCCGTTGTCGTACCGTTGCGCAAAAGCGCGTCGAGGAACGCCTGGGCCGCGTCATCCGCATGGGACCGGTCGGCGAAAGCCCGCTCGGCGGGGAAGGTCTTCTCGTCCAGCCAGTCCAGCAGCTGCCCGCTGAAGGCCGCGATCATGTCGATCTGCGGGAAGTGAATGTGCGTGTCGACAAATCCCGGCGTCAGGATCCGCCCGCGCAGGTGCTCGACCGGCACATCGGCGGCCAGGTCGGGCGCAAGCTCCGCCCACGGACCACAGGCCGCGACGTGACCGTCCTCGATCAGCAGCAGACCGTCGTCGTGATGCACGACCGCTCCTGGCCCGGCGTGGCGGGGATCGTCGAGGCAGTGAACTATGGCGGCGCGCCAGGCGCGAATGTCGGACATGGCGACAGGTTGGACCCTGAGCCGCCCGGGCTGGCAAGAAAAAGCCTCGCGACGGGGAGCCGACAAAACCGTTTGCGTCACGCGACGTCCACCGGTCTAGGCGAACGGCGAGCACTCTGATCAGGTGCGGAAAACAAGGGATCCGCGACGATGAATCTCGAACTGACCGCCGAAGAGCTGGCCTTCCGCGACGAAGTCCGCGCCTTTCTGGACGAGTCCCTGACGCCCGAACTGCGTCAGGCCGGCAGGATGGTCACCAGCGTCTTCATCGAGAAGCAGTATTCGATCCCCTGGCAGAAAATTCTCCACGCAAAGGGCTGGGTCGCGCCGAGCTGGCCGGTCGAGTACGGCGGCTGTGGCTGGAACGAGATGCAGCGCTACATCTTCGCCGCTGAATGCACGCGCGCCGGCGCGCCGCCGCTGTCGCCGATGGGCCTGCGCATGGTCGGTCCCTGCATCCAGAAGTACGGCACGCCAGAGCAGAAGGCCTTCTACCTGCCGCGCATCCTCGCGGGCGAAGACTACTGGTGTCAGGGCTACTCCGAGCCGGGCTCGGGGTCGGATCTCGCCTCTCTCCAGATGCGGGCCGAGTCCGATGGCGACGACTATGTGCTCAACGGCTCGAAGATCTGGACGACGCACGCCCATTTCGCCAACCGCATGTTCTGTCTGGTCCGCACCTGGTCCGGCGGCAAGCCGCAGCAGGGGATCACCTTCCTGCTGCTGGAAATGGACTCGCCCGGCATCGAGGTGAAGCCGATCATCACCCTGGCCGGCGAGCACGAGGTCAACCAGGTGTTCTTCGACAACGTTCGCGTCCCGAAATCCGGCCGTCTGGGCGAGGAGAACGACGGCTGGACGGTCGCCAAGTATCTGCTGGAATTCGAGCGCGGCGGCAGCTCGGCCCCGGGTCTGCGCGGCGGGGTCGCCAAGCTGAAGGCCATGGCGGCCAACGAGGTGTCGGACGAGGGCTCGCCCCTGATCGATGACCCCGATTTCCGCGTCCGTCTCGCCGAGGCCGAGATCCTCGTGGAGTCGATCGAGATCACCGAACACCGCGTCATGTCGGCCCTCGCCGGCGGCAAGAACCCGGGTCCTGCGTCGTCGATGCTCAAGACCCAGTCCACGGAATGCACCCAGCGGCTGGACGAACTGGCTATCGAGATCGCCAACCACTACGCGGCGGTCGATCAGCCCGGCGCGCGCGAACCCGGTTCGAACCAGACGGCGGTTGGTCCGGATCAGAGTCTGATCGCCATGGCCCGCTATCTCAACAATCGCGCGGCTTCGATCTACGGTGGCTCGAACCAGATCCAGCGTGACATCATGGCCAAGCTGGTTTTGAGGCTCTAGCCGGAAGAGGCTTTCATGGCGCACGCGGTCGCGACGATCGGAACGACGAACTGGGCGACGCAGGTCGTGATGGGACAGGACAGTCTGATCGTCGATGAGCCGGCGGCGCTCGGCGGCCAGGGCGCGGGGCCGGCGCCGTACGACGTTCTTCTTGCCAGTCTCGGCGCCTGCACGGCCATCACCCTGCGGATGTATGCCGAGCGGAAGGGCTGGCCGCTGACCGGAGTCGAGGTTGACCTGAAACACTACAAGGACGGTGACCGCTCGAAGATCGAGCGGGTGCTTCACCTGACCGGGACTCTCGATCCCGAGCAGCGCGCGCGGCTCGCCGACATCGCCGAACGCACCCCTGTGACCCTGACTCTCAAGGGCGGCGCCGACATCTCCACCAGCCTCGCGGGGGCCGCGTGAGCGACGACACGGCGGCCAAAGACCCCGGCAAGATCACCGCCTTTGTCATCGGCGACGCGCCGCTGATCATCCGGCCCGCGCCGCTCGAGCGGGAGTGGATGCAGCAGACCCACGAGCGGTTCGCCTATCGCTGCCTCCCGCTGAACATCGCCAATGGCCACGGCTGGGAGATGCTGTCGCCGTCGGG
Source organism: Caulobacter sp. FG121 (assembly GCF_057809815.1). Lineage (NCBI taxonomy): Bacteria > Pseudomonadati > Pseudomonadota > Alphaproteobacteria > Caulobacterales > Caulobacteraceae > Caulobacter > Caulobacter sp. FG121. The sequence goes on from NZ_JBMDKR010000005.1 coordinate 213,509, forward strand.
CTTCGCCGCCGGATGGACGGGGCAGCCCGGCCTGGATGCCGTGGTCGTCGGCGCCGATACGGGGACGACCGCGCCGGCGGTCAGCCACTTTGGCCACGGCATCCTGACGTTCCACATCCCCGCGCTGTTCCGGACCGAACCGGGCTACGACCTCGTGGTTCAGGGACCCGTCAACCGGCCCAAGGACGGCATCTATCCGCTCACCGGCGTGGTCGAAACCGACTGGATGCCTTTCAGCTTCACGATGAACTGGGTCTTCACGAGGCCCAACGTCCTGCTTCGGTTCGAGAAGGACGAGCCGATCTGCCACATCTTCCCGGTCAAACGGGGCGAGATCGAAGCTCTGACTCCCGAGGTGAGGGCGCTGTCGTCAGATCCGGTGCTGAAAGCCGAATACGACACCTGGTCGGCCAGCCGGAACACCTTCAACGCCGATCTGAAGACGCCGGGCTCAACGGCCCAGGCGGAGAAATGGCAGAAGGTCTACCTGCGAGGCCAGACCGAAACCGGCCAGGTGGCCGCTGCCGACGACCACCGCACGCGGCTGCGCGTCAAACCGTTTCGCAAGGCGAAGTAAGTCAGTCCGGGCAAACGCGGAACGACCAGATTGGGCCTTGCCAGTGCTCATCATTGCGTTCTTCGAGCACGAGATCTCGCACGCCGGCCGCGGCGATCGCGCGTGGCCAGAAGGCCTTGGCGCGGGCGTTGCGGGCCACGACGGCGACTTCCCACTGGCCGGGATGCAGGGCCAACACCTGTCGAAGCGCCTCGGTGGCGATGCCGCCGCCCCGATATTTCCGCGCCACGAAGAACTCGCCCATGTTGCGGCCGACAGGACCGCCCTTGTGGGAGTGGGCGTTGATCAGGGCGAATCCGGCCGGTCGGCCGCCGACGCGGATCAGCAGCGGCCAGCGGTCCGCCTCGTCCCAGTAGGTCGCCAGCGGCGGAAACGGCCGGTAGCGGCCGTCTTCCTCGAACGCCAGATTGGCGTCCTCGGGCGGCTCCATTTCGGAGAAGTCATAGAGGTAGAACTGGAACAGGCCCTCGATCAGGGCCCGCTCAGCCTCGCCGGCCGGCGTCACGCTGACCGTGAGGCCCGCGTGTTCGCCAGCCATGTGACCTGCTCCTAGCCTCGCCCGGAGGTTGGAATGTCCTTGAAGGGCACGTCCTTGTCCACGCGGATGTCACCGGGCAGTCCCAGAACGCGCTCGGCGATGATGTTGCGCAGGATCTCGTCGGTGCCGCCCTCGACGCGGGTCGCGGGCGAGCGCAGAAGCATCTGCTGGAACCGCGCGCCGGCCGCCGCCTGGGTCGGGTCGGACAACAGCCCGGCCTGGCCCTGCAGGTCCAGCGCGTACATCGCCAGCTCCTGCATGGTCGCGCCGGCGACCAGCTTGCCGATCGAATTTTCCGGCCCGGGGGTCTCACCCTTCGAGAGGGCCGAGATGGCCCGCATCCCGGTGTACTTCAGGCCGCTGGCCTTGACCGCGTAGCCGGCCAGACGCGAGCGCACGGACCGGTCGTCGATGGCCAGGCCGTCCTCGGTGCGCAGGTTCATGCAGAAGTCGAACAGTTCCGGGAAGCCGGTCGGCATGCCCGAGCCGATCGACAGGCGCTCGTTCATCAGCGTGGTCAGCGACACGCTCCAGCCCTGGCCAACGGCGCCCAGGCGCTGGCTGTCCTTGAGGCGGACGTCGGTGAAGTAGACCTCGTTGAAGCCCGACTGGCCGTTGGCCTGCTTGATCGGCCGCACGTCGATGCCGGGCGTCTTCATGTCGAGCCAGAACATCGTCAGGCCCTTGTGCTTGGGCACGGTCGCGTCGGTGCGGGTGATGACGATGCCATAGTCGCTGTGCTGGGCGCCGCTGGTCCAGATCTTCTGGCCGTTGATGATCCAGTCGCCGGATCCATCGGTGGCCTGCACGGCGGCGGTGCGCAGTCCAGCCAGATCGGAGCCGCCGGCCGGTTCGCTGAACAGCTGGCACCAGATGTGTTCGCCGGAGGCCAGCGGCGGCAACAGCCGCTCCTTGGTCGCTTCGTCGGCCCAGGCCATCACCGTCGGACCGCACATGCCGTGGCCGATGATGAACAGGCCGCTGAGCGCGCCATAGACGCCCTCTTCCTGGCCCCAGATCACGCGTTCAATGGGCGAGGCGCCGCGGCCGCCGTATTCCTTTGGCCAGTGCAGGCAGGCCCAGCCGGCGTCGGCCTTCTTCTTCTGCCAGGCCTTGGCGACCTGGATCGGATCGACACTCTTGAGGCCATTGTTGCCGAAGCCGCCGCTCTTGAGCTCGGCTTCCAGTTCCCTGGGCGCGTTGGCCTGGATCCAGTCGCGGGCGACAGCGCGGAAGGCGGCTTCTTCGGGTGTATCGTCGAAGTTCATGATCCCAATCCCTCTTAAGCCGCGGCCGGAGCGTCGTTGCGCTGGCGCAGGCGGTCGATCAGCAGGTCTTCCCAGGTCGATTGCGAGCCCAGGGTCAGGGCGAGGTTGTTCGACCGACGGTAATAGAGGTGGCAGTCAAAGGCCCAGGTGAAGCCCATCCCGCCATGCACCTGGATGTTGTTCTTCGAGCAGTGCTGGAAGGCCTGGGTCGCCGAAACCCGCGCGGTTGCGGCCGCGACAGGCAGCTCGGACGAGCCTGTCGAGAGCGCCCAGGCGCCGTAGTAGGCGTTGGAGCGGGCCAGGGTGGCGGAGACATACATGTCGGCCAGCAAGTGCTTGACCGCCTGGAACGAGCCGATCGGCCGGCCGAAGGCCATCCGGTCGAGGGCATAGTCGCGGCCCATCTCGAGCGCGCGGTCGGACCCGCCCACCTGTTCAAAGGCCAGCAGGATGGCCGCGCGGTCCATGACCTCGGCCGCCAGTCGCCAGCCTTCACCCGCCGGGCCCAGAAGCTCGGCGGGAGCGTCCTTGAACGTCAGGACCGACTGTCCGCGCGTCGGGTCGATGCTCTCGACCGTCTCGCGGGTCACGCCCGGACCGTTGAGGTCGACAAGGTAGAGGGAAACCTTGCCGCCCTCGCGCGCGGCGACAACCGCCAGGTCGGCGATCTCGCCATCCGGAACCGGGGACTTCGTCCCGCTCAGCTTGCCGCCGGCGACGGTCGCCTTGATTGACGACTCGGTGACGCGGCCCAGGCCCTCCCCATAGGCGAAGGTCCCGATGGTCTCGCCGCTGGCCAGCTTGGGCAGCCACGCCTGCTTCTGCGCGTCATTGCCGGCGGCCAGAAGGAACTCGGCGGCAAGGTAGATGGACGACGACACGGGCACGGGCGCGATGGCGCGACCCAGTTCCTCGGCGATGACGCAGAGCTCGAGATGGCCCAGGCCAACACCGCCGTATTCCTCCGGAATCGCCGCGCCGAGGAAGCCCATCTCGCCCAGCTCGATCCACAGGTCGCGGTCATAGGTCTGTCCGCCTTCGAGCACCGCGCGGACCGCAGACGGCGGACATTTGTCGGCGAGGAACCGTCGCGCCTGATCCTGTAGTTGCTTCTGCTCGTCGGAGAAATCGAAGTTCATACGCGCCTCCCGGACCCGGTTTGGCGGCTACTTGAACCCCTTCACCCAACGACAGCCAAGCCCCGCTTGCATGACGTTGCGGCGAGGGCGTCAGATGGCAGCAACGAAAAGGGAGAACGTCGTGGATCTGGGACTTAAGGGCAGGACCATCTTTGTCGCCGGCGCGAGCCGTGGCATCGGCCTGGGCATCGTCGAGGCCTGTCTGGCCGAGGGGGCGAAGGTCGCGATCACCGCGCGCGGCGCCGAGGCGCTGGAAGAGACCCGCGCCCGTCTCGCCGCGCAGTACGGCGAGGGGAATCTCTGGGCCATGACCGGCGACCTGCGCAAGACCGAGGTCATCGAGGCGGCCCTCGCGGGCGCTGAAGCGGCGCTCGGCCCGATCTACGGCGCCGTGGCCAATGTCGGCCTGCATCCCTGCCCTGCGGGCGCCGAGGTCGATGATGAGACCTGGGACGCGGGATTCACCCAGAACCTCACCTCGGCCTGGCGCCTCGCGCGGGCGGCCAACCGCATGATGACGCCGCGCGGCGAGGGCTCGATCCTGTTCATCAGCTCGATCGCGGGCCTGGGCGCCCTCGGCACGCCGCTGACCTACGGCACGGCCAAGGCCGGCATGAACCACCTGACCAAGGAACTGGCCAAGATCACCGGCGCGGCAGGCGTGCGGGTCAACGCCATCGCGCCGGGCAACATCATCTTTCCGGGCGGGACCTGGCAGGAGCGGATGGACGGCCCGCGCGCCGCCAACTGGCAGCGCTGGATCAACCGCGAGGTGGCGATGAGGCGCTACGGCCTGCCCGAGGAAATCGGCTCGGTCGCCGCCTTCCTGATGAGCCCCAAAGCCAGTTTTGTTCACGGGACCGTCGTGCCCGTCGATGGAGGACAGACCCGATGAGCGTGACCATCACCATGGCGTCCGAGCCCTATGAGCATCTGGCGCTGCGCCAGGAGGGCGACGCCCTCTGGGTGACGATGAATCGCCCTGACAGCCTGAACGCCCTCAACCGTCGTCTGACGGCCGAGCTGCGCGACCTGTTCGTGAACCTCTACTGGCGACGGGACGTTCGCGTGGTCGTGCTGTCCGGCGCCGGCCCCGCCTTCTGCGCCGGCCTCGATCTGAAGGAGCGCACGGAAAGCAACGGTCCGCGCCGCATCGCCGACGGCCTGGACTCCCAGCGCAGCATCGCCGAGATCGTCATCGCCATGCGCCGCTGTCCGCAACCCATCATCGCTTGCGTGGACGGCGCGGCGGCCGGCGGCGGCTTCGCCCTGGCCCTGGCCAGCGATGTCCGCATCGTCACCCCGCGGACGCGCATGAACGCCGCCTTCATCCGCATCGGCCTGTCGGCCTGCGACATCGGGGTCAGCTACTTCCTGCCGCGCATGGTCGGAAGTTCGGTGGCGGCCGAGTTCATGTTGACTGGCCGGTTCATCAGCGCCGACCGCGCCTGTCAGCTCGGACTCGCGAGCTGTGTCGTCGCGCCCGACCAGGTCGAGGCCGAGGCCCGCGGATTCGTGAAGGACATGCTGCACGCGACGCCGCTCGGCCTGCGCCTGACCAAGGAGGCGCTGAACCACGCCATCGACGCCAACGGTCTAGAGGCGACGATCGCCATGGAAGACCGGAACCAGATCCTGGCCAGCAGCGACGGCGACTTCGCCGAGGGGGTGCGGGCCTTCCTGGAGAAGCGCGAGCCGGATTACACGAAGACGAAGGGTTAGCTTTGGGTGCGTCCTTCGAGACGCTCGCTTGAGGCTCGCTCCTCAGGATGACGGGCTTCTGCGCCATCACCTCTGATCGTCATGGTGAGGAGCGAGGCCCCGGCCGAGCGTCTCGAACCACGCAATCTTGCCCTGCGACCGCATCAGGCCGACTGTAAAACAAAAGGGGAGGCACACATGGTCACCGTCACACCCAACGCCTCCGGCTTCGGGGCCGAGATCACCGGCCTCGACATCGGCAAGCCGCTGCCCGCTGACCAGCTGGCGGCGGTCAAGGCGGCGTGGGCGAAGCATGGCGTCGTCTGGTTCCCCGACCAGCCGCTCGACCATGATCAGCTCGAGGCCTTCACCCTGCAGTTCGGCGACTTCGGCCTCGATCCCTATGTGAAGCCGCTCGCCGACCGGCCACACATCCTCGAGGTGCGCCGCGAGCCGGACGAGACCAACAGCGTGTTCGGCGGCGCCTGGCACAGCGACTGGAGCTTCCAGACCGCCCCGCCCGCCGGGACCATTCTGCACTCCAAGGTCATCCCGCCGGTCGGCGGCGACACCGAGTTCGCGGACGGCTGCCGCGCCTACGAGGCGCTCAGCCCGGTGATGCGTGGCTTCCTCGACGGCCTGACGACGATCCATTCGGCGACCCGGCCCTATGGCGCCAACGGCGTCTACGCCAACGAGAAGCCCGGGCGCTCCATGCAGATCATCAACTGCGTGGAGGCCGACAGCCAGCAGGAGCATCCGCTGGTCCGCATTCATCCCGTGAGCGGTCGCAAGGCGCTTTTCGTCAACCCGATCTACACCCTCGGCGTCGCCGGCATGACCGAGGCGGAGAGCGAAAACCTGCTGACCTTCCTCTACCGCCACATGCTGCAGGACCAGTTCGTCTATCGCCACAAATGGCGGCCAGACATGTTGATCCTGTGGGACAACCGCTGCTGTCTGCACAACGCCACGGGCGGCTATGACGGCCATCGGCGGGTGATGCACAGAACCACCGTCGCGGGCGAACAGCCCATTCCCGTCTTTGCCTGAGGACCTGACTTGGATTTCCAACTCGCCGAAGAGCACCAGATGCTCAAGGACCTGGTCGCGAAGTTCGTTCGCGATCAATTGATTCCCCTGGAGCCCGCCGTACTGGCGCGTGACGCCGCCGGGGAGTCGATCGCCCTGACCGCTGCCGAGCGCGAACCCATCGACAAGGTCAGCAAGGATCTGGGCCTCTGGGGCCTCGACGCGCCGGAGGATGTCGGCGGGGCCGACCTGCCGATGGTCGCCATGGTCGGGGTCTACGAGGAGATGGGCAAGACCATTACCCCCTACGTCCTGCCGCCGGACTCGCCGAACCTCCGAATGCTGATGGCCACGGTCAACGAGGAGCAGCGGATCCAGTATCTCGCGCCCTACGTGGCCGGGGAGGCGATCTCGGCGATCGCTATCTCAGAACCCGGCGCCGGCGCTGACCCGGCCGGCATGATCACCAAGGCCGTCCGTGACGGCGACGGCTGGGTGATCAACGGCCGCAAGATCTGGATCAGCAAGGCCAAGGAAGCCGACTTCACCGTTACCATGGCGGTCACCGACCCGGCCAAGGGCGCGCGCGGCGGCATCTCGGCCTTCCTTGTCGACAAGGGAACGCCCGGCTTCAACGTCCTTCGGGCCATCCCGATGATCGGGGGGCAGGTGACCTACGAGGTGGTCTACGAAGATTGCCGGGTGCCGGCCTCCAAGCTGCTCGGCAAGGAGGGGCAGGGCTTCGCGCCGATGCAGACGCGGCTGTCGACGCGCCGGCTGCAGATGGGCATCTGGGGCTACACCCTCGCCCAGCGGGCGCTGGACATGATGATCGAGCATGCCGGCCAGCGTGAAACCTTCGGCGCAAAACTGGCGGACCGCCAAGCCATCCAGTGGTGGGTCGCCGACGCCTCGACCAAGATCCACGCCGCGCGGCTGATGGCTTACGACATCGCCTGGAAGCTCGACCAGGGCCGCGACGTCCGCGTCGAGATCTCCATGCTCAAGGTGTTCGGCACCGAGCTGGGCTGGGAGGTCATCGACCAGGCCATGCAGGCCTTCGGCGCCATGGGCATGACCAAGGAGCTGCCGCTGCAGATGATGGCCGGCCAGATGCGGACCATGCGGATCTACGACGGCCCGTCAGAAGTGCACCGCTGGGTCATCGCCCGCGATAAGCTGGGTCTGAAACGATAGGGAAGGCGAACGCCATGCCGAAAGTCGAGGTCGTCGAGTACACGGACGCCGTCTGTTCCACCGCCTGGGGCGCCGAGCCGCTGCTGCGACGGCTGGAGTGGCGGCATGGCCATCACCTCACCTGGCGCAAGGTCATGGGCGGGCTGGTCGGCGACGCAGCCACGGGCAAGGAGAGCTGGGACCGGGTCAGCGCCGCCGAGCCGATGCGAGAGTACTGGAAGCGGGTCTGGAAACTGACCGGCATGCCCTATCCCAACCCCATGCACCTGATGCTGCAGTCGACCGATCCGATGGGCGCGGCGGTCAAGGCGGCCGAGCTGCAGGGCCAGGACGTGGCCGACCGGGTGCTGCGCCGATTCCGCGAGCAGATCTTCATCTTCGGTGTCGGGCCGCAGACGCCAGACGAATTCGCCGCCGCCACGGTGGGCGTGCCCGGCCTCGATCAGGCCCGCTGGCGCGCGGATCAGGCCCTGCCGACGGTGGCGGCCGCCTACAGGGCCGACTGGGCCGAGACACGCGACCCCAACGACTTCGTGCGCAATCTCAAGCACGACAGCCCGATGAACGGGGAGCTGAAACACTCCGAGGGCCACGACCGCTACGCCCTGCCGACCCTGATCTTCCGGGGACCGGGCGGGGAGCACACGGCGGCGGGCTGGGTGCGCTATGACGAGTATGAAGCGGCGCTGGAGGCGGCGATGCCCGGCGCCACCGCCGACCCGCGGCCCGACCCGACGCCGGCCGAGGCGTTGGCGCGGTGGGGCGTGCTGACCGGACAGGAACTGACCTTCCTCTGCGGCGAGGAGGCGGTCGCGCCTGCTGACGCGGTCGGCCACGACTGGGGCGATGGCATGGTGTGGTTTTCGCCGTCTGAGGCGGCGGCGCGAGGGATGGCGGAGCGGGTGGCGTAACCCAGACTGCTCCTCCAAATTTCCCGTCATCGTCGGACTTGTTCCGACGACCCAAGTTCTCGGCATATGATTTTTTACGCGGACGATCGGCCGCCACCCCGCGCATGGGTCGTCGGAACAAGTCCGACGATGACGGGTGTGGCAGTCGCCCTTACCCCTTCTCCCGGACCTGCCTCGGCTCATAGATCGCCCAGTGTCGTCCCGACATGGCGAGCCGGTCCCGCGATGACACGGTGAAGTCCAGGGTCACGATCAGGTGGCCGTTCTTCTCCTCGTTGGCCACGACCACGCCCCGCGTCTCGAGCTGTTCTCCGTCGCGGATCAGGCCGTGCAGTCGGGCGTCGCTTTCCAGGTGAATCCACGGACCCAGGCGGACCGACTGGGCCAGCACATAGTTGGCCCGGCGCAACATGTAGGCGGGGTTGGCGATGTCACCGCCGTCGAACAGGGCCGGGTCCTCGCGGGTGTTCTGCAGGTGCGAGAGGCCGACGTCGGCGAAGTAGATCTCGTTCAGCGTGCCCAGCACTCGGCCTACCGGCAGACTGTCCATTGAGGCCGGCGGGCGATCTTCCGGGCGGGGCAGGTCGGCCACGGGCAGGATCGCGGGCGCGATGGCATCGTCCGACCGCCAGGCCGTCCCGCTGGCGCAGTCCAAGCCGCGCGCCGACACGGCGATGGCCAGTGAGCCGTCCGTCTGTTCCCCGGCGGTCACCGTGGTCGCGTCGCCGTCATAGACCGGCTTGCCGAACTTCGCCCGGATCCGGCCCTGGCTCAGCCAGTCTCGCCCCCAAAGAGCGACGGGGGCATGGGCCATGTAGGCAAACACATCGACACCCGGCACCAGCCCGCCGGTGAAACCGAACCGGCTGGCGACATCGTCGGCATGGATCCGGTTCTCGCTGGCGGTTGCGGTGTTGAAGGCGGTCAGGGTGCGAGCATGGGTCATGGGAGGAGGGTATCGGAGGATACGGACTGTGCAATCCTGACCGTAGCGCCCCACCCTTCCGCTCATCCTCGCGAAAGCGAGGACCCAGGTTTTTTCCGAGCTTCGGCTCACGGTTCAGGTGGAGCGCCTGGCCAACCCGAAAGGTGAGCCGCTGTTTCAAAAACACCTGGGTCCTCGCTTTCGCGAGGATGAGCGGATTTAAAGGGGCAAGGACCGCTTGGGGCAGGCATCGCCGGAATGGCCGAAACCTTCGACTACATCATCGTCGGCGCCGGATCGGCAGGCTGCGTGCTGGCCAACCGGTTGTCGGCCGACCCGAAGACCCGGGTGCTGGTGCTCGAGGCCGGCGGCAAGGACGACTGGATCTGGTTCCACATCCCGGTCGGCTACCTGTTCTCGATTGGCAACCCGCGCGCGGACTGGATGTATGAGACCCAGCCCGTACCCGGGCTCAACGACCGAAGCCTGAAATACCCGCGGGGCAAGGTGATCGGCGGGTCGTCGGCGATCAACGCCATGATCTACATGCGCGGCCAGGCGGCCGACTATGACGGCTGGCGTCAGCTGGGCCTGACCGGCTGGGGCTGGGACGATGTGCTGCCGCTGTTTCTCGACCAGGAAGACCATATCGCGCCGCCCACGGAGCATCACCGGTCTGGCGGCGAGTGGCGGGTCGAGCACCCGCGCATGCGCTGGTCCGTGCTCGACGCCTTCGCCGAGGCGGCGGCCCTGGAGGGCGTGGCGGCGGTCCCGGACTTCAACGGCGGCGACAATGCGGGCAGCGGCTACTTCCAGGTCAACCAGAAGGCCGGCGTCCGCTGGAGCGCGGCGCGGGGCTTTCTCAAGCCGGCGTTGAAGCGACCCAATCTGACGCTGGAGACCCGCGCACGGGTCGACCGGGTGCTGATCGAGGACGGCCGGGCCGTCGGCGTGGTCTGGACCCGCGACGGCCGAACGGTCGAATCCCGGACCGACGGCGAGGTTGTGCTGTCCTCCGGCGCGGTGGCCACGCCGGTGCTGCTGGAACGCTCCGGCATCGGCGACGGCGAGCGGCTTCGCGCCCTGGGCGTGGACGCCGTCCGCCACCTGCCCGGCGTAGGTGAAAACCTGCAGGACCATCTGCAGATCCGGCCGATCTACCGGGTCAGCGGCGTACCGACGATGAACGCTCTTTACGCCTCTCTCTGGCGTCGCCCGCTGATGGCGCTGGAGTACGCGGCCTTGCGGCGCGGGCCGATGTCGATGGCGCCGTCGCAGATGGGAGCCTTCGCGAAATCATCGGCAGACCAGGCGACCGCGAACCTGCAGTTCCATGTCCAGCCGTTGTCGCTGGACCGCTTCGGCGACCCGCTGCACCCGTTCCCGGCCATCACCATCAGCGTCTGCAATCTGCGACCGACCAGTCGGGGCTCGATCCATGCGGCCAGTCCGGATCCTGACGCCGCGCCGGCGATCCAGCCCAACTATCTCGCCACGCCAGAGGACGGTCGCGTGGCCGTAGACTCGATGCGACTGGTGCGCCGGATCATCGGACAGCCGCCGCTGAAGCGTTTCGGACCCGAAGAGATGAAGCCCGGCTTCAGCGTCGAGGACGAAGCCGGACTGCTGGCAGCCGCCCGCGATCTGGGCACGACCATCTTCCACCCCGTGGGCACGGCGAAGATGGGCCTGGCCTCGGACCCGGCGGCCGTCGTCGACGAACGCCTCCGCGTGTTCGGCGTCGCGGGTTTGCGGATCTCCGACGCCTCGGTCATGCCGCGCATCACCTCGGGCAACACCAATTCGCCGACCATGATGATCGCCGAAAAGGCCGCGCGAATGATGATCGAGGATCGACGGAGGTCCGACATTTTGGCGCGGCGGACCTCTTGATTTCCCTCGCGTCCACCGGTGAAGAGTCTTTTCGAAACGCCGGTACGGACAACAGGCGCGCTGGGAGATGACGATGGCCGACGATCTCGGATTTGACCCGCAGGCGCTGCGCGAAAAGTACCGCTTCGAGCGCGACAAGCGGCTCCGCGATGACGCCAACGAGCAGTACCAGGAGATCAAGGGCGATTTCGCCCATTACCTCGACGATCCTTATGTGGAGCCGGGCTTCACCCGCGAGCCTTTGACGGACGAGATCGAGGTCGTCGTGATCGGCGGCGGTTTCGGCGGCCTGCTCGCCGGCGCGCGGTTGCGCGAGGCGGGCGTCCAGGATCTGCGCATGATCGAAAAGGGCGGCGACTTCGGCGGCACCTGGTACTGGAACCGGTATCCCGGCGCGGCCTGCGACGTGGAATCCTACATCTACCTGCCGCTACTCGAGGAGCTCGGCTACCTGCCGGTCGAGAAGTACACCCGCGCGCCCGAGATCCTCGCCCACTGCCGCCGGATCGGCGAGCACTTCGACCTCTACCGCGACGTCTGTTTCCAGACCGAAATCACCGACATGAGCTGGGACGAGGCGTCCTCGCGCTGGATCATCAGAACCAACCGCGGCGACGCCATGAAGGCGAAGTTCGTCATCATGGCCAATGGCCCGCTGCACCGGCCCAAACTGCCCGGCATTCCCGGTGTGGAGACTTTCAAGGGCCACAGCTTCCACACCAGCCGCTGGGACTATGCCTACACCGGCGGCGACTCCTTCGGGAACCTCACCGGACTGGCCGACAAGCGGGTCGGCATCATCGGCACGGGCGCGACCGCCGTGCAGTGCGTGCCCTATCTCGGCGAATCCGCGAAAGAGCTTTTCGTCTTCCAGCGCACGCCGTCTTCGATTGACGTGCGCAACAACCGGCCGACCGATCCGGCCTGGGCGGCCGCGCTGGAACCGGGCTGGCAACAGCGTCGCATGGACAACTTCAACAACCTGGTTTCCGGCGGCTTCGAGCCCGAGGACCTGGTCGGCGACGGCTGGACCGACATCATCCGCAACATCCTGCTCATCGGTCGCCGCAACCGCGAAGCGGGCGAGGCGCCGATGGAGCTGCAGGAGCTGATGCAGCTGGCCGATTTCAAGAAGATGGAGGAGATCCGCGCTCGCGCCGGGCAGGTCGTTCTCGACGCCGAGACGGCCGAGAAGCTCAAGCCCTGGTACAACCAGTTCTGCAAGCGGCCCTGCTTCCACGACGACTATCTGCCGACCTTCAACCGGCCGAACGTCCACCTGATCGACACCGAGGGCCGCGGCGTTGACCGGATCACCGAAACCTCGGTCTGGGCCAACGGCCAGGAATACGAGGTCGACTGCCTAGTCTACGCGACGGGCTTCGAGGTTGGCACCAGCTACGCCCGCCGGGCAGGCTACGAAGTGACGGGCCGGGACGGCCTGACCCTTACGGGCAAGTGGAAGGACGGCGTTTCGACGCTGCACGGCATGCATGTGCACGGCTTCCCCAACCTCTTCATCTTCAGCAACAGCCAGTCGGGCTTCTCGGTGAACTACCCGCACATGCTGAACGCCCAGGCGCAGCACGCGGCCTGGATCGTGTCCGAGGCCATGCAGCGGCAGGCGACGACCATCGAGGCGACGAAGCCGGCCGAGGACGCCTGGGTACAGACGATCATCGACTCGGCCCTGATGCGACAGAAGTTCCAGGAGGAATGCACGCCGGGCTACTACAACAACGAGGGCAAGCCATCGGCGCTGGCGGCTCGCAACGGCCCCTATGGCAAGGGCTCGATCGCCTTCATCAAGCTGATGGAGGAGTGGCGCGCGGCGGGTGATCTCGAAGGGCTGGCGCTCACGTCCTGACCGGACGCGGCCCCCACGGGGTCAGGGCGACGAAGGCGGCGGTCAGGGTTCCCATCGTGACCATGCCCAGCGCCACCACCGCGAACAGGGCCCATGCCGGCGCATGGGTCCTGACCAGGATGATCCCGCCGATGCCGACCACGGCCAGGCGACCGGTCCCCGCCAGCAGCGGCCCAAGAATCCGGCCCGCGCCCTGCGAGGAGAAATACAGCGCCAGGCTCAGGCCGAAGAAGGCGAAGCATGGGCCGACGAACCTCAGATAGGTCGAGGCGGCCGCCCTGACCTCGGCATCGTGGGTGAAGATCGCCACCCACAGGCCCGGGGCGAGCGCGAGCAGCAGTCCGAGTACGCCCAGAATGCCACCGGCCATGATCCCGGCGGTCCAGGCCACGCGTCGGGCCCGGGCGACATCGCCGGCTCCGATCGCCAGCCCGACCATAGGCAGGGACGCCACGCCCACCGAAAAGGCGATCGGCACCAGCAAAAACTCCAGCCGCGAGCCGATGCCGTAGCCGGCCAGGGTATGCACGCCGAACCGTGCGGCGATCGCGGTGACGACCAGCACGGTCCCCACGGTCTGGATCGGCGAGAGGAGAGCGGGCAGGCCGACTTTCAGAATGTCGGCGAAGTGCTCCCGGCTGAGCGGGCCGGTCAGGTGCAGCGGCACGCGGGCGGTCGGCCGGCTCAGCAGAAAAAACTGAACGAGCGCCATCAGCGATGTCGCTGTCGCCATGCCCAGCCCCACGCCGACGATGCCGAGCCGCGGGGCGGGTCCCCAACCGAAGCACAAGCTCCCGCCAAGGACGATCTGCAGCACCGCGCCGCCCAGCATCGTCGCCGACGGGCCGATCATGTTGCCTGAACCGCGCAGCACGGAGGCCAGCATGTTCGACAGCCACAGCGCCGCGGCGAAGGCGAACACGATGTTGGAGTAGATCACCGCCTGTCGCAGCACTTCACCATGACCGCCCAGCAGGCTGAACATGCCCTTGCCGAACAGCGACAGCACCAGCGAGAAGAACAGGCCGAGGCCAAGGCCGATCACGACGGCGTGCCGGGCCAGGGCTTCCGCCCGGTCCTGGGAGCCGGCGCCCAGCGCCCGGCTGATGGCCGATGAAACGCCGCCGCCCATGGACCCGGCGCTCATCATGCCCATGAGCATGACAAGCGGCAGCACCAGGGCCGCCGCCGCGAGCGGCTCGGCGCCCAGCCTGCCGATGTAGGCGGTCTCCGCGATAGACACCGATGTCGAGGCCACCATGCCCAACATGTTCGGCGCCGCCAGCCTTGCCAGGGTGGGAGCGACCGCCGCCCTCAACAGCGGATGCGGCGCGGCCACGTCGGAAGTATTCGTCATCACTGCCCGCCTTCGTTTCGATTGGCTACCCTATAGGCGACGTTGGGTGCGTCCAGTCTCAAACGGCAATGACAGGTCGTTGTCGCGCGAGGCCATCGCCGGGTTGTGGGCAAAAACCCCGCCGCCGAGGGTTGATGGAAATCAATGCGGGCGATCGCCGGAAGGCCAGTGTGCAGGGATGATCGCTCATCGTTCCCTCATTGGCGCCTTCCTGGTTCTAGGCTTGGCGGCCTGCAGCACGACCACGAACCAGCGAACATCGGATCGCGGCGCGGATGCGGTTTCACAGCCCTTCCGTGACCTGGCGCTCATGCGGAAGGCTACGCCTCCTGTCCTGGCGAACGCCGCCGTCGCGCCCTATGCCGCGACAACGCCGACGAGCTGCGCGGCCCTTGTCGCCGAGATCGCCGCCCTGAATGAAGCACTGGGACCTGATCTGGATGTCGCGCCCGAAAAGCGCCCGGGCTTTGCCGAAGACACGGCGATCGCGGCGCTGGGCAGCCTGTTCAAGCTGCCGTTCCGCGGCGTGATCCGCAAAGTGTCGGGGGCCGAGCGCCTCGACCGTGAAACGGCTCTGGCGGTGCTGTCTGGCATGGTTCGGCGAGGCTACCTCAAAGGCCTGGCCTCCGCCGACGGATGCGACCTGAACGTCAATACGACGAGCGTGGCGCGATGACCGCGTCGGTTTGACTGTGATCAAGGCCCGGCCCGGCGCCGCGCCTACGGTGATCGAAACCCGAGGGCTCTCCCATGGTCTACCGCGACATCCTTGTGCAGGTCGATGAGACCGAAGCAGGCAGAGCGCGCGCCGCCGCCGCAGCCGCCATGGCCTCCGCAGCGGGGGCCAATCTGACGGGTGTGTTTCTGAAATCCGAATTCTTCCGCACCTACCAGGGCGCCGAAGCCTTCGGCTACATGGGTCCGGAGACGGTCGACCGTTTGCTCAGGGACCATACCCGGGGCGTTGCCGAAGCGTCCGAAACGACGCGATCGCTCTTCGAGGCCGCCGCCGGCGACGCTGGCGTCTCGTCGTCGTGGCTTGAAGTCGGCGGCGACGACGATCTGGGCCTGATCGCCAGCGCTCGCCGCTTCGACCTGACTGTGTTGCCGCCCATGGCGCGCACCAGTTTTGGCATCACCCAGATCGCGGCGGCGGAGGTTGGGCTGGCGGCGGGCGGGCCGATCCTGGTTGTGCCCGAGGCCGGATTGTCCGCGACGCCGGGCAAGCGGATTCTGGTTGCCTGGAAGGGTTCCCGCGAGTCCGCCCGCGCCCTGCATGACGCCTGGCCGTTGCTGACCGAGGCTGACGAGGTCCACGTCCTGATCATCGCCCACGAAGGCGAAGGCGGACCCGAAGGGATGCTTCAACGTCACCTGGAGCGGCATGGCATCAAGGCCAACATCATCGTCGACCGCAGCCACGACGCCTCGGCGGCCGACATAATGCGCCGACAGGTCAAGGTTCTGGGCGCTGATCTGGTGGTGATGGGCCTCTATGGTCGGCCGCGGGTGTCGGAAGTCATCCTCGGTGGGGTCAGCCATGACCTGCTGGCCGCGCCACCGGCGGGACTCTTCCTGTCACACTAGGCGTTTCAGGCGCCCTGTCGGCCGAGCGCTTCGGCCTGTTGCAGCCATTTTGCGCGTTTGGCCGGGTCGGCCTCGACCGACCCGCCCAGCAGTGTGCGCCGAACCGGGCTGACGCCGGTGACCAGGAACAGGCCCTTCTCCAGCCCGGCCAGCCCGTGACCGCCGAGGACGAACCGGAACAACGACGTCGGCATGCCCATCGGCACGATCAGCCGCGCTGACTTGCCGGTCAGGATGCTGGACATGGCCGCCTGTGGCGAACTCAGGGAATAGCCGGTCCGCAGCAGCTGTTCGAGGAACCCCTTGAGCAGCGCCGGCGGCGAGCCGAACCAGATCGGAAACACGAACACCAGATGCTGGGCGTGCTTGATCAGGTCCTGGGCCCGCTGCATGTCCGGGACGATGACCGAGCTCTTGTAGTCCTCGAGCGAGCGGACCAGCGGAAAGTCCAGCGCGCCGACGTCCAGCCGGGCTACCTCGTGGCCGGCTTCGCTCGCGCCCCGGACATAGGCGTCTGCCAGGGCGGCGCAAAGATGCGTGGGCGCCGGATCCGGATGACCGTTGATGACGAGGATGCGGGTCATGGTGTTCGCTCCGGTCAGTGGGCGGTGTAGCCGCCGTCAATCACCAGCTCGGATCCGGTGATGAACCTGGCCTCATCGGAGGCGAGGTAGACCGCGCCCCAGGCGATGTCGTCCGGTTCGCCCATGTGGCCGAGCGGATGCAGCGAGGCCACCGCCTGCCGGGCCTCGTCGACGTCGGGCTGGTCCTCAAGGAAATGCGACACCATCGGCGTCCAGATGAAACCGGGGTGGATCGAGTTCACACGAATCCTGTCGGGCGCGTAGATCATCGCATCGGTCTTGGACATCAGACGCACCGCGCCCTTGGACGCATGGTAGGGCGGCGCGTCGGCCGCCCCGACCAGGCCGTAGATCGACGACAGGTTGATGATGCTGCCGCCGCCGGCCAGCTTCAGGTGCGGGATGGCGTGCTTGGTGCAAAAGAACACACCCTTGACGTTGATCGCCTGGACCAGGTCCCACTCGGCCTCGGTGATCTCGTGGGTCGGCTTGCTCGCGCCGGAGATGCCGGCGTTGTTCATCAGCACGTCGATGCGGCCGAAGTGGGTGGCGACCTCGGTCATGACGCGGGCGACTTCCGCCTCGCTGGACACGTCGCAACGCCAGAACCTGGCCTTGCCGCCCTTGCCGTTGATCTCGCCGGCGAGCGCCTCGCCCTTGTCATCGATGACATCGAGCACCGCTAGGGCGGCGTCTTCCTCTGCCATGCGGATCGCTGTCGCGCGGCCGATGCCCAGCGCGGCGCCGGTGATGACGGCGACCTTGTCCTTGAGCCTGTTCATGCTGTCTGCGCGACGGACCGGAGCCCGCCGTCCTCCTGCTCACGCCTGACCGGGGAATCGTCGGCGCAGCTCGACGATAGTGCAGGGATTGCTGTTCCCGGCCTTGATATCGCTCAAGCCCAGGGACTGCAGTGGGCCGCAGCCGTATCCGTGGGGGCGGCGTGGGTCTAGGAAGGGCCGATGACCCGTCAAACCGTCCATATCGTGGGAGCCGGACCCGCCGGCCTGATGGCCGCCGAGCGCCTGGCTGCCGCCGGGTTGGCGGTGGTGGTGCACGAGGCCATGCCATCTCCGTCGCGCAAGCTGTTGATGGCCGGCCGGGGCGGGCTGAACCTGACCCACACCGAGCCGATGGCCGGGTTCCTCGCCCGCTATGGCCAGGCCGCTCCGGTGGTCGCGTCCTGGCTGGATCGATTTTCTCCGACCGACCTGATCGGGTGGGCCGAGGGCCTCGGACAGGCGACCTTCGTGGGGTCTTCGGGACGCGTTTTCCCCAGGGCGATGAAAGCCTCTCCGTTGCTTCGGGCCTGGCTGGCCCGAATGTCGGCGGCGGGCGTTGAATTGCGGACCCGCTCGCGCTGGATCGGCTTCGAGGACGGGGCGCTGATGTTCGAGACCGCCGAAGGGCTTCAAGCCGAGCGGCCGGACGCCGTCTTGCTGGCGCTGGGCGGCGCGAGTTGGCCCCGGCTCGGGGCGGATGGAAGCTGGCGGCCCTGGTTGGAATCGAAAGGCGTGGTCGTGGCGCCATTCCGGCCGTCGAATGTCGGTTTCGACGTGACCTGGTCGCCGGTCTTCGCAGAACGGTTCGCCGGAGAGCCGCTTAAGCCGGTCGCCCTGACGCATGGCGACGAGATGGTTCGTGGCGAGGCCATGATCACGGCCTATGGCCTGGAGGGCGGGGCGGTCTATGCCCTGTCGGCCGGCCTGCGGGACGCCATAGCCCGCGATGGCGCGGCGACCCTTGTGGTGGACCTGCGGCCCGACCTGACGATTGAAGCCCTGGCGGCGCGTCTGGCGAAGCCGCGCGGCAAGGACAGCGTGACAAACTGGCTGCGCAAAGCCGCCGGCCTGTCGCCCGCGGCGATCGGTCTGTTGCGGGAGATCCCCGGGGAGATGCCGATGGGCGCCGACAAGCTGGCCCGGCGCATCAAGGCGGTCCGGCTGACGCTCACCGGCGTCCAGGGACTGGCGCGCGCCATTTCATCGGCCGGCGGCGTCGCGCTGCATCAGGTCGACGACGGCCTGATGCTGAAGGCCCTGCCCGGGATCTTCGTGGCCGGGGAAATGCTCGACTGGGAAGCCCCCACGGGGGGCTATCTCCTGCAAGCCGCCCTGGCCTCCGGCGCGGCGGCGGCGGCGGGCGTAGTCGACTGGCTGGCGCGTCCGGCCGCCTGAGGCCGGTCCGCGCCTGCGTCGAATTCAGTCCTTGGCGCGCTCGAGGTAGGATCCGTCCTCGGTCAGCACGACGATGCGCGTGCCGGCGGCGATGTAGGGCGGGACCATCGTCTTGACGCCGTTGGACAGCAACGCGGGCTTGTAGGACGACGACGCCGTCTGGCCCTTCATCGAAGGCTCGGTGTCGACGATCTCCAGCGTGGCCGTGCGCGGCAGTTCGATGGCGATCGGGGTCTGGTTGTAGATCGACAGCGAGACGGCCATGCCGTCCTGGAGATAGGCGGCGGCGTCGCCGATCACCTCTTCGGTGCCGACATACTGCTCGTAGGTCTCCGGGTTCATGAAGTGGAACCCTTCAGCGTCCTTGTAGAGGAAGGTGTGCTCGCGCTGGTCGACGATGGCGCGCTCGACCACCTCTGTAGTGCGATAGCGTTCGGCGACTTTCACGCCGTCGGAGATGCGGCGCATGTTGAGCTGGGTCACCGGCGTGCCCTTGCCGGGGTGGATGTTGTCTACGGTGAGGACGACATAGAGCTTGTCGTCGAGCTCAACGACGGCGCCTTTGCGGAGCGAACTGGCGGCAACCTTCACGTGATACGTCCCTGGTGTTTGTGGCGGCCTGTTGGGGCGCTCACAATTGTGCTGGAAGAATATGTTCCTGCGCTCCATAGCGTCCCGAGCCAAAATCGCCAGCAATTCTCGCTTGTTCCCGCCCTCGGCCGCGTCGTCGGCGTCGCCTGACCCGGAATTCCGACCTTGAACAGCCCACTCGCAACCCCCTGGTGGAGGCCGGACGTCCACGCCGACCGGCGGCCGTTCCTGATGACCCGCAACCGGATCAAGGCGGCCCTGCGGCGCTGGTTCGAGGATCAGGATTTCGTCGAGACCGAGGCCGCCTGTTTGCAGGCTTCGCCCGGCAACGAGGCCCACCTGCACGCCTTCGCCACGGAGGCTCTTGATCTGGCGGGTGGGCGGACGCCGTTCTACCTGCACACCTCGCCCGAGTTCGCCTGCAAGAAGCTGCTGGCGGCGGGCGAGAGCAGAATCTTCGAGTTTGCCCGGGTCTGGCGCAACCGGGAGCGCGGGCCGTTGCACCATCCGGAGTTCACCATGCTCGAATGGTATCGGACCGGCGCACCGTACGAATCGATGATGGACGACTGTGCGGCGATCCTGGCCCTGGCGGCGGCTACGGCCGGGACCACGCAATTCCGCTTTCGGGGCATGGAGGTCGATCCGTTCGCCACGCCGGAGCGGATAACGGTGGCCCAGGCCTTTGAGCGCTTCGCGGGCGTGGATCTGCTGGCCAGCCTGGCGGCCGACGGCGCCACGGTCCGGGACACGCTGGCGGACGCTGCGCGCGGCGCAGGCATCCGCGTCGCCGACGACGACACCTGGGCCGATGTGTTCAGCCGGGTGATGGTCGAGAAGGTCGAGCCCAACCTCGGCGCCGGCCGCGCCGTCATCCTGTGCGAATACCCGACCGCCGAGGCGGCGCTGGCCCGGCCGACCGCGCACGATCCGCGCGTGGCGGAGCGGTTCGAGCTCTATGCCTGCGGTGTCGAACTGGCCAATGCCTTCGGCGAGTTGACTGACCCGGTCGAACAGCGCCGGCGCTTCGAGGAAGAGATGGACGAGAAAGCCCGGGTCTATGGCGAGCGCTATCCGCTCGATGAGGACTTCCTGTCGGCGCTGCATTCCATGCCGGACGCCTCGGGCTCGGCCCTCGGCTTCGACCGGCTGGCGATGCTGGCGTCGGGCGCGAGCCGCATCGAGCAGGTGCTCTGGGTCCCGGTGGCGCCATGAGCGACGGTCGCACGCTGCACAGCCTCGACGATCTGTCAGTCGCCGGCCTGTTGCCCCCTGACAGCCTGCCGGCGCTGGAAGCGGTCGCCGCCCGCTACGCCGTGGCCATCACCCCGGCGATGGCCGCGCTGATCGACGTCGCTGATCCGGCTGACCCGATCGCCCGTCAGTTCCTGCCCGACGCCGCCGAGCTTGACGCCCTGCCGTTCGAGTCGGCGGACCCCGTTGGTGACGAGACCCACAGTCCGGTCGAGGGGATCGTCCACCGCTACCCCGACCGGGCGCTGCTCAAGCTGACCCATACCTGCGCCGTCTACTGCCGTTTCTGTTTCCGCCGCGAGGTCGTCGGGCCGGACGGGGCGGGGACCCTGACCCCGTCGCAGCTCGACAACGCCCTGGCCTACATCGCCGCCACCCCGGCCATCTGGGAGGTGATCCTCACCGGCGGCGATCCGCTGGTGCTCTCGCCCCGCCGACTGCGTGATGTGATGGCGCGGCTGGAAGCCATCGATCACGTCAAGGTCGTCCGTTTCCACAGTCGCGTGCCCGTGGTGGCGCCGGAGACCATTACCGATGACCTGGTCGCGGCGCTGAAGAGCCCAACCAAGGCGGTCTATGTGGCTCTGCACGCCAACCATTCGCGCGAGTTGACGGCTGAGGCCCGCGCGGCCTGCGCCCGGATCATCGACGCCGGCCTGCCGATGCTCAGCCAGACGGTGCTGCTGCGTGGGGTGAACGATGACGCCGCGACCCTCGCCACGTTGATGCGGGCCTTCGTCGAAACGCGGATCAAGCCCTACTACCTTCACCAGGGCGACCTGGCGCCCGGCACCGGCCACTTCCGCGTGCCGATCGAGGAAGGTCAGGCGCTGATGCGGGCCCTGCGCGGCCGGGTCTCCGGACTGTGCCAGCCGACCTACATCCTCGACATTCCGGACGGATACGGAAAGGTGCCGATTGGCCCGGCCTATCTGTCCGGGGAGCCTGGACAGTCCCTCCGGGTCGAGGACCCCGAGGGCGACCGTCACCTTTACCCAACCGCCGATCACCCGATCCGCCTAGCTCCCGGAGATTCTTGAATTTTCCCCGAGGCAAGCCTAGCCTGCACGCTGTCTATCGCGCGTATTCTACAGGGACCTGGCCATGGCGAAGTTTCGGGACGGCCTTCGCGGAAACGGTCCCTCACTTCCTGCCGGAATGCCAGACGGCGTTGATGACACGGGAAGCGACGACTGGGCTGGCCTGAACGCCCGACGCGCCGACCTGGCGCCGGAGATGGACGGGCCCGGCGCGCCCGCGCACACCCCTGTATTTGACCAGCCGGCTTCATCGGGCGACGGGTTGCTGTCCTGGCAGGACACGTCTTTTCACGACGAAGCGTTCGGTTCCGTCGACAAGCCGCTCTCACTGTCCGGCAGCGGTGATCCTGGAGGTCCCTCCTACTTCAACAACGCCGAGGACCGCGGCGGAACCGATGTGGGGACGGGCAAGGTTTCCAAGACCATCGAGCAGGCGGCCTACTGGCTTGATCGTACCTATGCGACGTGGAACGCCTTCGACGCGCGGGCCGGTGTGGCGCATGAAGACAACCGGTGGGACGACCCGTTCTGGGGGGGCGCCACCACCGTCGTGACGTTCGCCTTCCGGTCGACGGCTCCGGCCTCGATGCCCGATGACACGGGCGGCTTCAGCCGGTTCAACACCGCTCAGATCAACGCGACCCTGCTGGCGTTGGCGTCCTGGTCTGACGTCGCCAACATCGTCTTCGTCAGGGTCGGGTTCGGGACGGATGGGGAGGACGCCTATTCCAACAGCGCCACCATGCTCTACAGCAACTACGCGACCGGCTCGGCCGGCGCCGCGGCGTTCGCCTATGGGCCGAGCAGTACAGCCCCCTCCTCGGTCGGCGGCGATGTGTGGGTCAACAGCACCCTGAGCTACAACGCCAATCCCGTGCTGGGCAACTACGGGACATTGACGCTGATCCACGAGACGGGCCACGCCATCGGCTTCTCGCATCCCGGATCCTACGATGCGGGGGACGGTGGCTCGATTACCTACGCCGCGAACGCGGAATACTATGAAGACAGCCATCAGTTTACGGTGATGAGCTACTTCACCGAAGACAAGACGGGCGCCTATTTCGGGCCCGCCTACCCAGCCACCGTCATGCTCGATGACATCGCGGCGGCCCAGAGATCCTATGGCGTCAACACGTCAACGCGAACGGGCGATACGGTCTACGGCTTCAACTCCAATGCCGACCGGCCCTGGTTCGTGGCGACGTCGGCCACCTCCCTGCTGGTGTTCGCGGTCTGGGACGCCGGTGGCAATGACACCTTCGACTTCTCCGGCTTCAGCAACGATCAGATCATCAATCTGAACCAGGGCTCGTTTTCGAGCGTCGGCACCTACAACGGCGTCAGCCTGCGCGGGAACGTGGCGATCGCGAAGGGCGCGGTGATCGAAAACGCGGTCGGCGGCGCCGGGGCCGATGTTATCACCGGGAACAGCGCGGCGAACCTGCTGGTCGGCAACGGCGGCAACGACACGATCTCCGGGAACGGGGGCGCTGACACCCTTAACGGCGGCGCGGGCGATGACACCCTCACGGGCGGCGCCGGAGCCGATGTATTCGTGACCTCGGTGAGCGGTGGCAACGACACCATAGCCGACTTCAACGTCGCTTCCGACGCCATCGACGTGAGCGCCTTTGGCGCGGTCCAGAGCATTTCCCAGGTCGGTGCGAACACGCTCATCGTGCTCGCCACCGGCGTGACCGTGGCCCTGACGGGCGTGTCCGTCGGCTCCCTTGGGACAAACAATTTCATTGGGCTGGGCGCCTCGCCGCCGAGTCCTCCGCCCTCACCGCCGCCGAGCCCGCCTCCATCCCCTCCGCCGTCTCCGCCGCCGAGTCCTCCGCCGAGTCCGCCGCCGTCTCCACCACCGAGCCCTCCGCCGTCCCCGCCGCCCAGTCCTCCGCCTCCGAGCCCGCCGCCGCCGGTGACCTACGCTCGGACGCTCAATGGCGGCAACGGCAACAACACGCTCAACGGCGACGCCCGTAACGAGATGATCAATGGTCTCGGCGGTAACGACATACTGAACGGCAATGGCGGTTCGGATCGGCTGGATGGCGGAACGGGCAACGATTCGCTCAACGGCGGCGATGGGGATGACATCCTCATCGGCGGCGTCGGAACTGACAGGCTGACCGGCGGCGCCGGTACGGACGTGTTCGTCGTCTCGTTCTCGGGCGGCTCTGACACGATCAACGACTTCACCGTCGGCGTGGATCTGATCGACGCCTCGGCCTATGGCGCGGTGGAGTCTGTCACCGACCAGTCCGGCGGCGCCTTGGTGACCTTCGCCGGAGGCGAGACGATGCTGCTGAGCGGCGTCTCCGCCAGTTCGCTCACGTCCGCGAGCTTTCTCGGGGCGACGCTAAGTCCTCCGCCCAGTCCGCCGCCTGCGCCGCCGCCGAGTCCTCCGCCCTCGCCGCCGCCGCCGAGCCCGCCTCCATCCCCTCCGCCGTCGCCGCCGCCGTCTCCGCCGCCGAGTCCGCCGCCGTCTCCACCACCGAGCCCTCCGCCGTCGCCGCCGCCCAGTCCTCCGCCTCCGAGCCCGCCGCCGCCGGTGACCTACGCTCGGACGCTCAATGGCGGCAACGGCAACAACACGCTCAACGGCGACGCCCGTAACGAGATGATCAATGGTCTCGGCGGTAACGACATACTGAACGGCAATGGCGGTTCGGATCGGCTGGATGGCGGAACGGGCAACGACAGGCTCAACGGCGGCGATGGAGATGACATCCTCATCGGCGGCGTGGGCGCCGATACTCTGACCGGCGGTTCCGGCGCGGATGTCTTTGTCGTTTCGCCTTCTGGCGGCGCTGACACCATTGTGGACTTCACCCTCGGCGCAGATCTGATCGACGCTTCGGCCTATGGCGCGGTGGCGTCCATATCCGACCAGTTCGGGGGTGCGTTGGTGACTTTCGCCGGCGGCGAGACGATGATGCTGAGTGGAATCTCAGCCGGGTCGCTCACCTCGGCGAGCTTTATTGGAGCGACATTGAGCCCCCCGCCCAGTCCGCCCCCGCCGAGTCCGCCGCCTTCGCCTCCGCCCAGTCCTCCGCCATCCCCGCCGCCGAGCCCGCCTCCATCCCCTCCGCCGAGTCCTCCGCCGTCTCCGCCACCGAGCCCGCCGTCTCCGCCGCCCAGTCCGCCCCCGCCGAGCCCGCCTCCGCCGGTGACCTACGCGCGCACGCTCAACGGCGGCAACGGAAACAACACGCTCAACGGCGATGCCCGCAACGAGATGATCAACGGTTTCGGCGGCAACGACACTCTGAACGGCAATGGTGGCTCGGACCTGCTGGATGGCGGTACGGGCAACGACACGCTCAACGGCGGCGATGGAGATGACATCCTCATCGGCGGCGTGGGCGTCGACACTCTGACGGGCGGAACCGGCGCGGATGTCTTTGTCGTCGCGGTTTCCGGCGGCGCCGACACGATCGTCGACTTCACGGTCGGCGTGGACCTCATCGACGCCTCTGTCTATGGCGCGGTGGCGTCCATTTCCGACCAGTTCGCAGGCGCGTTGCTGACCTTTGCGGGCGGCGAGACGATGCTGCTGAGCGGGGTTTCGGCCAGTTCACTCTCGACCGCGAACTTTCTTGGATTGGTCGGGCCGCTCCCGCCGTCATCTATTCCCGCCGGCTTTCCGGGTTCGATAGAGGTCGCGGGCAAGACCGATGGTCTTGGGGCTGTCGCCGGGCCATCCACGGGTCCGGCCAACGCCCCGGCCCCGGGACAGCCTGCAGCGGAAAGCCAACCGCCCTCTGGCTGGCAGGATGATCGGTCACACCTCTTCAGCTTTGCTGTTCGGGAGCCGCTTACGGACACCCTGCACGGACCGTTTGACTGGATCGTCTAACGTCGTCGGACGGCGAAGGCGGAGCTGTCAGCCCATAGCGCTCCCGCCTCCACGAAGGGCCTTGCCGCTCTTCTGGAAACGGCCGTGAGAGCGGCTTTCAGGCGGTGACGCCGGTTCGCGAGTCGTCGCCTGACCGGGGGGCGACTCCGCGACAGACTCAATCCCTGAGCTGCAAGGGAGCAATTCGGCCGCCGCCTCACATTGTATTTTCGCCCTTCAGGAGATCAGCGGTTGCAAGCTTGCCCGGCAACGATATCGTTCTCTGGCGGGGGTGCGCGTAATGTTGAAATGGGTGTTGGTCGGGCTGGCCCTGATGTGGGCGGCGCCGGCGGCGGCGGGCGATACGCTGGTCTATGGCCGACCGGCGGCGTGGATCAAACCGCAGCCCTATGCGCCGAGTTCGGGGGGCGAGGCGAGCGACGCCGCCCGCCTTGCCCTGCAGGACTATCAAGTCCGCATCGGCGCGGCGGGCACGGAGACCTTCCTGCATACGGTTGTCGAACTGCGCACGACGCAGGCGCTGGCGCTCGCCAATCTGGCGCTGGGCTGGGACCCGGCGACCGATGAGTTGACCATCCATCAGGTGCTGCTGCACCGGGGCGAAACGGTGATCGACGTGCTCGGGCGCGGCGATGTCTTCACCATTCTACGGCGGGAGTCGCGTCTCGAAGCGGCGATGCTCGATGGCCGTCTGACCGCCACCCTGCAGGTCGAGGGCGTGCAGGTCGGCGACTATCTGGAGGTCGCCTACACAACGCGTCACAAGGATCCTGTCCTGCAGGGTCGGTCCGAGGCGATGGTCAGCCTGAATCGCGGCCGAGTCGGCCATCTCTATCTGCGCCAGACCTGGTCGGACGATCGTCCGGTGCGGTGGGTCGGGACAGGTCAACTGGCGACACCGAAGGTGACGCGCGCAGGCCAGGAGACCGAGCTGCTTGTCGACCTGAAGGATGTCAAAACCCCCGACGCGCCGCCGGCCTCTGCGCCGCCGCGTTTCAACAGTGCAGGCCGGCTGAGCGCGACCGAGTTCAAGGACTGGGGCGACATCGCCACCGTCATGGCGCCGATGTATGACCGGGCAGGTCAGCTGGCGCCGGATTCGCCGCTTCGGGCCGAGGTCGCGAAGATCGCCGCCGCGTCGAGCGATCCACGCAAGCGGGCGACCGCCGCACTGCGGCTGGTCGAAGAACAGGTCCGCTACCTGTATCTCGGGATGAATCTCGGCGGCTATACCCCCGCCGCCGCGGACGCCACCTGGACGCGCCGCTTCGGCGACTGCAAGGGCAAGAGCGTCCTGCTGGCGGCCTTGCTGCGCGAGCTGGGTATCGAGGCCGATGTGGTGTTCGTCAGCACGGTCATCGGTGACGGGCTGGACGCCCAGCTGCCGTTGATCGAGGCATTCGACCACGCCATCGTGCGGGCCCGGATCGATGGCAAGACCTACTGGCTGGACGGGACGCGCCAGGGCGATCGCAACATCGACAGTCTCGTGCCGCCGGCCTACCGCTGGGCCCTGCCGATCCGGGCCGGCGCGATGCTGGAGCCGATCCTGGTCCCGCCGCTGGAGCGTCCGCTCGTGGAGTCGCTGGTCCAGATCGATGCGACCGCCGGATTGGACGCGCCGGCGCCGATCAAGGGCGAGATCATCATGCGTGGCGATCTCAGCCTGGTGATGGCCTTCGGCCTGAAGTCGCTCTCGGCTGACAAACTGGACGAGGCGCTGAAGGGGCTCTGGTCGGATCTACCCTGGAATGTAACGCCGGTGACGGTGGGCTGGAGCGTCGACGAGGCGACGGGCGATGTCCGCCTCACGATGGAGGGCGCCGCCGATCTCGACTGGTCCCCGGAGCGCGGCGCGAGGCCGAGACGCTGGCAGATGTCGGAACTGACCGTCGGTTGGCGGCCTGACATGAAACGCGAGCCCGGACCAGACGCTGAGGCTCCCTATGCCACCGAGTCGCCGAAGTTCGACCTGGATCGCATGGTCGTGACGCTGCCGCGGGGCGGGGTCGGCTTTCGGTTCACCGGTGGCGACGTCAACCAGACCGTGGCCGGCTTCGAGCTGAAACGGACCATGACCCTGAAGGACGGCGTCTTCACCGGCATGTCGAGCCAACGGGCCCTGGTTTCGGAGATTCCCTTCGCGGACAAGGCGGCGGCGGAGACCGGGCTCACCGCTCTGAGCGGGAGCGTCTACATGGAGGCCCCGCGCGGCTACAAACGCACGCCCGCGGAGCTGGAGATCGAGGCGGCCCGCACGGGCACGACCTTCTTCGAGTACGCCAACCGCGCCGACGCGCTGTTCGAGCTCGGCCGGGTCGACAAGGCCATCGCTACGCTCGATGCCGGCGTCGCCCGGGACAAGGACCTGGCGGGTGCCTACAACGTGAGATGCTGGCTTCTGGGGCGCGCCAATCGCGATCTTCCCAAGGGGTTGGCGGATTGTGAAAAAGCCCTGTCGCTCAGGCCCGACACGCCCAGCTATCTCGACAGCCGCGCCCTGATCTATTTCCGGATGGGCCAGTTCGACCGTGCGATCAGCGACTATGACGCCGCCCTCGAGCGGTCGCCGGAGCTGTCGGCGTCACTGTTCATGCGGGGCGTGACCAAGCGGCGACTGGGCCGAACCGAGGAGGGCGACGACGATATCGCCACGGCCATCGCTATTGAGCCCGAGGTTGCCGAAACCTTCGCGAAATTCGGCGTCACCCCCTAGTTCGCGCGACAGTCGGGGCAACTTGGGTTGAGGTGGTTGGGGCTGTCGGCAGGGCACGGTCTGGAGGTCCGCTTCCGTACGCCAGCAACGGCCGGGGCAGCCACCGCCCCTTAAGGCCAGCTTTGCTTCTATTGGGAAAATCAGGGCGGTGGCGGTGGCGGTGGGCGCGATCTCCTCCTTGCGTTCACACGGAATGCCAGAGCGCGGTCCTGACCTGGGTCATCCCGACGCCTTTGGAGTGGTCAACGAAGAAATCAGCTCCGGGCCTGCGCGGCGCCTACAACCGATTCAGCGCCGCCTGCAGCTTTCCACCGACAACGGCGGCCTGCGTTTTCAGCGCTGGATTGTCGATTGACTGCATCGAGGCGGCGGGATCGATGGCGGCGACCTCGACAAGACCGTCGTCGGCTTCCTGGAGGATGACGTTGCAGGGGAGCATCAGGCCGACCTTGTCCTCCAGCAACAGGGCCTCATGGGCAAGGGCCGGGTTGCAGGCGCCGAGGATCAGGTAAGGGCGGAACTCGACGCCGAGCTTGGTCTTGAGCGTCTGACGGATGTCGATCTCGCTGATGACGCCAAATCCTTCGTGGGCGAGCGCCGCCTTCACCCTGACGACAGCGTCCTCAAAGGGCGCGTCGAGCGTCTTCGAGAAATAGTATCTCATGACAGGTCCGATCGATTGGCGTTGAGGCGGCGCCTCAGCCGAGTGTGACGGGCAGCTTCAGGTAGACCCGTCCGTTGGCGGATGGGGGCGGCAGGGCGCCGGCGCGGATGTTGACCTGCAGGGACGGCAGAATCAGCGCGGGCGGGGCGAGGGTCGCGTCCCGGTTCTGCCGGTGCGCCACGAACTCGGCTTCGGTAACGCCGTCGCGGATGTGGACGTTCCGCTCCCGCTCGTCGGCCACGGTGGTCTCCCAGGCGAAGGTGGTCCGGCCCTCGGGCAGGTAGTCGTGGCCGACGAACACGCGCGTCTCGGGGGGCAGCGCCAGAATGCGGCGGATGGACCGATAGAGCGCGACGGCGTCGCCGCCCGGGAAGTCGGTCCGCGCCGTGCCGTAGTCGGGCATGAACAGCGTGTCGCCGACATAGGCGGCATCGCCGATGAGGTAGGTCACGCAGGCTGCGGTGTGGCCGGGCGTGTGCATGACCTCTATCGGTGTCTCGCCGAGCATCAGCACCTCGCCGTCGGCCACGAGTCGGCCGAAAGCCGATCCGTCGGGGACCACGTCATCCGCCTCGAACAGGGCGGCGAAGTGGGCCTGAACCTCCCCGATATGCTCGCCGATCACCACCAGGGCGCCAGTGGCGCGGCGAATGTGGTCGGCGGCGGACAGGTGGTCGGCGTGGGCGTGCGTCTCCAGCACGTATCGGACGGTGAGTCCCAGCGCCGCCGCAGCCGTCAGCACCGTATCGGCGAAGCCGGTCGAGACCCTGGCCGACGCGGGGGCGTAGTCGAGCACTGGATCGATGATAGCGGCGGCACAGGTCGCCTCGTCCCAGACCAGATAGGTCACCGTGAAGGTAGGCTGGTGGAAGAACGCCTGCTGATGGACGGTCATATGGATCTCCTTCGCAGTCATAAATATGCAAACTTGCTAAATTAGCAAGTGCATATATATTGCCGCCATGATCAGGACCGCCGAGACGGACATCGACCTTGCCGCCAACGCCCAGTCGGCGGCTGTCCTGCTTCGGGTGCTGGCCAACGAGCACCGCCTTCAGGTGCTGTGCGCCCTGCGTCCGGGAGAGCTTTCGGTCGGACAGATCGCCGATCATGTCGGACTGTCCCAGTCCGCCCTGTCACAGCATCTGGCGCGCCTGCGGCAGGACGGGGTCGTCGTGACCCGCAGGCAGGGGCAGACCATTTTCTACCGCATAGGCGATCCGGACGTGATGACCGTCCTCGAGGCGGTTTCCAGCGTCATGGCGCGGCGGCGCCGGGGAGTAGTCCAATGATCGACATCACCCTGACGAGCGGACTGCTCGCCGTGGCCAGCGGGGCTGTTGTCGGACTGCTCCTGGCGCTGTTCGGCGGCGGCGGTTCGGTGCTGGCGACGCCTTTGCTGCTCTACATGGTCGGCGTACGCGATCCGCACATCGCCATCGGGACATCCGCCGCGGCCGTCGCCGCCAACGCCCTGATCAACCTGGTCGGACATGGACGCGGCGGGCGGGTGAAATGGCCCTGCGCGACGGTCTTTGCCGCCGCCGGTCTGGCGGGCTCCTTCATCGGCTCGAGCCTCGCAAAGCAGGTAGACGGACAGCGGCTGCTACTGTTCTTCGCCCTGGCCATGGCGGCGATCGCCCTGTCGATGCTGCGCCGGCCCAGGAGTGAAGGCGACCCCGCCGTGCACATTACCTGGCAGCTGACCCTGAAGCTTGCGCCGCTCGGCCTTCTGACCGGACTGGCAGCCGGCTTCTTCGGCATCGGCGGGGGGTTCCTGATCGTTCCAGGCCTTATGGCGGCGACGGGCATGACGCTCGCCAACGCGGCAGCCTCCTCCCTCCTGTCGGTGGCTCTGTTCGGCGCGGCGACCTCGAGCAACTACGCCCTGTCCGGGCTGGTCGACTGGCCGGTGGCGGGCCTGTTCATTGTCGGTGGCGCGGCGGGCGGCTGGGTCGGGTTGAAAGGCGCCGGCGTTCTTGCCGGTCGGGCGCTGCTGGCGCGCCGGCTGTTCGCGGGACTGGTGCTGCTGGTCGCCGCCTATGTGGCCTGGCGCGCGCTGGGCCTATAGGCGGCCGAATACATCGATCCGGGCCCCGCAGAGTGTCAACGGCGCCGCCCGGTGGCTGACAAGGATCAGCCCCTGTCCGGAACGGTCCAGGCGTTTGCCCAAGGCCGACACCAGCGCCGCTTCGGTGGCCTGATCAAGGCCTTCAGTCGGCTCATCGAGCAGCAGCCACGGGGCAGGGCGAAGGTAGGCGCGCGCCAGCGACAGACGTTTTCGCTCTCCGCCGGAAAGGTGGTCGCCAGCATCGCCGATCCAGGTTTGCAGGCCATGGGGCAGGGACCTGATACGACTTTCCAGGCAGGCATCTCGCAGGGCGGCCCACATGGCGGGTTCGTCAGCTTCCGGCGCGCCGAGGCGCAGATTCTCGGCGATGGTTCCGGTCAACAGACGGGCATCCTGA
The DNA here is from genome assembly GCF_057809815.1 of Caulobacter sp. FG121. NCBI lineage: Bacteria > Pseudomonadati > Pseudomonadota > Alphaproteobacteria > Caulobacterales > Caulobacteraceae > Caulobacter > Caulobacter sp. FG121. The sequence continues at coordinate 244,860 of NZ_JBMDKR010000005.1, forward strand.
GGCGCGTAGGCAAACAGGCGCCTCGCCCATCCGACCGGGCGATCCTCGAGCGCGGTTTCGCTCACCGAGAACCTGCCATGCGGGGGTGCGCGAAGACCCAGAAGGGCTTCAAGCGTGCGGGTCTTGCCGCAACCCGACGACCCGGTGAGTGCGACCCGCGCGCCCGTCGACAGGACATGACCGTCGAGATGCAGTGTGGCCTCGAGGTCGGGAGGATCCGCGGCGACCCGCGCCGCAGAGGTGACTCCGTCCAGTCGCTTGACGGCTTCCTCCAGAACGCCGGCCTGCTGCGCTCCGCGGATCAGGCCCGACACGCCTTCCTGGCCGGCGAGCGCCGCAAGGACCGCCAGGGCGATCAGCGGCATCGGCGCCTGGGCCGAAAGTCCTGCAACGAGGGCGAGGGTAAGCCCGCCCAGCACCGCCTGAACCAGGGCCATCATCGCCTCGGCGTCGTTGCGTCTCACATGGGCATCGCCAAGATCGGCGTCATGCGCCATCAGGGCGTCAACGGCTCGGTCGGTCAGCGAAAAGCAGCGCAGCTCGGCGGCGGCGCCAAGATAGGCGTTCAAGCCATCCTTCAGCCTCCCGACCGCTCTGAGCCCGTCGCGGCCTGGCTCCGAGGTGAGGCGACGGGCCAGACGATGCGAAGCGCCGATCTGGGCGGTCAGGCCGAGGAGGAACATCAGGGACGACCAGGGCGACGCCAGTGCGATGACTCCGGCCGCCGCGCCCGCCGCCGCCGCCGCCGCCCAGGGCGCGGAGCGGCGGATGAACATCGTCTCAATGGCGTTCACGTCCTGCACCAGGCGCGCCGAGGCTTCTCCGGACGACAGGCTCAGGGCCTGGTCCGGCGGACTGGCCGCGATGCCCGCAAACAGCGCCGGTCGAAGCGCCGCCAGCGCCCTGAAGGCGGCCTGATGGCCAAAGAGCCGCTCGGTGTAACGCCCAGCCGTCCGGGCGATGGCGAGGCCTCGCAGTCCGGCGCTGGGGAGAAGGTAGTTGAAGGCTTGAACGAGAACCGGCCCGCCGGCGCCGGCAAGCGCCGCGCCCGCAAGGAACCAGCCGGAGAGGCCCAGCAGCAGGGTCGTCGCCGCGGCCGTCGCGCCGCCGCCGAAGGCCGCAAGGACGAGGTCGGCGCGCCGCCGACGCACCTGTACCCGCAGGAACATCAGGATGGGGGAGGCGCGGGTCATGAAAGCCTCACCACCTGATCGGCGGCGGCGATCAGGGCTTCCGAATGGGTGGCGACAATGACGGTCCGGGTCTGCGCGGCCGATCGAACCAGGGCCATGATGTCGGCCTCGGCTGCCGCGTCGAGATCGGCGGTTGGCTCATCCAGCAGAAGGAGACGCGTTGGTTTGAGCAGGGCTCGCGCCAGCGCCAGCCGCCGTCGTTCGCCGCCCGACAGACCTGATCCCCGCTCATCCAGCAGGACGGCGGCGCCGTTCTCCCGGCGCGCCAGGGCGGCGGAGAGGCCGACGATTCGCGCCATCGTCATGGCCTGGTCCGGGGTCACGCCGGCGTCCGCCGCCATGAGGTTTTCCAGCAGGGTACCCGGCAGGAAGGCCGGAGCCTGGCCCGCCCAGGCGACATCGTCGATCGCAATCTCCCCCTGCCGTCGACCGGCGATCTCAATGGAGCCTTCCGAGAGCGGGAGCACGCCCATGATGGCCGCCAGCATCGATGTCTTGCCGGACCCGGTCGGTCCGGCGAGGACCGTGAAACTGCCGGGCGCGACGCTGCCGTTGAAAGGCCCGATAGTCCGGTCGCCAAGGCTCAGGACGACTCCTTCGAGGATAACCTCGGGAGCCGCGTCCAGATGGATGGTGGCGACTGCTCGTGTCGGTCCGCGCGACAGCAGGGGCGCCAGTCGGAGGGCCGCGGCCTCTCCCACCTGCTTCTCGTGATAGGCCGCCGCCAGTCGGCGAAGCGGCGCATAGAACTCCGGCGCCAGGGAGAGCGCGAAGAACGCCCGGGCGAAGTCCAGCTTTTCCGGCGCCGGAAAGGGCAGCAGCCCGAGCAGGGAGAAGCCGGCGTAGACCGCGACCAGGGCGACGGCGAGCGCGGCGAAGAACTCAAGGGAGGCCGTGGAGATGAACGCGATCCTCAGGACGGCCATGGTCCGGTCGCTGACATCGGAGGCGGCCGCGCCGACGATCTCCGTCTCCCGGTCCTCCGCCTCGAAGGCGAGGATGACGGGCAGCGCCCGGATCCGGTCAACGAAATGTCCTGAGAGCCGGGCCAGGGCATCAAACTGACGGGCGGCTTCCAAGCCGGCCGCGCCGCCGGCCAGGGCCATGATCGCCACCAGTGGGATCAGGGTCATCACCAGGATCAGCGCCGAAACCGGGCTGGCCAGGGCGACGGCCACGAGGATGACGGCCGGGCCTACGCGGGCGTCCAGCTGTGCGGGCTGAAACTGACCGAAGTATCCGTCGAGGGCTTCGACCTCGTCGACGGCGGACGCGCCGGCTTCGCCGATCGACCGCATGTCGCCCCTCTGCCGATCGAGCACCAGGCGCAGGATCCGGCGACGGATGCCGGACTTGACCCTGCGGGCGTGTCGGGCGGCGACTCTCGCAGCGCCCCATGACGCGCCCGCCCGCACAGCCAGTGCGATGCCCATAGCCGAGAGGAACGTCAGCGAGGGGCCGGCCGTGATCAGGCTGGTCAGGGACCAGGCAAAGCCGGCCGCGCCTGCGGCGTTTAGAAACACCAAGGCCGACAGAGGCCCGGTGGGTACATGCTCCGCACGCCCGGATGATCGAAGAAGGGATCGGCCGGACGCCGCGTCAGGTGGGGTCATCAGGCAAAGAATGCATAAATGCGCATTTTAGCATATAAAAATATTGTAATCGCATCCACCCGGGTGTTGAGTGCGGCCAAACGAGGGAAATGAGTCATGGAACTGGGTGTTGTCGAGCTCTCTCGGCTGCAGTTCGCCCTGACGGCGATGTACCACTTTTTGTTCGTCCCGCTCACGCTGGGACTGTCGTTCCTGCTGGTCATCATGGAGAGCATCTATGTGATGACCGGGCGCCCGATCTGGCGAACGATCACCCGCTTCTGGGCGACCCTGTTCGGGATCAATTTCGTCCTCGGGGTCGCGACCGGCCTGACTATGGAATTCGAGTTCGGGACCAACTGGTCCTACTATTCCCACTATGTCGGCGACATCTTCGGCGCGCCTCTGGCGATCGAAGGGCTCATGGCCTTCTTCCTGGAGGCTACGTTCGTTGGACTGATGTTCTTCGGCTGGGAGAAGCTGTCCCGACAGGGGCATCTCTTCGTGACCTTCATGGTGGCGCTGGGCTCAAATCTCTCCGCGCTATGGATCCTCATCGCCAACGGCTGGATGCAGAACCCGGTCGGCGCCGCATTCAATCCGGACACCATGCGGATGGAGGTCACCAACTTCCAGGAAGTCCTGTTCAATCCGGTGGCGCAGGCCAAGTTCGTGCACACGGTCAGCGCCGGCTACGTGACGGCTTCCGCCTTCGTGCTCGGCGTGTCGGCGCTGATGCTGCTGTGGGGCAAATGGCCAAGGGTCGCCAAGCGATCCTTCGCGGTCGCCGCGGCGTTCGGCCTGGCGTCCTCGCTCTCCGTGGTCGTTCTGGGCGACGAGAGCGGCTACGCCCTGACCGACAACCAGAAAATGAAGCTCGCGGCGCTTGAAGCCATGTGGGAGACCGAACCGGCTCCAGCGGGCCTGACGGCCTTCGGCATTCCCGATCTGCAGGCCCGCACGACCCACGCCGAAATCAAGATCCCCTACGTGCTCGGCCTGATTGCCACGCGCAGTATCGACAAGCCGGTCCAGGGCATCCTGTCGCTGGTCGCTGTCGCGGAGACACGCGTCGAGAGCGGTGTGAAGGCCTATGACGCCCTTGAGCGTCTGAAGGTCTTGCCGACCGACGTGGCCGCGCGCGGCGACTTTGAAGCCCACCGCAAGGATCTCGGCTACGGCCTCCTGCTCAAACGCTATGTCGCCGACCCCCGCACCGCGGATCGGGCGACGATCCAGAAGGCGGCCTGGGACACGGTGCCGAATGTCCCGGTCATGTTCTGGGCCTTCCGCGCGATGGCCGGGATCGGCTTCCTCATGATCGCAGTGTTTGGCGCGGCTTTCGTCATGGTCACGCTCCGCAGGTGCGACACCAAATGGCTTCTGTGGGCGGCGGTGCTGATCATGCCGCTTCCATGGATCGCGGCGGAAGCCGGCTGGGTGCTCGCCGAACTGGGGCGTCAGCCCTGGGCGGTTGAAGGGGTGCTGCCGACTTTCCTTGGCGCCTCAAGCCTCACCGCGGCGCAGATCTGGACCACGATCATTGGCTTCACGGTCATCTATGGCGCCCTGGCGGTAGTCGAGGTGGGTCTGATGGTCCGCACCATTCGCCGTGGCCCCTACGCGCACCACGATCATCCGGCGGCTGCGGCGGACCCGCTTCGCCTGAGCCCGGCCGAATAAGGACCCCTGCAGATGGAAATTCCTCTCGACTACCCGACGCTGCGGGTCATCTGGTGGGCCCTGATGGGGGTCCTGCTGATCGGTTTCGCTGTGGCCGACGGCTTTGATCTCGGTGTCGCCGCCCTGCTGCCGTTCGTCGCCAGAAACGATGGCGAACGCCGCATGGTGATCAACACCATCGGCGCCACCTGGGAAGGCAACCAGGTCTGGTTCATTCTCGGGGGCGGGGCCATTTTCGCCGCCTGGCCGTTCGTCTACGCCGTGAGCTTCTCCGGCTTCTATCTGGCCATGTTCGCCGTCCTGGCGGCTCTGATCCTTCGCCCGGTCGGGTTCAAGTACAGGTCCAAGCGGCCGTCGCCGATCTGGCGGTCGGTCTGGGACTGGGCCCTTTTCGTCGGCGGGTTCGCGCCGACGCTGGTGTTCGGTGTCGCTGTCGGCAACGTGCTTCAGGGCATTCCCTTCCGGCTCGATAGCGATCTGAGGGCGTTCTACGAGGGCACGTTTTTCGGCCTCTTCACGCCCTTCACTCTGGTGTGCGGCCTGCTCTCGGTAGCGATGCTGGTGACCCATGGCGCCGCCTGGCTGACCATGAAGGCCGAGCTGGGCGTCGTGCGTGATCGGGCGCGTCGCTTCGGCACGGTCGCCGCCGTCGCCTCGATCGTCCTGTTCGCCGCCGGCTTCGCCTTCGTCGCCTTCAGCGGGATGGGGTACCGGCTCGAGGGCGTTGTCGACTCGGCCGGACCTTCCAATCCGTTGCGCGCGGACACCGTCCATGCCGCCGGCGGCTGGCTGGCGAACTTCGCCGCCTACCCCTGGATGTGGGCCGCCCCTGTCCTGGGCTTCGCGGGCGCCGCGTTGGCGCTCGTGGGCATCCGGTCGGGTCGCGAGGCTCCGGCCTTCCTCGGGTCTTCACTGTCCGCCGTGGGGATCATCTCGACGGTCGGCCTGTCGATGTTCCCGTTCATCCTGCCGAGCAGCATTGACCCCAGGTCGAGCCTGACGGTCTGGAACGCGTCCTCCAGCCACATGACCCTGTTCATCATGCTGATCGTGACCGTCGTCTTCCTGCCCATCGTGCTGGCCTACACCGCCTGGGCGTTCAAGGTGATGTGGGGTCGTTCCACCACCGCCGCCCTCTCGACCAATCCCGACCTCTACTGAGCAGGAGACAGACCATGTGGTATTTTACGTGGGTCCTCGGTCTGGGCCTCGCCGTCGCCTTCGGCATTCTCAACGGCATGTGGCATGAGTTTCATGCGCTCGATGCCGGTGACAACGGCGAGGATGATGTCTGAGACAGGCGCGCGTCACGAGCGGGTCGTTGTCGTGTCCGAAACAGGCGTCGGCCTCTTCGGCAACGCCGTCACCATCGGCCCGCATCGTCTCATCGCTGATGAGCCGGCTTCAGTCGGCGGCCTTGGACAAGGGCCGGATCCCTACGAGTTTCTCCTCGCGGGGCTGGGCGCCTGCACGGCGATGACCGTGCGGCTCTATGCCAATCGGAAGCGGTGGCCGCTGCTCAAGGCCGAGGTCACGGTCCGCCATGTCGCCCGCCTCGGGGACGGGGCGGCGAAGGATGTTTTCGAACGCGAGATCAACCTGTCGGGCGAATTGTCCAACGAAGAGCGTTTCCGGTTGCTTGAGATTGCCGACCGATGTCCCGTCAGCCGCACCCTCGCGGCCGGCTCCGTGATCAGGTCAAGATTGAGCGACGCCGGTGCGGTGGGCGAGGGGACGTCCTAGACCGTCAGCCCTTGTCTGGCCGCCTGTAGATCTCGCACAGCGTATCGAGCATGCGGATCGCGGCAGGATCGTCGAGACGGTAGTAGATTGTCTGGGCTTCCCGGCGCGTCGCAACGAGACCTTCGGCTCGCATCTTCGCCAGATGCTGAGACGTCGCGGATTGAGCCAGCCCCACGTGCGCGGCGAGATCACTCACGGAACTTTCGCCCTCGATCAGCTTGCACAGAATAAGCAGCCGCTGTTCGCTGGCCAGCAGCTTCAGCATGCGGGCAGCAGCGTGCGCACTGTCTTCGAGCTCGGAAAGCTCGGTTGCCGACGGTCGGTTGGCGAGAGTGCTGGTCATCTTCCTAATGTAGAAAACATGCATGCAAGAGCAAGTCAGGTTTCTTGGGCTCGGCGGGAGAAGTCCTTATGCCGCAGTCGGGGCCCTGGGCTGATCGTCCCTGAGCACCACATAGATCGCCGGGATCACCAGCACGGTCAGCAGCGTCGATGACGCCAGGCCGAACAGCAGCGAGATCGCCAGGCCCTGGAAGATCGGGTCGAACAGGATCACCGCCGCCCCGATCATGGCCGCCAGGGCCGTCAGCACGATCGGCTTGAACCGGATCGCGCCGGCCTCGAGCAGGACCTCGCGCAGCGGCCGACCGTCGCCCTGGCTGTGGCGGATGAAGTCCACCAGCAGGATCGAGTTTCGCACGATGATCCCGGCCAGCGCGATGAAGCCGATCATCGAGGTGGCCGTGAACGGCGCCCCGAACAGGATGTGGCCGATGACGATGCCGACCAGAGTCAGCGGGATCGGGGTCAGGATGACCAGCGGCAGGCGGAAGCTTTTGAACTGGGCGACCACGAGAACATAGATGCCCAGAATCGCGACCCCGAAGGCGGCGCCCATGTCGCGGAAGGTCACCCAGGTGATCTCCCATTCGCCGTCCCACAGGATGGTCGGCCGGCTCTCGTCGGTCGGCTGGCCGTTGAGACGGATCTCGGGCTTTGGCGTATCGCCCCAGTCGCCCTGCCGGACGGCCTTGTCGACGGCCAGCATGCCGTAGATCGGCGCCTCATAGGCCCCGGCCAGTTCGCCAAGGATCATGTCGACGTCCCGGCCGTCGCGACGGAAGATGTGCGTCGAGCCGGCTTCCTGGCTGGCGGTGACGACCTCGCCCAGGGCCACCAGTCGGCCAGTCTGGGACTGGGCCACGGGCATGGCCGCCAGGCCTTCGCCCCAGCTGCGCGCGGACTGCGGCAAGCGGACGGAGATTTCCAGCGGGTCCCGGCCTTCGCCGCGATGGGCGTAGCCGACCACCTGGCCGCCCAGGGCCGCGCCGATCGAGTCGTAGACCTCGCGGTCGGTGACGCGCAGCGCCTCCAGCCGGTCGCGGTCGGGAACCAGCCGCAGACCTGGCCGGGGCTGGCCGTAGCTGTCGTCGACGTCGACGATGTAGGGCACGGACCGGAAGGTCGCCTTGATCCGTTCGGCCACGGCGCGGCGCGTCCTGGCGTCGGGGCCATAGATTTCTGCCAGCAGGGTGGCCATGACCGGGGGTCCCGGCGGCGCCTCGACCACCTTGATCGACGCGCCGGCGGGCAGGCTCAGAGCGGCCAGGCGCTTGCGCAGGTCCAGGGCGATGATGTGGCTGGAGCGTTTCCGCTCGCCCTTGGCTGCCAGAGCCACCGACAGGTCGCCCATCTCCGGCTTGTTGCGCTGGTAGTAGTGGCGGACCAGGCCGTTGAAGTTGAACGGCGACGCGGTCCCGGCATAGGCGTCGATGGCGGTGACCTCGGGCAGCGCCCGGGTGATCAGCGCGGCGTCGTTCAGAACCCGCTGGGTTGCCTCGAGCGACGTGCCTTCGGGCAGATCGACGACCACCTGCAACTCCGACTTGTTGTCGAACGGCAGCAGCTTCACCGTCACGGTCTTGGTCGCGAACATGGCGCAGGCGACGAGGGTGGCGAGGCCCACGGCGATCAGGAAGGTCCAGGCGCTGCGGCGGGTGGCGATGACGCGGCCGGCGACCTTGCGGTAGACGGCGCCCAGCTTGCCCTCGCCATGATGTCCGCCGTCCGCTGCCAGCGTCTTGCGCGCGAACCGCACCATCAGCCATGGCGCGATGACCACGGCGACGAAGAACGAGAACACCATGGCGGCCGAGGCGTTGACCGGGATCGGCGCCATGTAGGGGCCCATCAGGCCGGACACGAACAGCATCGGCAGCAGGGCCGAGACCACGGTCAGGGTGGCGACCACGGTGGGATTGCCGACCTCGGCCACGGCCTCGACCGCCGCGTCGATGCGGCTTCGGTCGTCCTTCATCGCCCAGTGGCGGGCGATGTTCTCGATCATGACGATGGCGTCGTCGACGAGGATGCCGATCGAGAAGATCAGCGCGAACAGGCTGACCCGGTTGATCGTGTAGCCCATCAGGTTTGAGGCGAAGAGGGTCAGCAGGATGGTCGTCGGGATGACCACCGCCGTCACCGCCGCCTCGCGCCAGCCGATGGCCAGACCGATCAGCACGACGATCGACAGGGTCGCCAGGCCAAGGTGGAAGAGGAGTTCGTTTGCCTTTTCGTTGGCGGTCTCGCCGTAGTCGCGGGTCACCGCGACGGTCAGGCTGTCGGGCAGCAGTGTGCCCTTCAGCGCTTCGACCCGGGCCAGAACGGCGTGAGAAACGACGACGGCGTTGGCGCCCTTGCGCTTGGCGATGGCCAGGCTGACGGCGGGCGCCTGGCTCCAGTCCTGTCCGACGCGGGCGAAACGCCAGGCGCGCGCCTGATCTTCGCGCGGAGCCTCGACGACCGTGGCGACGTCGCGGACATAGACCATTTCGCCACGCGCGGAGGGCAGGGCGATCAGGCCGATGTCGACCGGCCTGGTCAGGGTGCGGCCGGCCGTCACCTGGACGGACTGGCCGTTGTTGCGGACCTGACCGGCCGGGAAGGCGCGGTTGGCCTGACGGATCGCGTCCATCAGCCCGCCCAGCGATACGCCGTGCAGGGCCAGTCTGGCGGGGTCGGGCTCGACGCGGATCTCCTGCGGCCGCCCGCCGACGATGAAGGTCAGGCCGACGTCGTCGACCTTGGCCACCTCGGTGCGCAGCTTGCCAGCCAGTTCATAAAGCGCCTGATCGGTCCACTGTCCCGCCGCGCCGGGCTTCGGCGACAGCGTCAGGACAAGGCTCGGCACATCGTTGATGCCGCGGGTCTGGATCAGGGGTTCGGGGATGCCCGCCGGGATCCGGTCCATGTTGGCGCGGATCTTCTCATGCACGCGCACGGCCGCGGCGTCGGGATCGACCCCGACCTTGAAGCGGGCGGTGACCATCACCTGGTCGTCGTCGGCGAAGGTGTAGACGTGCTCGACGTCGGCCACGCTCTTGACGATCGTCTCAAGCGGCTTGCCGACCAGTTCGATGGCGTCGGGCGCGCGCAGACCGGGCGCGGCGACCATGATGTCGACCATCGGCACGCTGATCTGCGGCTCCTCCTCGCGCGGGATGGTCGCCAGCGCGAGCAGGCCGACCGCGATGGCAGCCAGCAGGAACAGCGGGGTCAGCGGCGACCGGATCGTCGCCCGGGTCAGCCGCCCGGAAATGCCGAGGTTCATTGACCGGCTCCGGCGGGCACGAGGACATCGCCGGGGCGAACGCCGGACAGAAGTTCGACATCGGCGGCCGTCGGCGCGGCGGTCGTCTGCACCGGTGTTTCGGAGACCGCGCCGTCCTTGCCGACCAGCCGGACGTAGTCGATGCCGTAGCGGGTCGAGACATAGCGGCGCGGGATGACCAGCGCCTGGCGCTGGCCGATGCGGATGCCGACGCGGACGCGCTGTCCGATCAGGTCTTCCGGCAGGCCGGCGGCGCTGACGTCGGCGACGACCTGGCCGGCGGTCACCGAGGGATAGACCTGGGTGACCAGGCCCGTGGCCGGAACGCCGCGCAGGTCTTCCGCGGCCAGCTGAACCTCGTCGCCCACGTGCAGGGCCTGCGCCTGGGCTTCGGGCAGTTCGATGCGCACCACGGTGGGACCGGCGGTGATCCTGGCGACCGACTGGCCGGCCATGACGACGGAGCCGAGCGGCACGTCGGCCGTCAGCACCCGTCCCGACGCCGGGGCCAGGATGGCGCCCTGCGCACCCAGCTCCGCGCTGGCGGCGCGCTGGGCCCTGGCGGCGGCAAGGGTGGCATTGGCGGCCTTGGCCATGGCCTCGACCTGGTCCATGCGGGCCTGGGCGTAGATGCCCTGGTTGAACAGCGTGCGCGTGCGGGTGAGGTCCCCCTGGGCGCGGGCGGCGTCCGCGGCGGCGGCGGCGACCTGGGCGTCGTACGAGGCCGTCACCAGCGCCAGACGATCGTCCTTCACCGTGGCGATCAGCTGGCCCTGCCGGACCGTGTCGCCTTCCTTGACCAGCAGGGCGACCAGCACACCGGAGATGCGGGCCCGGGCTTCGCCCATGTCCCGCGTCGTCAGGGTGGCCGAGACCGGCTTGATGTCGGCGACCGTGGCGTAGGCCAGGGTCAACCGACCGGCGGCGGGGGCTCGCGCGGGCGCCGACGCGGCCGGTTCGGACCCACCGCAGGCTGTCAGCAGCAGAACAGCGCCCAATGCGCCGGCGAGGGAAAGGAGTCTGGCCATGGTTCGCCCGTTCGTGGGTTCTGGTTACACGCGCCTAGTGGCGGTCGAGCACGGCGCCCGTCTGACTGTCGATCGTTACGGTCGGCAGACCGGCGGCCTTCCAGGCCATGATCCCGCCGGCCAGATGGGAGTCGATGGCGTGACCGGCCTTCTGGCAGTGCCCTATGGCGGTCGCCGACCGCTTTCCCGAGCCGCACTGGAGGACGATCAGCTTGTCGCCGGCGGCGGGCAGGGCGCCCGGATCGAACGTCGAGAGCGGGAAGTTGAGCGCGCCGTGAATGCGCTCGGCGGCGAACTCGCCAGGCTCGCGCACGTCGATCAGCAGGATCTCGTGGGCGTCGAGCGAGGCCTTCACCTGATGAGGCGTCAGGTCCTTGGTCTTGGGGGAGCCGAACATCGGAGGGTCCTTCTGGAGCAGGGCGGTCAGGCGACCGCGCAGAAAAGGTTGGACAGGGTCTCGACCAGGGCGCGGGCCTGACCGCTCTGGAGCGCATAGTAGATGGTCTGGCCGTCGCGACGGGTGGAGACGACTCCGTCCCGACGCAGCAGTCCCAGATGCTGGGACGCCAGGGTCTCGCGCACGCCCAGCAGCTGCGCCAGCGCACCCACCGACTGTTCGCGGTCGAGCAGGGCGCAGACGATCATCAGCCGATGCGGATTGGCCAGCGCCTTGAGAAGGGCGCAAGCCTGGTCGGCGGAAGCCTTCAGGGCGTGGTCTTCAAAATTCATAGTTGCGTATATGCGTCTATTCACATATTCAGTCAAGCGCACTGAGGATCTGCCTAGGCCGAATGTCGGCGTCCGGGCGTGATCCTGATCAAAGCCGGTCTTCCGGAAATGGCGGACGCTCCGCCAGCAACCGGGGGCCTTTGGAAGGAAACAGACCATGGCCAACCCGCGTATTGTCATCCTGGGCGCAGGACTGGGCGGCGCGATCGCCGCCTTCGAAATCAAGGGTGCGGTCGGAGACAAGGCCGATGTCAGCGTGGTGACGCTGGGCGACACCTTCCACTTCGTTCCGTCCAACCCGTGGGTGGCCGTTCACTGGCGGAAACGCGAAGCCATCGAGGTCAAGCTGCCCCCGGTATTCAAGAAGAAGGGGATCAGCTTCTCGGGCGTCGGCGCCAAGCGGATTTCGCCGGCGGACAACCGCATCGAGCTGAATGACGGGAGTTCGCTGAGCTACGACTACCTCGTCATCGCCACAGGTCCCGAGCTGGCCTTCGACGAGATCCCGGGCCTCGGCCCACACGGCGGCTTTACCCAGTCGATCTGCCATGTCGACCACGCCGAGACGGCGGCGGCGGCATTCGATCGCTTTGTCGAGAACCCCGGCCCGATCGTCGTGGGCGCCGTCCAGGGCGCGTCCTGCTTCGGGCCGGCCTACGAGTTCGCGATGATCCTCGACACCGAACTCAAGCGTCGCAAGATCCGCGACAAGGTTCCGATGACCTTTGTCACCTCCGAGCCCTACGTCGGCCATCTCGGTCTGGACGGGGTCGGCGACACCAAGGGTCTGCTCGAAAGCGAGATGCGCGACCGGCACATCAAGTGGGTCACCAACGCAAAGGTCACCTCGGTCGAGGACGGACTGATGCATGTCGAGGAGCTCGCCGAGGACGGAGCGGTCAAGACGACCCACGATCTTCCCTTCAGCTACTCGATGATGCTGCCGGCCTTCCGGGGCGTGGAAGCCGTGCGCGGCATCGAGGGGCTGACCAATCCGCGCGGCTTCATCATCGTGGACAAGCACCAGCGCAACCCGACGTTTCCGAACGTGTTCGCCCTCGGCGTCTGCGTGGCCATCGCCCCGACGGGCAAGACGCCCGTGCCCGTCGGCGTTCCGAAGACCGGCTTCATGATCGAGAGCATGGTCACGGCCATCGCCCACAATCTGGGCGACATGGTCGCCGGCAAACCCTCGACCCATGAGGCGACGTGGAACGCCATCTGTCTGGCCGACTTCGGCGATGGCGGGGTGGCCTTTGTCGCCCAGCCGCAGATCCCGCCGCGCAACGTCAACTGGTCGGCCAGCGGCAAGTGGGTCCACCTCGCCAAGGTCGGCTTCGAGAAATACTTCCTCGCCAAGGTCAAACGCGGCGAGAGCGAGCCCTTCTACGAAAAGCTGGCGCTGGACGTGATGGGCATCCGCAAGATCAAGCCGTGAGGTCCTGGCCATGACCACGCGTCAGTTCGTATGCCCCGCCTGCGGCGCGACCAACCGGCTTCCCGCCGACCGTGACCCGCTGAAGGGCAAATGCGGCCGGTGCGCCGGGCCGCTCTTCACCGGCCACCCGGTCGACGTCAGCGGCCAGACCTTCAAGGCGCATCGCCTCTCCACCCAGGGTGCGGCTGTTCTCGTGGACGTCTGGGCGCCCTGGTGTGGGCCCTGCCGAACGATGGGACCGCAATTCGCCGCCGCCGCCGCAGCGCTCGAACCCGATGTCCGCCTGCTCAAGCTCAACGCTGACGAAAACGGTCCCTTGACCGCGGAACTCGGCGTGTCGGGCATCCCGGCGCTGATCCTGTTCCGCGACGGCCAGATCGTCGCTCGTCAGGCCGGCGCGATGACCGCAAACCAGATCGTTGCCTGGACGACCCAGGCGCTCGCCCGGGCTCCGGCCTGATCCCGCTTGAAGGAACATCCCATGACCGTTGATCGCGCTGTCTTCATCTTCGCCGGCCTGGTCGTGCTGGCCGGCGTCACGCTCGGGCATTTCGTCAGTCCGTGGTGGCTTCTGCTCAGCGCCTTCGCCGGCGTGAACATGATCCAGGCGGCTTTCACCGGCTTCTGCCCCGCCGCGATGGTGTTCAAGAAGCTCGGCGTCCGGCCGGGCCCGGCCTTCCGCTGATCCAAACCCATCCACTTCATGCTCCGGCGCTGTGCCGGAGCCTCCCAGGGAGACACCCCATGAAACTCAACGAAGGTACGGTCGACCGCATCCTGCGCGTCCTCGTCGGCATCATCATCCTGTCGCTGGCCTTCGTCGGCCCCAAGACCCCCTGGGCCTACCTCGGCATCGTGCCGCTGCTGACCGGCGCCATCGGCTTCTGTCCGCTCTACGCCATTCTGGGCATCAACACCTGCGGCGTGCCGAAAGCAAAGTAGGCATCCAGGTCGTCAGATCGGCCCGACCCCCGCGAAGAGGTCGGGCCGGCTGACGTCTAGAAGCGGAACTGACCGAACAGGCCGATCTCGTCGTAGGTCCCGTCGGACACGCCGCCGATGGTTCCGTTCGAGGTGCTGACGAAGCCCTTGTCGACGGCATCACGCTTGTAGACCAGCGACAGGTCGACGATCTTGGTCGGGCTGTAGGTCACGCCGACGTTGAAATAGTCGTCCTGCCGGTTGGGCGCGGTGTCCTGGTTCGGTTCAACCCGATCGTAGCGCGCGAAGGCGCCGATCATCGGAGTGAACTGGTAGGAGCCGAACAGGGAGTAGCCTTCTGCGGTGTCCGAGGCCACGGTCGACACGTTGTTCCAGTCTTCGGTCCGGAAGTACTCCACGCCGACGCGGAAGGTGCTGGTGGTATAGGCGGCCAGCGCATCGAAGCGATTGGCGGTGTGGAAGGTCGTCACGCCCTGTTTCGACTTGCCGAGCTTGCCGGTGTAGCCGCCGATGGCCAGCGTCAGGTGCTCGACCGGGGTGACACTGATCCGGCCTTCGATATCCATGCCCTTGGAGCGCAGCGGCGCCTTGTAGCCGGCGCCGTCGACAACCGCGACCGCGTAGCTGACCATGCCGCCGGCGAGCTTGCCCGAGGCGTGCACGCCCCAGTCGGCCGAGGTGCCGAACTTGGTACGGTCGATCAGCGTGTTCTCGACGTAACGGTAGCCGTACATGTCTTCAGCGAACGGTACCCAGGGCAGGTCCGTGGATCCGAGGCGCACGACGAGCGCGTCCGAGAACCTGGCCTGAAGGTAGGCCTTTTTCAGATAGAGCTCGGTCGACGAGATGGCCGACGAGTACTGGAAGTCCGTCGTCACGTTGCCGGAGAACATGTCGTTGAACTTGTGATCGACGCCAATATAGAAGCGCTTGATGTCGAAGCCTGTGCCCGTGGGCTGGACGCGCGACCCGTCCTGTTCCTGGGTGATGTTGGTCAGGTCGAAGTACATGCGGCCGGACACGACGGTGTTGTCCGCCCAGGAGGGCTTGGCGACTGGCTTGGGCGCCGCCGCGACGGCGGTCTGGACCTGGGTCGGAATGGTCTGGATCTGCGCGTCGACGCGCGCCTGGGCGGCGGCGGCGGCCTGCTGGGCGGCCTCCTGCGCGGCGAGTCGTTCGGACAGCGCCTGGATCTCGGCCCGCAGTTGGGCGATTTCGGCGGCGCTCGCGCCAGCTTCGGCGGCATGAGCGGGCATGGCTGCGGCGAGCAGCGAGACCGTGGCGACGCCCCCCATAAGGAGCCCCCGCGTCCTTGTCGCCAGTGTTGGGAAGCGCTTCGTCATCTGTTGTGTCCCTGTGTAACCCCTTCCGGCCTCTTGACCGGCCACAGGGCTCTAGCGAGGGTTTGCAACAGATTCTTAACGTGCGGCCGTTTGTGGTAAGTTCAAGTTACTATGCGGCCTGGCCGCCACAGGTCGCATCGTGCGGCTCGACTGACGCAGCAGCGCTCGGATGCAGTCCGGTGTCCGGCGATAGATGAGACCGATGCGGCGCGCGGAAACCCCTGTGCGTGCGAGGCGCCGGATGTCTTCGATTTCGTCGGGTCGCAGCAGGCGGCGGGCATCCTCCGGCGGCAGGCCGCCCCCCGGACCTCTCCCGGACTGTCGTTCAAACTGCAGGTCAGCGAGGAGGCGCATCATCGTGAGGGCCTCAGCCGCGGCATCGATCCGGACGGGTTCATCGTCCCGGGCCGCCACAATGCAGGCAACGCCTCGAAGGGCCAGATCCGCGAGAAGGTGGACAATGTCGCCCACGTCGAGCCGCAGAATCGACAGGGCGTGAAGGCAAACTTCGTCGCCTTCCGCCAGGTGCTCCAGTCGCTCAAGTATGCGCCGCGCGGACTGGGCCGTCGCGGTTTCCTCGACGTGGAAAGCCTCTGGCGACAGCGGCCGCAGGCTGTCGAGTTGTTCCTGAAGGTCGGGGAGCTCCGGTCCCAATTGGATGACGGCGATGCGCATGACCAAAGGGTGATCAGCTCGCCTTGGTAAGTCAAGTTGAACTAACAATGTAAGGCGCGCCGGCTGACAGGTTGGCCGGCCTGACGAAAAACTGTCATCGGTCTGTTGCAGAATGCGACGTCGCCTCGCGTCCGGCGAGTCCGTTCGGAATCCCTGTCATGCGGCTGCCTGCCAACGCTCGCACCACGATCGCCTATGGCCAGTCCCTCGGCCTTCTCGCTGTCGGTTTCGCCGCCCGCCTGGCGCTGGAGCCCCTGTTCGGGGCCAATCACGCCTACACCGCCTTCTATCCCGTGGTCATTCTGGCGGCCTATTTCCTGGGGGCGGGGCCGGCGATCCTGTCGGCCGTGCTGTCTATCGTGCTGGCCTACTGGGTCTTCGCCGCGCCCGCGATGGCCTGGAAGTGGAATTTCGCGGCCGTCGCCCCGGCCCTGTTCTTCGCCTTCACCGCCTCTGTCTCGATCTACTTCATTACCGGGATGGCCCGGGCCCTTGAGGCGCTGGCGGAGGCGCGAGGGCGGGCCGAGGATCTGGCGCGGGATCATGCGCAGCTGTTCGGCGAGCTCAACGACAGGGTGGCCAATCATCTGCAGCTGGTGGCCGCTGTGCTGCAGCTGCAGGCGCGGGATGAATCGGACCAGTCGGTTGCCCGCGCCCTGTCGGAGGCCTCCGCGAGGACCCTGCTGATTTCGCGCGTTCACCGGACAGTGGCGGGCGATGCGGACAAGACACTCGACTTTGACGCCTTTGCCCGGCACCTGCTCGACGCGACCCTCGCCGCCCGGGGGCATCCGCCTGTCGAGGTCGAAGTCGAGTGTCAGGGGCTTCGCCTGCCCCTGGATCAGGCGACCTCGGTCGCGGTCGTGCTGCTCGAATGCCTGAACGCGAGGTTGCGCCAGAATACGCCGGCTTCGCTGCGCGTGCGGCTCCGAAACGCGGAGCTGGAGACGATCCTTGAGGTCTCGGAGGCATGGCCCGCCGCAGTCGACGCCGACGAGCTGGACGTTAGCCACAGCGCGATCGCTGCCATGGTGGAGCAGTTGGGCGGGCAATTCTCGGTGACCCGCAACGCCGTCGAGACGGTGTCCGCGCTGGCCTTCCCACGCCCCGGATCCATCGTCGCCGCCGTCACCGGAGGCGCTGCCGGCGCAACGCTCCATTGAGGGGGCGACGGGTCGCCTTTCCCGGGACAAATCAGGCTAGACTTCTATACGCCTTCGCCGCGCCAGCCAGATCGAGACGATGACCGCTCGCCCGCCTCCGTTTTCCGCTCTTCGCGCCGTCGAAGCGGCGTCGCGTCACCGCAGCTTTACCTGGGCCGCCAAGGAGCTGAACATCACCCATAGTGCTGTCAGCCAGTCGATCCGTCGACTGGAGGCGGACCTGGGCACGCCGCTGTTCCAGCGAAAGGGCGGGGCGATGGAGCCATCCGAGGCCGCGCTTCGTCTGGCGGGGACCTATTCGGAAGCCGCGCAATCTCTTGAACGGACCCTGCGGGAAGTGACCGGCACGACGCAGGTCGGCGCTCTTTCGGTGAGCATGCCGCCCGACCTGGGCCGTCTCTGGTTCGGGGGGAAGCTGACTCGCCTCGCGGAGGCGATGCCGGATCTGAAGATCGATATTCGGACGGGCAGCGCCGACAAGGCGCTCGGGGGCAGCGACGTCGCGATCCTGTTCGCCCCTTCAGAGGGGCGGGAAGGCGAGGCGGTCAGTCCCGAGGTATCGGTTTTCCCGGTCTGCAGCCCGGGGATCCTGAAGGACCGGGACCTGTCGACCGCCGCGCTGGTCGCAAGGGCGCCATGCATCGAGAACGGCGGCTCCAACTGGGACGGATGGGCCGCGCGCTTCTCCGTTCCCGTCCCACCGCCCGCCTATTCGTTCGACGATCCAGGCATGGCGCTTGAAGCCGCCGCGCAAGGCGCCGGAGTTCTGCTGACAGACGTCTTCACGGCCGAGGCGCTGCTGGACTCGGGAAAGCTGGTCGCCCTGCCGCTGGAGGCGCGGACGGGGCGGCGCATGTTGCTGGAATCGCGGGACGCGGCCGGCAAGGGCGACCTGATCGGCCGTTTTTCGCTCTGGCTGCGCCTTGAAGTCGGACGAACCCTGGCCCTCCATGCCGCGCGCCGGCTACCCGTTGGGCGCACAAAGTAAGTCCGACTTACAGATAGTCATATCTACGTTACAAACGGCGGCTACCCCGTCCTCGCGAAGTCGCATGACGATATGCGCTCCTAGGAGAAGACGGATGTTCAAGACGCTCGTGGTCGCGCTGGGTGCGACCGTTCTGGCCGGCACGGTTGCCCTGGCCGCAGACATTTCCGGCGCCGGCGCCACCTTCCCCGCGCCGGTCTATGCAAAGTGGGCCGAGGCCTACAAGGCCGCCACCGGCATCGGCCTGAACTACCAGGCGATCGGGTCGGGCGGCGGCATCAAGCAGATCAAGGCCAGGACGGTCGCCTTCGGCGCGTCAGACAAGCCGCTGACCCCCGCTGAACTGAACGAAGCCGGTCTGATGCAATTTCCGACCGTCATGGGCGGCGTCGTTCCGGTCGTAAACCTGCCGGGCGTTCAGCCGGGTCAACTGCACCTCACGGGCGCAGTTCTCGCCGACATCTATCGTGGCGCCATCACCAAGTGGAACGCGCCGCAGATCGCCGCGCTGAACCGCGGCGTAAAGCTGCCGGCCCTGCCGATCACCGTGGTTCACCGTTCGGACGGCTCGGGCACGAGCTTTCTCTTCACATCCTATCTGTCGATGAAGAGCCCGGCCTGGAAGACCGCCGTGGGCGCCAGCGATTCAGTCCAGTGGCCGACGGGTCTGGGCGGCAAGGGCAATGACGGCGTCTCGGCCTTCGTCAAACAGACGATCGGTTCGATCGGCTACGTCGAATACGCCTACGCCAAGCAGAACCACGCGACCTTCGTGCTGGTCCAGAACCGGGCCGGACAATATCCGGCGCCCGTCGCGGCCAACTTCGCCGCCGCTGCGGCCGGCGCTGACTGGACCAAGGCGCCGGGCAACTACCTCTTGCTGCTCGACGAGCCGGGCGCCAAGTCCTGGCCGATCACCGGCGCGACCTTCATCCTGGTCTACAAGAAGCAGGACGACGCTGCCTCCGGCGCGGCCGTGCTGAAGTTCTTCGACTGGGCCTACAAGAACGGCGACGCGGCCGCCGGCGCGCTCGACTACGTCCCGATGCCTGCCAGCGTGAAGACGCTGATGCGCAAGCAGTGGGCCACGCAGATCACCGGTCCGGACGGCAAGCCCGTCTATGTCTCGCGCTGATCAACTTCCCTGATGACGTGGAGGGCGGGGGTCTCTGAACCCCCGCCCTCTTTCCCATAGCGGACGCCATGACCGACCTGAGTCTGAACGCGCGCGCCGGCCCGAAGGGGGGCTGGTTCGATCCGGTTTTCCGGGTCGCCTGCCTGACCGCGGCGACGGCGCTTCTCGCCGCGCTCGGCGGCATTGTCGTCTCCCTCGTCGTGGGCGGCTGGCCGGCGCTGCAAAGGTTCGGACTGGCTTTCTTCACCTCGACGACCTGGAATCCGGTGACCGAGGTTTACGGCGCGGCCGGCCCGATCGCCGGCACCCTCATCACCTCGGCCCTGTCGCTGACCATGGCCTTGCCCATCGCGCTTGGGGTAGCGGTTTTTCTGGTCGAGTTCTGCCCCCGGTTTCTTGCCCAACCCATCGCCATTGCCGTGGAGCTGCTCGCGGGTATTCCCTCGATCGTCTACGGCATGTGGGGCCTGTTCGTGCTGGCGCCGTTCTTCGCGCTGCATGTGCAGATTCCGCTGATGATGAACCTGCCAGAGGGCTCCTTCTGGGCCAGGCTACTGGCCGGCGTTCCGAACGGGGCGAACATCTTCACCGCCTCGATGATCCTGGCGGTCATGATCCTGCCCTACATGGCTGCGGTCTTCCGAGAGCTGCTGCTGACCGTCCCGGTCCAGGTGCGCGAGGCGGCCTATGGCCTGGGCTGCACACCTATGGAGGTGGTCGGCGCGGTCAGCTTTCCATACGTGCGGACCGGTGCGGTCGGCGTGGTGATGCTCGGACTGGGCCGCGCCCTTGGCGAAACCATGGCTGTGACCTTCATCATCGGCAACGCCCACGATCTGCCGGCGTCCCTGTTCGCAAGCGGCTCGACGCTCGCCTCCACCATCGCCAACGAGTTCACCGAGGCGACCGGCGACATGCACACAGCGGCGCTGACCGCCCTCGGACTGGTGCTGTTCGTGATTACCTTCGGCGTGCTCGCGATCGCTCGCGGGCTGCTGCTTTCCGTGCGGCAGGATTGATCGCCATGGCCTTTGATCGTCGTGCACGCCGCAACCTTGGCAACATCGTTTTCGTCGCCGCCTGCGGGCTGGCGACCCTGGTCGCCCTGCTGGCCCTCAGCCTCATCATGGTCTCGCTGGTGAAGCAGGGATTCGCCGGTCTGAGCCTCGACATCTTCACCCGCTCCACGCCCGCGCCCGGTTCCGAAGGGGGGCTCATCAACGCCATCCTCGGCTCGGTCATGATGTGCATCCTGGCCATGGTCATCGCAGTCGTCGTCGGTCTGTTGGCCGGCACCTGGCTGGCCGAGTACGGCGGAAACTCCTTCTACGCTCACCTTGTCCGCTTCCTGAACGACGTGCTGCTGTCGGCGCCGTCGATCCTGGTCGGTCTGTTCGTCTACGAACTGGTGGTGAGGCCGCTGCACGGATTCTCCGGATTCGCCGGCGCGGTCGCCCTGGCGCTGATCGCCGCGCCGGTGGTGACCAGGACGACCGAGGACATCCTGCGCCTGCAGCCGTCCGCCCTGCGCGAGGCGGGCGTGGCCCTTGGCGCGGCGCGCTGGATCACGATCCGCAAGATCATCTGGCCGGGGGCCAGCGCCGGGCTGCTGACGGGCGCGCTGCTGGCTTTCGCGCGCATCAGCGGCGAGACCGCGCCGCTGCTGTTCACGGCCCTGAACAACCAGTTCCTCAACCTCGACATGCGCCAGCCGATGGCCAGCCTGCCGGCCGTCATCTTCCAGTTCGCGCTCAGCGCCTATGACGACTGGCGGAGCTTGGCCTGGACCGGGGCGCTCCTGATCGCCCTCGCCGTGCTTTCCGTCAACATCATCGGGCGGGTTATCGCCGCCCGCGGGACCTATCGCCCATGACTGACGACATCGCCCTCGACAACGAACGGCGTATGGCCGAGCCGCCGGCCGACACCATCACGCTGCGCGCCCGCGGGCTCGACTTCTTCTACGGCAAGGACCAGGCGCTATTCAGCGTGGACGTGCCCGTGGCCCGCAACAAGGTGACGGCGCTGATTGGTCCTTCAGGGTGCGGAAAGTCGACCCTGCTGAGGACGTTCAACCGGATGTACGACCTTTATCCCGGCCAGCGCGCGACCGGCGAGGTGCTGCTCAACGGGGAAGACCTGCTGTCGCTGCGCGATATCGCCCTGCTGCGGTCACGGATCGGTATGGTGTTCCAGAAGCCCACGCCGTTTCCGATGTCGATCTACGAAAACGTCGCGTTCGGGGTCCGGCTCTACCAGAACAAAAGCCGGCGCGAACTGGACGGGATTGTCGAGAACGCCCTGCGCCGCGCGGCGCTCTGGGACGAGGTCAAGGACAAGCTTAAGGCGTCCGGCCTGAGCCTCTCGGGCGGGCAGCAGCAACGCCTCTGCGTCGCCCGCGGCATCGCCGTCGAGCCCGAAATCCTGCTGCTCGACGAGCCGGCCTCCGCGCTCGATCCGATATCAACCGCCAAGCTGGAAGAGACGATCGATCAGTTGAAGAAGGACTTCACGATCGTGATCGTCACCCACAACCTCGCTCAGGCGGCCCGCATCTCCGACTACACCGGCTTCATGTACCTCGGACGGATGATCGAGTTTGGCCCGACCGAAGGTCTTTTCGTGAAACCAGAGACCCGCCGCGCCCAGGACTACGTCCAGGGCCGCTTCGGCTGATCCGCCACCTGACGTCCAACACGGAGACCCGCTCATGGCGGACCATACGGTCAAGGCCTACGAAGAAGAGCTGACGGCTCTGGAGCAGACTATCGGCGAGATGGGCGCTCTGGTGCTGGAGCAGGTCCGGGCCGCCGTTGAGGCCATCACCGGTCATGATCTGGCTCTGGCCAGGCGCACGGTGGATGGCGACGCGCGCCTGGATCTTCTCGAGGCCCGCACGGAACAACAGGCCGTTCGCCTGCTCGCCCTGCGCCACCCGATGGCGCGGGATCTGCGCGACATCCTCGCGGCGATGAAGATCGCCGGCAATCTGGAACGGTGCGGTGATCTTGCGAAGAACATCGCCAAGCGGGCGCTGGCGGTGGGTGAAGACGGGCTTCCGGCCTTCGCCAACGGATCGGTTCTACGCATGGGTCAGCTGGTCCTCACGCGCCTCGCCGAGGTCATCGCCGCCCAACGGTCCCGGGATGTCGACGCCGCAGTCGCCGTCTGGCGGAGGGATGCGGAAATCGATCAGCTCTATGAGAGCCTGTTCCGCGAGCTGCTGACCTACATGATGGGTGACCCGCGGACGATCGCGGCCGGCGCGCACCTGCTGTTCGTGGCCAAGAACCTTGAACGGATCGGCGATCACGCTACCAATATCGCCGAGTCGATCCACTATCAGATCACCGGAGACCCTGTCCTAGGAGGGGGGCGTCCAAAAGGCGACCTGCTTGAACAGGGGGGCTGATGAGGCGGTTAGGTCTTGCCCTCCGAGGGCGCCTTCGATCCAGCGAAATCTGGTTCATCGCGCTGGCGGTGATCGTCGGCGCGGCGGCTGGCCTGGTTTCGGTCCTGCAAAACCTCGTAGCTCACGGGCTTCAGTCGCGGCTGTACGGGTTCTCGATCGATGATCGGCTGAGTGCGCTGCCGAAGGTCCAGATATTCTCCCTTGTCTGGCTTCCGGTCGGCGGGCTGTTGCTCGGCGGGTTCACCTGGCTTGCCGCGAAGTGGCGACCGCGTCAGTTGATCGACGTCGTCGAAGCCAACGCCCTCTACGGCGGCATTCTCTCGTTTCGCGACAGCATCGTGGTTTGCGCCCAGACGCTGCTGTCCAACGGCTTCGGCGCTTCCGTCGGGCTTGAGGCCGCCTATGCCCAGGGCGGCGGCGCCATAGCGTCCGGCCTTGGCCAGCGCCTGAGACTTCGGCGGCAGGACCTGCGGACCCTGGTGGGCGCGGGCGCGGGGGCCGCCATCGGCGCGGCTTTCGGGGCGCCGCTCACAGGCGCCTTCTACGCCTTCGAGATCGTCATCGGCTCCTACACGCCCTCGATGATCGCCCCGGTCGCCGCCGCGGCCCTGGCGAGTGTTCTGGTCGCCCATGTGATGCGGGTGGCGCCGTACTCGATCCAGATCGTGGCTTTCCAGGCCCCGGGCGCGCTGGACTATGTCGTCTACGCCGGCCTTGGGTTGATCTGCGCGGCGGTCGGCATTGTCATCATGCGCCTGGTCGGGACGGCGGAACGGCTTGTGCGGCAGACGAGGATTCCGACCTGGCTGCAGCCGGGGATCGGGGGCGTTTTGCTCGCTGGCCTCGCCTTTCTTTCGCCCCAGACCCTGTCGTCCGGCCACGGGGCGCTGCACATCGACCTCGCCACCACACTCGGGCTGGGCGCGCTGGCGGCGATATTCATGCTGAAGATGACCGCGTCGGTCGTCTCGCTCGGCTTCGGCTTTCGCGGCGGCCTGTTCTTCGCGTCGCTGTTTCTCGGTTCCCTCGTCGGGCAGATCTACGCGCGCGTTATGGGCCTCGCGGGCTTGCCGTTGCCGATACATCCCGAGAACGCTGCATTGGTGGGAATGGGCGCCCTGGCTGTCGCCGTGGTGGGCGGTCCCCTGACAATGTCGTTTCTGGTCCTTGAAACGACCCGGGACTTCGGGGTGTCCGCCGCGACCCTCGCGGCGTCCCTGATCGCCAGCACCATCGTGCGGGAGCGCTTCGGCTATTCCTTCTCCACCTGGCGCCTGCACCTGCGGGGCGAGACCGTGCGCAGCGCGCGCGATGTTGGCTGGACGCGGACGTTGACGGCCGGCGGAATGATGCGGTCGGGAACCGCGACGATCGCGGCCTCGGCGACCCTCGCCGAGTTCCGGCGGCGCTTTCCGCTGGGATCGACCAGTCGCGTGATCCTGCTCGACGATACATTGCGCTACGCCGGAATCGCGCTGACCGCGAGCGCCTACCTTGAGGGGCCGGCGGATGAGAGTCCGGTCAGCACGCTCGCGACGAACACGGACATCGTTCTGAGCGCGGACATGAACATCGAGCAGGTCATGCAGACGTTTGATCGTACCGAAACCGAGGAACTGGCCGTTACCGACGGGACCGGAAAGGTGCTTGGCCTGCTGGCGGAGGTCTATGTCGCCCGCCGCTACGCCAAGGAGCTCGAGAAGGTCCAGCGGGGCCTGTTTGGCGAAGCGTGACGGCGATAGCGGGACGATGCCGCCTTCAGCCGCGGGGCCCTGCTCTGCCTGTTGAAAAGCCGGGTCTTCCTGGCGGAGATGCGCGTGTCTCAAAGGCCGTCTAAGGGCAGTCGAAAGCGGCTCCGAATTCGAGGATCTGGTGGGGTCTGCGGGGGAATAGTCCCGTGTTCACCGGGCTTGGTCAGAGGGCGCGGCGGACGGATCCCAATGCGCGGGGTCGGTGGCGGTGCTGTCAGTCTAACGCGCACGCGACTCCACTTTCGACCCCGTCAAGTCGTTGTGGCCGGTCGGTCGAATTCACCTGTCGGAACCGCCTCATCGATGGACGTGTGCAGCTAACTAGGCTGTCGTTCTTCACCTGGGGGAACCCACTATACAATCTACCGAAGCGTGATATGCCAATGGGGTCAGATGTTTTTCAGAAAATATTTCTGATCGCGTTGTGCATGTTGCGCAGAGTGTAATGTTCCCTGCGTAATGAGTTGTTTAGTGTCCAGAGTAGATGTTCGCGCCTCGCGTAAGCTGATGGCGAGTGTTTCCATTTTCGCCCTTTGCGCCTTCCTCCCAACGCTCGCGTTGGCGCTTGATCCGCCCTCAAATCTAGACACCGGCGCGCCTGGAAAAGCGCTGACGACGGGGACCGTGAGCAGCGGGACAGGACTGATCTATGACGGGGGCCAGAACTCTGGTCTGACCGTCCATTCGGGTTCCAACGACACGGTTACCGCGACCAACGCCACTATCAACAACGCCGGCCCTATGGCGATCGGGCTCTATGTCGACAGCACGTCGCCTCTGGCCGGCGCGCTGACGGTGAACCTCGTCGGCGTCAATGACATCCGGGGCGGCGGCGCCGGCGTTCAGCTGTCCAGCGCGGCGGAAGACGTCATCCTCACTCTGGGCGGCGGGAGCTACTATTCGGGCGGCGTCCTTGCCCTGTCGACCGGCGGTAACGTCACGATCCAGAACGGCGCGAACACCATTCTCGGAGGCGCCGTGGGCCTCTATGGCGCTACCACGGGCGCCGGTCGGTCAGTGATCATCAATTCCGCCGGTGGCACGATCGGTTCGACGATCAGCGGGATCGTGGCGCGGGGCGATTCCGGCGGATCGAACGTCAATATCGTGATCGGTCAGGGCAATGGCGTCACCTCCGCCATCACGGCGCCGAGCACCGGCATCCTGGCCGTGACCAACGGAACGGGCGCCATTGACGTCCGCACCGGGCTCGGCGGCACGATCAACGGCGCGTTCAACGGCATCTCCGCCAATACCTCGGGAACCGGCGCGGTGACCGTCAATGTCGGCGACAGTATCGGCCAAGCGGCCCCGGTCACTGGCGCGGGTGTTATTGCCACCTCCTCGGGTGGCAGGGTCGTCATCGCTTCGACCGCTCTGGTCCGGGCCACCGGCGACGCCCTTTACGCGTCGACGACGGGCGCGGGAACCGTGACGATTAACGCGGGCGCGGTGACGTCGGCCAACAATCGCGGCATCGCCGTCGACGCCGGCGAGGGCGCCGTGACCATCAACGCCAATGGCGCGGTCGACAGCGGCTACAGAGGAATCATCGCCAACAGCAATGCGGGGGGCGCGATCACCATCCACACGGCGTCGACCGTGCGGGGCGGAGCATCCATCGGCATCGCGGGCGACTCCCAGGGCGCGGGCAACGGCGCCGTCACCATCGGCTCGGCAGGCCAGCGCCTGGGCGGCGCGATCACCGCCGGCACGACCGGCGTTTTCGCCGCCGGCTCGGGCGACGTCTCCGTTTTCGCCGGCGCAATCACCGCCGGCACGCGGGGCATCGTCGCCGCCAGTCAGTACACGTCTCCCAACGGTTCGGTGCTGGTCGATGTGACCGGCCCGGTTGTTGGCCAGACCAGCTACGGCATCGTCGGGGTCAACTTCGGGACCCTGGCGACCAACACCATCACCATCCGGGCGGCTGACGTCACCTCGACCGGCGGTTCGGCGATCAGCGCCCAGACGGTCGGTGGCGACATCGGCATCACCACCACCGGGACCATTGTCGCCAACGCGGCGCAGAACGGAACCTGGGACGGCATCTACGCCGAGTCCGATCACGACGCGAACATCACCATCACCGCCGGCGGCGCGGTGACCGGCAGCTACAACGGCATCGACGCCCTGACCAACGGCGCCACCACCCGCGGCGCGATCACCATCAACGCGGCCGGCCCGGTCACCGGCCAGAGCGGCGTGCGGGTCATGTCGACCGGCGTGGGCGGCATCAACATCGGCTCGTCCGGCCAGCGCCTCGGCGGCCTGGTCACCGGGACCAACGGCGCGGGCTTGTTCGCCAGCGGCGCGGGCGACGTCAATGTTTACACCGGCGCGGTCCGCTCGACCGGCGGCGCGGCGACGACGATGACCAACTTCATCGCCACGGGCGTGACGTCATCGACCGGCTACGGCATCGCCGCCCTGTCTTCGGGCGGGTCGATCACGGTCAACGCGGCGGGAACCGTCACCGGCGGCCCCGCCGGCGGCATCCTGGCCGAAGTCACCGGCGGAACGGGCGGCGTCACTCTGACCACCGGGGCAGTCACCGCCTCGACCGGCCGGGCCATCGACGTGCTGTCCAGCGGCGGCGCCGTGACGATCAACGCCAATGGCGCGATCAGCGGCGACAGCCAGGGCATCGAGGTCCTGAACAGCGGCGTCGGCGCCATCACCATCCATACCGCTTCGACGGTGACCAGCGGCGCGACCGCCGGGATTTATGGATCCGCGGCGGCCATCTACGCCAAGAACACCGGGTCGGGCGCGGTCAGCATCGGCACGGCTGACCAGCGTCTCGGCGGCGCCATCACCTCCGGCGGCACCGGCCTGTTCGGCGCCAGCGCCGGCGACGTCAACGTCTATGCCGGCGCGGTCACCGGGGCCACGCGCGGCATCGTCGCCGCCAGTCAGTACACGGCTCCCAACGGTTCGGTGCTGGTCGATGTGACCGGCCCGGTTGTTGGCCAGACCAGCTACGGCATCGTCGGGGTCAACTTCGGGACCCTGGCGACCAACACCATCACCATCCGGGCGGCTGACGTCACCTCGACCGGCGGCTCCGGCATCAGCGCCCAGGCGAACGGCGGCGACGTCACGATCGCGTCCCGGACGGTCACCGCCAATTCGGCCCTCAACGGAACGTGGGACGGCATCTACGCCTACAGCGAAGGCGACTCCCTGATTTCGATCACGACGTCAGGATCGACCAGCGGCACCTACAACGGCATTGAAGCCATCAGCGACGCCGCGACCGACCGGTCGGGGATTTCCATCGCCACCGGCGGTTCCGTCACGGGCGGCCCGGGCCGATCCGCGATCCTGGCCAACCTCTACGGCAAGGGGACTATCGCGATCAGCACCGCGACCGGTGGCCTGATCCGCGCGGACGGTGGCTATGGCATCCTGGCGAACGTCTGGAATGTCAGCGGCGCGAACAACATCGCCATTAACAACCTGTCGGCGATCGGCGGCCTGGATACGGCCCAGACCAGCGTCGGCATCGCTGCCCGGATTGAAGCCGGCAACGCCGGCGCCATCGTCATCAACAGCGCCGGCGGATCGATCCTGGCCACCAACGTCGGTATCATGGGCACGACCCTGGGCGCCGGAGCGGTCAACATCGGCGGCGTCAATGGCATCGGCAGCGCCATCACCACCGCCGGAACGGGCATCTACGGATCAACCACATCGGGCGCCCTGACGATCACCACGGCCGCCGCCGGCACGATTTCGCCGGGCGCGCTTCTGGGCATCGACGCACACACCGTCGACGGGGCCATCCTGATCAACCAGGCCGGCGACATCGGGGCCAGCGGCCTTGGCAACACGGTCGGAACCGGCATCCAGGCCATCATCGACTCGGGCGCCTCCGACCTGATCATTCATTCGACCGGCGGCATCTACGTTGATCCGGGCGCGGGCCTGCAGAGCAGCGGCATCTATGCCGTGCACGGCGGCACCGGGGCGATCACCGTCACGAGCACCGGCGTCATCGATCCCGGCGCCTACGGCGTCGTCATCCGGGGCGGCGGCGACGTCTCCTACACCGTCGCCGGCGGCACGGTTGAAGGCGACATCGGCGTCTATATCGCCACGACCGGGAACGGCTCGGTCAACCTGGGCACGGCCGTCGGATCGCAGGTTATCGGCTTCAACGGCGCGGGAATCTCCGCCGTCGGCGGAAGCGGGGCCACCACCCTGGTGGTCAACGGTTCGGTCGCCGGCGCCACCACCGGCATCAGCGCCATCTCGACCGGCGCCGGATCGACGTCGATCACGACCACCGACTCGGTGACGAGCGGTTCGGGCGCGGCGATCGACATCACCTCCGGAACGGGCGGCCTTGTGCTGAACGTCGCGGGCGACGTCATCTCCGCCTTTGGCCCGGCGATCAACGCGACCTCGGCCGGCGGCGGCGTGATCAACATCGCGGCCAACAGCCTCGTCGCGGGACGGATCACCGATCCGGACACCGCCGTGATCAACCTCAACACGGCGTCGGGATCGAGTTCGACGGTCAATGTGGCGACCGGCGCGGTTGTCCAGTCGACCAGCGGCTCGGTCTATGATGTGGCGCTTCGCGCCACGGGCGGCTCCGTTGTTGTCAACAACAGCGGCATTATCGCCGGACGGATCGACTTTTCCGCCCTCACGGGATCCAACACTGGCCAGCTGAGCAGCGCGCCTGGAACAACCTTCCTGACCGGCGGTTTGTCGGTGTTCGGCGCCGGAGACGACAACTTCGTCAACGCCGGCGACCTCGCCACGATGGGCGCGCTCACGACCTTTGATTTCCGGGGCGGGGTCAACACCTTCACCAACAGCGGAACCACGTTCGTCGGATTCAACCCGGTGCTGGCCGGCGGATCGCGCTTCACGCTGACCAGCCTGACCCGGTTCAACAACTCCGGCACGCTGGAGATGATGAACGGGATCGTCGGCGACTCCATCGTCGCGACGGGCTCGACCTACGTGGGTTCCGGTGCGGCCCGCCTGTCCATCGACACGGATCTGGGCGCGCCCGGCAGCCGGTCCGACACCCTGACCGTCGGCTCCAGTTCGGGCCGCACCCTGGTCCGGGTCCGCGACGCTTCCTCGGGCTTCGGCAGCTTCAACCCGGCGGGCATCCTGATCGTCAGCGGCGCCACCCATGCCGGCGACTTCGTACTCGACGCCGGATCGAGCTGGTACAACGCCACCATCTTCGGCGGCGCGCTCGACAAGCCGGGTCTGTTCTTCAGCCAGCTGGCGGTCAATGGCGCCGGCGCGACCGTTCTGGTCAGCGCACCCAAGGAGCAGGCCTACCAGATCGCGACTCTCGGCGCCCAGGCGCAAACCCTCTGGTACGCCACCGCCCGCTCCGGCGAGCGACAGGCCGATCTGCGGGACGCCCTCGCGGACACCGATGGAGCCAGCGAAGCCAAGGGCGGCGTCTGGATGGACATCAAGGGCCTGACGGCCAGCCGCGAGGTTGACCAGAGGTTCGTTTCGGTGGGCGCGACCTACGCCTATGACGCCTCCTACACCCAGGACATCCAGTCGGTGACGGTCGGGGTCGACGGGGTCCGGTCGTCGGGCGCCGGCGTCTGGGCCGCCGGCGCTTCGGCCGCCTATGTCCTGTCGAACGCGGACTTTGACCGTCGGCACACGTCCAATGAACTGGAAGGTCTGGTCGCCAGCGGCCACCTGACCTTTATGCACGACGGGTTCTTCGTGGCCGGCACGGTGGGGATCAACAACCTGACCGCACGGGTCTCGTCGCCCATGCTGGCCGGCTATGTGCCGAAAGAAGCGACCATCGATACGCGCGGCGCTTCGGTGGAGACCGGCTTCCGCGTTCCGTTCGTGCACGGTTCGACCCTCGAACCCAGCGTCGGCTTCAACTACGCGACCAGCTCGATCGACGATCTCGCCGCGGCGGGGACCACGTTCAGGTTCGACTCAGCCGAAAGCAAGCGCCTCAGCGCGGGCGTTCGCCTGTCCGGAGATGTGACGACGGCCGCGAACGGCTGGCGGACTCGCTACAACGTCTCGCTGCGCGGTGTTGACGAACTATCGGGCGAGAACGGCGTCGTCCTCGTCAATAGCGGCTCCGATCTGGCGCTCGTCGACACCTTCGACGGCGCATACGGGGAGTTCCGGGCCAGCCTGGTGGGTGTGGGAGTCGGTGGGTGGTCGGCCTTCGGCGACACGGCCGTCAAGTTCAATGACAACTACACCGAAGTCAGCGCCTCCATCGGATTCCGGCTGCGCTACTAGCAGTCGTATACGACGGACAAGCTGGTGTCTTACCGCGCGGCGGCTCGTGATCTGGACCTGACGAGCCGCCGCCTGCCAGGCGAGATGCACGAGAGCAACGGGGTCGAGAACCCCTAACTGGACATCCGTCGACGAGAACGAAAACAGTAGAAATTCAAATCGTAGGGCTCAGCTCAGAAGCTCCTTGTCTGCCCGTCCAACGCCAACAATACGCCCAATCTTAAGGTACACCTAATCTTCCGACCAACTCTCGGGACCCAACACACCTTAGCGGACGGCGCGTGGGAAGCCGCCTGGTCGTTGGGAAAGGACGGGGCCATTCCGGCCGGCCCGACTTAGTTTGCCAGCCTCGCGGCTTTCATGTCCTTGCAGCATGGCGTTGTGACCTTCTCGGCGGACACCGCGACTGTGGAGACAGTTGGGCAGGTTGCAAGCGCCACCCGAAGCTCGAAGTGGGCTGAATATGGGGCGAGGCGAGCCGAGCTTCCTAAAGGTTGTCGGTCTTGAGGGAGGCCCTGACTTGTCCCTTGGCCTCTAGGAGGTGCGGGGCGGCTGCCGGGACCCCACGAGTGAACTACAAGACCCCTTCGCGCTCGAAGGGCAACTTGTGGTCCGGAACGCGCTTCACTCGACACCGGAGCTACTAATACTGGCAGTTCGTTTTGTTGCACTCCTTGAAGCGCCATAAGGCCACAACCCCTTACACGGCAACAAATTCTTGCGTTGTCTCTATCTGTAGCGCGATGGCGGTGGGGCCAGTCAGTAGCGAATCCTCATCCGCCTTTGGCGACTTTTCGCGACCAAGGCGGCCTCTTTGATATCGACTGACTTGCTCACACTGAATTCATCCCGCCGACGGCTTCCCCGGTCAGATCCGCTTCCGGCGCGGCTCGTGCACGGCGACCACCAGCGTGAGTAGGGCCGCGGCCAGCAGGCCCAGGGACGCGCCGAAGACCACGCTGTAACCGAAGAGGTCGGCGACCGTCCCGCCGATCAGCGGGCCAAGGGTGGCGGTGACCCCCTCGGCGGTCGCCGAGATGCCTATGCGCATGGGCAGGTCGTCGCGGTGGCCAAACTCCAGGATCATGGTCTGTGAAGCCATGCCGTACCCGGCCTGGGCGGCCCCCAGGACAAAGAAGGCGATGAAGATCGCCGCCGGTGTGTTGAGGGACATCAGCAGCAGCGTCGCGGCGATCCAGCCGACAATCGACAACAGCAGCACGAGCCTGAAGCCCGACCGGTCGCCCAGGTAGCCCCAGGCGACGTTTGACACCGTGTCGGCGCCCAGGAAGGCCAGCGACAGCAGCCCGAGGGTCGCGCCGTCCAGATGCATCGTGGTCCCGACATGCAGGATGTAGAACGGCGTGGCGATCCGGGCGGCGGTCGCCAGCATCTGCACCACCAGAAACCAGCGATAGGCCGGATCGGCGCCGATCAGACCGGGCACGTCGCGCATACGGTCGCGCAGCCGCACCGGCTCGCGCAGGGTCGGCGGCTCGGGCTCGCGGATCTGGAACTGCAGGAACCACAGGCCCGCGCTGGTCAGGATAAAGGCCAGGACAAAGGTCGTCGAGTAGCCGTTGCCCAGCACATTTTCGCCGATCAGATACTTGCCTGAGACGTAAGCCAGGACGGCCGCGATCAGTCCCCCGACGGCGTTGCGCCAGGCCTGCAGCCGACCCCGGAGGCTGATGGGGATGACCTTCGACATCAGCAGGGAGAAGGCGACACGCTGGGCGCCCATGAACACGCCGAACAGGAAGACGAACATCAGCAGGGTGACGACGAGCGCCCGGTCCTTGAGGAACCAGCCCGCCAGCGCCATGCCCAGAATCGCCAGGCGGCCCAGGCTGCCCATCACCACCGCCGTGGGCATGATCTTGCGCAGGTGCTCGATCTTCGCCCCGGCCACGATCGGCGAAATGATGCCGCCCATCTGCTGGAGGGCCAGGCCCAGTCCCACGATCGTGTTCGAACCCGAGATCAGGTGCAGGTAGGCTGGCAGGAAGGTCGGCGCATTGACCAGCCGGAAGCCCGTCATGCCGAGCATGCCGTGCACGAAGTTGCCGACGTAGTTGCTGCGCAGGTTGTCCCAGACGAACGTCTCGTAGGCGGCTTCCCGCTCGGCGTGGTCCTCCGGGGTTGCGGCGGGCTCTTCCGGTTCCTCGGTCAATACCCCTGCATCCTGCCCCAACGGTCGCGATGCCAGGCGGTGGAGCCGAACAGGGCTTCCACGGCGCGAGCGCGCTTGAGGTAGAGGCCGGCGTCATGGACATCGGTCATGCCGATGCCACCATGCATCTGCACCATCTCGCGCGAGATCAGGTTCAGGGTGTCGCCGGCCACGGCCTTGGCCAGGGCGGCCTGCTGCGGCAGGTCGTCGGCGTCCTGGTCGATGGCCGTGAGGGCCGCCTCAACGCACGAGCGGGCCAGTTCCAGTTCGCTGAACATCTTCGCCGCCCGGTGCTGCAGGGCCTGGAAGCTGCCGATGGTCTGGCCGAACTGCACGCGTGTTTTCAGATACTCGAGCGTGGTGTCGAACGCCTGGGCCGACATGCCGAGCATCTCCGCCGAGACGGCGATGCGGGCGATATCGAGGGTGCGTTCGAGCAGGGCGTAGCCGCCGCCGACCTCGCCGAGCACCGCATCCGCTCCGACCGTTACCCCGTCGAGCGTCAGGGCGGCATAATCTCGGCTGTCGGCGGTGTGCCGGGGGGCCTTCGACAGCCCGGCGGCGTCGGCAGGCACGAGGAACAGGGTGATCCCCGTCGCGTCGCCCGGCGCGCCGGCGGTGCGGGCCGCCACGATGAAGAGCGACGCCGCCATGGCCTCGGCGACAAAGGTCTTGGTCCCGGAGAGGCTGTAACCGCCACCGGCAGCCCTGGCGGCCATCGCCGTGCGGACCGGATCGTGGCGAGGGCCTTCGTCGACGGCCAGGGCCGCAACGGTTTCACCCGAGGCGATTCCCGACAGCCAGGCGGCCTTCTGGGCTTCTGTACCGGCGCGAACAAGGGCGCTGGCGGCCGCCATGGACGACACCGCCAACGGCGATGCCGCCAGGGTGCGACCCAGCTCCTCGAGCACCAGCCCCAGGCTCAGATAGCCGAACTCTGATCCGCCGTGGTCTTCCGGGATGACCACCCCGGCCCAGCCCATCTCGGCCATTTCGGCGAAGGCCTCCGGCGCATAACCCAGCAGATTTCCGCTATCACGCGCCTTACGCAGCGCCGTCACCGGGGCCTTCTCCTGCGCCCACGCCCTGGCTGCGTCGCGCAGCATCGTCTGTTCTTCGGTCAGGACAGCCATCGTCCGCGCCCCCTACTGGTGATCAAGAAGGCCAAGGATACGCTTGGCGATGATGTTGTTCTGGATCTCGGCCGAACCGCCGTAGATCGTCGTGGCCTTGCCGCCCAGCCAGTTGCGGGTCTGCTCCAGCTCCTTGTCGCTGAAGCCCTCGCCCTCCCAGCCGAGACCCTGGGAGCCCATGATCTCGATGGCCAGCTCGGCCCTTTCCTGGCCGACCTTGGAGCCCACGTTCTTCATGATCGAAGTCGCCGCCGACGGTCCGCCGCCGCCCTTGCTCTCGGCCTGGGCGCGCATCAGGGTCAGCATGAAGGCCTTCGCCTCCATCTGGTGCCGGATCAGGCGCGCGCGCAGGTCGGGGTCGGCGATCCGGCCGGACTCGTCCACCCCGATGTAGTCCTTCGCCAGCTTGTCCAGAGGCGTTCCGGCCGCGAACCGGCCGGCCGAGCCGCCGCCGCCCGACAGGCTGTTGCGCTCATGCATGAGCAGCCGCTTGCCGATGGTCCAGCCCTTGTTGAGCTCGCCGACGAGGTTCTCCTTGGGCACCTTCACGTCGGTCAGGAAGGTCTCACAGAAGGGCGAGTTTCCACTGATCAGCTTGATCGGCCGCACCTCGACGCCCGGCGTGCGCATGTCGAACAGGATGAAGCTGATGCCCTCGTGCTTGGTGGTGAAATCCGTGCGCACGAGACAGAAGCACCAGTCGGCGTACTGGGCGCCCGAGGTCCAGATCTTCTGGCCGTTGACCAGGAAGTGGTCCCCCATGTCCTCGCAGCGGGTCTGCAGCGCCGCCAGGTCGGACCCGGCGCCGGGCTCGGAATAGCCCTGGCACCAGCGAATCTCGCCACGGCAAATGGGCGGGATGTGGCGCTGCTTCTGCTCCTCGCTGCCGTATTCCAGCAAGGTCGGGCCGAACATCATGATGCCCATGCCGCCGATCGGGTTGCGGGCGCCGATGCGGTTCATCTCCTGCTGCAGGATGCGCGCTTCTGCGGCGCTCAGCCCGCCGCCGCCGTATTCCTTCGGCCAGGTCGGCGTGCCCCAGCCCTTCGAGCCCATGCGCTGTTTCCACAGCAAGGCGTCACCCTCCACCGGGCCTGTGGCGTTGGCCATGGCCACGTCCACCCCGGCTATCGACGGCGGGAAATTGGCCGCCAGCCAGTCCTTCGCCTCTGCGCGGAAAGCCTCCGCGTCGGCGCCGCCGAAATCGGCCATGTCGTTCCTCCTGGTCGTCGTCTTGTTCTTGTGCGTTCGGGCCGGTGCCCGTCAGATCTGGCGCGCGCGTCCTTCCCAATAGGGCGCGCGCACCTTGTTGCGTTGTATCTTTCCGGCTTCGGATCGCGGCAGTTCGGTCACGAAGTCGAGGCTTTTCGGGACCTTGAAGCTGGCGAGACTGGCTTTGGCGAAAGCGAGGATTTCCTGCGCCAGTGCGTCACTCGGCTCATGTCCGGGATGGAGCAGGATGACCGCCTTCACCTGCTCGCCCCACTCGTCGTGCGGCGCGCCGATGGTCGCCGAGTCCGCCACGGCGGCGTGCTTGACCAGCTCGTTGTCGATCTCCTGCGGATAGATGTTCACCCCGCCGGAGATAATCGTCTCGGCGTTGCGGCCGGTCAGGAAGAGGTAGTCGTCCTCGTCGAAGTAGCCGACGTCGCCCATGGTGAAGAAGTCGTCCACGCGGGACGCCTGGGTCTTCGCTTCGTCCTTGAAATAGGTGAACGCTCCGCCCGGCGGCAGCTGCTGGTAGATAGCCCCGGCCTGGCCGTTGGGCAGGTCGCGGCCGGCCTCGTCGAGAATGCGCACCTGCAGCAGGGCAGGGCGTTTGCCGACGCTGCCCGGCTTGCTCAACCACTCATGGGAGTCGATGAGGAACCCGGCCCCGCCCTCGGAGCCCGCGTAGTATTCCGTCAGCACCGGGCCGAACCAGTCGATCATCGCCCGCTTCACGTCTGGCGGGCAGGGCGCGGCGCCGTGGATGATGAAGCGTACATGGTCGACCGGGTAGCGGGCCTTGACCGCGTCCGGCAGCGCCAGCAGCCGCTGGAACATGATCGGGACCAGGTGGAAGTGGGTCACCTTCCGTTCTGAAATCGTCCGCAGCACCTGCTCGGAGTCCCACCGGTCGATAAAGACCAGCGCCGCTCCGCCGGCCATGGCCGCCCGGACATCGAAGGCGAGGGGCGCGGCGTGATAGGCCGGGCCGGCGCACATCTGCACCGACGTGCGCGGGTCGTACCCTCGCATCAGGTAGGTGGCGTAGGGTGTCACCGGCGGGTTGGGCCGGAACACCCCTTTCGGTCTGCCGGTGGTGCCGGACGTGTACATCATGCCGTTGCCGAGCACGGGATCGTCGATATCGCTCCCGTCTAATGCGGCGATCGCCGCGGCATAGGGGTCGAACCCGTGGATCGTTCCTCCGGCCGAGAGCTTCAGTTCAAGGCCGGGACACAGGGCGACCGCCCCCGCGACGTTGGCGACGCGTGCGTCGGCGATCACAGCGCGGGCCTCACAGTCCTGGAGAATGTAGGCGATCTCGTCCGCCGACAGGTGCCAGTTCACGGGCGTCAGCCGCATCCCACCGCGAAGGGTCGCGGCCAGAACCTCAACGAACTCGACCCGGTTGGAACAGACCAGCGCGACGGAGTCGCCCACGCCCAGCCCTCTGTCCCGGAGCAACCGGACCAGGCGATTGGCGTTGGCGTTGACCGTCGCAAAGGTGTGGGCCGTTCCGTCGGGGTCATGGACCGCGACCTGATCAGGCTGCACGTCCGCCCACACGGCAAGCGTCATGCCCCTCAACGCGGCGGCGTCCAGGCGCTCGACAAGCGCGGGATCAGGTTCAGCAAGGCCCATCAATGTCTCCGGAGACGCGACCGCGACCCCTCAAGTCTGGAGGTTTCGGACGGAGTTCGACAAGGCCTTTGTCGACAGGCTGTTTCGGCCGGGCTGACTTCACGTGTCAGCTCTGGATCGCGGACGCGCGGAAACAGCGCCGGACCAAAGAGCCTAGTTGTCCGGAATGGCGGCATCAAACGGCCGCCAACGGCAGTCGGGCCGGGAGAAGGCGGGGGATTTGGCTGGGTGTGTGGGCGCCAGCTTAGGCCGAGCCGAGTGCGCTGGGTGGGTGGCGGAGAGGGTGTCCGCCAGTCTCCAATGTCCGGCAATGTCATGCTAGGTCATAAGGTGTTGTGTTGATTGGTGTTTTCAACACTCTTCGTCTCACCTTGTGTCCACCTGACGCTCCCAATCGCAGCCATCTTTGATGATGGATTTGAGGATGAAAGCGACAGGCTCGACGCCCTAAAACGGCAATCGACCGCATGGCTCGTTCTACCAACCGCCTGAGTGCAAGGACAGTCGCCGCCCTCAAGAAACCCGGCAGGCATGCCGATGGTGGCGGGCTCTATCTGCACATCGACACCAGCCTGGCGAAACGCTGGGTGTTCGTTTTTCAGTGGCAGGGAAAGCGCAAGGAGATGGGGCTCGGCAGCGCTGGCACCATCACGCTTGCCGACGCCCGCGACGCGGCGACCGATGCGCGCCGCATGGTCGCCTCGGGTAAGAACCCAATCACTGTCCGCAAGGCGGAACGCAGTGGCGCGACCTTCGGCGATGTCGCCGACGATGTGCTCGCTGGCCTGAAAAACTCCCTCAGCAACACCAAGCACTGGGCGCAGTGGGAGGTGTCGTTGAAGGAGACCGCGTCGGCGCTTCGCCCCAAGCGGGTCGATGAAGTCACCACCGAGGATGTCATCCAGGTGCTGCGCCCGATCTGGACGCGCACGCCCGAAACCGCTTCGCGCCTTCGTGGTCGCATCGAGCGCGTGATGGATGCCGCCAAAGCCAAGGGGCTGCGCGGCGGTGAGAACCCTGCGCGCTGGCGCGGCCATCTCGACGTGCTGTTGCCCAAGCGCAAACACCTCTCCCGTGGCCACCACGCCGCCATGCCGTTCGAGCTGCTGCCCGACTTCATGGAGCGTTTGCGCGACCGACCGGCGGTCGCGGCGCGCGCGCTCGAATTCACCATCCTGACCGCCGCGCGCACCGGCGAAACGCTCGGCGCACGCTGGTCGGAGATCGACATTGCAGCGGCGGTTTGGGCTGTCCCTGCCAGCCGAATGAAAGCGCGCGTGATCCACCGGGTGCCGCTCACCCCTGCGGCGTTGGCTGTGTTGGCGAAGGTTCAGCCGCTCCTGGGCGGAGCGAAGGATGGCTTCGTGTTCCCCAATCGGGATGGCACCGGACAGCTCTCGCAAATGTCGATGGCCATGCTCATGCGTCGGATGGAAATCGAGGATGCCACGGTTCATGGCTTCCGCTCGGCCTTCCGCGATTGGGCAGGTGACTGCACCAACTTCGCCCGCGAGGTCGTGGAGACCGCCCTCGCGCACACGGTGGGTGATGCCGTCGAGCGCGCCTATCGGCGCTCCGATGCCTTCGCAAAGCGGCGGCGGCTCATGGAGGCCTGGGCAGGCTACTGCGGCAAGAAATCGACCGTCGTCCCTATGCAGCAGCGGGCTGCATAGGCAGACCCGTGCGCATGCGCGCAATCAGGTCCTCTAGGTCAGTGCGGGCGATGAGGGTTCGGCCGCACACCTTGACCAGTGGCAGCTCCTTGCGAGCCGCCAGCCGATAGAGCGTCGAGCGGCTCAGCCCGGTGATCTTCACCACCTCATCAACCCGA
The DNA here is from genome assembly GCF_057809815.1 of Caulobacter sp. FG121. Classification (NCBI taxonomy): domain Bacteria; kingdom Pseudomonadati; phylum Pseudomonadota; class Alphaproteobacteria; order Caulobacterales; family Caulobacteraceae; genus Caulobacter; species Caulobacter sp. FG121. The sequence goes on from NZ_JBMDKR010000005.1 coordinate 283,539, forward strand.
TAGGTAAGCCGTGCTTCGGTCATTTCCGTCTCCTCGTTCAACGTCGGAAACGGTGGAGAGGATTGAGCGACTTGTCGGTTGCCGACGATTGCCGGAATCAAAATTATACGGGCGGGCGTATATGATTCCGATATACGGCTCAGAGTATATTTCATCCATATACGATGAAACGTATATTGACATTTAATACGGATTTCCGTATATTTGTCGCGAAAGGTGCCATCTATGGAACACGCTTCTCGCAATGAAAAACAGCTCGGCGCGGTCATTCGCCGATGCCGCAAGAAGGCCGATCTCACCCAAGCCCAGCTTGGAACGATCATCGGCAAACGGCAGGCCACGATCTCCGAACTGGAGTCCGGCGAGAGGGGCACAAACCTGGAGACGCTGTTCTCGATCCTCAACGCGCTGGAATTGGAAATGGTCGTGCGCCCGCGCCGCAAGGGCGACGTGCGTGACCTTGGCGACCTGTTCTAATGGCGCGCACCCGCAAGTATCCCCCGCTCGGGGTGTTCTTAAACAGCCGACGCATCGGCCGATTGAGCCGCGCATCGTCGGGCGCGATAGACTTCCAGTACGACCCGTCATGGCTTTCCTGGGAGAACGCGCTGCCCGTCTCCCTCTCGCTGCCATTGCGGGAGGATCGCTATATCGGCGCCGACGTCATAGCCGTCTTTGACAACCTGCTTCCTGACAACGACGCGATCCGAAAGCGCATCGCTGGCCATGTCCGCGCAGAGGGCATCGACGCCTACAGTCTCTTGGCGGCCTTGGGGCGGGATTGCGTCGGGGCGATGCAGTTCCTCGTCGGCGACGAAGAACCTGGCCTCGCCGGATCTGTGCGGGGTGCCCCCGTCAGCGACGAGGAAATAGCCGAGATACTGAGCCACCTGATCACCGCCCCGCTCGGGATCGAGGACGATGACGACTTTCGGATTTCCATCGCCGGCGCGCAGGAAAAAACAGCCCTCCTGAAATTCGAGGGGCGCTGGATGAAGCCCCTCGGCACCACCGCGACCACGCACATTTTCAAACCCCAGATCGGCCAACTGCCCAACGGCATCGACCTCTCCAACAGCGTCGAGAACGAGTATTTCTGCCTCACGCTGACGAAGGCGCTCGGCCTGCCAACCGCAGAGGTCGAGATGGCGCAGTTCGGCGACAAGAAGGTTCTGATCGTCGAACGTTTCGACCGCCTTTGGACTGAGGACGGCCGCCTGCTGCGCCGACCCCAAGAGGATTGCTGCCAAGCTCTCTCCGTTCCGGGGACGCGCAAGTACGAGAAAGATGGCGGCCCCGGCATCCGGGAGATTTCCCGGCTCCTGGCGGGGAGCGATGAAGGGCGCGCCGATCAACGCCTCTTCCTGAAAACGCTCGTCGTCTTTTGGCTGCTCGGCGCGACCGACGGTCACGCCAAGAATTTCAGCATCTTCCTCTTCCCCGGTGGCGGCTACCGAATGACGCCGCTTTATGACGTCCTCTCCGCGCAGCCCAGTGTGGACGCCGGACAAATCCGCCGGAACCGGATGAAGCTGGCCATGGCGGTTGGTGCCAATCGCCACTACGAAATCGACAGCATCGTCCCCCGCCACTTCATCCAGATGGCCTCCAATATCGGTATCCCCGAGGCCACCATCCGAGAGGTTTTCAGCGAGCTGCAGGCCATTGGCCCGGACGCGCTCGATCAAACCTTGGCAGGCCTCCCCGCTGAATTTCCGACGGCTATTTCCGTCTCCATCGCCGACGGGTTTCGTGGACGGTTGGCGCAGCTTGCGGACTTGGACGGCTAACGGCCGCAAAGGCGGGGCAACTGCCCCGCCGCTAGGGCGAAGCACCCCGCGCGGCTTCGATGAGTTCAGCAATGGCAGCGAACAATTGCGCCAAGGCAGCGAGCAGCAAGGCGATGTCGGTGATGGTCATGGCGTCCTCCTTTCTTGCCGCGCGGAATGCGTGACAAACGAGGAGTCAAAAGGCCGACCATGATAGCGGGACGGGAACAGGCCGCGTAGCGCCGCACCGCGGGGCGGAGCTGCAAACCTCATCGAGGTTGAAGCGAGCCGCCTTGTACGAACCGCGAAGTCGGCATCCTACTCGAGATCAAACGCTTCCGAGCGGCGGCGGGCGCTGCCCTTCACCGCTCTTCATCGACCTGGATCAGCCGCTTGTTGAGGACGCCATACGCCGCGCCAACCAGAGCGCTGGCCACGACGCTGGACGGGGTGACGACACGATTGCCCGCCCTGGCGATCTTCACGGCCGCTAGCAGTCCAAGTCCTGCCCCCAGGATCGCACCTTCAACGCCCGCCGCGCCGTCGGCGCGTTGACGCAGATTGATCACCAGATCGTCCAGCGGGATGTTGTCGAAAAAGCCCATCGCATGTCCTCCAGTCGGCACCTGCCGACACCGAGGAAGATCGCCAATCGACAGTGAACTGCGATTGCCGCCCATTGCAGATGGGTGCCTATCCCGCCCCAGGCATCCGTCGCCAGACACGCTCAGCGAACGCGCGCTCTTCGCGGCCGACCGCGTGCTGATAGATCGCGGTCGTCTCCAGCCGCGCATGACCGAGCCAGCGCTGAGTGAGCGCGGCAGGCACGTTGTTCTCGGCATTGGCGATGCCGAACCCGTGCCGCAGCCCTTTGGGGCAAGCCTGCGAGCCGGTGATGCCGGCGTCGTCCATCACCGCCTTCACCCGCCGCCAGCCTGTCTGGCGGCACCAGCCCCACAGGGGCACGTCGGACGCCTTGCCCAGGGCGAGCGCCCCTAGTGCCCGCATGAGATCGGGAGGGACGGGCACGGCGCGGAAAACGCGCCGACGCCGTTTGAGGGTGCGGAAGATCACCCGGCCGGTCTCGGGATCGAGCCGCTCGGGCGAGAGCGAGAGCGCCTCACTCAGGCGACAGCCGGTGTAGGCCAGCAGCCGACAGAACGTATCCGTGGCGGCGTCACGCCGCCGGGCGACGGCAAGGAACCGTCCCCACTCCGCACCGCAGACATATTTGCGGGCACCGTCGCGGTCGAAGAGTGCGGCCATCCCGTCGGGTGCAGCGCCGTAGCTCATGCTGCACCCGTATGGGGGATAGGGTTGCAAGATGGAGCAGGGCTGAAACCCAGATCAGCGCTGGATAAAGTAAGCGCTGTGCAAGCCACTCGGCCTGATATGTGAGAACAGTATCGCATGCGCATAGTGCTGACGATCCGCCGCCCTCGCGGCAACAAAATCCCCCATAATGTTACATTTCCCCTTCGTTTTATTGTAAACGCAGGGGCACTCGGTGAATATTCGTCACGGTCTCGCGATCATGCTCGCATCGCTGATGTTTACCGGAAGCGCCGTGGCGCAATCACCGTCGCCGACCAGCCGGCGCGCGCCCTACGATGCGGCGCTACTGTGCTTCCTCGCGAATGGACGCGCGCATGGGATGCGCGAGCGAGCGGGTGACACTGCCAAAGCAGCCTACTACGAGAGCAAAGCTGCGGAATCCTACGGGGTCGCGGAGACGCTCGGAGCCGCCCTCGGTTTTTCCAAGCAACAGGTGGGGCGTGACGCCGCCGCCGCCCAGGCCAAATACCTGCCTGACATGGTTCGGGACGATGCCTATTTCCGGCAGGTGGTGGCCAACTGCAAAGCGCTGGGATTGATGTGAGCTAGGTCAGTCCGCGCTTCTGCGGGCTGGCATCCCGAGCGGCCACGCCATGACCTTCCTGCGACTGGTCGGCGACCACGACGCCTGTTCGCTTGAAGGCGGCGATCAAGTCGGGCGAGACGTTGGCCGTTGGCTCGACGGCATCCAACGGGTCGACCCCTGACGCCTCACTTCGGCTTGCGGGCTTCGTAGCGGCGGAGGTCGCCGTCAACTCACGTTCAGAGGTTTCGAGGCTGTTCCAGCGAGACGCGTATTCCGGACTGCGATCAGCTCCATGATCCTTCGCGTCGCGCATCTGATCCTTGGAGAGTTCCAGGGCGCGTAGAGCACCCTCCGGCGTTCCGAGCGCCAACGCCTCCTTGATGGCGCGTTCGCGTTCTGCCTCGCGCTTGCGGTAGGCCTCTTCGTCCTCGGCCGACGCAAAGCGCAGGTAAGGGTCGAAGATCTTCTTCTCGTAGAAGTCCTCGACGAACGACGTGACTTCACCGCGCGCCGCTTCGTTCGCCAGATGCAGGGCGGTTTCCGTCGTCTGTGCGGTAGCGGCCGATGCGACCGCTTGATTGGCGATCACCTGGGCGGCGGCGACAAATGCCGCGACCTCGGCGCGGATCGAGACCAGGCCGTTCCCGTGGCTGTTCGCCACACGCTGCTGGAGCCGGCCAAGGCTCTTGAGCTGATTGTCGGCGGCGGCAATCGCCGCGCCGTCACCGGTGCGAAGAATGGCAGAGAGGCGGGCTTCGATCTCGCCCTGAGCGCCGGTGATCTGATCGGAAAGCTCGACGCGGAGGCTAGCCTCCGTCTCGGCAGGTCCCTGCCGAGACGATTGAGAATACAAATCTGTATGATATTTAGCGATACGCGCCCCAATATATACAGATGAGTATAAGTAATAATTACTAATATTTGGTAAATATACCCGAACCGACCCATTGTTACTGAAATGCCGAGTCCACATATTCCAACACTGAATAAATTACCGGCAGTCCGAAATTCGTGACTACAACAATTGCGGCAATCGCCACGCCGATTTTCAGCTTTCTGAGTTCGGAACGCTTGAAGGCATCCACGTTTTCCATAACGCGCGCGCGGCGAGACTCTTCGAGGAGGCGGGTTTGGGCATCGGCATGTGCCTGGTTCCGGTCGATGTCGCCGAGCTCCAAAAACATGGCACCGACAGCAACCCCCGAGGTCGCCAATACCGAGGCATAGCCGACGCCAATGGCAACGGGGTTGAGAGTCAGAACCCCGAAAATCATTGCTGCCACGCCAAAGGTTGTCCCCGCGATTGGCGCCACTGCGGCCACAGTGGTGCGAACTGGATGGTGCGTTTCCTGCGGGGCTACCGGGTCGAGCGACCCTGTGCTGGCGAGCACTACAAGGCGGCGCGCTTCCAGGGCGACTCCTGTCCAGAACACCCATGCGACGGTGGCGGCCAATAGGCAGATATACGCGGCCGATATCGACCAGTCCGGCAGCCGGTCAATCCAATCGAAATGGGGAAGGAGCGACCGAACCTGAGCGTTCCAGTAGCTAGGGAGGTGCACCAGGAGTCCGGGTGCATCAAAAATCTGCTGAATGAAACCAATAATCGCCACCGGGCCTGTCAAAATAATGAAAGCCTGGGCGATAAACGATAGAAATCGTAAGCTTACCGATCTCACGAGATTCTCCTATAGTGTTAGAAAATCTTCAAATCGACGCGAAACCGTAACAATTATTCGATAATATGATCCCTTAACTAACAATATTGGGGTCAGTGTGAGCGACAAACTAACTTCAGCAGTACCACTGTCGGGTTCTCCAGCTTCCGCCTTGGGACTGGCGACCTTGAGTGACAATCATGGCAACAGCACTCGGGGTATCCGACTGTACTGCGCCGGCGAGCCTTCCTACAAACTGACCTACAAGGAATGGCGCGATTTACATGTCGCCATCGAATGGCCGCACGCCATGCTGGCTTTCCGACTGGATGGGGTCATTCCCATCCTTGGAGAAATGGAAAGCCCCCTCAAGGCGAAGTGTGACGCGCTTCGCCGAGACGGACGCCTGCCGCCGAACCGCTAAGGCGCGACTGCCACCGGCCTAAACATCAAACCCGTAGCGTTCCTTGAGATAGGCGCGAACTTCGTCGCTCGGAGTCTCGCCATAGGATGAGGCGACGACAGAGCCATAGCGCCTCAAATCAAGATCGCCATCACGGGCGATATCCGCAAGAAATGCTGCCTCGTTCTCTGGCTGCACCAATAGGAAATAGTAAGCCCATTGCCCGGTGGAATCCCTGGCTCTGAGCTTGTGAATGAGGTGCCCCATCGCCGCGACCTCGCGGTCTCTAGGATGGACACTGACGGCCGCTGCTATCGGACGCGGCCCTGCATGTGGAAGCGGGGCGGCAGCCTGATCCTCCGGGGGCGGCACAAATGGCCGCACGCGCCGTAGAGTGCCGGTGCTCCAGGGTGTCTGCATGTCCCCGGTGGCCTGACACACGAAGTCGGTGACGTGAGCGGTCAATAGGCTGATTGGCAGGTGTGGTTCTTCGAGCGCTTTAAGCAGCCCCCGACAAAACGGGCTGGAGCCTCGAACCGCGCCGTCGGATGCGACTTGGCCCGGCTCGGTGGCATAGAGCACCACGGTCTCTTTCACGGTCTCGTACCGTCCAGTCGAAATGCCTGCCAGCCCGCCTTCGCCGTCCCGAGTCCCGCTCGGAAGCCGATTGGATCGGCATGCGTCGAGGGCGATGATTTTCTGTTGATCGCTGCGCCAGCAGAGATTGGTCAGGATGTCGCTCAACGTCACGCATGACCAAGCGAGCGCAGCGGGATCGGTCGCGTCGATGGGGACCAGATAGTTCTCGCCCTGGCGCTGGAACCCATGCCCGGCGAAGTAGACGAAGACGCTGGTGCCAAGTGGCAGCAGCTCCACGGTCTCTCGGAAACGGGCAAGAACGCCGGTCATGGTCGCCCGATCGGCGTCGTGGACGACGAACGTGTCGAACCCCAGATCGCGCATGCGATCCCCGAGGTTTTCAATGTCGTTGCCGGGCGTTCTGAGGGGCGGAAAGATGGAGCCGTAGCTCGCATTGCCAATCAGGAGCGCCGCACCAGCCATCGAATTCCGCCCCATCCGCCAAGGCCAACCCTTGCCGATCACCATCCAGAGTGCAAGGTCGGCCTATCCACGCAGAGCGAGCGTTTCGGATGAAGAGCGGGCGGCGATGACCTACGATCTCATGCTCAAGTTCGAGGGGCTGAAAGCCCTCTGTGGTGGCGGCATGAGCGATGAGCACATCAGCTCGGTTCTGTTCGGCAACCATGCCGACCAGGAGCGCCGCAGCCGGCTCTCGCGGATCAAAAGCGGGGATCTACCGCTTTCTGGTGAGCACAAAGGCCTGCTCACCCAGGACTTCAATCTGCGGATCAACAAGTATCTGAGGGGAGCGAATGCACCCTCAGCGCAGGGCATCCTCCGGGCGGAAGATTGGGATCGGCCGGTGCGCGACCTGTTCGCTGACCTTGCCTCCCCGGAGGCCGGGCTACCGGCCGACGCGTTGGACCGAGCCCATGCGGGCATCCTCGAAGGCATCTCCTTCATTGACGAGTACCGGGAGCGCAATGACGCCCTCCTTGTAGAGCGACATTTTGGGGAGGAAGCCGAGCGCACGCGCATGCCCGAGTCTGCCGAGCCGGTAGACCCGCTCGATCTGCCGCTGGTGCGCCTGCGGGTCGGTCAAAGCATGACCATCGTGCTGCGCAGCGAGGTCTCACCTACTCCGGTGCGCGCCTGGCTATTTTACCTGCGCAATCCCGATCAGCGTGCCGGCATCGGCCTCACAGATCGCCTGTGGGATCAGAGGTCCAACGACATGGTCTTCTGGCACGCAGGTGGTCCGTTCGAGCTGCCCAGTCGCTTCGTCGGCGATCTCCCCGGCTTCCCCGCCAAGGTTCGCGCGCTGACGGGAGAAATCACCGTTTTTCTTCTTCTGGAGCCGATGCACTCCAACGCCGTGGCCGAACTTCTGAAAAAGCCAGATGAAGCGTGGACTCCGGATAGGCCGCCCTCGTTCGAGGCGCTCGCCCACTTGGTCACATGCCGCATGCGGCTGTTCCAGCGGGGCAACACCAAGAAGCTCGGAAACAAGCAGGGCGACCTGTCCTACGGACCACCGAAACTCTTCGTCCGGAAGTACCGGGTCGCCGCATAGCGAACGACCTCATTGTGGCGGACGGACACCGCCCTCTCTATCGAGCCACTGCCGCCAGGCAGGGTCGAGCTGGTCAAGCGACGCTTGCCGCCCGTCCGATGGTGCGCGTGCCACCACTCCGACCAAATGCTCCGGCGGCAGCGGTTGGGGACGCGACGGCGGCGACCGCCGACGCGGTGGCGACGCCTTGCGACCTGACGGCGCGTGGAGCTCGCTTCCAAGCGCTGTGCGCACAAACCAGCGCAGCGCGGCGCAGCCCGCCAGGAATACCAAGCCATGGCCCATCCCTTGGGCCGTCCCGATGATCGCCGCAGCGATCAGCATGCCAATTCCGACATCCACTCGTGCGAGGAAACGAAGCACCGTGCGCATGACTGACAACTCCTATTGCTTGAAGACGCAGTGCAGCCAGTGCGCACCGGTCGCCTGAAAGCGCCGCCCGCCCTGCACCAAGATGCCGTCGACCAGGCCGCCCTCGGCACGCCCGCCCTTGCGCAGTCGGCGCGCGAAGGCCGACGGCTGAATCACGTAGTCGACCTGTTCCGACCAGCCGCCGCCGTCCGTATTTCCGTAGCTGGCGCTATCGCTGACCGAATGTCCTCCGCCTACGGAGCGCGAGTGGCTGGAGCCGACTTGCCTGCCGGCGGAACTGCCGAAGCTCGACGATGACGACGTATTCCCCTTCGAGTCCGTCGAGCCGCCGAAACTGGAGCTGCTCCCCCAATTTCGGCCTTTCGACCTCCCGTTCTGGTGCCCCCAGTTACTGCTGACGCTTTCGCTGACCTGATCGGTCTCGCTGCTCGACCAGTTCTGGCTAAATCGCCGCTGCACCGCGCGGCCGATTAGATCGGCCGCGTAGGTGTTCGTCGTCGGGTCGCTATTGGAGTGGAATATCTGCGTCTGAAAATGCCCGAGAAGGGCATTGGCCGTCGCCCGCGGATCGCTCCCCTTGAGCTGGGAATAGAGCCCAGGAAGGTTCTGCGTCAGGTAGACGCTGCAGGCGCGCGAGCTCCGCGCCGTGCTCTGAAATTCCATGTCGTAGGCCGACACTGTGAACTGACATTCGTCCGTCCAAAGGAAGACGGGGCGGGTGCCGGCGTGGACGGAGCGTCGCTCCGTCGCCCGCTGCCACTGGTACTTGAGGACGTTCGCGACAACGACGCCCATCTCGCCCCACACCTTGACCGGAAAATCGACGATGAGGATTGCCCCCGCGTGCGTCATCTCCGGAATGAAATGGGTGTCGGTGCAGAGCAGCCGGTGCATCCGCCCCGTCAGGAAGGGGCTGATTGTGCTGGTGATCGTCGCCAGGATGTTCGACCGCGTGCGGTCGTCCAGCTCCGCGAAGGCGACGAACCAATGGTCGGCGATCACCCGCATCTCGCGCAATGGGAGCGGTTCGCCTGCCGGTTCGTCATGCGCTTTCCGCAGGACGTAGTAGCAGAACGACCGCTCCTTCCATTCCGCCGAGGCGGCCTCAGCCCGCGAGCGCGGCGCGCTGATCAGGAACTGCATCAGCTCATCGAGCCGCAGCGTGCCCGTGGCCGTGACTAGCGGGGTCATGGCCATTGCGAGGTTCTGGGCAGAAGCACGGCGCCAGAACGACTGTTCCTCGCGCCCGCCACCCTCGCCGCGCTGCGCCGCGTCCATGACCGTCAGCATGAGATTGACGAGGTTATGGGACTCGCGACCCGCCCCGTCCGGGCGGCCGACTTCGTAGGCGAACGGGTTGAAGCAGAGCTCTCCGTCCGCATGAAACCAGATCATGTCCTGCGTGCGGCCGCAGGCTTCCAGGCGGGCGTACCACTCTCTGGCCTCGCCCGGCTTGGAGCACAGGATGACGCCGCCAAACCCGGCGCGCAGGAATGCCGAGGCGATGGAATTACCTGATCCACTCGTCTTGCCGGAGCCCGTAGCGCCCAGGATGAATGTCCCTTCGCACGCGTCGGCGAGCCGCCATGCATCGCCACCGGGTAGGGCGAGCACCGGCATGTCGAGTGGCCAGCGGGTCGCGGCCAGTGATTGCCCAGCGGGCCCGGCAGTCAGTGCGCCGAGAAGCTGCGTCAGAAGCTTCATTGCGCACCGCCGCGCGCGGCGTGTGGCGCAGAGTCGAACGGGCGGATCATCCTCTTCCCTCCGAGAGGCCGCATTGAAGCGGCATTGAGGGGAGGGTGGCGGTCATTGGCCGGGGAGCGCATTGCCAGCCATTGCAACGGCCGACAATGCGATGGCCGGGGTGGCGAAGATAACTACGACACAGCGCACCCCGCGCTGGAGAGCGCCAATGTCCCTGTTCGACAGTCTCGCAAATCTGCTCGGCGACGCCCTGACGGACGTCCGGCGCAACGTCTTGGAGGAAGGTTGGTTTGGCCGCCCGGTCACCGGTCCCGAGGGGTTCGATGGCATGGTGAAGGAGCTCTATGGAGAGCCTTCACATCCTCAGGAGATCGAGCCTGCCAGGGCCATCGACTTGGGCCCGGATCGCTAGGTGATCGACTCAGTCCGCTTGGCTGTGAGCCTTCTCCCAAACCAGCGTGCCGCGTCGCAGGCACGCAATGATGCGGTCGCGATTGATGAACCAGCGCCCCGACCATAGGCGGCTGACGTCGCCGAAATAGAGTGCTTTTGGTCCTAGCGTGTATCGAACGGCCCACAGCAACGCTGGAATTGATGCTGCTAAGATCAGGACGCCAAGCATGACCATTTGAACTGGCTGTCCACTCATTGATAGCTTCTCAAGGTCGTTGATGTCTTGGCGCGCAAAGAGCGATTGATAAGCGTCGCGACCGGCAACCAGGGTCCGATATCCCAAGTAGAAAACGCCGAGCGAAGCGCATACGCCAAACCATCCCTTGACCGTGGGTCGCACCTCTTTGCTGAAATGATCCATGAGGTCGATGGAATCGACCCAGTGGATGAAATCGGCGCGCGGCCCACGATCCACAATCATGATGCCGGTCGTGGAAGCGGCCAAGCCGAGCCCGATGGCGTCGATGCTGTGAGCAACAATCACGCCCATGTCGGGAATACGCGACTTGTCATGAAGCACGAGATACTTCCGTGACATTTCGCGTTTGAAAGTCCTCGTGAACTTGCCGATCCGCTCCTCGTCGCTCGGCCCAACGACCCGAAACGTGAAGCCACCATTTGACGAGACAAACTTGACGAAGTTCTTGGTGAAGAGCTCGTCGGCCCGACTGCTCAATCTTCCCAGTCCCGATCAACGGCTTGCCGCTCAATCCGCTTTCGTGACCCCGCCGGGGAGCTTGGAAGTCCGAGCAACTGCTTGCCTGTCTCGATCACCAGGGTGACGATCAGATCGGGCAGCTTCTCCAGGATGTAGCGGAAGAAGTGCGTGATCCCTTCGAGGACCGTGTTCTTGCGGGCTGCAATTCTGCGCCGCAATTCGCTCGTTTTGACCTCAACCGACGAGCGGGAGTCGATGTAGAGCTTCCGCTCCGGTCCCGTCAGCTTCCCTTCCTGTTCCCAGAGCCCAACGGTGTTGCCGATCTGGTCGACCAGCGCCTCGATGAGCTGAAAACTGGGGTGCTTGCGAAGTTCCGATTTGGAATGGGTGTGGGTCTTGAAAAACAAGAACCCGTCCTTTGACTCGATGTCGTCTTCAACTTCGTCGAGCTCGCGATGCACACGGCCGAACCACAGTGTCAGGCCGGCCTTGTTCGGCATCGGCCCCAGCGGCGGAAGGCCAGCCACCCCAGTCGGTTCCGAGTTGGGATCTACCGTATCGGCCATTGCGCGCCCCTCAGCTCGCCAACATCATGCATAACGCGCGCGCGCCCTTGCAAGCGTGCATTGCGGGTGTTTGAAGCTTTTGGGGGAGGGTGGTGCCTACCGCTCGGAACCCCGAGGCCGATCCTTCTTCGGGACAAATGGCGCAATCGCGGTATCCCACATCGCGCCGGCAATCTCGGCCGCGCCCGACATGATCTCACCAGGTCCAAATCCTTTGACTTTGCCCGTGCGAATGTCTTCCGCAAGCGCGTCTACAGACGATGATAGAGCACGAAATTGAGCCTCCGTAGCGGGCTCGACGCCATTGGGAAATGAGATCGGGGCGTCCTTCCCCTGCGCAGAATAATAGCCGCTCCGCAGCCGCTCCGGGGAGTAGCTCTCTCGATTGGACAAGAGCCTTTCACGGTCAGCCTTCGACACGTATGGGCCGAACGCCCCGTACCTGAACGCGAACAGAACCGAGTTCGAGTACTCACTGAATTGAAGGCGACCGTCATGATTTGGGTCCAATAGCCTAGAAGTCCACCCAGCGGCGAACTCTCGCGAGGCATCGTTTAGATAGTCCTTCATAAAATCCTCAACAACAATATAGTAATGATGTAGCTGTTATTGTTTCACAACATCACTAATTATTGGTTAATACCTAACTATTGTAACACAAACGTCACATGAATATTCATTGTATTTGCTTATAATGATCCAATGTCTGGACACAACGCAGATTTAGATCGGAGACTGGCTGGCTTGCTTGATAGGGCCGAGAAGACCCTTGCGCGAGAGCCACACCTCTTCTCTCCCCCTCCAGTTTTTCAATGGAAGCCAGAGGGTGGAGGTTTTGCGATCGCTGCCGGAACCCTCGTCGGCATTGGTTGGCTTGGCTACCTGGGTGCCAAGAAGATGGGCTGGGTAGATCGGATAGCCGCAAAAGAGGACGGGCAGACCGCATCGGTGCCGGCGCGTTGAAGCCTGAGGTGACGGCCTCACGGACGCCCGCCTAGTCCCGCCTCTCCCGGATAAAGAACGCTCACCTTCGTCACGACCGGCTCGCCCTCGGCGGGCGCTGACCAAATCTTCGGATTGAACGCCTGCACAAACGTCACCCGCCCACGGGCGAGGCGCTTGCGCAGATCGTGGAGGTGCTTCCCTTCGATGGCGATGATCGCGTCGGTCAGCATCAGGTGGATCTGATCGTCGCCGATGTAGCCGACACGCACCAGAAACCGGTACTGAAATGCCTGCCCCTGAGCCACGTCTCCGGCCAGCCACCAGCCAATATCGCAGGTGTCCAGATCGTCCGCCGGCGTGAACCCGTATGCGCGGTACACGCCGTCCGTCGTCGCGGCAGACTCCGCTTCCTCTGGGGCGGGGCGCGGGTCGGCGACCCGCTGTGTCCACGCCCCCTTCGGCTGCTGGAAAATGGCGTCGAAATCATCGCTCATGAAAGACCTCCGGGTTGGGCGCACGCGGCGGCCGAGGCCGCTTGCGCCAGTGATGGATCAGCCCTTCGGTGAAGGACTGGATGGCTGAAACGTCGTGGGCGAACTTCACCGGGTCGCGCCTCTGGTAGGGCGCGAAGGCGCGGTAAAGCTCGTTGCGTTTGAGAATGGAGAGCCAGGTGGAGACCCGCTCCTTCATGGCGCCGTAGGCGGCCTCAATGTGCCGCGCGAGCCCCAGATGGATCTGGGGTTCGCGCATGATCCCCTGCGCTGCGAGCGTGCGGTGATCGATCCTCGCCGCCGCACCAGCGGCGGCGAGCGCATCATTGGCGTGGTTTGCCCATGCCTCCCGCCACCGGAAGATGTTTCGCTGTTGGTTGATGGTATCCACCCGCTCGGCCAACTCGGGCGTCTCGTTCTTGCGGAACGCGTCTTTGGCCTCGCGAAGGGCAGCTTCGACCGCCGGGTCTTCGTTCCAATCCCGAGCTTTGGTCTTGGCGAACCCCGTTCGCGTCGACGCATCCAGCCGGCGCATCGTCAGCATGACGTGCGCGTGCGGCTGGGGGTCGCCGTTGACGTCGAGCGGCACATGGATCGCGATGTCCGCGACCATGCCCAGCGACACAAACTGGTCGCGGATGAACCCGTGCACGAGGTCGATCCGCTCCTGGGCAGTCAGCTCTTTGGGGATCGTGAGTTCGATCTCCCTCGCCACCTGCGCGTTGCACCGCACCTCGACCGCCTCAGCGCGGTTCCAGAGTTCGTGACGTGAGAACACCCAGTCCGGCGCACCCTCCGGAGCCAGGATCGCGGAGTGCACTACGTCGGGTTTGCGGTAGGAAAACGTCTTGCCAAGCCGCTCATCACGGAGCCGCTCGCCATGCCGGTACGAAGCGGATTTGACAGCGGACTGACCCGCTGACCGTTGCACTATTTTTGCCCTCAGATGGAAAATCGCCATAGGCAGCCGCCAGGTGTGAAACCGGGTGGGTTGCCGACGTCCATCATCCTTGAGCGAGGGATGTGCACTTATACAAACTGTACCAGTTCGTGCACAAAAACTCAATGATTAAGGGGGCTTACGGCAGGCCCGGTTGAGTTGATTGCGTAGTCACTCAACCCAATCAGGGCGGCGGCGAAGGGGCGATTGTCGGCCATTGCAGCGACACGCCACCGAGCCAATCGGAGCCGCGGCTAACAATGACCGAGAGGGCAAAAGAGCTCGCTCCCACCCACCCTACGAACGGCACTGTTGGTGCTATTCGACCCCGCTCGCAGGTGCGTCCCTCGTCGCCGACCGGACGTCATCGGAATCCATGACGATGCCGGACGACAGGATCGCACCAAGCAAGAAGGCGGCGGCCAGGAGGCGCTTGATCCGGGCGATCAACGCCGCCTCCGCCGGTATCGCCGGCTGGCCTGGCCGTGCGCATGGAGCACGGTGACCAGCACGTCGCCCGCCAAAATCAGCACGACGTTGCGAGCCCTATCCGCAACCGTCGCCCCGCGTTCGTGCGCCAGGCGGCGCACCGCGCGATAGGACAGGCGGACTGCGATCCGTCCGCTCCCGACAGGGATCTCCAAGTCCGCATAGGTCGCCACAAGGGCGATCAGCGTGGGCACCACGCCACGCTGCTGGGCACGCCTTTCGGCGTGCTGGGAGAAAGTTAGCTCAGCCATGGGATTGCATCCTGATTGGCGGACTGGGGGAGCGCTCGTTGGCGCTCCCCGCGTCGCTCAGAGGCCGAGGTTCTCGTTGGAGGTATGGGCGCGCCATGCGCCGTAGGCGGGCGCGAAGAACCAGCCCAGGACACTGCCGAGGCCTGGGATCAGTACCGAGGCCACGAGAAACAGGCCAAGGCAGATGAAGAAGTCTTTGGCGCTCTTGAGGTAGATCGCCACGCCGAGCGCGCCGAACACCAGCCCCGCCGAAAAGGCGATGGCCGGGCTCTTCCGCTCATGCAGGGGCGCGAGCTCCTTGATGGCTTCCGCGCCGTGTTTGGCCAGGTGGCTGAGGTGATGATTGCTCATGGAGCCGTTCCTTTCGCGACAGGGATGTCTGTCGCGGGGGACGGTCGGTCAGGTGGTGGCCGGGGTCAGTTGCAGGACGTTGCACGCACCCACTGCTTGGCGGAGCCGTCCAACGGCTATTTCCCGGCAATGAACGCCAGCAGGCGCCCCAGAATGCCGGGCTTCTCGACCGTAGCTGGAACCCGTTCGGCAGGAATTCTCGGGGGCATATCTACCGGCGGCGGCGGCGCGCCATAATGCCGCTGAACGGCGTGCGCATCGCGCCTGCGTACCGCAGCGATTTCAGTCTTCGACATCGCATACGACCACTCCACCTCGCCGTCGCGAATCCAGTAGTGGGACTTGCAGGGCAAGCTCCAGCTACCAATCGAAGGATAGAGAGTGACGTTTTCGCCGTCGTAGGTCAGCCGCCATCCAGCTGGGCTGATTGGTGTCACGACCTCCGTGCCGCATCCGCAGAAGCACCGATGGCTCGCCGTGGCGAACTCCATCGAGATGTAGAGCGTTCCCTCGTCGAGCTCGCGGGGAATGAACTCTACAAATTCATGCGTGATTGCGCGGTTCGGCTTCATACGTCGTCTTCGTTCGTGATGTCGTTCCCGCCGATGGCGTAGGTGCTGTGGTGCTCGCGCTCCTGGTCGAGGTAGAAGCCGAACAGCTTCTTCCAGCGGATCACCGCCAGGATGGCGTTGAGCGCGTTCAGATCGGCGACTTGGATATTCCGGTTGTAGTCGTTCTCGTCATCCGTCTTCGCAAAGGAGACACGCTTCTTTCCGCGCACGTGGTCGCGCTTTTCCGGCGTGCTCGTCGTCGTGCGGACGATGCCGCCCAGGGTGCCTTCGTGGACATAGATGCCCATCCCGACGTCGATGAACGAACGTCCGAACTCCTCTAGCTTGCCGACGATGAGTTCGCGGGCTTCGCCGTCGTCGATGCAGATGAAGACGAAATCGGCATCCCTGAGCTCGTCGATGTTTGAGCCGTCGACATAGACCGCGTGGGGATGAATGCCCCGATGCATCCGCCCGTAGATGCCGGCGAAGTAGTCGACCTTCATGGGCTCGGCTTCAAGTTCTTCGCCCGAGGCCGCACCCGGCGCCCGGAACGCGTTGTGCTGCTCGAACCGGTCGCCGTCGTAGATATGGATCTGTTCGACGGGCGTTTTGGCCACCTGATCCAGCACGTAGCCGCCAGTCCCGCCCATGCCGATGATCACGACCTTGCTGCATTCAAGCTTGGCGGTGATGGCGGTGATTTCCGCCCGGGGCGACGCGGTATCCATGTAGCAGAAGATCGAGTCTTCCCCCTCGTCAGCGGCGACAAAGCCGCCAGGGTTCGGCTTGACGGCGGAATCGATAAGCTGCGCCGGACCACTCAGGAGACCCGCATAGGTGACGATCTTCTCGTAGTAGTCGTCGTAATTGCCCTTGGGCTGGGGCTTCGCTGAGAACTGGTGATCCGCCGTCAGGCCTTCGCAAAAGGTCGTCAGGCCGGAGCTGTTCCGGATGCCCGCAATCTCCACGCCATCCTTGTTGCAAGGGTAGTCGCCCGAGAAATAGATCGTGTGGTCGTCCGGCTGGCGAGTGATGTCGTTCGCCAGCCGGAGCCGTGTAATCAAGGTTCCCAGCTTCACCTGCCCCTCGCTGTTCACGTAGGGGATTCTCCGCACGACCAGATGGTTCGCCCTGATAGCGATGTCATAGCCATCGGCCAGTAGGCGGCCGAGGTCGGCGCTACGAGCGATTGGTCTGAATGACATCGAAGATCATCCTGTTCTTGATCGCCACGGATTCGCCCTCGGGCAGGGTGCCTTTCGGGTTCGCCGGCGGCCCTTTGCGGTAGGTGATGGTAAAGATGACGTCCGGCCCCGACGGCACCGGATTGAAGGCCAGGGCGACCAGTTGCGCGTAGGAGATGTGCGATCCCGTCACCGTCTCTTCGCGGGCGTTCACGATGATCACGTAGTGACGCGCCTTGGTGCGAATGTGCTCCGTCCCGCGCTCGGCGAGATCGACCACGCCATCATGCGGCAGGGGCACGTCATCTTCGTCCTGGCGCTCGAGGACAAGTTCCTTGCCCTCGGGCGTGCCGCTGATGTCGCGCAGCTCTGGTTCAGTGATCTTGGCCGCGCCCCACTCGTAGCCAAGCTCGTCCACCGTGAAGGTGAAGACGCGATCCGAGGCAAACGCCCGGAACTCTTCGCGTCCCGGCTCGCTGAGGTCGACTTCCTCGTCCAGGCCGATGGACTTCGAGCCCGGCCGCATCAGCTCGATCAGCACATGCTCGCTGGCCGGCGCGAAGTGCGCCTTCTGGAGCAGGTCGCGACCCTTCTGAACCGCGTCGTTGGTGGAATAGCGGGTGCCGTTCACCAGGTAGGTGAACCGTTCGTTGCCGGAAGCCTCCGGCGAGGTCGTATCGATCGTCATGTCGAAATCCCTTGCCAAGTTACCGGTCGTCCGGCATGTGTATAGATTAATCGAACGAGACGTTGGAATCAAGATATTTCCGATGAGGCGTTCATTTTATCTATACAACCGTTTGAGAGGCCGTATGGCGGTAGGGGACAGGATCAAGGAGATGCGGATGCGGCGCGGGGAATCGCTGCAGCAGGTGGCGGACGCGATCAGCGCGTCCAAGGCGCACATCTGGGAGCTGGAGAGCAACCGCTCGAAGAACCCTTCGCTCGATCTGCTCCAGAAGCTCGCCGGCCACTTCCGCACCACCGTGGCCTATCTGATCGAAGAGCCCGAAGGCGACCTCAACAAGGCGGAGCAGTTCCTGCGGCGCAACGGCGACAAGATCGCCAGCCTCAAAGACGACGAGATCACGATCTTCGAAAACCTCCTCGACAAGCTTGCGAGAAAAGATGGAGAACGCTGAGATCCAGATCGACATGATGGAGCTGGCCGATCTCGGCCAGCCCATGCAGCTCGCCCTGGAAGTTCATCGGCAGCTACGCGCCCAGTTCGGCACCGTTCCTACCAAAGTCCCGCTGGCCGGCATCGCGGCCGCCATCGGTATCGATTTCATCGAAGAACACGCCCAGGATTCAGTGGAAGGGATGCTGGTCATCAAGGATGGCCGGGGAGCCGTGTCGCTGCGCAAGGGGCTGCGGCCAGGCCGGCGAAATTTCACATTGGGTCACGAGATCGGCCACTTCCTGATCCCGAACCACCGCTTCCAAAGAACCGATTTCAAATGCGCCAAGATCGACATGGGGCGAGAGCGGGGCGGCGGCAATTGGGAGAAGCGGCCACAGCTTGAACGGATTGAGGTCGAAGCCAACGAGTTCGCTGCCACACTACTCGTTCCGCAGCCGGAGTTTCAAACCGAGCGGAAACGGCTCGGTGCGGGATGCGATGTCGAACATATTCGGCAACTGGCGGAGACATTTGGCGTGTCGCAGGAGGTGATGGCCAAAATCTATGTCACTGCGTCCGATGAGCCTGCCGCCGTTATCACCTCTCATAGTGGCCGTGTGAGGCGCGTTATCCCGAAAGCAGGATTCCCTTTTATGGGTCTGCGCCGCGATGCGCCCATCCCAACGAAAAGCCTCACACATCAGTTTAAGCCATCTGGAAACGATCCGATTTCCAGCCTCGTCCAAGTCCCCACCGATGCTTGGCTTGAGAAGCGCGGAGCAGTGTCCGCGCTATACGAGCAGGTCTTCATCCAGGAAGACGGTTGGGTAATGACACTCCTCCTCGCCGACATTGATGAAGTCGATGAAGATGATGACGACAGCACCTGGAACCGTCGGTCAGGGCGCGCTGGTTAGGCCGACAGGGCGCGGAAAGCCTCTTCCGCATCATCGGCGCGCGCGTGCGGCGCAAGTGGCGCGCCATCCCTGAAAATTGGGAGCCGATATAAAATAAATTGACTTTTTGCAGAAAAACTACGAATATGGAGAAAATTAAGGCTCAGTCACATGCTATTGGAATTCAGAGTTCGCAACTTCCGCTCGTTCAAAGACGAGAGCGTTCTCTCGTTGATCGCGGCGACCGATAAAACTCTCAGCGAAGAGAACACGGTCGCCACCGACGTGGCATCGGTTCCGCGCGTCGTGCGAAGTGCGGTGATTTACGGCGCGAACGCCAGCGGCAAATCAAACCTCCTGCGCGCGATCCAGCTCATGCGGGGCGTGGTCTTGGAGTCTGCATCTTTGCAGCCGGGCCAGGCATTCAACGTCCAGCCCTTTTACCTAGCGGAGGGCTCTGCGCAGGAGCCCACGCTTTTTGAAATCACAGTCCTGCTCAGTGGGGTTCGCTATCAGTACGGCTTCGAGTTCACGTCGAGCCGTATCACCGCTGAGTGGCTGCTGGTCTACGAGAAGCAAAAGCCTCAAGCGTGGTTCGAGCGTAAGTTGGATGAGGCCGGGAAGGACGTCTTCACGTTCAGCTCCCTCTTCACCGGTTCGAAGCGCATCTGGCAGGATGCCACGCGCCCGAATGCGCTCTTTTTGTCCACTGCCGTGCAGCTCAACAGTGACCGCTTGAAGCCGCTGTTTCAGTGGTTCGCCGACAGCCTCGTTGTGTTGTTGAGCGGCGGAGCGATGACGCATGATTTCTCGACAACCATGCTGCAATCCCCTGCCGGCCAGAGCCGGATCACCTCGCTCATGAATGCGGCAGACATTGCCATCACCGCAATTTCTGCGGAGCCCACCAAGGGCTTCATGCAAAGCTTCCACGTCGATTTCGCGACGGGGAGGTCGGACTCACAGCGTCTCGAAACAGAAGTCCTTGTTCCACGCTTTCGCCATACCGTCGGCCAGGTGTCGAAAGAATTTGAGTTGGGCGATGAGTCCGAGGGAACGCAGAAACTCTTCTCCCTGGCAGGCCCGCTGTTCGACATTCTGGAGCGAGGAAGCGTCTTGGTGATCGACGAGCTCGATCGCAGCCTTCACCCACTCCTCGTCCGCCAGATCATCCAGACCTTTCAGGATCCGACCATCAATTGTCGGGGCGCGCAGCTGATTTTCAGCACGCACGATACCGCGCAGTTGGATGGGTCACTGCTTCGCCGTGACCAAATCTGGTTTACCGAAAAGCGTTCCGATCAATCGTCCGAGCTCATGCCATTGATGGCGTTCGCTCCGAGGAAGGGCGAGGCCTTCGAGAAAGGGTATCTGGCTGGCCGATATGGCGGCGTGCCGATTCTGGCGAATAGGCTTCTGGACGAGATCGACTGTGGCACGTGACAGGCATCCTCGCGCCCGAAGCAAGGGCGCACTCGCACGAAAGCAAGGGACGAGGCCTCCTTACGAGCGTGTCCTTATCGTCTGCGAAGGCAAGAAGACCGAGCCACTCTATTTTGAAGACATCCGACGCCAGTTCCATGTGCCGTCGGCGCATGTGCGGGTGTGTTGGAGTGATACCGGAACTCAGCCGCGGCAGGTCGTTGACCACGCCGAGCAAGAGTTCTTGAAGACCCGCGCCTATGAGCGCGTGTTCGCCGTCTTCGACCGCGACGATCACACCACCTATGACGCCGCCCTCCAAAAGGCGGCAGCTCTGGACAACACCCTGCGAAATGACGAGCGAAAATTCGTCCGGTTTTCAGCGGTGCCGACGGTGCCTTGCTTCGAACTTTGGCTTCTCCTGCATTTCGTAGACGTCCACGCATTCTCTCATCGCACCGACGTTATTCGGACGTTGGGTGACCATCTGGCCGGCTACAGCAAAGGAGCCCCGAATATCTACCGTCGAACCGAAGAGCATCTTCCGTTGGCGACGCAGCGTGCGCAGCGGTTACGCGAACGCTTCGAGCCAACGCCGGGAGACGATCCGTACACCGACGTAGATACGGTCGTGGCGCTTCTCCGCGCGTTGCGCAGCTAGCCGTTTCGGGAAGTTGGCGCGCTGCGCAGCGCGGGCTCCGCCCGCGCTACTTCGGCTCGCGCCCCAAGTTTTGATCCAGAAGAAACGTGAGCAGGTCGTCGTCCGAGATATCGACCGGCACGCCGTAGGCCTCGGCGACTGCCTCATCCAAAGAACGATGCGCGGCTTCAAGCCAGCCTGGCGGTTCGTTGTAGAGGTTCGTCAGGGTGCGTGACCGAAGCTGAGTTTCGGCACTCGGCGAGACTGGCACCAGCCGGTCGGGAAGACCTGCTGCCACCTCGTGCTCCAGCTTCACCAGTTCAGGCGGGTTGAGCCACGCATCCCGCAGTGAAACGAGACGACGCGCCGCGACGGCAATTTTCTCGGCTATCGCCGCCGGTAAATAGGCGCTCGTGGGCAGGTCAGGAGTCATCCCTGCCGGAAACGGAAAGGTCGCGAACGTCGTCGTCGACGTATAGCGCGGACGGTCTTCCAAACTCGTGCCGAGCCGCAGTGACCAAAGCTCGTGAAAACGGCTCTGCAGAATGCCGAACGTGGTGTCATCGTCACGGGCAATGACGATGAGGTTCTTGTCCGGCAGTACGGGGAACGACTGCCAAACGAAAATCCGATGCTCGGCCGTTTCGCAGGTGACGATGTAGCGGGGTAGCGCTTCGATCTTCTTCCGCATCTCTGGACGTGGCCGGTGAGGTTCCCACCAAGATGGATTCTGACCCGCTGTCGTTGTCCGATAGGTCACAAAATGGACGGGCGGCTTGCCTCGTTCAGGAACGTACTCGGCGACTTTCAGATGCTCATACGGAGCCTCGTAGGCAGACGCGTCCGCTTCGGAGAGACCGATCGGAAAATCAATCAACCACCGATCGCGCGACCGACTCGTTAGGTCGTCCCCATTCCAATACGGTTTCAGAATTTCGGAATTGCGGTGGCCGTTCGGGTTTGTCGGCTGCCCCATGAACGAGCGAGCCAACTCCCCAGGAATGTCGTGAGGGCCGCTGGTCTGGATGCCTATCGCCGACACCCCGCTATTGGCAGCGAGCGCGCGGGCGCGGGTTACGTCGACTCCGGATGTGAGATCTGGATTGATGTGCGCAACGACCTGGCCATCAAGATGCAGTTCGGCCGGCCGAAGTTCTGGCGCGCTGAAGCACACCAACGACACTTCAACCCGCGCGCCGTCAATCGACCAGGGTTGCTCCGCCCATGCATCATGAATCACGAGTGACTGGCTGATCGCGTCGAGAACCGGCCGATTGGTGCCGCCTCGGATCGAGCTCGTCGCAACCAAGCCGACGCGCTTTGTTCGGCCGCTCTCGACCTCG
The DNA here is from genome assembly GCF_057809815.1 of Caulobacter sp. FG121. Lineage (NCBI taxonomy): Bacteria > Pseudomonadati > Pseudomonadota > Alphaproteobacteria > Caulobacterales > Caulobacteraceae > Caulobacter > Caulobacter sp. FG121. Next base: position 305,767 of record NZ_JBMDKR010000005.1, read on the forward strand.
ACGCGCGCCTTCTCAAACCAGTAACAGACAAAATCGGAGAAGGCCGCCAACCGACCGGAATAGGCCGCGCGAAGGCGCGTCGTGTAGTCGACCCCGAGCTTACGCTTCTGGAGCTTCGCCCCGAGAAACGGTGGGTTGCCGACAATGAATTCTGCTTCTGGCCAAACGGCCTCGGTGTCATCCTCGGCCAACACCGCATCCCGGCATTCGATGGTATCCAGCGGCCGCAAAATCGGGTTGCGGCTCACCTCGAACCCGTTGCGCCGCATCCACTGGATTTCACCAATCCACACGGTGACCCGCGCCAGTTCCGCCGCATAGGGATTGATCTCAAGTCCCTTGAGACATTCGGGCCCAACTGAGGGACTGAAGCGCCCCAACCCCAGCACTTCCGCATCCAGGTTCACGCGGTGCTCAATGTCCTTCAGGCCGAGCAGCGTCAAATAGAGGAAGTTGCCTGAGCCGCAGGCCGGGTCGAGCACCCGAATATTGCGCAATCGTTCGATGAACTCACTGCGCAGCCGCTGCGCTTCCCGCCAGGCGCGCTCTTCCGCGCGCCGTGCCGTCGCGTGCACCTTCCTGGCTTCCGCCTGCGTGTTCGGCCGCCGTGCCCGGGCGTCCGCCACCTCGTCCATGGCCGCGACAATGAGATTGCGCGCCTCGCTCCACTCCGTGAGCAGCGGACGAATGATGACCGCGTTGACGATCTGCATGATCTTGTCGCGGTCGGTGTAATGGGCACCGAGCTGGCTGCGCTTGGCCGGATCGAGTCCTCGTTCAAACAGCGTTCCCAAGATCGACGGATCGATGTCGCTCCAGTCCTGGCGCGCTACGCGCAGCACGAGCCGAATATCGTCTCCCATCAGCGGCAGCGCCTCGTCGTCGTCAAACAGGCCGCCGTTGAACCATTCGACCCGCTCGAAGCCGACCCTGCCGCCTGTCTTCATCACGCGGAACAGGTCGCGGGCGAGCTCTTCAAATTCCTCCGGCTGGAGCTCGGCATGCTCCAGCATGCGCTTGAACATCTCGTTGGGCAGCAGCTTTACGTCTTCGGCGAACATGCAGAAGACGAGCCGGTTGATGAAATGCGCCGTCGCCTGGGCAGGGTGGCCTCGCTGCCTCAAATCTTCCGCGAGTTTCGCGAATTCCTGCGCCACCTCGACCGTCAGTGATTGACGGGTTTTGCCCGGCTTGAGGCTATCGGGTTCGCTGAAAACCGCTTTGAGAATCGCCCGCTTTTCGGGCTCGATCAGCTCCTCCAGCGTGATCTCGTGAACCTTGCTGACGCTGTTGGTGAAGTTGGTATGGATGCGAATGCGATCACGGTCGCAGACCACCAGCAGCGGCGGATTTTCAAGCGCGATGGCGTATTGTTGGAGCTGCGCGTAGGCAGCCGTCAGATCCTTGCGCGGACCTTTGTATTCCCAACCGAACGCACCGCGTTTCCAGACATCCGCCCAGCCCTCACTGCCAGTCGTTTTTGTCGCGCCGCGCTCAAAGCAATAGGCATCTGCATCCGTGCCTTGGTCATAGGGTGCCGGTTCATCCAGCAGGCGGCATAGGTCAATGAAATGCGTGTGCGACGCTTGCCGCTCGGTCAGCGGATTGTTGCGCCACTTGGTGATGAACTCGGTCGGCGTCAATTCGAGGAATCCGTTCCAGCAAGGTCAAATCAGACCCAACGCGCGACCCTAAACCGATGCGCGGCATTCCGCGAAATCGCGTAAGCAGATGACTTACAGCGAAGCCTCGCGACCCCCCGAATCCGGGGCGATTTTCGCTCCGGCCACCGGTCGCTGGCACGATCCGCATCGCGGCCTCCTCTGACCCCGGAACGGATGGCAGGCGCAGCGCGGTGGTCGCTTTCGAATAGGCCGGAGGGAGCAGTCCTTCGGTTTTCCGAACGGGACATCACGGCTTCTATCGGTGAGCGTTTTGGCGCCGTCCCGGCCTCAATCAACCCAGCTCGCTTCCTACGCCTTCGGCTCCGTGCAGCTCCGCTCCCTGCGGGCGCGCTGACGCGCGGGGTGTGACCGACGCCTCATAGGCCGTCGCCCAGGGCTCCCCATGAAGCCGCGGAATGGTCCGCGGCAAAACATGAAGGAGACCTCCAATGGCCAAATCCGAACCTGAAACCACCGGCCGCAAACCAACCCACCGCCTCTACCGTGTCAGCGGCGACGGCGAAGCCTCTAGCTGGACGCCCATCGGGGCGGCCTGGCCGAACAAAGACGGCATGGGCTTCTCGATCAGCTGCGATGCCGTGCCTCTCCAAGGCCGCATCGTGATGCGCGCCATCACCGAGCGGGTCGGGGGTCAGCAATGACCCCCGCTACCTCCTTCCGCCCTGGTCAGAAAACCGACCTCTACAGCGAGGTCACCGATCAGATCATCGCCGCCATCGAGGCTGGCACCGGCACCTGCAGCCTTCCCTGGCAGCGCGTGCCGGGTATGCCCAAAAACGTCGCCAGCGACCGCAGCTACCGAGGAATCAACACCCTGCTGCTCTGGCTGACGGGCAACGCCAAGGGCTACGCCACGCCTTACTGGGCGACCTTCAAGCAGTGGCTTGAGCTGGGTCATCCGGTTCGTAAGGGTGAGAAGTCCGCCACCGTCGTGTTCTGGAAGGATCTAGCCGGTGGAGCTTCGGACGATGCCGACGACGGTGATCCCCGCCGCCGGTTCGTGGCCAGAGCCTACCATGTGTTCAACGCCGACCAGGTGGAGGGCTATACCATCCCCGCGATCACGCCGCTCTCGGAGTCCGAGAGGGATGCGCGGGCGGAATCCTTCTTCAAGGGGCTTCCCATCGTGGTGAACCACGAAGGCAGCCAGGCCTTTTATCGGCCGAGCACCGACACCGTGCAGATGCCGCCCTACAGCCACTTCCATGAGGCCAATGGCTACTACGCCACCCTCGGCCATGAATGCGTCCATGCCACCGGCGCAAAGCACCGGCTGGATCGCGACCTGTCCGGTCGCTTCGGTTCTGAGTCCTATGCGATGGAAGAGCTCGTCGCCGAGTTGGGTGCGGCGTTCCTCTGCGCTGATCTCGGCCTTTCGCCCGAGCCGCGCAGTGACCATGCCGGCTATATCGCGTCCTGGCTGAAAGTGCTGAAGGGCGACAACCGCGCCATCTTCACCGCCGCCAGCAAGGCGCAGGCCGCGACTGATTGGCTGAATGCGCAGGCCGCCCCGTGAGGGGCGGCAACTACATCACTCGCCAAATGAATTGTAATTCAAAAACGTCAGAGTATTAATCTGGCTATATGAATAGAGCGTTCAGTTTAGTTGAATTATCGATTGTTCTTGTCATCCTTGGTTTGTTGACGGGTGGGATACTGGCGGGGAAGTCGCTTATCCGCGCCAGTGAGCTGCGCTCAGTGACTTCAGACTATCAGCGATATGTCACCGCCACGCACAGCTTCCGAGACCGGTTCTTTGGGCTGCCTGGTGACATAGCCAATGCAACGAGCTTCTGGGGCGAGCTATCGTCAGTCGCTGCCACCTGTCAGAATACAGCTTCCACGTCAGCGCTGACCTGCGACGGTGACAGTGATGGAACCGTGGAGGTGTCGACGTCGGCGAAAAGCCGGGAGGTCTACCGCTATTGGCAACATCTGGCGAACGCCGGACTTATCGAAGGGACGTTCACCGGCACTTACGAAAATGCAGCGACGTGGGCCATTGCGCCCGGGACCAATGTGCCGCGCAGCAAGATTCAGAATGCAGGATGGGGCATCGTCGCCATAGGTGACCCTAATTTTCTGGGGTGGTACTTGGATATGTTTCCGCCGAGCAACAGCACGCATTGGCTGGAATTTGGGTGGGCACCGTCGACATCTAACAATTACCTCTACAACCCCGTACTCACGACTGAAGAGGCGTGGAACATCGATTCCAAGATCGATGATGGAATGCCTGGAACCGGCAAGATCACGACGTTCAACCCCACACGCAATTCCGGATGCGCGTCCAGCAGCACGGCTACCACCGCTACATACGTACTCAGCAACACGTCTCCCCGCTGCACCATGATGATGGGGCTATAGGGTCACGTCGACTACGGCGCCCATTTGCACGCCCCATGACGCTGTGAATGTGCCGAGATCATGCCGTCTGCGCGCTGCGTACAAGGCGGCTCGCTCCCGCGCCTGACGGCTTGTGCAACTCCGCCCCGGTGCCCGGCGCGCTGACGCGCGGCCTGTTCCCGCAACGCTATCCCGGACGGCTCAGAGCTCTCGTCCACTGCGCCATTGGGGCGCGCACAAAACGGGAGCCAGCCATGACCGAACGCACCATCATCTCCGCCACCATCGACTGGGAAGGCATCACGCTTCTCATCAACTATGAGCCCGACTGGCTGAGCCTGGGAGAGCGCTTCCCCAACATGCATCCCGCCCATCTGGAGGTGAAGAGCATCAAGCCCGAACGCGCGCGGCTGCCGTTCACCGAGACCGGCTATCGCTCATCGTTCCTGGCGAACGAGGAGATCGAGGCGGCCGGCGGTCCGGTTCCCTTTGTGGAAGCCTGGCTTGCCGAGGCGGCCGACACCATCGAGTGGCGCGAATACCGGGCGGCCTCCCAGCAGCTCAGCCTCTTTTGAGGCTGGGTATGCTGCTATCCGACGGGTTCGAGTTCGCCCACCTCATCCGCGTCAGCAGGCATCACCGCAATGAGGTCGGCGAGGGCTTTGCGCACGTTGGGCGTCAGGCGCTTGAAGGCGTGCATGACCTTATCGGCACCCGGCGTGATCGCGAACTGGATGAGGTCGGGGGAGATCGAGGAGCCAGTCGCCTCGACGCGATCCAGTCCCTCAAAGAAGGTAGAGATCGTGAGGCCGAGTGTCTGGGCGATGTCGAACAGCTTCGACGCCGACACCCGGTTGCTGCCGCGCTCGTATTTTTGAACCTGCTGGAACGTCAGGCCGAGCGCGTCCGCGAGCTGGCTTTGGCTCATGCCGAGGCGCTTCCGGTGGGCGCGGATCATGCCGCCCACATGGACATCAACGGGATGCGGCGACGGTTGGCTCAATGAAAATCTCCTCCTAGAGCGTTTCGACAATGCCGACGAAGATCGCTCTATGCCTTCGCGCAGGGGTAGGCGTTTTTGATTTCAGCATTGAAGAATTTCCCGACAGAGTCGGCAGACATGAGGCGTTCATGCATGAACAGTGGAACATTGAAGTAATGATAGAGCCCCGTCTTGATGAACTCGACCTCCAGAGTTTCACTGTCGGGGTCGTAGCCAACGGCCGCCAAATTCGATGAGCTAACTGGCACACGATCCATCATCCACCTCCACCGGCAGCATCCGGCTTTTTCCATTTTGTGTTCTGGGCACGCCAAGCGGCGACAAGCGTTTCGTAGTCACCCTTCGTCTGGGCGGCCGACCAAGCCGCAGCGACGGATGGGTCGCTACTTTCTGGTCGCTGGCCTTCTTGGGGTAGCGTAACGCGGCATCTGACAGGCAATTTTGCTGCTTCACCGATGATGATGGCCTCGCCGGTGCGGAGCACTGGCAGGCTATCAACGACACCGCTTAGATTGTCAGGAAGCGCTGCTTGAACCTTTGATCGGTCGCTCGCATTCGACAGGCGGAGCGCAAAAAACGTCCCGCATTGAGAGAGGATAGTGTCGTCGATCTCCGACGGCCGCTGGCTGACAATCATCGCGCCGACACCAAATTTGCGCCCCTCCTTCACTATGCGTTGAACCATCTCACGAGCCGGACTTTCGCCATCCTTACCGAGGTAGCGGTGCGCTTCCTCCATGACGATAAGTTGCGGCCGCTGGCGCCCCCCCTCCGGCAGCTCACGTCCCCAAAACAGTCCTTGGTAGATGATATTGAGAATCCCACCCACCAGGCGGGTCATCACCCCACTGGGAACGCCGGAGAGGTCGAGAATAGTGATTGGCTTGTCATGCCCGATCCAATCCTCAAGGAGTGCGGCAAGGTCTTTGGTCACGCTGCCATCGAGCTTGGGTTCCCAATCGCCGGGATGGAGCATGAAGTCGTACTGACGATCGAGAAGGCGCGATCTCAAGAGTGCCAACTGCCGACGAATAGATAGGACGTTGGCATTGTTCATGAACGGTGATGAGTTGCCAGCACCTGGCAATGGATAGTGCGGCTGTTTGAGTGTCTCAGCATCGCCGGCATCAATGACGGCGCTGGTGGTGCGCGCGATTTCATTCCACGTCTTGATTTCGGGGTCGATGAGCTCGAACCAGAGGCGCTTAAGGCTGAACGGTATCGGGCTATCTGACGTCAGGGAGTTCGCATCAACCCCGGGGAAACCCGCTGCGGTAGCCGCGGACAGCTTCATGTCGAGGATTTTGTCGAGGATGGGCGCTAGAGCTTTCTCCTCAACTTTTCCCATCAGAAAATGTAGCAGGTCACCGACGTCCATCGCCCAGTAGGGGATGTGAAGGGGCTCGGCTCCCTCCGTCGCATTGACGCGAAACGTCTTTGCAACGCCCGCCAACGCCGTCCCGTACTCACCGTGAACGTCGAGAAGGAGGATGCGTGCGGAGGGAAAAGGGTTCTCGCCTCCCTGCCCTGCAGAGATAGAGCGCAGCAGGCTTGCTACGGTGGTCGACTTGCCTGAGCCGGTCGAGCCAAGCACCGCAGAATGGCGCGTGAGCAGGCGGTTCAAGTCAATTTTAACCGGAATGCTTTCTGCAGCGGCAAGACGACCGATTGTCACTTGGCCGGACTCAGAGGTTCCGTAGATTTTCTCAAGATCGGATTCCGTGACGAGGTGAACCTCGTCATTGATCGAGGGGTACTGGCTTACGCCTCGCTCAAATTCAGCCTCAACAATTTCTCCGACTAGCTGAACCGTCATCCACCTTTCGCCGCGCGCGGAGGTGTCCTTCAAGACCTCAGGAGTAGCCGTCGCTCCGACATCGGCGATGATGCCATATAGGTCGTGATACCCTTGAGGTATCCGCACGAAGCTGCCGACTTGGCCGACGCGGTAGCTACGTCCTCCGATGATGGCGATGCCGGAGGCAATGCCCTGGAATTGCCGAATGCTGACCATCGCCCCGGACACGGCACCGACATGCCCCAAGAGTGTCGGGGCGCTCACGGAGCGACCATGGCACCAGGCAGCGCCCCAGGTGTCCCGCTAGCGGGTGCCGCCGTCGAAGCAAAAATCTGAGCTGATCGGGATGCGGCGAAGAACCTTCCAAACGCCTCGATCCCTCCGAGTAGGAACTGGTCAGGCTCGCCTGCCTTCGGTTTGCCCCAATAGGTGGAACGTATCGGCCCCCAATCCTTGCTGGGCAAATCAGCGGGTACCGTCCATGCGCCACGCATCCCATTCATCATGGCCTTGTCGCGGGCATAGACGCTGAAGTTCGGGCGCTTGCTCGCCAAGTCGCAAGCTGGCTGCTCCTCATCCAGAGGCTTGAAGGCGAAGGCAAAGACACTGGCAGACGCATTGCCGGCCAAGCCCTCATCGATGCGAGCCGCGATGTGCGCGTCGGCATACGAAAAGCCGATTGAGATGAGCAGGGTATCGTCGGTGCTGAGGAAAGCTTTCAGGCGATCAAGCAGCGCCGTGTAGGGAGCCTTTTGCGTCTGGTCGTATTTCAGATGCTCAGGGAACACCAAATGTGTCGCACTGCTTTTGCCGGTGCGGATCACATCGTCGTCCTCGCCGGCGCACCATCCGAGTGAGCCGTGAAGTTTCCAAAGGCGCGTCCAGCGTGGCGGGAGATCGTTGCTCGCAACGGATACAGGATCGAAGAAGGGCTCGCGCCCACCGGTGAACCCGTCGAAATAAGGTGCCCGTACAGCCTCGAAAGCCTCTTCGAGCAGCAGGTCGTAGTTGGTCGTAAAGACCTCGACGGGATGGTCTCGCGCCGCGCCCGTAATCCAATTGACGAGGTCAGCGTAAGCGGATCCAGATTTGGGCAGCCGTGCGTCAACGATCTTGCCGATTTCAGCGCAAATTTCCTCTCCGAACGCCTGATAGCCAGAGCCATCTAGGTCGTGAACCTTGCTCTTGCCGATGACCTTTGAGAGCGAGCGAATCCGGCTGAGTAGAGTCTCGATGTCGTCCCTGGGTAGCTCAGCCTTCAGTCCCGCTATCTGAGTCGCGTACTTGGGTTGGAGCGCATTAAGAACTTGCTCCGTCAATCCAGCAACCGCAGGTATTAGCGGGTAGGTGCCGTCTGACTTCGACATTCCGGCCGGCGCTCCAGCCCCAATCAGCAAGCCAATCTTCTTCCGACCCTGCGCAATAATTGTCCGCAGAGACGCCATGTACTGGTCTGGATTGTGAATTATGACGCTCATGCTGCCCTCCGCCCCAACGGTAATCTGTAGATTGCGAGATTGCCATGCAAATCCATAGCGCGTTGTCGCCTTGGCGCGGGGGTGTCGGCGGCAGCTAGACCTGCGTTGACTTGAGTGGCGTTGATCGCCCTGCAGCTCAGGTCATGCGTGGCAACGGCTCTGTGGATGACCAAGCCATATCAATAGACCGAGGATTCTGGATATGGCATAGCTGGACACTATAAAAAGTCCAATTTCAATATACACAGAAGATACACAGGCAATTTTGAAGCAAAATTACTCTTGGGAATCAGTACGATGGCAGTGCATCAATACACCTATGTAATGCTTTGGCAATTCTAACCTATTGTTTTTCAATCAACTTATTTTCAAATTCGACCTACACAACTCATACACAGGTTCTCAAATCAAGGGCTTATGAGATTTTTCTACACAGAATCTACACAGAAGTGAGGGTCCATGACCTTCATGGTCGACATCCAAGAGGTGAAGACTGGTCTGGTTATCTTCCGTCGATCTGACGTGAAGCACCGGAATTGGTACTGCCGCATCAAGGTGCCGGACGAGAACCGCTACAAAACGGTCTCCCTCAAGACTCCCGAAATCAGCGTTGCTCGCGATAGGGCGCTTGAGCACGACGCGGAGATCCGCTTCCGCATCAAGCACGACGTGCCGATTTTCAATAAGCTCTTCAGCGATGTCGCTAAGGAGTTCCAGGTCCTCCAGAAGGGGCGTGCCGAGGCCGGCCAGATCACGATGCACCGCTGGCGCGTGATCGAGTCCCACATCCGCGTTCAGCTCAACCGCTATGTCGGAAATATCCAGATCACCCAGATCGGCGCTGATCGGTGGACCGAGTATCCCATGTGGCGTCAGCAGAATGGGAAGGGGCGGTCCGGCGGGCGCGTGAGCGACGGCACGATCCGCGACGAGATGGTGACGTTTCGCTCGGTGATGGGCTACGCCGCCTCGAAGAGGCTCATCCGCGAGAGCCAGGTCTTCAAAGACAAGCTGCCCGTCAGCAAGGTTGCTCGCGAGGAGTTCACGCCCGAGGAGTACCGCAAGCTCCACACCTTCGCCCGCGATTGGATCAAGAAAGCGAAGTCTCCGCTGCATCGGTGGTGCCGGACGATGGCCTACAATTTCCTGCTCATCATGACGAACACCGGCATGAGGCCGTCGGAGGCACGGAATCTCAAATGGCGTGACGTCTCGGCGCGCACCGACAAGCAGGGCAGAAAGTTCGTGATCCTCAGTGTGTGGGGCAAGGCCAAATCCCGCTCCCTCGTCGCAACCACCAATGTCGCCGAATACCTTGATCGCGTCCGCGCGCTGTCGCGGGCGACGAAGCCAAACGACTTCGTCTTCACGACCATCAAGGGTGCTTCATCCAAGACCCTCTACTATGGCCTTCTCGCATTGCTCCTGGAGAAATCCGGCCTGCTGCATAGCTCGACGGGAAGTCGCCGAAGCACCTATTGCTTCCGGCACACCTACGCGACGTTCCGTCTAACGGAGGGTGTCGATTCCCTGTTCCTGGCTCACCAGATGGGAACCTCCGTCAAGATGATCGAGGATCACTACGGCCACATCACGCCCGTGAAAAATGCCGAGCGCATTTTGCAGGGAATGCCGGGATGGGTGGCAGCAGCGGATGCAGTCGGTGGAGCCCTTGCGGGCGTGAACGCCCGCACACCGGATGAAGAGCAGTCTTCTGACACGCCGTAACAGGCGCGCCTCTGCCCTTTTGTGGCGTCGAGCTCGATGCCCTGGGCAACCTGAGGCGCTGCCTGAATTCGATCATCTGGCCGATCCGCACGACCCGGTGCCGCGTCGAGACGCATGGCAGCGGTCGCTCTTCGGAATCGGGACGACCCATCAAGAGCCATTCTGAATCGTCAGCCGAACGGGGCTGCTTCGGTCAACGCCGCGAGCTTTTAGGATGGATTTGATGATGCGAGAATTCTTCTCTCCGCAAACCCTTGTGTCACAAGGATTTGAAGAAAAAAGTGGCGGTGGAGGCAGTCAAATGCCAATTCATCTCCACTATAGATGAATCAAAACGGAGTAAATAGGCGTCGAGTATTTGCATCCCGGCGGGTCACTATCATTCTGTGAAGCAACGGCGTCATAGTCTCTGCGTCCGATCTCGGACGAGGAGGTTGATGTGGCAAAGTTGATTGCTGGAGGTGTCGGTTCCGAGAAGATCGACAATGAAGTGCGAGCGCTCGAGACAGCGACACTCCAAGAGCTGAGAGCAGAATGGCGTCATCGGAAATGGGGCGCGCCGCCGAAGATGCGCTCCGTCGAACTCCTCAGAATGATCATCGCCTGGCGGATTCAGTCAGCCGTCTATGGCGGCTTGGACGCCGCGACGCGCCAGCGCCTTCGGAGCACGTCGATGCCCCGAATGCCCAATCCACCCGCCGGGACGCGCGTGACCCGAGAGTACAGGGGCGTGCTGCACCACGTCGAAATCCTCGAAGCGGGCGTCTGCTACGAGGGAAAGCCATATGGCAGCCTCTCCGAGGTGGCGCGGCTGATAACTGGTACGCGCTGGAACGGACCCAGGTTCTTCGGGCTCCGCCTGGAGGTAAGGGCGTGACGGCGCCGGCGTTACCGGTGGTCCGATGTGCGATCTACACCCGCAAGAGTTCTGACGAGGGCCTGGAGCAGGCGTTCAACAGCCTGCATGCACAGCGCGAGCTCTGCGAAGCCTACGTCCGCTCCCAGGCCGGGGAGGGGTGGATCCTCGATCACGAGCACTATGACGACGGCGGATTTTCCGGAGCAAGCTTGATCCGGCCGGGTCTTCGCCGTCTGTTGGCCGATGTGGCCGCCCGACGGATCGACGTGGTGGTCGTCTACAAGGTCGACCGCCTGACCAGGTCACTGACGGATTTCGCTCGGATCATCGAGGCGCTCGACAAGGCCAAGGCGTCCTTTGTCAGTGTCACCCAGGCGTTCAACACCACGAGCTCGATGGGCAGGCTAACCCTGAACGTCCTGTTGTCGTTCGCCCAGTTCGAGCGTGAGGTCACCGGCGAGCGCATCCGCGACAAGATCGCGGCCTCCAAGGCCAAGGGCATCTGGATGGGAGGTAGCCTTCCGCTTGGATATGATCGCCCGACTGATGCGGTTCGACGCGCGTTGGTGATCAACGAGCCCGAAGCCGCCACGGTCCGGCTGATCTTCCACAAGTTGCTCGAGCTGGGTTCGACTTACGCGCTTCAGCTCTGGCTGACCGATCAGAACATCCGATCCAAGCGTTGGGTGACGCTGTCGGGCCGACCGATGGGAGGGTTCTTATTCAGCCGCGGCGCGCTGACGCACATCTTGAGAAACCGCACCTACCTCGGTGACATTCCGCACAAGGCCGTCAGCTATCCTGGCCGGCATTCCGCAATCATCGACCGAGCAACGTTCGAGGCGGTTCAGGCTCAGGTCGCCGTCAAGGCGCGCCTGCGTAGGGAGCATGTCCCCAAGGCAATGAGCCTTCGGTTGGCGGGAAAGGTGTTCGACTCGATAGGGCAGTCGATGGAGGGGCTGGTTCATCGGGCCAAGTCCCGTACCTACAACTTCTACGCCGCGCGGGTCGTCCCATTCGGTTCGTATGGCGCCGATGAAGACGACACGATTCGCAGGGTTCCCGCCGCGGCGCTTGAGCAGTTGATCATCGGACGGTGCGCGCTGCTTGCGCCCGGGATTCCGCGGCAGGATCTCGATGCTGGGATCTGGCGGACCGTTTCAAAGGTCGAGGTGCATGCCGCCCAGGTCCATCTGCTGCTGAATGCCCGGGGTCTGTCGGCCTTGGCCGGCGAGCCGGTCGGGATCAATCAGGCTCGAGCGCGCCTCGCCCCGGGTGATCAAGTTGTCGCCGACCACATACATTCGGGCGTCATGCGGATTGTCATGGCCGTGCGGCTGAAAGTGCGAGGCGGGCGAACCTGGTCAATCGGCCCTGCCGGTCCGGGCAGGGCGAGACCGACCGGAATTGATAGGCCGTTGATCCGTCGCCTTCGAGCAGGACACGCGATCCTGTGGGATTGTGGGATCTCACCGGACAACAGCGGCGACCAGCTTCGGTTAGCGCGCGGTCCAAAAGCCTCCAGCGAGATGCAGCGGGTTCGGCTCGCGTTTCTGGCGCCGGACATTCAGGCGGCCGTCCTCACGGGAACAATCACATCTGGTGGCCATGGCATGCTGACGGCGTCGAAACGGCTTCCGTTGTGCTGGAAAGATCAGCGAGAGGCGCTTCGGAACGAAACCGCGAGAATGCCAACATAGAGACGACTGGTCCCATCACGCCCGGTCGTCAGACCAACAGTCTCTGCTCTCCACCAAACCGCCGCGCGGAGACCCGACTGACTGGGCGAGGTGCTGTCAGTCTAACGCGCACTCGTCTCCACTTTTGACCCCGCCAGGTCATTG
>NZ_JBMDKR010000006.1:0-254439 GCF_057809815.1 Caulobacter sp. FG121
CAACGGCCTCACACCATGGCAGCGTGTGAACAACCTTCTTGGAAACGACAGCTAGGCGTGTGGTTTAGAAGTTGGGGGCTTCGTCCCGTCGAATCCGTCATCTAGGCGGATCTATAGAATGGATACACAAGTTCAGGGCTACGACCCGCGCCCCATCCCAGCAACGGGGCAACGATCGAAGGTTCACTTCAACGGTTCCAGCGATTGGCCGCCTATCCGGGCACACGCCGCGCGCGCTGGACGACATGCAATGCCGCCATCCCTTCGCGCTGACGCCTCGGCAAAGTGGGCACCCCCTCGCTTCAGGGTGTTCGTTGGTGGGGAGGGAGACTAGGGGCTTGTGGCCTTGGGCTCGCTATCGCCCGCTTTATGCGGACCACCGCCTCGATCTATACGTGCGACCAGAGGCTATGTGGGGGCATATGCAGGAACGCCGCTAAACCTAACTCTACCCGTCTGTGACATGGTCACCCTCCCCCAGCTCCGGAACTGTAGTGTTGAAGGGGGAGGCTTTGCGTGCCTCTGTGCACGCCGAGATGGTCGGAACGAGCCTACGGCGTCATAGACCCAATTGACCTCGCGTCGTGCGGTGGACGCCCGCTGGCGCTGAATTGATCGCAAGAACTTCGCGGAGTGTGGCCGTACCTCTTTGCATACCCCTCACGCTCATGTTATCCGCCGGGAATGGTGACTGCAAAGGCGCGTATCAGGTCCTCCAAGGCCCCGGGCATCGCCCCTAGTCCGCTCCCAGTCCTCAGCCTTGGGATGTTGCTTGGTTACCATGTTAGCATTGCCGTCCCCCTACTTGGCGGAACGGTGCCAAACATCATCGGAATTCCATTCGCCATAGCGGCTGTCGCTATTCATCATCGCCGAATTTCGCTTCGTTTCGTAGGCGCTGGACTTGCGATGACCTTGTTTTTTGTCGTCAGCGCGCTTTGGGGCATTTTGGCTCACCGTGCCCACACGTCCGTGTTCAGTGCAGTAGCGCTTTGGCTCTACACAATCATTTATGCCACTGGCGGCTATCTGGCGATCACCGCATGGAATCCAAAAGCCGTCAGAGGATGGTGCGCGCTTCTATCTGTCGCTCTGATTCTCGGCGCAGCAATTGAGGTCGCCACACCACTGAAGGAAGTCGTTTGGGCGTTCTGGGATCGTTTCGGCATCCTTATGGGTGACACCGTTGCCATGAGTCGAGACTTGAATGTTTTCGGCGGCTACCGGCCTCGGATGTTCGCTTCTGAACCGGCGCATCTTGCCGCAACGGTCGTGGTCCTTCAAGTAGGCTGGATTGCTTTGACCCCGCGGATAAGTCCAAAATTACTAGCTCAAATTGCGATCTCCGTGTTGTCCGCCTTGTTTGTGATTAGGAGTCCTATTACGATACTTCCGTTTTTGTTCATCGTCGGGCGCATGACATTTAGTGTTCGGCGCGACGATAATAGAATGGGCGTCGCGCCGTTTCTGGCGCGGACTTCACTCGTTGTCCTGGGCGGCACGGTAATGGTCATCCTTGCCGGGAGTGTGCTCAGTTTTGTTTTTGCTACTCGCCTACACGATATTTCAAAAGGGGCAGACTGGAGCACGACAATTCGCACCTATGGCTCGGCCATCGCTGGGTGGCGAGCCGCCTTGGACTCCCCAATGTTCGGCGCCGGCATCGGGAATTTGAACCCCCTCTACGCCGTGTTTCAGCAAACCTATCTAGAATTTGGAGTCCCCCCGTCTGTCGTGTATTCTAACGCGCTGGATAGTATTATGGCCGGGAACGCCATCGCAGCAATTCTAATGTTCTTTGGGTTTATCGGGAGCGGAATCTACTTGTACCTGTGGTTAGGCCTATTCAAGGCGCTGGCACCGCAGGCATCGCCATACATTACATGGGTAATATTTTTTATGGTTTCATCGACGGCGGGGTCGATCTATAGCCCCGTCTTTGTCTATCCAGTTCTGTTGCTTGTGGGTACAATTGCGATGGCGACGCCGGTTCTGAAGGGCAAGGATGGTGCTCGTGATCCAAGATTTTCGCAGACTCGAGTATCGGCCACTATATCCGGCACGCGCAGCGACGGTGCCTAACACTATTCGGGGGTCAAGCTCGCCAACCCTCCACTCCATAGGGGTGGAAATGGCAGGGCATGACCCGACCGGGCAGCGTTTCCAGATAGCTTATGAGCCGGTGTCGTTTATCGGGGTCGGCGAATAGCAGTAGGAACCCCCCCCCGCCCGCCCCTGAAAGCTTTGCCGCCCGCGCGCCGTTCTGGAAACAACCTTCAATGAGAGCGTCGATTTCGTGGCTCGAGACCCCCGCAGCGGTGGATTTTTTTGCGATCCAACCACGGTTCAGCGTGTTGACGAACGCGTCAAAGTCGTGACGCAGCAGCGCGTCCTTAATCTCAAACGCCTCTGCCTTAAGCATTCTTAAGCCCGCGAGGGTCGCCGAATCGAGTGTCCGCATGTTGCTCTGCTGTGCCTGAATAACTGTAGCAGAATCGCGCGCCTGGCCGGTATAATATAGAACAATGGAAGCCTCTAGTTCGGTGAGGGTCGATGGATGAATACGCAGCGGATTGACCACAACACGATTGTCCCCGTAGAATTCCATAAAGTTGAAGCCGCCAAATGCCGCAGCGTACTGATCCTGGTGACCCCCCGAGAGGCCGAGGTCGTCTCGTTCAATTTCAAAGGCGAGGCGGGCCACCTCATGTTGCCTCAATGGAATGCGCAATAATTCTCGATAGCCTTCCACCAAAGCGACAGTGAGCGTGGACGAAGAGCCTAGGCCAGAACCAGCGGGAACATCCACGGTGGTCAAGACCTCGACCGATAACGGGGCACCGGCGTTGAATTGTCGCACTATTCGGTTGTAGACGCCCACATGTAGCTTAGCCCCCCGATCGGTCGGGAGATCACACGCCGCCTTTGCCTCAAAGTATTCGCCAATATCAGCAGCCTCGAAACGCACCAGCCCATCCGAGCGGAACCGCAAATGCGCATAGGCGTAGAGGCCAATTGTTGCATTGAGCACGCAACCCCCCTCGGTGTCACAAAAGGGTGACACATCTGTGCCGCCTCCCGCGAAACCGAGGCGCAGTGGGGCCCTGGCACGCACATTGCCGCCCGATGCATTCTGGCTGGGAGTGAACGCAGATGGTTCAGTCTTGGGGGGCATTGACAGCCTTTCGGTTCGTTGAGCCGTTCCAGGGGCGCACAAGGGTAACCAAAGCGCCCATCCGCCTGATAATTACCCCTTCACTTACATATTGGCGAGGACCCGCGTGACCAAACTGAGGCTCAGGAACTATTCAATCCAAAGGAGTGCGTTCACGCCGAAGGCCAGCGTTGGCTACGTGTCGTTAGCTCCGCATCCCGGGATATGCTATCGAAACGAGACGCTCGTAGGTTAGGGAGTACCTTCTTGAGATGTAGCGTTCTAGCTGGTCGCCGTTTCCGGGGAACGCAGTACAAACACGAACATCGCCCGAGGCAGTTGATGGCTGAGCAAGGATGCCTTAGGTTTTACCTGTCGTTGCAGGATTTGACGGCGGCAGACTTGCCGGTTGCCCCGGTTTACCAATGTGGGTGAGTCCTCTCGCGTATGCCTCAATCCGCGCTATCGGTTCGTCGGACACTCAACGCGGGCATCGATCCGGCACCGATCGGCAATTGTGGCTCGAGATGGTGAGCCCGGGCCGTCCACATGTGAGCCCGTCGGCTGTATTTCACCTCTGCCATGGTAGCGGAGCGGATCGCCCAAGTGGGTTCAACGGCTTAGTTGGCTCGGGCTCAGAAAGACGGTGACCGCCAAGTGGCTGAAGCGCACTCAACCCCTGAGCTTTTTTGAAAGTGAAACTTAAGGTGCCGCGAAGTCATCTCCGTTCACACTCACGCGTGAATGGCCGGCATAGGTTCGTCATCCAGTCGACTCGGTGAAAAATGGAGCCATTAGATCACCGCCCGTAGACCCCCAGCGGATCGCCTGAATGCGCGCCCAACGTCAATTGGCGTTTGATACAATGGGCTTGACCGGCTCCCCTAGCTTCACCGGAAGCTGTATTAGCGACATTTCACCACAAACTGTCCGCATGGACACGGAATTGCTTGGCGGCAGCGTCCAATGCAACATATGTCCGGAGGAAGAATGAAAAACTCTATAGAAGTGGCCCCCGTTACCCCCCCGGGTTCGACTCGACAGGCAGTAATTCTGGTCGGCGGACGCGGCACGCGCTTGGGTCACCTGGCAGCGGATACTCCCAAGCCGTTGATGGCGGTTGCAGGAGATCGCGTATTCTTAGATTTCCTTTTGTTGAATATCGCTAGGCATGGTGTGTCCGACATCGTTCTTCTTGCGGGTCACCTGGGCAACAAAATTCACGAACGCTATGATGGAAAACGCATATTGGGGGCCACGATTTCGGTGGAAATCGAACCGGTTCCAGCGGGTACCGCGGGAGCGTTGCTATATATCGAGGACCGATTGGACCGCACTTTCTTCTTGCTTAATGGTGACGGGTTCTTGGACTTCAATATCTTTTCGCTTTCGGCACAGCCGCTTCCGCCAGGTAGCGCCCGACTAGCACTTCGTTCCGTGGATGACGCGGCGCGGTACGGCCAGGTTCAGACTAGTGGTGAGCGAATAACTGCTTTTAGGGAGAAGCGCCAAGGGTGCGAAGCCGGTCTGATCAATGGTGGAGTATACTTGATCGATCGCGACGTTCTGAAGCTGATCTATACCACTCCTTGCTCGATAGAGGAGGACGTCTTTCCCGCGCTCGCAGAGGCAGGAAAGCTATTTGGCATTGAGACGACCGGGTACTTCATCGACATCGGCTTGCCCGAGACTCTCGCGCAAGCGCAGCGTGAACTGGTCCAGATAGAAAGGCGGCCGGCGGCCTTTTTTGACCTCAACGCTATACTTTGGCGCGGCCACCCCGGCGGGAGCTCCGCACCCCCCTTTTGTTTGGCGGATAGTGCGATAAGGATTATTCGGCGGTACAATGATGCTGGTTGGTACGTATTCATTTTCCGATGCCGATTTCGGACCGGATCGGATATCAATGAAGGGGCATCCGACCATACTTTGTTTAGTCACATAAATGGAGCCCTCGCCAGTTCTGGTGGTCATGTTGAGGCCCTCTATCAATGTGACTTGGATATTGGTGGAGATGATGAGCAGTATAGGCACTGCAGTGATCATAGTTGTCTCGGCCTGGATGTTGTGCTGCGGGCCGCCGGCGAATGGCCGGTGTGCCTTGAAGGCTCATTTCGGGCTGGCGGTGACGTCAGGAACGCGGCCGCCGCTGCTGTTGGCGGAATAAAAGTTGTGCCTCTGGGGGGGGGCGACATAGAGGAGGAGCTCAGGAAGGCGGACGTCCTTCCGGAAAGTGGGAGGCGCTGATGCGCGATTTACGACTTCAACTCTGCGCTCAAAGGGCCCGCACTTGGCTCTTTGATTCCGCTCTGCCGATATGGCTCAACGAAGGGTTTGATCGCAAGGTCGGCATTTTCGCCGAACAAATCGGTGAAGCGGGTAGGTCAATTCCGCTCGATAGACGGTTGCGGGTCCAAGCGCGCCAGACTTACGTTTGCGCTGAGGCAGCCGTTCTTGGTTGGCCAGGTGATTGGAATACGCCCCTTACGGCGGGCGTGAAAGTGCTCACCGGGGTAGGACGGCGCGCGGACGGCGGCTTCGTCCATCTTTTCGATCCAGCTGGAAAGGTAAAGGATTCACGAGCCGACCTATACGACCACGCCTTCGCGCTTTTCGCCCTTGCAAAGGCAGCGACAGTACTTGACGCGCCTAACCTTATCGCGGTCATCGATGATGGCTGGAGCTGGCTCGACAACCATTGGGCGCATCCGTCAGGTGGATACCATGAAGGGGAAATAGTGTCAGCGGTTGTTCGACGCCAGAATCCGCACATGCATCTTTTTGAAGCGGCACTGGCGTTGCACGAAGCTGATCCAGCGTCCGACGGACTTCAGCGTTGCGGGCGACTCGCAGAGCTGTTCTGCTTTCGCTTCTTTGACGAAAAGCATGGGGCGCTCCCGGAATATTTTGATCAATCGTGGAGGGCGTTGCCGGGTGACATTGGCAGGATAACTGAACCGGGCCATCATTTTGAATGGGCATGGTTGCTGCGCAAGTATTCGGTCGTATCGGGTGATATGCGAGTTTTGCCGGTTGCCGACCGACTAGTTGCCCACGCCCGTCGATATGGCATCGATCCGAAACGTGGCGTCGCGATTGGTGAAGTCTGGCTCGATGGAAGCACAAAAACCCCGGACGCACGACTTTGGCCCCAGACAGAGCGTCTCAAAGCTGCCGTTAGCGACCTGGCTCGCGATCCTGCGGTGGGTACGATCGAAGTCGAGGCGGCGCTTGATGGCCTGTTTCGCTTTTTGGACCAGCCTATTATTGGGACGTGGCGCGACGTATTACTGGAGGATGGTTCTCTGGCACCGGGAGCCTCACCAGCCAGTTCCCTCTATCATATCACCTGCGCGATCGGAGAGTTAGTCCGGGCAGCGGAAGCGTCAATCAATACGAAGGGCCTTTGAATAATCGTCGCGCGCTGACTACCTATTCCGAGGAGGTCTTTCGAATATGTGTTTCTTTTGGGGGAGGGGGAGGGCAGGCGATTATTGGAGCATTATTGTTTCGGTCGGTCGGTTGGCAGAAAGTGATCGGCTCTCCATAGCGGCTGCTCTTCCCTTTAGCTTCTCTCGAAAATGTGACCAATAGGAGCGGGGGTTTTCATATCTACAGCTAGATTCAGTAAGCAATGGTGCTGCTGGGATTCGTGAGTTGCTGTTTCAAGACTTTTGGACGCGAGCTCTGATATGGCCAAGCGGATCCGCTGGCTCTGCAACGAGGAGTGGGTGTGGCTCGAGCCCCTGCTGCCCCGCAGCCGTAAGAGAGTGCATCGGGGGGACAACTTTAGGGTGACCTTAGGTCTCATGCACACGCTCAGATGCGGCACGCGCTGGCGCGATTGTCCGGCGAAGTCTTGCCCTTACACGACGGCCTAAAGTCGCTTCAACCGCTGGGGTCGTCAGGGAAATCTGGCAGGACACATTCTTGGCGCCGGCCGGCCATAAAGGCATCTATGGTCGGCCGGCCTGAAAGACGAGGACGGCCGACCCCGCCTGCTGCTGGCCAGCGCCGGTATCTTCAACGACATCACCATGGCAGCCGCCCTAGTCGGTGCCGCCGGTTCCATCCCCAGGCAGCTCGGCGACCGCGCCCACGACGCCAACCACGTGCGCCAGCGGCTCACCTATATCGGCGGCAATGCATTCATCCCGTCGACGAGCTCGCGCAAGCTACCGATCCCCCACAACCCCCAAATCCTACAGGGATCGCAACCACGCCGAGCCCATGTGGTGCAGGCTCAAGGGCGTCCGGCGCGCTGGAATCCTATACGATAGCTCGCCCGGAATTGCCTCTCCGGAGCCCCACTCGCCGCCACATTTACCCACCGGCTCAACTGAGTCCGACCCCTAGCGGGCAAGCCAGGGAATGAGGAGCCGCCGTATGGAAGTTGTGATTCTGTGCGGCGCAGGAGGCTTTCATGCTGCTGCAGGCCGCGAAGGAGTTGTGGTTGGCGTACGTTCGTTAGGAGCCGGCGGTTCCGGGCCGATGTTCTACGTCTGGTGCTAGGAGCGTGCTAGCTTAGGGTGGTCTGAGATAGAGCGGCTACGATAAATGCGAGACCAGAATGGCTGTACCGAACAAGTCGGGGCGGATTTGCCACCCGGCGAGGAAATGCTGATGGGCGTCATCGCGCGAAAACTCTACGAGCCGCCGCTGAGGGTACTCCCATCTCTCACGTCGCTCTAGCGAGAGTCCTAGGTCGGCATGGACCTGTTGAATGGTTGTTTGGAAGGGGTATCTGCGCTGGGGTTTCAGGCCGCGGTGCATGCTCAAGGTTCTACCCGGAGCGTGATGGCATACTCCCCGAGCGTCAGGTCAGCGATCAAGGGGGTTGGCCGCGGTCGAAGATTGCCGCGTGCCCTTCCCGCAGAGGAGGATGAGCAGACAGAGGTGGGCAATGGGGGCATGTCACTTGTAAATTGTTGCCAAGCTAACTTAGTGCGGCAGAAGGGCATCTGCCTTCGTAAGACCCGCATCTTGCTCGCGCATGAAGATCATGATCTTCTTCTCCCTGAAAATCGACCAATTCATTCGCTCGTCCCTTTCCTTGGGGTGGAACTTCATTCTTTGGGGTGGACCTTCATTCTTTTTCGAGAGGCGATTTACTAGCGGCACATGACCAGCTGTACCCAAGGCAGTTGCCGGGTCTATCCCGCTAGGGGTTTCTGCCTATGGGCCACTGCAACCTGCAGCAGCTGCCTTGCGATGCGTAAGTAGGCAGGACGCCGCGAAGGCGAACACGCAGGCGAGGGCTTGTGTTCGAAGGGGATAGTCGACGACTGAATGAGCCAACAGGATAAAGGTAGAGATTCCTCCTGCGCGTGCGATTGTGACACGCGAAGAAAAGGGACCCTGCCAAACGTCCAGCGACGCCTTCGCGATCCAGAGAAGAGCGAAGAGCACAACTACGGGGCCAAGCCAGCCAGTTTCAAGCCAGAGCTCAAGGTAATCGTTATGGGCGTGGTTGACGAACTTGGGCGCCATTAGGTCCAGCGGCTCGTAGGCCCTGTAAACCGGTACGAACGAGCCTAAGCCGGTTCCAAAGGGAACGAATTCAGCACCCGCCTTCAACGTCGTCGACCATATGTCGAAGCGACCGTCACCTTCGGCAAGGATTGCGAACCGATCATACGCTGCACTGATCGCGAACTGGGCCACGAACACCAATGCGGCGGCGGCTATGCCAGCAATCAGCAGAGCTATACCCCGCAGTCGGCCAGCGCCGGAGGCAAACCAGAAAATGCCGATGCTGGAAATTATTCCTGGCCCCGCAAGGGTCACCGCCGCTCGGGAGCGAGTAACTAACGTGCCAACGACCAATAGCGCCACTAGGGCCGCGAAAACGATTCTCGCGGCGCGCCGTTGGTGTATCGCGTAGGAGTTCCAGATCGCCGCGAAGGCCGCTGCGATTGGAAGCGCGGCTACCATAGCCACGCCCTGATGATTGCGGTTCGCAAAGAAGCCGATTGGAATATCGGTATGCCCCCCCGCGGGGGAAGCGAAAAGACCGCCATCCTGGTCGGAGATCTGCAAGCCGCCCAATACTAGGCTGGCGATACAGAGCGCCAGTACAACCCCGGCCAGCCAGAAACGCGCGTCGACGTCGAGGTCGGCCACCGCAAGAAAGAGTGCCACCGGTGGAACTAGCCACAGAAAACACCGAAACGTCGACTCCGGATCCAGGCTAAGCGGCGCCCAGCCCGGTTCAACACCGGCGAGCCGGAGCGTGTCGGCAAATTCACATCGACCGGGAAGTGTCTCCCAGATCTCTGCTGGCATCGGGATGAGTTGCAACAGCGGAATGAGAAATACCGCACAAAGCAGGATGGTCTCCGGCCAGCCCACCCTCCAAGTCTTGGATCGCAACCCCGACCAAGCCGTCACGGCCAACACAAGGACAGCCATGAGCTCGATAGCCATCGTCGAAAGCGGATTGTCGCGACTCTGGCCCCCGAAGACGAAAGCGATCGTTAGCAATGCCGCGGAGGACCAAAAGGTGAGCGACAAGCGCTGCCACTGGGCGCTGCTTAACCGCGCATGACTACTGCGAACTGGGTTGCTTCCGTAACGATTCGTTTCGGTCATAGCCCGAGGTCCGGTTCCTGACTGGGATTGGAAACGGTAGTGGCTCGACGGATGTCGATATCGTCGATCGACAATTCAACAGTCTCACGGCGGTCGCCAGTAACCGGCACGACTTGAAGCCACTGCGCCTCACAGGCCTCCGGCGGTACGCCGAAGTGCGCATGTAGTCGCGTCGTGGATCCCGGAACCCCGCTTAGTGTCATCGAGACCAGCCTGGGTCCGCCCTCACAGGTGATCTGAAGTTTGAACCGTCCAGCGGCGGCGGGGTCCTCAACCCACGTTCGGGCGGTAACCTCATATGAGCCGGCGGAAAGAAGAATGAGTTGCCTGACCAAAGCGTCAGAAGAACTGAATCCGTCGTGGCTTACGCGCAAATTGCCCAAGGGCTCGCCGTTGTCCAAGGTCCAAGTAGCGCTTCCACCCGATCCGGCTGTGGCCTGCCAGTTCAGGGGTGGCGGGCCCGGGAGGCCTGCAAATCCGCCGTCGTAGACCAGGGTCGCCGGATGAGCCGATGAGCCCATAAGACTGTCGAAGTATACCTTCGCCTGCCGGTACTTCGCCTCCGACAAAAGGCGACTGAAGAAAACCGCTGTCTCCTCGCCTGTAGCCGGGGTGGTGGTGCGTTTGAGCGCCTCGAGCAGCGCTGCCACGTTGAGTTCCGCGGCATCCCTGCCCACCAGATCGAGGAATGTACCGCGCCACGGCGGCTGGCGAGAAAGTTGTCGCACAAGGGCGGCGCGCATCACGCCGTCGCCAAGCCGGGCGGAGAGCGTGAGGGATACCGCCGGCCAAACGTCTGGTGACCGCCGCATCACGGCGTCCGCGTGCGCAACCGCGAGGCTGTAGTCAGCCCGCAACATTGCATTTTCGAACAGCCAGTTCTGGGTCCGGGCATCCCGTGGATTGAGCTGGCCGGCCCGGCTCATCAGGGCAAGTGCCACGGCCGCCTGCCCCCTGGCCGATGCTGACAGAGCCAGCGTACGTAAGGCGTCGGCCCGCAATGCTGACTGATGCAGCGCCCGGCGGGCCATGGCGTCCGCGGCCGGGTAGTCGCCTTGTCGGACGAGTGCATCAGACCCGATGGCCAATGCTGCCGGTGAATCATGGCGCCAGCGCAACGCCAGCGGGCCGTTTTCATTCTTCTCAAAGTGGCCAGCCACGCCAGCCATGATCACGTCGTACGCCAACCAAACGCACAATCCGGCTACCAACGCAGGAAGGACGAGCCCCACCCAGCGGGACCGGAATACGTTCTCCATGTCTTCTCCCAGGAGCGGTTAGCGTCAGGCAACTTCCTTGTCGATGCGCTTTGGGCCGTACTCGTAGGAGTATGCGTAGCTGTAGCCATAACCATAGCCATAGCTGGAGGACTTTGCGTCAAACTTGGTCAGCAGGGCACCGAGTAGCCTGGCGCGAGCCTGGAGCAGCCGTTTGGTCGCAATTCGCACCACACTGCGCCTTGCGCCGCCGGCCTCAACTACCAGTATCGTCGCCGCGGCCCGCGACGCGAGGATCGGTGCGTCGGCTAGGCCGATGACCGGTGGTCCATCGATGATCAAAAGGTCGAACCGAGACCTGGCCTCCTCCAGCAGTTGGGCAAAGCGGGCGCCGGCGAGGAGTTCGGCCGGATTGGGCGGCAGCGGCCCACAAGGGATGACGGACATGCCAGGCTCACCAACAGTCTGCATGACAACATCCAGCTCTTCGCCGGTCAGAAAGTTGCTTAGGCCAATGCTGTTGTTGAGGCTAAGCAGCCGATGCATGGACGGATTGCGCAGGTCAGAGTCGACCAGCAGAACCCGCAGCCCAAGGTGAGCAAAGCTCCGAGCCAGCGACAGCGCTGTCGTGCTTTTGCCTTCCGATGGCCGGGAACTGGTGACCAGCAGACTTTGCGGCATGCCTTCGGTAGTAGAGAACTGGAGCGACGTTCGCGCCGAAGAATAGGCCTCAGTGAAGGCGGACCGCGGATCGGCGAGGGCGTTCAGTGGGGTGGCGCCTTTCTCTAGTTCGGGAATTGCGCCGACAAGCGTCAGTCCAAGTTTGGCGACGACGTCATCTGGCGTCCTGATCGATTCATCGAGCAGTTCGAGCAGCACCGAAACGCCGACGCCGAGCCCCAGGCCGAGCAGCAGGGCCAGCGCCACGTTAATCAGGGGTTTAGGCGATGATGGTCCATTGGGCGCGCGCGCGCGATCGACGACCGAGATGTTGTTCGAACCGAGCCCCCCGGCAACGCCGACTTCCTTGTAACGCTGAAGCAGACCTTCGTAGAGGGTGCGGTTGGTGTCCACTTCACGTTGAAGAATGGTGTATTGAATGTTGCGTTCGCGCAGGTCCATAAAGGACCCTTTGAGCTTTTCTACCTGCTCAGCGAAGGATCGTTCCTGTTTGAGCGCGATCTCATACTGTGACCGGATCGCCGAGAGATTAGCGTTGGCAACCGTGTTGATCTGCCGGTCGACCTCGTCGATCTGAGCCTGCAGCTGCTGCATCTCGGGGAAGTCAGGCCGATAGACTTTCAGCTTCTGTTGGTAGGTTGCCGAAAGGGTCGCGCGATCCTGCCGCAGGCGCTGAACCGTTGGATCCCCCAACACCTCAAGGAGCGACAGCACCGGAGTGGATTGTGCCTGGCGCCAACGCTGCTCGGCCTTGATGCGCTCTGCCTTTGCGGCGGTTAGCGCGGAGTTCAATGCTGACAGGTTTGAAGCCGTCAGCGACTGGGTGGCGCCCTCAGCGGTCGGGCCCGACCCGGATTCGGTAACCACGTTGATGATTTGTTGCTGTGCCGCATAGGCGACCAGCTGTTTTTCGGTGTCTTCCAGCTTCTGTTTGACCTGTCTAAGCCTCTCTTCAAGGAAGGTTCGGGCATAGGAGGACGCTTCAAAGCGGCGCTCCAGACTTGTCGTGACGAAGTTCGCGGCGAGGGCGTTGGTGACGCGCGCGGAGAGAGCGGGATCTGGACTCGTGAAAGCAATGCTTACTAGCCTCGAACCGCGCTGCTGCGTCACGGTCGTATTGCTCATCAGGGTTTGGGTCAGTTGGTCTTCTAGGGCCGTGGCGGACATGGTTCGGCCTCGGGCCTTGGCCGGGCGCCGCTTGTCGGACCGATCTTTGCCGGCCATGCGCATAAAGGTTTGGTCTTGGCTGAGATTCAACGATTGGACGACGCGGCGCGCCAGGGTCTCGCTCTTGAGCAATCCTACCTGCGTGGTAAGGAACTCGTCGCCGGTTAGCGCCTCTCTTGGCGCAAAATCTTCTACGTTCAGCACCTTGCTCGATTCCCGGTCGATCTGGAGCAGGGTTTGGGACGTATACAGCGGTTGCATGAGGAGGGTCGCGGCGATGCCGATCATAAGACAGCCGATGACCGATCCGATGATCACCCACTTGTGCTTGAGAGCAGCGCCCCAAATCGCGGCCAGCTGAAGTCGCTGAGACTCGTCGAACCCCGATGCCCCCCAACCATCACCGTCATCGAAACGCCCCTCGTCCCGCACAACAATCGGGTCGAAACGCGAAGTCAGCATCCGGTCGGACGGGAGCGGCGCGGCTCCACCTTCGTAGTCACCTCTGGCAGCCATGAATCGTCAAACCTCGAAATGAAACATAGAAACTACGCACGCAGCTTAGAAATAGCTGAAGACTGCTAGCCCCGGCAGTGCGGTCAGGATTTCGCGGAACACACTTTTCGTCGCCGAGCCTTCCACGACAATGACGTCGTTGCCCAGAATCACAGGGTCAACAGCTTGGCCCGCACGGATGGCCTTCAGGTCGAAAACAGCTGCTGCCCGCTGACCGTTTATCGTCCTGAAAATGGCCACGTGGTTGAGGTTGGCGTACTTCATGTCGGGGCCCTTGGCCATCGCCACTGCCTGTAGGAGCGTCGTGGGACCGCTCATGGTATAGACGCCAGGCTCGACCACCGAGCCATCCACCGTAACCTTTTGGCTGACAGCTTCGGCCACCGATACGGAAACCTGAGGCGATTGAAGCTGCCCCTTCAGTCGGTCGGCGATCTCAGTTGACAGCTCCTGCGTGGTTTTGCCGGCTGCAATGACACTCCCGATGAGGGGCAAGTAAATGCGGCCGCTGCCATCAACCTGGATCTTCTCGACCGTCAGGTCCTTGACCTGAAAAACCGTGATGTTCAGCTTGTCCTGGGGGCCGATACGGTAGTCTGGCGCCGCCTCAGCCTGAGGCTGGATCCCGGCGGCCAGGAAGGCGGCCTGCCCTTGCCCGACGCTTTGCGAGGCGCCCTGCGAGGCGCAGGCGGTCGTGGAAAGGACAGCTACGGTCAGCCCTGCGACCACCATCATCCTCGAACCGATCAATGTAGAAACTCCCCAAAGTCACTATGGTGCCGGATGGCACCTTACCCGATCAAAATGTCCACGGCGCGCAATATCCCAATACCGTGGCAGTGCTGTGGCATCTGATGGGAATCGCCGATCGAACAGCTTCGTCCAGTCCGGCGCTGATGGTTTGTCGCTTGTCTCGACGACCGTTTGCGCTGCCTGAGAGCGCAATCCATATCGCTGTATATCAAGCGGGGTGATGTCCGTGCCGCAAAACTGAGCTGGGCCAGCCAATCACTGCCATCTGAGGCGCCAGCCATGTCCTTGCGCCAAAGACGGATCGCCCAGGCGCGAACGCTGAAACCCCCGAACACTGACATGGCGACGCCGACGTGACTCAAGACAAAGGCCGCTGCCTGTTTAGCCAGCGGCCTCCATCAAGTAGCCCAACTAATTCTGACAGACCCGAAGGCCCGTCGAAATCTTAGTCGCTGGCGCCGTCGTCGTCGTTCGCGGCAACGACGATGCCGAGCGTGACGACACCGAACACCAGGTACAGGAGCGGGATACCGGCGAACTCGTTCGAGCGGCCCGATTGGGCGCCGACGCGTTCAACAGCACTCGTGGTAGCTTTGACCGACACTTGCTGGGCGAAGGCTTGGCCGGAAAGGCAAACCAGGCTGACAGCGAGGGCGGTGGCACATTTGCGGAGCATGATTCACCTCTTCGTGAGTTACAACGCAAGGACCGTAGGAACCTGAGCGTCAGAAAGACCAATACCAGCTGGAATTACCGGCGCAACCCCCGATTTCATGACACTCCGGCGAAAAGATGATCCGGGTTGCCAAATCGCGACACCTGCCCTCGGCGACCGTGCGATCAGTGTTGCATCTGGCGCGAAAATTTCACGCAGAAGGCGAGAATCCCGGGATTTTGTCAACCTGCCGGTAATTGATCTGAAGCCGGTCGCGGGATCGCCCCGCCGTCTGACACCGCCGCTGCCCGGGCCCGGATCCGGAATCATAGGTTGATTTGATTCCACCCGTGGACACGCCGCCCAAAAAGCCGAAAGGCCCCGGTGTTTCCACCGGGGCCCCGCTTTGGTTCAGCTTTACGCCGAAGATCGGGATCAGAAGTTGATCGAGATCGTCGAACGGCGGTTCAGCGGTTCCTTCACACCATCGCCGGTGGCGACGGCGAGATCGGTTTCACCCTTCCAGTCCACGGCCAGCGTACCGGCCGAGACACCCAGGCCCACCAGCGCATCGGCGACGGCCTTGGCGCGGCGTTCCGACAGGCGGACGTTGTAGGCGGGCGAACCCGAGGAGTCGGTGTGACCCACGACCACAACGCGCGTGGCGCCGCCGGCTTGAGCGTACTGGGCCGCTTCAGACACCACCGACTGGGCTTCCGGCGTCAGCACGTACTGATCGAACGGGAAGTAGACGATGAATTCCCGGGCTTCGTACTGCGGCGGCGGAGGCGGCGGCGGCGGAGGCGGGGGAGGAGGCGGCGGAGGCGGCGGCGGCGGGGGCGGCGGGGGCGGAGCAGCCGCCGGCGCGCCAAAGGCGTAGCGAAGGCCGAACGTCACCGACTGGTCAGCATAACCGCCGTTGAAATCCCCGGGGTTGAACGCGGGGGACGAATTGGTCGAGTTGATCTGCAGATCGCTGCCGTCGAGGTAGCGATAGGTGAGGTCGACGTTCATGCGGTCGCTCACATCGAACGACACGCCGGCGAGCAGCTGCCACGAGAACGCGGTGTAGGTATCGTCGATGTCGATCGCGCCGACGGGAACATTGCCCCGCGCGGCGACCCGGACGTCCGCCCGGTTTACGCCGACGCCGGCGCCGATGAAGGGGCGGAACTGGCTTTCCGGGAAAAAGTCGTAGATCACGTTCCCCATAAGGGTCCAGGCCTTGATGGACCCCCCGGGCGCCCGACAGGGGGCGATGCCGGACAGGCTGCAGAGCTGGTTGGGCAGCGGCCGGGCGGGGTCGCCCCTCGCGCTTTCAATATTACCGGGGCGGGAACCGCCCTCGAGTTCGACACGCCAGTTCGGGTTGATCCGGTAGCCAAGGCGGGCAAAGCCGACCACCTTGTTCTCGGTCTGGAAGTCGAACTGGTAGGGACGGCCGTCCGACGCGTTGTTGGACGACGTGGCGTCCCAGCCCGACGGCCAGTGGTAGCCGAGGTCGAAAGCGCTGTACCAACCGCTGTCCGGCTGGGCGAACGCCGCCGGCGCCAACGCCATCGCGCCGAGCAGAGTGCTCAGCATCAATGCTCTTTTATTCATGATCGAGCCCCTCGCTCTTGGTGCGCCATGCACCGAAAAGCCGGCGCATGCATCTGGAATACGGCCAGGGAGGCGCGGATGTCGGTCGGGCTGGTTTCCATAGCGGACCCCCCAGCCAATTCCGTTGACGCCTCAACTGAATACCGATGCAGCAACGCCCTCACCCCGGAACGGTTCCAAAGACAGAGCCTGTCGTCGTATTCCTGTGGCTGACATGGCTCATGAAGCCACGCCGCGCCTGTGCGTCAGCCGGGCGGACCTTGCCGGGGCGGAGGCGGCGGCGCTGGCCGCTAGTCGGGCGTATTGGCGTCCAGTTCGGCCAGCCAGACGTCCGCGCGCGCGTCGGACGGCATGCGCCAGTCGCCGCGCGGCGACAACGCGCCGCCCGACGAGATCTTGGGACCATTCGGCACCGCCGAACGCTTGAACTGATTGGCGAAGAACCGCGTCAGAAAGAGGCGCAGCCAGCGTTTGATCTCAGCCAGGTCATAGGCCTTTCGCTCGGCCGGCGGCACATCGTCCGGCCAGCCGCCGCGCGTCGCGTCGCCCCAGGCGACGTGCGCCAGCCAGGCGATCTTCGACGGCGCCGCGCCGGAACGCGTCATGTGGAACAGGGTGAAGTCCTGCAGCGCATAGGGACCGACGAAATCCTCCGTCGCCTGCGGCCTGCCGGTCCCGTCGGCCGGCACCAGTTCCGGCGAGATTTCGGTCGCCAGGATATCGCGCATGACGGCCGTGGCGGCGTCGCCGACTTCGGCGGCCCCCGCCGCGAAACGGATCAGATGCTGGATCAGCGTCTTGGGCACGCCGCTGTTGGGATTGTAGTGGCTCATGTGGTCGCCGACGCCGTAGGTGCACCAGCCCAACGCCAGTTCCGACAGGTCGCCCGTGCCGACCACGAGGGCGTTGTGCCGGTTGGCCAGGCGGAACAGATAGTCGGTCCGCAGGCCCGCCTGCACATTCTCGAACGTCACATCGTAGACCGCTTCCCCACGCGCGAAGGGATGACCGAGGTCGGCCAGCATCTGGGTCGCCGCCGGCCGGATATCGAGTTCTTCGCCCGTCACGCCGAGCGCCTTCATCAGGGCCCAGGCGTTCGTCCGTGTGCGTTCCGAGGTCGCGAAACCCGGCATGGTGTAGGCCAGCACTCCGTTCCGGGGCAGGCCCAGCTGATCCATGGCCTTGACCGCCACGACCAGCGCCTGGGTGGAATCAAGGCCACCCGAGACGCCGATAACCAGCTGCTTCAGTCCGGTGGCCTTGATCCGTTGCGCCAGCCCCTGGACCTGCACGTTGTAGGCTTCGCGGCAATATTCGGCCAACCGCGTCGAATCGTCCGGGACGAACGGGAACCGGTCGATCGACCGCAGAGGCGCAAGGGCGACGGCCGGAGCGTCCAGAGCAAAGTCAATCGTGCGCCAGGCAGCATCGCCCTGATGAACAGCGACAGCGTCGCCGAACGAACCCGTGCGGATACGCTCCTGCCGGACCCGGCCCAGATCGACATCGACGATCGCCATTGTCGATTCGAGCGCGAACCGGTCGGTCTCGGCGATGCAGTCTCCAAGCTCGAAGACCGATCCCTGGCCATCCCAGGCATTGTCCGTTGTCGACTCCCCGATGCCGGCGGCGGAATAGGCGTAAACCGCCTGACACCGCATCGACTGGGATGCGCACAGCAGGCGCCGGGCGCCGGCCTTGCCGATGACGATGTTGCTGGCCGACAGATTAAGCAGGATCTCGGCGCCAGCCAGGGCGGCCCGGGTCGAGGGTGGCTCCGGCGTCCAGACGTCTTCGCAGATCTCCGTATGGAACGTGAAGGGCGCCGAGCCGGTCGACCGGAACAGCAGATCCGTTCCGAACGGCGCGTCCTGCCCGGCCAGACGAAGAGTCTTTCCGGTCACGCCCAGCCCGCTGGCGAACCAGCGGCGCTCATAATACTCGCGGTAGTTGGGCAGGAAGGACTTCGGCGTCACACCCAGGATCCGGCCCCGGTGAATGACGACGGCCGTGTTGAACAGGCGCCCGCCGTAACGAAGGGGGGCGCCGACGGCAAACACCGGAAACAGGTCGACGCTCGCCTCGACCAGCCGGCCGATCCCGGCCTCGACCGCCTCAAGCAGGACATCCTGTTGCAGAAGATCGTCGATGGAGTAGGCGGAAAGCCCAAGCTCGGGGAAGACCATCAGCGCCACGTGCTGGTCATGGCCGCGCCGAAGCAGCGTCAGGGCCTCATCGACATTGGCCCCTGGATTGGCCAGCGTCGTCGTCG
The DNA here is from genome assembly GCF_057809815.1 of Caulobacter sp. FG121. NCBI lineage: Bacteria > Pseudomonadati > Pseudomonadota > Alphaproteobacteria > Caulobacterales > Caulobacteraceae > Caulobacter > Caulobacter sp. FG121. The sequence goes on from NZ_JBMDKR010000006.1 coordinate 18,609, forward strand.
GAACGCAGGCCGCCAGCCGGACAAATCCGTGACGGTAGGGGGAATCGAAGGGCGGGCGGGCGGCGGGCTTGGACATCTTGGTTCTCTATTATCGTGGCCGGCGCGCCGGGACCAGCCAACGACCGTCCCGACTAGACGTCCTCCGACGGGTCGATCAGGTTCAGCGCGACCAGCAGGGCCTTGACCTCCTCGCGCGCGGACTTCCGGGGTGTTGAAACTTCGGCGGGTCTGAGGTTGGCGGAAATGTCCGCGAGCGTGAGGCCGAAGGGAAACATTTCGCGGTAGGCCACCCGCTCGCGCAGCGGCGGCCCAAGCCGGAATCCCACCTGCGCGGCCAGTTGCTCGAGGTTCACGGTGACGCGTTGACGATTGCGTCCGTCGTGGGGAGCCATCCGGTTGCGCAGAACCACCCAGTCCAGCTTTCGGCCATAGCCGGCGCGAGCGCGTCGAGCATCGTGCACCACGCCGGCATAGAGACTCGGTCGAACAAGCTTCAGCGTAATGGGGTCGATTTTCCCGAGCATGTCGAAATCGACGAAGCTGTCGTTCATCGGCGTAACGACAATGTCGGCCTGCAGGTGGGCGGCTCTGGACAGCGGCGTGTCCCCGCCGGGGGTGTCGATGACGATGATGTCGGCGGCGGACATGGCCAGGGCGAGAGCCTTGTCGAACAGCGCAACGACGCGGTGCGGGTCAGCGTTGGCCAGCTCGGCCGGGTCCTCGGCGAGCTTGTACTCCAGCGGCACCGGGGCAACCAGTTTCGCGGCCGGCAGCCAGCGGCGGCGGTTGGCGAAGAAGTGGCTGAGGCTCTGCTGTCGCAGGTCCACGTCAAGAACGGCGACCCGCCTGCCCTGATAGAGCATGGCCGTCGACAGCAGGGCCGCGACGGTCGATTTCCCGGCGCCGCCCTTCTCGTTGGCCACGGCGATGACCGTGGGGCGTGTGGCGAAGGACTTTTCCTTTCTCCCACCCCAGATCGCCACGATTTCCCCTTTCAAAGGGCCACTCGCGGGCGGCCCTCGACAGCCCCTCCAGACTCTGGCCTGAGCGTCCTCAAGTCAACAACACAACACGGGAGGACCAGCGACAAACAGCGCCAGCGGCGGCGCCCGGCGGAACAACCGGGCCGATGCCGGTCCCGAAATTGCGCGGCGGTGTGAAACGGCTAAGATCGCCCTCCCGGTAATCCAAGTTAGGTCGCCCGTGTCCCGACCCGTCCTCGTGATCGACGACCTCAAGGTCCGCTTCGAAACCCACGACGGGCCCGTTGAGGCGGTTCGCGGGGTGTCCCTTTCCGTCGCCGCCGGGGAATGCCTCGGCGTCGTGGGTGAGAGCGGGTCCGGCAAGAGTCAGACCTTCATGACGGTCATGGGTCTGCTGGCCTCGAACGGCGTCGCGTCCGGATCTGTGCGGTTTGAAGGCGAGGAGCTGCTGGGGCTCCGGCCGGCGGCGCTCAACCGAATCCGTGGTTCGAAGATGACGATGATCTTCCAGGACCCGCTGACGGCCCTGACGCCGCACGTGAAGATCGGCGAGCAGATCGCCGAGCCGTTGCGTCTGCATCTGGGCCTGTCGGACGCCGAGGCGCGCAAGCGGGCGCTCGACTGGCTGGGCCGGGTGCGCATCCCCGACGCGACGCGACGGATGACCCAGTATCCGCATGAGCTCAGCGGCGGCATGCGGCAGCGGGTGATGATCGCCGGCGCCATGGCCTGCGGTCCGAAGCTGCTGATCGCCGACGAGCCGACCACGGCGCTCGATGTCACGGTCCAGGCCGAAATCCTCGACCTCATGGCCGAGCTCATGCGCGAGACCGGTTCGGGGATGGTGCTGGTGACGCACGACATGGGCGTCATCGCCCGTCTGGCAGACCGGGTCTGCGTGATGAAGGACGGCGCCTACGTCGAGGAGGGGGCCGTCGAGGATGTCTTCGACCGCCCCCGGACCGACTACACCCGGACGCTTCTGGCGGCCATTCCAAGGCTGGATCGCATTGACCGTGGCGGCAGGCCGACACCGGCCGACGTCGCGCCCGACGCCCCGGTCGTGGTGAGGGGCGAGGACGTCAAGGTCTGGTTCCCGATCAGCCAGGGCCTGTTCGCCAAACCCCGCCCCTTGCGCGCCGTCGACGGCGTCAGCTTCGAGATCCGCCAGGGTGAAACGCTGGGGGTGGTCGGCGAGAGCGGTTGCGGCAAGTCGACACTTTCCCGGGCCGTGCTGAACCTGCTCCCGCCGGGCGGCGGCGACCTGGGCGGGACGGTTACGGTGCTCGGCCGCGACATCACCCACGCCGACCGCGAGGCGATGCGGGCCGCGCGCAAGGACCTTCAGATCGTCTTTCAGGATCCGCTGGCCAGCCTGGATCCGCGCATGCCGATCGGTGACTCCATCGCCGAGCCCCTTCAGGTCTTCCGCCCCGGTCTGGGCCGTGACGAGCGGCGGGCCGCCGCCGCCGCAATGATGGCGCGCTGCGGCCTCGCGCCGGAGCTGGTCAACCGCTACCCGCACGAGCTCAGCGGCGGTCAGAACCAGCGCGTCGGCATCGCCCGGGCGATGATCCTGGAGCCGAAGCTGGTCATCTGCGACGAGGCTGTCAGCGCCCTCGACGTGTCGATCCGGGCCCAGATCATCGACCTGCTGATCGACCTGCAGCGCCAGCTCGGCATGGCGATGATGTTCATCAGCCACGATCTGGCCGTGGTTCGCGAGATCAGCCACCGGATCGTCGTGCTCTATCTCGGCCGGGTGATGGAGCAGGCCAGTCGCGAGCAGCTCTACGACGACCCGCGCCATCCCTACACACAGGCCCTGCTCTCGGCCGCGCCGATCCCCGATCCGAAAATTGAACGCACGCGCAAGCGGGTCCGGCTGACGGGCGAGCCGCCCTCGCCGATGGATCCGTTCGCCGCCCTGCGGTTTCTGCCGTCCCGACGGTCCGCCGATCCGGCGGGCCCCGTCTATGTCCCGGTCCTGACCGAGGTCGCACCGGGCCATCTCGTCAGCGAATTCGACCCGATCTGACTCAAGCCTGCGTTCTGGGGAACAGACATGATCCGACGAGCCTTTCTGGGCGCCGCCGTCTCGGCGCTCTTCGCCACCACCGCCCTGGCCCGGGCCGCCGGCCCGGTGGTCAAGCGCCAGCAGGGAACGCTGACGCTGGAGAACGTCCCCGAAACGCCCGCCGATGTGCGGGAGGGCCTGCGCCGGTATCAGAACGCCCGCAGCGCGTCCTTCCAGGACTGGCTGGCGGATGGCTCGATGCTGATCACGACGCGCTTTGGCCAGACCGGCCAGCTGCACCATGTCGCGGTCCCCGGCGGCGAACGCTACCAGCTGACCTTCTTCGATGAGCCGGTGGCCAGCGCCGCGGCCCTGCCCCGCTCCGTCGACCGCTTCGTGTTCAGCAAGGACACGGGCGGCGACGAGTACTTCCAGCTCTACCTCGCCGGACTGACGCTGCCCGAGCATGCCTTCACCACGCCGGGAACCCGCAATCAGTCCGTCGTCTTCTCGAAGTCGGGCCGGCGCCTCGCCTGGGCCGAGGTCGGCAAGGGCAATCCGGACTACAGCGTGCGGGTCGCCGAGGTGAAGGATGGAGAAATCATCCCGGGTGAGTCCTTCAAGACCACGGGCGCCACCTCGCCCGTCGCCTTCTCGCCGGACGGCCGGGCGTTGCTTCTCAGTCGCTACATCTCCGCGGCCGCCAGCAAGCTGTACCTGCGCGAGGACGGCAAGCCGATCCGCGAGATCAATCCGTCCAGCGCCGACATCGCCTATGAGGGCGGCCAGTTCACGCCGGGCGGGCAGTCCATCCTGGTCATTTCCGACCAGGACTACGAGTTCAAACGGCTGGTTGAGATCGACCTGTCCAACGGACGGATCACGCCGATCACGCCGAACGATCTCAGCTGGGACATTGAATCCTTTGACCTGTCGGACGACGGCAAGACCCTGGCCTATTCGATCAACGAAAATGGTCGCTCCCGCGTCGTCGTGCGAGACTTCCGGACCCGCCGCGCCCTGCCTCAGCCGCCCCTGCCCGTCGGCGTCCTGACCGGCCTGAAATTCTCGCCGGATGGCCAGAGCCTGGCGATCGGGCTGAACGCCGCGACCTCGCCCGCGGACGTCTGGAGCTGGAGTCTGAAGTCCGGGAAGCTGACCCGGTGGACGACCAGCGAAAGCGGCGGTCTGGACCCGGCCGCCATGGTCGAGCCGACGCTGGCGACCTTCCGTTCGTTTGACGGCCTCGAGATACCGGCCTGGGTCTCCCGGCCGAAATCGCCCAAGGGCCCCGTACCGGTAATCATCGATATCCATGGAGGTCCCGAAAGCCAGGACCGGCCGGGGTTCAACAGTCGTCGGCAATACTGGACCAACGCCCTCGGCGTGGCGGTCATCGCGCCGAACGTCCGCGGGTCGGAAGGCTACGGCAAGACCTACCTCTCGCTCGACAACGGCCCGCTGCGTCAGGACAGCGTCAAGGACATCGGCGCGTTGCTCGACTGGATCGCGACCCAGCCGGACCTCGATAAGTCCCGGGTCGTCGTCTACGGCGGCTCCTATGGCGGGTTCATGGTGCTGGCCTCACTGGCGGCGTTCAACGACCGGCTGGCCGGGGCCATCGACATCGTCGGCATCTCGAATTTCACCAGCTTCCTGCAGAATACCGAAGGCTATCGCCGGGACCTGCGTCGCGCCGAGTACGGCGACGAGCGTCAACCGGCGATGAAGACGGTGTTCGACCGCATCTCGCCGCTCAACCTGACCGACCGGATGACCAAACCCCTGTTCGTCATTCAGGGCCGGAACGATCCCCGGGTGCCCTGGACCGAGGCCGAACAGATCGTCGCCAAGGTTCGCGCGAAGGGCGGGGAGGTCTGGTACATGCTGGCGGGCGACGAGGGACACGGCTTCCGCAAGAAGCAGAACACCGACGCCCAGCGCGAGGCCGAGACCCTCTTCCTGCGCAAGGTGTTCAGACTGTAGTCGTTAGACCCGGCGCACCGGTCCCGGGTAGCGGGCGACGATATCGTCCGACGTGAGCAGCGTAATGCCCTCGGCCATCGCCTGGGCGACCAGGATACGGTCGAAGGGATCCTTGTGGATCGGCGGAAGGGCGTCGACCTGGAGCGTATGCTCGCCGGTGATCGCGAGTTCCCGGTAGCCGTTGTCGGCTAGACCGCGCCGCAGCAGGCGTGGGTCGACCTGAAAGTCCGATCGGCCAAGCCCGCGCTTGATGGCGATCTCCCAAAGGCTGGCCACGCTGAAGGCCAGCTGATTGTCCGACGCCTCCAGCAGCGAACGGGCCTCGGCCGAAAGGCGATCAGGCGTACCAACGGCCCACAGCAACAGGTGGGTGTCGAGCAGCAGGATCACGCGGGCTCGCCGCTGAAGAGCTGTTCGATGGCTTCGGCGCCCATGGTGTCGAAATCATCGGGAACGCTGATCTGACCCGCCATGAACCCCAGACGCCGAACCTTGTCCGGCTCCGGAGCGTCAACGCGCGAAACCTTTACCATCGGCTTTCCCGCCTTGGCGATGACAAAGGATTCCCCCTCCATCGCATCCTCAATGAGGCGCGACAGGTGCGTCTTGGCTTCGTGGATATTCACGGTGCGCATGGCCGCCTCGATAAACTTAGTCTTATAGACTTAGTTTATTCGGATGTGCGTTTCAAGCTGGCTGGACAAGACTTCCGTCCCGCCCTCCGCTAGGAACGCCTCATGACCGCTTTCGCCGTATCGATCCGCCCGCAGCCGACCGTTCCCGTGCAGGGTTCGGACCGGCCGTTCCCCGTTCGCCGCATCCTTTGCGTCGGCCGCAACTACGCCGCCCACCGGCGCGAGATGGGCGGCGACGACCGCGATCCGCCGTTCTTTTTCAGCAAGCCGGCCGACGCGGTGGTCTTGCCCGGCGCTGACGTGCCCTATCCCTCGGCGACCAGCGACCTGCATCACGAGATCGAGCTTGTCGTAGCCATCGGCGACGGCGGGGCTATCTTCGGGTTCGCGGTCGGTGTGGACCTGACCCGCCGCGACCTGCAGAACGGCTTCAAGGCCAAGGGTCAGCCGTGGGACGCCGCGAAGGGTTTCGACGCCAGCGCCCCGATCTCGGCCATCGTCCCGACGACAGGCGCCATCCCGCAGGGCCGCATCACCCTCAGTGTGAATGGCGAAACCCGGCAGGCCGGAGAGGTCGCCGACATGATCTGGTCGGTCGAGGAAATTCTCGTCGAGGCCGGCAAGCTCTGGAACCTTGAAGCGGGCGACCTCATTTTCACCGGCACACCCGAGGGCGTCGGCCCGCTGGTGCGCGGCGACCGGGTCGAAGGCTCGGTCGAGGGCGTAGGCGCCCTGTCGTTCAGGATCATCTGATGTCGCTTGTTCTTCACAGCTTCTGGCGGGCCTCGGCCCCCTATCGGGTCCGTATCGGCCTCAACCTCAAGGGCCTGTCCTATGACTACGCTCCGGTCGATCTGGCCACCGGCGCACAGTCCGACGCGGCCTTCGGCGCGGTAAACGCCCAGCACCTTGTGCCCGCGCTCAATGTCGACGGCCGGATTCTGACGCAGTCCGTGGCGATCCTCGAATGGCTCGAGGAGGCCCACCCCACTCCGGCCCTGCTGCCGCGCGATGGCTTCGATCGTCAGGTCGTCCGGGCCATGGGCCTGATCGTCGCCTGCGATATCCATCCCTTGAACAATGTCCGCATTCTCAAGGCGCTGGCGCGACTGGAGGTCGACCAGGCCGATGTTGACGCCTGGGTCCAGCGCTGGATCAGCGACGGCTTCGCCGCGCTGGAGCCGATGATCGCCCGGCACGGCACGGGCTATGCCTTCGGCGACGCCCCCACCCTGGCGGACTGCATGATCGTGCCGCAGGTCTACAACGCCCGTCGGTTCAAGGTCGACCTGACCCCGTTTCCGGCGCTGGTCGCGGCCGCCGATGCAGCGGCGCTCCATCCCGCCATCGCCGCCGCCCATCCGAACAACCAACCTGACGCCAAAGTCTGAGGGACACCCGTGCTCGAAGATCTCAAGGACAACAATCGCAACTGGTCGCGCCGGAAGACCGAGGTCGATCCGGACTTCTTCAAACGCCTCGAGAACCAGCAAAGCCCCGAGTATCTCTGGATCGGCTGTTCGGACAGCCGCGTCCCCGCCAACGAGATCGTCGGTCTCGATCCCGGCGAGCTGTTCGTCCACCGCAACGTCGCCAACCTCGCCCCGCCGCAGGACGCCAACTATCTCAGCGTGCTGCAGTTCGCGGTCGACGTGATGAAGGTGAAACACATCATGGTCGTCGGCCACTACGGCTGCGGCGGCGTGAAGGCGGCGGTCGACGGCGTTCGGCGCGGGCTGGTCGATCATTGGCTACATCCGATCCGCGAAGTCGCCGCGCTTCACCGTGACGAGCTCGACGCGCTGGACGAGAAGGATCGCTGGGATCGCCTGTGCGAACTCAACGTCATCCGTCAGGTCCACAACGTCGCCTCGGACGTGTTCGTGCAGGACGCTTGGGCGCGCGGTCAGTCGCTGTCCGTGCACGGCTGGGTCTATCGTCTGTCGAACGGTCTGGTGAATGACCTCGGCGTGACCGTGACCAATCCCGTCGAGGCTGAAGAGCTGACCCTGCTCTAGCCCTTGATTCGGACCTTGGCCCGCGCTTCGCGACCCTGACTGTCGACAACCATCAGTTCGTAGAACCCCGCCGCCGCCGGTCGCCAGACCGGGCGGCCGCTGACCGGGTCGAGCGGCAACGGCTGCCCTTCGACATACCAGTTGAGACCCTCGCCGCCAGCCGACAGGACGAGGCCGCGCGAGGCCGGCCCGAAGGCCTCGACCTGCACAGTCGCGCCGTCGGGCGGAAAGATCAGGTTCGGCCCGTGTTCTGGCCGTTCAAGGGTCGTCAGGGCCCCGGGCGCGGCCTTTGGTGCGATACGCGGCGGCGCGGTCCGGGGCGCGGACAGGATGTCGGCGGCGTCGAACAGCATCGGCAGCGCGGCCTCGCGGCCTGTGAAGCCGCCCCGCGCGCCCCCGTCGGCGCGCCCGGTCCAGACGATGATCACATAGCCGCCGACCACGCCGGCCGCGACCGCATCGCGGAAGCCGTACGAGGTGCCGGTCTTGTAGGCCATGCCGGGCCCACCGAGTGTCAGGGCGTTGGGAATACGTCCCTTGGGGGCCGGCGCCTCGCGCAGGATGTCGAGCACCTGCCAGGCTGCGGCCGGCCGCACAAGTCGGCTGCCACGGGTGCGGTCGCGCCGGGCGGCCTCGTCCTCGGTCCAGGCCAGCGGTTTGGCCAGCCCCTCGTCGCCCAGCGCGCAATAGAGCACCGCCATGTCGCGCAGGGTCACGCCCTCGCCGCCCAGCGCCAGCGCCAGCCCGGGCGCCCGGGTCTTCGCGTCCGGCAGCACCAGGCTGACCCCCGCGGACTGCATGCGGGCGAGAAAATGCGCCGGGCCGATCCGCTCCATCAGTTGCACGGCCGGCACGTTGAGCGAGTGCGACAACGCCTCGCTGGCCGTGACCTTGCCGCGGAACACCCGGTCGAAGTCTTCCGGCTGATAGTCGGCGAAGCGGGTCTGAACGTCCTGCATCTCCGTATCGGGCGCGGCGATGCCATCGTCGAAGGCGAAGGCGTAGATGAACGGCTTCAAGGCCGAGCCGGGCGAGCGCAGTGCCACGGTCATGTCGATCCAGCCGCCCGGCCGATCAAGTCCGCCGGACCCGACCAGCGCCCGCACCGCGCGACCCCTGATCTCGACGACCATGATGGCGGCCGTGGCTTCTGCGCCCTGCTCACGGGCGTAGGCGGCGGCAAGGGGCTCCAGCCGCGACTGCAGCGTCGCGTCCAGCGTGCTGACGACCGTGGCCTGACCCACCGGCGCGGCGCGCGCCAGTTCGCCGGTCGCCTGCCAGGCCAGGGCGGGAAAGGCCGAGCGGGCCGGCAGGGCTTCGGTGTCAGCCTCGTCGGCCTCTGCCTGCGTCGCCAGCCGCGCCTTGACCATCCGGTCCAGCACCAGCCGCCGGGCGGCGCGGGCTTCGGTGGGGCGGCGGTCGGGGCGGCGCGCTTCAGGCGACTGCGGCAAGGCGATCAGCAACGCCTGCTCGCCGAGCGTCAGGGTCTCCGGCTCGTGGCCGAAGTAGGACAGGCTGGCGGCCCGCACGCCCTCGAGATTGCCGCCGTAAGGCGCCAGCGTCAGGTAAAGCGCCAGGATCTCCTTCTTGGAGTAGCGCGCCTCCAGCTGCACCGCCCGCACCATTTCGACGAGCTTCGCCCCGAAGGTTCGGGGATGCGGCTCGAGCAGCCGCGCGGTCTGCATGCTGAGCGTCGAGGCGCCGGAGACGATGTGGCCGCGCAGCAGGGCGGAGCCGGAAGCCCGCACCACGGCTGCAGGGTCGACACCGTCGTGGCGCCAGAACCGGGCGTCCTCGATCGCGATCAGTCGCTTCAGGAAGCTGGCGTCGGTCCGCTTCAGGTCGGCGCGGATCCGCCATCGGCCATTCTCGACGGGCAGGGCCCGCAGCCAGACGCCACGCCGGTCGAGCACGACCGGCGACGACCGCTGTCCCCGCGACAGATCCGGCGGGAACAGCGTATCCGCCGTCAGCAGCACGACCTCGAGGGTCAGGAACGCAATCAGACCAAGGACGAGACGACGCACCGGCCGGGGCTAGCTCCCCGGCGCGATGGTCGTACGGGCCGTCGATCCACGGGCGTAGACGCCAGGACGGTACATGTCGCGGGCCTCCGGCGCAGGGAGGAAGAAGTCCCCCGGCGTCACGGCGCGCGCCACATAGGCCATGGCGAACGGCTTGGCCCCGGCCAGATCGAGCGCGGCGATATAGCGATCGTCGCGCGCTTCCTGAACATCGGCGCCGGACAGTTCGCCGAGGAACTTGAAGGGCCCCTCCTTGGCGTCTTCGGGGCTGAGCACGGTCTCGATTTCCCAGCCGGCCGGCAGGGCGTCATCGACGACCAGCGGCACGGTGCGGGCCTGACTCGACCGGCCGTAGACCAGTACGATCACGCGATCCCCCTGCCGCAGACCAGCGAGGTTCACCGCACCGCCCTGCATGGTGAAGTAGCGCTTGTCGACGGACAGGCCGGATCCGGCCGCGCCGGGCGCATCCACCGTGGTGCCGCGCACGGTCACGGTCCGCCACAGGGCGCCGGAGCCCTTGTTGGTGAACACCGCGTCGGCCAGTCGACCGACCGCCCAGCGCGGCGCGCCGCCGGCGGGCGTCAGAGCCATGGCTCCGGTCGCATCGACGCGCATCACCCCGGCCGCCTTCAGCATGAAGGACGCCGCCTGCAGCAGGCGGGCCTGCTCCTGGGTGTTCAGTGAGTCGGGGTCGCGGACCGCGTTTTCCAGCCGCCCTTGCAGGCCGCGGGCGATGTCGGTCTCGCCGGCCTCGTAGGCGAGGGCGATGATCCCTGCGAGGTCGCGCAGCTGGCTCTGGTACCAGTCGGCCTCATCGCGGTAGCCGAGCGTGGCCACGGCGCGCTTGAAGGCCGAATGAGCCCGCGCCTTGTCGCCCATCAGGGCCAGACCGGCGCCGATCTGCGCGCGCGCCAGCGGAGAGTCGTCGTCCTTCATGTGGACGTCGTGCCACCAGCGCAGGCGGGCCAGATCGCCCCGGCCGGACTTGGCCAGGATGTAGAGGGCGTAGGCGGAGGCGCGGCTGCGCATCCGTTCGGTCGCCTTCTTCGACTCGGCGTCGTTGCGGTACCACCACTCCGGATACTCCAGGCGATAGGAGACGCTGGCCCAGCCTTCCGGCCGGCTGATCTGACGCATGGCGGTCAGGGCACGGTCCATCGCTGCCTGGGGCACCGGCGCGCCGCGCATCTTCGCTTCCCACAGGAAGTCGGTCGCGTAGGCGCCCAGCCAGGCGTCGGCCTCGCCATCGCCGACCCGCCACAGGCCGAAGGCCCCGTCGAGGGTCTGGCGATCGAGCAGCTTGCCGACCGCGTCGTTCAGCGCCGCCGAAGACGAGCGCCGTTTGGGATCGGGCGCCAGCTCGCGGGCGAACAGCAGCGGATAGGCCACCGACACCACCTGTTCGGTGCAGCCATACGGATAGCGCGACAGCGCCACCGCGATCGGCCCCGGGTCGAAGCCACGGAACGGCGAGTAGCTGACCTGCAGGCTGATATCGCCCGCCGCCAGTCCGGCAAGAAGCTGGGCCGATGGGGTGAAGGCCTCGCCCGGCCGCTGCAGCTCAACAGTCGTGCGGGTGATCGGGCTCCAGCCCAGACGCGTCTGGATCGAATAGTCCTTGCCGGTCGAGAAGTTCGGGCCGGTGACCGAGAAGCCGACCTTGCCGATGCCCGAACGCGTCGGGGCGTTGAACGGAATCCGTTCGGCGACCCGCTGGCCGAGCGCCAGCTGGAACAGCTTCTTGAAGGTCATCACCACGCCGCCGGACGAGCGCGTCTCGGCCGTGTAGCCGCCGGCCGCGCCCTCGACATTGTGCAGCTCGAGCGTCGCGAACGGCCGGTCGCCCGGCGCCAGGAAGCGCGGCAGGTTCAGGTCGGCGATCACCGCCTCGCGCACGGTCATGGGTTTGGAGACCGAGCCGACGGCTTCGTCGGTCCAGGCCACGGCCATCACCCGCAGCTCGCCATTGAAATCGGCGGCCGGGAGCTTGATCCGCGCCTTGCCGTCAATGCCCGTCTCGACCACGCCGGACCAGAGGGCCACGGACTTGATCGGCGTCACGGTCAGCCCCTCGCCGCCGAGCTGGTCGGCGCCGAAGTTGACGTTCGCCGGCGCGCCGAGGTTCGGATCGAGCAGGCGGCCGTAGTCGTCCCGGTAGTCGAGGGTCAGCGCCCGCTTGCCGAAGTACCACTTCACCGGATCGGGCGAGTCGAACTTGGTCAGACGCAGGATGCCCTCGTCCACCGCCGCCACGGTCACCCGCGCGCGCTGGCCGATGCCGAGGCCGCGGACGGTGACAGGCACCTCCACCGGAGCGCGGCTGTTGAGTTTGACCGGCGTGCCGAGGTCGACCGTCAGCTTGCGGCCCTTCGGGTCGAGCGGAACGTACATCAGCCCCAGCGCGCGGCGCGGCTTGGGCGTAACGGACGGATCGCGCGGCTGGATCACGCTGACCAGCACATAGGCCCCGCCGCCCCATGAGGCGTCGGTCTTCAGGGTCACCGACCCGCCGTTCGGGCCGACCGAGAAGGTCTTGAAGTCGATGACCCGGTCCGTGGCCACGGCCACCTGGGCCTCGCCTGCGTAGGGGGCCTTGATCGTCAGGGTGACGGAGTCGCCCTGGGCGTGGACGCCTGGTCCGGCGCTGATGCGCACGAAGTCCGGCGCCTCGGCGTCCTTGGCGGGCGCGCCCCAGCCGGCGGCGAAGCGGATGACGCTCTTGGCGCCGCCCGGTCCTTCGACCACCACGCGGTAATCTCCCCAGCCCAGTCGCCGGGTGATGCGCGCGGCCCCGCCGGCGCCGATGTTCAGTGCGCCCTTCTGGACGACGACGTCACGACTGGTGCGCCGCCACTGCCAGCGGCCGTCCTGCTGGAACCAGTCGTAGTCCCAGTTCTCGGCGATGAGGGTGTAGGTCGCGCCGGGGGCGGCGATGCGACTACCCTTCGAGTCCACGGCGATGAAGTTCAGCGCCACCGGCGCAGCGTTGCCGCCCGTCGCATCGGTCTGCTCGACCTTCACGCCCAGATAAACCGGCTTCGTGCGGACCTTGAGGAACAGGCTTTCACGGACGGGTCGGCCGCCCGGCTCGAACACCGAGGCGGTGACGGTGGCCTTCAGCGGCGCGGTAGTGTCGCCGACGTCGCCTGTACCCAACGACAGGATCGCCTTGCCGTCGCCGTCGGTGACCGAAGAGCCGAGCTCCAGGAACTTCTCGTCAAAGGTCGTCTGCTGGTCGCCCCATTCGAAGCCGGGGAAGGCCGGGAACGGATTGGGGTCGGCCATGATCCTGGCTTCGCCCTGGGTCTGCAGGCCCGCGCCTGCCGCGCCATAGAGGAAGCGGGCCAGCACGGACACCTGACGCGTCTCGCCGGCGCCGACCGGAATGGACTCCTGGCCGTCGGTGCTGACCGCCAGCCGCTGCGGCGCGAAATCCTCGACCGAGAAGCTCATCTCCCCGGAAGCGTCCTTGATGCCCTCGATTTCCAGCGTCGCCTTCCAGCGGCCGCGCGGCGCGCTCTTGGGCAGGCTGATGTCGGCCGTCACGGCGCCGGTGGGCGCGCGGTCGAACGCGATCCGTTTGAACTCGACGCCCGAGGGCCGCTTGATCACCAGCACGCCCTTGCGGTCCTTGACCGCGCGCGATTGCAGGTCGCGGATCAGGGCTGACAGGTGAACCGTCTCACCCGGGCGATAGATGCCGCGATCCGCGTAGAGGTAGCCGTCGATCTCGCTGTCGGCCACGCGGCCGCCGGTCTCGTCGTCGGCGCCGGGCGTTGTGCGGCCGCCCATCCCCTGCTTCGACAGGTCGACGGGCGAGCGGTCGAGATCCAGCACGGCCAGATCGCCCTGCGCGCCATAGGCCATGACCATCCGGGGATGCATGGCGCCGTCGCCTTCGAGCAAAGGCCGCAGGAACCGGACGCGACCGGCGCTGTCGGCCCGCGCCTCGCCAAGGGTCTCGCCGTTCTTGGCCACCAGCGCCACGCGCGTGCCGGGCATGACCCGGGCGGACTTCAGCGACCGCACGACCACGTCGAGCGATTCGGAGCCGTCGTAGGCGACCATCGCCATGTCGGTGAAAATGATCCAGCGACGGGCCTGGGCGGGCTGGGTGCCTTCACCCTCCTCGTCCTGGTCGTCCTTGGGCGCGCCACCCGAAGAAGCGTCGCGCGCCTTGATCACGTAGCCGCCGGGCTGCATGTCCTTGAGCACCGCGCCGAGCGGGAAGACGGTGGTGACGCGCTCACCCTGACCGCCGCGCACCGCGACCTGGCCCTTCCAGACCATCTTGCCCTCGTCATTGGGGCTGTCGTCGCCGTAGTCGCCCGGCCAGTCGCCCTCGCCCGTCGGGTCGGGCGCGCTGATCGAGGTGCGCACCAGATTGCGGTCGGCGACGCGCCAGACCTCGATGTTGAGGCGCGAGACATTGACGGTCTCGATGCCGACCCCGTCGGCGTCTTCACGCGGCAGGATCACGCCGTCGCCGGCGAACCCGACATAGGGCGGCTTCTCGCCGAAGGTGAAATCAACGTCGGCGTTGGCCGCCAGCTGTTGTCCGCCCACGCCGGGCAGACCCTTCAGCAGCGTCACGCGGCGCTCGGTCAGGCCAAGGCCGCCGATGCACAGCTCCGCCTTGTTCTTCTGGTTGACGCTGACCGCCGGGGTTCCACCGAGATCGGGGGAGACCAGTACATAGTCGGCGTAGGCCTTGCCCGGATCGAGGGGCTTGGTCATCTCGATACAGGCCAGCGGATCGGCGCGGCTGGTGTCGAGACGGGTCTTCCAGACCGCGAACCCGTCGGGCTTGGGAATCCCGCGGCGCGGGGCGCCGGGCGAACGCGGCTTGCCGAACATCGACCACAGGGAGGGCTTTTCGCTCGCGCCCGTGGCGACGGAACTCGAGGCGGCGCCCTTGCCGCCGAACCCGCCGGCCAGCACGCCCGCCGTCACAAGACCGCCGCCGAAGCCGGCCGCCAGGGCGATGGCCGCGATGGCTCCCACCGGCAGATGCCAGTTGGAGGTCCACTTCGACCAGAACGGCTTGGCCTCGCCGGACGACGTCAGAGTGAGCGGCTCATGAGCCTCCCCTTCAGGCGCGGATTCGTGCGGAGTTTCGTCGGACGGCGTCATGGGAGCCCTTCCCGGGCTTGAGAGTTCTTGGACGAACGATGTGAGCCCAAGCCTGCCAGCGGGTCAATCCGCACACGAGTCGGCTCCCGTCACAGGCGAACACGGCAAGATCGTGCTTGACCTTGCGGCAATGGCGGGACATTTCCCGCGCCAAACCCCTTGGGAAGGAAATGACCATGCGCGTTGGAGTTCCGGCGGAGATCAAGCCTGGCGAGCATCGGGTGGGTCTGACCCCAACCGCCGTCCGCGAGTATGTCGCACACGGCCATGACGTTCTTGTGGAAGCCGGCGCCGGACAGGGCGCGGGCTATGCCGACGAGGCCTTCCGCAAGGCCGGCGCAACGATCGTCGCCGACGCGGACGCCGTGTTCGCCGGCGCGGACATGATCGTGAAGGTCAAGGAACCGCAGAAGATTGAGTGGGAGCGCCTCGAACCGCGCCACATCCTGTTCACCTACCTGCACCTGGCGCCCGATCCCGCCCAGACCGAAGGCCTGGTGAAGTCCGGCTGCGCGGCCATCGCTTACGAGACCGTGACCGACGCGCGCGGCGGCCTGCCGCTGCTGGCGCCGATGAGCGAAGTGGCCGGCCGGATCGCCGTCTTCTCCGCCGCCGAGACCCTGCTCAAGCACAACGGTGGGATGGGCCTGCTGCTTTGCGGCGTGCCCGGCGTGTCGCCTGCCCGCGTGGCCGTTCTGGGCGGCGGCGTGGTCGGCATGAACGCCGCCCGCATGGCCATGGGCCTCAACGCCGAGGTCGTGGTGCTGGAGCGGTCAATCCCGCGTATGCGGGAGCTGGACGACATCTTCATGGGTCGGGTCTTGACCCGCTACTCGACGCTGGACGCCGTTGAGGACGAGATTCTCAAGGCTGACGTGGTCATCGGCGCGGTGCTGACGGCCGGGGCCGCCGCCCCCAAGCTGGTCAAGCGCGAGCACCTGTCCCGCATGAAGCCGGGCTCGGTGCTGGTCGATGTCTCGATCGACCAGGGCGGCTGCTTCGAGACCAGCCACCCGACGACCCATGCCGAGCCGACCTACACCGTCGACGGCGTGGTCCACTACTGTGTGGCCAACATGCCGGGCGCGGCGCCGCGCACCTCGTCCGAAGCCCTCGGCAACGCGACCCTGCCCTTCGGCCTGGCCCTGGCCGACCACGGTCTGGACGCTCTCAAGCGCGACAAACACCTGGCCAGGGGGCTCAACGTCCTCAAGGGCGAGCTGACCCACCCGGCCGTGGCCGAGGCGCTCGGCAAGCCGTTCGTCGACCCCTACGGCGCCTGGGGCTGATAGAAAAAGGCGCAGGCGTCTCACGAAATCGGGCTCGGCGTCCCGGCCCGGGGTGCTAATAGTCGCGGCAGGTCATGAAGACCCGCCGCGACGGACAGGCCGCCCCACGATGATCACGCCTGTTCTGGGGCCGATTGACAGTCACGCCCGCGCGCTGGCCAAGGCCGTCAGCTGGCGCGTGATCGGCACGCTCGACACCTTCCTGTGGAGCTATCTGATCACCGGCCACCCGATGGCCGCCGGCGCGATCGCCTCAATGGAGACGGTCACCAAGATCGTTCTCTACTACCTGCATGAACGGGTCTGGCGCGTCGTCCGCCTTGCGCCCTCGTCGCGCTGGCGCTCGCTGATCAAGTCGTTCACCTGGCGGTTCGTCGGCAGCCTGGACACCTTCATCCTCAGCTGGATCGTCACGCACCGGCTTCGCTACGCGGTGTCGATCGCCTCGGTCGAGGCCCTGACGAAGATCGTCCTCTACTTCGTGCACGAACGGGTCTGGCGGCGCGTGGCCTGGGGCCGGCTCAACTAGAAGGCCTTGAGTTTTCAGCGGCGCGGGTTCAATCAGGCCGCAGGCGGTTCCCCTTCCGGGGGGCCAAGAGGGAACGGGGTGAAAACCCCCGGCTGTGCCCGCAACTGTCAGCGGCGAGGGCCGCATCCATTCGCGCAAGCGACGCCACTGGGAAACCGGGAAGGCGGGATGCAGTCCGATGACCCGCAAGCCAGGAGACCTGCCGCCGTCGTCGCTCGTCCGCAGCCCGGGTCCAGGCTGATGGCGCGGGGAAGGCTTGCCTTCCCGTCGAAGCGACCGTCGGCCGGCGCGTCGACGTTCGCTTTGGACAAACTCCGCCACGCGGCGCCGCGCGGGCTCACAGTTGTGAGGACCTGCGCCATGAAGCGCCTTCTTCTGCTATCCGCCTCGGCCCTGCTGGCCACGGCCACGACGGCTCACGCCGCCGATGTCGAAAGCACCACGGTCGGGGAACTGATCGTCACCGCGACCCGGCTGGAAACCCGGATCGACGACGCCCCGGACGCCCGGGTGATCACCGCCGAGGACATCACCGCCAGCCAGGCGGCCTTCGCCGGCGATATCCTGGAAACGATTCCCGGCCTTTCGTTGAGCCGCAACGGCGACTTCGGCGGCGTCACCTACGTCCGCATGCGCGGGGCCAGCGCCGACAAGACCCTCGTGCTGGTCGACGGCGTGGTCCAGAACGACCCGTCCAGCCCCAACGGCGGCTTCGATTTCTCCAGCCTCGACCTCGGCGACATCGAGCGGATCGAGGTGCTGTCCGGTCCGCAGGGCTCGCTCTGGGGGTCCGACGCCATCGGCGGGGCGATCGCTTTCACCACCCGGGAACTGGACGGCTGGCGCGCCTCGGCCGAAGCCGGATCGTTTGGAACGGTGCGCGGGACGGCCGCCATTGGCGTCGCTGACGACCGGCGGGCGCTGGGGCTCACCGCATCGGCCTATTCCGGCGACGGCATCTCCAAGGCGGCGAACGGAACGGAGACGGACGGCTTCACCAGCTGGACCGTCGGCGGCAACGCCCGCCTGACGCTGTCTGACAGGGTCAGTCTCGACGCCCGTCTGCGCTACAACGAGGCCGAGGCCGACATCGATGGCTATGACGCCTTCTTCGCCTTCGGCGACACGCCAGACCGCAGCAAGAGCCGAAGCTGGACCGGGTTCGGCCGGGTCACGGCCGAACATCTGCTAGGCCTGGACCAGGTGTTCAGCGTCAGCCTGTACGACCTCACGCGCGACAATATCTCGGCCTTCGCGTCCAGCTATGACGCCCGGCGCACGACCTGGCGCTGGACGGCCGGGCGGGGCGGGGCGGGCGACGCCTTCGCCTTCCTGCTGGGCGTCGAGCGGGACGATACCGAGGCTTCGATCAGCACCGGCGCCACGTCGAACCTGGGCGCGACCTCAGCCTTCGGGGTCGTGCGCGCATCACCGGTCCAACGCCTGACGCTCACCGCCAGCCTGCGCCACGACGCGCCGGATGACTATGACGCGAAGACCACGGCCCGACTGGCCGGCGTGATCGACCTTGATCATGGCTTCCTGCTGTCGGCCAGCGTCGGTCAGGGCTTCAAGACCCCGACCATCAGCCAGACGGTCTGTGATTTCTGTTTCCCTGCCGGACCGTCAACGGGCCTCAAGCCAGAGACCGCCGAGGGCTGGGACGCGGCCCTGTCCTGGCGGTCAGCCGACGACCGGTTCTACGCCCGCGTCACTGGCTACCGGCTCGATATCGAGGACCAGATCAACTACGGCGTCGGTCGGTATGTGAACATCGACCGCACCAGCACGACCGGGGTCGAGGCAGAACTCGAGGCCGAGCTCACCGACCGTCTCTCGCTCAAGGCGTCCTATGCCTTCACCGATGCGGTCGATGAGTCGACAGGAGCCGAGTTGATCCGCGCACCGGAGCATGCGGGTTCCCTGACCCTGCTCTGGACCGGGAACCGCCTGAAGACCGCGCTGACGGTGCGGGCGGAGGGTGAACAGGCCGACTCCGACCCCTCGACCTTCTCGCCTGCGCGACGGGACGGTTTCGTCGTCGCCAATCTTGCCGGCAGCTGGGCGCTGACCGACACGATCGACGTGACGGCGCGCGTGGTGAACCTCACGGACGAGGCCTACCAGCAATCGCTCGGCTACAGCGAAGCGGGACGCGGCCTGTTTATCGGCTTCAGGCTGCGTAACTGAAGCGGGCCAGGTCCTGACGTCCGCCGACCAGGTCAAGCACATCGGCCATGCCGAAGCCCGGGTCGGCGGCGTACAGGGCGCCGTAGATCGATCGGGCGAAGGCGAGGTCGGCGGACGTCTTCACCCGCCAGTCCAGTTTCGACAGATCGCGGGGGTGACTGAAGCTCGCCTGCGAGAAACGACCCGGATTGGCGCGGATGAAGGCGGTCGGGGATACGCGCGCCAGTCTCTCGCGCGGCTCGGCGGCCGCCGCGATCAACGCCGGCGTGGAGATCACCTCGACCTCCATGCCCAGCGGGAAGCTGGCCGGCTCACGGTTGGAGACGTAGTCGGCGCCGCTGACCCGGGCCATGCGCACGGCCTCATCGATCACGCGGGGATCGACGAAGGGCGCGTCGCCCTTGATGCGGACGACATGGGCGGCCGGGCCGGCGGATTCGGCGCAGCGGGCGAACCGGTCGAGCAGATCGCTGGGCGCGCCGCGGAAGACGGCCTGGCCCTGTGACACCAGCCATGACGCGAGCGCGTCATCGGCCGGCTCGCAGCTGGTGGCCACGACGATGCGGGTCAGGGTGCGGGCGCCCTTGAGGCGTTCCAGCTGACGCCAGATCAGGGGCTGGCCGGCGAGCGGGGAAAGCGCCTTGCCGGGCAGCCGCTTGGAGCCCATTCGGGCCTGGATGATGGCGAGGGTCATTGGCGTGCTCCTTCTGAGCGTTGCCGGGGTGGGCGCCCTCTAGGCGGCGGCCCACCGGCGAGGATCAAGGGCCACCGGGTCGTCGATGGCCATCTCGGTCCAGTCCAGATCAGGGGGCGGGCTGGCGGCGGCGGCGATGACGGCCGACAGCTCCGCGGCGGTGGTGACATTGACCAGCACGGTGCTGGCCTCGGGACGCGACAGGGCGAAGCCGAGCGCGGCCTGCAGCGGATCGCTGCGGCCCTCGGCGATCATGCGCCGCACCTTCGAGAGCGAGCCCGAAGCCGCCTTCAGCGGCGTCGGGATGCGGTCGAGCGGCAGGAACAGCAGGCCGTTGAGGAAGATCGAGCGCAGTTGCACCTCAACCCCCATGCCGGCGATCCGCTCCAGCGTGCCGTCAGCGAGCATCCGCTGATCGAGCAGGGACGCGGGGGCCTGGATCAGGTCCGGCTTGAAGCGGCGGACGACGCCGACGGGGTCGTCCGTGGAATGCAGCGAGATGCCGATCTTGCCGATCAGGCCGCTGTCGCGCAGCTGTTGCAGGCGCGTCCACATCGCCATGCCCTGGGGACCGAACAGGTCCCCGGCCAGCGGCACGACGACCGCGTCCGCGTGCTGGACGGCGAGGCGGGCCAGGCTGGCCCGCAGTTCCTGTTCGACGAAGTCCGGGCCCTTGTCCGGGCGCACCGTGGCGATCACCAGCCGGAACGGCAGAGGACGAGGCATCAGATCGCCCAGCAGCGTCTCCGAACGGCCCCAGGCGCCGCTGGCGTCGAACACCGACAGACCGGAACGGGCGGCGATCGTCAGGATGTCGCGCGCCTCGACCTCGGGCGTGCGGCCGCGTGTCGGCATCGACGCGCCGGGGACGAACTGGGCGGAGCCCAGGCCAAGCTTGTTGAGCAGAGGGTTCATGCGTGTCCTTCTGGACGAACGTCGTAAACAAAGTCCGCGCGGCGGGTCGGACCCAGGCGGCGGCCTTCATCGACAAACGTCGACAACAGGGCGGCGTAGGCCGCGATCAGGGCTGCGACTTCGGGTTCGCCGTGGGCGGCGCAGAGGGCGTGGGGCCCCACGACGACCAGGCCCTGCAGGGCCATGCCGCGAAGCCACAGGCCTTCAATCTGGGGCCGGGCGAACAGAGGCGTCGGCAGCGAGGGATCTCCGTCGAGCACGAACAGCCGATCGGCGCCGGCCTGGTCCGCCAGGCGGGTAACTTCGGCCTGAAGTTCGGCGCCCAGTACACGAAGGCGCGGCGCGACGGGATCGGCGGCCAGCAGGCGCAGGGTGGCCCCTGCGGCGGCCAGCGAGGGCGTCGAAGGCGCGGGAAGGTCCTCGGGGTCGAGCGCCGCGATCAGGTCGGACCGGCCGCAGACCGCGCCGATCGACCGGCCGTTCGCAAGCGCCGAGCCGAACACGGCCAGGTCGGGTGAAACGCCGCTCAGACCCTGGGCGCCGTTTTCGTGCACACGGAAGGCGGAGACGCCCTCATCAAAGATCAGCACCGCGCCGGCGGCGTCCGCAGCGCGGCGCACGGCCTCCAGATCGGCGGGATCGGCGCCCAACGGGTCGATGACGATGGCGGCCAGATCATCCACGCCGCCGAACGGTCCTCCGCCCGTGTCCCAGACGGCGGCGCGACGGCGGCCGGTAGCGCGGCGGGCGGCGTCGATCGCCGCCGGCAGGGCCTGGGACTCCTCGGCGCAGAAACGGACGGCGACGGATCCTGGCAGCAGATCGGTCAGCGCAGCCTCGACGCTGCCCTCGGCGGGCGGGCCGTCGGCGACGGATGATTCAACGACAGGGTGCCCGTGCCCTAGCAGCGATGCGCCGCCGGCCATGTCGAAATCGATGCGCTCGACGCCGTCGCAATCCCACAGCCGGCACCCCTGCGCGCGCAGGCGCGGCCCCCCTTTCGGGGCGGGTGGAGCGGGGATGAAGGCGGCGCGGCCCATCGGGGTCCTTCCCGGGCTTCGTGGTGAAGTCAGTCGTAACCATGCGCGCCAACCCCTTAAGGAAGCGGTATCGAGAGCGTTTAGCGGGGGTTAATGTCGCGCCGATGGACACGCCGCTTCCCGACTGGCCGGACTACGGCCTCGCCGACGATCAGAGACCGGCCCTGCGCGCGGCGCTCGCCGCCGGAAGTCCCGCCGTTCTGGCGACCATCGCCGCGCTGGGCGACGGCGGTCCCCGACCGGTCGGCACGCAGATGGTTTTCGCCGAGGGGCGGGTGTCGGGCTTCCTGTCGGGCGGTTGCGTGGAGGGCGATGTCGCCGGCCATGCGCGCGCCTGTCTCGCCGACGGCCAGCCCCGCCGGCTGGTCTATGGCGAGGGCAGTCCCTGGCCGGACATCCGCCTGCTCTGCGGCGCGCGCATCGAGATTTTGCTGGAAAGGATCGCGCCGGACGACGCGGCCGCTGCGGAGCTGTTCCGGCTCATGGACGCCAGGCGGCCGGCGGTCTGGGTCAGCGACGGTGAGCGGCGGGTCTGCGGTGACGCCCCGGCCCCCTGGCCCGGCGCGTTGGTCCGCCGGCACGACCCGGTCTGGCGGCTGGCGGTGATCGGCGGCGACCCGACCGCGCTGGCCATCGCCCAGTTGGGCGCACAGTCGGGGTTCGATACGACGCTTGTCCGCCCGCGCGGGCCGTCGGCGCCGCCGCCGCTGACGGGCGTCGGCTATCGCCGCGATGACCCTGCCGCCGCGCTGGCCAGCATCGGCCTCGACCCCTGGACCGCCGTCGCCGTCTGCAGCCACGACCTGGACGCTGATCACGCGGCCCTGCTGGCCGCCCTGCCCTCACCGGCGCCCTACGTCGGACTGCTGGGCGCCAGAAAGCGCCTGGCCGAGCGGCTGGCCTTGCTGCGGCGGGACGGGATCAGCGAGGCGGACCTGAAGAAGCTCCGCGCGCCCATCGGCCTCGACCTCGGCGGCAAGGCGCCCTGGGAGGTTGCCGTGGCGGCGGTGGGGGAGGTGATCGGAGTGCGTGCGTCCTTCGAGACGCGATCCTGAGGGATCGCTCCTCAGGATGACGGGCAGAGGGGACTTGCGCTTCTCTTCGTCATGGTGAGGAGCGAGCCTCAGGCGAGCGTCTCGAACCACGCACGACGCTACAGCGTATGCAGCCGCTTCCACTCACCCGACTTGCCGCCGGTCTTCTCTTCCAGCCGCACGGCCTCGATAACCATGCCTTTGTCGGCGGCTTTCAGCATGTCGTAGATCGTCAGACAGGCGACAGACACGGCCGTCAGCGCCTCCATCTCCACGCCCGTCGGGCCGGTGGTCTTCACCCGCGCGGTCACGGCCAGCCCCTCGTCGTGCGGCGTCACCGACACCTCGACCTTTGACAGGGCCAGCGGGTGGCAGAGCGGGATCAGGTCCGACGTCTTCTTGGCCGCCATCACTCCGGCGATCTCGGACACCGCCCGCACATCACCCTTCTTCGCATCGCCGGACAGGGCCAGATCTCGGGTCGCCGCGTCCATGCGGACCAGCCCCGTGGCGACGGCTTCGCGGACGGTGTCCGGCTTGCCGGTGACGTCGACCATCCGGGCGCGGCCCTCGGCGTCGATGTGGGTCAGCTTGCTCATTGCTCGAGGAGCCGGGGCATCAGCTCGACCATGTTGCAGGGGCGATGACGGCTGTCGAGCTGGGCGGCGATGACCTTGTCCCAGCCGTCCTTCACCGCGCCGTTGGAGCCCGGCAGGCAGAATACGAACACACCCTTCACGATTCCGGCGAGGGCCCGGGACTGCAGGGTCGAGAGGCCCACCGACTGGTAGCTGACCAGGTGGAAGATCACCGAGAAGCCGTCGATCTCCTTGTCGAACAGCGGCCGCACGGCCTCGGGCGTCACGTCGCGGCCGGTCAGGCCGGTGCCGCCGGTGGTGACGATGGCGTCGACCGAGCCGGACGCAACCCAGGCCTCGATCTGCTGGCGGATCCGGGCGACATCGTCCGGCACGAGACGCTTGTCGGCCAGTTCGTGGCCGGCGGCGGTCACGCGACCGGCCAGCAGGTGGCCGGAGGTGTCGCTCTCCTCGTCGCGAGTGTCGGACACGGTCAGAACGGCCACGCGCACCGGCGTCACCGCCAGGCTCTCGTCGATCTTGCCGCCGATGGGGAAGGGCGAGGTCATTCAGGTCTCCCAGCGTTCAGCATCTGTCCTGTCACGATCGGTCGGCTCGATCCAGCGGGCGCCGTCCGGGCCGTGCTCCTTCTTCCAGAAGGGCGCGCGGCTCTTGAGGTAGTCCATCAGATGGTCGCAGGCCTGGAAGGCCTCGCGGCGATGCGCGGAGGCGGTCGCCACGAAGACGATCGGTTCGCCGGGCGCGATCGGCCCGGTGCGGTGGACCACCAGCCAGTCCTGCAGGCCCCAGCGCTCGGCTGCGGCCGCACCGATGCGGCGGATCTCGGCGTCGGTGAAGCCGGGGTAGGCCTCCAGCTCCAGGGTCGTCGTCGCTCCGGCCTCGGCCCGCGCGAGGCCGGTGAAGCTGGTCACCGCGCCCGTCTCGGACCGGCCGGCCGTGAAGGCGGTCAGCAGGGCGCCCGGATCAAACGGCGCGGTCTGCAGGCGCACGGTCATCCGCCGCTCATCGGCGGCAGGAAGGCGACCTCGGACGCCGCCGTCAGGGACGTGTCGCCGCGAACGATGACCTTGTCGACAGCGGCCTGGACGCCCTGCCCGCCCAGCGCCTCGCCCAGCGCCGCGTCGGTGGCGGTCAGGCTGTCGCGCAGGTCGGAGAGAGTGTCCGCCGCGATCGTGGCCTCCCGCCAGCCGGCGATGTCGGCCAACCGACCGAACAGCAGCACCCGCGCCATCTCAGCCCCCCGTCGTCGACATATGGCGACGGGTCGCCGGAGCCTGGCCGCGCGCGATCTGGAAGTCGTGGCCCTGCGGCTTGGCGTCGACGGCGTGGCGGATCGCCTCGACGAGGTCCGCGTCGCTGGCCCCGGCGCGCAACACGGCCCTCAGGTCGGACGCGTCCTCCCGGCCGAGGCAGGTGTGCAGCGTGCCCGTGCAGGTCAGGCGCACGCGGTTGCAGGCCTCACAGAAATTGTGGCTCAGCGGCGTGATCAGCCCCAGCCGCCCGCCGGTCTCCTCGACCCTCACATAGCGCGCAGGCCCGCCGGTGTTCAGCGGCAGGTCGGTCAGGGTCCAGTAGCTCGAAAGCTCGCGACGAACCTGCTCCAGCGACAGGAACTGGTCGGTGCGGTCGGCCTCGACCTCGCCCAGCGGCATGGTCTCGATCAGGGTCATGTCGAGGCCCCGGCCGTGCGCCCACTGGATCAGGTCCGGGATCTCGGCGGCGTTGTCGTGCGCCAGGGCTACCGCGTTGATCTTCACCGCGAGGCCGACCGCCTGCGCCGCCTCGATCCCGGCGATGACCTTCGCCAGGTCGCCGCCGCGGGTCAGGGTGCGGAACAGGTCGGGCTTCAGCGTATCGATCGAGACGTTGACCCGCTTCACGCCATGCCGCGCCAGATCGGCGGCGAACTCGGCCAGCCGGGTGCCGTTGGTCGTCAGGGTCAGCTCATCGAGCGCGCCGGACTTCAGATGTCGTGACAGGCTCTCGACCAGGCTCATGAAGCCCTTGCGCACCAGCGGTTCGCCGCCGGTCAGCCGCAGCTTGCGCACGCCGAGGCCGATGAAGGCGCTGCTGATCCGGTCAAGCTCCTCGAGCGTCAGCACCTCGGCCTTGGGCAGGAAGACCATCTTCTCGGCCATGCAGTAGACGCAGCGCAGGTCGCAGCGGTCCGTCACCGAAACCCGCAGATAGGTCACGGCGCGGCCAAAGCCGTCGATCAGGGCGGGACGGGCGGGCGCGGCTGTCATACGGTCCCAAGAATAGGGCGGAGGCGGGTGTGAATACAGGGGCGCTGGAAGCGATTGTGCTGGCGGCGGGATCTGGCCGTCGTTTCGGTGGCGGAAAGCTGACCTCTCGGCGGGGAGAGGGGGTGCTGCTGGACGGTGCGCTCGAGGCCGCCTTCGCCGCGCCGGTGCGAACGGTCACCGTGGTCTGGGGCGCCGACGAGGGCGTGCTGCAGGCCGCCAGCCGCTTCGCCGACCGGACCGGCCAGAGCGCCAGGCTGCATCTTGTCCGCAACGCCCGGCATAATGAAGGCATCGGCGCATCCCTGCGCACCGGCGTCGCCAGCCTGCCGCCGGACGCCGCCGGGGCCTTCGTGTTCCTCGGCGACATGCCGCGCATTCCTCACGACATCGCCCCGAAGCTGGCCGACGCCCTCTCCGCCGGCGCACGGGCCGCAGCGCCGGTTCACGGCCAGCAACGCGGCCATCCGGCGCTGTTCTCGGCGGAGCTGTTTCCTGCCCTGCTGTCGCTGGCCGGCGACCGCGGCGCCGGCTGGCTGCTCAGCGCCATGACCCATGGCCTCACGCTCATCCCGACCGACGACGACGGGGTGCTGTTTGATGTGGATGAGCAAGATCCTCCCCCATCGGGGGAGGTGGATCGGCGATAGCCGAGACGGAGGGGGTCCGCTCCGGTCACGGGAGACCCCCTTAGTCGTCGCTACGCGCCGACAGCTCCCCCGAAGGGAAACAACTACACCGAACGAACGAACGGCAGCCGGTACGTCGCCGGCTTGCCGGCCCCGAGCAGTGCGTTGGCGACGGCCGGGCCGATCACCGGGGTGCCGGGTTCGCCCACGCCCGACGGCGCGTTGCCGGACGGGACGATGTAGGTCTCGACCGTCGGCGACTCGTTCATCCGCAGCACGCGGTAGCCGTCGAAGTTGGTCTGCTGCACAGCGCCGTCCTTCAGCGAGACCTCGCCGTAGAGAGCCGCCGACAGGCCGTAGCAGGTGCCGCCTTCCATCTGGGCCGCGACCTGGTCGGGCGAGATCGCCACGCCGCAGTCGATGGCCGTGACCACCCGCCGCACGCGGGGTTCCGCGCCCGACAGGTCGACATCGGCGATCTGGGCGACCACCGAACCGAAGGATTCATGCACGGCGATGCCGCGCGAGACACCGGCCGGCGCGGGTCCGGCCTTGGCGATCGCCAGATCCATCACCGCCAGATGCCGTTTGGCGCCCGCGCGTGTGTAAAGGGTCCGGCGGTACTCGACCGGATCCTTGCCGGTCCTGCGGGCCAGCTGGTCGATCGTGTGCTCCATGACGAAGGCCGTGTGGGTCGCGCCCACCGACCGCCACCACAGCACCGGCACGCCGACTTCGGGCAGCGCGACCTGGGCGTCCACCGCCGGCGTGGCCTTCAGATAGGGCGAACCCATCGCGCCCTCGACCGCCGAGGTGTCGACGCCCTTGGACGGCATCGGCGAGCCCTTCATCACCGTCTGGGTGACGACGCGGTGGCGCCAGACAGCCGGGTAGCCGTCCTTGTCGAGGTTGATCCGCACGTTGTGGTGGACGATCGGGCGGAAGTAACCCGCCTGCATGTCGTCCTCGCGGGTCCAGACCAGCTTCACCGGGCGACCGCCGCCGACCTTCTTGGCGATGTGCACGCACTCGGCCGAATAGTCTGACTGGAAGTTGCCGCGGCGGCCGAACGAGCCGCCGGCGAACAGGGTCTCGATCTGCACGGCGCCCGGCAACGTCCCGACGATCTTGGCGGCGTTCAGCTGGTCCATGGTCGGAATCTGCGAGCCGAACGTCATCGTCACGCTGTTGCCCTTGACCCGGGCGACGGCGTTCATCGGCTCCATCGTGGCGTGCGCCAGATAGGGGAAGTCGTAGGTCGCTTCAAAGATCTCGCCGTCGGCCTGCGAGGCGTCGCCATGGGTGTCGAACGACTCCCACTTCAGGTCGGCCGGGCCCTTGCCGGCGGCCGCGTCGCGGAACTCGGCCATGATCTGGTCGGAGCCGCGCTTTTCAGCCTTCGAACTGTCCCACTCGACCTTCAGGGCGTCGCGGCCCTGACGGGCGGCCCAGGTGTTGTTGGCCACCACGGCGACGCCGGTCGGGATCTGATAGACCTCGACCACGCCGGGCACCTTCTTCGCCGCCGTCGCGTCGAAGCTCTTCACCTTGGCGCCGAACAGCGGCGCATGGGCGACCATGGCCACCAGAAGGTTCGGCTCCTGGACGTCCTGGGTGAACCGGGCGGTCCCGGTGCTCTTGGCCAGGCTGTCCTTGCGCCGCACGCGGCTCGTGCCGATCAGGGTGAAGGTCTTGGGGTCCTTCAGGACCGGCGCTTCCGGCGGCTTGACCTTCGCCGCATCGGCCAGCAGGTCGCCGAAACCGGCCGACTTGCCGCTCTTGTGGCTGACGACGCCGTCCTTGACGGTGATTTCCGCCGCCGGGACGTTCCACTTGCCGGACGCCGCCTGGACGAACATCGCCCGGGCGCCCGCGCCTGCCGTGCGCAGCTGCGTCCAGCTGTTGGAGATGGCCGACGAACCGCCCGTTCCCTGCACGCCCATGCCGAGATTGGCGTACAGTTTGGCATTGGCCGGCGCCTGTTCGACCGTGACCCGCGACCAGTCAGCATCGAGCTCTTCGGCGACGATCGCCGACAGACCCGCGTGGTTGCCCTGGCCGAATTCGATGTGCTTGGAGATCACGGTCACGGCGCCGTCGGCGGCCACCTTGATGAAGGGCCCGAAGGCGCCGACGTCCACCTTGGATCCGGCGCTGAGCAGATCGGCCGGCGAGCAACCGACGAGCAGGGCGCCGCCCACCAGGGTCGCGCCGACAACCAGGTCGCGACGGGTAGGTTCGATGGTCTTGCTGTGCGCGTTCATGACGATGTCCCTCACGCCTTGGCCGGCAGGGCGGCGGCGATGCCGGCCGCGTCCTTGATGGCCGCGCGGATGCGCTGATAGGTGCCGCAACGACAGATGTTGCCGCTCATGGCGGCGTCGATGTCTTCGTCGCTGGGGTGTTTCTTTTCCGCCAGGAGCGCGGCGGCGCTCATGATCTGGCCGGACTGGCAGTAGCCGCACTGGGGCACGTCGGCGGCAACCCAGGCCTGCTGCAGCGGGTGATGTCCGCCCAGCCCCTCGATGGTGGTGATCTTCATGCCGGCGACGGCGCTGACCGGGGTCTGGCAGGACCGCGTCGGCTGGCCGTCAATGTGCACCGTGCAGGCGCCGCACTGGGCGATGCCGCAGCCGTATTTGGTCCCAGTCAGGCCCAGTTCGTCCCGCAGGACCCAGAGCAGGGGCGTGTCGTCGGACGCGGTGACGCTGACGGCCTTGCCGTTGATGTCGAGTGTGGTTGCCATGTCTGAACGTTCCCCGGTCTGCGTTCGATTATAGCCACGGGCCTGGCCAGTCCCTAGGCGATCTATATCTTAACGCTGTTAAGGGGAGGGCGCGCCAGTGAATTTTTCTCGGGGCTGGTCTACGGTGACCGTCCCTCGACGGAGACTGTTCATGCGCATCGCCCTCGCCGCCGCCCTCGTGCTGGCGTTCGCCCTGCCTGCCGCCGCCGAAGACGGCAAGGCCCTGTTCAACGCCCAGTGCAAGAGTTGCCACACCCTGACCGGGACCAGCGGACCCACCGGGCCCACGCTCAAGGGCGTCGCCGGCCGAAAGATCGCCGGCGCGCCGGGCTTTGCCTATTCGGCGGGCCTGAAGGCCAAGGCAGGGACCTGGACCGACGCCAGCCTCGACGCCTACCTTTCAGCGCCGTCCACCTTCGCGCCTGGAACACGAATGTTCGCGCGTGTGGCGCAACCTGCGGCGCGTTCAGCCGTCATCGCGTATCTGAAGACCCAGCACTAGGAGCGCCCATGCGCCGCCTGTCCCTCATCGTCGCTCTGGGCCTGACCCTCGCCGGCTGCGCCACCGCGCCCGCGCCGGGCACGGACAGCGGCCCGCTGCGCTATCGCTGCGACGGCGGCAGGGGATTCACGGCGGCCTGGAACCAGCCCGGCGACCGGGTGCAGGTGACCGCGGGCGGCGTGACGAAGGCGCTGCCGCATGTCCGGTCTGGCTCCGGCGCCCGCTACGCGACCGGTCCGTTCGAGATCTGGGGCAAGGGCGAAGGCGCCATGCTGTCGGGCTTTCCCGGCGGCCCCTACGACAACTGCCGCGTCGGCTGACGGAGACCCGGTGGACGCCTTTCCAGCCTTCTTCCCCCTGGCCGGCCGCAAGGTGGTCATCGCCGGCTCCGGTGAGGCCGCCGACGCCAAGGCGCGGCTGTTCGATGGCTCGCCCGCGCACATCGTGCGACT
This sequence comes from Caulobacter sp. FG121, assembly GCF_057809815.1. NCBI lineage: Bacteria > Pseudomonadati > Pseudomonadota > Alphaproteobacteria > Caulobacterales > Caulobacteraceae > Caulobacter > Caulobacter sp. FG121. The sequence continues at coordinate 48,270 of NZ_JBMDKR010000006.1, forward strand.
GGACGGACCCTCGGCCTTCCTCGCGGGGGCCTATTCGGGCGCCATCCTGGCCTTCATCGCCGGCGACGAACTGTTCGTGCAGGCGGCGGCCGGCGCGGCGCGGGCGGCGCGGGCCCTGGTCAATGTCGTCGACCGCCCCGACCTGTCGGACTTCTTCACGCCCGCTCTGATCGACCGGGGTGAGGTCGTCGCGGCCATCGGCACGGGTGGCGGGGCGCCGATGCTGGCGGCCCTGCTGCGCAATGCCATCGAGACCCGCATTCCCGAAGGCTCCGGCCGGGTCGCGGCCCTGCTGCGCCAGCATCAGGCCGAGGTCCGCGAAGCCATGCCCGACGCGGCCACGCGCCGGACCTTCCTGCGAGAGATCCTCGCCAGTCCCACGGCCCAGGCGGCGATGGACGGTGACATGGAGCGCGCAAGCGCCCTGTTGAAGGAAGCGATCGCCCGCGGCGTTCAGCCCACCGGCCTGGTCCGGTTCGTCGCCGGCAAGGGCCCCTCGGACCTGCTGACCCTGCGTGCCGCGCGGGTGTTGTCCGAAGCGGACTGCCTGGTCATTCCCGACGGCGTCGAGCCGTCCATTCTCGGCATGGCGCGCCGTGACGCGGGCCGGCTGACGCTCGGTGACGCCGGCGCGGAACATCTGATCGCCCTGGCCCGCGCCGGTCGGCAGGTCGTGCGCCTGGTCACCGGCCCGATTGATCCGCGTGAAATCAGGGCGTTGGCCGAGGCCGGCGTGGCGGTCGAGGTGCTGCTCGCCGCGCCTGAGGCGTGACCGCCCTGTCGCCCGCCGACCTGGACGCGATCGCCCTGTCGCTGAAGGTGGCGGCGACAGCTACGCTGTTTTCCCTGCCGGTCGCGTTCGGGGTCGCCCTGCTGCTGGCGCGCGGGCGGTTTGCCGGCCGGTCCCTGCTCGATGCGCTGGTGCATCTGCCGCTGGTGCTGCCGCCTGTGGCGACCGGCTATGTCCTGTTGATCCTGCTCGGCCGCAACGGACCGCTCGGGAGGCCGCTGGCGGAGATGGGCATCGTGTTCGCCTTCGACTGGACCGGCGCGGCCCTTGCCTCGGCGGTGATGGCCTTCCCGCTCATGGTGCGGCCGATCCGGCTGGCCATCGAGTCGATCGACCCCGAAGTCGACGAAGTGGCCCGCACCCTCGGCGCCCGGCCGTTGCTGCGCCTTGTGCGGATCACCATCCCGTTGGCGGGTCCAGGCTTGATCGCCGGGGCGGTGCTCGGCTTCGCCAAGGCGCTCGGCGAGTTCGGGGCGACCATCACCTTCGCCGCGGCGATCCCGGGCGAGACCCTGACCCTGCCGACGGCCATCTACCAGGCGGTGCAGTCCCCGGGCGGCGAGGGCCGCGCCCTGACGCTCTGCATCGTCGCCGGCGCCATCGCGGTGGCGGCGGTGTTCGCGTCGAACGCGCTGGTCAGGGCGGTGGAACGGCCGACGGGGCGGGGTTAGGCGTCCAGCGATCGTCCCCGCGTCTCGGGCCAGAGGAACAGGGTCGCGACGACGCTGATCAGGGTGAAGATCAGCGGGTACCAGAGCCCGGCGTAGATATCGCCGGTGGCCGTCACGATGGCGAAGGCCGTGAACGGCACGAAGCCGCCGACCCAGCCGGTGCCGACGTGATAGGGCAATGACAGCGCCGTATAGCGAACCCGGGTCGGAAACAGCTCGACGAGGGCTGAAGCCTGTGGCCCGTATAGCGCCGTGGCGGCGACGACGAAGATCATGATGATCCCGAACAGCGCCGGCAGGTTCATGCGCGCGGCATCGGCCTTGGCCGGATAGTCGGCGGCGGCCAGCGCGGCCTTCAGCCGGGTCTCGAAGTCGGTCTTGGCCGCCTTGAGCGCCGCCTTGTCCAGACCTGCGCCTTCGACGGCCACGACTTCAGCGGCGCCCACCTCGACGCGCGCCACGGCGCCGGCGGGCCCGGGCCTGTTGACGTAGGACACGCCGGCGTTGGCCAGGGCGCTCTTGGCGATGTCGCAGGAGCTGGTGAACACGGCCTTGCCCACCGGGTCGAACTGCAGGTGGCAGGCGGCCGGATCGGCGATCACGGTCACGGGCATGCGCTGCTCGGCCTCGGCCAGCGCGGGGTTGGCGTAGCGGGCCATCTGGTGGAAGGCGGGGAAGAACGCCGCCAGCGCCAGGGTCATGCCGAACCACAGCACCCACTTGCGGCCGACCTTGTCCGACAGCCAGCCGAAGAAGACATAGAGCGGCGCGCTGACGGCGGTCGCGGCCATCACCAGTAGGTTGACCGTCTTCGGCTCGACCTTGAGGAAGCGCTCGAGAAACACCGGCAGATAGAAGAAGGCGGTGTACCAGACGGCCCCCTGGGCGAACATGATCGCAACCAGCGCCAGCAGCACCAGTTTCAGGTTTTTCCACTGGCCGAAGGCTTCGCGGAACGGGTGCTCGGCCTGTTCGCCGGCGTCCTTGAGCTTCTGGAACGAGGGGCTCTCCGACAGCTTAAGGCGCATGAAGATCGACACGCCCAGCAGGCCGACCGAAACGAGGAACGGAATGCGCCAGCCCCAGGCGAGGAAGGCCTCTTCGCCCAGCGCCGTGCGGGCCGCCAGGATCACCAGCAGGGCGCCGAGCAGGCCGAAGGCGGCGGAGGTCTGGATCCAGCCGGTCATCGCGCCGCGCTTGCCGTCCGGCGCGTGCTCGGCGACGTAGATCGCCGCGCCGCCGTACTCACCGCCCAGCGCTGTGCCCTGGATGATGCGCATCAGGATCAGCAGCAGCGGGGCCAGCGGCCCGGCCATGGCGTAGGTCGGCAGCAGGCCGATGGCGAAGGTCGCCGCGCCCATCAGGATGACGGTGATCAGGAATGCGCCCTTGCGGCCGGCCTTGTCGCCGATGCGGCCGAAGATCAGGGCGCCGAGCGGCCGGAAGAAGAAGCCGGCGCCGAACAGGCCCAGGGCCGCAAGGACACCTGCCGTGTCGCCGAGCTCGGCGAAGAAGTTCTTGCCGATGACCGACGCCAGCGTGCCGAAGACGAAGAAGTCATACCACTCAAAGGCCGTGCCGGCGGAAGACGCCAGGACCACGGTCCGCATCGAGACGGGCGCGTCTTCACTGGTTGTCGTGCTGGCCATGGTTACGTACCCCCCGGTTTTGACGCAGGTCTAGCACGACCCACGCCGGGGGGAAGGTGTCAGGCGATCCGGGCCTGTTCAGGCGTCGCTTCACCCGGGTCGGCGGCGAGCCGGGAAATCTCCGCCAGCAGAGCCGCGGGCGAGACCGGTTTGCCGACCACGCCGTCCATGCCGGCGGCCAGATAGGTCTCCCGCTGATGCGCCAGGACGTTGGCGGTCAGGGCGATCATCGGGGTTGTCGCGGACGGACCGGTCTGCGCGCGGATGCGGCGGCAGGCCTCCATGCCGTCCATGTCGGGCATCTGGATGTCCATCAGGATCAGGTCGAACGCCCCCGCGGCGGCGGTGGCCACGCCCTCGGCTCCGTCGCACGCGGTCTGCGCGGACGCGCCGAGGCTCTCGAGCATCTTCACCGCGATCATCCGGTTGGTCGGGTTGTCCTCGACAACAAGAATTCGCAGCCCTTCGAGCGGCGCCCCCGCCAGCTCGGCGGCGGGGCCCGCGGCGACCGCGTCCACGGCGGCGATCTCGATCCGGAAGGTCGAGCCGACGCCTGCCGCAGATTCGAAAGTGACCTGGCCACCCATCATCTCCGCCAGTCGGCGGGTGATGCTCAGACCGAGGCCGGAGCCGCCGAACCGTCGGGTCGTGGTAGCGTCGGCCTGGTGGAAGCGTTCGAACAGCCGGTCCTGGGCCTCCGGCGCGATACCGATGCCGGTGTCCCGCACGCCGAACGCCAGCCGCCCGGGCGCCGGGCGCTCGCAGCGCAGCGTCACCCCGCCCTCCAGCGTGAACTTCACGGCGTTGCCCATCAGATTGAACAGGCATTGGCGCAGCCGCACAGGGTCGGTTCGCACCCAGCCCAGGTCGTCCGCACCCTCCAGCGTCAGCGTCAGGCCCTTGGCGCGCGCCTGCGGCTCCAGCAGCCGGAAGACGCCGCGCGCCAGTTCGCCGGCGTCGACCGCCTCGTCTGAAAGTTCAAGCCGGCCCGCCTCGATCCGCTCGAAGTCGATCACGTCATCGAGCAGTGTCGAGAGCATCTCGCCACAGGTCAGGGCTTCGTCCAGCAGCCGCTGGCCGCCGTCGCTGATCGTCTCGTTCTTCAGCAGATGGAGCACGCCGAGCACGCCGTTCATCGGCGTGCGAATTTCGTGGCTCATGTTGGCGAGGAAACTCGCCTTGGCCTCTGCCGCTGCTTCAGCGGCCCGCTGCGCCTCGACCAGCGCCAGTTCCTGCCGCTTGCGGGCGTCGATATCCAGAACAAGACCCACGCCTTTTCGGCTGGGCCTGTCGAGCCGGTAGAAGGTGCGCACCCAGCGCTCCTGGCCGTCCGGCATGAGAATGCGGAATTCCATGGAGACGTTTTCAACGCCGCCGGCCCAGCGCCGGTTCGTTTCCCGCACGAGCGTCCTGTCTTCGGGATGCACGAACGGCCAGAGCGGGACGGCCATTTCCTTGTAGGTCATGCGCCGGCCGACCAGCCGGAAGAACTGCTCGCTGGCCCAGAAGGTTCGGCCGGCGTGATCGATCTCGAAGGCCCCGGCGTCGGCGGCGCCAAGCGCCAGCTCCTGCCGCCAGGCATCCATGCGCGCTCGCTCCATCAGCGCCTGAACCCGCGCCTCGCCCTCGCGCGCGGCATCCCGGGCCTCGGCGAGCTCGCTCACGTCCTGCGAGATGCCCTTGAGGGCGAAGACCCGTCCCCGCCGCTCGGTGCGGAAGGTGGCCCGCATGGTCAGCCATCGGCCGTCCCGGGTGAGGAACCGATGCTCGATCGTCGCGCCTTCGCCTGACCGGACGCTCTGACGGAAGGTCGCGTCGACCATGTCCCGCTGAGCCGGATCGACGATGGCGTGAAATTTCTCAGGCGTGTCGATGTCCGCCTGGTCCCAGCCGCAGAGCGCCAGGATATCGTCGGACCATTCGATGCGATCGCTGTAGGGCTCATAGCTCCAGCTGCCGATGCCGGCGGCCTCGGACAGCATCGAGCGGGTCCGGCGGGCGGCCTCGAGCTCCTCCTTCTGGAGGACGGTCTCGGTGATGTCCTGCAGGGTGCCGACCATGTGGTCGTTCGGGTCAAGCCTGGACCGGCCCTGGATCCAGATCCAGCGCCCGTCCTGACAGCGGATCTTCAGCTGGTTGACCGTGTGGCCGTCGCGCTTCATGCGCCGACGGGAGTCGCGGGCCTCGTCGTAGCTGTCCTCGTGGAGGAACTCGAAGATCGTCTTGCCGACCAGGTCCTCGCGTCGCCAGCCGGTGATCCGCTCCCACGCGTCATTGACGTCGGTGAAGACGCCGTCGCGGTTGACCACCGCGAACATGTCGAGGGAGTTGTCGAAGAACCAGCGCGCCGCCGCGGATTTGGGTCCGCGCCGTTTCGCCGATGCTCTTCCGGTCTTTGCGCCGGCCATGCCGTTTCCGCCCTGTTCGCGGCGAGCATGACGACCACGGGTAAACGCGGGGTATTCAAACGGTCGTGGACGTGGCCCGGAACGGGGGTTCAGGTCTCGGCCCACATCCGCAGCAGGTTGTGGTACGCGCCGGTCAGCGAAACCACCGCCGCGTCCCCGGCCCCCAGACCGGCCCCGGCCCGCTGGATGGCCAGGTCCATATCGAACAGCAGGGTGCGGCGAGCGTCGTCCCGCACGAGACTCTGGATCCAGAAGAAGCCTGAGACGCGGGCCCCGCGGGTGATGCGCTCAACCCGGTGCAGACTGGAGGCGGGATAGAGGATCAGATCCCCGGCGGCGAGTTTCACCTGGTGAACGCCGTAGGTGTCGTCAACCGTCAGCTCCCCGCCATCGTAGTCCTCGGGCTCGGTCAGGAAGAGCGTCGCCGAAAGGTCGGTGCGGAACTGTCGCCCCTCCCGGTCGCGGCGGATCGCGTTGTCGATGTGATCGCCGAAGCCGTCGCCGACGCCGTAGGCGTTGAACAGAGGCGGAAAGATCCGCGCCGGCAGCGCGGCCGAGAGGAACAGCGGATGGCGCTGAAGCGCCGCCAGAATGGCCGCGCCGGCCTCGCGGGCCGCGTCGGAGCCTTCCGGCAGCTGCCGGTTCTGCTTGGCCAGGGCCGACTGGAACCCGGATGTCACATTGCCATCGGTCCAGTCCGCCGCATCGATCAGGGACCGAATCCGCGCGACCTCATCCTTGTCCAGCACGCCGGGAATCTGGAGCATCATCGCGCTGGTCCTCCCGCGCCCGTCAAAACCGGTAGTTCAGGGTTATCTGCGCCGACCGCGCGTCACCCGGCGTCGCCCAGCCGAACCCGGCGTTGGAGCGGATGCGCGTGTAGTAGGCCTGGTCGGTCAGGTTCTTGATGTTGACCTGGACGCTGACGGCGTCGCTGGCGGTCCAGGTCAGCGAGGCGTTGTGCAGCCAGTAGCTGTCCGACCAGAGCAGCGGCGCCCCGACGGCGGCGCGGGCGAAGGCATACTCGCCGGCGTAGGTCGCCCCGTACCCCATCATCACCCTGTCGGTGACCATCACCGTGGTCCACAGGTTGAAGGCGTGGCGCGGCGTGATCGGGATCGGGTCACCCCTGGTGTAGTCGACGTCGTTCGGCGGCAGGGCCGTGCCGGCGACGTTCTGAAGGATCTCGCTGTCGAGGAAGGTGTAGTTGGCGAGGATCGTCCAGCGATCGGTCAATTGGCCGGCCGCGCCGAGGGCCAGACCGCGCACGCGGGACGCGCCGTCCAGCTGCTGCACCGGGATGGCCGGGTCGTTGGAGTTCAGGCGGATGTTGGTCCGCTCGTTCTGGAACAGGGCGGCGGTCAGCGACAGCCGGCCGTCGAACGTGTCCCACTTGGCGCCGACCTCGAGCACCTGGCCCTTTTCCGGATCGACGTTGCAGTTCTGGGCCGTGCCGGTCACCGCGCAGCCGCCGTTGACCGTCGCCTGCGACGGCGTCTGGGTGTTGCCATAGGCGATGTAGAGGCTGGCGTTGGCCGCCGGCTTGTAGACCAGACCCAGACGGTAGGAGACCAGCGTCTCCTCGTTCCGGGCGATGGTCGTGGCCCCGGCCACTCGCACCGGCGGCGTTCCGACCATCCAGGTGTAGGGCGTAGAGACGAATTCGCCTTCGTTGTGCTCGACCCGCGCGCCGCCGTTCAGCTGCCAGTGCGGGCCAAGCTCGACCGTGTCGAACAGGTACAGCGCCTGGTTGGCCAGCTGGCCGTCGCTGATCGCGCTTTCAAGGAAGTTGACCGGCCCGGCGTAGAGGCTGTCGGGATTGGCGATGCTCATGGTCGGCAGCGCCACGGCGGAGCCGTTGCCGTTGAAGAACAGCCGCCCAGTGGTCAGGTCGTAGGTCTCGTTGGAGAAGGACGCCCCCAGAACCAGGTTGTGCGACCAGGACCCCGTGGTGAACTTCCAGTTGAAGTCGGTCTGGCTGACCAGCTGGGTGTTGGTGGTGTCGCGCAGGTTCCCGCGCGGTCCGCTGAGGCTGTAGACGCCGGGCGTGCCGCAAGCCGCGCCGGTCTGGGCGTTGAAGCCGCTGGCCAGGCACCAGGCCCCCTGCGGCGGGTCGACGATGGTCAGCTGGGTGATCTGCTGCCAGCGGCTGGTGTTGGTCACCGTCAGGCTGTCGCTGATCTCGTGCACGATGTTCAGGGTCAGGCTGTCGACGCCGATCTCCTGCGTGTCGATGTTGCGGTAGCCGTAGTAGCTCGACGGCTTCACGCCGGGCAGCGGCCCGTTGAGGAAGGCGTTCGACGCATAGGGCACGCCGTACTGCGGAACATTCTCGTCCTCCTGGTGCAGGTAGGAGACCGTCACCCGCGTGGGGCCGGTGAGCCCGAAGGTGATCGACGGCGCGATCCCCCAACGGCTGAAGTGCTCCACGTCGCGGCCCGGCGCGTCGTTGTTGTGCGCCATGGCATTCAGGCGGACGGCGATCTGGTCGCCGATCACGCGGTTGGCGTCGAGCGTCAGCCGGCCGTAGCCGTCCGTGCCGACCCCGGCGGTGAAGACGCCGCTGTCGGAGGCGCGCGGCGCCTTGCTGACCAGGTTGATCGATCCGCCCACGGAGCCCGCGCCGGCGTAGACGGAGTTGGCCCCGTTGATCACCTCGATCTGTTGCAGGTTGAACGGGTCGGTGCGGCTGTACTGGGCGCTGTCGCGCAGGCCGTCGGTGGTCACGTCGTTGTTGGCCGAGTAGCCGCGCAGATTGATGCTGTCGCCGTAGCCGCCGCCGCCCTCGCCGGCCCCGAAGGTGATGCCGGGCACGGTCTGCAGGATATCGCGCAGGGTCAGCAGGTTCTGGTCACGGATCGTCCGGCCGGACACGACGGTGACGGTCTGCGGCGTATCGACCGGCGCGGTGGTGTACTTCGGCGAGCTCGGGCGGTCCTTTTCGCCATGCACCTCGATGCCGGACAACTCGGTGGGCGCCGCGTCGGCGGCGGCCGTCACCATGGCGCTGCTCTCGGCGGCGTTCGCCAGGGCCGGCGACAGGGACAACCCGGCCGCGCCCGCCACCGCCGCTACGCCGAGAGCCCGTTTGGCGCGGGCGGTGACGCCGCCTGAAATCGTACGCATGAAGTCTGTCCCCGAAACCTGATGCGCCGCGGCGGCGCATAATTGCGATTGCGAGTCGTTCTTAACTTTCACATTGCAACGCCGCAATGAGAATCATTCTCAAAAAGAGATTTAATCCGCGTGCGTGGCGCGCAGGCGGCTCAGGTGGGCGCGGCGGCCGCGGCGACGCAGCCACATCACCGTGCCGGTGACGCCCAGCAACGCCGGCGCGACGCCGGTGATGAACACCAGCAGCTGCCAGAGCCAGGGCGCGTCCTGCGCGTCATGGACCGTCCGCATGGTGCGCGACAGCGGGTCGGGTTGTCCGGGGCCCGTCGGGCCCCGGCCTTTGCGGATGGATCCGTCTTCGTCGGCGACCTGGACCATCGGTCCGGGCCCCTCGCCCTCGGCCGCGAACTGGATGCGCCAGGCCGGCCGGCGGCCTTCGGTGGGCAGGGTGATGGCGGCGAGCCGCGCGCCGGGCTTTTCAGCCATGGCGGCGGCGACGGCCATGTCGATCGGCAGGCCGGGCCGGGCCAGCGGCGGCGCGGCGGCCGGACGCTGGCCGCCTCGCGGGCCGCCGGCCGTCTCGATGCCGAACAGCCTGCGGCTGGTCTCCGGGAAGGAGATGTAGACGCCCGTCAGGGACACGATCAGCAGCGGGACCAGCACCCAGAACCCGACCATGTGGTGCAGGTTGTTGAAGGTCGAGGGCGAGCGCAGCCAGCGCAGGCCCCGCACGACCTTGCCGTTGCGCGGCCACCACAGCCACAGGCCGGTCAGGCAGGAAACGCTCATGGCCCAGCCCAGCCAGCCGACGATCTTGCGACCGAGCCCCGGCGTGCTGATCAGCAGGCTGCCGTGCAGCCGGTGCATAACGCCGATGAGTTCATTGCGGGTGTCGGCCACATCGAGCACCCGGGCGGTGGCGGGGTCGATCCAGGCGGTCAGGCTGCGCGGGCGCTGGCCCGGCGCCGGCGGCGGACCGTTGACCCGGCCGCTGGCGATGACCGGCTTGCCGGCTTTTTCGGGCATGCGAAGTTGGGTCACCGTCGCCCGCTCGCCGTAGGCCTTTCGGGCCGCGTCGAGATAGGCCGAAGCCGCCAGGGTCGTATCGCCCCGGGAGACAGCGAAGCGCTGCGGATGCAGCAGCGTGTCCAGCCCGTCGTGCCAGACCAGCGCCGCGCCCGACAGGCCGAGCGGAACCAGCAGAATGAACAGCCCCACGCCGATCCACAGGTGAACATCGAGCCAGAAGCGGCGCAGGCGGCCGAGCAGGGACTTGGTCAAGGCTGGGTTCCGGTAGCTGGGAGCGGATAACGGCTCCGGCGTTAATGCGAATAGTTCTCAAATGCAAGTCGCTCCGCTTGACCCGCCCCGTGGCCCGGCCTAGCCCCGTGCCGTCCAGGCAAGGGAGGCGTCCATGACATTCGCGATCGAGGCGGTCGGCCATGTTCGGGGTGGCCGTGAGGCGGCCATCGACGACGACTGGGGTCCCAGCCGCGCGCGCATCGACCTCGACCCGGCGCGGTTCGGCCCGGAAGCCCTGTTCGGCCTGACCGACTTCTCCCATGCCGAGATCGTCTTCGTCTTCGACCGCATCACCGACGCGGAGATCGTCAACGGCGCGCGCCGCCCGCGCGGCCGCGAGGACTGGCCGTTGGTCGGGATCTTCGCCCAGCGCGGCCGAAACCGGCCCAACCGGCTGGGCGTCTCGGTCTGCCGCATCGTCTCGGTCGACGGCCTGAGCCTGGAGGTCGAGGGCCTCGACGCCATCGACGGCACCCCCGTCGTCGACATCAAGCCGGTGCTCAGCGGCTTCCTGCCGCGCGGCGACGTCCGCGAGCCGGCCTGGGCGGCCGAAATCATGGAGACCTACTGGTGAAGCGACCCCTGCAGGGCGTGCGCGTCCTGACCATCGAACACTATGGGGCCGGGCCCTACGCCACCCTGCTGATGTCCGAACTGGGCGCGGAGGTGATCAAGATCGAGGCCCCGTCCATGGGCGGCGACGCCTCGCGCCCGACCGGACCCTTCATGCTGGGCGACAACGACAGCCTGTATTTCCAGACCTTCTCGCGCGGCAAGAAATCCGCCGCCATCGAACTGAAGACGCCGGAGGGCCGGGCCGATTTCGAGCGGCTGGTCGCCTCGGCCGAGGCCGTGGTCAACAACCTGCGCGGCGACCAGCCGGCCAAGCTCGGCCTGACCTACCACGCCCTCAAGGCCATCAACCCGGCCATCGTCTGCGGCCACCTGTCGGCCTACGGCCGGGGCAACAGCCGCGAGGGCTGGCCGGGCTACGACTATCCGATGCAGGCAGAGTGCGGCCTGATGAGCCTGACCGGCGAGCCGGACGGCCCGCCCGCCCGCATGGGCGTCTCGATCATCGACTTCATGAGCGGGGCGACCTTCGCCTTCGGCGTGGTCAGCGGCATCCTCTCGGCCCGCGCCACGGGCGAGGGCTGCGACGTGGACGTGTCACTGTTCGACGTGGCCCTGCACCAGCTCAGCTACCCGGCCGTCTGGGCGATGAACGAGCACCATCCGACGGTCCGCATGCCGGCCGGCGCACACCCCTCGCTGGCCCCGGTGCAGCGGGTGAAGACGGCCGACGGCTACGGCCAGCTGATGTGCATGAACGAGAAATTCTGGGGAGAGCTCTGCGACCTGATCAGCCGCCCGGACCTGGCCGCCGATCTGCGCTTCGCCACGCTCGCCGACCGGGCGCGCAATCTTCCGGCCCTGACCGAGGCGCTCGACGTCCTGTTCGCGACGGAGCCGACCGCGCACTGGAGCGCCCTGTTCGCGGGGCGCGTCCCCTTCGGCCCGGTCAACGATCTGTTCCAGGCGCTCGACAACCCGTTTGTCGCCGAGGTCGGCATGCGGGATGTGGTCGATCACCCGGACCGGCCGCAGGGTCTGCACATGCTGGCCGCCCCGCTGAAGATTGACGGCGTCCGCATGCCGGGCGTCCGGTCTCCGAAACTTGGGGAACACACAGACGAATTGCTCTGACCGACGGTCAGACGGTCAGATCTTCGCCGGTCATCCGCCGGTAAAGCTCCAGATACCGCTCCGACGTCGCCCTCACGACCGCCTCCGGCAAGGGCGGCGGGGGCGCCTCGCCGTTCCAGCGACCGGCGGCGCGTTCCGCGTCGAGGTAATCGCGCAGCGGCTGCTTGTCGAAGCTGGGCGGGGTCTCGCCGACAGACCAGCCCCCCGCGGGCCAATAGCGCGAGCTGTCCGGCGTCATCACCTCGTCGATCAGCACGACCCTACCCTGCGCGTCCCGGCCGAACTCGAACTTGGTGTCGGCCAGAATGAGCCCGCGCTCGGCGGCCAGGGCCCGACCGGCTTCGTAAACGGTGCGGCTCAGCGCCTCCAGCTCGGCGGCCAGGGCCGCGCCGACGACCGCGCCCATCCGCGCGACAGAGATGTTCTCGTCGTGGCCGGTCTCGGCCTTGGTCGCCGGGCTGAACACCGGCGGGTCAAGCCGCTCGCTCTTGCGGAGCCCGGCCGGCAGGGCTTCGCCCGCCAGTGTCCCGGAGTCCGCATATTCCTTCCAGGCGGAGCCCGAGAGATAGCCACGCACGACGCACTCGACCGGCACGACCGTCACCCGGCGGCAGAGCATCGCCCGCCCCACGAGGCTCGCGCGGTGGGGGGCCAGCACGGGGGCCGCGGCGATGATCTCGTCGGGATCGACCGACAGCATGTGGTGGCGCACCACGCCATCCAGGCGCCGGAACCACCAGGCGCTGAGCTGGGTCAACACGGCGCCCTTCATGGGGACGGGCTCGGCCATCACCACGTCGAAGGCGCTGACCCGGTCGGTCGCGATCAACAGCAGCCGGTCATCGCCGACAGCGTAGATGTCGCGCACCTTTCCCCGTCCGATAAGGTCGAGGGGGAGGTCGCTGCTGGTCAGGAGATCCATGGTCGCGCTCACGGTCAAAGGCTCCGCCGGATAGCCGCCCAGCTGTCGGCGAGTCCATCCCGATGGGCCGGTTCGGCCACCGCGATCAGCGCCTCGGCGCGGCCATCGAGCGTCAGGCCGCGCAGGTCGGCCACGCCATGCTCGGTAATCACCAGCCCGACATCCGCTCTCGGAACAGAGACGGCCGTCGGCGGCAGGCGCGGCACGATGCGGCTGATCTCGCCCCGTCGCGCGCTGGCCGGCAGGGCGAGGATCGGCAGCCCGCCTTTCGACAGCCGCGCGCCGCGCAGGAAGTCGGTCAGCCCGCCGACGCCGCTGATCTGTCGACCGTCCTGGAATTCGGCGTTGGCCTGGCCGAACAGATCGATCTCGATCGCTGAATTGACCGCCACCAGGCGCGGGATCTCCGCCAGAACCCGGATGTCATGGGTCACGTTCGATGGCTCGAAACGGATGCGGCTGTCTGAACCGCAGCGGTCGTAGAGCGCGCGCGATCCCGCCGCCAGGCCCGTCACAACTTCGGTCAGCGCACCGGAGTCGAGCACCGGCAGCAGCGGATCGGTGACCATGCCGGAGTGGATTCGCAGGCCCTTCATCCCCTCCAGCGCCGCCAGCGCCGCGATCCCGGCCTTGCCGACGCCGAACTGCACGCTGGCGCCGTCGGGCATGATCGCCTGCAGATGCCGCTTGATCGCCTCGAACGCCGGGTCGAGCGTGCCCGTGTCGTAGGTCAGCAGATCGTGCGGCGCGTCGGCGACGAGGTCGAATACGGCCAGCGGCCAGACCGGGCCCTGGACAGGCGGCATGGCCGGATTGACCAGCGCGACCTTGAACAGGTCCCGGGCCATGACGGCCGGCGCGAGGTCGCTGGCGATCCCCATCGAGACGTTGCCGTCCGCGTCGGGTTCGCTGACGTGGAACACGGCTGCGTCGAGCGGCGTCTCTCCCAGCCAGCCGAACGCCTGAAACCAGGTCATCGGCCGCAGGCTGAACCGTCCGGCCTCGAAACTGGCTCGCCAGTCGGCGGACAGAAACGTCCCTTCCGACCGGGCCGTCTCGTGCAGACCGGCCCAGTCGTTGCGGTTGATCCCCGGTACAGGCGCGCCGACGAAGGTCAGATTGGCGGCCAGTTCGGGCCTGCTCCGCCACGCATCGAGCAACGTCAGCGGCTCTCCGGCGCTGCCCGGCAGGAAGATCCTGCCCCCACCAGGATTCAACTGGCGGGCGATCAATTCGGCGAGCTTGTCGACTGTCAGGCGAATCACGTCATTCTCGGTTCAGACGACGCCTGCAACCGTATGCGGCGCCTGTGTGTTCAACAGTTGAATACTTGGCCCCGAAAGGACCTTCAGCGTCATGCGCGCCGCAGTCGATAACCCCTACGACGTCCTCAAGCCCTTCCTCTGGATCGCCGGTCTGGCGTTCGTCAGCGGCTTCCTCGGCTACGTGGGCTTCCACGGACTCCCGACCTAGCCGGCGCCAGTCGAGCCGAACCCGCCCGCGCCCCGCACGGTCTCGTCGAGGCTCGTCACCGCCTCCCAGGTCGCTGCCGCCACCGGCGCGATCACGAGCTGGGCGATCCGGTCGCCCCGGCGGATGACGAAGTCCTCCTCCCCCAGATTGATCAGGATAACCTTCACCTCGCCGCGGTAGTCCGCGTCGATGGTGCCGGGCGTGTTGAGGCAGGTGATCCCCGCCTTGGACGCCAGGCCCGAGCGCGGCCGGACCTGGGCCTCGAAACCAGCCGGCACGGCGAACGACAGGCCGGTCGGCGCCATGGCCCGGGCCATCGGCTTCAGAATGATCGGTTCGTCCTCGGGAACCGCGGCGCGCAGGTCCATGCCGGCCGCGAGCGGCGTCTCATAGGCCGGCAACGGCAGGCCCTCGGCGTGGGGTAGCTGGACGACGGGGATGGTCGGGGTCACGTCAAAGCCTTCGCGATACGGGCGGCCAGATCGGCGGCGACCCGGTCCTTGTGGGCGCGGTCCCAGCGCTCGATCCCCTCGCGGGTGATCAGCAGCACCGCATTCTCTTCTCCACCCATGACGCCCGGCTCGGTCACATCATTGGCGATGATCCAGTCGCAGCCCTTGCGGGCCAGCTTGGCCCGGGCATGCGCCTCGACGTCGTTGGTCTCGGCCGCGAACCCGACAACCAGCGTCGGCCGCGCCGGGCCCGACGCGGCGAGGGTCGCCAGGATGTCGGGGTTCTCGACCAGGGTCAGGGTCGGCGGGCCGTCCTTGCCCTTCTTCAGCTTGATGCCGAACGCCTCGTCTGGGCGCCAGTCCGCCACCGCCGCGACACAGACCGCCGCGTCGGCCGGCAGGGCCGCCTGGCTGGCCGCCAGCATGTCGCGCGCGGACTCCACGTCCACCCGGTCCACGCCCGCCGGCGTCGGCAGGCTCACCGGGCCAGACACCAGCGTCACGCGGGCGCCCAGCGTGGCGAGCGCCCCGGCGATGGCGTAGCCCTGCCGGCCGCTCGAGCGGTTGGTGAGCAACCGCACGGGATCGAGCGCCTCGGCCGTCGGTCCGGCCGTCACCAGCACATGTCTACCGGCTAAAGGGCGGGCGGCGGGCCCCTCCAGCAGGCCCAGAATCGCGTTGAAGATCGCCTCGGGCTCGGCCATCCGGCCATAGCCGAACTCGCCGCAGGCCATGGCCCCTTCGTCAGGCCCCACGAACCGCACGCCGTCGCCCTTGAGGGTCGCCAGGTTCCGCTTCGTCGCCGGATGGTCCCACATGCGAACGTTCATCGCCGGCGCCATCAGCACGGGCTTGTCGGTCGCCAGCAGGGTCGTCGAGGCAAGGTCCCCGGCCAGGCCATGGGCCGCCTTTGCCATCAGGTCGGCCGTCGCCGGGGCCACGACCACCAGGTCGGCCGAGCGGGAGAGCTCGATATGGCCCATCTCCGCTTCGTCCGTCAGAGAGAAGAGTTCGCTGTAGACCTTGTCCTCGGCGAGCGCCGACAGGGACAGCGGCGTGACGAACTCGGCGCCGGCCTTCGTCAGGATCGGCCGCACCGCCACGCCCGCCTTGCGCAGCAGCCGTGTCAGTTCCAGCGCCTTGTAGGCGGCAATGCCGCCCCCGACGATCAGCAGAACCCGCCGCCCAGCCAAACCCGCGTCTCCGTCAGCGCCATGAACACCCGTCGCTGCATACGACGCCACGGACGCTTGACCAATCCCGAAACCCATGTTCTTGATCTGTTCAAATACACTTTTAACGGGTGACAAGGACAAGATCATGGTGGGATTGTTCCGGGCTTCGTCGGCGGTGATGCTGGCCGCCGCCTTTCTGGCAGGTTGCGACGGCGGGGCGTCCGCCGTGCCGGTCCATCAGGCGGCATCGGCCCCGCCCGCCCCCGCCCCCATGGCGGGGACGGATGAGGCGCCTGCAGCCTCCGACGCGCGCTCGGCGCCGGTCCGGCGCATAGATGGCAAGCCGATGTGGTCGGCCAGTCGCCGCTTCACCGCCGAGCAGAACGCCGAGCGCAACTTCCAGCGCAACGGGGCCGACTTCGGCGCCCGATCGCTCGACGCCTATGTCAGCAAGGCGCATGCCTTCGTGACGAAGCCGCCGCGGGGCGCCCAGACCCTGACCCGGGCCAACGGCGACACCCTGATCTATGACCCGGGCAGCAATGTCTTCGCGGTCGCCACCCGCGACGGGGCGCCAAGGACGATGTTCAAGCCGGACGACGGGGCCGCCTACTGGGCCAAGGTGAAGACACGCGAAGCCGAGGGCGGGGCAAGGCGGTCGCGGTCGCGGGACGACGGGTAGAACCTTCCGTGCGCCTGGCGCGAGTGCGGGAGGCGGGCCACGCGAAGCGTGGTGGAGAGGGAAGCGCCGTCGATGACCGACAAGGTCCGTGCTCGCCGAAGGCGGGGCATGGCGGACCGCTCCTGATGTCTTGACGGCCAGTGTTGCTCCGACGGACGGCCTGCTCAAGGACCGCTTCGCGGCCGCGTAGCGGCGACCCCGCAGGGGTCGTCCTTGACCAGGACTGCCGTCCGGAGCGCATCATTCCATCAAGACCAAAGGGCGATTGTACAATGGCGCAAGGGCAAGCGCCCTCTACCCCAGCAGCCGCGCCACAACGAACGCCAGTCCGGCGATCAGCGCGCCGGCGGCCAGCCAGACAAGGCCGGACGGCCCCTCGACCGGCGCGACGACGACGGGCCGCGCTGCATTCTCCTCGGCCATCCGCGCGATGGCCCTCAGGGCGCGGACGGCCTCGTCGGCGAACTCCTTCACCCGGGCGACGGGCGACAGTTCCCGGGCGATCCAGCGGCGCACGACAGGATCGGCGGCGGCCCACAGGTCGTGGTCCGGCCACAGCCGCCGAGCGACGCCCTCGACGGTGACCATGGTCTTCTGCAGCAGAACCAGCTCCGGCCGCAGGCGCATGTCGAACAGGGCGGTGATCTCGAACAGAAGCGACAGCAGCCGGCTCATGGACAGCTCGCTGGCCGCCCGACCAAACACCGGCTCGCCAACCGCTCTAAGGGCCTGCGCGAACGCCTCAGGGTCATGGTGCGCCGGCACGTAGCCCGCATCGAAGTGGGCCTTCGAGACCCGGGCGTAGTCGCGGGTGAGAAAGCCGTAGAGGATCTCGGCCAGATAGCGCCGCGTCCCGGGCGAAAGCCGCCCGACGATGCCGAAATCGACCGCCACGATGCCCGTCGGCGGGACGACGAACAGATTTCCCTCGTGCAGGTCGGCGTGGAAGACACCGTGGTCCAGCGCCTGGGCGAGGAAGGCCCGGATCAGGTTGTCGGCCACGGCCTTGCGGTCGAGCCCCGGCGCGTCGAGCGTCGCCAGGTCGGACAGCGGCAAGCCGTCGACCCACTCCAGCGTCAGCACCCGTTTGGCCACGCCGTCCCAGATCACCTGCGGCGCGCGCATCCAGCCGTCGCGGTTCATGATGTCGGACAATTCGGCGGCGCCGGCCGCCTCGAACCGCATGTCCAGCTCCAGCTGCAGCGAGCGGATCACCGTCGTGGCGAAGGCCGCCGGCTCCAGCCGCCGGGCGGGCGGGATCAGCGCCTCGATGAGTCCGGCGGCCATCATCAGGGTGGCGCTGTCGTCGGCGATGCGCCGCTCGATGCCCGGCCGCAGGACCTTGACCGCGACCTCCCGGCCGTCGGCCATCGTCGCGCGATGCGCCTGGGCCAGCGAAGCCGCCCCGACCGGCTCGCCGAACACCGGGAACAGCACGTCCACGGGCTTGCCCAGCTCCCGCTCGATCTCGGCCCGCGCCTCGGCGGTCGGGAACGGCGGCAGGGCGTCCTTCAGGTGCGCCAGATCGGTGGCGAACACCGTCCCGAAGATATCGGCCCGGGTGGAAAGAACCTGGCCCAGCTTGATCGCCACCGGCCCCAGCCGCTCCAGCGACCGCGCCAGTCTTTCTCCCGGCCGGCCCTGCCGGGCCTGTCGG
This sequence comes from Caulobacter sp. FG121, assembly GCF_057809815.1. Taxonomy (NCBI): domain Bacteria; kingdom Pseudomonadati; phylum Pseudomonadota; class Alphaproteobacteria; order Caulobacterales; family Caulobacteraceae; genus Caulobacter; species Caulobacter sp. FG121. The sequence continues at coordinate 66,272 of NZ_JBMDKR010000006.1, forward strand.
CCGGCGAACAGCCGCAGGGCGCGCGCCAGCGTCCGGACGCCCGGCGGCAGAACGTCGTCCAGCTCCCGCGGGATCAGCGCATCGGCGCGGATCAGGGTCCAGCCGGCGGCCAGCAGTCGGAAGAAGGCGGACAGGCCCATGCCCTAAGCCGCATCCCCGGCGAAGGCCGGGGCCCAGTTGCAGGCGTCGGATTTCGAATTCCGACCTGAATACCGCGGCTGGATCTGGGTCCCGGCCTTCGCCGGGATGAGCGGATTTTTGAAACGCATGCCCCTAGAGAACCCGCCCCGAGTGCAGGGCCGCTACGCCGCCGGTGAAATTGGAATAGCTGACGCGGCTGAAGCCGGCCTGTTCGATCATCCCGGCGAAGGTCTTCTGGTCCGGGAAGCGGCGGATGCTTTCGACGAGGTATTGGTAGGACTCGCGGTCGCCCGCCACCCATTCGCCGATCTGCGGAATGGCCTTGAACGACCAGGCGTCATAGGCGGTGCGCAGGGCGACGCCGGTCGGCCGGCTGAACTCGAGGCAGACGAACCGCCCGCCGGGCTTCAGGACCCGCTTCGCCTCGCGCAACGCGGCGGAGACGTCGGTCACATTGCGGATGCCGAAGGCGATGGAATAGGCGTCGGCGCTGGCGTCCGGCAGCGGCAGCCGCTGGGCGTCGCCCACGGCCCAGCAGATCTCGGGCGGCGCGCCCTTTTCCCGGCCCGCCGCGATCATCTCGGCGTTGTAGTCGATGATGTGGATGGTCGCGTCGTCGCCGCCCCGGCGCTCCTGCGCGGCCCGGGCCAGTTTCGCGTAGCGACGGGCCATGTCGCCTGTGCCGCCGGCCACATCGAGGATCACCTCGCCGGGTTGCGGGTTGAGGCGGGCCGCCGTGGCGTCCTTCCAGATGCGATGCACGCCCGCGCTCATCAGGTCGTTCATCAGGTCGTAGCGGCTGGCGACGCGGTCGAAGACCCCGCGCACGAGGCCGGGCTTCTCGGTCGGATCGACGTCGCGATAGCCGAAGGTGGCGCTGCTCTGGCTCATGGCCTTGCTCATAGACCCGCGCGGGCAGGTCGGCTAGCCAAGACCCCATGCCTGAGTTGCCCGAAGTCGAAACCGTCCGCCGGGGCCTGTCGCCCGTGCTGGAGGGCGCGCGCCTGACCCGTGTCGAGCAGCGGCGACCGGACCTGCGCTTCGCCTTCCCCCAGGACTTCGTCCAGCGGCTGACCGGCGCGACGATCGAGCGGCTCGACCGACGGGCCAAGTACCTGCTTGGCCACACCGATCGCGGCGATGCCCTGGTCATGCATCTGGGCATGACCGGCCGGTTCGAGATCGAGGCGGCGGAGGGAACCGTGCGGCCGGGCGAGTTCGTCTACGCCAGCCCGCCGGACCCGAAGCATGCCCACGTCGTGTTCGAGACCGAGCGCGGGGGCCGGGTGACCTACTATGACCCTCGCCGGTTCGGCTTCATGGGCCTGATCCCGGGCGCCGACATCGCGGCCCACCCCTGGTTCGCCGGCATGGGTCCCGAGCCGCTCGGTCCGGACTTCACGCCCGCGCTGCTGGAGAAGGCTTTCGCGGGCCGCAAGCAGAACGCCAAGGTGCTGCTGCTCGACCAGCGGATCGTGGCCGGGCTGGGCAACATCTATGTCTGCGAGGCGCTGCACCGGTCTGGCATTTCGCCGTTGAAGCCGGCCGGGAAGATCCCGAGAAAGGCGCTGCCAGGCCTCGTCGCTGTGATCCGCGAGGTGCTGGAAGAGGCGATCGCCGCCGGTGGTTCAACCCTGCGCGACTTCGCCTCGACCGACGGAGCGCTTGGCTATTTCCAGCACAGCTTCCAGGCCTATGGCCGCGAGGGCCAGCCCTGCCTGAAGCCGGGATGCGGCGGGACCATCGAGCGGATCGTCCAGGGCGGCCGGTCGACGTTCTGGTGCGCGACCTGCCAGCGGTAGGGGGCTCCTCGGCGAGCCAGGGCACAAGTCGACCTGATGTCTTGATGAGCATTCTTTGCTCGGGCGGGTCTCTGCTCAAGGACCGCTTCGCGGCCGCGTAGCGGCGGGCCTGCAAGGCCCGTCCTTGACCAGGGACCCGTCCTGAGCGGACCATTCCATCAAGGCCTTCAGGGCGTATCAGCATCACGTTGGGTTCAGTCCTCGCCATGAATATCCGCTGGATCTCCGCCCTTGCCCTGCTGTTCGGCCTGCAGTTCGCCACTCCCGCCGTCGCCGAGCCGCCGGTCTGGACAGTGAAGGACGCGGACTCCACGATTGTGATGTTCGGCGCCGTCCATGTGCTGCCGAAGGACCTGGCCTGGCGGCCGAAAGCGCTTGATGACGCCCTGGCCCACGCCGACGACCTCTGGTTTGAGACGCCCGTCGATCCCGCCAGCCAGGCGGAAGCCTCCAGCGCCGCCCAGGCCCGGGGTTACCTGCCCGAGGGGCAGACGCTGGAAGCCCTTCTGACCCCGGCCGGCCGTGATCGTCTGATCCGGCTAACGGGACGGCTGGGGCTCGCCCCCGGCGCGCTCAGCCGCGTGCAGCCCTGGCTGGCCGACGTCACGCTCGGCGTCATGGCCCTCAACCAGCAGGGCGCCTCGGTCGACAGCGGCGTCGAACGCACCCTGGTCGCGGCCGCCCCGCCGACGGCCGCGCGCAAGGCCTTCGAGACCTCAACCCAGCAGATCGCCTTCTTCGCCGATGCCCCACTGGCCGACCAGCTGGCCTCGCTGGAGGACACCCTCAGGCAGCTCGATGAGGACCCCGACTTCTACACCCGCCTGATCGACGCCTGGGCCCGGGGCGACACCCAGGCGCTGGTGACCCTGGGCCTCACCCCGATGAAGCAGGTCTCGCTGCACCTCTACGACGCGCTGATCGTGCTGCGGAACCGGCGCTGGGTGGAAACGATCGCCGCGCGCATGGCCGGCTCGGGCCAGACCGTCATCGTGGTCGGTGTCGGCCACCTCGTCGGCCCCGACAGCGTCCCGGCCATGCTGCGGGCGCGCGGTTTCACGGTCAGCGGCCCCTGAACAAGCCGCTTGAGCCGACGCGAGCACGGAGGCACAACCGGGGCATGACCTATCAGACCCTGATCCTCGAAACCCCGTCCGACGGCGTCCTCCTCATCCGGCTGAACCGGCCCGAGGCGCTCAATGCGCTGAACAGCGAACTGCTCGGCGACCTGGGCCAGGCGCTCGACGCGGCCGGCGCAGACCCGGCAGTGCGCTGCGTGGTGCTGACCGGCTCTGACCGGGCCTTCGCCGCCGGCGCCGACATCAAGGAGATGTCGGACAAATCCTACGCTCAGATGATGACGCTCGACTTCTTCACCGGAGCCGCGCGCAAGATCGAGCAGTTCCGCAAGCCGATCATCGCCGCGGTCAGCGGCTACGCCCTTGGCGGCGGCTGCGAGCTGGCGATGATGTGCGACTTCATCATCGCCTCGGAGACGGCGAAGTTCGGCCAGCCGGAGATCAATCTGGGCGTCTCGCCGGGCATCGGCGGCACCCAGCGTCTGACCCGCTTCGTCGGCAAGGCCAAGGCGATGGACATGATCCTCACGGCCCGGATGATGGACGCGGCCGAGGCCGAGCGCGCGGGCCTCGTCTCGCGGGTCACACCGGTGGACAAGCTGATTGAGACCGCGCTCGAGGCCGCCGCGAAGATCGCCGGCCATTCGACGCTCGCCGTGCTGATGAACAAGGAACTGGTCGAGGCGGCCTACGAAACCACCCTGACCACGGGCGTGGCGCTCGAACGCCGCCTGTTCCACAGCCTGTTCGCCTTCGAGGACCAGAAGGAAGGCATGGCGGCTTTCGTCGAGAAGCGGAAGCCCGACTTCAAGGGACGATAGGAGCGACCCCGCCGGCCAGGATCGGCGCGGCCTCCGGGCCAGCCAGCCATTTGGCCAGCTTCAGCGCTCGCCACTGATCGGGGCCCCAGCCCTTGGTCACGAGGATCTGCATGGTCCCTGCGCCGATCTGCGCCTGCCAGCGATGTTCGAGTCGCACATAGCCCAGCCTTTGAAGGCGGTTGGCTATCAGGCCCTGACCGGTCACCACGAGGGTGTTGGCTTCGCTTTCAGCGCGGTCGAGCAACTCGGCAGGGTCGGACTCGGTCAGCACGGGTGCGACCGGGATCGGAGATTTCGACAGCGCGCGCGCCACCGCCTCTCCCAGACCCGTATCGCAGAGAACAGTCTGACGCGTGACGGCGCCCGAGCAGCCCGCGAGGGCGAGGGTCGAGAGAAGGAAAACGCGGCGATCCATGCCGCCACTCTACATCGTCATGCCGGATCGACCAGAGTCGCATTGACCGGCTCGGGGCCTTCCTGTATTTGCCCGCCCTTCGATTTATCCGGCGTGCGCGTCTTTCGCGAGCGCCCCGTCCGTTCTGAGGTTCTACAAGCCCATGGCCAATAATCCCGGCGCCAAGAAGGCGATCCGCAAGATCGAGCGCCGCACCGAGGTCAACAAGGCCCGTCGGTCGCGCGTGCGCACCTTCCTGCGCAAGTTCGATGAAGCCCTGGCCGCCGGCGACGCCGCCGCCGCCAAGGCCGCCTTCGTCGTCGCGCAGTCCGAACTGATGCGCGCCGTGTCGAAGGGCGTGGTTCACAAGAACACGGGTTCGCGCAAGGTTTCGCGCCTGAACGCCCAGCTGAAGAAGCTGTCGACCGCCGCCTGATTTCGGCGTTCGCCGAAACAGGACGGTCGTCGCCGTTCGCCTCAAAATTCGGCATTCTGATCAACCGGCGGGCGCCCTGTGCACCCGCCGGTTTTTCGCGTCCGCAATTCGCCTGTGCGGCGAATTCCCACAGGCTCGCCGACGTTGTTAACGGATTCCCTTGCGGCGCGAGGGGGCCTCGTGAGTCAACAGAAATATCCGCGTCCGGACTCAAATTTCACGTTTGACCCACCGTTTTTGGGGCCGCTAGTGTGAAGTTCTCGACGCTTGGTCCTCTTCCTTTTTTGGGTATGAGATTGGCGGCGGCGGATGTCATGCATCCGCCGGCTAAGAGACTGACTGTGTTGGGTATTCTGACTTCTCCACCGTGGGGGCGGAGGGGTGTCGCGGGTTCGGCGTGGATTTGAAACGGGTGGGGCTGATGACTTCTTTGGGCGGGCAAACGATGCCGTCGCTGACTCCTGCTGGCGCGATCTGGACGAAGGCCTGTCTGGCCCTTCGCCGGGAGCTCGGCGAGGCCGCGTTTGGCTCGTGGCTGGCCCAGGCGGCGCTGCGCGAGATCGCTGACGGCCGCATCGTGCTCGTCACCCCGACCGGCGTGGCCCGCGACTGGATTCGCCGAAACGCCTGGCGCCGTATCGGCGAGCTGTGGGCCGAGCATGATCCCGCCGGCCGCAGTCTTGATCTGAAATCCCGCATGGAGTTCGAGGCTGACGCCGGCGGTCTGGACATCATCGCCGAGGCGATCGAGGTCATGGACCCGGTCGCCACGGACGCCCCGAGGATCGCCCCGACCCCGAGCGCACGGCCGACGCGGGTCGCCGGCCTGCAGGAACGCTTCACCTTCGACAGCTTCGTGCCGGGCCCGGCCAACGAGTTCGCCCATGCCGTGGCGCGCCGCGTGGCGTCCTGGGCCGACGGCCACTTCAACCCGGTGGTGATCCACAGCGGTTACGGCTTCGGCAAGACCCACCTGCTCAACGCCATGGCCTGGGAGGCCATGCGCGCCGCGCCGGAGAAGCGAGTCGTCTATCTCAGCGCCGAACGGTTCCTGTCGACCTTCGTGCGCTCGGTGATGGATCGCTCCACCGCCCTGTTCAAGGAAGAGCTGCGCGCGGCCGATCTGCTGCTGATCGACGACGTGCATTTCGTGGCCGGCAAGCAGTCGACGCAGGAAGAGCTGTTCCACACCCTGACCGCCCTGATGGAGGACGGCCGCCGCGTCGTCTTCTCGGCGGACCGCCCGCCGGCCCAGATCACCGAGATGGATGCGCGCCTGCGCAGCCACCTGTCGGCGGGTCTGGTCTGCGGCATCGAGCCGGCCGACCGGACGCTGCGCATGGGCATCCTTGATCGCAAGCTCACGGCCCTCGGCCGTCAGGGCGGCTTCACCGCCCAGGCCAAGCCCGAGGTGATGCAGTTCCTCGCCGACCGTTTCACCGACAGCGTGCGCGAGCTGGAAGGCGCCCTGAACACCCTGGTGGCCCGCATGGGCAGCCAGGTGGCCGGCCTGTCTCTGGACGAGGCCCAGGCCATCCTGCGGCCGCACCTGCGCGGCGCGGAAAAGCGCATCACCATCGACGACATCCAGAAGGCCACGTCGGAACATTTCGGCCTGCGCCAGGCGGACCTCATCTCCGAGCGTCGCAACCGCTCGGTGGCCCGCCCCCGTCAGGCGGCCATGTGGCTGGCCAAGCAGCTGACCACCCGGTCGCTGCCGGACATCGGCCGGCGCTTCGGCGGCCGCGACCACACCACGGTGCTGTACGCCGTGCGTCGCATTGAGGCGCTCAAGGCTGACGATCCCCAATTGTCCCGCGACCTGGAAGCCCTGACGCGGAAGCTGCGGGGGTAACCACAGACGCGTCATGGCCCGGCCTGTCCGGGCCAACCATGAACACGACGATACGGAAAAGGGCGCAGCTTGTCGGCTGCGCCCTTTCTTGTGATGGGTCACGCTTGGATGGCCCGGACAAGCCGGGCCATGACGACAGTGGGGCCTACGGCTTCACGCCGTGCTCGTAGAAGTAATCGATCATCTTGCGCCAGCCGTCCTGGGCCGCGGCCGCGTCATAGCTGGCGCGGTAGTCGGCGTGGAAGCCGTGCTGGGCGTCGGGATAGACGATCAGGTCGGAACCGGTCTTGCGGGTCGCCTTGAGGGCCGCGCGCATCGCCTCGACATCGGTTTGCGGAATGCCCTGATCCTTGCCGCCGTACAGGCCCAGCACGGGCGCCTTGAGCGATCCGACCAGCTCAAGCGGCCATTGCCGCTCGGGCTCGGACAGGAACTGGCCGGCGGCCGGGCGTGACAGGCGGCCATACCAGGCCACGCCGCACTTGAAGGCGCGGAAGCGCTCGCAGGCCAGCCAGACCTGCGCCCCGCCCCAGCAGAAGCCGGTGATGGCCTGTTTGCGCTTGTTGACGAAGGGCTGGTCCGCCAGCCAGTCGATGGTCGCCTTGATGTCGTTCATCGCCTGGGCGTCGGTGACGGCCGCGACGATGTTGCGGATCTGCGTGAAGTCCACGAGCGGAGCCGGATCACCGTAACGCACGAACAGGTCAGGGGCGATCGCCACATAGCCTAGCTTGGCCAGCCGCCGGCAGGTGTCGCGGATGTACTCGTGGATGCCGAAGACCTCCGACACCACCAGAACCGTCGGTCGTCGGCCGCCGCCGTCGGGACGGGCGACGTAGGCCGGGATGTCCCGGTCGCCGGCGGGAATCTGCACGACGCCTTCGACCAGGCCTTCCTCGTCGGTGTGGATCGGCTCGGCGGAGGCCGAGACCGCGGCGGCGGCATAACCGGCGAAAAACAGCGCCGGCAGGGCGCGGCGGGAGATGTCGAAGTCGCGCGGCTCCGAACCCTCGGGGCGGGTGAGCGTCAGCATGGCGGAGTTTCCTCGTATCGTTGCCGCCACCCTAGCGCCGGACCAGCGGGGTAGGGAAGCGCTCAGGCCGGGCGGGCCCGGCGCAGGGTCAGGTTGATCCGCCCGCCGCCCGGAACGAGCCGGGAAGACCCGGCGATGGTCCTGTCGACGCCATGGAACGCCAGACGGGACGCCCCGGCCAGCAGGCAGACGTCGCCCGACGCGAGCCGAACGGACCGCGTCGGGTCCGTCCGCTTTAGCCCGCCGATGCGAAAGATCGCGGTATCGCCGAGCGACACGGACAGGACTGGAAACCCGAAGTCGTCCTCGTCCTGGTCGCGGTGCAGACCCATCTTCGCGCCCTCGCGGTAGAGATTGACCAGGCAGGCGTCCGCGGGAACCACAAGATCGGCCAGTTCGGTCCAGAGGTCGCTCAGAACGTCCGGCAGGGGCGGCCAGGGCGCGCCCGTTTCGGGATGGCGGGCCTCGTACCGATAACCCGACGCGTCGGAGATCCAGCTGAGCGGACCAAGCCCGGTCATGGCCACGCTCATGGCCTTGCCGCCCGGCGTTATCTGGTGACGGAACGGCGCCACGGCCGCGGCAGCCAGCACCGTGTCGACCAGCGCGGCCTGGGCCGCCGGATCCAGTCGCCCGGGGATCAGGGTGAAACCTGACAAATCCTTCATGATCGGCTCCGCTCAGGTCAGTCTAACGTCCCCGCCGTCAGAATGGGGAGAGTTCGCGTGATCCAGCGCATCGGAACGATCATGGGGCTGGCGGCGACGCTGCTGCTAGCCGGATGCGGCGACAAGGCCGGGCCCGCGCGCCATGTGCTGCCGACCGACGTAGTCCCCGTTCACTACGACATCGCCGTGCGCCCCGATGCGACAGCCCTGAGCTTCAGCGGCACGGTCGGCGCGGATGTCGAGGTTGTCCAGCCGACTGCGGCGGTGACCCTCAACGCCGCGGACCTGACCTTCGGCGCGATCCAGCTGGACGGCGCGACTGTCTCACCGAAGGTGACCTACGACGACAAGGCCCAGACCGCGACCCTGACCTTCTCCGGCCCGCTGACCGCCGGCAAGCACCGGCTGGCCATCGACTACAGGGGCAAGATCAACCAGCAGGCCTTTGGTCTGTTCGCCATCGACTATGACACGGCCCAGGGCGGCAAGCGCCTGCTCGCGACCCAGTTCGAGTCGCCCGACGCCCGCCGGTTCGCGCCGATGTGGGACGAGCCGGCGCTGAAAGCGACCTTCAAGCTGACGGTCGACGCCCCGACGGCGGACATGGTCGTGTCCAACATGCCGGCGGAGACGACAACGGCGCTCGAGGGCGGCCTGACCCGCACGACCTTTGCGGTCTCGCCCAAGATGAGCTCCTATCTCCTGTTCCTCGCGGTCGGCGACTTCGAACGCGTCAGCCGCAAGGTCGGGGATGTCGATGTCGGCGTGGTGGTCAAGCGCGGCTCGACCGGCGAGGCCGGCTTCGCGCTCGACGCGGCCGAGCAGCTCCTGCCTTACTTCAACGATTACTTCGGCACGCCCTATCCCCTGCCCAAGATGGACCTGGTGGCCATTCCGGGCGGCGCCTCAAGCTTCTCGGCAATGGAGAACTGGGGCGCGATCCTCTATTTCGAAAAGGCCGTGCTGGTGGACGCCCGCGTCTCGAGCGAGGCCGACCGCCAGGGCGCCTTCAGCACCATCGCCCACGAGACGGCGCACCAGTGGTTCGGTGATCTCGTGACCATGAACTGGTGGGACGATATCTGGCTGAACGAGGGCTTCGCCTCCTGGATGGCGTCCAAGGCAATGGACCATTTCCATCCGGAATGGTCGACCGCCCTGCAGAGGATGGCGTCCCGCGACGGCGCGATGAACCTCGACGCCCAGGCGGCCACGCACCCCGTCGTCCAGCCGATCGCCGACGCCCGTGACACGGCCTTCGACACGATCAGCTACCAGAAGGGCCAGGCGGTCATCACCATGGTCGAGGCCTGGGTCGGCGAAGATCACTTCCGCGACGCCCTGCGCTCCTACATGAAGAAACACGCCTACGGGAACACCGTGAGCAGCGACCTGTGGGCCGCGGTGGAAGCTGCCTCGGGCCAGCCGATCCGTCACATCGCCCATGACTTCACGGCCCAGCCCGGTGTGCCCCTGATCAAGGTGGCCAGTCTGGGCTCGGCCTGGCGCCTCACCCAGCGCCGCTTCGGCGTGGACGCGCCCTCACGCGAACCCCTGACCTGGTCGACGCCCGTGGCGGCGTCCTGGCCCGGCCTGAAGACCGACTGGCGCGGCATGGTCTCGATGCGCCAGCCGGTGCGGCTGACGGGCCCGGCGGGCGCGCCACTGCTCGTGAACTTCGGCCAGACCGGCTACTTCCGCACCCTCTATGACGACAGGGCCTTCGGCGCGCTGCGGGCCGGTTTCGGCGGGCTAGCGCCGGCCGACCAGCTCGGCCTGCTCTACGACTACTGGGCGTTCGGCCAGGAAGGCGCCGCGCCGATCAGCCGCTGGCTCGATCTCGCCTCCAGTCTGCCGGCGACGGCCGATCCCGTGGTCTGGATGCAGGTCGTCGACGTCCTGGGCCAGATCGACCGCCTCTATGACGGCGACCGCGAACAGGCGGCCTTCCGGAGCCGCGCCCGCGCCATGCTGGCCCCTGTCTGGGGCCGGATCGGCTGGACGCCGGTTGCCGATGAGCCGGCCACGGCGATCCTGCTGCGCGCCAGGCTGGTCGAGAGCCTTGGCCGGTTCGACGACGGCGCGGTGATCGCCGAGGCTCGCGCCCGCTTCGCCCGCATGGACTCGGATGCCGCCGCCCTGCCCGCGGCGGTGCGGGAGCCCGCCCTGACTGTGGTCGCCATGCATGCCGACCCCGCGACATGGGAGCGGATCCACCAGATGGCGTTGGCGTCGACCAACGCGCTCGAGAAACAGCAGTTGTACGGCGTGCTGGGCGAGACGCGCGACAGGGCGCTGGCGCAACAGACCCTGGTGCTGGCGCTGGGCGCCGAGCCGCCGACCACGCTGCGCCAGAATATCCTGCGCGGCCCGTCGACCAACTTCACGGCCATGACCTGGGCGTATCTCAAGGCCAACAAGGCGCGCGCCGACGCGCTGTTCGCACCGGGGACGATGGTCGAGATGCTGCAGCGGATCACGCTGGGCTGGACTGACGCGACCATCGCCAACGAGGCGCTCGCCATGGCGAAGGCCGAAGGCGAGGTTCCACCCCGGCTTAAGGCGTCCCTGTCGGCGGCGGTTTACCGTGCGAAAGTGCGGCGCGAACGGCTGGACGATATCAGCGCCTGGGTCGCCAGGGCCGGATGACGGCCGACGACCTGAATTACGGCTGGGCGGGGGAGCTGTCCGCTCGCCCCGCCCGGGGAATCCCCCCCGGGTTCCCTGACCGTCGCCTGCCTCAGTCTTCGGTGTAGCGGTAGGACGAGATCTTGCAGACGTCGACGCGCTGGCGAACCAGGGAGTCGCCATCGTCGAACACGGCCTTGAAGTCGTACAGGCAGTAGCCCGAGCCGTCGTCGATGTTGACCGTGACCGAGCCGCCCGGCTTCAGCACCGAGCTGCCCAGGATGTCTTCTTCCCAGGACGTGGCGTTCACGTTGGACGCATAGAACCGCACGATGATGTGGCGGGTCTCGTTGATGATCCGCACGCGGCGGTCTTCGGCGGAAGCCATGCCGGGCGTCAGCGCCGTGGTGGCGACCATGACGGCGAGCGCGAATCCGGCCTTGAGCCGGGTAGACAGGGTGACCATTTTTCCCTCCTGAAAAGTGCCCCTCGAACAGCCCGAAAACGGCCACAATTCAGGGTCCCCGCCATGCCCCAAACGGGGGGCTCCCGTGCGACCTGCCCAAAGCCCCCAATTTGATCGGGGTTTTGCTCTTGCGGCAGGCGCCCCGCTTCCCATATGGCGGTCTGAACAAGGGCTTTCCCCAAACGGAAAGTCTCCCATTTTTCAGTCCAGAGGATCCAACCGGGGACGGAAGAGAAAAACCGGGGCGCTTCTTGAAAGGCCCTCGTCACCGCCGTCCGCCAGTCAGGGAGCTAGAGAGACCTCATGAGCAAGATTATCGGCATCGACCTGGGAACGACCAACTCCTGCGTCGCCATCATGGACGGCAAGACGCCCAAGGTGCTCGAGAACGCCGAAGGGGCCCGGACCACGCCGTCCGTCGTCGCCTTCCTCGAAGACGGCGAGAAGCTTGTCGGCCAGCCCGCCAAGCGTCAGGCCGTGACCAACCCGACCAACACCCTGTTCGCCATCAAGCGCCTGATCGGCCGCTCCTACAGTGATCCGGTGGTCGACAAGGACAAGGGCATGGTGCCCTACGAGATCGTCAAGGGCGGCGCCGGCGACGCCTATGTCCGCGCCGTGGGCAAGGACTACAGCCCGCAGGAAGTCTCGGCCTTCATCCTGATGAAGCTCAAGGAAGACGCCGAGCGTCACCTGGGCGAGAAGGTCACCAAGGCGGTCATCACCGTCCCGGCCTACTTCAACGACGCCCAGCGTCAGGCGACCAAGGACGCCGGCCGCATCGCCGGTCTGGAAGTCCTGCGCATCATCAACGAGCCGACCGCGGCGGCGCTCGCCTACGGCCTGGACAAGAACGACGGCAAGAAGATCGCGGTCTACGACCTCGGCGGCGGCACCTTCGACGTCTCGATCCTCGAGATCGGCGACGGCGTGTTCGAGGTGAAGGCCACCAACGGCGACACCTTCCTCGGCGGCGAAGACTTCGACCTGCGGATCGTCGACTTCCTGGCCGACGAGTTCAAGAAGGAAACCAGCACTGACCTGCGCAAGGACAAGCTGGCTCTGCAGCGCCTGAAGGAAGAGGCCGAAAAGGCCAAGAAGGAGCTGTCGACGACCACGCAGTACGAGGTCAACCTGCCGTTCATCAGCATGAACGCCAGTGGCCCGCTGCACCTGAACATCAAGCTCTCGCGCGCCAAGCTGGAAGCCCTGGTCGAGGATCTGATCGTCCGCACGATCGGCCCCTGCGAACAGGCGCTCAAGGACGCCGGCATCAAGAAGGGCGACATCGACGAAGTCATCTTGGTCGGCGGCATGACCCGCATGCCCAAGGTGGTCGACGCGGTGAAGAGTTTCTTCGGCCGTGAGCCCCACCAGGGCGTGAACCCGGACGAAGTCGTGGCGCTGGGCGCCGCGGTCCAGGCCGGCGTGCTTCAGGGCGACGTCAAGGACGTGTTGCTGCTGGACGTCACCCCGCTGACGCTGGGCATCGAGACGCTGGGCGGCGTGTTCACCCCGCTGATCGAGCGCAACACGACGATCCCGACCAAGAAGAGCCAGACCTTCTCGACCGCCGACGACAACCAGTCGGCCGTGACGATCCGGGTCTTCCAGGGCGAGCGTCCGATGGCGCACGACAACAAGATGCTGGGCCAGTTCGACCTGGTCGGCATTCCGCCGGCGCCGCGCGGCATTCCGCAGGTCGAGGTCACCTTCGACATCGACGCCAACGGCATCGTGCACGTCACGGCCAAGGACAAGGCGACCAACAAGGAACAGTCGATCCGTATTCAGGCCAACGGCGGCCTGTCGGACGCGGATATCGACAAGATGGTTCGCGAGGCCGAGGCCAACCGCGCCGAGGACGAGAAGCGCAAGGCCGGCGTGGAAGCGCGCAACCAGGCCGACGCCGTGATCCACTCGACCGAGAAGGCCATGGCCGAGCACGGCGACAAGGTCACCGCCGATGAGAAGACGGCCATCGAGACGGCCATCGCCGACCTCAAGGCGGTGCTCGACGGCGGCGACTCCGACGAAATCGGCGTCAAGACCAAGGCCCTGATCGACGCGTCGATGAAGCTCGGCGAGGCGATGTACAAGGCCCAGCAGGGTGACGGCGACAGCGCCGAGCAACCCTCGGACGACGGCGTGGTTGACGCCGAGTTCGAGGAAGTCGACGGCGACGACAAGAAGTCGGCGTGACCCCGATAGCCCGCCCGGCTTGCCTGGCCCCAGGCTTGCAGTCGGGCGGGCGATCTCCCACCTCAGGGATTGCTCGGTTTTTCGGTGATGCCGGCTGATGCGTGACTATTACGAAATTCTGGGCGTCGATCGCGGAGCCGACGACGCGGCGCTGAAAAGCGCCTTCCGCAAGCAGGCGATGGAGCACCATCCCGACCGCAATGGCGGTTGCGAGGACTCCGAGGCCCGCTTCAAGGAAATCAACGAAGCCTATTCGGTCCTTTCCGACCCGCAGAAGCGCGCGGCCTATGACCGTTTTGGCCACGCCGGCGTCAATGGCGCGGCGGGCGGCGGCGGGGCCCAGGGCTTCGGCGATGTGCACGACATCTTCAACGAGGTGTTCGGCGACGCGTTCGGCGAAATGTTCGGCGGCGGCCGCCGGCGGCAGAACAACGGCCCGGCCAGGGGCCAGGACCTGCGCTACGACCTGGAAATCACCCTTGAGCAGGCGTTCGCCGGCTCGGAGGTCGAGATCACCGTCCCGGCCTCGATCACCTGTGAGACCTGCGAAGGCTCCGGCGCCAAGCCGGGAACGGCGCCCACCGTCTGCGGCAGTTGCGGCGGCGCGGGCCGGGTGCGCGCCACCCAGGGCTTCTTCGCCATTGAACGCACCTGCCCCCGCTGCGGCGGTTCCGGCAAGCTGATCCTCGACCCGTGCAAGAGCTGCAGCGGCCATGGCCAGGTGCGCCGCCAGCGCACCCTGCAGGTCCGCATCCCCGCCGGCGTCGACGACGGCGCCCGCATCCGCCTCGCCGGCGAAGGCGACGCGGGCCAGCGGGGCGGTCCACGCGGCGACCTCTACATCTTCCTGTCCGTGGCGCCCCACGACCTGTTCGAACGCGACGGCCTGGACCTGCTCTGCACCGTGCCCGTGCCGATGTGCACCGCGGCGCTGGGCGGCGAGATCGAAGCCCCCTGCCTGACCGGTGGTGAAGACTGCGACGGCGAGTGCCGCATCCCGGTCAAGGTCCCGGAAGGCACCCAGACCGGCCGCACGGTCCGCCTCAAGGGTCGCGGCATGCCGTCCCTGCGCGGACGCGAACGTGGCGACCTGCTGGTCGAGATGTTCGTCGAAACCCCGACCCACCTTAGCGCCCGGCAGAAGGAGCTGATGCGCGAACTGGCCGAGACCTGCGGCGAGCAGCAGCATCCGAAGGCCGCCGGCTTCATGGGCAAGGCCAGCAAGTTCTGGGGCGGCGTGACCGGCAAGGCCTAGCGGCCGCGATCCCGGCCAAAGATCCAGTAGGCGCCGATCAGAAGGGCCAGCAACAGGATCGCCCCGCCGGCCAGGATCAGCGCCGCCACGAAGAACCACCGCCTTGCCTGGACCGGTATGGTGATGCTCATCGGCGGCGGTGGGCTGTAGACGACGGGAATCCGGACGACCGCCCCATCGACTGGAACCCCGTCCCGGGTCTGTGGCGTCATGCGGAATTTCGCCGCCAGCTTCAGGGTGGCGTCGCCGAAGCCCTCGCCGGGCGGCGATTCCGATACCACCGCGCAGTCACTCAACCGTCCATCGAGCTTGACCTTGCAGACGATCGTGGCCCGTCCGCCCAGTCCCTTTCTGGCGGCCCGCTCGGGATAGTCACGCGCCAGATCGTCTCCGGACGGCTTTTCGGCCCAGTCGGGGTTGGTGATGCGCGGAATCGGGGCCTCTGGCTCGGCGGCTGTGGCGGCGGTCGCCAGCAACAGGCTGCATAGGACCAGCGCCAACCTTCTGATCCCTCGCACGACCGCCCCGCTCCACTTGCGGTCGCGAGCGTTTCACAGGACCGCCGCGCGAGCAACAGCGTCACCTCCGAAACCCTTAACGCCCTCCGCGAACCCGGCTAGGGTCGGCCGCAATGAACGCCCCGCTCTCCCCCGGACAGACCGCGCCCGACGCCGCCGGCGCCACGCCCGTCATGGCTCAGTATTTCGAGGCCAAGTCGCGCCAGCCGGACGCCCTGGTGTTCTTCCGCATGGGCGACTTCTACGAGCTGTTTTTCGAGGATGCGATCAAGGCCGCCGCCGCGCTCGGCATCGCCCAGACCTTTCGGGGCACGCACAACGGCCAGCCGATCCCCATGGCCGGGGTCCCGGTCCACGCTGCGGAAGCCTATCTCGCCAAGCTGATCCGCGCCGGCTTCAAGGTCGCCGTCTGCGAGCAGATGGAGAACCCGGCCGAGGCCCGCAAGCGCGGCTCCAAGGCCATCGTCCACCGCGATGTGGTCCGTATCGTCACGCCCGGCACCCTGACCGAGGACGGCCTGCTCGATGCGCGTGGCGCCAACCGGCTGGCGGCCATCGCGCTGCGCGGCGGTCAGGCGGCCGTGGCCAGCGTTGAGCTGTCGACCGGCGAGGTGGAGAGCCTGCTGATCGCGCCTTCGGGCCTGTCGGCGGCGCTGGCGGCGCTGCAGCCGTCCGAGATCCTCGTTCCCGACCGTCTGTTCGCCGATGAGACGGTCAATCTGGCCCTCAAGGGGGCCGGTGGTCTGGTCCAGCCTGTAGCCCAGGCGCTGGCCGAACCGGCCGCCTCCGAGGCGCGACTCAAGCGGCTCTATGGCGTCGACACGCTCGACGGCTTCGGCGGTCTTGCGGGCGCCGAGATCTCGGCCCTTGGCCTGATCGCCGCCCATCTGGAGATGACCCAGGCCGGCAAGCTGCCGGCCCTGTCGCCCCCGCGCCGCGCGGGCGAGGCCGACGTCATGGCCATCGACCCCGCCACCCGCACCAGCCTCGAGATCGAGCGCACCACCGGCGGCCAGCGCGAGGGCTCGTTGCTGGGCAGCATCGACCGCTGTGTCACCGCCGCCGGATCGCGGATGCTGGCCGCGCGTCTGGCGAGGCCGCTGCTGGACCCGGCCGCGATCGATACGCGTCTGGACGCCATTCAGTGGCTTCTCGAACGTAGGCAGCTGCGTGAACGGCTGCGCGACGCCCTGAAGCGGTCCGGGGACCTGGCCCGCGCCCTGTCACGGCTGGCGCTCGGCCGGGGCGGACCGCGCGACCTCGGCGTGCTGCGCGACGGCCTGAAGACCGGCGAAGCCCTGTCCGGCCTCGTCGTCGACGCGGGCGACAGCCTGACCGCCCCCCCGTTCGAGATCGAAACGGCCCTCGCGGCGGTCAATCCGTCCCTGTCGGCTGACCTGTCCGGCCTGCTTGCCCAGCTGGAGACCGGCCTCGGCCCAGATCTGCCGGCCCAGGCCCGCGACGGCGGCTTCGTCGCCGCCGGCATCCGGCCCGAACTGGATCAGGCCCGCGCCCTGCGTGACGACAGCCGCCGGGTGATCATCGCCCTGGAAAGCCGACTGGCGGCGGACAGCGGCGTGCCCTTGAAGATCCGCCACAACGCCGTGCTCGGCTATTTCGTCGAGACCACAGCGGGCAAGGCCGACCCGCTGTTCCAGCCGCCGCACAACGCGACCTTCATCCACCGCCAGACCCTGGCCAACCAGGTGCGGTTCACCACCGTCGAGCTGGCCGACCTGGACGCCCGCATCGCCCAGGCCGGGGAGCGGGCGCTTGCGATCGAGGTCGCCACCTTCGAGGCCTGGCGCGAGGCCGCCTGCGCCCTTGCCGCGCCGCTCCAGGCCGCCGCCCGGGCTCTCGCCACCCTCGATGTCGATGCGGCCCTTGCCGAATGGGCCGAGGACCAGCAGGCTGTTCGCCCCGTCGTCGACAAGGGCTTCGGCTTCGACGCGAAAGGCGGCCGTCATCCGGTGGTCGAGGCCGCCGTGAAACGGGCGGGCGAGCCCTTCACCCCCAACGACTGCTGTCTCGACGGCTCGGGCGAGACGGGCGCGCGTCTGTCGATCGTCACGGGCCCGAACATGGCCGGCAAGTCGACCTTCCTGCGCCAGAACGCCCTGTTGGCGGTGATGGCCCAAGCCGGCTGCTTCGTGCCGGCAAAATCCCTGAAGATGGGCGTCGTCGACCGGCTGTTCAGCCGCGTCGGCGCCGGGGACGACCTGGCCCGCGGCCGCTCGACCTTCATGGCCGAGATGGTAGAGACCGCCGCCATCCTGACCCAGGCTACGCCGCGCAGCTTCGTCATCCTCGACGAGATCGGCCGGGGTACCGCCACCTGGGACGGCCTTGCCATCGCCTGGGCCTGCGCCGAGGCCCTGCACGGCGTGAACCGGTCCCGCGCCCTGTTCGCCACCCACTATCACGAGCTGGCGGCGCTTGAGGACCGGCTGAGCTACGTCTCCAACCTGTCCATGCGGGCCAAGGAGTGGAACGGCGATCTCGTCTTCCTGCACGAGGCCGGCCCCGGCCACGCCGACCGCAGCTACGGCGTTCAGGTGGCCAAGCTTGCCGGGGTGCCGCCGGCTGTCGTGGCGCGAGCCCGCGAAGTGCTGGAACGCCTGGAAAGCGAGGCGGAGTCCCCCGCGCGCCTCGAAGGCCTGCCCCTGTTCGCCTCCGTCGCCCCAACCCCGGTGAAACACGGGCCGAGCCCGGTTGAGGAAGCTCTCAAAGCCCTGGAGCCTGACGGCATGAGCCCCCGCGAGGCGATGGAAGCGCTCTATCGGCTAAAAGGCATGCTGTAGACGCCTTCGCCCGGTTCAACCCGTTGCGCGGCCCCGTGTTGCAGCGCACATAAGGACCATGGCCACTCGTCTTCGCCCGACCCGCCTGGAACATGTCGTCGACGGCGTCGCGCTGCGTGCGCGCCTCACGGCCGCCGCCCATGACGCGTCAGGCAATGAGGCCGAGCAGCGCAAGCTGGCCCTGGACATCCTCAAGGCGGCCCTGTTTCGCGGCCGGATGATCGCCAAGGAACGTCTGGAGAACGGCGCCGGCGGGGTCGAGACGGCCCGGCTGCTGTGCGGCGTCACCGACGAGGTGGTCACCGCCCTCTATGATTTCACCACCGTGCACATGTTCCGCGCCCGCAACCCGACCGAGGGCGAGCGGCTGTGCGTGCTGGCGGTCGGGGGATACGGCCGGGGCGTGCTGTCCCCTTACAGCGACCTCGATCTGCTGTTCCTGCGCCCCTACAAACAGACCGCCCACGCCGAGAGCGTCATCGAGTTCATGCTCTATGCGCTGTGGGATCTGGGCTTCAAGGTCGGCCACGCCTCGCGGACGGTCGAGGAATGCGTGCGGCTCTCGAAGGAGGACTTCACCATCCGCACCTCGATCCTCGAGGCCCGGCGCCTGACCGGCGACGAAAGCCTGGCCGAGGACCTGAAGAAGCGGTTCCGCAACGACGTGATCCGCGGCACCGGCGCCGAGTTCGTCAGCGCGAAGCTGAAGGAGCGTGACGATCGCCACAACCGCGCCGACAACAGCCGCTACATGGTCGAGCCCAATGTCAAAGAGGGCAAGGGCGGCCTGCGCGACCTGCACACCCTGATGTGGATCGCCGAGTACCTTCACCCGGTCGACAAGCCGGAGGAGGTCTTTGCCCTCGGCTATTTCGATCGCCGCGAGGTCGCGGCCTTCGTGCGGGCCTTTGATTTCCTGCATGCGGTGCGGGCGCACCTGCACTTCGCCACCGGCCGGCCGGAAGAGCGGCTGACGTTCGACCTGCAGCCGGAAATCGCCCGGCGGATGGGCTTTGGCGATCGCGCCGACAACCCCGCCGTCGAGCGCTTCATGCGGCGCTATTTCCTGATCGCCCGCGAGGTCGGCGCCCTGACCCGCACTTTTTCGGCCAAGCTGGAGACCGAGCACCTCAAGGCTCAGCCGAAAGGCCTCTCACGGTTCCTGCCCGGCCGGGCGGCGCCCAAGCGCAAGCCGCTCGACGTCGCCGGCTTCCACGAGGATGGCGGGCGCCTGAACATCGACGGGCCGGAAGTATTCGAACGCGACCCGGTCGACCTGATCCGCATCTTCCGGCTGGCCGACCAGCGCGATCTGGACCTGCATCCGGACGCCTTCACGGCCGTCACCCGTTGCCTGCCGCTGATCACCGTGAAGACCCGCCGCGATCCGGAGGCCGCCAAGGCCTTCCTCGACATTCTGGCGCGAGGAAAACGGACCTACCGCACCCTGATGCTGATGAACGAGTCCGGCGTGCTGGGCCGCTTCGTGCCGGAGTTCGGCCGGATCGTCGCCCAGATGCAGTTCAACATGTACCACTCGTATACGGTGGACGAGCACACCCTGAAGGCCGTCGGGGTCATCGCCGACATCGCCGAGGGGCGGCTGGCGCAGGACCATCCGCTGGCCGTGTCGATCATGCCTCTGATCGACGATCGCGAGAGCCTGTTCCTGGCGATGCTGCTGCACGACACCGGCAAGGGCGGGGCCGGCGGCCAGGAAAAGGCCGGCGCCCGCGCCGCCCGCTCGGCCTGCGAGCGTCTGGGCCTGGAGCGAACCAAGATCGAGCTGATCGCCTGGCTGGTCGAGCATCACCTTGTGATGAGCGATTTCGCCCAGAAGCGCGACGTGACCGATCCGGCGACCGTCGCGGCCTTCGCCAGCATCGTCGAGAACCCCGAACGCCTGCGCCTCCTGCTGGTCCTGACCGTCGCCGACATCCGCGCCGTGGGTCCGGGCGTCTGGAACGGCTGGAAGGGCCAGTTGATGCGCGAGCTCTACGCCGCGACAGAGGCGACCTTCCGGGGCGGCCGGGGCTCGGACCCCGCGGCCAGCGCCCGCCGGCATCAGGAATCCGTCGCCGCCGCGGCCCGCGCCGCCCTGATCGAGGCCGACCCCGCCTCCAAGGGCTGGGCCGGGTCGATGGAGGACGCCTATTTCACGGCCTTCACCCCGGACGAGCTCGCCAGTCATGCGGCGCTGGCTCGACGTGCGTCCCTGCAGGGCGGAGCGGCCGCCGACGCCCGGATCCGCGTCGACAGGAACACCGCCGAGATCGTCGTCGCCGCCAAGGACCGCCGCGGTCTGTTCGCCGACCTGGCGCTTGCGCTGTCAGGGCTGGGAGGCAACGTCGTCGGGGCGCGGGTGTTCACCTCCGGACAGGGGCAGGCGCTCGACGTGTTCCATGTCCAGGACGTCACCGGCGCGCCGATCGGCGGCGACAACCCGCGTATCCTGCGCAGACTGGCCGACAGCCTGGAAGCGGCCGGTCGCGGCGAGGCCCCCAACTTCGAGGCCCGCAAGAGCGGTGAGACCGGCCGGTCGGCGGCCTTCTCCATCTCGCCGACGGTCATGCTGGACAACGACGCCTCGGCGGAGTCGACCGTGGTCGAGGCCTCCGGCCGCGACCGCCCCGGCCTGCTTGAGGCCCTCGCCCGCGCGGTGGCTGACGCCGGCCTGTCGATCACCTCGGCACACATCGACGGCTACGGAGAGCGGGCTGTCGACGCCTTCTATGTCCAGACGCCGGGCGGCGGAAAGCTGACCGACGCCAAGCGATCCGCCGCCCTCAAGGCCGCCCTGATGGAGGTGCTGGAAGCCGAGGAGTCGGGCCAGGCCCCGCGGGGTCGGCCGAGACTGGAACGCGCCAGGGCCAGCATCGGACGGTAGACGCCCCATCTCTCCACCTCGCGGAGAGCATTTTCGGCGCCGAAATTGTGGCCTTTTCGCCCGACCGGCGCGCCCGTCTTGACCGTCCGTTTCGGCCAGCGCACAAGCGCCCGGTGAGCACCGAACAGCCGTCCCGACCCGTGAAACCTGCGAAGGGCGGCCTGATCCGCTCGTCCATGGTCTTTTCCAGCCTGACTTTGGTCAGCCGCTTCATGGGCCTGGCCCGCGACCTGTTCATCACCGCCCGGCTGGGGGCCAGTTCGACCCCGGCGGCGGACGCCTTCAACACCGCCCAGTCCTTCCCCAACCTGTTCCGACGCATCTTCGCCGAGGGCGCCTTCACGGCCGCCTTCGTGCCCGCCTATTCCAAGGTGCTGGCCAGCGAAGGACAGGACGCCGCCGACAACCTCGCCACCGACGCCCTGGCGACCCTGGCGGCCATCACCCTGGTCCTGACCATCGGCTTCCAGCTGGCCATGCCGTGGCTGATGCTGGTGATCAACCCGGGCTTCGGGTTCAACAGCGAGAAGTACAAGCTGGCGGTGGCGCTGACCCAGATCAGCATGCCCTACCTGCCCTGCATGGCCATCGTGGCGCTGCTGTCGGGCGTGCTCAACGCCGGCGGCCGCTTCGCCCTGTCTGCCGCCGCCCCGACCGTGCTCAACGCCGTGATCCTGGTCGCCGTGATCCAGCCGCGCGACGCCATCGGCTCGGCCTACGCCGCCAGCTGGGCCATCCTCATCGCCGGGCTCCTGCAAGCGGCCCTGCTGTGGTGGGGAACGCGGCGCACCGGCGCGAAAATCCGCCCGACGATCCCGCGCCTGACGCCGGAGATCAAAGCCCTGATCGCCGTGGCCATCCCCGGCGCCATCGCCGCCAGTGTCACCCAGGTGAACATCTTCCTGTCGGGCATCATCGCCAGCCAGGAGAACGGCGCCCGGACATGGCTTTCGGTCGCCGACCGCTTCTACCAGCTGCCCCTCGGCCTCGTCGGCGTGGCCATCGGCGTGGCCCTGCTGCCGTCGCTGTCGCGCGCCATCAGCATCGACGACAAGGAAGAGGCCCAGCGCACCACCGACCAGGCGATCGTCTTCGCCATGGCCCTGACGCTGCCCGCCGCGGCCGTGCTGATGGCCATGCCGCACTATCTGATCGACGGCCTGTTCCAGCGCGGCGAGTTCGGCCCCTTTGACGCCGAACAGACCGCCAAAGCCCTGTTCCACTATGGCTGGGGCGTGCCCGCCTTCGTGCTGGCCCGGGTGCTGTCGCCGGTGTTCTTCGCCCGGCACGACACCAAGGCGCCGATGCGGTTCGCCCTCATCAGCGTGTTCGTCAACATCGGTCTCGGCGCGACCCTGTTCTACACCATCGGCTTCGAGGGCATCGCCGCGGCGACGGCCTTCGCCTCCTGGCTCAACGTCGCCCAGATGGTCCACGCCCTGCGCAAGCGCGGCGACTGGACCCCCTCGGCCGCGGCCTGGAGCAAGCTGGCCCGCATCGCCGTGGCCAGCGGCGTGCTCGGTGCCGTGCTGTTCAGCGCCCAGCTGTTCCGCGCCCAGCTGGAAGCCCCGCTGCATGGTTTCCGCATGATCGGCCTTGGGCCCAAGGAAATCACCGTCCTGCTGCTCTGCATGGCCGGGGCGGCGCTCTACCCGATGTTGCTGCTCGGCTCGGGTGGCGTGACGATCGCCGAGGTCAAGGAAGCCCTGCGCCGCAAGCCGGGTGCGACCGCGGCGCCGCCGGCGGACTTGCTCTAGGCTCGCGCCTGCCGTATCGAGCGGCCATGGTCTTCGCGGCACATACCCCGCGCCGATGGCGCAGCATCTGACACCTGTCCGCCGAGCTTCGCGCGGCCCGTATCGTCGCGCGCCCAACGACCTGCCATTCAAGAAGACCGATCCATGACCGATCAGCCTCCCGCCCCCTATGCCGGCCCGCAACGCGTGCTGTCCGGCGTCCAGCCGTCCGGCGCCCTGCATCTGGGCAACTATCTCGGCGCCCTGGTGAAGTTCGCCCGTATGCAGCACGAGGCCGAGTGCCTGTTCTGCGTCGTCGACCTGCACGCCATCACGGTGTGGCAGGACCCGGCCCAGCTGACGGCCCAGACCCGCGAAATCGCCGCGGCCTACATTGCCGCCGGCGTCGACCCGGCCAAGGCCAGCATCTTCCCGCAGTCGGCGGTCAGCGCCCATGCGGAACTGGGCTGGATCCTCCAGTGCGTCGCCCGTCTCGGCTGGCTCGACCGGATGACCCAGTTCAAGGAGAAGAGCGGCAAGCACAAGGAGCGCAGCTCGGTGGGGCTCTACACCTACCCGGTGCTCCAGGCGGCCGACATTCTGATCTACAAGGCCACGCATGTGCCGGTCGGCGAGGACCAGAAGCAGCACCTTGAACTGACCCGCGACATCGCCGCCAAGTTCAATCACGACTTCGACCGGCCGGGCTTCTTCCCGCTGCCCGAAGGCGTGATCGAAGGCCCCGGCGCGCGGATCATGAGCCTGCGCGACGGGTCGCAGAAGATGAGCAAGTCCGATCCGTCGGACAACTCGCGCATCAACCTGACCGACGACGCCGACGCCATCGCCCAGAAGATCCGCAAGGCGAAGACCGACCCCGAGCCGCTCCCCGAGACGCTCGAGGACCTCAAGGCCCGACCGGAAGCCGACAATCTGGTGGGCATTTACGGGGCGCTGGCGGAGATGACCCGGGCGCAGGTGCTGGCCGAGTTCGGGGGCAAGGGCTTCGGAACCTTCAAGCCGGCGCTGGCGGACCTGGCGGTGGCCAAGCTGGGCCCGGTCAGCGATCGCATGCGTCGCCTGATGGCCGACCCTGCCGAGATCGACCGCATCCTCGCCGCCGGCGCCGACAAGGCCCGCGCGGTGGCGGCGCCGACTCTGGACGAGGTGAAGAAGATCGTCGGCTTCTGGCGCTGAGGCATTGTGCGTCCTTCGAGACGCGATCCTGAGGGATCGCTCCTCAGGATGACGGGCAAAGGTGGCTTGCACTTTCGATCGTCATGGTGAGGAGCGAGCTTCAAGCGAGCGTCTCGAACCACGCACCATGTCGCCACGCCCCTTGCCCAACGCCCACCGCTGATCCACCGTCCGTCCCATGAGCCAGCGCAAGTTCCTCGTCATCGCCGACGACAGTCCCGAGTCCGGGGCGGCGCTGCGCTACGCCTGCAAGCGCGCCCTGTCGACCGGCGGCCACGTCTGCCTGCTGCGCGTCATCGAGCCGGCCGTGTTCGAACACTGGTCCGGAGTGCGCGAGGAGATGGAGCGGCAAGAACGGGTCGAGGCCGAGTCCGTGCTGCAGAAGCTGGCCGAAACGGTCGTGGCCGTCACCGGGCGGGCGCCGGAGTTCCTGATCAAGCACGCCGAGACCACCAAGGCGGCGATCCGCGCCGTCGTGGCCAATGATCCGGACATCAAGATCCTCGTCCTCGCCGCCTCGACCGGCGGCAAGGGCCCCGGCCCGCTGGTGGCGTCGATCGCGCGGGACGGCGTGAACTGGGGCTCGCGGAAGTTGCCGGTGACCGTGGTGCCGGGAGACCTGACCGACGACGAGATCGCGGACCTGGCTTAGCCGTCAGATCATCCTCCCCACTCAGTGGGGAGGGGGACCATGCGGAGCATGGTGGAGGGGTCAGCGCCGATCGCGCCGGAAGACCCGGAATTCAGGATGGGACCGCTTGCCTTTGCGCCGGCCCCTCCACCGCCCTCCGGGCGGTCCCCCTCCCCGCTTCGCGGAGAGGAAGACCTGAAAGCTTTACAGCTTCGCGGGAATCCGCACGGGCAGGGTCTCGTAGCCCTTCACGAAGGCCGACGGGACGCGCTTGGGTTCGCCGACGACCTCGATGGTCGGGAAGCGCTTGAGAATCTCTTCCCAGACCACGCGCAGCTGCATCTCGGCGAGGCGGTTGCCCACGCAGCGGTGGATGCCGAAGCCGAACGACATGTGGTGGCGGGGCCGTTCGCGGTCGATGATGTAGGCGTCCGGGTTCTCGATCACCGTCTCGTCGCGGTTGCCCGAGACGTACCACATGGCGACCTTGTCGCCTTTCTTGATGGTCTTGCCGCCGATCTCGTAGTCGACCAGCGCCGTGCGGCGCATGTGGGCCAGCGGCGTCTGCCAGCGGATGGTCTCGGAGACCATCGACGGGATCAGGTCCGGATTGGCGCGCAGCTTGGCGTACTGGTCCGGGTTCTGGTTCAGCGCCAGCACCGAGCCCGTCATCGTGTTGCGGGTGGTGTCGTTGCCGCCGACGATCAGCAGGATCAGGTTCCCCAGATACTCCATCGGCTCCATGTTGCGGGTCGCTTCGCCGTGGGCCAGCAGGGAGATCAGGTTGTTGGCCGGCGGGGCGTTGACGCGCTGGTTCCACAGCTCGGTGAAGTAAGCGAGGCATTCGAACAGCTCCTCGCGGCGCTGCTCCTCGGTCTCGATGACGCCCATACCCGGCGCGGCCGTGGCCACGTCGGACCAGCGGGTCAGCTTGCGGCGATCGTGGAACGGGAAGTCGAACAGCGTCGCCAGCATCTGGGTCGTCAGCTCGATGGAAATGCGGTCGACCCAGTCGAAGGTCTCGCCGATCGGCAGGCTGTCGAGCAGGCCGGCGGCGCGCTCCCGGATGATCGGCTCCAGCTGCATCAGGCTCTGCGGACTGACGATCGGCGACACGGTCTTGCGCTGCACGTCGTGCTTGGGCTGATCCATGGCGATGAACATCGGCAGGATGAAGTCGTCATCCATGTCGCGCAGGGTGATGCCACCGAGGTGCGCGTCGGAGCTGAACACCTGGTGGGAGGTGTCGATCTCCATGATGTCGTTGAAGCGGGTGACCGACCAGTAGGGGCCCGTCTCCTCGTCGACGGTGCAGTAGTGGACCGGCGATTCCTTCCGCAAGCGCTCGAAATAGGGCCAGTGGGTGTCGTTCTGCCACAGCTCTGTCTCGACGATGTTGATCTGGTCCAGCGGCAGCGACCAGGCCCGCTCCCGCGCGGCCTTCAACAGTTCGTCCTTGTCGCGCGCCGCCTTGCCCGGATCGAAATTGCCGTCGGCCATAGCCGTCTCCCTTGCCCTGAGGCGCCGCGACGTTACCCGTCATCGTGCGCCGCTATCTTATCAGTGCTAACATAGCGCCAGAAAACGTCGCCCTTGTCACGCGCTCTGCGCAGCGCCACATGTATTTTCATGTTTATCCAGACCGAACCCACGCCCAATCCGGCGGTTTTGAAGTTCCTGCCCGGCAGGGATGTGCTCGGCGACGGGGCCCGCGAGTTCCGTGACGCGGACGAAGCGGCCTCTTCACCGCTGGCCAAGGCCCTGTTCGACCTGGGCGAAGTGACCCGCGTCTTCTTCGGCGGCGACTTCGTCACCGTGACCAAGACATCCGACAGCGACTGGGCCCATCTCAAGGCCCCGGTGCTGGCCGCGATCATGGATCACTTCACCAGCGGCGCGCCGATCCTCAACGATGACGACGGGACCGGCCACGACGCCACGGTCTATGAGGGCGAAACGGCCCAGATCGTCGCCGAGATCAAGGACCTGCTCGACAGCCGCATCCGCCCGGCCGTCGCCCAGGACGGCGGCGACATCGTCTTCTCACGGTTCGAGGCCGACACCGGCGTGGTCTATCTGCACATGCGCGGCGCCTGCTCGGGCTGCCCGTCCTCTTCCGCGACCCTCAAGGCCGGGGTGGAGAACATGCTCAAGCACTATGTGCCTGAAGTAACCCGGGTCGAGCAGACCCTCTAGGTCCGCGCTTCCCGACACCCCCTTGGCAAGGACGCGGCCCTCCCTATATTGCAACCGTATCAGATACGGATGGAGATACCCATGGCCGCCCCGCTTCCCGACGCCGACCTCGACCAGCTGTTCCGCGAAGCGCGGACCTACAACGCCTGGAACCCGGAGCCCCTGCCGGAAGCGCTGCTGAAGCAGGTCTATGACCTGGCCAAGTTCGGCCCGACGGCGGCCAATTCCTCGCCCGCGCGGTTCGTGTTCGTGACCAGCCCCGAGGGCAAGGCGAAGCTGTCGGCGCTCGCCAGCGGCAACAACCAGGCGAAGATCCTGCAGGCCCCGGTGACCGTGATCATCGGCCATGACCTCGACTTCATGGATCACAACGCCACCCTGTTCCCCAACGCGCCGACCATGCTGTCAGGTCTCAAGGGCACGCCGATGGCCGAGCCGATGGCCTTCCGCAACAGCTCCCTGCAGGGCGCCTATCTGATCATCGCGGCCCGTGCACTGGGTCTCGACGCCGGGCCCATGTCGGGCTTCAACAACGCCGGCGTCGACGCGGCCTTCTTCGCCGGGACCAACATCAAGTCCAACTTCATCGCCAGCCTTGGGCACGGCACGACCGAGAACCTCTATCCGCGCAACCCGCGTCTGACCTTTGAGCAGGCGGCCAGCTTCGCCTAAGAGAGGCGGATGATCGCACTCCGCCGCTTCACCGCGCTCCGGACTCACGGTCGGCCCCGCAGCGGCCGGCCGTGATCCTCGCCCTCGACACCTGTCTGACCGCCTGCTCGGCCGCCCTGCTGGTCGGCGAGACGGTTCTGGCCGCCCGCTCGGAGGCCATGCCGCGCGGGCATCAGGAGCGGCTGGCTCCGCTGGTCCAGGAACTGATGGCCGAGGCCGGCGTCGGCTTTCCCGCCCTGACTCGCATCGGCGTAACGGTCGGCCCCGGCAGCTTCACCGGCCTGCGCGTGGGCCTCGCCTTTGCCAAGGGCCTGTCCTCGGCCCTGTCGATCCCCTGCGTCGGCGTCGGGGCGCTCGAAGCCCTGGCCTACGGACAGCCGGGGTTCGTCGTGGCCGTGATCGATGCGCGACGCGAGCAGGTCTATGTGCAGATGTTCGGCGACGGGGCGGCCCTGATGGCCCCCGACGCCCTGACCGCGGCGGACGCCGCCGCCCGGCTGGCCGAACTCTATCACGGCGGCCCGGCGACCCTGATCGGCTCCGGCGCGCCGCTGCTGGCGCCCGCCCTGCCGTCGGCGACGGTTCTGATCCCGGATGGCCCTGATCCCGTCGCCGTGGCCCGGCTGGCCCAGCGTGGTCCGGAGCCGACCCGCGCGCCCCGCCCGCTGTACCTGCGGGCGCCGGACGCCAAGCTGCCGATATGACCCCGCGCAAGGTCCTTCACGACGACGCGCGACAGCTGGCCGTCCTGCACGCCGCCGCCTTTGAGCGGCCCTGGGACGAAGCGGCCTTCGAGGCGCTGCTGGTAACCTTCGGCGTGTTCGGGGTGATGCTCGACGGCCAGGGGTTCATCCTCTGCCGCGCGGTGGCTGACGAGGCCGAGATCCTGACCCTGGCGGTCGCGCCGCTGGTGCGTCGCAACGGGGCCGGCCGCGCATTGGTCGAGGCGGCGGCCGACATCGCCCGGGCGCGCGGCGCCGACAGCCTGTTCCTCGAAGTCGCCTCAACCAACGCCGCGGCGCTCGGACTTTACGCATCCACCGCCTTCGAACCGGCCGGATTGCGCCGGAGCTACTACGCCGACGGAGCCGACGCAGTGGTCATGCGCCGGACGCTTAACACCTGACCCCGCGCGGCCTATCTTGCCGCCGACTCGCCTGGAGACCCGCCGTGGAACGCCTCGAAAAGCTGTGTGTCGAAAAAGGCATGCGCATGACCGACCAGCGGCGGGTGATCGCGCGCGTCCTGTCGGTCTCGGCCGACCACCCGGACGTCGAGGAGCTCTACCGCCGGGCCCACGACGTCGACCCGCACATCTCGATCGCCACGGTCTACCGCACGGTCCGGCTGTTCGAGGAGTCGGGCATCATCGAGCGCCACGATTTCCGCGACGGCCGCAGCCGCTATGAAGAGGCGCCGGACGTCCATCACGACCACCTGATCGACATGAAGACAGGCAAGGTGGTCGAGTTCGTCGACGAGGAGATCGAAGCCCTGCAGCAGGCCATCGCCCGCAAGCTCGGCTACAAACTGGTGGATCATCGGCTGGAGCTCTACGGGGTGCCGCTGGAGGAGTAGGGTCCCGCCCCAATCTTGCGCGCGAGCCCCCCGGCCCCCATAACGCGTCAATGACCGACGCCGCGCCCACGAAGCGCCTCTACATCAAGACCTACGGCTGTCAGATGAACGTCTATGACAGCGAGCGCATGGCGGATGTCCTGCGCCCGCTGGGCTACGCCGTGACCGACGAGCCGGAAGGCGCCGACCTGGTGGTGCTCAACACCTGCCACATCCGCGAGAAGGCGACCGAGAAGGTCTATTCCGAACTCGGCCAGATCAAGCTGATGAAGGGCCGAAAGGCCGACAGCGGCGGCCGGATGACCATCGCCGTCGCCGGCTGCGTCGCCCAGGCCGAGGGCGAGGAAATCATGCGCCGCCAGCCGGCCGTGGACCTGGTCGTCGGCCCGCAGGCCTACCACCAGCTGCCCGAGTTGATCGCCCGCGCTCACCGGGCCACCGGCGAGCGGCTCAGCGCCGACTTCGCGGCCGACGAAAAGTTCGACGCCCTGCCCAAGGACCGCCACGTCACCGGCGTGACCGCGTTCCTCACCGTGCAGGAGGGCTGCGACAAGTTCTGCACCTTCTGCGTCGTGCCATACACCCGGGGCGGCGAGTGGTCGCGGCCGGCCGGCGACATCCTCGCCGAGGCCCGGGTGCTGGCGGCCAAGGGCGTGCGCGAGGTCACCCTGCTGGGCCAGAACGTCAACGCCTACGACGGCGACCCCGGCGGATTGGCGGGCCTCGTGCGCCTGCTTGCGACCGTCGAGGGCCTCGACCGCATTCGCTACACCACAAGCCATCCGCGCGACATGGACGACGCCCTGATCGCGGCCCACGGCGAGGTCGAGGCGCTGATGCCCTATCTGCACCTGCCCGTGCAGTCGGGCAGTGACCGCATCCTCAAGGCCATGAACCGCGGACATACGGCCGAGCACTACATCCGCCTGATCGAGAAGATCCGCGGCGCCCGACCGGACATCGCCATGAGCTGCGACTTCATCGTCGGCTTCCCCGGCGAGCGCGACAGCGACTTCGAGGCGACCCTCAATCTGGTGCGCGAGGTCGGCTACGCCGGCGCCTTCTCGTTCAAGTACAGTCGCCGCCCCGGCACGCCGGCCTCGGCCATGCCCGGCCAGGTCGCGACCGAGGTCATGGATGAGCGCCTGCAACGCCTGAACGCGCTGCTGCAGGAACAGCAGGAGGCCTTCAACCACTCGGTCGTCGGCCGTGTCGCGCCCGTGCTGATCGAGAAGACCGGCCGCAACCCCGGCCAGATCGGCGGCCGCAGTCCCTGGCTTCAGCCGGTGCATATCGACGGCCCGGAGCGGCTGATCGGCCAGATCGTGCCCGTGCGCATCGACAGCGCGACCCGCGGCAGCCTGTCCGGCTCCCTCGTCCTGGAAACCGTATGAGCCGACCGCCCGAGTTTCTGCCGTTGTCCGACGATGCCGTCCGCGCGGTCGCCGGCCCCGGCGGCCGTCACGCGGCCCTGATCGAGGACGCCTTCAAGGTCCTGCTCGAGACCCCCGGCGGCGGCGTGTCGCTGGCCGGTGACGCGCGCGGACGCGGGGCGGCGAAGCGGGCCGTTCAGGCGCTGGCGGAGCTGGCCGATTCCGGCGCGCCCGTCGCCGACGCCGATGTTCGCGTGGCCATCGGCGATGCCCGAAGCGGAGATGTTCCGGCAGCGCCCGGCGTCGCCGGCGGCGCGCGGCGCGGCCCCGTCTCGCCCAAGACCGCGACCCAGGCGCGCTACATGGACGACCTGGGCCGCCATGATCTGGTGTTCGGTCTGGGCCCCGCCGGCACCGGCAAGACCTTCCTCGCCGTCGCCCATGGCGCGGCCATGCTCATGCGTGGCGACATCGACCGGCTGATCGTCACCCGACCGGCCGTCGAGGCCGGCGAGCGGCTGGGCTTCCTGCCCGGCGACCTGACGGAAAAGGTCGATCCCTACATGGCGCCGGTCTGGGAAGCCCTGACCCAGCTGATGGGCGCCGACCAGCTGCGCCGGCGTCGCGACAAGGGCGAGATCGAGGTCGCCCCGATCGCCTTCATGCGCGGTCGCACCCTGGCCCACGCCTTCGTCATCGTCGACGAGGCCCAGAACACCAGCCGCCTGCAGATGAAAATGGTCCTGACCCGCCTCGGCGAAGGATCGCGCATGGCCGTGACCGGCGATCCCAGCCAGATCGACCTGCTCAACCCGAATGACTCGGGGCTGGCGCACGCGGTGGCCATTCTCGAAGGCGTCGAGGGGGTGGCGGTCACCCGCTTCACCGCCGCCGACGTGATCCGCCATCCGATGGTCGCCCGCATCGTCCGCGCCTATGACGCCGACGCCGCCAGGCGCACGGGGCAGTAGCATCGTGGGCATCGACATCGAGATCGAGGACGAGGCCTGGGCGAGCGCGCTCCCCGACGCCGCCGACCTGGCGCTGTTCGCGGCCGAGGCGGCCACGGCGGAAGGCGGCCTGACGATCCTGCTGACCGACGACGCGACGGTGGCGGACCTGAACCTGCGCTTCCGGGACAAACCAGGCCCCACAAACGTGCTGAGCTTCCCTGCGCCGGCGAATCCGGAGGGTCATCTGGGCGACATCGCCCTGGCCTATGGCGTTTGCGCCCGTGAGGCCGTGGAACAAGGCAAGCCGCTGCGCCACCATCTGCAACACCTGGTGGCGCACGGGGTGCTCCATCTTGTAGGGTACGACCACCAGACGGAGACCGAAGCCGAGGAGATGGAAGCGCTGGAGCGGCGAATTCTCGCCGGCCTCGACGTTCCCGATCCCTACGCCTGAGCAAGATGACCAGTTCCGACGACGCGAGCTCGCCGCCCGAAACGCCGAAACAGAAGCGTGGCTTCTGGTCCCTCTTCAACCGCGCCCGCCACGGCCTTTCCGGTGAGCCCGTCGCCGACCTGGAGCCTACGACACAGGCGGGTGAGACCCTCGCGGCCCAGGCCCGGGCGTTCCAATCGCTTACGGTCGACGACGTGATGACGCCCCGGGCGGACATCGTGGCGGTCGAGTTCAACACGCCGTTCGAAGGTCTGGTGGCCCAGTTCAGCGAGACCGAACACTCGCGCCTGCCCGTCTATCGCGGCACACTCGATGATCCGATCGGCTTTGTTCACATCAAGGACGTCTTCAAGCTTCTGGCCAACAAGGGACGCCGCCCCGCCGGTGTGCTGAAGCGACTGCGCCGTCCCGCGCCGGGCGTGCCCGGCTCCATGCGCGCCGCCACGCTGCTGGCCCAGATGCAGAAGACCCGCGTCCACATGGCCCTGGTCATCGATGAGTATGGCGGCACCGAGGGCCTCGTGACCCTGGAAGACCTGATCGA
Organism: Caulobacter sp. FG121; assembly: GCF_057809815.1. NCBI lineage: Bacteria > Pseudomonadati > Pseudomonadota > Alphaproteobacteria > Caulobacterales > Caulobacteraceae > Caulobacter > Caulobacter sp. FG121. Next base: position 98,592 of record NZ_JBMDKR010000006.1, read on the forward strand.
GGCCGTGGTCGGCGACATCGCCGACGAACATGACGACGCGGCGGTCACGGGTCTAAGGGTCATGCCGGATGGCGTCATCGAGGCCAGCGCCCGCGCGCTGCTTGAGGATCTCGAGGCTCTGCTGGGCGAAGACCAGCTGGGCGACGGCGATCACGAGGAAGACATCGACACGGTCGGCGGTCTGGTTTCGGCGATAGCGGGCCGGGTGCCGCGCCGGGGCGACGTCATTCGACTGTCGGCCGCCTACGACATCGAGATCATCGCCGCCGATCCCCGCCGCGTGAAGCGCGTCCGGTTCCGTCCCCGCCCTGTCGAAACCCCGCCCGAAGAAGCCCTGGCGACGTGACGTTCGATCCGGCCAGGATCCCGCGCTGGGCACTGGCGCTCACGGCCGGCCTCGCGGCGGCCCTGGCCCATCCGCCCTTCGGCCTCCTGCCCGGTCTGATCGGCTATCCCCTGCTGCTCTGGCTGGTCGACACGGCGGACGCGGACCGTCCGCTCCGGTCGGCCTTCTGGCGCGGCTGGCTCGCCGGCCTCGCCTACTTCGCGCTCGGCACCTGGTGGATCGCGGAAGCCTTCCTGGTCGACGCCGCGCACCAGGGCTGGATGGCGCCGTTCGCCGTCGCGTTGATGGCGGGCGGCGTCGCGCTGTTCTGGGGCGCGGCTTGCCTTGTCTATCGCTGGACAGGGGTTACCGGCGTCGCGCGGGCGCTGGTCTTCGCCGGCGTGTTCGCGGGCGTCGAATGGCTTCGCGGCCACGTCCTGACGGGTTTTCCCTGGAATCTTCCAGGCGAGACCTGGAAGGCCGGATCGGCGATGTCCCAGACGGCCTCGCTGGTCGGCGCCTACGGTCTCACCTGGATCACGCTCGCAATCGCCGCTTCCCTCGCGGTCTGGCGCGAGGGGCGGGCCGGTAAGGTCATGGTCGGCGTGGCGGTGGCGGTCCTCGTGGCCCTGACCGGCTGGGGCGCCTGGCGGACGCAGGATCTGATCAATCGCCCGCCGTCACCCATCAGGGAGCCGGTGGTGCGCATTGTCCAGGCCGACATCCGGCAATCGGCCAAGTACGATCCCGCCGAGTTCCAGCGCATTGTCGACAAGTACGTCACCCTGACGTCGCTGCCCTATCCCGGCGGGCGGGTCGCCGACATCGTCGTCTGGCCCGAGGGCGCGATTCCCGACGCCATCGACAACTATCTCGCCCCCGGAACCTGGACGCGAACCGCCATAGAGGGCGCCCTCAAACCGGGCCAGATCCTGCTGGTCGGAGCCTACCGCGTCGAAGGGACGCAGGCTGACTATCGTGTGTTCAACAGTCTCGTCGCGGTTCGCCGGACACGCGAAGGGCTCGAGCCTGCCGGCGTCTATGACAAGTACAGACTGGTGCCTTTCGGAGAATTCCTGCCGCTGGACCGGCTGATGACCGCGCTCGGAATCAAGACCCTGGTCCACGTCGGCGACGGGTTTTCGCCCGGCCCGCCGCCACAGCCCTTGCACCCGCCGGGCCTGCCGGTCTTCCAGCCCCTGATCTGCTACGAAGCCCTCTACCCGGGGTTCACCAGGGCCGGCGCAAAAGCTTTTGGCGCAAGGCCCGCCTTCATCGTCAATGTCTCGAATGACGCCTGGTTCGGGGCCACCAGCGGACCGCTCCAGCACCTGAACCTCTCAAGCTACAGGGCCATCGAGGAGGGTGTCCCGATCATCCGCGCGACACCGACGGGCGTATCCGCTATAGTTGAGCCGACGGGCGCGCGACTGTCGTCAGCCTTGCGCCTCGGCGAGACCGGCGTTATCGACGAATCCTTGCGTCTTGCCAGCTTTGAAACGCTCTATGCGCGACTTGGTGATCTGCCCTTTCTGTTATTGTTGCTCATTTCGGGTTTGATTGGGCTACTCAAACGGGTAGTCCCGAGCTTGAAATGAACGGAGAATAGGACTTAGGGGAACGGTGAATTGAAATCGGCATTTCAACATATCAGGCCCTCATGACGACAACGACTGAAACTGACCGCTCCCCGAACCCCGTGGACCTGCATGTGGGCGGTCGCATCCGCATGCGGCGCAAACTTCTCGGCGTCTCCCAGGAACGACTTGCCGATGACCTGGGGCTGACCTTCCAGCAGGTTCAGAAGTACGAACGGGGCGCCAACCGCGTCAGCGCCAGCAAGCTCTACGAAATCGCCAAATCGCTGCAGACCTCGATCGCCTACTTCTTCGAGGGACTGGTCGATCCGTCGACCGCCCGCGCCGACGGTGTGGCCGAAAGCGGCGCCGAACCCTTCATCCACGACTTCCTGATGACGCCCGAGGGTCTGGAACTCGCCGCGCTCTTCCCGAAGATCAAACGCGGGCGGGTCCGCCGCCGCATTCTCGACCTCGTTCGCTCGATGGCCGAGGAAGAAGACAGCGACGCCGGCGAGGGCTGACCCCCTCGCGCCGCTTGCGGGCATAAAGACATCTTTATATGATGCAGGAGTCCGTCCCCAGCCGGGGGGCGGCTTCTTTGCTTTCAGGAGCGCCCGTGAACCGATCCTCCTATTTCTTCACCAGTGAAAGTGTTTCGGAGGGGCATCCGGACAAGGTCGCCGATCGAATCAGCGATACGGTTGTGGACGCCTTTCTGACTGCCGACCCCGAGGCGCGTGTCGCCTGCGAGACCCTGGTGACGACCAACCGCATCGTGCTGGCTGGCGAGGTCCGGGCCGGCAAGCCCGGCGGCGACAAGGCCGCCAACAAGGCCCTGACCAAGGACATCATCAAGTCCCTGGAGCCCAAGGTTCGGGCGGCCATCAAGGACATCGGCTACGAGCAAAAGGGCTTTCACTGGGAAAAGGCGAAGTACGCCTGCTACCTGCACGGCCAGTCCGCCCACATCGCCCAGGGCGTCGACGCCGGAGCGAACAAGGACGAGGGCGCCGGCGACCAGGGCATCATGTTCGGCTACGCCACCACCGAAACGCCGGAGTTCATGCCGGCCACGCTGCAGTACAGCCACAACATCCTGAAGCGGCTGGCCGACCTGCGTCACTCGGGTGAGCTCCACGAGCTTGAGCCGGACGCTAAGAGCCAGGTGACGCTCGAATACGACGCGGACGGCCGCCCACAGCGGGTGGTGTCGATCGTGGTCTCGCACCAGCACAAGAAAAAGATCGACGGCAAGTCGCCAACCAGCAGGCGCGTGCTGGATCTCATCAAACCGCATGTTCTGGCCGTCTTCCCGGACGGACTCGTCACCAACAAGACCCAGTGGCTGATCAATCCCACCGGCAAGTTCGAAATCGGCGGGCCGGACGGTGATGCTGGCGTGACCGGTCGCAAGATCATCGTCGACACCTACGGCGGGGCGGCTCCGCATGGCGGCGGCGCTTTCAGCGGCAAGGACCCCACCAAGGTCGATCGCTCGGCGGCTTACGCCTGCCGCTACCTGGCCAAGAACGTCGTCGCGGCGGGCCTTGCCGACCGTTGCACGATCCAGATCGCCTACGCCATCGGCGTGGCCCGGCCGGTTTCGTTCCACGTCGACATGCACGGCACGGGCAAGATCGACCCTGCCCTGCTGGAAAAGGTGCTGCCGGACCTGATCAACGGCGCGACCCCGCGCGCGATCCGCGAGCACCTGGGCCTGAACAAGCCAATCTACGCCCGCACCGCGGCCTACGGTCACTTCGGTCGTCAGCCGGACAACGAGGGCGGGTTCAGCTGGGAGAAGACCGACCTGGTCCCGGAACTGAAGAAGCTGGCTGGTTAGGCGTGGGGAGTGGGGAGTAGCTGATCGGTGTAGGCGGCGCCTCTACGCGCTACGCCCTACTCCCTGATAGCTGCTCCCTTCGCACACCCCTTCGCACGCAACGCCCTCTCCATGCCCATCACGCCCCAGCAGCCACACGGCGCCCTGCGCAGCTACGGCCGGATCAAGGCCCGACCGATCAAGGCGAAGCAGGCGGAAACGCTCGCCACCGTCGGGCCGACGCTGGAAATCCCCGCGGGGCCGTTCGATCCGCGCGCGCTCAAGCCCGACGCCCGCGAAATCTGGCTGGAGATCGGCTTCGGCGGCGGCGAACATATGGCCGGCCAGGCGGACCGGGACCCCGGCCTGCTGATCATCGGCGTCGAGCCGTTCCTCAATGGCGTGGCCAGCGCCGTGCGCCATGTGGACGACCGCAAGCTGACCAACGTGCGCATCCACCAGGGTGACGCCCGCGAGGTGGCGGCCCGCCTGCCGGACGCCTGCCTGGACCGGGTGTTCATCCTGTTCCCCGATCCCTGGCCAAAGTCGCGGCATCACAAGCGGCGCATCGTCCAGAGCGAGTTTCTGGTCGAACTGGCCCGGCTGCTGAAGCCCGGTGGCGGCCTGCGGTTCGCCACGGACTGGGCGGAGTACGCCGACTGGACCCGGCGGCGCGTGCCGGCGACCGGCCTGTTCACGCCGGTCGAGGCTGACTCTGCCATCCCTCCCGCCGACCATCTGACGACTCGCTACGAGGAAAAGAAGCTCGGCGACTGCCCGCCGGTATTTCTGGACTTCACGCGGGCCTGAGCCTGCCCACTGGATATTGGCCGCGAAGCACACGATGTGAGCGGCTCGCACCACCTTCCGCACCAGGACTCCGACCATGAGCTTCACGATCCACCAAGCGTCCGCGCCGGTCTTCACCCGCGCGCTGAACAATCTCTCGGCGATGATCGACAAGGCGCTGGCCGCCGGCGTCACCGAGGCAACCCTGCTCGAAGCCCGCCTCGCGCCGGACATGCATCCCTTCCCGCGCCAGATCCAGATGGCCTCCGACAGCGCCAAGGGCACCGTCGCCCGCCTGGCCGGCGTTGAAGCGCCGTCGATGCCCGATACCGAAACCACCATCCCCGAGCTGAAGGCCCGGATCGCCGCCACGATCGCCTATGTGAACAGCATCGAGGCCGCCGCCCTGGACGGCGCCGAGGACCGCGAGGTCGTGCTGAAATTTCCGCAGGGCGAAATGAAGTTCGTCGGCGCCGACTATCTGACCGGCTTCGCGCTGCCGAACTTCTACTTCCACATCACCATCGCCTACGCGCTGCTGCGGGCGAACGGCGCGCCGATCGGCAAGATGGATTTCCTCGGCGGCGCGCGCTGAGAATCCGGGGCTGACAAGGGCGATGAAGGGGCCTATAAGAGCGTTCACATCGTTTGAACGCGCTGGATGGCGCATTCGAGCGGCGACCGAGAGGTCGCCGCTTTTTGTTTGGATTTGAGACGGATGCGCGCACGGACGGCGGAAGACGCCCAGTTGCTCGGCCTGCTTGACCCGGTCGCGGAAGCGGCGGGCTTCGAGATCGTCCGTCTGCGCCTGATGGCCGGCAAGGAGCGCCGGCGGCTGCAGATCATGGCCGAGACACCCCTCCTTGAAGACGGAAGTGGGGGCGACATGACCGTCGAGGGCTGCACGGTGCTGTCGCGAGCCTTTTCCGAAGTTCTCGACGCGGCGGACCCGATCAGCGGCGAATACACGCTGGAGGTATCGAGCCCCGGCATCGACCGGCCGCTGACCCGCCTGAAGGACTTCGACACCTGGGAAGGCTTCGAGGCCCGCATCGAGCTCGACCGCTTGGCCGACAACCGCAAGCGCTTCAAGGGCGAGCTGGCGGGAACCGAAGAGGGCCAGGTCGGGATCAATATCGAGGGCGAGGCCGAAACCACCCTCTACATCCCGTTCGAGTGGATCCTCGAGGCCAAGCTGGTCCTCGACGACAAGCTGATGAAACACGGCGCAGAAGAACGCGCCGCCCGCCTGCAATCCGAACCTGAGACCGATTAGGAACCCTGACCATGGCCACCGGCATTTCCGCCAACCGGCTCGAGCTCCTGCAGATCGCTGACGCGGTCGCCCGTGAAAAGGGCATCGACAAGGAGATCGTCATCGCCTCCATCGAGGAAGCGATCCAGAAGGCGGCGCGCAGCCGCTACGGCGCCGAGCACGACATCCGCGTCGTGATCGACCCGAAGACCGGCGAAACCTCGATCAAGCGCTACCTGACCGTGGTGCCGGACGACGCCGAGATCGACGAGGAGACGCTGGGCGTCATCCGCCTCAGCGACGCCCAGGCTATCGACCGCGACGCCTTCGTCGGCCAGGTCACGGACGAGGAGCTGCCGCCGTTCGAGTTCGGCCGGGTCCAGACCCAGATGGCCCGCCAGGTGGTCACCGGAAAGGTCCGCGAGGCCGAGCGCGAGCGTCAGTTCGAAGAGTTCAAGGATCGCGTCGGCGAGATCGTCAACGGCAGCGTCAAGCGCGTCGAATACGGCAACGTCATCGTCGACCTGGGCCGCGGCGAAGGCATCATGCGCCGCGACCAGTCGATCCCGCGCGAGAACTTCAACATCGGCGACCGGATCCGCTGCTACATCTATGACGTCCGCCGCGAGGCCAAGGGCCCGCAGATCATGCTCAGCCGCGCCCACGGCGGCTTCATGGCCAAGCTGTTCGCCCAGGAGGTGCCGGAAGTTTACGACGGCGTCATCGAGATCCGCGCCGTGGCCCGCGATCCGGGCAGCCGCGCCAAGATGGCCGTGGTGTCCAACGACTCCAGCATCGACCCGGTCGGCGCCTGCGTCGGCATGCGCGGCTCGCGCGTCCAGGCGGTCGTCGCCGAGTTGCAGGGCGAGAAGATCGACATCATCCAGTGGAACCCGGACGAGGCGACCTTCATCGTCAACGCGCTGGCCCCGGCCGAAGTCTCCAAGGTCGTCATGGACGAGGAGGACGAGCGCGTCGAAGTGGTGGTGCCCGACGAACAGCTGTCGCTGGCCATCGGCCGCCGCGGCCAGAACGTCCGCCTCGCCAGCCAGCTGACCGGCTGGCAGATCGACATCATGACGGAGTCCCAGGAGAGCGAGCGCCGTCAGAAGCTGTTCGCCGAGACCACAGCCCTGTTCCAGGAAGCCCTGGACGTGGACGAGGTCATCGCCCAGCTGCTGGCCACCGAAGGCTTCGTGTCGGTGGAAGACGTCGCCTATGTCGAGCCGCATGAAATCGCGGCCATCGAAGGCTTCGACGAAGATACCGCCGATGAACTGCAGGCCCGCGCCCGCGACTTCCTCGACAAGGAAACGGCCGCCCAGGACGCCCGTCGCGTCGAACTGGGCGTCGAGGACGCCGTGCTCGAGATCGAGGGCGTCACCCTGCCGATCGCCGTGGCGCTCGGCGAAGGCGAGGTGAAGACCGTCGAGGATCTTGCCGGCCTGGTGCCCGACGACCTGCGCGGCTGGTTCGAGAACAAGAACGGCGAGCGGGTTCGCGAGGCGGGCATCCTTGAAGCCTTCTCCCTGAGCCCTGACGACGCCGAAGCGCTGATCATGCGCGCCCGCGTCATCATGGGCTGGGTCGAGGCCCCGCCGGAGCCGGAATACGAGCCGGAATACGAGCCGGAGGCTGAGTCCGAGGGTCTCGACAATCCCGAGGACCTCGACCTCGCCACCGCCGAAGGCGAGGCGCAGGACGCCTAGGGATCAGGGAGTAGGGGCGTAGGGAGTAGCCCGGTCGGGCCACTTCAACAGCGTGACTACTCCCTGCCCACCTACGCCCTGATCCCCATGAGAGCCCCCGCCACCCACGCCCAGGCTTCCCGCGAGCGCCGCGACATCGTCTCTGGCGAGGTCATGGACGAGGTTAGGCTGATCCGGTTCGTCGCCGGACCGGACGGCGTCGTCACGCCCGACCTCGCGCGCAAGCTGCCGGGCCGGGGCATGTGGGTGGCCGCCGACCGAACTTCCGTCGAGGCGGCTGCGAAGAAGGGTCTGTTTTCGCGTTCGGCCAGGACGAAGCTGATCGCGCCGGCGACCCTGGCCGACCAGGTTGAAACCCTGCTCCTGAAACGGCTTCTCGACGGCCTGGGCCTTGCGCGGCGCTCCGGAGACCTTTCTTCGGGGTTCGAGAAGGTCATGTCGTCCATCCGGAACGGCAAGGCGGCTTGGCTGATCGAGGCGTCTGACGGCGCCGCCGACGGACGGCGAAAGTTGCTCGGCGCGATCCACTCAAGCCCCTCGCCGCCCCGCCTGTTCGGCCTTTTTTCCTCCGAGGAATTGGGTTTGGCCTTGGGGGGCGAGAATGTGATACACACCGCCTTCCTTGCGGGGCGAGCCTCCGGACGCTGGACATCAGACGCCCAGCGGCTATCAGGCTTCCGCCCGCTTCTCCCGGAGAGTTGGCGCGAGGAGCCGTAGAAGACCGGGCGGCGACGCCTCGGTCCCTTCGCGGTTTGAACTAGACGATTGAAGCCGGATACGCCGGCTGAGAGTTAAGCGAGACGCATGAGCGACGAGAACGACAACGGCCGGCCCGCCCGCCCCTCCCTCACCCTGAAGCCCCGCGCGGGCTCGGTGAACGCGGGCGTGGTCAAGCAGACCTTCAGTCACGGCCGGTCGAAGACGGTGGTGGTCGAAACCAAGCGCGTGCGTACCCACGCGCCGGGTGGCGGGGGCAATCTGGCCGGACCGTCCGCCGCTGAAAAGCGCACGACCTACGATCCGCGCCCCGCCGCGCCGGGCGCCCGTCCGCCCGCGTCCAACCCCGGCGGCCTGTCCGCCGAGGAACACGCCGCCCGCCAGCGCGCCATCGACGCCGCCCGCGAAGCCCAGGAGCGTCAGGCCGCCCAGGCCCGCGCCCGCGCCGAGGATGAAGCGCGCGCCCGCGCCGCTGAACAGGCCGCTCGGGCCCCTGCTCCTGCCGCCCCTGTCGCAGCGCCGACCCCCGCTCCGGCGGCCCCGGTCGCGGCGGCCCCTGCGCCTGTCGCACCGACACCGGCTCCGGTCGCCCCGACGCCGCCGCCCGCGCCGGTCGCCCAGGCTCCGGCCCCGGCTGCTCCGGCGCCCCAGGCCAACCAGACGCGCTCCTACGAGCCGTCGCGCGAACGCCGCGACGACCGGTCGAGCACCACGACCTACCGGCCGCCCAATGCTGGTCCGTTCAACCAGCGCGCCCCGCGTCCGGACGCCGGCGCCAACTTCGGTCAGCGCACGCCGCGCCCCGAGGGCGACCGCGCCTTCACCCCGCGCCCGCCGCGCGAGGGCGACAGCCGTCCGCCGCGTGACAACCCGCGTCCGGGCGAAACCGTCCGCTATTCGGCCCTCGCTCCCCGCCCCGCGCCCCGTCCGGGCGCGGCCCCCGGTGGTCCGCGCGGCGCCCGTCCCGGTCAGCCCGCAGCGGCGCCGGCCACGCCCGAAATCCAGCGCGCCACCCGCCAGGCCCCCCGGCCCGGCGGCGCGGGCGCCGTTATCGACCGCCGGCCTGACGATGATGATGATCGTCGCAAGGGCGCCGCGCCCGGCAAGGCCGTCTCGCGCACCAAGGGCGAACCCAAGCGCCGTGAAGGCCGCCTGACCATCCAGGTCCTGGCCGGTGACGACGAGGGCGCGGCCGAGCGCATGCGTTCGCTGGCCTCGGTTCGCCGGGCCCGTGAACGGGAAAAGGAAAAGCGCCGTGGCGGCGCCCAGGAACAGGCCCGCACCGCGCGTGAAGTGGTCATCCCGGACGTCATCACCGTGCAGGAGCTGTCCAACCGGATGGCCGTCCGCGGCGTCGACATCATCAAGTTCCTGATGCGTCAGGGCGTGATGCTGAAGATCAACGACGTGATCGACAACGACACCGCCGAGCTGGTGGCCACCGAGTTCGGCCATACCGTTCGCCGCGTGTCCGAAGCCGACGTTGAAGAAGGCTTCCTCGACGCCGACGACCACGATGATCACCTGGAACCCCGCGCCCCGGTCGTGACCGTCATGGGTCACGTCGACCACGGCAAGACCAGCCTGCTCGACGCCCTGCGCGCCACCGACGTGGTGGCGGGCGAGGCCGGCGGCATCACCCAGCACATCGGCGCCTATCAGGTCCGCCTGAAGAGCGGCGACCGGGTCACCTTCCTCGACACCCCGGGCCACGCGGCGTTCAGCGCCATGCGCGCCCGCGGCGCCAACATCACCGACATCGTCATCCTGGTGGTGGCGGCCGATGACGGCGTGATGCCGCAGACGATCGAAGCCATCCAGCACGCCAAGGCGGCCGGGGTTCCAATCATCGTGGCCGTCAACAAGATGGACAAGCCGGACGCCAATCCGACGCGGGTCATCAACGAGCTGTTGCAGCACGAGATCGTCGTCGAAAGCCTCGGCGGCGAAACCCAGATCGTCGAAGTGTCCGCCAAGACACGCGCGGGCCTGGACGAGCTGGTCGAACGCATCCTGCTGCAGGCCGAACTTCTGGACCTCAAGGCCAACCCCGACCGCACGGCCGAGGGCGTGGTCATCGAATCCAAGCTGGACAAGGGTCGCGGCGCCGTCGCCACGGTCCTGGTCAAGCGCGGCACCCTGCGTCGCGGCGACATCGTCGTGGCCGGCGCCGCCTGGGGCAAGGTTCGCGCCCTGCTCAACGAACGCGACGAGCAGCTGACCGACGCCGGTCCCTCGACCCCGGTCGAGATCCTCGGCCTCGACGGCACGCCCGATCCCGGCGAGCCTTTCGCCGTGGTCGAGAACGAAGCCCGCGCCCGCGAGCTGACCGAGTACCGCGTCCGCCTGAAGCGTGAGCGGTCCGCCGCCAGCGGTCCCATGGCCGGCGCCTCGATGGCCGACATGATGGCCAAGCTGCAGGACAAGCGGATCAGCGAACTGCCGCTGGTCATCAAGGGTGACGTTCAGGGCTCGGTCGAAGCCATCGTCGGGGCGCTGGACAAGATCGGCACGGACGAAGTCCGCGCCCGCATCATCCTCTCCGGCGCCGGCGCGATCAGCGAAAGCGACGTGATGCTGGCCAAGGGCGCAGGCGCCCCGCTGCTTGGCTTCAACGTCCGCGCCTCGCGTCAGGCCCGTGATCTGGCCGTGCGCGAAGGCGTCGAAATCCGCTACTACGCGATCATCTACGACCTGATCGACGACATCAAAGGCGTGCTCTCGGGCATGCTTGCGCCGATCCAGCGGGAAACCTTCCTCGGCAACGCCAAGGTCCTGCAGGCCTTCGACATCTCCAAGGTCGGCAAGGTCGCCGGCTGCCGGGTCACCGAGGGCGTGGTCCGCCGCGGCGCCAAGGTCCGGATCGTCCGCGAAAACGTGGTCGTGCTGGAACTGGGCACCCTGCAGACGCTCAAGCGCTTCAAGGACGAGGTGGCGGAAGTCACCAACGGCATGGAGTGCGGCATGGCGTTCGCCGGCTTCCAGGACATCCGCGAAGGCGACGAGATCGAGTGCTTCACCGTCGAAGAGGTCAAGCGCCAGCTGGCGTAGGACGCTTCACGAGCGACAATGCGAAGGGCGCGGGGGGAAACCTCCGCGCCTTTTTCATTGGTCGAGCCAGATTTTGCCGAGCCGCGCATTGTGACGCGCGTCGACCCGTAGCCGCCGTCGGTCAGTCCGGCTTTCTTGCCAGATAGACGTTGAGAGCCGGCGGCATCGCGACGCCGCCGTATCCGGATAGCTGTTCGACAAGGAAGCCGCAGGAGGCCAGCTGCTCCGTGACCGCAGAACTCGGCCATAGCCGCAGCCGATGCTCCTCGTGCGTCCGCGACCAAAGGCTATCCTGATGCTGACGAAAAATGCTGATCTGGCGAATGAGCTGGTTGTCTGCTTCGGTGGCAATCACGCCGACCGCCCAGCCCGGTCCATCGCTGAAGGCGCGTCCGGTTCCCGCTCGCCCCGGCGCAGCAATATCCAGCAGGAACACACCCCCGGGATCCAAGGCCTCGAACACGCGGCGGAAGACCTCGCTGAGGGCGGAACTATCGGCCGTAGTCGCATAGTTGAGCACTTCGCCGACGGCCGCGGCGGCCGTCGCTTTCGGAAACTCAGCGTCGAGAATTGAACCACATTCGAACTGTGCTTGGGGCATCCGCTCACGCGCCAGACTTATCAGCGCGGGAGATACGTCGATCCCCCAGGTTGAGAATTCGTGCCCAACCATCCGCCGACTCAGCGAACCGGCCCCGCATCCAAGGTCGAGCACCCGCCGTCCAGGATCGCCATCACCAAGCAGCGTAAGCAGCATAGCTGCGGCAGACACCGCCAAGGCCTCGTAGGCTTCGGCGTGCACGGAAGCCAAATCCTGCCCGTAGAAATCGGTCATGACTGTTCAACAATACGGCGCAGCTGCTCTCCACCCCCGGGTAGAAGATTCGGACAAGCAGACCAAGGGGTCTCCCGGCGAGACCCCGCCCGCGATCTCCTGCAAGCCAGCGTGCCGGTCTATCCAGCCTGGTCAAGGGTGGCCCTCCGGGCCATCGCTCCGCGACGCGAAGCGCCCTTGAGCAATCCGGGGAGACCGGCGATCCTCTCGCCATGAGATCAGGGCCCGGACTGGCCCCCTTTCCTTTCCAGCAGCCGCACGATCTCCGCCTGCTGATCCTTCGCCTCCGGCGAGCCGCTCCCGCCCCGGCCGGTCTGGCGGGTCGCGAGCATCATGGGCGTCGAGCCCTTGCCGTTGGACATGCCCGCATCCGCGCCACCTTCCAGCAACGCCTCAACCGCCGCCGCGCAGCGCGTCCGGACGGCGCGATGCAACGGCGCGACCCCGTTCATGTCGACCGCGTCCGGGTCAGCGCCCGCGGCGATCAGCACGGCGACGGTCGCGGCCTGATCCTGCGGCCGCCACGTCGCAAGGCCCGGCGTTCCGTCCGCCGCGTAGTGAAGGGGCGTCGCGCCCCGCCGGTTCTTCGCGGCGACGTCAGCGCCGAGGCCGATCAGGGTCCGCGCGATCTCCGGCCGATGCGCGGCGGCCGCCACATGCAGCGCCGTGTCGCCGGCGTAAACATAGTGGCTGATGGCGGTCAGATAGTTCTCGGTGGCGGTCTCCCGCGTCGCCCCTGCCCTCAGGACGACCCGAGCCAGATCTGGCGTGGCGTCCAGCAGGTCGTGCATCCCCACGGCATCCGCCGAGGCGATCGCGTTGAACAGCGCCCTGAGCGCCCCCTCGTCCATATGCGTGCGGCTCCAGCCTCCTGTCCGGCGACCACCCTGACACCCCCTTGCCTTTTCCCGCAACCTCCCGGAACTGTTGACGTTACGAGCCGGACCCACGACGCAAGGCCGCCGATGCGCAAGCCCGCCAAGACCAAGGCCCTGTACGCCGGCTCTTTCGATCCGGTGACCCGCGGCCACCTCGACATCATCGGCAAGGCCCTGCTGACCTTCGACACGGTCCACGTCGCCGTCGGCGCCAATGTGCGCAAAACACGGATGTTCGAGGTCGAGGAGAGTCGGCGGCTGATCGACCAGTCGATCCGTGAGCGCTGGCCCGAAGCGGCCTCCGCCACATCTGGCCAGCTGTTCGATGGCGCGCTGGACGTCGGCGAATTCGCCAATCGCAGCCTTCTGGCCTACGCCCGCGCCATCGGGGCGACCCACATCGTGCGCGGCCTGCGCGAGGCCAGCGACTTCAATGACGAGTTCAACCTGCACGGCGTCGCCGAGCGCATCGATCCCACGATCCAGATGGTCCATTTCATCTGCCAGGCGTCCTTCCTCCACGTGTCGTCGAGCACGGCCAAGGAGCTGGAGTCCTTCGGTGAGCCCGTGGACTGGCTGGTGATGCCCTGCGTGGAGGCGGCTTTCGCCGCGCGTCGGACGTGACATCGCTATCCGTCACCCCCCGACCCGGTGCTGAAACCGGACTACCGTCCGCCCCATTTCCGCCCCGGACTGTGATAAAGAAGGTTCCATGATCCGCACGCTCGTCCTCCTCGCGTTCTCGATCGTCACCCTCGCCGGCTGCGCCACCGCCAGCCGGTTCGACGCGGCCGGGGACGTACACAGCCTGCTCGTCGCTATCCGCGACAACGATCGCGACGCGTTCGACCGCTATGTCGACCGCAAGGCCCTCAAACAGAATCTCGAGGGCCGGGTGATGCGGGAAACGACCCGTCCCGACATGGACGACGGCGCCCGCGCGCTGGCGGCGCTGATCGCGCCCAACCTCGCCGACGTCGCCGTCGAGGCCCTGATCCGGCCGCAGGTGTTTCGCGCCATCGCCAACTACTACGGCTACACGCCGGACAAACCGCTGCCCGACCGCCTGGCGATCGGCGCGGCGCTCAAATATCTGCCCGACGGCCGGGTCTGCGCGACGAAGAAGAAGGACGGCCCCTGCCTCCTGATGTTCACCAATGTCGAGGGGACCTGGAAGTTGTCCGGATTCGAGGGCGACCTCGCCGACCTGCGCGGCAAGGGCCGCAAGACCCCGTAAGAGACCCTTTGATGACCCGTCCGCTTCACACCGTCGTCCTGACGGCCCTGATCCTGTCGCTGGCGGGGCCCGCTCTGGCCGCGCCGAAACGGATGGTGACCTACGACGCCGTCTCGCCGACCGCGCGGCGGCTGACCGGCGCGGGCCTGACCTTTGTCTTCACAAAGACGCTGCTGCGAACCCGCATCCATGCGGTGCGGGCCACCGCCGTGGCCGTCGGCATCGTGCCGCGCCCGTCGACCGACGGCGCGCTGAATCGCAAGCTCGACGCCCTGATGGGCCCGAACGCGGGCAGCGGCTCGCTCTATTCGATCGATCCCAAGGCCCAGGAGGGCCGGATCATGATCACGGCCTTCTGCCCCGGCTCGACGAAGGGCTGGCTGTCGATCGGCCAGGTCGGCTCACGACGGGACCTGCGGATGTTCGCCTTCGGGGATGACCCGACCACGGGAGAGCCACGGCTATGCGGCGACATGCTGTTCTCGTTCCACGGCGAGTGGCGCATGCCCGGCCCAACGAACGACGGCGTAACCGACCGGGTGTTCGCGCCCGATTTTGGCCGTCCCGGCGGCTAGGGGCTTCTCCTCCTTCGCCGGACCAGCCTAGTCTCCGCAGATGGGCGGGGGACACGACATGGCAGATATCGACGCGCTGAAGGCCTACGAGCGCTTCACCTTCACTGACGGGCCCTACACCCGCGAGGTGTTCCGGCGCGGGACGGGGCCGGCGGTGATCATCATGCACGAGATACCGGGCCTGCATCCGCTGGTTGTCGACTACGCCGACCGGGTGGCGGCCGCCGGCATGACGGTGTTCCTGCCCAGCCTGTTCGGGTCTCCGGGCAAGCAAGTCACGAACGGCTACGCCATCGGCCAGATGTTCATGAACATCTGCATCCGGCGAGAGTTCAACGCCTGGGCCAACGGCAAGTCGTCGGAGATCGTGAACTGGCTCCGCGCCCTTGCCCGCAAGGTCCACGCCGAGTGCGGCGGGCCCGGCGTCGGGGCGCTGGGCATGTGTTTCACCGGTGGCTTCGCCCTGGCCATGATGACCGAGCCCTCGGTCGTCGCCCCCGTGCTCAGCCAGCCCTCGCTGCCGCTCGGCAAGAAGGGCGCGCGAACCATCGACTGCTCGGCCGCCGAGATCCGCTGCGCCAAACAGCGCTTCGAGGACGAGGACCTCAGTCTGCTGGGCCTGGCTTTCCACGGCGACCCTTTCGTGCCGCCGGGCCGGTTCGAGATGCTCAAGGAAACTTTTGGCGACCGGTTCGAGGCGATTCAGCTCAAGCCGGAAGACGCCCGGCAAGGCACCGGACGACCGGGCCACTCCGTGTTGACCATCCATCTGGCCAACAGCGGCCCGACCCGTTACGCGGAGGCCCGCACCATCAGCTTCTTCCGCCACCGCCTCAGACTGGACAGCGCCCCCGCCTGAGCCTAGAAGCGCGCCCTTTCCGCCTATCCGGGGTTCGACCCCCCGCCAGGCGTCTGGATACAGATCATGTCACGCGCTTCCGCCCGCCACGGGAAATCCCGTCACGCTGCCCCGTCCGGTCCCTCGCAACGCCAGCTGCGCGCCGGCGAACTGATCCGCCACGCCCTGGTCGAGATCCTGCGTGAGGAACACCTCGCCGATCCGGCCCTGGCCGACGTTTCGGTGACCGTCTCCGAAGTGCGCATGAGCAGCGACCTCAAGCACGCCATCTGTTTCGTCGAGCCGCTCGGCGCCGGCGTCACCGGCGCGGAGACCCAGACGGTGGTCAAGGCCCTGAACAGCGCCAGCAAGCTGCTGCGCGGACGCCTCGGCCGGCATATCGACATGAAGTTCACGCCCGACCTGAAGTTCTTCCACGACGACAGCTTCGCTCACGCCGCGCGGATCGACCGCCTGTTCGACAACCCGCTGGTCCAGAAGGACCTGCATGCCGACGACCCGCCCGCTTCGGATGACGCCGGCGAGGAAGACTAGGTGGCCCGCCGCAAGAAGGGCGAGGCGGTCTCCGGCTGGGTCTGTCTCGACAAGCCCTACGACTTCGGCTCGACCCAGGCCGTCGGCAAGGTGCGCTGGCTCTACAACGCCCAGAAGGCCGGCCACGCCGGCACGCTGGACCCGCTGGCCACCGGCGTTCTGCCCATCGCGCTCGGAGAGGCGACCAAGACCGTCCCGTTCATGATGGACGCCGACAAGGCCTATCGGTTCACGCTGGAGTGGGGCCGCTCGACGACCACGCTGGACCGCGAAGGCGCGACCACCGCGGAATCCGACGTGCGCCCGACCCGCGATCAGGTCGAGGCGGCTCTCCCGGCCTTCATCGGCGAGATCCAACAGGTCCCGCCCAACTACTCGGCGGTCAAGGTCGACGGCGAGCGCGCTTATGACCTGGCCCGCGCCGGCGAGGACTTCGAGCTCAAGGCCCGCACCGTCACTATCCATTCGGCCCGCGTCAGCGCCGTTCCGGACGTCGACCACATCGAACTCGAGATCGAATGCGGCAAGGGCACCTATGTCCGCTCGATCGTCCGCGACCTGGCCGAGGCGCTCGGCGCCTGCGCCCATGTCAGCCAGCTGCGCCGGACCCGCGTTGGCCCGTTCGGCGAGGATCGTGCGATAACACTGGAAAATCTGGAAAATTTGAGCCATAAGGCCGCGCTTCCGGAGGTATTGCTCCCGGTCGAGACCGCGCTGGACGACATCCCGGCGTTGGCCGTGACCGCGGAGGACGCCTTTCGGCTGGCGCAGGGAAGACCCATCGTTCTCGTCCCCCGACAGGTCGAAACGCTCAAGGCCCGCCTCACCGGCGGTTCTCGACTCGTTTCAGCCATGGAAGGAGACAGGCTGGTGGCCCTCGCCGAGATGCGTGCGGGAAGGCTCAATCCCGTCCGGGTCTTTATTCAAGCCTGAGCGGAGACTTGACCGATGTCGATTACGCTGGAGCGCAAAGCCGCGCTTATCACTGAACATGGCCGCACCGCTGGTGACACCGGCAGCGCTGAAGTCCAAGTCGCGATCCTTTCGGAACGCATCGCCAACCTGACCGAGCACTTCAAGACCCACAAGAAGGACAATCACAGCCGTCGTGGCCTGCTGAAGCTGGTTTCCCAGCGTCGCGGTCTCCTCGACCACCTGAAGGCGTCCGACGAGAGCCGCTACACGGCGATCATCGAAAAGCTGGGCCTGCGCCGCTAGGCCTGCCCAAAACACCCACCTCCGTTCCGCGGGGGTGGGTGTTCTGCAACAGACCCTCCCTGTTCCTTCAGGCTCTGGAACGCCGAGGTGGAGACCCCAGGGTCTCATCTATCCGTACGTCGAGGGTTCAATCGAAATCCTCACCGGGCCTGACATCTGGAGAGGATTTCGGAAACGACGCCTGTCCGCCCCCGTTGGGAATACGCCCGCGGGATACAGAGAAAGACACACCCTCAAATGTTCGACATCAAACGCAAGACCATCGAATGGGGCGGCCGTCCGCTGACCATCGAAACCGGCCGCATGGCCCGTCAGGCTGACGGCGCGGTTCTGGTCACCTACGGCGATACCACGGTTCTGGCCGCGGTCACCTTCGCCAAGAGCCCCAAGCCCGGCCAGGACTTCTTCCCCCTGACCGTCAACTACCAGGAAAAGTTCTACGCCGCCGGCAAGATCCCCGGCAGCTTCCCGCGCCGCGAAACCGCGCCGTCGCAGAAAGAAACCCTGACCAGCCGCCTGATCGACCGTCCGATCCGCCCGCTGTTCGTCAAGGGCTTCAAGAATGAAGTGCTGGTCGTCGCCACCGTGCTGAGCCACGACCTGGAGAACGATCCGGACATCGTCGCCATGATCGGCGCCTCGGCTGCCCTGTGCATCTCCGGCGCCCCCTTCATGGGTCCGATCGCCGCCGCCCGCGTCGGCTACATCAACGGCGAATACGTGCTCAACCCGACGCTCGACGAGCTGAAGGAAAGCCAGATGGACCTCGTCGTGGCCGGCACCGCCGACGCCGTGATGATGGTTGAATCGGAAATCAAGGAACTGTCGGAAGAAGTCGTCCTCGGCGGCGTCTCCTTCGCCCACAAGGGCATGCAGCCGGTGATCGACGCGATCATCGAACTGGCCGAACACGCCGCCAAGGACGCCTTCGACTTCGAAACCGAAGACACCGACGCGCTGAAGGCCAAGATGAAGGACCTCGTCGGGGCCGACATCGCCGCCGGCTACAAGATCACCAAGAAGGGTGAGCGGGTCGACGCCATCGGCGCCGCCCGGTCCAAGGCCACCGCGGCCTTCGCCAAGTCCGACGCCAATCCGGACGGCTACGACGCCAACAAGCTGGGCGCCGTGTTCAAGGAACTGGAAGCGGACGTGGTCCGTCGCGGCATCCTCGACACCGGCATCCGCATCGACGGCCGCACGGTCGACAAGGTCCGCCAGATCATCGGCGAAGTGGGCATCCTGCCCCGCGCCCACGGTTCGGCCCTGTTCACCCGCGGCGAAACCCAGGCCCTGGTCGTGGCCACCCTGGGCACCGGCGACGACGAGCAGATGATCGACGCGCTGGAAGGCAAGTACTACGAGAAGTTCATGCTGCACTATAACTTCCCGCCCTACTCGGTCGGGGAGACGGGCCGCATGGGCGCGCCGAGCCGTCGCGACGTCGGTCACGGCAAGCTGGCCTGGCGGGCGATCCGTCCGATGCTGCCGAGCGCGGAAGAGTTCCCCTACACCATCCGCCTGGTCTCCGAGATCACCGAGTCCAACGGCTCGTCCTCGATGGCCACGGTCTGCGGCTCTTCGCTGGCCCTGATGGACGCGGGCGTGCCCCTGAAGAAGCCGGTCTCCGGCATCGCCATGGGCCTGATCCTCGAGAAGGACGGCTTCGCGGTTCTGTCGGACATCCTGGGTGACGAAGATCACCTGGGCGACATGGACTTCAAGGTCGCCGGCACCGAAGACGGCATCACCAGCCTGCAGATGGACATCAAGATCGCCGGCATCACCGAAGCGATCATGAAGCAGGCTCTCGAGCAGGCGAAGGCCGGCCGTCACCACATCCTCGGCGAAATGGCCAAGGCCATGGAAGCGCCGCGCGCGGAACTGGGCGAGTTCGCCCCGAAGATCGAGACGATCAAGATCCCGGTCGACAAGATCCGGGAAGTGATCGGCACGGGCGGCAAGGTGATCCGCGAGATCACCGCTGAAACCGGCGCCAAGATCGACATCGGCGAAGACGGCACGATCAAGATCGCCGCCTCCGACCAGGCCAAGATCGACGCCGCCAAGGAGTGGATCAAGTCGATCGCCTCGGAGCCCGAGCTGGGCGCCATCTACAACGGCAAGGTCGTCAAGGTCGTCGACTTCGGCGCCTTCGTGAACTTCTTCGGCGCCAAGGACGGCCTCGTCCACGTCAGCCAGATCAGCAACGAGCGGGTCTCCAAGCCCAGCGACGTGCTGACCGAAGGCCAGATGGTCAAGGTCAAGCTCCTCGGCTTCGACGATCGCGGCAAAACCAAGCTGTCGATGAAGGTCGTCGACCAGGAAACCGGCGAAGACCTCTCGGCCAAGGCGGAACCCGCCGAGGCGTAAGCCTTCCGGTTATCGCTGTGAGATCAGGGGCGGCTTCGGAAACGGAGCCGCCCTTTTTCATTGCATTGTTCCGAATGGACCGTTTGCGGCGAGTATGGCTTTATCACTGAATGAAGTTTGTGATGATCGACGTCGAAACCGCAAACCCGCAGATGGCAAGCATTTGCCAAATCGGGGTCGTAGGCTTTGAGAATGGCCAGGAATCCTTTGCGGACAGCGCATTCGTAGATCCAGAGGATTACTTTCACCCAATCAACGTCAGCATTCACGGAATAAACCCAGATCGCGTCGTCGGAGCTCCCAATTTTCAAGATGTGTCTCGCTGGCTAGATGGACACCTGCGCGATCAAATCGTGATTAGTCATACGGCTTTCGACCGCACCGCACTTTCCCAAGCCGCCTCGAGATATGGAATCCAGGGACAGAGCTGTCGTTGGCTTGATAGTGCCCGGATCGCTAGGCGCGCGTGGCCGCAATATTCGGAAAGCGGGTTCAGCCTAAAAAACCTCGCTAAGGAGTTTGGGATCAAGTTCCGCCATCACGATGCGCTTGAGGACGCGCGCGCCGCAGGCCTGATTGTTCTCAAGGCCATTTCCGACAGCGGACTGGGTTTGGAGGAATGGTTCTCTCGATGTGCTCAACCCCTTTCAGGGCCGGCGAGATCAGTTTCGCGAACGGGCGATGGTGATGGTCCGTTGGTAGGCGAAACCGTAGTTATCACCGGGACTTTGTCTCAGCCGCGGCAACGAATTGCAGACCTGCTTCATGAAGCTGGTGGAGCGGTCGATGCTGGGGTGACCAAGCGAACAACATTGCTGGTGGTCGGCGATCAGGACGTTGATCGGCTTGCGGGCAAAGACAAGAGCTCTAAGCAGATTAAGGCTGAGGAGCTCATCGCGGCAGGGTATCCTATACGCATTCTTCAGGAGTCCGATCTGTTCGCGCTCATGAGTTGAGCGCGGACTATTCCCCAAACCCTATGCCGGGATGATCGCCGGGCGTTCCGGGTTGCTCAAGGGCGCTTCGCGTCGCGGAGCGATGGGCCGGAGGCCCACCCTTGACCAACCCGGCACGTCCGGCACGCTGGCCTGCAAGGGTTTAAGGCTCTTCCTCTCCCGGAGGGAGAGGTGGCCCGGCGGAGCCGGGTCGGAGAGGGATATGGCATCGCCTCAGGCATTGCGCCGGCGAAAAACGCGCGCTTGAATTGAATCCATGCAAAACGCGCCCCGCTTCGCCGACGCGGGCGCGAGCCCATCGGCAGACGATGACCCCCTCGGAGATGGCCCTGTGGCGCGCTCTGAGGGCAAACAGGTTCAAGGGCCTGCGATTCCGGCGGCAGCACCCCTTCGGCCCCTACATCCTCGACTTCTACTGCGACCGCGCGAAACTGGCCGTCGAGGTCGATGGCGGCGTCCACCAGCACGACGATCAGATGGCTCGCGATGCAACGCGCGACGCATGGGTGGCGAAGCGGGGCGTCCGGACGCTTCGCCTGCCAGCCAGCCTGGTTCTGGAAGACATCGATGCGGCGCTCGGACTGATCAGCGCGGACCTCGGCTGGCGGGGCCCGAGCTCCCCTTTCGGGTAGATCGGGGTCTCCCTCTCCGACCTGGCTCCGCCAGGCCACCTCTCCCTCCGGGAGAGGATGAGATCCGCCCCCAAAGTAAACGCCCCTTAACCCTCTCCGCGCGACAACGGGCGGTCACGGGAACGGGGATTCGAATGGCGCGGGCGATGCGGCGATCGGGGCTGGAGATGGCGATGGAACTCGTCGCCTGGGCCTGGGCGCGCCCGCTGACCACGCGGCTGCGCGGGGGCGTCATCGCGGCATCCGGCGCGGCGCTGATCGCGGCCTTCGCCAGCTGGAATTCCGCCGACCCCAGCCTGAATGCCGCCTCCGCCCTTCCGGCCACCAATCTGATGGGTGGCATGGGCGCGCTGATCGCCGACATCTGCCTGCAATCACTGGGTCTGGCGGCCTGGGGCCTGGCCCTGCTGATGATCGTCTTTGGCCTGACCCGCGTGCTGGAGCCCGAGCCCGGCATGGGCCGGGCCCCCATGCGCCTGCGGGCGATGATCGGCCTGCTGGCGGTGTTCGCCCTCGCCGGAGCCCTGTCGGGGCCGACGCCACCCAAGAGCTGGGCGCTGGCCGGCGGTCTCGGCGGTTTCTGGGGCGACGCCCTGCTGGGCGCCCTCTCTGGTCTGCTCGGATTTGCCCATATCCCGGCCGCCGGCGTCTTCGCCGGGCTGATCCTGCTGGGGCTGGGCGCAATCGGTCTTGCGCTGGCGCTGGGCGCCAGTCGCGAAAGCATGGCCGAGGCCGCCGGCGGGGCGCTGGAGCACCTTCTGGACCGCGCCCGTCGCGCGCCGGCGCCCGCGCCGGTCCCCGCGAGCGCCCCTGCCGTGCGCCGTCGCGCCGAGCGGGCCGCCAAGCCCCTGGCCTTCGCAGACGACGCCAGCCCGGCGGCCGAAGTCCCGACACCGATCCAGGCCCCAATCGCGCGCAACGCCGACGGCGAGCCGGCCATCAAGCCACCCAAGGCCACGCCCCGCAGCAGCGGCCGAGAGGTGCGCGAGCAGCAGAAGACCTTCGACTTCGTCCAGCCCGGCGGCTTCATGCTGCCGGAACTGGCCATTCTCGCGAAGCCAAAGCCCCGCGCCGGCAATTTCGACGAGGAAGGGCTGCGCCAGAACGCCCGGCTGCTGGAGAGCGTGCTGGCGGAGTTCGGCGTGCGCGGGAACATCGACCAGATCCGTCCGGGCCCGGTCGTGACCCTGTACGAACTGGTCCCGGCCCCCGGCGTGAAGCACGCCCGCGTCGTCGCGCTCGCCGACGACATCTCCCGCTCGATGGGCGTGGCCGCCTGCCGGGTGTCCGTCGTTCAGGGTCGTAACGCCATCGCGCTGGAACTGCCCAACACCAAGCGCGAGACGGTCTATCTGCGCGACCTGCTGGCCAGCGCCGACTACGAGAAGCAATTCCAGACCCTGCCGATGGCGCTGGGCGAGACGATCGGCGGCGAGCCTTACATCGCCGACCTGGCCAAGATGCCCCACCTGCTGATCGCGGGGACCACCGGCTCGGGCAAGTCGGTGGGGGTCAACGCCATGATCCTGTCGATCCTCTACCGCCTGCCGCCCGAGCAGTGCCGGTTCATCATGATCGACCCGAAGATGCTCGAGCTGAGCGTCTACGACGGCATTCCGCACCTGCTGGCGCCGGTTGTGACCGACTCCAAGAAGGCCATCGTCGCCCTGAAGTGGACTGTCCGCGAGATGGAAGACCGCTATCGCCGCATGGCCAAGATCGGCGTGCGCGGCATCGCGGCCTACAACGAGCGGGCGAAGGAGGCGATCGACAAGGGCGAGCACTTCGAGCGCACCGTCCAGACCGGCTTTGACGACAACGGCCGGCCGATCTTCGAGAGCGAGAAGATCCGCCCCGAGCACATGCCCTATCTGGTGGTGGTCATCGACGAGGTGGCCGACCTGATGATGGTCGCCGGCAAGGATATCGAGGGCGCGGTGCAGCGGCTGGCCCAGATGGCCCGGGCCGCCGGCATTCACCTGATCATGGCCACCCAGCGCCCGTCGGTCGACGTCATCACCGGCACCATCAAGGCCAACTTCCCGACCCGGATCAGCTTCCAGGTCACCTCACGGATCGACAGCCGCACGATCCTTGGCGAGCAGGGCGCCGAGCAGCTGCTGGGCCAGGGCGACATGCTCTACATGGCCGGGGGATCCGGCGGCCGTCTGACGCGCCTGCACGGCCCGTTCGTGGCCGACGAGGAAGTCGCCGCGGTGGCCAAGTTCCTGCGCGAGCAGGGCAGCCCGCAATACCTCGACGAGGTCACGGCCGGGGCCGAGGACGAGGCCGACGAGGGCCAGGGCGGCCTGGCCTTCGGCGACGAGAACGGCGCCGGCGACGGTGGCCTGTACGACAAGGCGGTGGCTGTGGTCACCCGCGACGGCAAGGCTTCGACCAGCTACATCCAGCGCCGGCTGCAGATCGGCTACAACCGCGCCGCCTCGCTGATGGAACGCATGGAGCAGGAAGGGGTTGTTGGTCCCGCCAACCATGCCGGCAAACGCGAGATCCTCGTCGGGCCCCCACCCTAGGCCGGGCGCCCTAGATTCGCCGCCGGGAGCTGCTAGACGAGTTTCATGGACACGACCCGCCGCGCCCTTCTGCTTGCCGCCCCCGCCCTGATGCTGGCCGGACCGGCCCTTGCCCTGCCCGCCGCCGACCAGGCGCTGGTCGACAAGGCCGTGGCCTACCTGCAGGGGCTGCCCTCGGCCCGCGGCCGTTTTGTGCAGACCGACCCCCGCGGCTCGGTGACCCAGGGCGCCGTCTTCCTCCAGCGCCCCGGCCGCGCGCGCTTCGAATATGATGCGCCGTCCAGCCTGCTGGTCGTCTCGGACGGCAAGGTGGTCTCGGTGGCCGACAAACGGCTCAAGACGGTCAACCGCTACTTCCTCAACCAGACACCGCTGAAACTGTTCCTGGCCGACGAAATCCGGCTGGACCGGGGTGTGACGGTCACCCGTGTGAACCGGCTCGCCGACGGCTTCGAGCTCACGGCCCAGGACCGGGTCGGCAAGACTCGCGGGCAGATCGTCCTGACGTTCGGCGATGCGCCCATGCAGTTGCTCGGCTGGAAGATCACGGACGCCCGCAACGCCGAGACCCAGGTCCGTCTGACCAGCCTCGTGAGGGTCAGCGATCTCGATCCCGGCCTGTTCCGCGCGCCCTTCCCGCAGCAGCCCACGCGCCGTTAGGAATCGTGACACATTCGCAACAGGCAATCGCCCCCGCGAATCACCGTTGACGTTTCCATTGTTCCGTTGCGATAAAGCCACTCATGGATTGCGCGCCCGACCTCGCGCACCCCTGAGATACCGTGCCGGAACCTATCCCCTCCCGGCCGCGGCATGAGAGACCACTTTTTACGCCCGGACGCCTCACCCGCGTCCGGGCGTTTTCTTTGAGCCGAAGCAGCTTATCTGGGTCCCATGCGGCTGCGTCTCGCCACCTGGAATATCAACTCCGTCCGCCCGCGTGGCGAGCTCATCGGTCGGATGGTCGACGAGATCGCGCCCGATGTCCTGTGCCTGCAGGAGATCAAGTGTCAGACGCACGAGTTCCCCACGGCGATGTTCGAGGCCCTCGGCTTCAACCACTTCCGTATCGCCGGCCAGAAGGGCTGGCACGGGGTGGCCATCGCCTCTCGCCTGCCGATCGAGGATGCGCCGCTGCTGGATGTCTGCCGCGAGGGCCACGCCCGTTGCGTCGGGGCGAAGATCGCCGGCGTCGAGATCCATAATTTCTACATTCCGGCCGGCGGCGACGTGCCCGACCGGGCCCTGAACCCGAAATTCGACCATAAGCTCGACTTCTACGCCACGCTGACGGCCGAACTGGCGAAACGCGACCCCGGGACCCCGCTGGTGGTGACCGGCGACCTCAATGTGGCCCCGGGTGAGTTCGACGTCTGGAACCACCGCTACATGTCGAAGATCGTCAGCCATACGCCGGTCGAGATCGCGGCCTTCCGGGCGCTGGAGGCCTCGCTCGGCCTCACCAACCTCATGCGCGAGGCGGCGCCCGAACCCGAAAAGCTGGCCAGCTGGTGGAGTTACCGCGCCGCCGACTTCCGTCAGTCGAACCGCGGCCTGCTGCTGGACCACATCCTGGTCACGCCGGGCCTGCGGGACGCCGCCTTCGCCGGCGGCAAGGCCCAGGCCCGGATCCATGACGACGTGCGCGGCTGGGACAAGCCCAGCGACCACGCCCCCGTATCGGCCGACTTCAACCTCTGATCAGCAGGCGATCGCCTGGACGTGGCCGGCGGCGGCATACTCCAGCAACGGCCTGTCGCGGGTCATGATCCGGCACCCCAGCGCGCGCGCTGTCGCCGCGATCACGCGATCAGCGGGGTCCCGGAGCCGTGAGTGGGGCAGGAAGGACGCCTCGATGAGGATCGCCGGGGTCATGTCGGCGGATTGAACGCCCGCTTCGAGCAGACCCGAAAACCAGACGAGCGGGGGCCCCAGAAGCGCGACCCGCCCCCTGGCGACCAGCATGCCCATTTCCCACGCCGTGATGGGCGATACCAGCAGCGGAATCCCATCCCGCTCGGCCTGTTCGATGGTCTCCTGCGCGCCCGGGGACAAGCCTTGCGGTTCGGCGGCCAAGATAGCGGCGCAGGTGTCCAGCAGGATCGGCGCGCGGCTCACCGCTCGGCGTCCCAGTGGTCGCTGACCGGCGCCGCGAGGTCGACGCCGGGCGCTACGGTGACCATGCCGCCCAGCCGGGCGCGAACGCGCTCCAGAATGGTCCCTGAACGAGGCTGCGGCGCTGACGCGGCCGGGGAGACCCGCCGGAAGACGAGCTGTTCGCGGCCGATATCGACCTGCTCCGTCTGAAAGCCGGCGGCCAGCCAGGCTTTGGTCATGACATTGTTGTCGGGATTGTTGCTCCACCAGGCCGGATATCGTCGGGACGCCGGCAGCGCATGGCCCGTGACCCGCTCGATCTCGGCGAAGGTCATGGGGACCTCGTCCCCGGCCGTTTCGGCCAGAAACTCGGTCAGCGGGTCATATTTACCCATGTTAGCCCCCAATTTTACACATGAGGCTACATGTAGGTTTTATATGTGTCTACTAAGGTTGCAGCCGGTAG
The DNA here is from genome assembly GCF_057809815.1 of Caulobacter sp. FG121. NCBI lineage: Bacteria > Pseudomonadati > Pseudomonadota > Alphaproteobacteria > Caulobacterales > Caulobacteraceae > Caulobacter > Caulobacter sp. FG121. The sequence goes on from NZ_JBMDKR010000006.1 coordinate 125,034, forward strand.
CCACCCGCTTCGGTCAGCAGCAGCCTGGCGTTGGCCGGGTCGGGCTCGATCTTCTGGCGCAGCCGGTAGACGTGGGTTTCCAGCGTGTGGGTCGTGACGCCGGCATTGTAGCCCCACACCTCGGTCAGCAGTTCCTCACGCGACACCGCCTTGGATCCCGAGCGGTAGAGGTACTTGAGGATATTGGTTTCCTTCTCCGTCAGCCGGACCTTCTTGGCCTTGTCGTCGACCAGGAGCTTGGACGCGGGGCGGAATTCGTAAGGGCCGATCCGGAAGACGGCGTCCTCGGACGCCTCATGACTGCGAAGCTGGCTGCGGATATGGGCCAGAAGCACGCCGAACCGGAAGGGCTTGGTCAGATACCCGTTGGCGCCGGAATCGAGACCCAGAATCGTGTCGGCGTCACTGGCCGCAGCGGTCAGCATGATGATGGGACAGGTCACCCCACCCTTGCGCATCAGCCGGCAGGCCTCGCGGCCATCCATGTCGGGCAGGTCGACGTCGAGCAGGATCAGGTCCGGACGGGCTTCCTTGCCGAGGCGGGCGCCCTCGCCGGCTGTCTCGGCCTGGACGACGGCGAACTCCTCATGAAGCTGAAGCTGTTCGGCGAGCGCGCCGCGCAGGTCGGCGTCATCGTCGACGATCAGAAGGGTCTTGCGTTGCACCATAGGGGGACCATGCACCGGTTTGGGCCCGCAGGCCAACCACCGCAGGGCATTTCCGTTCAGAGATAGGAAGGCCGACGCGCCAGCGCGAGCCTCAGCGCGCCATTCGACCGCCAAAGAGCGCTGATCCGACGCGAACGCTGGTGGCGCCCTGGCTCACTGCGATCTCATAGTCGGCGCTCATGCCCATCGAGAGCTTCCGCAGGCCGTTGCGCTCGGCGATCGCAGCCAGCCAGGCAAAGAACGGGGCCGCCGGCGCGCCATCCGGCGGGATGCACATCAGACCCTCGATCAGGAGCCCGAGCCCGCGGCACTGGTCGATGAAGGCATCCGCATCGGAAGGCGCGACGCCGGCCTTCTGCGGCTCCTCGCCGATATTGACCTGAACATAGAGGCGAGGGGTGCGGCCGGTCCTGGCCAGTTCCGCCGCAACGGCCCTGGCCAGCTTCTCGCGGTCGATCGTCTCGATGACATCAAACAGGGCGACCGCCTCGCGCACCTTGTTGGTCTGCAGGGGCCCGATCAGCCGCAGTTCAACGCCTGAGCGGCGCGAAGCCCATCGCGCCTCGGCTTCCTGGACCCTGTTTTCGCCGAAAACGCGCTGTCCGCTGGCCAGCATCGCGTCGATCCGCTCATCAGGCTGTTGCTTGGAGACCGCGACCAGAGTCACATCGTCCGGATCGCGGCCGGCCTGACGGGCGGCGACGGCGATGCGATCCAGCACCGAAAGGCGGGCGGCGGCGATTTCCGATGACAGCGGCAAACGACGACCTCCGCAACTTGATGGATGTTGCTGCGTCCTTACGACCCCGGTTCGCCAACGAAAAGGACCTGCCCCGGCTCCTGTTCGTCACGGACCCGCTTCGGACGCCCGATCCGGTCTCTATCACCAGCCGCCTTCCGGAGGGCTGTGGCGTCATCTACCGGGCCTTCGGCGCACCGGACGCGCTGGCGACCGCCCTGACCCTCCGTGCGATCGCCGCCGAACGAGGCCTCAAGCTCCTCATCGGCGCCGACGCGGACCTGGCCAGGGCTTGTGAGGCGGATGGGCTCCATCTTCCGGAACGGGCCCTGGACGAGGCTCCAGGCGTGCGGGATCGCCATCCCGACTGGATCCTGACCGCCGCAGCCCATTCCCTGGATCCCGTGCAGCGCGCGGCGGCGGGCGGCTGCGACGCGGCGATCGTCTCAAAGCTCTTTTCAAGCCGCAGCCATTCACCCGGGGACGCAATTGGTGTGTCCGGCTTCATGGCATTGGTCGATGCGGCCCGACTGCCGGTCTACGCGCTCGGAGGCGTCAACATGGCCACGGCCCCGCAGCTGTCAGGCTCGGGCATACAGGGCTTGGCGATGGTGGATGGTCTGGCGGACGCCGTCAGAACTTGAAGGCGGTCTCGAGGCGCACGCGAGGCGTTTCCTCATTGTCGCCGGGCTTGCGAACCGGGGCCAGCTGCGGACCAACGCCAACCGCGCCACCGACCCGCAGTTGCGGCGTCACACGGAAGAAGGCGCCGGCTTCGACGTCGCGCGCCTGGGCGTCAACACCCATGCGCGGGGCGATATCCAGCATCAGGCCCCAGCGGCCCTTCTTGGCGTCCCACACGAGCGTGCGACGGCCGCTCGGCGTTCCAAACTGGGAGTCTCTCAGATTGAAGTCGCCGCGAACGATGAAGGCGTCCGCAGCGCTTGGCGTCCGCGGCTTGGCGGGAGCGTTTTGCGCAATAGCCGCCGTCGCCGACCCCGTAAGGGCCAGCGCCGCAACCACCGCGATGCTCCAGAACTTCGCCATTTTCGCCTTCCGGCTCCCCCAGCCGCTTTGCCCGATCCATCTTCGCTATTGGAGATGGGTGGGCCTCGATCGCGATTAAAGGCCGTCCTGCGCCAGGGTCAACGACCGGCGGCGGAGTCTGGGCTTGAGTCAGACGATTCCCGCCTCGCCTGTGGCGCGAGGGACACGCGATTCCCGTTTGGCGACGACGAGGCCATGTTGTAGACGCACTTGATGGGCACGGGGTGAACGTCGGTCTGTCTTCAACAGGAAGACAACCGTTGGAACGAGTGGAGCGAGAGAACATGGCGTTTGCGCGCGGATCATGGATGCGGGTCGCCTCTGTCGGAGTGCTGGCCGCGGTTCTCGTGGGCGTCTCCGCCTGTGGCTCCACGGGCGGATCCCGGACTTTCCAGACCCAGGAAGAGGGTGGCGGGTTTCGGCTGTCCCTGCCGGGCATGAGCGGCGGCGCCCCGAAGGGCGGCGCCGGCGGGCCGGCCCAGCTGGGCGTCAACGGCTACCTGTGGCGCGCGACGCTGGACACCTTGTCCTTCATGCCGCTGGCCTCGGCCGACCCCTATGGCGGCGTGGTCATCACGGACTGGTACGTGAACCCGGAAAAGCCGAACGAGCGCTTCAAGGCGACCGTCTACATCCTCGATACGCGACTTAGGGCCGACGGCCTGAACGTCACGGTCTTCAAGCAGATCAGCGACGGCGCCGGCGGCTGGACCGACGCGCCGACCGCCGCCCAGACCGAGACGGATATCGAGAACGCCATCCTGACCCGGGCGCGCCAGCTGCACCTGGCCAACCTCTCCGGCTGATTCCGGACATCAAGCACCACGCCGAATGGCCCGTTACAATCCGAAGGATATAGAGCCCAAGTGGCGCGCCGCCTGGGCGGATGCGGACGTTTTCCGTACGGAGAACGACGACCCGCGCCCGAAATACTATGTGCTGGAGATGTTCCCCTACCCGTCGGGGCGCATCCACATGGGGCATGTGCGCAACTACGCCATGGGCGACGTGGTGGCCCGCTATCGGCGCGCCCGCGGCCATGCCGTCCTGCACCCCATGGGCTGGGACGCGTTCGGCATGCCGGCCGAGAACGCCGCCATTGAGCGGGGCGTCCACCCGAAGGGCTGGACCTACGACAATATCGCCGCGATGCGGGAACAGCTGAAGGCGCTGGGCCTGTCGATCGACTGGAGTCGCGAGTTCGCCACCTGCGATCCCGAGTACTACGGCCAGCAGCAGGCCTGGTTCCTGAGACTGCTCGAGCGCGGCCTGGTCTATCGCAAGGAGGCGACGGTCAACTGGGACCCGGTCGACATGACCGTCCTGGCCAACGAGCAGGTCATCGATGGCCGCGGCTGGCGCTCCGGCGCGGTGGTCGAGAAGAAGAAGCTGACACAGTGGTTCCTGCGGATCACCGACTACGCCGATGACCTGATCGAAGGTCTGGCGACCCTCGACCGCTGGCCGGACAAGGTCCGGACCATGCAGGAAAACTGGATCGGTCGCTCGACCGGCCTGCGCTTCTCGTTCGATTTCGCGGGCGCGTCGCCGGCAGGCTTCGAGAACGGCCTCGAGGTCTACACCACGCGCCCGGATACCCTGTTCGGCGCTGCCTTTGTCGGCATCGCACCGGACCACCCCCTGGCGGAGCAACTGGGCTCGGCCAATCCGGAGATCGCCGCCTTCGTGGCGGAATGTCGCCGGGGCGGAACGTCCGAAGCCGAGATCGAGGGTGCAGAAAAACTGGGCTACGATACCGGTCTGCGCGTCGCCCATCCGTTCGACGCGGACAAGACCCTGCCGGTCTGGATCGCCAATTTCATCCTGATGGACTACGGCACGGGCGCCATCTTCGGCTGCCCCGCCCATGACCAGCGGGACCTCGATTTCGCGCGCAAGTACGGCTTGCCGGTGCTGCCTGTGGTGCTGCCGGCTGACGCTCATCCGGCGACCTTCATGGTCGGTTCGGAGGCGTACACGGGCCCCGGCAAGATCTTCAACTCGGATTTCCTCGACGGCCTGGCGATTGAGCCGGCCAAGGCGGCGGCCGTTGCGAAGATCGAGGCGATGGGCAGGGGCAAGGGCGCGACCGTCTATCGCCTGCGGGACTGGGGCGTCTCACGCCAGCGCTACTGGGGTTGTCCGATTCCGGTGATTCACTGCGCAAAATGCGGGGTGGTGCCGAGCCCGGCCGACCAACTGCCGGTGGTCTTGCCCGACGACGTGAGCTTCGATCTGCCCGGCAATCCCTTGCTGCGACATCCAACCTGGCGATTCACCAGCTGTCCGCGCTGCGGCGGCGAGGCGGAGCGCGAGACCGACACCCTGGACACCTTCGTGGACTCCAGCTGGTACTTCGCGCGCTTCGCCAATCCGACGGCCGCCGAGCCGATCGACAAGGCAGCGGCCGACCGCTGGCTGCCGGTCGACCAGTATATCGGCGGGGTCGAGCACGCCGTCCTGCACCTGCTCTATGCCCGGTTCATCACGCGCGCCCTGAAGGACGAGGGCATGGTCTCGGTCGCCGAGCCGTTCGCCGGCCTGTTCACCCAGGGCATGGTGACGCACGAGACCTACAAGACCGCCACCGGCGACTGGGTCGAGCCGGCGCAGATCACCTTCCAGAACGAAGGAAACACGCGTCGCGCGACCGTCACCGCGACGGGCGAGCCGCTGGTGATCGGCGACATCGAGAAGATGTCGAAATCCAAGAAGAACGTCGTCGCGCCCGAGGAGATCTTTGAGCAGTACGGCGTCGACGCGGCGCGCCTGTTCGTCATGTCCGACAGCCCGCCTGAGCGTGACGTTCAATGGACCACGGGCGGCGTCGAGGGCGCCGGCCGGTTTGTGCAGCGCGTCTGGGCCGAGTTCGACAGCCAGGGCGACGTTGTCGACGCGCCGGAAGACGCCACCGGATCCGAAGAGCTGCGCCGCGCGACACACAAGATCATCAAAGCCGTCACGGAGTCGGTCGAACAGTTCAAGTTCAACAGCGGCATCGCGCGCCTCTATGAATTCCTGAATGTTCTCAAGACCTTCACGGCCTCCGACGGAAGCGTGGCAGCCGCGCGGGCGGAAGCCCTTTCGGTGCTGGCGCGGCTGATCTCGCCGTTCACACCCCACCTGGCCGAGGAATGCTGGGTCCGGATGGGCGGCGAGGGCATGGTCGTCGACGCGCCCTGGCCGGTCTTTGACCCCGCCATGGCGACGGACGCCGAGCTGCTGCTGCCGGTACAGGTCAACGGCAAGCGCCGCGGTGAAATCCGGGTCGCCATCGACGCCAGCGAGGCCCATGTGCGCGAGAAGGCTCTGGCGGACGAGGCCGTGTCGGTCCACCTTGCCGGTCTGACCGTGCGAAAGGTGATCGTCGTGCCGGGCCGTATCGTCAACATCGTGGTGGGCTAGATCATGCAGGCCCGTTTCGTCGCGTTTGCCCTGCTGTTGATGACCCCGGCGCTCACCGCCTGCGGATTCACCCCGCTGTACGCAACCCCGGGCCTGTCTTCGGGCCTGTCGAGCATCGAAAGCGTCGCGCCTGAAGGCAGGACGGGTTTTCTGCTGCGACAGGCGCTGGATGACGCGCTGACCCGCAATGAAGCGTCGCCTGCCGTCTATCGATTGACGCTGGACCTCAAGGAAACCCGCACGCCGCGCGGTCGCAGGGTCGACGCCACCGCCAGCCGTTACGAGCTGGTGCTGGTCGCGGACTGGAAGCTCACACGGGTGGCCACCGGCGCCGTCGCGCTTGAAGGCACGACCCAGACCGAGGCGACGTTTGATCGGGCTGACCAGCCCTATTCCGGCATCGTCGCCAACCAAGACGCCCAGAGCCGTGCCGCCTCGGAACTGGCGCGCAAGATCCAGCTGCAGCTGGCCGACTGGATGGCCCGCGGCGGCGGAGCTTAGGCCTCCCTTGGCCATTCTCTCGAAACGGCCGGACGTCGAACGCTTCCTGAAATCGCCTGACAAGGTCTTCCGGGCGGCTGTGATTTATGGCCGCGATCGCGGCGGCGTGCGCGAGCGGGCCGACCAGCTGGCGAAGGCCGTTACGGCCAATCCCGACGACCCCTTCGACGTCGCGGTGATGACCGAGGACGAAGTGGGCGAGGGCCGGCTCGCCGACGAACTCAGCGCCATATCGATGATGGGCGGCCGACGCCTGGTCCGCGTGCGGTTTTCCACCGAGAAGATCGGCCCCGACCGCCTCGTCGCCGAGGCGCTGACGGGTCACGCCGAGGGTCGGTTCAATCCCGATGCCTTTTTCCTGATCGAGGCCGGTGCGATTGACCGGTCTTCGCCACTGCGCAAGGCCGCCGAAAAGGCCGCCGCCTGCGCCACCATCCCCTGTTACGAGGACGAACCGGGTGACATCGCGCGCCTCGTCCGCGAATCCCTCGCCGCCGACAAGGTGGGACTCGACGCGGGCGCCCTTGAGGTCTTCGTCGCCCGCATGCCCCGCGAGCGTGGTGTTTCACGCCAGGAGATCGAACGGCTGGCGCTCTGGCTTGGCCCAGGGAGTGGACGGGTGGCGACGGCCGCTGACCTGGAAGCCTTCCTCGGCGTGGAACCGGAGGCCTCACTGTTTGATGCCGCGTCCGATGCGTTCGGGGGGAAACTGGGCGCCGCCCAGGCAGGCCTGCGCCGCGCGGCCGCTGAGGGGGAGGGCGGTCCGGCCGCCGTCCGTGCGATGGGCATGCACCTGGCCAAACTGCGCCGGGTTCTGACGCTCGCCCAGAACGGCGCCTCGCTGGCCGAGGCCGCCAAGTCGTCCGGCGTGTTCTGGAAGAACGAGCGCGAGTTTCTGCGTCAGGCCCGCGCCTGGACGCTCGAGCATCTGTTGGCGCTGCATCCCGAGGTGCTGGCGGCGGACCTAGCTTGCAAGACCGCCGGTTCGCCAGATCATCTGCTGGCCGAGCGTCTGGCGCTCACCATCGCCGGCCGCGCGCGTCGGCTCGGGCTGTAGCCCGGAACTGGTCCGAAACGCTGGAATTTTCCTTAATGATTTCAATGTCTTGAAAAGAGCGTTTTGAAAATCGGCTCTGTGGCGAAATTGGCTGCTTGAAGCGCACTCCGCTACGCCTCCGTGCGGCTCAGCCGCCCCGTGTGAGCCTGCGACAAAGGTCGTCGAGTTGCTCCAGCGTCGCGTACTTGATGCGAAGTTCGCCGACGCCGCCGCGGTCACGGATCTCGACGCCGAGCCCAAGCACTTCGGAGAGGTCGCTCTCGAGCGCGAGCGTGTCATGGTCCCGCGTGGTCTTGCCGGCCATACCGGGTCCGACCGACTTCTTCTCGGGCGCGCCGCGTTTCACCAGCGCCTCGGTGTCACGCACGTTCAGGCCGCGGGCGATGACCTCCTCGGCAAAGGCCAGAGGATTGAGCGAGCCGATCAGCGCGCGGGCATGTCCGGCCGTCAGTTTGCCCTCGGCCAGCAGGGTCTGAACCTCGGCCGGCAGCGACAGCAGCCGGAGGGCGTTGGCCACGTGCGGCCGGCTCTTGCCGACGACCTGGGCGACCTCCTCCTGTGTCCGACCGAACCGGTCCATCAGGGCGCGATAGCTGAGCGACTCCTCGATCGGGCCGAGGTCGGCGCGCTGGACGTTCTCGATGATGGCGATCTCGAGGACCTGCTGGTCGTCGAGCTCGCGAACCAGGGCGGGGATCGCTTTCAGGCCGGCCTGCTGCGAGGCGCGCCAGCGGCGCTCGCCTGCCACCAGCTGGTATTCGCCTGGCAGGCCCGGCGCGGGGCGAACCAGGACGGGCTGCAGGACGCCCTTCTCGCGGATCGAGTCGGCCAGTTCGGCGATTTCCGCTTCGCCGAAACGGCGCCGCGGCTGGTCGGGATTGCGGTGGATCAGCTCGATCGGGATTTCACGGGCGCCGGCGGCAGCCTCCGCGGTCGCGGGATTTTCCGCATCGGACTCGCCCAGCAGGGCGGACAGACCCCGACCCAGACCCCTGCGACCTTCGGCCATCGACACGTTCACTCCGTTGTTCATGCCGCGGCGAGACGCCGCTGGCGTTCCCGCCCGACGACTTCGCGGGCGAGTTTCAGATAGGCCTGCGATCCGGCGCACTTCAGATCGTAGATCAGGACGGGTTTGCCGAACGACGGCGCCTCGGACACCCGCACATTGCGGGGGATCACGGTCTCATAGACCTTGTCGCCGAAATGGGTGCGCACATCGCGCGCCACCTGTTCCGACAGGCTGTTGCGACGGTCGTACATGGTCAGGACCACGCCCTGGATTTCCAGCGACGGATTGAGGCTGCCGCGCACCAGATCGACCGTTCGCATGAGCTGCGTCAGGCCTTCGAGGGCGAAGAACTCGCACTGCAGCGGCACGAACACCGCGTCGGACGCGGTCATGGCGTTGACGGTCAGCAGATTCAGGGACGGCGGGCAGTCGATCAGCACATAGCTGTAGGTTCCAGCGATCCGCAGCCGCTCCATGGCGTCGCGAAGCCGGTATGACCGGCGCGGCATCTGGCCCAGTTCCAGCTCAACCCCGGACAGGTCCGCGTCGGACGCAATCAGGTCGAGGCCGGGGAGGGCGGTGTGGATGGCCGCTTCCGTGATCGGCGTGTCGCCCATCATCACGTCGTAGAGGGTGACCCGGCGCTGCTGGCGTGGCACGCCGAGACCCGTCGAGGCGTTGCCCTGCGGATCGGCGTCGATCAGCAACACCCGCTCACCGACGGCCGCCAGAGCCGTGCCAAGGTTGATAGCCGTCGTGGTCTTGCCCACGCCACCCTTCTGGTTGGCGATTGCGAGCACGCGCATGGGCTTTTGACTGTCAGGCACGGGCCAGGGACTCCACATCGACAATCTGTCCCCGGGCGTCGCTGAGGCTGGGGATCAGCCGCGCCTTGATCGTCCACGACGTCGAGGCCTCGTTCAGTTCCGTTACCACATCCTGCCCCTTCAGGAACAATCCGCGGGCCCCGCGCTTGAAGTAGGGCCGGGCATACCCGAGCAGTCTGACCATCGGGGCGCAAGCCCGGGCGGTGACGATATCCACAGGCAGGGACAGGTCTTCCGCACGCGCGTTGTGAATCTCGGTCGGAAGCGCCAGGGCGCTCGCGACCTGATCGAGGAAGCGGCAGCGCTTGGCCATGCTTTCCACCAGATGGACCTTCGCTCCGGGAACATCCTTGAGCAGGATCGCCAGAACCAGACCGGGGAAGCCGGCGCCGGCGCCGAGATCGGCCCAGGTCCTGGCCTCCGGCGCCAGACGCAGGAGCTGGGCGCTGTCCCAGGCGTGGCGGTTCCAGAAGTCCGGCAGGGTGGCGGGACCAACGAGGTTCATCACCGCATTGCCTGCCTCCAGCATCACGCGGAAGCGCTCAAGATCAGCCATTTGCGCGTCACTCGCACCGGTCAGCGTCTTGAATTGGGCGGCGTCCTGCACCGCGATGACCGCTTCAAGCGGCGCGGGGACGTCGGACATGGGCAAGCAGGGCGGTGAGGGCGCCGGGGGTGACCCCTTCGATACGCGCGGCCTGGCCAAGGGTCAGGGGCCGCACGGCGGTGAGCTTGTCGCGGATCTCGTTCGAAAGGCCGCCGACCGCGCCGTAGTCGAGATCGCCGGGCAGGCGCAGGGCCTCGTCGCGGCGAAAGGCGTCCACATCAGCCTGTTGCCGATCGAGATAACCGGCGTAAGCGGCGTCGATCTCGATCTGCTCGCGGACTTCAGGAGCCCACGCGGCCAGTTCGGGCCAGATCACAGCAAGCCGGTCCAGATCGATGTCCGGATAGGCGATCAGCTGCAGCACATCGCGGCGCTGGCCATCGGCCTTGACCGCGAGGCCGGCCTTTTCGGCGGCGGCGGGCGTCAGAGTCAGCGAGCGGGCCAAAATGCGGGCCTCTTCGAGCGCCCGTTGTTTCACGTGAAACACCTCGCCTCGCTCCGGCCCGACACAGCCCAGATCGATCCCGCGTGCGGTGAGCCGTTGGTCCGCGTTGTCCGCCCGCAGTGTCAGCCGGAACTCGGCCCGGCTGGTGAACATGCGATAGGGCTCTGTGACACCACGCGTCACCAGATCATCGATCAGCACGCCGATATAGGCTTCATCCCGTGCGAAGGTGGCCGGCTCCGCGCCGGACGCGGCCCGCGCGGCGTTCAGACCCGCCACAAGACCCTGGGCTCCGGCCTCTTCGTAGCCCGTCGTCCCGTTGATCTGGCCGGCCAGGTACAGGCCGGGCAGCCGTTTGGCCTCAAGGGTCGGGAACAGTTCGCGCGGATCGACGTAGTCGTACTCGATGGCGTAGCCAAAGCGCCGGACTTCAACGTTTTCCAGCCCGACGATGGTGCGCAGGAACAGCAGCTGGGTCTCTTCCGACACCGAGGTCGAGACGCCATTCGGATAGACCGTGTCGTCGTCCAGCCCTTCCGGCTCCAGGAAGATCTGATGGCTGGTCTTGTCGGCGAAGCGGACGACCTTGTCCTCGATTGAGGGGCAGTAGCGCGGGCCGCGCCCGGTCGCACGACCGCCATAAACCGCCGACTCCGTCAGGCGATCCGCGATGATCCGATGTGTTTCCGCATTGGTCCAGGTGATGCCGCACTGGATCTGCGGCACGGTGATCTCGCGGTTGAGAAAGGAGAAGGGGATAGGCGTCTCATCCGCCGCCTGCATTTCCAGACGGTCCCAGGCGATTGTCGAGCCGACCAGTCGGGCCGGCGTACCGGTCTTCAGGCGGCCCATGTCCAGACCGAGACCGTAAAGCCGGTCGGCAAGGCCGATGGCCGGCGCATCACCCACCCGGCCTGCGGGAATTCGTTTCTCGCCGAGGTGGATGACACCCTTGAGGAAGGTCCCCGTGGTCAGCACGACCTTCGGTGCGCTGTAGGTCTCGCCCGTTCCCCCAACCACGCCGGTCAAAACGCCGCCTTCGACGATCAGGTCCTCGACGGCATCGGCGATGATGTCGAGATTGGCCTGGCCCGCGAGTTCGGCCTGCATGGCCTCGCGATAGAGTTTTCGATCAATCTGCGCCCGCGGCCCGCGCACGGCGGGGCCTTTGGAACGGTTGAGCATACGGAACTGGATGCCGGCCTTGTCAGCCATCCGGCCCATCAGGCCATCCAGCGCGTCGATCTCCCGGACCAGATGTCCTTTTCCCAGCCCCCCGATGGCCGGGTTGCAGCTCATCTCGCCGATGGTCTCGATCTTGTGCGTCAGCAGCAGGGTGCGCGCGCCGAAGCGGGCGGACGCCGCCGCGGCCTCGCAGCCGGCATGGCCGCCGCCAATCACGATCACATCCCAGGCGCGGGTCATCTCAAGCGGTCTCAAAGGCGAACGCCCCCGGCAGGCGGGGGCGATGGAGGAGTTCTCTTAGCCGAAAAGGGGAAGCTTCGGGAGTCCCTGCGTCCTTCGAGACGCTCGCTTGAAGCTCGCTCCTCAGGATGACGGAGAGGGGTGGGCTTCCACGCTATTCGTCATGCTGAGAAGCGGCGGCTCAGGGCGCGTCTCGAAGCACGCAATCTGCTCACCGATGTTTCACGTGAAACACTACTTGCCGATACAGAAGCTCGAGAACACCCGATCGAGCACCGCCTCGGGGTCAACCCGACCGGAAACTCGCTCGAGCGCCCGCGCGGCGAGACGCACATCCTCGGCCGCAAGCTCCGGTTCTGGCTGGCCCAGAGCCCGGCGAACCCGCTCCGCCGCCTCAGCCAGGCTTTCCGCGTGACGTAGCCGGGTGGCGGCTGGAAACTCGGCGCCAGAGAGGGCGTTGATCACGCGCGCTTCCAGCCAGGCCCGCAATGCGGCCACGTCCGCCTCCGACAACACCGACAGCGACAGGGTCTCGATGTCCGCCGAGGCTGATGCCGCTCGCCCGTCCGCGCCTCGCGCCAGATCGCTCTTGTTCAGCACCAGCAGGTCGCCCGCGCCCGCCAGATCCGCGGCCTCGCGCCAGTCGCCCTCCGACGCCGACTGGTCCACGACCCACAGCCGCAGGTCGGCGTCATCCGCCCAGGCCCGGGCCCGGCGCACGCCCTCGGCCTCGATCGCCTCCGCCGTATCCCGAACGCCGGCCGTATCGGCCAGCAGCACCTTGTAGCCGGCCATCACCAGCGGGACCTCGACTACATCTCGTGTCGTGCCGGGCGTGGCCGTAACTATGGCCGCGTCACGACCGGCCAAGGCGTTGAGCAGGCTGCTCTTGCCGGCGTTGGGCGCGCCGATCAGGGCGATGCGGAACCCCTCACGCACCCGACGCCCGCGATCGACGTCCGATAGCGCCGTCTCCAGCTCGTCGAGCAGAATCCGCAGATGCGGTCGGGCGCGCGCCGCAACGTCTTCGGGCAGATCTTCGTCGGGGAAATCGACCGCCGCCTCAAGCACCGCCAACGACTCGATCAACAGATCGCGCCAGCCGTCGTAGCGTCGGCTGAGGCCGCCGCCGAGCTGGTCCAGCGCCTGTCGCGCCTGGGCCGTGGTCTCGGCATCGATCAGATCAGCGACGGCCTCCGCCTGGGCGAGGTCCAGCCGGCCGTTCTGGAAAGCGCGGCGCGTGAATTCGCCAGGCTCGGCCAGGCGCAGACCGGCGGCCGCGAGCGCGTCGATCACGGCCTCCACCACCGCCTGACCGCCGTGCAGGTGAAGTTCCGCGCTGTCCTCGCCCGTGTAGCTCGCCGGGCCGGGCATCCACAGCACCAGCGCCTCATCGATCAAAGCCCCGCCCGGGTCTCCAAGCTGGCGCAGGGACGCGCGGCGCGGGGAGGGCAACTTTCCCGCCAGAGCGGCGAGCGCGGTCCCGGCGACGGGCCCGGACAGCCGCACCACCGCGAGCGCCGCGCGCCCCGGCGCGGTGGCCAGGGCGAAGATGGTATCCGTCATTCCGGCGGCTTGGTCCCGAATGCAGCGCCCGTGGTCGCCGCCGTCATCAGCTTGCGGAACTGCTCGGTCGCGCCGGTGCCGAAGCTCATCCAGCTCTTCATCAGTTCTTCCGGCGCGAGCGCGGCCATGTTTGTGTCCATGCGCTTCTTCATCTCGTTGACCATATGGTCATTGAGCACGCTGACGTCGGGCAGGCCGAGGAAGGTGCGGGCTTCCACCGGTTCGCATTCGATATTGATCGTGACCTTCATGGGTCTTCCTTGATGACGTCGCCCACGACTTTGTTATGGGCGATCGCGGGTCCGGCGCGGTAACACCCGGCGCAACAGACGGGAGACTACGACGATGAGCGGAGAACGCCTCACCATCAAGACGCCGGACGGCGAGTTTTCAGCCTATGTGGCCCGGCCCGCCGCCGCCAAGGCGCCGGCCGTGGTCGTGATCCAGGAAATCTTCGGCGTCAACGCCGTGATGCGCGAGACCACCGACTGGCTGGCCGCGCAGGGCTATCTGGCCATCTGCCCGGACCTGTTCTGGCGGATCGAGCCGGGCATCGACATCACCGACAAGTCCAAGGCCGAGTGGGACCGCGCGTTTGAGCTGTTCGGTCTGTTTGATGCGGAAAAGGGCGTCACGGATATCGCCGCGACGATCGCCGCGATCCGCGGCGACGCGGGCTGCAATGGCAAGGTCGGCGCGGTCGGCTACTGTCTCGGTGGCAAAATGGCCTACCTGACCGCCGCCCGCACGGACGCGGACGCCTCTGTCTCCTATTACGGCGTGGGCATCGACGCCCTGACCGGCGAAGCCGCGAAGATCAAACAGCCGCTGTTGATGCACATCGCCGGCGAAGACGGCTTTGTGCCCAAGGAAGCCCAGGCGGCCATCCACGCCGCGCTCGACGGCAATCCCCTGATCACGATCCACGACTATCCGGGTCGCGACCACGCCTTCGCTCGCCACGGCGGAGAACACTACGACGCGGCCGACGCGGGCAAGGCCAACGACCGGACCCTGGCCTTCTTCAAAGCGAACCTCGGCTGATGCTCGCGATCCAGGCGACCCGCGCCGGCGGCCCCGAAGTGCTCGAGGCCGTCGACCTGCCGATCCCGACGCCGGGACCGGGTGAGATCCTGATCCGTCAGGAAGCGATCGGGCTGAACTTCATCGACACTTACCAACGCACGGGCCTTTATCCGGTGAAGTTTCCGGCCGTGCTCGGTCTGGAAGGCGCCGGCGTCGTCGAAGCTGTAGGCGAGGGTGTCACCCGGTTCGTTCCGGGCGATCACGCCGCCTATGGCAACGGGCCGCTGGGCGGTTATGCCGAGTATCAGATCGTGCCGGCGGGACGGGCGGTGAAAATCCCCGCCAGCCTCGACAGCCGCACCGCCGCGGCGGCCATGCTCAAGGGCATGACGGCCGAGTTCCTGCTGCGCCGGTGCTATGCGGTCAAAAAGGGCGACGCGATTCTCGTGCACGCCGCCGCGGGCGGGGTCGGGGCGATCCTGACCCAATGGGCCAAGGCGCTTGGCGCAACCGTTATCGGCACAGCCGGCTCGCCGGAAAAGGCCGCACTGGCGCGTGAACACGGCGCCGACGAGACCATCCTCTATCGTGACGAGGACGTCGCCGCCCGCGTTCGGACCCTGACAGGCGGCCAGGGCGTGCGGGTCGTCTACGATGGCGTCGGAGCGGCCACCTTCGAGGGCAGCCTGTCCAGCCTCGGCCGACGGGGCATGCTGGTCAGCTACGGCAACGCCTCCGGCCCGGCGCCCGCCGTCGAGCCCCTGCGCCTGTCGCGCGGCGGATCGCTGTTCCTGACCCGCCCGACCCTGTTCGACTATGTCGTCACGACCGAGGAACTGGACGAAAGCGCCGGAGCCCTGTTCGAGGTGATCAACTCGGGCGCGGTCAAGATCGGCATCGGCCAGACCTTTCCGCTCAGCCAGGCCCGCCAGGCGCACGAAGCCCTGGAAGGCCGGGAGACGGTCGGCTCGACGCTGCTGCTGCCCTAGCTCAGGCGGCAACCGCGCTGGCAAAGGCGGGCCGCCCCTGATGTCTTGATGACCAGTGTTGCCCCGGCGGGCGGCCTGCTCAAGGACCGCCTTCGGCGGCCGCGCAGCGGCGACCCCGCAGGGGTCGTCCTTGACCAGGACGTCCGCGCGGAGCGCATCATTCCATCAAGGCCTTCAGGGCGTATCAGCATCCGGTCCCGCGAACGGAACCGCAGCCGCCCTAGGTGTTCATCGACTGGAAGAAGTCGCCGTTGTTTTTCGACTGGCGCAGCTTGTCCATCAGGAACTCGATCGCATCCTGGGCGCCCATCGGGTTGAGGATCCGGCGCAGGACGTAGGTCTTCTGCAGCTGGTCCTTCGGGGTGATGAGCTCTTCCTTCCGCGTGCCCGACTTGAGGATGTCGATGGCCGGGAAGATGCGCTTGTCCGCGACCTTGCGGTCGAGAATGATTTCCGAGTTACCGGTACCCTTGAACTCTTCGAAGATGACTTCGTCCATCCGCGAGCCGGTATCGATCAGGGCCGTGGCGATGATGGTCAGCGAGCCGCCTTCCTCCACGTTGCGCGCGGCGCCGAAGAAGCGCTTGGGGCGCTGCAGCGCGTTGGCGTCGACACCGCCGGTCAGGACCTTGCCCGACGACGGGACAACGGTGTTGTAGGCGCGGCCGAGACGGGTGACCGAGTCCAGCAGGATGATCACGTCACGCTTGTGCTCGACCAGGCGCTTGGCCTTTTCGATGACCATCTCGGCCACGGCCACGTGGCGGGTCGCCGGCTCGTCGAAGGTCGAGGAGATAACCTCGCCCTTCACCGTGCGCTGCATATCCGTGACTTCTTCCGGCCGCTCGTCGATCAGCAGGACGATCAGGTAGCACTCGGGGTGGTTGGCGGCGATCGACTTGGCGATGTTCTGCAGCATCACGGTCTTGCCGACCCGAGGCGGGGCGACGATCAGGCAGCGCTGGCCTTTGCCGAGCGGGGCGACGATGTCGATGATCCGGCCGGAGCGATCCTTGAGGGTCGGATCCTCGATTTCCATCTTCAGCCGCTCTTCGGGATAGAGCGGCGTCAGGTTGTCGAAGTGGACCTTGTGGCGGACGTTCTCGGGCGTTTCGAAGTTGATCTGCTCGACGGTCGTCAGGGCGAAATAGCGTTCGCCCTCTCGTGGCGCCCGGATCGCGCCGACGACGCTGTCGCCGGTGCGGATGCCGAACTTCCGGATCTGTGAGGGGCTGACATAGATGTCGTCCGGACCGGGCAGATAGTTGGCTTCCGGGCTGCGCAGGAAGCCGAAGCCGTCAGGCAGGACCTCCATGGTGCCTGATCCCGAGATCTCGACGCCTTCTTCGGCGACGGTCTTGAGGATCGCGAACATCATGTCCTGCTTGCGCATGGAGTTGGCGTTCTCGACCTCGAGCTTCTCGGCGAGCGCCAGCAGGTCGGCCGGGGATTTCTCCTTCAGCTCCTGCAGGGACATGCGGGTGAGGCCGAGTTCGGCGACGGCGGCGGCGATCTCGGAGCCTTCGCCATCAGCGGCGGCTTCCGCGGCTTCGGCGGCGGCTTCGGCCACTTCGGCGGGCGTCGCGACCTCTACGGTAGTGTCGACTTCGGGCTCGTGGGATTCGGGGGTGTCTTCAGACATGGATAGACTCTGGGCGTGCGGGCGCGAGGGCCCGGCTTTCGAAACTGGTTCCGTTCAGACCCGTTGGGGACCCTGAGCGGCGATGGTCTACGCCGGTCAGGGCGCGGGTGTTCATTCTGGGGGGCCGGTCCAGGGGCGCTCCGAAGGGCGGGCGCGGGATCCGGCGAGAGGCGGGAACGCCGGGCAAACCGCCCGACATCTGGGTTGAGGGGAACCACAACCCCGGCCCCGGGTCAAGGATTCCTAGTGGTCGAGGAACTTCGTCGTCACCGACAGGACGATGACAATGGCCGCCAGGAAGGGCAGCTCGTTGGTCATCCGCCAGAACTTCTCCGTCCGCGTATTGCTGTTGGACGCGAATTTCCGCCGGGCCCCGGCGAGGAAACCGTGCCAGCTGACGAGGAACAGGATGCCGGCCAGCTTGGTCAGCATCCAGGGCGTCGTCAGAAAGCCCCAGCCGCGGATCGTCCCGTCGGCCATGATCAGCAGGAGGCCGAAAGTCACCGTCAGAA
Source organism: Caulobacter sp. FG121 (assembly GCF_057809815.1). Taxonomy (NCBI): domain Bacteria; kingdom Pseudomonadati; phylum Pseudomonadota; class Alphaproteobacteria; order Caulobacterales; family Caulobacteraceae; genus Caulobacter; species Caulobacter sp. FG121. Next base: position 142,502 of record NZ_JBMDKR010000006.1, read on the forward strand.
TCATCGCCGGATTGATAATGATCCGCAGCAGCTTGAGCTCCATGACCTTGAAGGTCTCGTCGAGCTCCGATCCGGCGGTGGCCTTGCTGTGATAGACGTAGAGCCGGGGCAGATAGAGCATCCCCGCCATCCAGGCGATCACGCTGATGATGTGCAGGCCCCGGACCAGGTTGAAATGGGCGACCAGCCAGTCGGTCATGCCGCGGCTCCTTCCGTTCTCGGACATTTGGACCAGCCGGCGCAGGCGTACCCGCCCGCCGACGCAACTCCCGTGCGGTCCAGCGACCGCAGCGCCAGATCCGCCAGGCTGTCGATAAAGCCGGACTCGATCCCGAGCGCAGGAACACGCACGTAGGCCGGACAGCCGGCCTCGCGCGCCATCTCGCCATATTCGTGGTCCAGCTCGACGAGGGTCTCGACATGTTCCGAGACAAAGGCGATCGGCGTCACCACGAGCGCCAGACCCTGCTGGCTCGCCGCCCGGATCTCATCGTCCGTCGACGGACCGATCCACTTCATCGGCCCGACCCGGCTCTGATAGCAGACCTTCCAGTCCCAGCCGGCGCCGAGCTTCTCCGCCACGGCGGCGCAGGTGGCCTCGATCTGGGCCTGATAGGGATCGCCGCCGTTGACGACCTTCTCCGGCAGACCATGGGCCGAAAACAGCAGCCGGGCAGGCCCTTCGTGACCGGCCGCCGCCCAGGTCTCGGCAATGAGCCGGGCATGAGCGTCGACGAGCCCGCCCAGCGTCGGATAGCAGCAGACGGTGCGGACCTTGCCTGAACCCTTGTAGGCCTTCGACCAGGCCTGAGCGGACGACCCTGTCGTCGTCGTCGAGAACTGCGGATACAGCGGCAGCAGGACAATCTCGTCTGGCCCCCAGGCCTCGACCTCGACCGCCGTCTGGTCGGTCAGCGGTTTCCAGTAGCGCATCGCGATGAAGCACCGGATCTCGTCGCCGGGCGCACGCGCAGCCAGCGCGGCTTCGAGCGCCGCGGCCTGGGCGCGGGTCTCCGGCAGCAAGGGAGAGCCACCGCCCATGATCGCGTAGTTGGCCTTGGCGGACTCCTCGCGACGGCTCGAGATAAGCGCCGCGAGCGGTGTCCGGAGAATGCCGGGCAGGCTGATGATCGCCGGATCATTGAACAGGTTGAACAGGAACGGCCGCACCGCGTCGGGGCCGTCGGGACCACCGAGGTTGAACAGGACGACGGCGACCTTGCGGCTCATCCCTGGGTGATCCGCTTCAGCACGCGTTCCACATGGGCGATCGGGGTGTCGAGGATGATGCCGTGCCCCAGATTGAAGATGTAAGGCCCGTCTCCCCACTGCTCCAGCAGTTCATCGACGCGGTAATCGAGCGCCGCGCCGCCCGCTCGCAGCAGCAGCGGATCAAGGGCGCCCTGGATCGGCACCTTTTCCTGGATGCTTCGGCCGAGCGCCGCCGAAGCGGCCGTGTCGAGCGCCACGGCGTCAACGCCCACTGTGTCGGCGTAGTGCTGGGCCAGACTGCCGGCGCCGCGCGGAAAGCCGATCACCGGCGCCACCACATCCAGACCGGCCAGACCATCGAGGATCGCCCGGTGCGGCTTGCAGACCAGCCGCTCGAACAGATCCTCGGGCAAACCCTCGGCCCAGCTTTCAAACAGCTTCAGAACCTGGGCGCCCGCATCGACCTGCATGGCCAGATAGCGAACCGTCGCCTGGACGATAATGTCCAGCAGCCGGTCCATTTCCGCCGGATGCTCGTAGGCGAAGGTCCGGGCCTTGCTGCGGTCCGAGGAGCCCCCTTCGATCATGTAGGTCGCCACGGTCCACGGCGCGCCGGCGAAGCCGATCAGGGCCCGTTCAGGCTCCAGAGTCTCGCGTACCAGCGTCAGGGTCTCACCAACGTTGGACAGACGAGAGGTGGAGGCCTCGATTTCAGCCGAGAGGCGGTCAAGGTCCGGCAGGGCGCCGAGCTTGGGTCCCTCGCCGGCTTCGAACCAGACCTCCTGGCCCAGCGCCTGCGGCAGCAGCAGAATGTCGGCGAAGACGATGGCCGCATCGAACGGGAACCGCCGCATCGGCTGCAGCGTGGCTTCCGCCGCCTTTTCAGGGTTCAGGCAGAAACTGATGAAGTCCGGCGTGGTCGCGCGGAGGGCGCGATACTCGGGAAGATATCGTCCCGCCTGGCGCATGAACCAGACGGGCGGGCGCTCCAGCGTCTCGCCATCGAGGACGCGCAGCAGGTTCGGGATCGGAGATTGGGTCATCGTTGGCCTTGATAGGCCCCACGTCGCGAGAGGCAAGTCCACGCCCCTCTTTCATTCCTTAATAGGAGATTAAAAAGGATGGAGTAGAGGCAGTAGGGCCGGGGCGCCGCGGGGAAGAAACCGGTCCGATACGTTTAATCCAGCCGGTATGACCCGGCGGCGCCGGGATTGTCCCCATGTCGACGATGGCGGTGTGAAGTCCGGGGATAACCCACGGGGGCGCTGGAATTCGTTAATGAAAGGTTAAGCACGGCCGACGGGGAAAGCCGCGTGCGAGCGGGCTTCCATTCACGGCTGGGGACAGGACGCCGGACCCTGGTCACCCGCGAAGGGCCAACCTGGGGACGGTCATACCGAAACCGGCGCCACCTGTCCTCGCGGCGCACAGCCCGGCCCTACCGGTCTCAATCCGTCTGTATAAAGGGCAATTCGGCGCCCCGTTGGGTTAACGCTTCGTTAACGGCCTATCCACAGGCTTGGAGACGGGCCGCGCGGCGCCGTATGGAAGAGGCGATGACCGCGACCAACCGCTTGGCGACCTACTTTCACATCCATCTCGTGTCCGATTCCACGGGCGAGACGCTGAACGCCATGGCGCGCGCGGTCTGTGCGCGGTTCACCGACATCCTGCCGATCGAGCACATCTATGCGCTCGTGCGCTCGCCCCGCCAGCTCGAGCGGGCGCTGGAGGAAATCGCGGCGTCTCCCGGGGTGGCGATGCATACGATCATCGATCCGGAGCTGCGAGCCGCGCTCGAGGAAGGTTGCCGTCGCCACGACATTCCCTGCATCGCCGCGCTCGACCCGGTCGTGGCGGCAATGTCCCGCTATCTGGGCGCGCCGATCTCGAGCCGGGTGGGCGCCCAGCACACGCTCGACACCGACTACTTCAACCGTATGGAAGCGTTGAACTACGCCATGGGCCATGACGACGGCCAGGGCGGGCAGGACCTCGAACAGGCCGACGTGGTTCTGGTCGGTGTTTCACGGACGTCGAAGACCCCGACCTGCATCTATCTGGCGCACCGCGGCGTCCGGGCCGCCAATCATCCGCTGGTGCCGGGCGCGCCCATCCCGCCGGCCCTGCTTGCGCTGAAGAAGACCCTGATCGTCGGCCTGATCGCGTCGCCGGACCGGCTGATCCAGATCCGTCGCAACCGGTTGCTGTCGATGAACGAGCAGCGCGAAAGCACCTATGTCGACCAGGATGCCGTGCGCGAGGAGATCATCGCCGCCCGGCGTCTGTTCGAACGGATGGGATGGCCCGTCATCGACGTCACCCGCCGTTCGGTGGAAGAAACCGCCGCCGCCATCATCAACCTCCTGTCTGGCGGTCGGGGCCAGGTCGAGGTGCTCGGATGACCCGGATTATCCTCGCTTCGGGCAGCAAAGCGCGAGCGGCCGTGCTCGCGGCCGCCGGGGTGACGTTCGAGGTGGCCGTCGCCGGCGTCGACGAGGCCGCGATGAAGGCGGGCTTGCTGGCCCAGGGCAATGGACCCCGGGAGGTCGCTGACGCCCTGGCCGAGCTGAAGGCCGTGCGGGTCTCGCGCAACCAGCCCGGCGCGCTGGTGATCGGCGCCGACCAGACGCTCGATCTCGACGGCCAGCTGTTCGACAAGGCCGAGAGCATGGCCGAGGCGTTCGCGCGGCTTCAACACCTTCGCGGCAAGACGCACAAACTTCACTCCGCCGTGGTCGTCGCTCGCGACGGTGAGGTGATCTGGCGGGAGGTCCCGGCCGCTCGCCTGACCATGCGACCCTTCACCGACGATTTCCTGACGGCTTTCCTCGAACGCGGCGGCGAGAGCCTGCTGGGTTCGGTCGGCTGCTACCGGCTCGAAGACGACGGCGTTCAGCTGTTCTCCCGTATCGACGGCGACTACTTCACCATTCTGGGTCTGCCGCTGATGGGCCTGCTGGACCTGCTGCGCCGCTACGGGGCCTTGCCACTATGAGCGCGATCACGGGCGCGGCCATGGTCGCGGGCATCATTGGCCGGCCGGTTACCCACTCCCTCAGCCCGGTTCTGCACAACGCCTGGATCGAGGCCGCGGGCCTGAACGCGGTCTATGCGCCCTTTGGCCCGACGGCCGCCGGATTCAGCGCCCTGGTCGAGGGACTGCGCGGCGGCGTCATCCGGGGCGTCAATGTCACCATCCCCTTCAAGGAAGAGGCGCTCGCCGCGGCGGATACCGCCAGTGATCGCGCACGCCTCGCCGGCGCCGCCAATCTGCTGCTGTTCCGCGATGACGGAACGATTCACGCCGACAACACCGATGGTCTCGGCATGCTGCTGGCGCTGGAGGTCCAGGCACCCGGCTTCGACGTGACCGCCGGCCCCGCCGTGATCCTCGGCGCGGGCGGCGCGGCGCGCGGCGCGGCGGCGGCCCTGTCGCTGGCGGGGGCGCCGGTTGTGCGGATCCTCAACCGGACGACCGACCGCGCAGAAGCCCTGGCCCGCGACATTGGCGGTCAGGTTACGACCGCGGGTCATGATGACGCCCTCGACGGCGCCAACCTGATCGTCAACGCCACCTCGCTCGGCCTCGGCGGCGGTCCCGGTCCGGACGTCAACCTGGGCAAAGCGCCACCGACGGCGGTCGTGCTCGACATGGTCTACAAGCCGCTGCGCACGGAGTTCCTGAATCGTGCTGCCGGCCTCGGTCTGCGCACCGTCGACGGGCTGGAAATGCTGATCCGCCAGGCCGTCCCCAGTTTCGAGGCCTTTTTCGGCCAGGCCCCGCCCGTCGGGGTCGATGTTCGCGCCCTGGCCCTGAAAGCCGTTGGAGAGACAGCATGATCACCGTCGGCCTGACCGGCTCCATCGGCATGGGCAAATCGACCACGGCGGCGATGTTCGCGGCCGAGGGCGTGCCCGTCTATGACGCCGACGCCGAGGTCCATGCGCTCTATGCCCGGGGCGGCGCCGCTGTCGCACCCCTCGACGCCGCCTTTCCGGGCGTGGTCGTCGACGGCGCGGTCGACCGCACGCTGCTCAGCCAACGGGTGGTCGGCAAGCCCGACGAACTGAAGAAGCTCGAAGCCATCGTCCATCCCCTCGTCGGCGAGAGCCGTGTCGGATTTTTTCAGAAGGCTGTCGCCGACGGCGCCGACATCGTGATCCTCGACATTCCGCTGCTGTTCGAGACCGGCGGCGAAAAACGCATGGACGCCGTCGTCGTCGTTTCCGCGCCGGCGGATCTGCAGCGTGAACGGGTCCTGGCCCGGCCCGGCATGGACGAGGCCAAGCTCGACGCGATCCTCGCGCGACAGATGGCGGACGCCGAGAAACGGGCCCGCGCCCACTTCGTCATCGACACCAGTCGGGGCCTGGACGCCGCACGTGAGCAGGTCCGCGACGTGCTGACGCGCCTGCGCGCCGGACCGCTGGACGCGCTCTCCGAACCGGGCCAATGAAGAGGCCATGGCGCGCCACATTGTCCTCGACACCGAGACCACGGGCCTCGATCCCCGGACGGGTCACCGGCTGATCGAAATCGCCTGCGTCGAGGTCGTGGACTACATGCCGACCGGCAAGTCCTTCCACGAATACGTCCATCCTGACCGCGAGATCGACCCCGATGCCGAGCGCGTGCACGGCATCAGCCTGGCGTCCCTGCACGGCAAGCCGCGGTTTCCGGAGATCGTCGACCGGTTTCTGGAATTCGTCGGCGATGACCCGATCGTGGCGCACAACGCGCCGTTCGACCGGGGCTTCGTCAATGCCGAGCTGACGCGCTGCGGGCTCGCGCCGACGCGCGAGGACCAGTGGATCGACACCCTGGTGCTGGCCAAGAAGAAATTTCCCGGGATGTACAACTCCCTGGACGCGCTCTGTAAGCGGATGAAGATCTCGCTGGCCGCCCGCGACAAGCACGGCGCCCTGATCGACGCCGAGCTGCTGGCGGCGGTGTATCTCGAGCTGCAGGGCGGCAAGGAGCGCGGGCTGGACCTGATGGCCGCTCCGGCCGCCAACAATGTCGGCCCCTCGCTGATCGCCGTCGCCTATGGCGCGCGACCCAGGCCGCTGGCGCCCCGTTCAACGGACGCGGAGCGGGCCGCGCACGAAGCTTTTGTGCGCGGGACCCTCAAGGACAAGGCAGTCTGGCTGGCATTCGGCCTGTAGCCGGGCCGGGACCTGTGTCAGGCGTTGCCGACGAAGCCGCTCGTCTCGCCGTTGGCCCTGCGCGCGGCGTAGATGCCGGCGAAGTCGATCGGATCCAGCTGGAAGGGCGGGAAGCCGCCTTCACCCGTCACGTCCGCGATCATTCGGCGGGCATAGGGGAACAGATAGCGCGGGCACTCGATCATGAGCACCGCTTCGACTTCGCTTTCGGCGACGCCGGTGATCTGGAACAGGCCGCCGTAGAGCAGCTCGACGTGGAAAGCGACGTTCTCGCCACGCTTGGCCTGCGCCGAAAGCTTCAGATCGACCTCGAACAGGCCGTCCTGGCGACCACGGGCGTTCATTTCCACGCCGATATCGATCTGCGGCTGGAGACCCTGCGCATCAGCGCGGAGCGAATCCGGCGCCAGCGGGTTCTCGAACGAGAGGTCGCGGACGAACTGGGCGAGGATGCGGAAGCCGGGCTGGCTGATGTCGCCGCCGTTGTCGGCGGGAGTCGTGGACGTGTCGCTCATGAGGAGATCGTGTTCCTGGACGTCAATCGGACGGGCGCCCATTGTTGGCGGGCGGGACATGATGAAGGCGCGCTGCTATCACGCAGCCCCAGCCCGCGCAACGGCGCGCCCCTTACGCGGGCGTCAGCCTCGCCTATATTGCCCGTCATGACCTCAGCACCGCCGGTTCCCCAGTGAGATATCTTGAACTCGTAATCTTCGCCGTTTTCGCCGCCGTGGTGCTGTATCAGCTCTACGCGGTGCTCGGTCGTCGCATTGGCCGCCAGCCGGAAGACCTTACGGCGAATGGGTCTGTCGCCGACGCTGACCCGGATTCCGGGCCGACGACCGATGGCCCCGGTATGGTTGGCGCGGACCTGTCCGGCCTGGCCGCCGTCAAGGCGCGCGATCCATCGTTTGACGCGCCATCGTTCCTGGCCGGCGCGAAGCATGCCTACGAGATGATCGTCATCGCCTTCGCGGCCGGCGATCATGCGACGCTCCGGAACCTGCTGTCGCCCGGCGTGGCCGAAAGTTTCGAAGCCGCGATCGCCACGCGCGAGGCGGAAGGCCGGACCGAGAGGGTCGAATTCCTTCAGCCGCCGCGCGCGGACCTCGACCGGATCGATCTCGATGGCGCCACCGCCCGCGCCGTCGTCCGGTTCCTCGCGGAGTTCAGGTCCCGCACCAAGGGTCCCGAAGGCGAGGCGGTCGATGATCGCCGGACGGCTGAACTGTGGACATTCGAACGCAATCTTAATAGCCGCGACCCCAACTGGACGCTTGTTCACGTGGACGCCGCGGAGGCGTAATGCGACTTCGACTGACCGGTGTCCTTCTCGCGCTCGCCCTGACGGCTTGCGCGACACCGAACGCGACCGGGCCGCTGGTCTCGCCGCCGCCGCCGCCGGTCACCCAGCCGCCCTCGCCCCCCCCGCCGCCCTACGTCCCGCCAGCCGCATTCACGGCCCTGGCTGGATGGGACACGGAAGACCATCTCGCCGCCCTGCGCGCCTACCGGGCTACCTGCGGCGTGGCCAAGTCGCCCGCAGCGGCCGGGACCTGTCGCCGCGCCCGCGCGCTCAATCCTGTCGATGAAACGATCGCCAGGCGGTTCTTCGAAACGAACTTCCGCCCCGAGAGTCTCGGTGATCCAGGCCTGCTCACGGCCTATTTTTCGCCGGTCTATGAAGCGAGGCCGGAACCGGACGAGGTTTTTTCGGCGCCGGTCCGCGCCCGACCCGACGATCTGGTCATCGTCTCGGCGGCCAACATCAGCCAGCGGATCGAGGACGGCCTTCAACCCTATCCGGACCGAACGGCCATCGAGACCGAAGGCCTCGGCGCTGTACTGGCCTGGATGCGGCCCGAAGATCTGTTCTTCCTGCAGATCCAGGGGTCGGGCGTGCTGACCTTTCCGGACGGGTCGCGCAAGCGCGCCGCCTTTGCTGCGCACAACGGCTGGCCTTTCGCCGGGATTGCCCGCCCGATGCGCGAGCGGGGGCTGCTTAAGGACGCCGACACGTCCGGCGACTCCATTCGCGGCTGGCTGTCCGCGCACAGGGGCGATGAGGCTGACGAAATCATGCGGCTCAATCCCCGGTATGTCTTCTTCCGTCTCGAGGACGACGATGACCGGGATCCAGCCGGCGCGGCCGGCGTGTCCTTGCCCGCCGGCCGCGCGATCGCGGTCGACGCCAGCCGGCATGACATGGGCGAACTGTTCTGGATCGACGCCAGGGCGCCGGTTCTCAGCGGCGCCTTCCCCACATACCGGCGACTGGTCATGGGCCTCGACACGGGCGGGGCGATCAAGGGCGAGGTTCGCGCCGACCTCTACATTGGCCGGGGTGACGCCGCGGGCGCCGAGGCCGGCAGGGTGCGTCACGAACTGAGACTGTATCGCCTCGTACCGATCCCGTCCGAAGGCTCCTGACATCATGTCTCGCAAGCTCAGGGCGGAGGAGGCGCACCTTTGGGGTCATGTGACCGCCACCGTCCGCCCCCTGCCCGGCCGCGCGACACCCAAGACCAGGGTCCCGCCCGTCGAGTCCGCGCCGGCCATGCTGCCTCTGCCCAAGGCGCCGGTCGTGGCCAGAGCGAAGCCTGTCCGTCCGCCCGAGGCCATCGAACCCGGTCGACACAAGCGCATCATTCGCGGCCATGAACCGCTGGAAGCCCGCATTGACCTGCATGGCATGACTCACGACGGCGCCCGCGCGGCGCTCGAGTCCTATCTGCTCCGTGTCTGGGAAGACGGCTGCCGCGAGGTTCTGGTGATCACCGGCAAGGGGACCCAGGGGGATGGGGTCCTGCGCCGCTTCACCCCTGAATGGCTCGCCGCGCCGCCGCTGCGCGCCATCGTCGCCGGCGTTTCGCAGGCGCACCGTCGTCATGGCGGCGAGGGCGCGCTCTATGTCGCGCTGAAACGTCGGTCGAAGACCTGACCTCGCGTCATACTGGTTTGCCCTGTCCGGCCTTGGCATAGTCGCCGCGAGACCTTGAGGACGACCCGATGACTGAACGCGTTCTGGTGATTGGCGCCGGCATGGCCGGTCTGTTCACCGCCCTTGCCCTCGGCGGGACCGGCCGCCGGGTGGATGTGCTTGAGCGCGATCCCCCGACCCCGACCGGCGGCGCGGACGAGGCCTTCAGCGACTGGAACCGGCGCGGTGTCGGCCACCTGCGGCACAGCCACGCCTTCCTCGCCCGCCTGCGCAATCTGGTCCAGGACCACCACCCGGCCTTGCTTGACGAACTGCGCGACGCCGGCTGCCAGGAGATGAAGTTCGCCGACGGCCTCCCGGCCTCGAGCAAGGACCGCTATCGCCCCGAGCCCGGCGACGAGATCCTCACGGTCATCACCAGCCGGCGCACGACGCTGGAGCTGGTCATTCGCCGCTATGTCGAGCGGATGCCGGGCGTCGCCATTCACAGCAACGTCAATGTCACAGGCCTGCTGGGCGCGGTTGACGCCGAGGGGCGGTTCGTTTGCGAGGGCGTGACGCTCAAGGAGGGCGAGACCGAACGCGAGGAGCGCGCGGACATCGTCGTCGACGCCGCCGGCCGCACGGCCCAGGGCTTCGACTGGCTGGCCGAACAGGGCGTGACCTGGGACGAGGAAAGCGAGGATGCCGGCATCCTCTACTACACCCGCCACTGGCGGCTGTTGCCCGGCCAGACCCCGCCGGAGCGGGGCCCGGTTCCCGGCGCCGGCGACATGGGCTTCCTCAAGTACGGGGTCTTCCCGGCTGACAACGGCTGCTTCTCGATCACGCTGTCGGTGCCCGAGATCGAGGAAACGCTGCGTCTGGCGGTCATGCGCCCGGAGATCTTTGATCAGATCTGCCAGCTGCTGCCGGGCGTCGCGCCATGGATCGCGCCGGATCGGTCCGAGCCGGTCAGCAAGGTCTACGGCATGGGCGATCTGAAGAGCCGGTGGCGCACCACGGTCAAGGACGGCAAGCCTATCGCGCTCAACCTGTTCTTCGCCGGCGATGGTCTGGCCCGCACCAATCCGCTCTACGGCCGGGGCTGCTCCTTCGCGGCCATCGAGGCCTACATGATCGCCGACGCGCTGGCGTCATCGACTGATCCGACAGCCCGGGCCCTCGCCTACCAGGCGGCGGTCGACGACGGCTTGCGCCCCTTCTTCCGGGCGATGCGCGATCTGGATCGTCAGGCGATCCGAAGGGCCCGCAACACGCTCGATCCCGCCTATCGCCCGCGGCTGAAGGCGAAACTGATGAAGAGCTTCGCGGAGGACGCGATCGCGCCCGCGATCCGCTCCGACCCGGCCCTGCTGCGGGCCTTCATGCGCGGGTTCCATATGCTGGAAGCGTCCAACGCCTGGCTGAAACGCCCGGCGACGCTGGGCTCGGTTCTGGGGACCTGGATCAAGCCCCGCGCCCTGAAGCGGAAGTACTATCCGCCGAAACTGGGTCCTGATCGGAACGAGATGTTCGCCGCGCTTGATCTGCCGGCCACGGCGGACGCGGAACGACTGGGCCTCATCGCGGCCTGATCACGACCGGACCTATTTTTCGCGCGAGGCCTTCTCGGCGATGCCGGAGGTTCCCTCGCGGGCTTCCAGCTTCGCCGCGACGTCGTCCGTCGTCGCGCCGGCCGCGGCCAGCAGGGCCAGCAGGTGATAGACCACGTCGGCGGCTTCGGCGGCCAGGTGATCACGGTCGCCGGACTCCGCCGCCTCGACGGCCTCGCCGGCTTCCTCGATCAGCTTCTTCCCGGCCAGAACCGGATCGGCCAGCAGTCTGGCGGTCCAGGATTTGGCCGGATCGCCGCCCTTGCGGCTGTCGATCACGGCTTCCAGCCGGGCGATGACCTCGGACAGGCGGCTCATGCAGCGTCCTCCGGAATGCCGCGCATCGGGATGCCGGCGGCGGCCATGGCGCGTTTGGCTTCGGGAATGGACACTTCACCGAAGTGGAAGATCGAGGCGGCCAGAACCGCGTCGGCGCCGCCCAGCTTCACCGCGTCGATCAGGTGGCCGGTGTTGCCCGCGCCGCCGCTGGCGATGACCGGGACGCTGACCGCGCCGGTGATGGCCCGCAGCATCGACAGATCGTAGCCGGTCTTGGCGCCGTCGCGGTCCATCGAGGTCAGCAGGATCTCGCCCGCGCCCTTCTCGACCGCCCGGGCGGCGTATTCGACCGCGTCGATGCCCGTATCGTTGCGGCCGCCGTAGGTGAAGATGTTCCAGCCTCCCCCTTCCTGACCAAAGGGGCCACGCCCCTTGGCGTCGACCGCCACCACCACGCACTGCGAGCCGAAGGCGTCGGCCATACGTGCGACCAGATCCGGGTCCTCGACGGCGGCGGTGTTGATCGAGACCTTGTCGGCCCCCGCGCGCAGCAGTCGCCGCGCGTCCTCCACCGTGCGCACCCCGCCGCCGACGGAGACGGGCATGAAACAGACGTCCGCCGTGCGGGCGATGACGTCGAGGATCGCACCTCGACCTTCATGGCTGGCGGTGATGTCGAGGAACATCAGTTCGTCCGCGCCGGCCGCGTCATAGGCGGCCGCCTGCTCCACCGGGTCGCCGGCGTCGCGCAGGGCGACGAAGTTGACGCCCTTCACCACGCGGCCGTCCTTGACGTCGAGACAGGGAATGACCCTAACCTTGAGCATTGGGGACCTTGAGCATCAGCCGGCGATCTTCAGGGCCTGTTGCGGGTCGACCGCGCCCTCGTAGAGGGACCGGCCGAGCACCGCGCCGGCGATGGCCACGCCCTTGCGGGCCTTGAGCAGTTCGATGTCGCGTACCGAGGCGATGCCGCCCGAGGCGATCACCGGAATGGCCACGGCGTCGGCCACTTCGCCCACCTGGTCGATATTGACGCCGGTCATGGCGCCGTCGCGGCCGATGTCGGTGACGATCAGGGCGGCGACCCCCGCGTCCTCGAACCGTTTGGCAAGTTCGATGACACCGAGATCCGAACCGCCGATCCAGCCTTCGGTGGCGACCATCCCGTCACGGGCGTCGATGGCCACGGCGATCTGCTCCGGCCAGGCCTTCGCGGCGGCCTTGACCAGGGCCGGATCCTTGACCGCGACCGTGCCGAGGATCACCCGGCTGACTCCGCCTTCGATCCAGCCCTCGATCGAGGCCAGTGTCCTTACACCGCCGCCCAGCTGAACCGGGATCGACACCGCGCCAAGGATGCTGGCCACGGCCTCGCCGTTGACCGGACGGCCCTCGACCGCGCCGTTCAGGTCGACCACATGCAGCCAGGAAAAGCCCTGCTTCTGGAACAGGGCGGCCTGGTCGGCCGGCGATTTGCTGAACACGGTTTCCTTGTTCAGGTCCCCGTGCAGCAGACGCACACAGCGTCCGTCCTTCAGATCGATGGCCGGATAGAGGATCACGCGGGCGTCTCCAGGAAGTTCGCCAGCAGCCTCAGGCCCTGGGACTGGGATTTCTCGGGGTGAAACTGCACCCCCATGATGTTGTTCCGCGCGACCGCCGCGGCGAAGCGGCCGCCGTGATCCACACTGGCGATCACCTGTGACGGATCGGACGGCGTGAAGGCGAAACTGTGCGTGAAATACATATGCGCACCGTCGCCGAGGCCCTTGAACAGCGGATGATCGGCGACCGCCTCAAGGGCGTTCCAGCCCATGTGCGGGATCTTGGCGGCCGGATCGGCCGGATGCAGTCGGGCGACGTCGCCGCCGATCCAGCCCAGACCTCGCGTCTCGCCAAACTCCAGCCCCCTGTCCGCCAGGAGCTGCATGCCGACACAGATGCCAAGGAACGGCGCGGCGCGGGTCAGGGCAGCCTCGCCCATGGCCTCGACCATGCCGTCGAGCGCGGTCAGCGCGCCCATGCAGGCCGCAAAGGCGCCTACGCCCGGCAGCACCAGCCGGTCCGCCCTCGCCACGACGACGGGATCAGCGGTCACGACGATCTCGACGGCTAGGTCGTGCGTCTCCGCCGCGCGGCGAAGCGCTTTTTCCGCCGAGCGAAGATTGCCCGACCCGTAGTCGATCAGGGCGACGCTCTGCATGGAGATTTCCTAGAGCGAGCCCTTGGTGGACGGTGCACGTCCATGGGTCTTTGGATCCAGCTCGACCGCTGTTCGCAGCGCGCGGGCGAGGGCCTTGAAGCCGCTCTCGGCGATATGGTGGCTATTGTCGCCGTAGAGGGTTTCCAGATGCACGCAGGCGCCGGCGTTCATCGCGAACGCGTGGTGGAATTCCTTGAACAGCTCGGTGTCCATCGACCCCACCAGCGGCGTCTTGAACGCCACCTTCCAGATCAGATAGGCGCGATTGGAAAGATCCAGCGCGCAACGGGTCAGGGTCTCGTCCATCGGGATATAGGCCGAGCCGAAGCGGCGGATGCCCTTGAAGCCGTCCAGCGCCCTGTTGACCGCCTGGCCGAGCACGATGCCGGTGTCCTCGACCGTGTGGTGCATGTCGATGTGCAGGTCGCCGGTGGTCTGGACTTCCAGATCGAACCCGCCGTGGCGCGCGAAGCTGTCCAGCATGTGGTCAAAGAAGCCGATGCCGGTGGAAACCTTCGCTTCCCCGGTTCCGTCGAGATCGATGCGGACGCGGATCTGCGTCTCCTTCGTCTCGCGAACCACTTCGGCCGTGCGGGCCATCAGAACAGTCCTTCCGCCTTCGCCAGGGCCTCGAGCGAGACCTGGGGTCTGGGGCCGTAGTGGCCGATCACCTCGGCCGCTGCCAGAGCGCCGAGGCGGCCGCAGACGTCCATCGACCGCCCGCGGGCCACACCCAGCAAAAACCCCGCCGCGTATTGGTCGCCCGCGCCGGTCGTGTCCACGACTTTTTCCACAGGGTAGACAGGAATGACATGCGCTGCCCCGCCCGCATACACCACCGAGCCGGCCTCGCCCCGGGTGATGGCGCAGATCCCGACCCGGCCTGCGAGGGCCTGGGCGGCCGCCTCGAAATCGTCGGTCTGGAACATCGATTTAACTTCGGCCTCGTTGGCCAGGACGATGTCGCACTCGGTCTCGATGAAACCCAGAAGCAGGTCGCGGTGGCGCTCGACAACAAAGGCGTCGGACAGGGTGATGGCCATGAGCCGTCCGGCGGCCCGCGAAAAACCAGCGGCCTTGGCGAACGCGCGGCGCGCTTCGGGCGGGTCGAACAGATATCCCTCCAGGAAGATGATCTTGCTGGCTTCGATCATCGCCGGATCGACGTCGTCGGGCCCCAGTTCGGTGGAAGCGCCGAGGAAGGTGCACATGGTGCGGTGGCCCTCCGGCGTCACATTGATCAGGCTTCGCGCCGTGCGCGGTCCGCCGATCAGGGGCCGGGAGTCGAACGCGACGCCGATGGCGTGCATGTCGTGCTCGTAGACCTCGCCCAGCTGGTCATTGGCGACCTTGCCGAGAAAGGCCGCCTTGCCGCCAAAGCTGGCGATTCCGGCGACCGTGTTTCCGGCAGAGCCGCCGGAGGCTTCAATGCCCGGCGCCATGTGGCCGTAGAGTTCCTCGGCCTGACCCTCGTCGATCAGCTGCATCGAGTTCTTCACCAGGCCCTGGGCCGTCAGAAAGGCGTCGTCGCAGGGGGCGATCACATCGACGATAGCGTTGCCGATTGCGGCGACGTCGTACAGCTCAGACATGGCGGAGGTTCTTGCGTCCGTGGGATGTCCGGGCTGGTTACAGGAGAGGGACCGGATGGGCAACGCGGCCTTGTCGCTCCCGCCCGTGTCGAGTAGGCGGGGATCATGGCCCGCATCGCCCTGCTCACGCCCGCCGCCCACAACCCCTATGTGCGCGTCTGGGGCCCGGCTTTCGACCGGTTGACGACCGCCCTGTCCGGCGCGGGTCTGGAGGTCGTATCGACGGAATGGCCGAAGGCAGCGGAGGTGGAGGCCGACGCTGTCCTGCCGCTGCTGGCCTGGGGTTATCACCAGGACGCCGCCGACTGGTTGGCCATGCTGGACGATATCGAGACCAGGGGCGTGACCGCGATCAATCCCGCCGGCGTCCTGCGCTGGAACACGACCAAGACCTACCTCGCCGATCTGGAGGCCGCCGGCGTGCCGGTTGTACCGACAGTGTTTGCCGATTGCGTCGACGACGCCGTCGTTGCGGCGGCCCGCGCCGAGTTGGGCGGCGGGACCCTGGTCGTGAAACCTCAGGTTTCCGGCGGCTCGCATGAGACCGTGAGACTGGAGCCCGGCGAGGCCCTCGTCGGTGGCCCGAGCAGCGCGGCGATGATCCAGCCCTTCCTGCCGTCCGTGTCCGGTGAGGGCGAGATCTCCCTGCTGCATTTCGACGGCGTCTTCAGTCACGCTGTCGGCAAGGTGGCGAAACAGGGTGACTTCCGGGTCCAGCCGCAGTTCGGCTCGACCATCGGACCGATCACGCCCCCGCCAGGCGCCCTCGACATCGCCCAGACCGTTATTGCCGCAACGCCGGGCCGCATGACCTACTGCCGCGTCGACCTGATCCGCCATCCGGACGGGACGCTGCGGGTGATGGAGCTGGAGGCGATCGAGCCGGATCTGTTCCTGGAGCACGCGCCGGAGGCGGGTGCGGTGTTCGCGGCGGCGGTGGTCAGGGCGCTCATCTAGCCCCCGACGAACAGCTCCCGGCTCGGACAAAGGTCCGCCACCTGGCAACCCTCGCACTTCGGCTTGCGGGCGAGACAGGTGTAGCGCCCGTGGAGGATCAGCCAGTGGTGGGCGCGGGTCAGACAGGCCTCCGGCACGATGGCCATCAGGTCGGCCTCGACCTTGTCCGGCGTTTTTCCGTCCGACAGTTTCAGGCGGTGCGAGACGCGGAACACATGGGTGTCCACAGCGATGGCCGGCTCGATGCCCAGTTCATTGAGCACCACGCTGGCGGTCTTGCGGCCGACCCCGGGCAGGGCTTCCAGATCGGCGCGGTTCAGCGGCGTCTTGCCGCCGTGCTGCTCCATCACGATCCGCGACAGGGCAATGACGTTCTTCGCCTTGTTGCGGAACAGGCCGATGGAATTGACATAGGGGATCAGTCCCGCCTCGCCGAGCGCCAGCATGGCCTCCGGCGTGCTGGCGACAGGAAACAGTTTCGCCGTGGCCTTGTTGACCTGGACGTCGGTCGCCTGGGCCGACAGGGCGACGGCCACGACCAGGGTGAAGGGGTCCTGGAAGGCCAGTTCGGTACGCGGATCGTCAGACAGGGTCTGGAAGCGGTCGAACAGCGCCTGGACCCGGGCCTTCTCCTTCGGCGACAGACGTTTCTTCGGCGCGGGCTTCTTCATCGTCGCGAGGATGGCCTGCACCGCCCGGTTCGCCAAGGCGGCCGGGCGCGGTATGCTGGCGGCGAAATTGTTTTCCACGTCGCAAGAACCGGGCGGATTTCGCGTTTCGACCCGCCTAGCTTCGGTCCATGGCTTACGACATGACCCCCACCCGCTCCGCCCCGGCGCCGGCTTCCGGCGTCATCATCAACCTCGAAGAGCGCGCCCGCGACTACGATCGCATGGCCCGCGCCCTCGGCTGGCTGGCCGACAACTGGCGGGAGCACCCGTCGCTGGACGAGGCCGCCGACGCAGTCGGCCTGTCACCGTTCCACTTCCAGCGCGTGTTCACCCGCTGGGCCGGCGTCAGCCCCAAGGCTTTTGTCGCCTCGATCGCCCACGCCGAGGCCCGGGCCCTGCTGGAGGAAGGCGCCAGCGTGCTCGACGCGGCCCTCGACACAGGCCTGTCCGGCCCCTCGCGCTTGCATGACCTGTTTGTCGCCCAGGAAGCTGTTACGCCGGGCGAAGCGCGCCGGCGCGGCGAAGGCCTGACCCTGCGCTGGGGCCTCGCGCCGACGCCGTTCGGAACCGGCCTGTTCGCCGTCGCTCCGCGCGGCCTTGCCGGCTTGGGGTTTGTCGACGAGGCCGGCGAGGAGGCCGCTTTCGCCGACATGTATCGGCGATTCCCGGCCGCGGACTGGGTGCGCGACGACGAGACCGCCCGCGACATGGCCGTGAAGGCCTTCGGCGAAGGCGACGGCCCTATCCCGATCGTGCTGATCGGCTCGCCGTTTCACGTTCAGGTCTGGAAGGCCCTGTTGCGCATTCCGGCCGGGGCGACGGCCACCTATGGCGACGTCGCCCGCTGGGCCGGCAAGCCGAAGGCGTTTCAGGCCACCGGCGCGGCGATCGGCGCCAACCCGGTGAGCCTGTTGATCCCCTGCCATCGGGTCATCGCCCGTGACGGCCGACTGACGGGCTATCACTGGGGTCTCGGTCGCAAGGCCGCGATGCTCGGGATGGAGGCCGTCGCGGCGGCGGGGTGAGGACTGATCACCCCCGCGTTGATGACATCTGCCCTTTGGCCTTGATGGAATGATGGGCTCCGGACGACGGACCTGGTCAAGGACGGGTCCTTCGGACCCGCCGCTGCGCGGCCGCGGAGCGGTCCTTGAGCAGGGCCATCGCCGGAGCAACACTGGCCGTCAAGACATCAGGGCAGGGTTTGCCTGCGGTTCAAGAATCCTAGTTCGTCGCGGGCGCGCTCGCCGCCGCCGGCGGCGGCGCCCTCGGGATCAGCAGCTCGTCAAACACGATCCGCCAGCCTTCCTTGCGGTGCTGCCAGACCCGGACGTAGTGGGCCTTCACCGTCGCCCCGTCCCTGCTCCAGCCGGCGGTTCCGTAGGTCCAGGCCAGGTCCCCGGCCGTCGAAACGCCGCCGCCCAGCGGCGCAAAGGCGATCTGTTTCGCCCGCCAGTCCAGTTCCGGCCCGAACGTCGCGCAACCGGTGGCCGGCGCCATGGAGGACGACTGGATCCGCCCGTCACAGGCCAGCACCTTGAGATAGGCCGCCTTGCTGTCGACAGTCGCCGTCGCGGCCAGCGCCGCCTCCGCCGCCCTGACGCTGGCCAGCGCCCCTTCGGGATACTGGCCGCGAACGGTTGAAACGGCCAGGTATCCGGGTGTCGAATCAGGACCCGGCGAGGCGGACGGATCGCTGCCGACGCCGCCGTCGAAAACCCATTTCCACTGACCGTCGGCCTGTTTCTTCCAGACGGTGAAATAGTGGCCGCGCCGCTTGCCGCCGACGCTGTAGGGGCCGGTGGTGAAACCCAGGTCGCCGGAAGCGGATATGCCTGCCCAGGTCGGCCACCATTCCAGCTTGGGGTCGTCCGCCCCGTCGTCCGGCGAGGCCAGGAAGGTCTCCTTGGCGTTGACCGGCGCCGGCGTCATCACGATCGCGTCCGGCGCCATGTGTCCGAGGAAGCTCTTTTTGACCCCGAGCCGGTAGCCATCGGCGGCAAAGGCGCGTTCGGCCGCGACTACCGGGGCGGGCGTGATCGGCGCGATGGCGGCTTTAGCGGGCAGGGCGATCGCGGCGGCGGCGAGGGCCAGGATCAGGCGCATGTCGGTTTCCCCGGATTTCGTCGGCGAAGGCTACGCCCGTCGCTGGTCCGCGCGCCATGAAATCGCGGTAAGACTTTCCCCGACACCCGCACCGGACCCCCGCCATGAGCTTTTCGTCGGCCGAAGTCGAACGCTACGCCCGCCATCTGGTGCTGCGGGAAGTCGGCGGTCCGGGGCAGCAGAAGCTCAAGGCGGCAAGGGTTTTGATGGTTGGCGCGGGCGGTCTCGGCGCGCCGGCCTCCCTCTATCTGGCGGCTGCGGGGGTAGGGCGGATCACCATCGTCGATCCTGACACGGTGGCCCTGTCCAACCTGCAGCGGCAGGTGCTTTACGCAACTTCGGATGTCGGCCGCGACAAGACCGAGGTCACGGCCCGGCGACTGGCCGAACTGAATCCCGACATTGTCATCGAGACGCACACCACCGCCCTGACGACCGGCAACGCCGAAACCCTGATCGCCGGCCATGATCTGGTTCTCGACGGCACCGATGATTTCAGCACCCGTTTCGCCGTGTCCGACGCCTGTGTTCTTGCCGGGGTGACTCTGGTGAGCGGGGCGATCGCCCGCTGGACCGGACAGGTCGGGGTCTTCGCCGGCAAGCCCTGCTATCGCTGTCTGGTGCCCGACGTGCCGCCGGACGCGGAGACCTGTTCGGCCGTCGGCGTGGTCGGGGCCCTGGGCGGGGTGATCGGGTCGATGATGGCTCTGGAAGCGATCAAGGTCATCGCCGGCGCCGGCGATCCCCTCAGCGGCCGGCTGCTGTTCTACGACGGTCTGGCCGGCGAGACCCGCACTGTCCGCATCGGCGCCGACCCTCTCTGTCCCGTTTGCGGCGCTTGACGAAGTCATCGTGAGCAGGCGTCAATCGCACGGCCGGACGTCAGAGCCGGGTCGGGGACGGGGACGCGTCATGAAATCTCTGGGCAAGATCCTGATCGGGATCGTGGCGGTCGTCGCCGTGCTGCTGACCGCCGGCTGGCTGGCCCTGCGTCGACCCGACATTCCCTGGCCGACCCTGCAGGCGAAATACGCCAGTTCCGCCTCGCGCTACATGGATCTGCCCGGCGGGCTGAAGGTCCACTATCGCGACCAGGGCCGGCGCGACGGTCCGACCCTGGTGCTGGTGCACGGCTTCGGCGCGTCGCTGCAGACCTGGGAGCCCTGGGTCCAGCGGCTGGGGTCGCGGTACCGCATCATCACCCTGGATCTGCCGGGCTTTGGCCTGACCAGCGCCCCCAAGGGCTACACCCTGAAGCGCAGCGACTTTGTCGACGTGGTGGATCAGGTGACCACCAGGCTGGGCGCCCGGAAATTCGTGCTCGCCGGAAACTCCATGGGCGGTGGGGTGGCCTGGAACTACGCGCTGCGTCATCCCGACCGGCTGGACGGCCTGGTGCTGGTCGATGCCGCCGGCTGGCCACAGCAACGGGCGGACGGACGCGAGGGACCGTTCATTTTCAAGGTTCTGGCCAATCCGGTCGGCCGGGCCCTGATCCGGGATCTCGACGTCAGCGCCATGACCCGCGCCGGCCTGAAAGACGCCTTCGCCCCGACGCCGGAGATGGTCGATGAGGCGATGGTCTCACGCTACGTCGACATGGCCCGCGCGCCCGGCCATCGCGACATCATCCTCGGCATGATGGGCGGCTTCGATCCCGCCGACGCGGCGACGAAGGAAAAGCTGTCGAAGATCGCCGTCCCGACCCTGGTCATGCACGGCGATACCGACAAGCTCATCCCGGTCAGCCACGCCGCCCTGTTCGGCGACGCCATCCCGGGCTCGACCGTGATTGTCTACCCAAAGGTCGGCCACGTCCCGATGGAACAGATCGCCGACAGATCGGCCGCCGATCTCGACGGCTGGCTCAAGGCGAAGGTCTGGCCGCCGACGCGCTAGGCGAAGGACTTGGCGATAAAGGCGATGCTCTTGCTCATGATCGTCCGGTAGGTGTCATCATCCCAGCTGCGGTGATTGACGCCCTTGAGCTCGATGTGTTCGACGGTCTTGTCCGCCTTGCGCAAGGCGTTGGCCATCAGCTTCGACTGGCGCGGCTCGACAATCCCGTCTTCCAGACCATGAATGAGCAGGACGGGACTCCTGATCTCTGCAACCCGATTGACCGGTGACGCCGCCCGGATCGCTGCGCGCTGGGTCCTGGGGTCGCCGATCCGCGTCCGCCAGACCTTGTAGCTGGGGGAGTCGTCGCCATCCTCGCGGTAGTAGGCCAGAAAAGCCTCGAGATCGCTGATGCCGGCGATGGACACCGCGCAGCGGTACAGGTCCGGCTTGCGAACAGCCCCCATCAGGGACGCGTAGCCGCCATAGCTGCCGCCAAAGATCGCGACCCGGCCCTTGTCGACACGGCCCGAGTCCAGAACGTGCTGCACGCAGTCGTCGATGTCGTCCTGCATCCGGTCCCCCCAATGGCCCTCGCCGGCGGCCACGAACGACCGCCCGTAGCCGCCCGAGCCGCGGAAATTCGGCTGCAGCACCAGCCAGCCGTGGGCCGCCAGCGCCTGGGCGAAGAAGTCCCAGTCAAGGCTGTCCCGCAGCTCCGGCCCGCCGTGGGGCATGACCACCAGGGGCCTGGGACCAGCCGCCAGCGGCGTGGTCAGATAGGCCGGGAGATCGACGCCATCCCTGCTCCTGACGTTCAGCACGGACACGGGCGCCAGCCGATCGGACGTGAGCCAGGGCCGCTGGTCGCCGATCCTCTTCAGCGCCTTCCTGTCGAAGTCGTAGTAGTGAAACGCCCCCGGATCGGTCGGCGCCGTCGTCTTCAGGACCATCTGCTTGAGGTCGCTGCTCACGTCATAGGGATAGACATTGCGGGGCGTGCCCAGCGCCGCGCCCAAGGCGTCAAACCGATCGTCCATCGCCTTGTCCACCCAGTCGTAGGTGAACAGATCGCGGGTGAAACAGGCCGCAACGAGATTGTTGTCGTAGTCGACAATCGCCCCGTCGACGTCATGGTCGGGACTGGCCATCAACGGGGCGCCGAACGTCAGGGTCTTGATGTCCAGGTGCCGCAGGCTGGTGGTTTCCTCGCCGTCCTCGCGGTGGATCGCGAGCAGCTTGCCGGGGTCGGTCGTGGCCGAGACGACGCCCAGTTCGCCCAGCTTCTCGCCTTCTTCCTTGTGAATGTCGCGGATCTTGGTCCACTCGGTCTCGCCGACCGGCCGGCTGTAGACGCTGAGAATGCTTCGCCGGGGGCTGATGTCGTAGCGAAGCACCGGCACGCCGTCCTTCACCGCCCAGGCGAAGGTGTTGAGCATGCCGCGCTCGAACAGCGTCGCCGCGCCCGTCAGGATGTCGACATGATAGAGCGCGATGACCCGCCGCTCCGAGTCGTAGGACTGCATCAGGATACGGGTCTTGTCCCCCGGCAGCATGTCGACGATTTCGGACAGGTCGAAGAAATTGTTCAACCGGTTCTGATGGTTGTTGAACAGCAGCGCCGCGCTCCGGCCATCGAGACTGGCTGAGACCACCCGACGAACGGGGATGGGCACGAAGGTGTCCCCGTACCAAACGCCCGTCTTCTTGCCGCTGGCGTCCTTGTCGAAGCTGACATTGATCAGCAGGCGTTCATTGCTGGCCCATACGAGGCTGTCGACGTCGAAATCTCAAAGCGGCACCGTGGACGGCCTGGCCTCTAGGTCAGCCGTTTTCCGCAACTCAAAGAACGCCTTGCGCTTCCCGTCCCGGGTCTGCTGGCGAAGGACGGCCAGCAGGGAGCCGTCCGGCGACAGTGCGACATCGTTGAGTTCGGGCTTGCGCAGGAGCTCATCGAGACTGGGCGGGCCAGACGGCGCCGGCGAGGGTTCGTCGGCGCGTGCGGTCCCGATGCCCGACAGCAGCGGTGTGAGGAGGCCCGAAGCGAGCAGGGTGCGGCGGGAAAGCTTCACGGTTTTACTCCGACGATTGCGCCGGAGGACCGGACTCACTCAGGGGCGGACCAGACGATCGCGGAATATCGGAGATCGAACAGACAGGACGCGCACCCCCGAACGCCCAGCCAACCCAAGCGTCGGATGGATTCGAATTCCCGTCAAGCGCGCGGTGTCAGAGCATCGCCGGGATGACGCGGTCGGGCGGCCGGTGGCCGTCCATGAAGGTCTTGATGTTGACGATGACCTTCTCGCCCATGTCGATGCGACCCTCGACCGTGGCCGAGCCCATGTGCGGCAGCAGCACCACGTTCGGCAGCTTGAGCAGCTTGGGATTGATCGCGGGCTCGTGCTCGTAGACGTCCAGGCCGGCGCCGGCGATCTCGCCGCGGGCCAGCATGTTGGCCAGGGCCCCTTCGTCGATGACCTCGCCGCGGGCGGTGTTGACCACCACGGCGGTCGGCTGCAGCAGCTTCAGCCGGCGAGCCGACAGCAGGTGATAGGTGGCCGGGGTGTGCGGACAGTTGATGGAGACGATGTCCATCCGCGCCAGCATCTGGTCCAGGCTCTCCCAGTAGGTCGCTTCCAGCTCCTCGGCGACGCGCGGGCTGACCGGCTTGCGGTTGTGATAGTGGATCGACAGGCCGAAGGCCTTGCCGCGCCGGGCCAGGGCCTGGCCGATGCGGCCCATGCCGATGATGCCGAGGCGCTTGCCCCACAGGCGGCGGCCGAGCATCCAGGTCGGCGACCAGCCCTGGAATCCGCCCGCCTGGACAACCGCCGCGCCTTCGACGATGCGGCGGGTCGAGGCCATGATCAGGCTCATGGTCAGGTCGGCGGTGTCCTCGGTCAGGACGCCGGGCGTGTTGGTCACGATCACGCCGCGCTGGTTGGCGGTGGTCACGTCGATGTTGTCGACCCCGGCCCCGAAGTTGGCGATCAGCTTCAGCCGCTCGCCGGCCCGCGACAGCAGGCGCGAGTCAAGACGGTCGGTGATGGTCGGGACCAGCACATCGGCGCGATTCATCGCGTCGACCAGCTCGTCCGGCGTCATCGGCCGGTCGTCGACGTTGAGTTCGGTGTCGAACAGCTCCCGCATCCGGGTTTCCACGGGATCGGGCAGCTTGCGCGTGACGACGACTTTAGGCTTCTTGGCGGCCATGGACGCTTTCGATAACGGCGTTGGCCCCTCGGGGGGTCATCGCACCCTTAGCAAAGGCCCGGCGCAGGGCCAAGGCGGGCAGCGGCCCTTTAGGGCCCGGTTTGGCGCTTTGCCGACAAACTTGGCGGCCCTGGGGCTCGCCGTGGCGCTTTCAGGCTGCGGCCCGCGCGGCCAAGAGGCCTGCGACACGCCCTCGACCCTGCCGGTGCCGCGCTTCGTGTCACTCAAGTTCGGCGAGGTTTACGCCCGCAAGGGTCCGGGCGAGGATCATCGCATTCTGTGGGTCTGGCGCTCCAAGGGCATGCCGCTGGAGGTGGTCGCGGAGACCAGCGAATGGCGTCGCGTGCGGGGTCCTGACGGGGCGGTGGCCTGGGCGCACAAGCGCGGCATTGACGGGCGGCTGACGGTGATGCGGGTCAAGCCGGGCCCGGTCGCGATGCTGTCCGCGCCGAAACAGGGCGCCCGGGTCGTGGCCTGGCTGTCCCCCAACGCCGTGGCCTCGCTCGAAAAGAGCGAAGGCGGCTGGCGCAAGATCAGGGCGGGCGGCGAGACCGGCTGGACGCCCGCGTCCGAGGTCTGGGGCGCCGGCGCGCCGACACCCTGTCGTCCGCGCGAAGATTGAGGCGCCTGCCCCCGCGTGGTAACCCCGCGCCAGTCAGGCCGCGTGAACGCGGCGAAGCTTCGGTGACGCATGACCTCGACGACCCCGGCCCCCATGGCCCAGTCCAGCTACAGCTACGATGATCTGATCGCCTGCGGTCGCGACGAAACCTTCGGTCCCGGCAACGCCCAGCTGCCGATGCCGCCTATGCTGATGTTCGATCGCATCACACAGATCAATGCCGACGGCGGCGCGCACGGCAAGGGCTACGTCGAGGCCGAGCTCGATATCAATCCGGACCTGTGGTTCTTCGCCTGCCACTTCAACAATGACCCGGTCATGCCCGGTTGCCTCGGCCTCGACGCCATGTGGCAGCTGGTCGGCTTCTATCTCGGCTGGATCGGTGGCCCCGGCCGCGGCCGGGCCCTGGGCGTCGGCGAAGTGAAGTTCACGGGCCAGGTGACGCCCTCGGTGAAAAAGGTCGTCTACCGCATCGAACTCAAGCGGGTGATCAACCGGAAACTCGTTATGGGCATAGGCGACGGGGTGCTCGAAGCCGACGGCAAGCTTATCTATGAGGCGAAAGACCTCAGGGTTGGCCTGTTTGACCCGAGCACGATGGCCTGACCGGCCATTGATCGGGTGACGGTTCGCGCCAGGAGGCGCGGACGGGGGAAGGAAGGAACAGCTATGCGTCGCGTCGTCGTTACAGGCATCGGGATCGTGTCCTCGATCGGGGCCAACACCAACGAGGTCGTCGCCTCCCTCAGGGAAGCGAAATCGGGCGTGAAATTCGCCCAGTCCTATGCCGACCTGGGATTCCGGTCGCAGGTCGAGGCCGCGCCTGACTGTGACTGGGAGTCGCTGGTCGATCGTCGCGCCGCCCGCTTCCTCGCCGAGGGCACAGGCTGGGCGCACGTGGCCATGGAGCAGGCGATCGCCGACTCCGGGCTCGAGGAGAGCGAGGTCTCCAATGACCATACCGGCCTGATCGTCGGCTCCGGCGGCCCGTCCACCCGGGCCATCATCGCCGCCGCCGAAACCACCCGCGAAAAGGGTCCCAAGCGTATCGGCCCGTTCGCGGTGCCCAAGGCGATGAGCTCGGGCGCCTCGGCGACCCTGGCCACCTGGTTCAAGATTCGCGGCCTCAACTTCTCGATCAGCTCCGCTTGCGCCACCTCGACCCACTGCATCGGCTCGGCCTACGAGCAGATCCTGATGGGCAAACAGGACGTGGTCTTCGCCGGCGGCACGGAAGAGCTCGACTGGTCGCTGTCCAACATGTTCGACGCCATGGGCGCGATGAGCAGCAACTTCAACGACCGGCCGGCCGTGGCCAGCCGGGCCTACGACCTGAACCGCGACGGCTTCGTCATCGCCGGCGGCGCGGGCATCGTGGTGCTGGAAGAGTATGAGCGGGCGAAAGCCCGAGGCGCGAAGATCTACGGCGAAATCGTCGGCTACGCGGCCAATTCGGACGGCTTCGACATGGTCGCTCCGTCCGGCGAGGGCGCGATCCGCTGCATGAACCTGGCCATGGCCGGCGCAGGCGGCCGGACGATCGACTATCTCAACCCGCACGGCACCTCGACCCCGGTCGGCGACCTCAAGGAGATGGAGGCGGTCCGCCAGGTGTTCGGCAAGAACGCCCCGGCCATCTCCTCGACCAAGTCGCTGACGGGTCACTCGCTGGGCGCCGCCGGCGCGCAGGAAGCGATCTACAGCCTGCTGATGCTGAACAACGGCTTCCTCGCCGAGAGCGCCAACATCGAGACCCTCGATCCGGCCTTCGAGGACATGCCGATCCTGCTGAAGCGTGCGGACCGTCAGGTCGAGACCGTGATGTCCAACAGCTTCGGCTTCGGCGGCACCAACGGCTGCCTGGTGATGGCGCGGGTCTGACGCTTTTCCCCGTCATCCTCGCGCTTGTCGCGAGGACCCATGAACACCGAAGAACGTCGAGGCGCGCGGAGCAATCCGCGCCCTTTTCCGTTGGCCCATCACGCATGGGCCCTCGCGACAAGCGCGAGGGTGACGGGGGCTGGACGCTTGCCCCGAAACGCGTGTCCGTCCAGAAAGGCGCCCGACAAGCC
Organism: Caulobacter sp. FG121; assembly: GCF_057809815.1. Taxonomy (NCBI): domain Bacteria; kingdom Pseudomonadati; phylum Pseudomonadota; class Alphaproteobacteria; order Caulobacterales; family Caulobacteraceae; genus Caulobacter; species Caulobacter sp. FG121. The sequence goes on from NZ_JBMDKR010000006.1 coordinate 168,979, forward strand.
GGTCAGAGACGCGGCGCGCGCACGACCGACCAGGACGGAGATGCCAGATGGCCGACGACTACACTTTCCCCAAGGGCGAGCTGATGAAGGGCAAGAAGGCCCTGATCACCGGGGTGGCGAACCACAATTCGATCGCCTGGGGCATCGCTTCGCAGCTGGCCGCCCAAGGCGCGGAGCTGGCCTTCGCCTACATGCCGGACATGGAACGGCGGGTGAAACCGCTGGGCGAGAGCATCGGCGTGAAAACCTTCGTGCCGATGGAAGTGACCGACGACGCCTCGATGGACGCCGCGTTCGCCCAGGTCGCAAAGGAAATGGGCACGCTCGACGCCTTCCTTCACTCGATCGCCTTCGCCAACAAGGATGAGCTGAAGGGCTCGTTCGTCGAGAACACCACCCGCGAGGGCTTCCTGCGGGCGATGAACATCTCGGCCTTCAGCTTCGTCGACTGCGCCCGACGCGCGGCCGAACTGATGCCCAACGGCGGATCGATGGTCACCATGACCTACCTGGGCGCCGAGCGGGTCATCCCGAACTACAACACCATGGGCGTGGCCAAGGCGGCGCTCGAGGCGGCCACCCGCTACATCGCCCGCGACCTCGGCCCCAAGGGCATCCGGGCCAACGCCATCTCGGCCGGGGCCATGCGCACCCTGTCGCTGGCCGGCATTTCCGGCGGCCGCGGCATGATCAGCCAGGGCCGGGCCTTCAGCGCCCTGAAGGAAGACACCTCGATGGAGGGGGTCGCCGGGGCGGCGCTGTGGCTGCTGTCGGACCTCGGCCGCTCGACCACCGGCGAAGTGGTTCACGTCGACGCCGGGTTCCACATGATCGGTCTGCCGGACGGGGAGCCTGCCGAAGGCTGATAGCCCCAAGGTTGAGGCGCTGGGCTCGCTGGCGCAGCCGTCCTTCACCTTCATCTTCAAGGCCGACCCGACCTTCGGCATCCAGATGGGCGAAGGTCTGGACAACAACTTCACCGTCGACGCGGGCAGCGACTACACGCCGACCTTCTAGGCGCCGTACGCCCTCATGAAGACGCGGGCCGCCTCGCTGGCGGACGCGTCGATCTCGTCCTCGGTCAAGTCCGGCCCGAGGTTCAGGAGCGCCTTGGTCTGCCGGTGTCCCAGCACCATGCCGCCGAAAAACTCCGCGGCCTGCAGGGGGTTTTTGACAGTCATGCGGCCGGCGCTGGTTTCAAGCTCGAGATACTCCGCCAGCTGGGCGCGTGAGTGTCGGGGGCCGGATTCGAACACCTCACGTGCGAGATCGGGCATCGCCCCGGCGCTCTGGATGGTGACGCGCATCAGCGCATAGTTCTTGCGGTTGACCACGGCCAGCAGCGTCCTGGCGTAGGCCCTCAGTGTCTCTTCAGGTCGCTCTTCGGCGCCGGGTTCGCGCAACGGCGCGGTGATCGTCGCCACTCGGCGCTCGACGAGCGCCCGCACCAGTTCAGCCTTCGAGCCGTAGTGGTTGTAGACCGTCTGTTTGGAGACCCTGGCCCGGCGGGCGATTTCCTCCATCGGAGCGGAGAGGCCGCGCTCGCCCAGGACTTCCGAGGCGGCGTCCAGGATCGCCTCGCTCTTGGCGGCGTCAATCTGGCCGATGATCCGGGGCATCAGTGCGCGGGCTCCGTCATCGACCGCCCGCCCGGCGCCGTCTTGCCGGGCTTCGCCAGCAAAGCAAGGAAGGCGGCGAGGATCGCGCACACCGCCATGAAGGCGAAGGCGTCGCCGAAGGCCAGGATCTGGGCCTTCTGCCCGATCATGAAGTGCATCGCCTTGTAGGCAGCGCCCTGCGGGTCGGTGACGCCCAACTGCTGGAAGCGCGCGGTCAGGCCCGCCAGCATCGCCTGGCCCTCGACGCTCGACCGGTCCATGCGCGAGACCATGTCGTTCATATGCACCGCGCTCTGGGTGGTCAGATTGCTGGCGATGACCGCCATGCCGATGGCGCCGGCGGTATTGCGGGACAGGTTGAGCAGGCCGGAGGCGTCCTTGATCAGGTGCAGGGGCAGGGTGCTCATGGTCATCTGGGTCGAGGCGATCATCGCCACCATGACGCCCACGCCGCGAAACGCCTGGACGGCGGCGAACTCGGCGAAGCCCCATTCGCCGTTCAGGTCGTGGCCCAGCCACATGCCCCAGGCGACCATGCCGTAACCGATGAAGATCGGAATGCGCGGATCAACCTGCCGGACCCACCGGCCGGCCAGCGGCCCGGTGATAAACATCGCGATGCCCGAGACCAGCATGGTGGTGCCGACCTCGGAGGCCGAGAAGCCGCGCACCCGGCCCAGATAGAGGGGGAGCAGGAAGGTGCCGCCATACAGGGCAAGGCCGGAGGTCGCGCCCATCACCAGGCCGAGGCTGAAGTTCCGGTCGGCCAGCGCCTTCAGCTGGATGATCGGCTGGAAGTAGGTCAGCTGCCGCCAGACGAAGATCACGCCGGTCACCGTCGCCAGCACCGCCAGCCACAGGATGGTGTCGTCCTGGAACCAGTTGTCCTTGGCCCCCTCCTCGACGACGTACTGCATGCTCATCAGGAAGACGGCCATCATGCCGAGGCCGAACCAGTCGAAGTTCTGCGCCAGCCGGCGGTCGCCCTTGTCGAAATTGCCGTAGCGTCCGACGAGGAACAGGCTGAGCAGGCCCGGGCCGACGTTGATGAAGAACAGCCAGCGCCAGTTCAGCCAGTCGGTCAGGTGCCCGCCGAGCGTCGGCCCCACGGTCGGGGCCAGGGTGACGATCATGCCGGTGACGACGTTGGCGGTGACCCGCCGCTCGGGCGGGAAGGCGCTGAAGGCCGTGGCGAAAACCGTCGGCACCATGGCGCCGCCGATGAACCCCTGCAGGGCCCGGCAGGCGATCATCATGTCGATGTTGGTCGACAGGCCGGCCAGAACGCTCATCAGCAGGAAGCCGCCGCAGCTGACCATGAACACCCTCTGGGTGCCCCAGAGCCGCGCCAGATAGGCTGACAGCGGAATCATGACCACTTCAGGGATCAGGTAGGCGGTCTGGATCCAGCTGACCTGATCGGCGCTGGCCTCGATGCCGGCCTGGATCTGCGGCAGGGACGCGGCGACGATCTGGATGTCGAGAATGGCCATGAACTGGCCGATCGCCATTCCGCCGAAGCCGAGGAACAGCATCATCCAGTTGACCGTGGGCGCTGCGGCCTCGGCGGGCGGGGAGGCCGGACCGGTGAGGGTCGCGGTGGTCATGGCGTCAGCGCGACTCCCGGGCGAGCCGCGTCGGGGCCTGGCCGGAGTCCGCGAAGCTCTGCCCGGTCTTGCCGCGCACGTCGACCTTGACCTCGACCGACAGCCCGGGCCGCAGGGCGCTGGAGAGGGGTTCCCCCGCATTCACAGCGATCCGGACCGGCACCCGCTGGGCGATTTTGGTGAAGTTGCCGACAGCGTTCTCCACCGGGATCAGCGCGAACTCGGCGCCCGTGGCGGGCGCGAAACTCTCGACGCGGCCGCGGATTGTCTGGCTGCCGAAGGCGTCGGCCCGAATTACCACCGGCTGGCCGATGCGAAGACGGGCCAGCTGGGTTTCCTTGAAGTTCGCGACGATGAACGCCCTGCCCAGCGGCACGACACTCATCAGGGTGGCGCCGGGCTGGACAAGCTGGCCCGGTCGCACCGACCGGGCGCCGATGACGCCGGCGGCAGGCGCGCGGATGACGGTGCGGTCAAGGTCGATGCGGGCCTGTTCCACGGCGGCGCGGGCGGCGGCGACCTGGGCCAGGGTCTGGGCCCTGGCAGAGCCGAGCGACTCGGCGGCGCGACGTTCGGCCTCCAGCGCGGCCTGGGCCTGGGCGACAGAGGCGGCCGACTGCGCGGCGCCGGCGCGAACGGTCGTCAGTTTCTGGTCCGAGACCCAGCCCTTGGCGGCGAGGTCGCCATAGCGCTTGAGGTCCGCGTCCATGCGGCCGGCGTCGGCGCGGGCGCTGGCGACGCCGGCGGCGCGCTGGGCGATCATCGCCTGTTCCAGAGCCGCCTTGTCATCCACGGCGCCGACGGCGGCCTGCAGGGCATTGGCGTTGGCGATGGCCTGGTCGAGCCGGGCCTGGAAGGAGGTGGGATCGATGCGGGCGATGACCTGACCGGCCTCGACATGCTGGTTGTCCGTGACCAGCACCTCGACGACATAACCGGCGACCTGCGGGCTGACCTGCACCGTGTCGGCCTGGGCGAAGGCGTTGTCGGTTTTCTCGTAGGACTGCTTGTCGACCCACCAGAAACCGGCGCCGACAAGGATCGCCACCGCGGCGACGCCGCCGACGATCATGGGAACCAGCCGGTTCCGGGGAATGGAGGACATCGTCAGCCCCTGACGTACACGGTTGAAACGGCTTTCACCGCCTCTGGAATTGGCGATAGCGCCCTGTCTCGCAGCGGGCAAGCGTTAAATGGACGCTTCCGTCCACAAATCAAGTCGCGGTCGAGCTTTCACCGACGCGCGTGTCGCGGTAAACCTTCTGGCGATGACCGACGTCACCTCCACGCCCCCGGCCCTGCGCTGGGTCGCCCTGTTCCTCGCCGCCTGCGCTGTGCTGGGGCTGTTTCTTGGCGTCCGGGACCAGATCCGGAAGAACCCTCCGGGCTGGTACACCGGCGCAGAGCAGGTCGTGGCCGCACCGCTGGCCGCGCCGGCGGACGGCGCTCGCGAGGCTGTTCCGTTCGACCCGGGTGAGTCAAAGGCCGCGGCCCCCAGGGCCGCTCCGGTGGCGCCCGCGGCGAAAGTCCCTGAGGCCGCGACAGCGCCAGCCGAAACTACGACCGCGGAAAGCCCGCCGGAAAAGGCGGTCACGACGCCGGCTGCGGCTCCCGCGCCGAAACCCAGGACCACCCCGCCGACGGCGAAGGTCTCGGGCGATCCGGTCGGCGACATCCTCGAAGGTCAGAAGCAGACCGACCCCCCCGTCACGGCGCCCTACTAGATCATGACCAGGTTCGACGCCGATGTGATCATCGCCGGGGCCGGCATGGCCGGCGCCACCCTCGCGCTGGCGCTCAAGGGCGGCGGAATAGAGCCGCTTCTCGTCGACCCGCTGCCGTTCGAGACGCAACTGGAGCCGACCTTCGACGGCCGCTCGAGCGCCATCGCCTTTTCCTGCTTTCGTCAGTGGCGAACCCTCGGCCTCGCACCGCTGCTGGAGCCCTATGCCGAGCGGATGAACGAGATCCTCGTTACCGACGGCCGCAGCCCCGGCGCGGCCTCGCCGGCCCAGACGCCCTTCTTCCTTCACTTCGACGCCAGCGAGATCGCTGACCGGGTCGAGGGTGAGCCGCTAGGCTACATGCTGGAGAACCGCAGGACGCGGGCGGCGCTGGCCGAAGGCGTCACCGCGGCCGGCATTCCGGTGCTGGCGCCTGAACGCGTCGCATCGGTGTCGGTCAAGCCGGACTGCGCCGAGGTGACCCTGGCCAGCGGCAGGGTGCTCAGAGCGCCGCTGGTGGTGGGCGCAGAGGGCCGTGGCTCGATCGTGCGCAAGGCGGCCGGCATCGACGTGACCGGCTGGGACTATCCGCAGACCGGGGTGGTCTGCACCGTCAAACTGCAGCACGGCCACGGCGGCGTCGCCCACGAATACTTCCTGCCGGGCGGCCCGTTCGCCATCCTGCCGCTGACCGATGACCGCGCCAGCCTGGTGTGGACGGAAAAGCGAAGCCGCGCCGACGCCCTCAAGGCGGCCAGTGCGGAGGCGTTCAACGCCCATCTGGTGCGCCGCTTCGGCGACTTCCTCGGCGACATCGAGGTGATGGGGCCGGTGTTCACCTACCCCCTGTCGATCGCCATCGCCGAACGCCTGTACGCGCCGCGCATCGCCCTGCTGGGCGACGCCGCCCACGGCGTGCACCCGATCGCCGGGCAAGGTCTGAACCTCGGGCTGAAGGGCGCGGCCGCGATGGCCGAGGTCATCGTCGAGGCCGCACGCCTGGGCGAGGATATCGGCTCGGAGTCGGTGCTGGAGCGGTATGCGGCCTGGCGTCGGTTCGACACCAACACCCTGGCGGCGGGCATGGACGCCTTCGTCTGGCTGTTCTCGAACGACAACCCGCTGATCCGGCTGGCCCGCGGCCTGGGGATGACGGCGGTCAACAGCATCGGCCCGGCCCGCCGGTTCTTCATGCATGAGGCTGGCGGCGCGGTCGGCGACCTGCCGCGGCTACTGCGCGGCCAGGCGCTCTAGCTACTCTTCCAGCGCCCGCGCCTCTTCCGGCAGCATGATCGGCACGCCGTCGCGGATCGGATAGGCCAGCTTGGCCGCCTTGCTGACCAGTTCGCCGTTCGCCCGGTCATAGGTCAGCGGCGTACGGGTCACCGGGCAGATGAGGATCTCCAGCAGGCGGGGATCGACATCGGTGATGGTCTGTGCGGCGGCTTCGGTCATGGCGTCAGCTTCTACTGGATCGAACGGGTTTCGTCATCGCCGCCGGCGCCGTCGATTTCCAGCAGGGCGATCAAAGCCTCGGCCCGGTCGGCGATCGTCACGGCCTCAAGCAATGCCTGCTTCTCCGCGGCGTCGAACGGCAAACCCATCGCCAGACTGTTGATCAGGGCGCCGGATGGGGCCTGGCCGGCCGTGTCCCAATCGATTCCGAGACCGCGATGGTCGAGATAGCGACCAAGGGCGCGCAGGAAGCGGGGCTTGTCGATCCCGGTCGGGTCAGCCTCCTGACGCAGATCGTCCTCGAACGGCGCAAACCGCGCGCGGACCTGGCGATAGGGCGTGGCGACCGGAAGTTCGTCGCCCAGCGCGAACCGGCACAGGCCGGTCAGGCTGATCAGGTACCGGCCGTCTGGCGTTTCGGCGAAGCTTGTGATCTTTCCCACGCAGCCGATCGGCGCGAGCGCCGGACGCTCCGGATCGCCGCCGCGCGTCTGGACCATGCCGATGAGCCGGTCGGCGGCCATCGCGTCGTCGATCATGTTGAGGTAGCGCGGCTCGAAGATGTTCAGCGGCAACTGGCCGCCGGGCAGCAACAGCGCGCCGTCGAGCGGAAACACGGCGATGGCCTGGGGCAGATCGGCAGCCTTGCGATAACCCGTGACCATCGCGGTCTCCCTAGCTGAACAGGATCGCGGACAGGCGTCGCCGACCCTGTTTGGCGACCTCCGAGTTGAAGCCCGCGGCTTCGAACACGGTCAGAAGTTGCTTGCGGGCCGCCTGGTCGTTCCAGGTCTGGTCCTTGCCGATGATCGTCAGAAGGTGGTCGGCCGCCTCGTCCAGCCGACCCTGACCGGCGAGCGCGCCGGCCAGATCGAACCGCGCCTGGTGATCGTCCGGATCGGCGGCGAGCGCCGCCTCGAACGGCGCGGTCTCGGAGGCCGCGCCTTCGGCGAGGGCGAGGGCCGCGCGCGCCGCGTCGAGGTCGGCGTTCTTCGCGCCTTCCGGCGCCATCGCCACGACTTCGGCCGCCCGTTCATAGTCGCCGCCGGCGATGTAGCAGCGGGCCAGGCCGCCGATGGCCGGCACGTTGGCCGCGTCCATCCGCAACACCGTGGCGTAGCCCTGCGCCGCGCCGCCCAGGTCGCCGAGGTCCATGGATTCCTTCGCCTGGGCGAGGACCTCGTCGATTTCCGAGGCCGGCGGCGGGCCGACCAGTTTCTCGACAAAGGCCTTCACCTGGCTGTCGGGCAGGGCGCCCATGAAGCCGTCGACCGGCTGACCGTTGACGAAGGCGTAGACGGTCGGGATCGACTTGACCTGCAGCTGGCCCGCGTAGCCGGGGTTCTTGTCGACGTCGATCTTGACCAGTCGCACGGCCCCGCCCATCGCGGTGACGGCCTTTTCCAGCGCCGGCGTCAGCTGTCGACACGGGCCGCACCAGGTCGCCCAGAAGTCGACGATGACCGGCGTGGTCCGCGAAGCCTCGATGACGTCGGTCATGAAGCTGGCGTCCGAACCGTCCTTGATGCTGTCGCCGGCCGCCGCCGCGCCGCTGGACTTGGGCGCCAGGCCCTCTCCGATCAGGGTCATCTCTTCCGTCCCGTGTGCGGGTCCGTCACCCGCGTTCAAACGCTTGTCCGACAAGATGGTCGCAGCCGCCCGCCGGTTCAATTCCACATCAGCCGCGAACGACCGCCATCGCGCCGAAATCGACAATCAGCGGCTCAATGCCCAGCGCCGCCAGGAACCGGCGGAAGCCGGCCTGCGACACGGCCGTGGTCGCGGTATTGGTCAGCGGGTGGAAGTTGACCGGATCGGCGGCCGCGAGGGCCGCGTCGAGCACGAACCGCACGCGGTGTTCCCCGTCATTGATCAGGCCGAACGCCGTCACCGAGCCCGGCGTCACGCCGAGCGTCTCCAGCATCAGGTCCGGACTGCCGAACGACAGCCGCGCGGATCCGATCACCGTATGAAGCCGCTTGAGGTCGATGGTCGTTTCACCGAGGGCCGAGATCAGCCAGAGCTGGCCTTTGGCGTCCTTCAGGAACAGGTTCTTGGTATGGCCGCCCGGGAGGGCGGCCTTGATCTCGTCGCCCTCGCCGACCCGGAACACGGCCGGATGATCGAGGGTGGTGGCGACGACGCCCTGGGCGTCCAGAAAGGCCATGAGGTCCGCGCGCGTCTTCATGGTCGTCCAGATAGCGAAACCAAGGCGCTTGCGGAACCGCCTCCCGCGGGCGACAGGTTGGCGAACGACCCATCATGGAGCCCGCCATGCTTCTGGAATGCTACCCGACAAGCCAGCGCCCGCCGGACATCGTGCCGGGACGGCCGCAGCGGGCGTGGATGGACGCCTTCGCCGAGCGCCACCCTTACCGCTGCCTGCCGCTGTCCATGGCCAACTCGTCCGGCTGGGAAATCCTCTGCCCGGTCGGTTTCACGGCCGAATGGAACGGCGGCGCGCACCAGGACTGCATCACCCTGACGCCCGATCAGCCCCATCCGGACTTCCACGATTTCGCCAAGAGCCACTTCTCGCGCGGTATCGTCACCTTCCATCCGGGTTACCTGTTCCGCACCCCGCCCGGCTGGTCGATGTGGGCCGGCGGCCCGCCCAACCACGTCAAGGACGGCATCCAGCCGCTGGCCGGCCTCGTCGAGACCGACTGGCTGCCCTTCCCCTTCACGATGAACTGGATCTTCACTCGTCCGGGCCGGGTGCGCTTCGAGCGCAGCGAGCCGTTCTGCTTCATCACCATGCTTCAGGACAAGGCGCTCGCCCAGGTTCAGCCGGTGACCCGCTCGCTGGCTTCCAACGACGACCTGCGCGCCCAGTACGACGCCTGGTTCCGTCAGCGCGAGGAGTTCAACCGCCGTCTGATGAAGCAGGATCCGGACGCCGTGCGCGACGCCTGGCAGCGCTACTATTTCAAGGGCGAGATGCCGGAACAGACCGGCGCCGCGCCGGCCAACCACGTCAACAAGCGTCGCCTGAAGGCTCCACGGCTCGGCGTGTAAATCGGCGGTCGGAGGCGCTTGCAAAGGCCTGTCCCCTCTGCCATAAGCCGCCTCTCGATTTTCGGGACGCCCTCCAAGAGCGTCCCTGGAGCGCGGGCGTAGCTCAGTGGTAGAGCACAACCTTGCCAAGGTTGGGGTCGAGAGTTCGAATCTCTTCGCCCGCTCCATTAAATCGCGAAAGACCTGAACAGGACGGCCCCGCAAGGGGCCGTTTTGCGTTTGGGGCCGTTACACAGATTGCCCCCGCGCCGCTGATGCGCTTCCTTGTCGGCGACTCCGGATCAACCGGACGCGGGAGCGAAACACATGACGGCGACATCCTGGGCCTCGGGCCTTCAGCTTCGGTCTCTGGTCAAGGCGGAAGGCGTGCTCGAGCTGTCGCTGGTGCAGACGCCGACGCCGGCGCCGGGCCCTGGCGAGGTGGTAGTGCGGGTCGAGGCCTCGCCGATCAATCCTTCGGACCTCGGCCTGCTGATCGGCCCGGCCGACATCAGCACCGCGCGGGTCACGGCCGGCGCCGACGGCCCGGTGGTGACCGCCGACATTCCCAAACGCCTGATGCGACTGGTGGCCTCGCGGGCTGACGAGAGCATGCCGGTCGGCAACGAGGGCGCGGGCGTCGTCGTGGCGGCCGGAGACTCTCCGGAGGCGCAGGCGCTGCTGGGCAAGATGGTCGCCGTGCTGGGTGGGGCGATGTACGGCCAGTACCGCACCCTGCCGGTCGCCTCCTGCATGGCGCTGCCCGACGGGACGACGGCGAGCGAGGGGGCGTCGTGCTTCGTCAATCCGCTGACCGCCCTGAGCTTCCCCGAGACGATGAGGCGCGAGGGTTTCACCGCGCTGGTGCACACGGCGGCGGCCTCGAACCTGGGCCAGATGCTCAACAAGATCTGCCTCGCCGACGGCATCGGCCTGGTCAACATCGTGCGCAATGAAGAGCAGGCGGCGTTGCTGCGCGGCCAGGGCGCGAAGGTCATCGTCAATTCCTCGGCGCCGACCTTCCTCGACGACCTCACAGCGGCGATCGTCGAGACCGGGGCCTATCTGGCGTTCGACGCCATCGGCGGCGGCAAGCTGGCCGGCCAGATCCTCAACTGCATGGAGGTCGCGGCCAACAAGACGGCCAAGGTCTACAGCCGCTACGGCTCGACCCAGATGAAGCAGGTCTATGTCTACGGCGGGCTCGACACCGGCCCGACCGAGCTGAACCGCGCCTTCGGCATGATGTGGGGTCTGGGCGGCTGGCTGCTGACGCCGTTCCTGATGAAGATCGGGCCGGCCGAGACGCAACGGCTGCGTGACCGCGTCGTGGCCGAGCTGAAGACCACCTTCGCCAGCCACTACACGCGCGAGATCTCGCTGACCGAGGCGCTCGATCCGGAGGTGATCGCCACCTACAACCGCAAGGCCACCGGCGAGAAATACCTGATCACCCCGGCCCGGGGGTAGGAAACCACCGTTTTACTGACGTCCCGGATTGAAACGCTTTTTTTGCAACTCGTTCCGTAGTCTCCCCAAGTTGGGTTCCTCAGAACGGGGATTGGGGCGTGCAGAAGATCATTTCGTGTCTCGTTGACGAGCACGACTACCGGATGTTGCTGGTCGCCGTCGTCGTGTGCCTTTGCGGCGCCCTGACCGCTTTCCGGCTGTTCTCGCGGATGAACGGGGCGAGGGGTCTGGTGCGTGGCGCCTGGCTGCTGCTGACGGCCCTGGTCGCCGGCTCGACGGTCTGGGCTACCCATTTCCTCGCCCTGCTCGCCTACGATCCCGGCCTGCGGACCGGCTTCTCGCCCACCGGCACGATGACCTCGCTGATGGTCGCGGTGCTGTTCATGGCCGCCGGGTTCTTCGCCGCGACGACCAGCCGTGACCGCGGCAACCAGCTGGCCGGCGGCCTGCTGATCGGCCTCGGCATCGGCGGCATGCACTACACCGGCATGTCGTCCTTCGTGGCGGCCGGCCATATCGAATGGGAAGCCGCGACCATCGCCGGGTCGGTGATCGTCGGCGCCATCGGCTCGATCCTCGCCCTGGTCGTCGCCGGAGACGCCCGCACCTTCCCGCGCCAGGTGGCAGCGGGCGCCATGCTGACGCTGGCCGTCTGCGCCATGCACGTCACCGGCATGGGTGCGATCACGATTACACCCGACGCCTCGATCGTCGTCCCGGACCAGCTGTTCTCCGGCGGCATCATGACCCTGGCTGTGGCGACGATCACCGGCCTGATCGTGCTGGCGGGACTCGGCGCGGTTCTCATCGAGTCCGCGACCAGCCGTTCGGCGCTGGAACGCATCCGCACGCTCGCCAATGCCGCCTATGAAGGCATCGTGGTGATCCAGAACGGCGTCATCAAGGACGCCAACGCCGCCTTCTGCGACCTCGCCGGCGCCGACATGGAGGATCTGGTCGGCCAGCCGTTCAGCGAGGGCCTTCTGACCTTTGATGACGCCCTGGGCGTACGCACTGACGCCGAACGTCGCGAAGGCCATATGCACCCGCTCAACGGCGCGCCCTCTGCCCCGGTCGAGGTGTTCGCGCGCGTCATGGACGACGGCGCCCGCTCCGAGACGCGCGGCCTGACCGTGCTGGCGATCCGCGACCTGCGCGAGCGCCGCTCGGCCGAGGAGAAGATCCGCTACCTGGCCGAACATGACGGCCTGACCGGCCTGCCCAATCGCAACGCCCTGCAGGCCCGCCTCGCCGCGGCGCTGGACCGGGTCGAGGCGTCGGGCGAGACCCTCGCCCTGGTTTGTGTCGACCTCGACCATTTCAAGGAAGCCAACGACCTGCATGGCCATGTCGCCGGCGATGCTCTGCTGATCGAAGCCGCCCGCCGGCTGCAGGCCAGCGTGTCGGCCCCGTCGTTCGCCGCCCGTCTCGGCGGCGATGAGTTCGTCGTGGTGCAGATCACCGACGAGGACCAGCCGACCGCCGCCGCCGAACTGGCCGCGCAACTGCTGGAGACCCTCAAGGAGGGCATGATCTACGAAGGCCAGGACCTGGCCATGGCCGCCAGCCTCGGCGTGTCTCTGTTCCCTGACGACGGCCGTACCGGCGAGGCCCTGCTGGCCAACGCCGACATGGCCCTCTACCGCGCCAAGGAAAACGGTCGCGGGACCTACCGCTTCTTCAAGCGCGAGATGGACGAGACCATTCGCGAGCGGCGCAACCTCGCCCGCGAGCTGCGGCAGGCGATCCTCGACGAGGACCTGGTGGTCCACTATCAGCCGCAGGCCCGGGCCAGCGACGGCGAGATTCTCGGCTTCGAGGCCCTGGTCCGCTGGCGTCACCCGGTGCGTGGCATGATCCCGCCGCTGGATTTCATCCCGCTGGCCGAGGAGACCGGCCTGATCCTGCCGCTCGGCGAATGGGTCCTGCGCAAGTCCTGCGCCGAGGCCGCCGCCTGGGACAAGCCGCTGAGCATCGCGGTCAATCTGTCGCCGCTGCAGCTGAACCAGCCGAACCTCTCCCAGCTGGTGCACGAGATCCTGATCGAGACCGGCCTTTCGCCGATGCGGCTGGAGCTGGAAGTCACCGAAAGCGCGCTGTTCAAGGACTATCAGCGCGCGCTCGACAACCTGCGCCGGCTGAAGGCCCTGGGCGTGCGCATCGCCATGGACGATTTCGGCACCGGCTTCTCCTCGCTGTCGACGCTGCAGTCCTTCCCGTTCGACAAGATCAAGGTCGACAAGAGCTTCGTCGAGAACATCTATCGCGACGAACGGGCGACCGTGATCGTCAAGGCCGTGCTGGGGCTGGGCCGCAGCCTGGACATCCCGGTCGTGGCCGAAGGGGTCGAGACCGACGAGCAGCTGCAGTTCCTGCGCGGCGAGCATTGCGCCGAGGTGCAGGGCTACGCCATCGGCCGGCCGGCTCCCGCCGATACTCTGGGCGCCTGGACCAACGAGCTGCCCGCGGTGCTGATGGCCGCCGCCAGCGTCATCCTGCAGGCGCCGGTCCGCAAACGCCGCAAGGCTGCCTGACGTCTAGCGCCGCTTCAGCCCGCCGAGCACGCCCCTGAGCAGTTCGCGGCCGACCTGGCTGGCGATTGAACGGACCAGGGTCTTGCCGAACGCTTCGCCCATGCTTTGGCGGTTCGAGGCCCGCGCCCGTGGTGCGGGCCGGTTCTCGTAGCGGTCGCGCTGCGCCTGTTCCCGCTCCCAGGCCTTCTGGTCGGCCTCGTGCTGCTTCGCGGCGGCCGTCGCCGCGGCCGCTTCCTCGGCCTGACGCGCCGCCTGACCGGCCCGGGCCTTGAGGCCCTCGAAGGCGGACTCCCGGTCGAGCAGGGTGTCGTAAAGCCCCCGCACCGGGCTGGTCGCCTGGATCGCCTGGCGTTCAGGGAGGGTCACCGGCCCCAGCCGCGAGGCCGGCGGTCGGATCTTCGTCAGCGCCGTCACCGTCGGCGCGCCGCGCTCGTCGAGCACGGAGACGAGCGCCTCGCCCACGCCGAGGTTCTGGATCGCATCAGCGGTGTCGAAGGCCGGGTTCGGGCGGAAAGAGGCGGCGGCGGCGCGGAGGCCCTTCTGCTCGGCCGGGGTATAGGCCCGCAGGGCGTGCTGGAAGCGGTTGCCCAGCTGCGCCAGCACGGTTTCGGGAATGTCGGCCGGATTCTGGGTCACGAAGAACACGCCCACACCCTTGGAGCGGATCAGGCGGACGACCTGTTCGACCTTCTCCAGCAGGGGCTTCGGCGCGTCGCGGAACAGCAGGTGGGCCTCGTCGAAGAAGAACACCAGGCGCGGCTGTTCCGGGTCGCCGATCTCGGGCAGATCCTCGAACAGCTCCGACAACAGCCAGAGCAGGAAGGTGGCGTAGAGGCGCGGGCTCTGGATCAGCCGGTCGGCGGCCAGGATGCTGACAAGGCCCCGGCCAGACCCGTCGACGCGCATCAGGTCCGACAACGCGAGCGCCGGCTCGCCGAACAGGTTGGCGCCGCCCTGGGTTTCCAGCGTCAGCAGGCCGCGTTGAATGGTCCCGACCGTGGCGGCCGAGACGTTGCCGTACTCGGCGTCGATGCTCTTCTCGTTCTCGGCGACATATTTCAGGGCCGCCTGCAGGTCCTTCAGATCGAGCAGCAGCAGCCCTTCGGCGTCGGCGACCTTGAAGACGATGTTGAGGACGCCTTCCTGGACATCGTTGAGCTCGAGCATCCGGGCCAGCAGCAGCGGCCCCATTTCCGAGACCGTGGTGCGGACGGGGTGACCCTTTTCGCCGAAAAGGTCCCAGAAGATCGTCGGCGGTGCGGCCGGCGTCAGGGTCAGGTTCATGCCCTGCGCCCTGGCCAGCATCTTCTCGTTCGGGGCGCCCGGCTGACTGATGCCCGACAGGTCACCCTTCACGTCGGCGGCGAACACAGGAACCCCGGCGTCGGACAGGGCCTGGGCAAGGATCTGGAGGGTGACGGTCTTGCCGGTGCCCGTGGCTCCGGCGACCAGGCCGTGCCGGTTGGTCCGGTCCAGCCGCATGGTCTCGGGCTTGTCGGAGAACCCGACGAACAGGGTTCCGGGATCGCTGGCGCCGTCCATTCGTCATCTCCGTGGGGTTCGGCGTGAAAACTACAGGCGCCGCCCCTGCTTCGCCAAGCAGGCGCATTGACGGAACCCGGGCGGCCCCCGAGACTCCGGCCTCAATCGAGGAGACACCCGATGGCCAGGACCCCCGCGAGGAAGACGACCGCCGCCGCGGACCCTTCCCCTCCTGATCATCCTGCCGTCGTGTCCGTGCGACCGGAGGGCATCGGCCGCAATGCGCTCGTCATCCTGGCCGTTATCGTGTCGGCGGCCGCGCTCTACTGGGCGCGCGGAATTCTGACCCCCCTCGCGCTCGCCATGTTCCTGGCGATCATGATCGACAGCTTCGCCCGCCGCCTCGAGCATCGCTGGCCCCGCCTGCCCGACAGCGTGTCGCTGCTGGTCGCCATCGTCCTGTCGCTGCTGATCTTCGGTGTGACCCTGGTCGTGGTCGCGGACCGCGCCCACGAGTTCATCGCCCAGCTTGTGGGTTACGGCCCCAAACTGGACGGCCTGCTGGCCCGCCTCGCGGCGATCGTAGGGGCCCAGGCGCCGCCACCCCTGACCCAGATGGTCGATGACCTGAACCCGACGAAATACGTCGGCCAGCTTGCCCAGGGTCTTCAGGGCGTTGTGTCCGACGCCGTGTTCGTCCTGATCTACCTGGGCTTCATCATCGCCTCGCGGCGCGGGTTCAAGCGCAAGATCGTCGCCCTGTTCCCGCACAACGCCGAGCGGGCCAATGCGATGGAGATCTTCGACCGCATCCGGTTCGGTGTGGAGCGGTATCTCTGGGTTCAGACCATAACCGGGCTGATGATCGCCGGCGGCTCGTGGCTGGCGATGCTCGTGGTCGGTCTGGACAATGCCCTGTTCTGGGCCTTCCTGATCTTTCTGGCGTCCTACATTCCGATCATCGGCGGGTTCGTCGGCATCGTCTTTCCGGCGCTGTTCGGCCTGGTCCAGTTCGACACCCTCTGGCAGGGCTTCGTGTTGCTGGGCGTGCTCTATGCCATCCAGTTCGTTGTCGGAAACATCATCACCCCGCGGATGCAGGGCGACAGCCTGAACATCGACCCGGTGGTCGTGCTTCTGGCCCTGGCGCTGTGGGGCGCGCTCTGGGGTCTGCCGGGCATGTTCCTGTCCACGCCGCTGGCGGTGATGGCGATGATCATTCTCGCGGAATTCGAGGGGTCGCGCTGGATCGCCATCCTGATGTCGGAGAACGGCGACCCCCAGGGCGTGGATGACTCGGGTCATCATCGCCGTAGCGGCAAGCACTTCGGCAAGCCGGACGGCGCCTCTTGAAACGCGAAAAAGGGCGCCTATCTCAATCCTGTCCGGTCGCACTCCCCCTGCCGCCGGACCGGTCGGCGCCCTTCCTCCCCCCCGAAAGCGGCGCCCCGGATCGAAGGTCGTCCCGCCCCTCCCCCCGGCGGCGACGACGAGAAAGCGCCGCCGGACCCCCCTCCGGCGGCGTATTCTTTTCCGGAGCCCTCACGCCGTCGCGGAAAGTTCTTCCCCAAGGCGGCGGATGGCGGTTGATCGGCGCCCCAAGCGGGCTAGGCTGACCGCGATCCGGATCGAAATTTTCCACCCGATCCGGCTTAAAAGAGGCCCAAAGTCACATCCCCGAAGCGTTTTCCGATCGCCGGACTCCTCCAGGAGCCGGAAAGGAACGTTTCGGCCGGAAAATCCTGTGGGGATACTCGATGAAGGGCGCAAGCCTTCACCCGGCCGCGCCGGGCTTTGATTCCGATACGCTCGCCGCCGCCTTCGTCGGAGCGCTGGGCCAGAAACCCGGTCCACTCAAGGACTCCGAAGCCGCCTTCATCAATCAGCTGTGGCGAGACCTGTCCGCCGAGGAGCTGCCTGGCGCGAGCCTTTCGGATCTCGCCGCAGCGTTCGCCGAACTCTGGCGCTTCAGCGCCGTGCTCACGGATGACGCTCCCGCCATTCGTCTGCGGCGCTGGACGTCCGCCGCCGGTACGGACCTGGGCCGAGACCTGCTGGAGATCGTTCAGCCCGACCGGCCCTTCCTGGTCGATTCGATCATGGGCGAGATCGCCGAGGCCGGCTTTCCAGTCCGGGCCATGTTCCATCCGCTGATCGAGCGCGACGGGAAGCGGATCTCCGCGATCCAGGTTCACCTCGACCCTGTCGGCGACGATCGCGCGGCCGCGCTGATCGAGGGCGTCCGGCTGGCTCTGGGCGATGTGCGGATGGCGGTCGCCGACTTCCCGGCGATGCTGGCGCTGATGCGCGGCGCGATCACGGAACTGGCCGGCGCGCCGTCGGCGGTTGCGGGCGACGCCCGGGCGGAAGATCTGGCGTTCCTGGAGTGGCTTGAACACGACCATTTCGTCTTCCTCGGCGCCCGGGTCTACGACTACCCCCGCACCGCGGACGGAGACTACGCCGCCGAGGAGCCCGTCTACCGGCCCGAAGACAGTCTGGGCGTCCTGCGCGATCAGGAGCGTCGCGTTCTGCGCCGCACCAGCGAGCCGGCGATCCTGTCCAAGCAGCTGCGCCGGCACCTGGAGACCGACTCGCCGCTGGTCGTGGCCAAGTCCAATCTCCGGTCGCGGGTGCACCGCCGCGGCTACATGGATTACGTCGGGGTCCGGCGGTACGGCGCGGACGGCAAGCCGTCGGGCGAGGTCCGCTTCGTGGGGCTGTTCACCGCCGAGGCCTATGACGCGCCGGCGCGCGACGTGCCGCTTATCCGCCGCAAGGTGGCCAACGTTCTGGAGCGGGCCGGCGTGTCGGCCGGCGGGCACAACGACAAGCGCCTGCGCAACATCCTCGAGACCTGGCCGCGCGACGAGCTGTTCCAGACGCCGGAGGACGAACTTCTGGTGCTGGCGCTGGGCGTGCTGCATCTGTTCGACCGCCCGCGCGTGCGGGTCTTCGCCCGCCGGGACCCGTTCGACCGCTTCATCTCGGTGCTGCTGTTCGTGCCGCGTGAACGCTACGATTCCCGCGTGCGCGAGAAGGCTGGGGCCATTCTCGCCGAGGCCTTCCAGGGTCGCATCTCGGCCTACTATCCCAGCTTCTCCGACGCGCCGCTCGCCCGGGTCCACTTCATCCTGGGCGTCGACCCCGGAAACGCGGTTGACCCCGACATCGCCCAGGTTGAGGCCGACATCGCCGAGGCCGCCCGCACCTGGGATGACCGGTTCGATACGGCGGTGCGGTCCGACCCGCCGGCCGCGGGCGTCGCCGCCACCCTGGCCCGCTGGTCTGGCGCCTTCTCCAGCGGCTATCGCGAATTCTACCCGGCCGCGGAAGCCTTGACGGACCTGGCCGAAATCGACGCCATGGGCCCTGACGAGTTTCGCACCCGGGCCTTCCGGGTGGTGGGCGATCCATCGACCCGCTTCCGCTTCAAGGTCTATCGCAAGGGCGGCGCGGCCCCGCTGGCTGATGTTATGCCGATCCTCGAACACATGGGGCTAAAAGCCCTGATCGAGGACGCCTTCGAGCTGTCGCCCCTGGTCGCCGCCGGTCAGCGCGCGCCGGTCTGGGTGCACGAGTTCCTGCTGGAAGACGAGCAGGGCGGCCACCTGGTGTTCGCCGACATCCAGGACGCTTTCGAAGCGGCCTTTACCGCCGTCTGGACCGGTCGCACGGAGAGCGATGGGTTCAATCGTCTCGTCCTGGAGCTTGGCGTGTCCTGGCGCGAGGCGGCCCTGGTTCGCGCCCTGGCCCGCTATCGCCAACAGTCGGGGCTCGATCCCAGCCAGCTGGTCCAGGAACAGGCGCTTTCGGAGCATCCGGGCGTCGCGCGGCTGATCCTCGACCTGTTCCGCATCAAGTTCGATCCCGCGATCGCTTCGGATATCAAGGCCCGCGAAGGCCAGGCCGCCGCCGTGATGGCGGAAATCACGGACGCCCTTCAGGCCGTCGACAGTCTTGACCACGACCGGGTCCTGCGCCGGCTCGCCCTGCTTGTCGGGGCGCTGAAGCGGACCAACTTCTACCAGACGGCCGAAGGCGGCGGTCCGAAGCCCTACATCAGCTTCAAGATCGCCAGTCGTGAGCTGGACGACCTGCCGGCGCCCAAGCCCTTCCGCGAGATCTTCGTCTGGGCCCCTCACGTCGAGGGCGTGCACCTGCGGTTCGGGCCGGTGGCCCGGGGCGGGCTGCGCTGGTCCGATCGGCGCGACGATTTCCGCACCGAGGTGCTGGGACTGGTCAAGGCGCAGCAGGTCAAGAACGCCGTCATCGTGCCCGTGGGGTCCAAGGGCGGCTTCTATCCCAAACAGCTGCCGCGTGGCGGGACGCCGGACGCGATCCGCGCCGAGGGCATCCATGCCTACAGGACGTTCCTGTTCGGCCTGCTCGACATCACCGACAATATCGCCGCCGACAACACCGTCGTGCGTCCGGCCGGCGTGATTGCCTATGAGGGCGATGATCCCTACCTGGTCGTCGCCGCCGACAAGGGTACGGCGACCTTCTCCGACATCGCCAACGGCGTGGCCGAATCCTACGGCTTCTGGCTGGGCGACGCCTTCGCGTCCGGCGGCTCGGCCGGCTACGACCACAAGGTCATGGGCATCACCGCCCGCGGCGCCTGGGAAGCGGTCAAGCGGCACTTCCGTGAAGCCGGCAAGGACATCCAGACCACCGACTTCACCGTCGTCGGCGTGGGAGACATGTCGGGCGACGTCTTCGGCAACGGCATGCTGCTGAGCAAGCACATCCGGCTGATCGCGGCGTTCGACCACCGACACATCTTCATCGACCCGAACCCGGACGCCGCGTCGTCCTGGGTCGAGCGCGAGCGCATGTTCGCCCTGCCGCGATCGTCGTGGGAAGACTACGACAAGAGCAAGATTTCCGTCGGTGGCGGCGTCTTCTCCCGTGCCCTGAAGACCATCGTCCTGACGCCGGAAATTCGCGCCGCGCTGGACATCAAGGCTGAGACGGTCTCGCCGGCCGAACTGATGACGGCGATCCTCAAGGCGAAGGCGGAGCTGCTCTATCTCGGCGGCATCGGCACCTATGTGAAGGCGCGCGGCGAGAGCAACGCCGAAGCCGGCGACAAGGCCAATGACGCGATCCGCGTCAACGCCGGCGATCTGCGGGTCAAGGTGGTCGGCGAGGGCGCCAACCTCGGCCTCACCCAGGCGGGCCGGATCGAGTTCGCGCGGGTCGGGGGCCGGATCAACACCGACGCCATCGACAACTCCGCCGGGGTCGACAGCTCCGACCACGAGGTCAACATCAAGATCCTCACCGGCATGGCGGAACGCGCGGGCAAGTTCGACCGGCCGGCGCGCGACAAACTGCTGGCCTCGATGACCGACGAGGTCGCCGAGCATGTGCTGGCGCACAACTACGACCAGACGCTGGCGGTTTCGCTGCTGGAGCAGGACGCGGTCGCGGAGCTCGAAAACCACGCGCGGTTCATGAGTGAGCTGGAGGGAGCCGGCCGACTGGACCGCAAGGTCGAGGGCCTGCCGGACGCGACCCAGATGCTGGAGCTGGCCGCGGCCGGCAAGGGCCTGACTCGGCCGGAACTGGCCGTGCTGCTCGCCTATGGCAAGCTCGACCTGTTCGACGGCATCGTGGCTTCAAAGGCGCCGGACGATCCTGCCCTCGAGGCGACGCTGGAGGCCTATTTTCCGAAGCCGCTGGCGGCCTACGAGGATGAAATGAAGCGTCACCGGCTGCGGCGCGAGATCATCGCGACCGTGGTCGACAACGAGCTGATCAACATCTGCGGGCCGACCTTCCCGGCCCGCCTTCGGGCGGCGGCCGGCTGCGACACCGGCGCGCTGGTGACCGGCTTCGAGGCGGCCCGGACGATCCTCCGGTTCCAGGAAAGCTGGGACGCGGTGGCGGCGCTCGACGGCAAGGTTCCCGCCGAGGGCCAGCTGGCCCTGTTCCGGGCGCTGGCGCACATCATCCGCAGCCAGACCTTCTGGCTGGCGCGGCGGGCGGGTCCCGGCGGCATCCGGGCGCTGACCGAGCGCTACGGCCCGGCCCTGACCGAGCTGCGCGGTCTGACCCCGGGCATCCTGTCGCCGTTCGAACAGAAGGCTGTCGCCCGTCGTGCGGCCCTCTTCGTCAAGGACGGCGCCCCCGAGGCTCTCGCCAACAGCATCGCGGCGATCCAGCCCCTGACCACGGCGGCCGAACTGGTCGACCTCGCCGGAGACCTCGGCTGGCCGGTGGCCGCGACCGCGCGGCTCTACCACCAGGTCGGCGCGGCGTTCAGCTTCGACCGGCTGCGGGCGGCGGCCGGCGAGAAGCGCGGCGGTGACCACTTCGAGCGGATGGCCGTGCGCCGGCTGATCGAGGACATGCTGTCCGAACAGGCGCAGGTCGCCCGCGCCGTCATGACCTTCGCGGGCACGCCGGATGCCGCGGTGGACAATGACGCCGCCAAGGGGGCGGTGACCTCCTGGGCGCAGATGCACTCCGGTCCGGGCCGCGCGGTGCGCAAGACGATCGAGGAGATCGAGCAGGCCGGCGGCGGCTGGACCTTTGCCAAGCTGACGATCGCCAACGCCGCGTTGCGGGAACTGGTGGCGGCGGCGGGGAAGTAGCGGAGCAATCCTCCCCGCTCCACGGAGAGCATCAGCTCAACGCCACCCGCAGCGCCCTCACGTAGTACTGCTCCGCCGTCGCCCGCAGATCGGGGCGAAAGCGGGCGCGGGGATCGTTGGCATCGTCGTCGTCGAACGCGTGGGTGGCGTCCGGAAAGGTCAGGACGTCGACCGACAGGCCGTCGGCCTTGAGCCGGCTCAGCGCCTTCAGCGGTCCGGCCGTTCCGACCACCTGGTCCTTGCCGCCGAGCACGGCGAACACCTTTGGTCGGGCGCTCCAGCCGCGCGCCGAGGTCAGTGAGGGGAAGCTGGCGTAGGGGTACACCAGAAACACGCCCTTCACCGCCTTTAGCAGCGCCGGGTCGGCGTCAACCAGACCGGTCATCCGCGCCGCGCCGCTCCCCTGAGCGAACCCGTCCATGATGGTCCAGCCGCCATGGCTCCAGCCGGCCGCCATCACGCGGTTCGCGTCGGCCCACGGTTGGCGCTTCAGCCAGTCGAGCACGGCATAGAGGTCGCCGGCCCGCTGGGCTCCGCGCAGGACCGTGCCGGTGCAGACGAACAGACTGCCGTCCAGCCTGGACATGTTGCGGGGCCGCAGGCTGTCGACGATGACCACCGCCACGCCGGCCTTCACCGCCGCTTCGGCGTAAGTGTTCTGGAAGGGCTGGCAGCCGGCGCAGCCGTGCATCTGGATCGTCACCGGAAACGGCCCGAACCCCATCGGCTTGAGCACGCGGACATGCCGCTCCAGATGACGGGCGCGCTCGGCGAGGGTCGAGGGTTGCAGGGCCATGGCGCGAGTATGTGAGCAATTGCTCACATGTCAAGCGGGGGCGAAGCTACCGGGCTCTATCTCACCAACCCGATGACACCTGCCCTTTGGCCTTGATGGAATGATGCGCTCCGGGCGCTGACCTTGGTCAAGGACCGCTTCGCGGCCGCACAGCGGCGGGCCCGCGGGGCCCGTCCTTGACGAAGGTCACGCCGGAGCAAAACTGGCCTTCAAGACATCAGGGCGGGTCTGCCACGGTGCTGACCTGTGGGCTGATCCCCTAGTGCCGGAACACCCGCACGCCGGTGAAGGCCATCGCGACGCCACGTTCATCGGCGGCGGCGATGACCTCGGCGTCGCGGATCGAACCGCCCGGCTGGATCACCGCCGTCGCGCCGGCCTCCGCCGCCTGGATCAGGCCGTCGGCGAACGGGAAGAAGGCTTCCGAGGCGCAGGCGCTGCCCTTCAGGTCGAGCCCGAAATCGCTGGCGCGCATGGCGGCGATGCGGGCGCTGTCCTTGCGGTTCATCTGGCCGGCGCCGACGCCCAGGGTCTGGCCGTTCCGGGCGAACACCACCGCGTTGGACTTCACGTGCTTGGCGATGGTGAAGGCGAACAGCATGTCGGCGATCTCGGTCGGCGAGGGCGCGCGTTTCGTGACGATCTTCAGGTCGCCCGGCAGGATCAGCGAGGCGTCGCGGCTCTGGACGAGGAAGCCGCCGGCGACGGAGCGGAACACCTCGCCCGGCGCGCGCGGGTCGGGCAGGGAGCCGGTGACCAGCAGGCGCAGGTTTTTCTTGGCTTCGAACACGGCGACGGCGTCGTCGTCGGCCTCGGGCGCGATGACCACCTCGGTGAAGGTCTCGCAGATGGCCTCGGCGGCCTTGCGGTCGAGCCGACGGTTGACCGCGACGATGCCGCCAAAGGCGCTGACCGGGTCACATTCCAGCGCGCGCTGGTAAGCGCTCAGCAGATCGCCACCCGTCGCGACGCCGCAGGGGTTGGCGTGCTTGACGATAACGCAGGCCGGTTCGCTGAACTCGGCAACCAGTTCGAAGGCGGCGTCTGTGTCGGCGATGTTGTTGTAGCTCAGTTCCTTGCCCTGCAGCTGGCGGGCGTTGGCCACGCCCGGCCGGGCCAGGCCGCCGGCGTAGAAGGCCGCCGACTGGTGCGGGTTCTCGCCGTAGCGCATGGTCTGGATCAGGGTCCCGGCGATGGCCTTGCGGGCCGGCGCGGTCTGGCCGAGCTGTTGCGCGAACCAGGTCGAAATGGCCGCGTCGTAGGCCGCCGTGCGGGCATAGGCGCGGGCGGCGAGGGTCTTGCGCAGGTCGAGCGTCGTGGCGCCGTCGTCCTTCAACTGGGCGAGGACGTCGGCCATATCGGCCGGATCGGTGCAGACCGCGACATAGCCGTGGTTCTTGGCCGCCGAGCGGATCATCGCCGGGCCGCCGATGTCGATGTTCTCGACGCAGGTGGCGTAGTCGCCGCCGGCCGCGACCGTGGCCTCGAACGGGTAGAGGTTGACGTACAGCAGGTCGATGCCGCCGATGCCGTGGTCGCTCATGGCCTTGGCGTGGTCGGCCGCGTCGCGCACGCCGAGCAGGCCGCCGTGGACGATCGGGTGCAGCGTCTTGACCCGGCCGTCCATCATCTCCGGAAAGCCTGTCAGCTCCGAGACGTCCTTGACCGGCAGGCCGGCCGCCGCGATCGCCGCGCGCGTGCCGCCCGTCGAGACCAGCTCTACGCCAAGATCGCTGAGCACCTTCGCCGCCTCGACCAGGCCGGTCTTGTCGGACACTGACAGCAGGGCGCGTCTGATGACGACCGTGTCGGGGGATGCGGGATAGTCTGGGGCGGCGGGCATGGTTCGGCTCCGGGATGAACGAGGAGCCCAGGCGCGCGGCATATGAGGTTCGCGCTCCCCGGTGGTCACCCACCTCCAGCGCCAGTTACGCGAACGGCCGGAAAATACGGCGAGAGGCGGGCGAGTCAATGCGTCCTTCGAGACGCTCGCTTTAAGCTCGCTCCTCAGGATGACGTTGAGGTGAGGACTTCAAAGGTGCTCGTCATGGTGAGGAGCGAGGCATCAGCCGACCCCGGACTGGATCCGGGGCTCGAACCACGTACTCACCCCTCCGCCCGCGACAGTTTCCACCGTACGCGGCCGCCCTTGTCGCCGCTGGCCTGGCCGCGAAGGACCACCTGGACGGTGCGGCGCTGCAGGCCGCCATCGATGTAGACCGAGGGTTCGACCGACACCTCGATGGCGTCATTGCGCAGCCACCAGCCTTCTTCCGACGGGCCCTTGAGCAGCACGCTCTTGTGGTCGCGGGCCAGGGAGGCGCGGGCGTCGGGGTGCAGATGAAAGCGGACGGTGAAGGGCAGGTAGCGTCGCGGACCGTCGAGCTCCTTCTCCACGACCGGCCGGAAATTGTCCTCGCCCCGCAGCTCCTCGAGCGTCCGGTCGAGGTACAGCTTACGCTCATGGATCAGTCCGAAGCGTTTGGCCCAGCCGTCGTGCGACACTTCCAGCCAGGCGGCGGCCTCGGCGTCGTGACGTTTGGCCTCGACCTTTCGCGGCGCGCCGACAAGTCGTGGGCCGAGCGCGGCGGCCGCGAAACCGCGCAGGGGCTGGCCGGCCGACATGTCGGCGATATTGGCCGTCGAGGCGGCGTCGGTCAGTCGCAGGGCATGGGAGGCGCCGGAGTCCGCCGTCCAGCCACAGCCGACGATCAACCGGTCGACCCCGCACACGATCTCCAGCGCCGCGGGCTGGGCGCAGGCGGTGACGCTCCAGCGGCCGTGCGCCGGGCGGCCGGCGTCGACCATGACCGCGATGGTCGCCGACTCGAGGCGCTCATAGCCGGCGTGCGGGGCCTTGCGACGGCTCGGAGGTTCGGTCTCTTCGTGGGCGAGGGCCGCCGCGATGCGCCGCGGGCCCGTGGCCGCGCCGCCCTGGAAGCCCGCCAGGCGATGATCCGGCATGGTGAAGAAACGTGTCGCGGCGCTGAGCCGGTCGATCGCGCGCGGCAGGTCGTCGGGGCCCGCCTGACCCCGCTGATGCAAGGCGTCGTCCAGGGTCATCAGGTCGAACAGCAGTTCGAGGCCGGCCTGGGGTGAGCGGCTGACGTGGACGCCCTCGTGCGACACCGTCGTGGCCAGGAGCGTCTTCAGCCGCGTCATGGAGAAGTCGATCAGCCGGTCTCCGGCCTCTCCGCCGAGCGTGCAGCCCGCGATGCCCGCGACCACGACCCGCTCCAGCAATCGCTCGGGAGCCTGGCCGATGCTGACCAGATGCCGGGCCTGCCGGGCGAGATCATCGAGGACCAGCGACCGCTCGGCGTCCGAGGCGGCATAGGTCAGCCGCCGAGCGGCGCAGGCGAGGTTGAAGACGCGACGCTCGATGACGTCGGGACCCCAAGAAAAGCTGTTCCATTTCCCGAAGACCCGACGCCAGTCCGTGACCAGCCTGAGGCCCAGCCTTGCGCCCGCATCGCCGGTGGCCAGAAGGTCATTCATCCAGCCCATGCGATGCAGGGCGACGGCGAAGGTCCGGGTCGGACTGCCCCGGTCGAAGGGATCCCCCTGTGGCCCGACGACCATCTCGGCGCCCGTCAGGTCGAAGAAACCGGCGACGATCCGGCGGCCACGTTCCGGCTCCACCGGCCGCAGGTCGCGCGGACTGGCGGCCATGCCGGCCGGCTTGGGGCCGGCCAGCGTCATCCGGTGGAAAGGCGTGCCGAACCACTCCCGCTCGGCCAGTCGGCGAGCGCTTTCGCCGGCGGCCTGTAGGGCCAGCGCGGCGGAGGAGGCGGAGGGCAGTTTGGGGGCGTCCATGCCGCCGGGCTCAGACGCCCTTCAGGGCGCGGATGTTGTCGGCGTAGGCGTCCGGCCCGCCCTTGAACACGGCCGAGCCGGCGACCAGCGCCGTAGCGCCGGCCGCCACGCACCGGGGCGCCGTGACGGGCGTAACGCCGCCGTCGACTTCCAGCTCGATCGGGCAGCCCGAGGCGTCGATCATCTTCCGCAGCCGCTCGATCTTCTTCAGCTGCGCCTCGATGAAGCTCTGGCCGCCGAAGCCGGGATTCACAGTCATGACCAGCAACAGGTCGATGTCCTCGAGGATCCATTCGACGGGCTCGACGGGAGTCGATGGATTGAACACCACGCCGGCCCTGCAGCCGAGTTCCCGGATCCGTTTCAGCGAGCGGTGCAAATGCGGCCCGGCTTCCGGATGGATGCTCATGATGTTGGCCCCGGCGGCGGCGAACGCCTCGAGGTAGGGGTCGGCCGGCGCGATCATCAGGTGGACGTCGAACGGGATCGTGACATGCGGGCGCAGCGCCTTCACCACGTCCGGGCCGATGGTGATGTTCGGAACGAAATGCCCGTCCATCACATCGACATGCAGCCAGTCCGCGCCGGCGGCTTCAACAGCGCGGCATTCCTCGCCCAGACGGGCGAAGTCCGACGCCAGGATGGATGGAGCGATGATGGGAACGGCCATGCCTTGGTCTAGCCGGACGGGCGCCGGGGGACAAGGACGGCTCAGTCCTTGCGAACCATCCGGGCGGCGAAGAAGCCGTCGATGCCGCCCTCGAGGTGGTGGGGCAGGATGCGCAGCCAGCCGTCGCCGCTGATACTGGCGGCAGGCGCCCCGCCTTCGCCGGGCGTGACCGGAACGGTTTCGAACTCCGGATGGCGGGTCAGGAAGCCGCGTACCTGGGCCTCGCCTTCTTCCGGCTCCAGCGAACAGACGCAATAGACCAGCCGGCCGCCGGGCCTGACCCGGGCGGCGGCGGAGTCGAGCATCCGGGCCTGAACCGTCGCCAGGCTGGCGATGTCGCCGGGCGCGGCGGCCCACAGGACGTCCGGATGGCGGCGGAAGGTGCCGGTCGCCGAGCAGGGCGCATCGAGCAGCACCGCGTCAAAGGTCCGCTTGTCGGGCCAGGAGCGGGCGTCGCCGGTGACGACTTCGGCGGTAAGGTTCAGCCGGGCGAGGTTCTCGGTGACCCGCTTCAGCCTGTCGGCGGAACGGTCCAGCGCGACCACGCCGGCGCCGGCGGCGGCCAGTTGCAGCGTCTTGCCGCCCGGCGCGGCGCACAGGTCGAGCGCGGTCTCGCCGGGTTTGACGTCGAGCAGGCGGGTCGGGATGGCCGCGCCGGCATCCTGCACCCACCAGCGACCCTCGCTGAACGCCGGCCATTCGGAAAGATCGCCGCGCCTGCGGGTGCGGATCGAACCACCGGGCAGAACCTCGCCCTCCAGCAGGACAGCGAGCGCGTCGGCGTCAGCCGGATCCTTCGCCGACAGGTCGGTGGCGGGCTCATCAGCGATCGTGGCGGCGATGGCGCGCGCCTGGTCGGGACCGTACGCCGCCTGCCAGCGGGCCATCAGCCAGGGCGGGGCGAGGGTCTCGGGATCGTCGGCGGGCCGGCCGTCGCGCTGCAGGCCGCGAAGGATGGCGTTGATCAGCCCCTTGAACGACCGTGTCGGCTTCAGCCGGTCGGCGATGGCCACGGTTGTCGAGACGGCGGCATGGTCGGGCACGTCCATCCAGAACAGCTGGGTCATGCCGAGGCGCAGCAGGGTGCGCACCCGCTCGGGCGGCTCGCGCTGAAGCTTTGGAGCCAGGGCGCGGTCGATGGTTCCAAGCCGCCGCAGGGCTGCCATGGTCAGGGCGCGGGCGAAGGCCCGGTCGCGGGGCGCGAGGCCCCGTCCGGCCGATCCAGCCAGGGCTTCATCCAGGCCGGCCCGGCGCGACAGGGCCGCCTCCAGGAACTGGGCCGCCGCCTCCCGCGCGGGGAGGCCGATGTCTTCATGCTCGCTCACCCGCGCCCCGTGCCCTTTCCCGACGCGCGACGCAAGAGCGTGGTCAGTCGGCCGTTCTGCGTCCGCTGGAGATGACGCTGATCAGGAAGCAGATCATCCCGAGGATCGCCGGGACCTCCGCTGCCATCATGACCCTGCCATCCAGCTTCGACTGCAGGACCTGGGGCAGCAGCACCGCCATGACGATCGCGCCGAGGGCGGACAGGACGAGGTTCACCCAGGCCAGAACGCCGGGGCGGGCGCCGGGAAGGGCATAGAAGCCGCCCATGATCGATAGCGTCACCCAGCCAAGCAGGTTCAGATGGGCATGGGCGGGCATCAAGGCGTGGTCATGGGTCGTCCCCATGTATGACCCCCAGACCATGCCGGCCAGGCCGCACAGCGCGGCGACGGTGAAAAAGGCGCTGGATACGCGAGGCATGTTTCAGTTCCCCCCGAAACGAAAACGTCCGCCTCAAACGGGCGGAGTGTTACGAGATCAGCGTTCTGTCAAACGATCAAGCCGCGCCCCGCGACCCAATGCTGTCATCGAGTCAGCGATCTGATAGATCGACACCATGGATACCGACCCCAAAGACGACCTCCCTCCGGGCGCGAATCCCGACGCCGTGTTGACGCCCGCGGCTCGCCGGGCGCTGGAGGAGGCCGCCGCGCGCCGCGCCGCCGCGCCGCCGGAAGACCTGCCGCCGGAGATGGGCGGGCCATCGGGTCCTGAGCCGACCCGCTACGGCGACTGGGAGCGCAAGGGCCTGGCCAGCGACTTCTAGGTCGTGGTTGGCGAACTTTAACCACGACGGCCTCGCCCCTCAGGGGCAAGCGTTCGCCGCCCCCCCTGGCCCGATCTAGGCTACCCGTTCACGGCGCTGGAGGCGGCCATGATCAGGTGGATTGTCCGGATATCGATGGCGGTGGTCAGCCTGCTCGTGCTCGCGCGCGCGGCGGCGGCCTATGAACCGCCGCCGCCTCAGCCTGCGCCCCAGGCCGCCTATGCGCCGGGCTACGGCCCTGACGCCGGCTATGTCGCGGTGGGCGAAACCGGTGCGGACGGATATGCCTACGGCGAGGCTTCGTCGGCCCAGTCCTATCCGGTCGAGCCCTATCCTGCTCCCCCGCCGACGGCCTATCCACCCCAGGACCAGGGCGGCTACGCCGTGCAGCCGGGGCCCTGTTGCGATGCCGGCGGGTACCCGCCCGCGCCGCCGCCCCAGGCCTACTATCCGCCCGCGCCAGGTCCCTGCTGCCAGCCGGCCGGCTATCCCGCGCCGGCCTGCTGCGAGCCTGGCCACTGGCCGCCGCCGATCTACCACCAGACGGCCTATCCGCAGCCCGGCGGCTATCCCTCTCCCTGCGACCGCTGCGGGGGCTACCCTGTTCCTGCGCCGCCGCCGACCTGCGGTGGCCAGTGCGGCGGCTACCCGTCGCCCTGCGCCGCCCCGCAGGACCCCCGCTATCCGCCGCCCTGCCAGCCCTATCCGCCTGGATACGGCGAGGTGCATCTGACCGACGGATTCTTCTGGGGCGCCGGCGGTGTTGGTCCCGAGATCGTCTATTCCGGTGGTGGCGGTGGTGGCGGCTACGCCTATGCCGGAGCCGGCGCGTCGTCCTCTTCCTGGGCCTCCGCCAGTTCGAGCGCCCGCGTCAGCTTCGGCGGCGGGGGCGGCGGACATCGCCCGCCGCCGCACCGTCCGCCGCCGTCACACGGCTGCGGCTGTCACTAGGCCGGCGACAGGCTACCCGCCATCTCCCCGGAGATCCGGAAGGCCGACTCGCGCGGGTCATCCGCGGCCGTAACCGGTCGGCCGACGACAAGATGGCTGGCCCCCGCCTGCAGAGCCTCGAGAGGCGTCGCCGCGCGGGCCTGGTCGTCCTTGCCGGCCCAGGCGGGCCGCACGCCGGGCGTCACCACGAGGAAGCCAGGGCCGCCGATCCGTCGCGCCAATGCCGCCTCGTGCGGGCTGGCCACGACGCCGTCGGTGCCGGCGTCGATCACCTGACGGATGCGGCGTTCCACGAGTTGCTCCACGCCCATGCCGTAGCCGATCTGCGCCAGGTCCTGGCCGTTCAGGCTGGTCAGAACCGTGACACCGAGGATCTTTGCCTGGGCATCGCCGCCGCGGCCCTTGACCGCCGCCGCCAGAACCTGCGGCTGGGCGTGGACCGTCAGCAGGTCGCAGGCGCCCGATCCGACAATGGCGGCCGTGGCCTTTTCGACCGTCGCGCCGATGTCGTGCAGTTTCCAGTCGAGGAACACCTGTCGGCCTCGCGCCTTCAGGTCCTTGGCCATGTCCATGCCGCCGACAGCCAGCATCTGCAGGCCGATCTTGTAGAAGCCGACGGCGTCGCCCAGGGTTTCGACCATAGCCTCCGCCTCGGCGCGGCTGGGCAGGTCGAGGGCGATGATCAGGCGCGGGTCGGCGGACATGCGGTCTCTCCCGCCTCTCGGGGGAGGCGCGCGGGCGTGATTTGGGCTAAGACCGCTGCATGAGCCCGTCCGAATACGCCGTCAACTTCTTCGTCGCCCTGTTCGCGCTGCTGGACCCGATCGGCAACGTGCCGGTGTTCGCGGCGGCCACCGCGGGCGCCATCGCCGCCGGCCGGCGCTGGGTGGCGGTCTATATCTCGCTGTTCGCCTTCCTGTTCATGAGCTTCTTCTTCTTCACCGGCCTGTCGCTGCTGGAGTTCTTCGGCATCTCGCTGCCGGCGTTCCGCATCGCCGGCGGGGTCATCCTGTTCCTCATGGGGCTGGAGATGGCGCGGGACGACTTCACCGCCATGTTCTCCGACGCCGCGGAGGGCGCCGAGGCCGAGGGTCCGCGCGCCTACGCCCGCCGCCGCTTCGAGCGACTGGTCGTGCCGTTCGCCATGCCCCTGCTGATCGGGCCCGGCGCGATCTCGACGGTCGTCATCTATGCCAGCGAAGCAAAGGAGATGGGCGTCCAGGGCTTCGCGGCCGGCGTCGGAGTGATCGCGGCGGTCTCGGTCCTCACCATGGTCTGCTTCTGGGCGACACCGCTGATCTCGCGCCTGCTCGGCCGGATCGGCATGACGATCATCGTGCGTGTGCTCGGCCTGATCCTCTGCGCCATGGCGGTGCAGTTCGTGATTATCGGCGTGGCCGATACCGCGCGCGGCGTGATCATCAAGAAGGACGTTTCGGCGCCCTACGCGGCGACGAAGTAGGGGCGGTGGTCACCGACCTCCGCGCCCAAGGCGTCACACCTTCCGGAAGCGGCTTCCCTGGCTGGACATCAGGGCCAGGGCCCAGTCGTCGGGGAGAATCTTGGCAATGGCCGCGATGACCTTGTTCGGCGTACCCGTGACGCAGACCGGCCGGTTGGCCTCCGCGGCCTCGTAGCCCGTGGCCGCGACCTCGTCGGCGCCAAGCCACAGCCAGTCCGGCGTCGACTGGCTGATCTGCGCGCGGGTCGCGTTGACGTCGTGGAATTCGGAAAAGGTGAAGCCGGGGCACAGCGCGGTGACATGCACGCCGGTCGCCAGGTTCTCCAGGTGGAGACTCTGGGAGAACTTGACGAGGAAACTCTTGGTCGCCGCGTACAGGGTATGGCCGGCCGACCCGGGCACCAGGCCCGCCAGCGACGCGACATTGACGATGCGGCCGAACTTCCGCTCGATCATGCCCGGCAGGATCTTGTGGGTCAGCTCGCAGACCGCCACCAGCATCACCTGCAACATCCCGCGCTGGTCCGGCCACGCAGTGTCGGCATAAGCGCCGGGCAGGCCGTAGCCGGCATTGTTGATCAGGGCGTCGACCACCCGGCCGTGCGACTCGATCTCGGCCAGCACGGCGTCGCTGGCGCCGGGCTCCGCAAGGTCGGCGGCGATCACCAGGGCCTCGACCCCGAAGCGCAGACGAATCTCGCTGGCGAGCGTCTCCAGCCGGTCGGCCCGGCGGGCGGTCAGGGCCACGTCGTAACCGTGGCTGGCGTAGATACGGGCGAAGGCGGCGCCGATGCCGGCGGAGGCGCCGGTGATCAGCGCAAGGCGGCGAGCCATGCGGGCGGACCCTTGAGGAACTGGGACCCCAAGATTGGCCCGCCCGCCGACCCGGTCAAGCGGCGTCAGGCCGCCTGATACAGTTCTACGTCTCCGCCGCGCGCCCAGCGCTGCGCCGCCCGGGCCACGCGGCGGCCGAGAAGCCGCGCCGTCTGATGTTCGCCGGCCGGCGGGGAGGAGTCCGCCGCGACGTTGTCGGCCTGGGCCGCGAGACCGAGGAAGGCGCCCACGCGGTTGACGGTATCCGGGCCGCGCTCGGCTGCGGTGACGGCGGGGGCCGCTTCGCCCTGGCCGATCCAGACCATCCCGTGCTGTGCCGCCAGCACCGACAGGCTCTGCAGCGTGTGCAGCTTGTCGCCCGAGAAGCTGTGCGAGACGGTGAAGCCTGCCGTCAGCTTGTCCTGCCAGGCCTGGGTGAACCAGGGTTTGGACGTGGCGTCGGCGAAGGCTTTGAACGGGGCGGAGACATCGCCCATGTAGGTGGGCGAGCCGAAGATCACCGCGTCCGAGCGGCCGATCTCATCGAGGAAAGGCTCGAAATCCTGAACGGCGCTCTCGATCTTCAGCAGAACCGCCTCGGCGCCGGACTGGCGCACGCCGTCGGCGATGCTGTTGGCGAGAACTTCGGTGTGGCCGTAGCCGGAGTGGAAGGCGATGGCGATGCGGGCCATGGGAGGCTCCTTTATAAGAAACTGCGTCAGTGGCAGTTACGTATGAAGGCCGGATTGTGAGAACAAGGCATCGGTCACAACATCGATTACAGTTTTTCTGCGGGCGCCTTGAGCAGATCGGCGACCGTGATTCGGGACAGCCGCTCGGAGGCCGCCGTGTCAGCCGCGGTGATCGCCGCGCTGACTGCCTCGGGGATCATCTCGCCGACCGGGCAGCCCTTGGCGCCCGGCGGCGCGACACCCAGATGCGTGCAACCCCCGACGGCCCGCAGCACGACGTCGAGGCGGATCGTCGCGGGGTCGACCCTGAGCCAGGCCCCGCCGCCGGCCCCGGCGCGGGTGTCGATCAGCCCGGCGCGCGCCAGCATCGCCGTGACCCGGCGGACCACAACGGGATTGGTCGGCATCGAGGCGGCCAGTTCGGCGCTCGAAATGGCATGCTCCGCCGACGTCGCCTCCTTGTGGGCGAGATAGGCGAGCGCGTGGGCCGCTACCGGGAATTTCTGGCTGTCTGACATGATCGGATCCGAAAGGTAGGAAAGGCGGGGCCCCGGCGCCACGAAAATCGTAGAACCGACCGGGCGGCGACGCATTGAACACCCCGCGGATTGGGTGTATCGCCCGCGCCGCACTCGCTTGGGACTTGGCGCCGGGACCTCCCCGTCGTGATCCCGGAGGGATCTTATGGCTTCCGAAGCCCCTGGCGCGACCGCCTCCTCCCCGGCGGCCCCCAACCCGACTCCAGCTCATCCCGCAGACGGCCACGGCAGCCAGAGTTTCTGGGCCCTGGCGCTCGGTTCGATCGGCGTGGTGTTCGGCGACATCGGCACCAGCCCGCTCTACGCGATGCGCGAGGCGCTGGCCCATTCGCGCAACAGCGCCTCGACCGAGCATGCGGTTCTCGGCGTTGTCTCGCTGGTGATCTGGGCCCTGTTCCTGGTCGTGACGGTCAAATACGTCTTCCTTCTGATGCGGGCGGACAACAAGGGCGAAGGCGGCACTCTGGCGCTGATGGCCCTGGCCCGCCGGACACTCACCAAGTCCACCGGCAAACGATCGGCGGCGGTATTCCTGCTTGGCGTGATCGGGGCGGCGCTGTTCTACGGCGACGGCGTCATCACCCCGGCCATCTCGGTGCTCTCGGCCATGGAAGGCCTGAAGGACGCGCCGGGCATGGGCGCCCGCGTCGACCCCTACATCCTGCCCATCTCGGCGGCGATCCTCGTCGGCCTGTTCATGGTGCAGTCGCGCGGCACCCACAAGGTGGCCGCCTTCTTCGGTCCGATCACGCTGATCTGGTTCCTGATCCTCGGCGCGCTGGGCCTCTATCACCTCGGCGAAAACCTGCGGATTTTCCAGGCCTTCAACCCGTGGTTCGGCGTCCGCTTCCTGTTCGAGAACGGTTTCCTCGGCTTCGTGATTCTCGGCAGCGTGTTCCTGGCCGTGACCGGGGCCGAAGCGCTCTATGCCGACATGG
The DNA here is from genome assembly GCF_057809815.1 of Caulobacter sp. FG121. Lineage (NCBI taxonomy): Bacteria > Pseudomonadati > Pseudomonadota > Alphaproteobacteria > Caulobacterales > Caulobacteraceae > Caulobacter > Caulobacter sp. FG121. The sequence continues at coordinate 203,241 of NZ_JBMDKR010000006.1, forward strand.
GCCATTTCGGCAAAGGGCCGATCCGCGCCTCCTGGCTGGTGGTGGTCTTCCCCTGCCTGGCGCTGAATTACCTCGGGCAGGGCGCCTTCATCCTCGCCCACCCGGCCGCCCGGCATAATCCGTTCTGGGAAATGGTGCCGCAGTTCGCCTACTGGCCCGTGCTGGTGCTCGGCGCCTGCGCCACCGTCATCGCCAGTCAGGCCGTGATCACCGGCGCCTTCTCGGTCACGCAGCAGGCCGTCCAGCTGGGCCTGCTGCCGCGCATCGACATCCGCCGCACCTCCGAGACCCAGGCCGGCCAGATCTTCGTGCCGCAGGTCAACACCATGCTGATGGTCGGCGTGCTGGTGCTGCTGTTCAGCTTCCGCAACTCGCACGCCCTCGCCTCGGCCTACGGCATCGCCGTGACCGGCTCGATGCTGGTCGACACCCTGCTGGCCTTCGTCATTGTGCGCGCGGCCTGGAAGTGGAGCTGGGCAGCGACCCTGGCGCTGCTGGTGCCGCTGGTGCTGCTGGACCTGACCTTCATCTCCTCGAACCTGTTGAAGATTCCGCAGGGCGCCTGGATGCCGCTGGTGTTCGGTGGCGTGCTGGTGCTGGTCATGTGGACCTGGAACCGCGGTTCGCAGATTCTGACCGACAAGACGCGGCGGGACTCGGTGCCGCTGACCGACCTGATCGACATCCTCAAGGCCCGGCCGCCGCACCGCGCACCCGGCACGGCCATCTTCCTGACGAGCGACCCGGACATGACCCCGGTCGCCCTGATGCACAATCTCAAGCACAACAAGGTGCTGCACGAGAAGAACGTCATCGCCACCGTGCGCACGGCCGAGACACCCCGCGTCAGCGAGGCCGACCGCGTACGCATCGAACCGGTCAATGACGACTTCAAGAAGCTGATCATCACCTACGGCTTCATGGAAACGCCGAACGTGCCCAAGGCGCTGGCGCTGCTGCGCAAGCAGCAGGGGCTGAAGTTCGACATCATGGCGACCAGCTTCTTCCTCGGCCGCCGCTCGGTGATCGCCTCGGCCCACAGCGGCATGCCGCTTTGGCAGGACAAGGTGTTCATCTTCCTGATGCGCAACGCCGCCAACCCGACGGACTTCTTCAAGATCCCGCCGGGACGTGTGGTGGAGATGGGTGCGCAGGTGACGGTCTGACGCGGTGATCCACTTCCTCTCCATCCTTGGCGACGCCTTCTGGATCATGGCCCTCGCCCTGATGTGCTCCCTGTCGTGGAGCAGCGGGAAGAAGATCCCGGCAGGAACAAAGGTCCCCGTGGCCTGGAAGGGCGCGATCGCAACCACCCGGGTCGACCGGTTTTCGGCCCTGTGGGTGGTCCCGATCCTCGCCATCGCCGCCGGCGTCTGGCTGAAGTTCGAGAGCCGCGCGCCGGGTCTCGACATCAACGGCGCCTTGATCGCGCTCGGCGTCAGGCTGACCGTCGCGCCGTTGCTGGCCGTGCTGCATCTGTCCCAGGTGCGCCGCGCCCTCGCCACCCTGGCCGCCGAGGGCCAACTCAAGGGTTGACCCCGGCCCCCCGGCGCCCTTGAACGCGCCGGAACTTGTCTCTCCCCAGGAACACCGCCGTGACCGCCAAGAAGTCCGTCAAGAAGGTCGTCCTCGCCTATTCCGGCGGCCTCGACACCTCGATCATCCTCAAGTGGCTGCAGACCGAATACGGGGCGGAGGTCATCACCTTCACCGCCGACCTCGGCCAGGGCGAGGAAATCGAGCCGGCGCGCGCCAAGGCGCTGGCCGCGGGCGTCAAGCCGGAGAACATTTTCATCGAGGACGTGCGCGAGGAGTTCGTGCGCGACTACGTCTTCCCGATGTTCCGCGCCAACACGGTCTATGAGGGCCAGTATCTGCTCGGCACCTCGATCGCCCGGCCGCTGATCGCCAAGAAACAGATCGAGATCGCCCGCAAGATGGGCGCGGACGCCGTCAGCCACGGCGCCACCGGCAAGGGCAACGACCAGGTCCGTTTCGAGCTCGGCTACTACGGCCTGGAGCCCGACATCACCGTCATCGCCCCCTGGCGCGAGTGGGACTTCAAGTCCCGCGAAGCGCTGCTGGACTTCGCCGAGAAGCACCAGATCCAGATCACCAAGGACAAACGCGGCGAGGCGCCGTTCAGCGTCGACGCCAACCTTCTGCACAGCTCGTCCGAGGGCAAGGTGCTGGAGGACCCGGCCATCGAGGCGCCCGAGTTCGTGCACATGCGCACGATCAGCCCCGAGGACGCGCCAGACAAGCCGCAGGTCTTCACCCTCGACTTCGAGAAGGGCGACCCGGTCGCCATCGACGGCGTGGCCATGTCGCCGGCGACCCTGTTGACCAAGCTGAACCAGCTGGGCCACGACAACGGCGTCGGCCGCCTCGATCTGGTCGAGAACCGCTTCGTCGGCATGAAGTCGCGTGGCGTCTACGAGACCCCGGGCGGCACCATCCTGCTGGCCGCCCACCGCGGCATCGAGTCGATCACGCTCGATCGCGGCGCCATGCACCTGAAGGACGAGTTGATGCCGAAGTACGCATCACTGGTCTACAACGGCTTCTGGTTCGCCCCCGAGCGCGAGATGCTGCAGGCGGCCATCGACTACAGCCAGGCCAAGGTCTCCGGCCAGGTGCGGGTCAAGCTCTACAAGGGCAACGTGACCATCATCGGCCGCACCAGCCCCTACAGCCTGTACGACCAGGATCTGGTGACGTTCGAGGAAGGCAAGGTGGCCTACGACCACCGAGACGCCGGCGGCTTCATCAAGCTCAACGCCCTGCGCCTGCGCGTACTGGCCAAGCGGGATCAGCGAACGGCGAAGGAGTAGGTGGCGCGGGGACATGCACTTCAGAGCGTGTCCCCGTCCGCTCGCAACACCCAGACGTCATCCTCGGGCTTGTCCCGAGGATCCATGCGCGCGGACCTTGGTCGCGGGCGTTGCGAAAGCGCGGTTGCCCGGTCGCCATGGGTGTTCATGGATCGTCGGAACAAGTCCGACGATGACGGGGTTTGGGGATGCGGATTGAGGGGGACACGGACTTAGGTACGTGTCCCCTGTCCCGTGCCGACCTAGCCGTCCAGCCGGTTGTACGGGAACCGGTCGCGGATCTGATCGATGAAGAAGCGGCCAAGGGAGTCTGCCGCGACAAAGCTGCGGTGGAGGTCGCCAGGGACCCCGACGTAGACGTACTCACCGCCGTCAACGAAGGTGACGAACAGTTTCTGCCGGTCGTCTTCGTAGCGCACGTGGCGGATGGCGGTGGAAGCGAAGGGCATGGCGGTCTCCCGTGTTCCCGGCGGTCCAGTCCGTAAAAGGGCCGGCGACCGGCAAGAGTTCCGCATTCGCGCGAAGCATGACAGGTTCCCCGCGAACGGCGCAGACCGTTCCGGGATCAGGGGAGCATCTTCACATGCAGTCACATGCTTACGTCGCCATCGTCACGCTGCTGGCGCTGCTCGTTTACTTCTGGATGGGCATGGGCGTCGCCGGCGCGCGTCGCAAGAGCGGCATTTCGGCGCCGACCATGACCGGAGATCCGCTGCTCGAACGGGCCGTTCGGGTGCAGGCGAACACGCTGGAGTGGCTGCCGATCTTCCTGCCGTCCCTGTGGCTGTTCCACCTGTTCTGGACGCCCAGTGATCCGACGGGCGTGATCGCCGCCGCCATCGGCGCGGTGTGGATTGTCGGCCGCATTCTCTACGCACTCGGCTACGTCAAGGATCCGGGCAAGCGCGAGATGGGCTTCCTGATCCAGACCCTCTCCGCCGCCGTTCTGCTGTTCGGCGCGCTCGGCAAGGCCATCCTGATCCTGCTCGCCTGATCCGACGTTCGGCGCGGGAACGGCTGGCCGAAGCAGGGCGGGGACGCTATGCCCCCGCCCATGACGTCGCCTGTTGATCCCGCCCGCTACGGCGCCTTTCTGGCCACCATGGTGCTGATGGCGATCACGCCGGGACCGGCCAACCTGTTCGCCATCGCTACCGGAATTCAGCGTGGTCGGGGCCAGGTGCTGATCGGCGTGGCCGGCATGAACGCCGCCACCCTGGTCTGGTTCACCGGCGCCGCCCTGGGGCTCAGCGCGCTGATGACCGCGTTTCCGGCGGCGTTCCGTCTGCTGGCCCTGGGCGGAGCCCTGTACGTGGCCTGGTTGGGCGTCAGCTCGATCCGCGCCGGCCTGCGCGGCGAGGGTGGCCCGGCCGAACGACCGGCTGTGCACGGCGCGCGGTCGGCCTTTTTCGACGGCTTCTCGGTGCAGATCGCCAATCCCAAGGCGCTGTTGTTCTTCACCGCCGTCCTGCCGCCGTTTCTCGATCCGGCCCGCGAACTCACGATCCAGCTGCCGCTGTACGCCGCCGCGACGATCGGCATGGATGTCGTCGCCATGAGCGCATACGGCCTCGGCGGCGCGGCGCTGGCCGGCCGGATGACCGAGCCTGGCTTCCGGCGCGGCTATGCCCTGACGGTCGGCGTGCTGCTGATCGCCGTGGCGATCCTGATCCTGACGCGCCGCTAGGCGACTCCGCGCTTGGCGCAACCGTCGGCAGGGGCCATGTGTTGTGCTCAGACAGGGACCTGTCCCGTGCTGGAGCAACGACGATGACCTTCAAGGCGGCTGCCCTCGCGGCGGCGCTGGTCGCGACGGCGGGCCTTTCGGCCTGCGCCACGGCTACCCCCTATCAGCCGAACGTGCGCGGCCAGGCCGTTTCGGGCGGCTTCTCCGAGACCCGGATCGAGGCGGACCGCTTCCGCGTGACCTTCGCCGGCAACAGCCTCACCTCGCGTGAGACGGTGGAACGCTACCTGCTGTACCGGGCCGCGGAACTGACGCTCGATCAGGGCGGCCAGTGGTTCCAGGTGGTTGAGCGGCAGGTTGACCGCAAGGCGCGGACCTATGTCGATCCTGACCCCCTGGGACCTTACGGGCGCTACGGCTACTGGCGGCCGACCTGGCGCTACTATGGCGTTGGTCCGGGTTGGCGGGCCTGGGACCCCTGGTACGGCGATCCCTTCTGGGCTGATCGCATCGATGTCCGGACGGTCGAACGGTTCGAGGCGACGGCCGAGGTGCTGATCGGCCACGGGGCCAGGCCCGAGAACGACCCGCGCGCCTTCGACGCTCGAGAGGTGACGACCAACCTCGGGCCATCCATCGTCCGGCCGCCGGCGGAATGACGGGCAGAAAAAAGGGCGGCCTCCGTTCGGAAGCCGCCCCGTTTTCAGGTCTGATGGCGCGCGGTTTAGCGCGGGGCCATCCGGATCGAGCCGTCCAGACGGACGTCTTCGCCGTTGAAGTAGCCGTTGCGGATCATCTCCAGCGCCAGCGAGGCGTACTCTTCCGCCTGACCGAGACGCTTGGGGAAGGGAACCTGGGCGCCCAGGGCCGCCTTGACCGCTTCCGGCGCCGCGTTCAGCAGCGGCGTGTTGAAGATGCCCGGCAGGATGGTGTTGACGCGGATGCCTTCGCTGGAAAGGTCGCGGGCGATCGGCAGGGTCATGCCGACGACGCCGCCCTTGGAGGCCGAATAGGCCGCCTGGCCGATCTGGCCGTCCTCGGCCGCCACGGAGGCGGTGTTGACGATCGCGCCGCGATCACCGTCCGGCAGCGGGTCCAGGGTCAGCATGCCGGCCGCCGACTTGGCGATGCAGCGGAAGGTGCCGACCAGGTTGATCTGGATGATCATGTCGAAATGGGCCAGCGGGAAGTGCTTGATATCGCCGGTGTTCTTGTCGCGGCTGGCCGTCTTGGCGGCGTTACCGGTGCCGGCGCAGTTGACCAGGATGCGTTCCTGGCCGTTGGCGGCGCGGGCCTTTTCGAAACCGGCGTCGACTTCGGCGTCGCTGGTCACGTTGACGGCGCAGAAGGTCACGCCCAGCTCTTTCTCGAGCGCGGCGCCGCGATCGGCCTGACGATCCAGGTCGAAGATCGCGACCTTGACGCCCTGGGCGACCAGGGCGCGGACGGTGGCTTCACCGAGGCCCGAGGCGCCGCCGGTGACGACGGCGGAAATGGAGGAATCAAGCTTCATGGACGGCTCCCCGATCCTTATGTTGAATACAGTTCGAAAAGGGGTTTAGCCCGATGAGCGCCGAATCCAAGCCGTCACCCGACGTAAACCCTGTCATTGATCCCGCGCGGGCGCTGGTTCCCGAGCTGGTGAAGGTCAATGAACGCCGCGTCGCGCGGGGATTCTGGCCCAAGATGCGACGCGTCGCCGCGCGCATTCCGTTCGCCTCGGACGCCCTGTCGATCTGGTGGTGCGCCCGGGATCCGGCGACACCTGCCGCGGCCAAAGGCATGATGTTCGCCGCGCTCGCCTATTTCGTGCTGCCGACCGACGCCATCCCGGACATTCTCGCGGGAATCGGCTTTACCGACGACGCGGCGGTGTTCGCGGCGCTGCTCGCGGTGGTGGGCAAGAACATCAAGCCGCATCACCGTGACGCCGCCCGTGCCTGGCTGACGAAGCTGGCGGCGGACGACTGACACTCTGACGGCGGGGGCCATGGAGCAGACCAACACCGTGCTGACCGGCGTGTCAGCCCTGGCGGCCCTGACCTACGGGCTGGTCATGACCGGACAGGCGCAGTCGCTGCAGCGGGCGGTGGTCAAGGTCGCGGCCGTGGGGGCCCTGGCGGTGATGGCCTTCCTGTCCGACGCGCCCTGGCTTCTGGCGGCGGGACTGTTGCTGTGCGCCGTGGGGGACGTCTTTCTCGCGGGGGATCCGGAACGCTGGCTGCCACCGGGCCTGTTCGCCTTCCTGCTCGGCCACGTCCTGCTGATCTTCCTGTTCCAGGAAACGCGCGACCCGGCCCTGGAGATGACGGCCCTGCAACTCGCCGGGGCCATCGGCGTCGGCGGCGCGGCCGTCGCCATGCTGGCCTGGCTGTGGCGCTCTCTGGGCGCCATGCGCGCGGCGGTGGCGCTCTACGTCATCGTCATCGCGGTGATGGTCGGGTCGAGCTTCCTGCTGCCCGCATTCTACTGGCCGGCCATGGTCGGCGCGGTGCTGTTCATGTCGTCCGACGCCATCCTGGCGGCCGGGCTGTTTCGGGAGCTGGTCCTGTTCGGATCGGAGAGGCTAAGCCGCTGGGCGGTCTGGTTTCTCTACTACGGCGGTCAGGCGTTGATCGCCTGGGCCTTCCTGCGCCTGCCCTGACGCGAGGCCGAGCCGGGCCTGCTTGGCGACGTACTGTTCACGAAAGGTGATGAACAGCGTCGAGGCCACGACGATGGCCGCGCCGATCGCCGTCGCCACGCCCGGCACTTCATGGAAAATGAAGAAGCCTGTCGCGGTGGTGAACACCAGCCGGCTGTAGTCGATCGGGGCCATGGCTCCGGCGTCGCCGATCTGCATGCCCTTGATGTAGCAGGCCTGGGTGATCGTCCCGAACACGCCCATGCTGGCCAGCAGAAACAGGTCGAACGGGCTTGGCCAGCGCCAGACGAAGATCGCGCCCGGGATCGAGAAGGCCAGGCCCAGCACAGCCGACCAGACCAGCAGCGTGAAGGGCGAGTGATCGCGGGTCATCACCTTCATGCCGGTGATCGTCATGGCGAACATCGCGGCCGAGGCGAGGGCGGCTATCTGCCCCAGCCCGAACCCGTGGTTGGCCGCGCCCGGTCGCAGCATGACCAGCACGCCGACAAAGCCGACCAGAGCCGCGCCGATGCGCAGGGGGCCGGTCTTCTCGCGCAGCACGAACATCGCCAGCGGCACCAGCCAAAGGGTGCGGGTGAACGACAGGGCGTTGGCCTCGGCCAGCGGCAGCTTCTGGAAGGCGTAGAAGCTGAAGATCATGCCCAGCGTGCCGACCGCCGAGCGGAACAGCAGGATGCCGGGACGGGTCGTGTGAAACGCGCCGTGCCAATCCCGCAGGATCAGCGGAGCGAGCACCAGCAAGCCGGCGGCCTGACGGTAGAAGGTCTGAAGCGCCGCCGGATAGTCGGACCCAAGGAACTTGATCAGGGTGGTCATGACCGTGAAGCCGAGCGCCGAGCCGAGCATCCACAGGGCGCCGCGGACGTTGGGCGCGAGCGTCGACCGTTCGACGAGCCCGGGGACGGGCGGGAGTTCTTCAGGCATCGCGGGCCGATCGTATCCAGCCGGTGATGGAAAGCCGGGGCTCCGAGGCGAAGCTGGCCACCTGGGTCACGGTATGGGGCGCGGGCACCCGGAACAGGTTGAGCGCATTGAAGGTCGGGACGAACCCTTCGTCGATGTGGCCGTCCTTGCCGGGAAAAACCAGCAGACCACCCCAGTCGGTCCGCCACATCGGCGTGAAGTTGAGCACGAAGGCGAACAGGCGATGCTTCCCCTCGGCGGCGTCAGTGTGGGTCGTCAGGAAGTCGCCCGGCCGGTAGCGCGTCGCCATGGCGTCGCAATAGACCGCGTCCGGCTCGCCGGTCAGCGCGCGGATGAAAGCCAGGTACGGCTCGCTGTTGATCAGGTCGTAGACGGCCTCAACGGGTGCGCAGACGCCGCCACGACGCTTCCCGGCCTCGATCTCGTCGCTCAGCCGCCAGGCGTCGAACTGGTAGAGGAACCCCGTCCGGGCCGCTTCCCGAGTGGCCGCGTCCAGCACCGCGCGATGCTCGGGTGGCATGTTGTCCCAGGCCTCGATGGTCGTATCGAGCGCCCGGCCGCCGATCTGCACGGCGCGGGTCCAGGGCGCGTCGCCGGCCAGCACCGCCCCGACCTGGTCGGCCTGACCGGTCGGAAGGATGCCGGGAATATGGATTCGGTTGTGCCGCGCGAAGGCCTTCGCGAGCGCGACGGGATCAAGCGCGGGGTTGAGCGTCAGGGTCATCGGGCGCGGACCCAGCCGGTGATCGACAGGCGGTTGGCGGCGGCGAAGCTGGCCACCTGGGTCACCGCGTGCGGCGTCGGCACCTTGAAGAGATTGAGGGCGTTGAAGGTCGGCCGATAGCCCTCGGCGACATGGTCGTCCTCGTCGAGGAATACCAGGGTCCCGCCCCAGTCAGACATCCAGGCGGGCGTGAAGTTCAGGACGTAGGCGTACAGCCGGTTCATGCCGGGGAGGTCGTCATGGTGCTGGGCCAGGAAGTCGCCCCGCCGGTAGCGGGTCGCCTGGGCGTCGCAGAAGGCGCAGCGCGGCTCGCCCGTCAGGGCCCTGATGAAGTTGAGGAACGCCTCGGTATTGAGCAGGTCGTAGACCGCCTCGATGGGGGCCAGCGCCCCGCCGACCCGACGGCCGGCCTCGATCTCGTCGCTGACCCGCCAGCTGTCGAACTGGAACTGCAGGTCGCGGGTCGAGTGCTCGGTCAGCATCCGGTTCCAGCCGCTGCGGCGGTCCGGCGTCATGGCTTCCCAGTCGGCCATCGGAACATCACCGCCGTCGCCGCCGGCGCGGACGCACTTCATCCACGGCACGGGGCCGTTGAGGGCCTGGTTCACCTGGGCCGCGCCCTGACCCCCGAGAACGCCGGGCAGATGCATCCGGCCCATGCGCCGAAACACCGGCGCGAGCGCCACAGGGTCCAGCGAAGGGTCAAGCGCGAGGGTCATCAGCGGGCTCTCACCCAGCCCGTGATCGACAGCCGCGGTCCTGAAGCGAACGGCGCGACATAGGACACGGCGTGCGGCTGCGGCGTTGAAAAGAGATTCAGGGCGTTGAAGGTCGGCGAGTAGCCCTCCGCGACATGCCCGTCTTCATCGAGGAAGTTCAGCACGCCGCCCCAGTCCGCCCGCCACTCGGGCGTGAAGTTCAGGACATAGGCGAACAGCCGCTTCTGGCCGGCCACGCTGTCGTCGTGCGCCGAGAGGAAGTCGCCCGCCCGGTAGCGCGAGACCATGGCGTCGCTCCAGGCGCAGCGGGGCTCGCCGGTCATGGTCCGCACGAAGGCGAGGAAGGGCTCGCTGTTGACGAAATCATGGACAGCTTCAAGCGGCGCGAGCGCGCCGCCGCGGCGCTTGCCGGCGAGGATGTCGTCGCTGACGCGCCAGGCGTCGAACTGGAAGCAGAACCCCGTTCTGGCCACGGCGGTCATGTCGGCGTCGAACAGCGCCCGGTTTTCCGGCGTCATCGCTTCGAAGTCCTGAAGCGACCCGTCGAGGCTGGGGCCGCTGGTCCGCCAGGTCTTGATCCAGGGCACGTCCCCGCGGATGGCCTCGCCGACCTCGGCCGCAGCCTGCGGGCTGAAGACGCCCGGCAGGTGGATGCGGCCGGATCTCGCGAAGACCGGGGCGATCCGCTTCGGATCCAGGTCCGGGTCGATGACCAGCGGGGTCTTCACAGGGCGATCAGCCTCCCGCGCGCTGGGCCGCCATGGCGGCCTGCATCTGCTGGGCCTGTTCCGGCGTGATGCCGAGCGCGGCGAGGATCGGGCTGGGGGCGGTGGGATCCCAGGAGCCCCTGCCGCCGATGGTCAGGCCGCCGTCCACGACGATGTGGGTGCCGGTGACAAACAGCGAATCATCGCTGGCGAGGTAGAGGGCCGCGCGGGCGATATCCTCGGGCAGGCCCGCCTTGGGGATCGGCTGGACCTTGGGGCCGGCTTCCTCGAAGCGGGCGGCCATCTGGTCGGCCACATCGCGCGGCAGGCCCATCGAGGCGCCGAAGATCGAGGTGGCGATCAGGCCGGGGCAGATCGCGTTGACGCGGATTTTCTTGGGCGAGAGCTCGGCCGCGGCGCACCGCGACATATGGATCACCGCGCATTTGGCCGCCGAATACGCCAGCGGGCCGAAGCCTGCCTGCAGGCCGGCGATCGAGGCTGTGTTGATGATCGAGCCGCCGCCCCGTTCGACCATCAGCGGCATGGCGTGCTTCATGCCGACAGCCGGACCGCGCACCAGCAGGGCGAAGGTCGCGTCCCAGGCTTCGACGTCGACCTCGGAGACATTGCCCGGCGCGCCGCCGTGGCCGGCGTTGTTGAACAGGATGTCCAGGCCGCCGAACTGGTCGGCAGCCATCTTCACGGCGTTTGCGATGTCCTTTTCGCTGGTCACATCGCAGTGGGCGTAGCGGATGCGGCCGTCGAACCGCTTCTCGAGCATGGCGCCCTTTTCGTCCTGCAGGTCGGCGGCGACCACGCAGGCCCCCTCCTGTGCGAACAGTTCAACCGTGCCCAGGCCAATGCCCGAAGCTCCGCCGGTGATGAGGGCGACCTTGCCCTCCAGACGACCCGCCATGCGCTACTCTTCCCTGATCCGGTTCTTGTTTTTCAGTTTCAGCCGGTGACCACGACCACCTTGCCCAGGGCCTTGCGGCTGGCGAGGTGGGCGATCGCTTCGCCGGCCCGTTCCAGCGGGAAGGTCTCCGAGACGTGCGGCTTGATCCTGCCGGCGGCGTAGAGCTCCATCAGCTCCTTGACGTTCTGCTGGTGGGCCTTGGGATCGCGGGCCACCGCGGCGCCCCAGAAGACGCCGACGATGTCGCAGGACTTCAGCAGGGTCAGGTTCAGCGGCACCGACGGGATGCCCGCAGGGAAGCCGATGACCAGGAATTTGCCGCCCCAGCCCGCCGCGCGGATGGTCGCCTCGGCATAGTCGCCGCCGACGGCGTCATAGGCCACGTCCCAGCCGTTGGGGCCGCAGGCGTCCTTGAACAGATTGGCCAGGGCCTTCTTGCCGTCCTTGTCGAACGGGCCGACCGGATAGACCACGCCGCTGTCGGCGCCGCGGGCGATGCACAGATCGACCTTTTCCTGGCTGGACGCGGCGGCGATGACTTTCGCCCCCATGGCCTTGCCCAGTTCGACGGCGGCCAGGCCCACGCCCCCGGCGGCGCCCAGCACCAGCAGGGTCTGGCCGGGCTTCAGATAGCCGCGGTCCTTCAGGCCGTAATAGGAGGTGCCGTAGGTCATCATGAAGGCGGCGCCTTCCTCGAACGACATCGAGTCGGGGATCGGCACGACGCGGGCCGCGTCCAGCGCCAGTTCCTCGGCCATACCGCCCCAGCCGGTGTTGGCGAGCACGCGCTGGCCGACCTTCAGATGGGTGACGCCTTCTCCCAGTTCCTTGACCACGCCGGCGACTTCACCGCCGGGCGCGAAGGGGCGCGAGGGCTTGAACTGGTACATGTCCTCGATGATCAGGACGTCCGGATAGTTGACGCCGCAGGCCTTGACCGACAGCACCACCTGGCCCGGACCAGCCACGGGGCTGGGCAGATCCTCGATGACCAGGGTCTCAGGTCCGCCCACGCTCTTGCTCAGCACCGCCCGCATGCCGTCTCTCCCGCTCTTTCATTGACTGGCCCGGAAGGGTATCGCGAGCCTTTCCGGCTTTATAGGCGGGAGGGACGCGTTGGCGAACAATTGTTTGAGTCTGGTGGTGCACGGCGGCGCGGGCGCGAAACGCGGCCGCGACTACAGCCGTGAGATCGCGCATATGCGCGGCGTGGTGGAGGCCGGCCGCGACCGCCTGCTGGCCGGGGCGCTTGCCCTTGACGTCGCCGAGGCGGTGACAGCCGAGCTTGAGGTCTCCGGCCTGTATGTCGCCGGTCGGGGCGCTTCGCCCAACACCATCGGCCAGTACGAGCTCGACGCCTGCCTGATGGACGGCTTCACCGGCCGGGCCGGCTCGGTCGCGGCGTTGCAGGGCTTCGAGAGTCCGGTCGGCGTGGCGCGGGCGATCATGGACTGGACGCCGCACGTCATGCTGGCCGGGGACGGCGCGGCCCGGTTCGCGGCTGACCAGAAGCTCGCCGCCATCGCCGATGACGCGGCCTGGTTCACCCATGCGGGCAAGGACGAATCCAACCATCCGCCGGGAACGCTTTCGCATGGCACGGTTGGCTGCGTTGTGCGGGACATGGAAGGGCGACTGGCCGCCGCGACCTCGACGGGCGGCGTGTTCGGCAAACTGCCCGGCCGGGTCGGCGACACGCCCCTGATCGGCGCGGGCGGCTGGGCTGACCGTGGCGTGGCGGTCTCCTGCACCGGCCAGGGCGAGTACTTCGTCCGCGTCGCCGCCGCGGCCCAGCTGGCCCACCGCGTCCGGTTCGGCGGGCAAACCCTGGCCGAGGCCGCCGACGCCGTTCTGGCCGAGATCAGGGCGCTGGGCGGTGAAGGCGGCCTGATCGCCGTGGACGCCGACGGCAACGTCGCCATGCCGTTCGTGTCCGCGGGCATGAAGCGCGCGGCCTTGCTGCCGACGGGCGAGATCGTTTCAGAGGCTTTCTAGGCCCACCGACGACTGGGGTTTGGCGCTAGAGCCCGGTCAGGCGCTGGAACAGGCCGAACGCGCCCTCAAAACGCGCACGGCCGCCGAGGCTGACGCCGAGGGCGTAGCAGACGCCTTCCCGTTCGGCGATCGGGGCATGGACGAATCCCGGCTGGGCGATGTTGACGTCGCCGGGTCCGAAGCGGTGATGGCCGTCGTGGAAGGCGCCGGTGACAACCAGCGTGTATTCCTCGCCGTCGTGATCATGCGGAGCGACGCCGTGGCCGGGCTCGATGCGCAGCAGCTCGGTCTCGCCCTCGCCGGCGATCGCCAGCTTCAGACCACGGATGCCGAAGCCGAGGAACCGCCATTTGCGGCCGGCCTCGATCGAGTCGAACACGGCTTCCCGCAGGGGGTCGGGCAGGGTCAGCAGTTCGCCGATGCCCTTTCCCGCGTTTCGGGCGGCGGCGCGTGCGTCAATCGTTTCCAGCGTCTCGATCCGCGCCAGCGCCGCGTCGGCCGCATCACTCGACATCGTCAACGGCGACTCGGTGTCCAGGAAGGCCCCGCCCAGGATGTCAGACGGCCGCGCCGGCGCCTCCGCGCCGCGCAGGACAGCCGCGGTCGCTTCCATCAGGCGCAGGCCGGCATGGCTGGCGGGATCGGGAAGGGGCGTCACGACGGTCATGCGAACAGGCAACTCCTTGAAAAGGCGCGATATGGACCTGTTTCGGCGACGGTCAAGGCGGGCGGACGACTCATCGTGCGGCCTCCAGTCGCAACCGGAGCTTCTCGAATGCCAGCCGCAGGCGGGATTTGACGGTGCCGAGCGCCAGGCCGAAGCGCTCGGCGATCTCGCTGTGGGTCAGGTCCTCGTAGAAGGCGGCGCGCACCATTTCGCGTTGTTCGGCCGGCAGGTCGGCAAGGGCGAGGGCTACCTGGGCTTCACGCTGATGCGCTTCCAGCCCTGCGTCCGGCGGTGGCAGGGCCTCCGGGCTCAGCTGCGGATCGTCCGGATCCAGCGTCGCCGTGCGCTCGCGGCGGAACAGGTCGATGCGCCGGTTGCGGGCGATGCGGAAGATCCAGGTCGAGACGCTGGCCTTGCTGGGATCAAAGCTCGCCGCCTTGCGCCAGACGGCGACCATCACGTCCTGGGCCAGGTCCTCGGCGCGGCCGGGCTCGAGTCCGAGCCGGGCCAGATAGCCCTTCACGCGCGGCGCGTAGTGATCGAACAGCGCCGCATAGGCCACGCGATCGCCCTGGCGGGCGATGCGGTCCATCAGCTCGACGAAGGGGTCGTTGTCGGTGCGGTTCACCGCCAAGGGATAGTCACGCCCGCTTCGATTGGTCCAGTGCGTGGTTTTCTGATATGGGGACTCCCCTCATTCCATCGGAAGCCTTTGTCTTGGGCGCGACCCTCAACCTTGCTCGCGCGACGCCCGCCGTCGCCGCACCCGTCAACCTCTCGGGCCTGACCCGCGAGGGGCTGGCGCGCGCCTTCGTTGAAGCCGGCGCGGTCCCGGCCGACAAGGCGAAGATGCGGGCGACCCAGGTGTTCCGCTGGATCCACCATCGCGGGGCCACCGCCTTCGACCAGATGACCGACGTGGCCAAGGACACGCGCGCCGCCCTGGCCGAACATTTCACCCTGGCCCGTCCCGAAATCGTCGAGCGCCAGGTGTCGAAGGACGGCACCCGCAAATGGCTCATCCGCACCGCGCCCGGCATCGAGATCGAGGCCGTCTACATCCCTGACGTCGGTCGTTCGGGGGCCCTGTGCGTCTCCAGCCAGGTCGGCTGCACCCTGAACTGCACCTTCTGCCACACCGGCACCCAGGCCCTGGTGCGCAATCTGACGGCGGCCGAGATCGTCGCCCAGGTGCAGGTCTGCAAGGACGACCTTGAGGAATGGCCGTCGGACCGCGAGGACCGCCGCCTCAGCAACATCGTCTTCATGGGCATGGGCGAGCCGCTGTACAACCTCGACAACGTCGCCGACGCCATCGACATCATCAGCGACAACGAGGGGATCGCCATCTCCCGTCGGCGCATCACCGTTTCGACCAGCGGTGTGACACCCGAGCTCAAGGCGCTCGGCGAGCGGACACAGGCCATGCTGGCCATCAGTCTGCACGCCACCAACGATCCGCTGCGCGACGTCCTGGTGCCGATCAATCGAAAGTACGACATCGCCAACCTGATGGAGGCGATTCGGGTCTATCCGGGGATCAGCAACGCCCGCCGGGTCACGTTCGAATACGTCATGCTCAAGGGCGTCAACGATACGCCTGAAGAGGCGCTGGCGCTGGTCAGGCTGCTGAAGGGCATTCCGGCCAAGATCAACCTGATCCCGTTCAATCCCTGGCCCGGAACGGACTACGAATGCTCCGACTGGGCGACGATCGAACGGTTCGCCGCGATCCTCAACAAGGCCGGTTATTCCAGCCCGATCCGCACCCCGCGCGGTCGCGACATCCTCGCCGCCTGCGGCCAGCTGAAGTCCGAGAGCGAGAAGGTTCGCGCGTCGGTCCGTCGCAAGGCGGAAGCGCTCGCGTCAGGCTAGAAGCTTGCATGGGATGGCGCCGGTCGTGCTAACCCTTTCGCACGCTGTTCCCTGATGGACTGATCGATGCCGCCGCAACTCCAGTCGATGGAAATCCAGGCCTTCTCGACGGGCTTTGTCACCACGCTCGGCCACGCCGGCCTGACGCTGGTTCTGCTGCTGTTCGGGGCCTTCCTCTATGTCATGCTGACGCCGCATCGCGAGATCGCCCTGATCCGCGACGGTAACAGCGCCGCGGCCCTGTCCCTGGGCGGCGTGCTGGTCGGTCTTGCCCTGCCGCTGGCCTCGTCGCTGAGCGCCTCGGTCTCGCCGCTCGAAATCGGCATCTGGGGCGTGGCCACGATCGGCGTGCAGCTGCTGGTGTTCAAGATCATCGACTGGTTCCTGCATGGCCTGCCGCAACGCATCCAGGACGGCGAGATGTCGGCCGCGCTGCTGCTCGTCGGCGCGAAGCTGGCCAGCGCCCTGATCCTCGCCGCCGCCCTGGCCGGCTAGACCCGGTGCACCTGCCTCGTCTCCCGGACTGGCTGGTCTACCTGGCCATCGTGACGGCCCTGGTTTTCGCGTCCATGGGTCGCCGCGAACGTGCAGACGCTCCGCCGCCGCCGCCGCCCATGGCGGGCGAGGACGCCATTCCGCTCGGCCCCTCCTCGCCATTTGACCCGGCCGTCGTGGTTGACGTTCCCGGCGAGCAGAAGCCCGGCACCGGCACGGCGTTTTCCATTGCCGACACCGGCGTCTGGATGACGGCCCGACATGTCGTCGATGGCTGCACCCGCATCGCGCTGGTTGTGGCCGAGGGGCGCGGCGTGGCGGCCAAGGCCGTGATCGACCCGACCGGCGAGGCGGCCATCCTGACCACGGTGGGCGGCGCCCCGGCCCTGCCGATCGCGCCGTCCGCGGCCCGCCCGCGCCCGGGCGCGCTCGGCTTCCACCCCGGCTTCCCGCAGGGCCAGCCCGGCGAAGCTGTGTCCCGTCTCCTGGGTCGCGAAAACCTCGTCGTCCGGGGGCGCGGCGCCCGGACCGAACCGGTTCTGGCCTGGGCCGAGATCGGCCGCACCGGCAGCCTGAAGGGCACGCTGGCGGGGCTGTCCGGCGCGCCGGTTCTCGATTCCGCCGGCCGGGTCATCGGGGTCACGGTCGCGGAGGCGCCGCGCCGGGGCCGGATCTACACCACCACGCCGGAGACCGTGCAGCGGGCGCTGGCCACAGGTCGCCATCGTCCCTCGAACTATGCCCTCGGCGAGCCGATCAACGTCGAGAACTACGGCCGTGTCGCCGACGGCCTGCGCCGAGACCTGCGCGTCGCCCAGGTGGTCTGTCTGGCGACGAGCTAGGCAGCGGGCGCGATCGCGGGCGGCGCTTTTGGCGTCCGGGCGGCGATCAGGATACACAGCAACAGCGCCGGCACGCCGATCAGACCGCAGCCGATGAAGTACAGGCCATAGCCGGCCATGACGCCGTGACTCGCCTGAAGCCCCTCGACGACCACGCCGGAGAAGCCCTTCAGGATCTTGCCGACCCAAGTGTAGCTGGAGCTGAGCAGCGCGTACTGCGTGGCCGTGAAGCCGATGCTGGTCAGGCTGGACATGTAGGTCACCAGCAGGACGCCGGCGGCGCCGACGCCCAGATTGTCGAAGAACATCACCGCCGCGAACAGGCGCTGATCGGGGCCATAGAAGGCCAGGAGAGAGAAGGACGACACCGCTAGGCCCTGCAGCACCGCGCCGGCGATCAGGCCGCGCATCCGCCCGAGCCAGGCCGCCAGAACGCCGCCGACGGTGATGCCGGCGAGCGTGCCGGCCAGACCCGCCGACAGGCGGATCTCGCCGACAAAGGCCTTCTCGAACCCGAGGTCGTGGTAGAACGGCGTGGCCATGGGCCCCATGACGAACTCGGGCAGTCGATAGAGGGTGATCATCAGCAGCATGACCAGGGCGAACCAGCCGTAGGTCTTGAAGAAGCTGATGAACGGCCCCGCCACGGCAGAGCCCAGCCCACCAAGGGTCAGCAGGGACTTGGAGTTGGCCATCGCGGCCTCGGCCCGCGCCGGCTCCTTGAGCAGGAAGGTCGACAGGATGCCGACGCCCATGAGGATGGCCATCAGGCTGTAGGAGGCGGGCCAGCCCATGTATTGGGCGACGATCAGGATCAGGGCGTCGCTGGCCAGCACGGCCAGCCGGTAGCCGAGCTGGAAGGCCCCTGTGACCAGGCCCAATTCCTCCTCATCGTCAGCCACCTCGATGCGCAGGGCGTCGACGGCGATGTCCTGGGTCGCTGAGGCGAACGCCACCACCAGCGCGGCCGCGCCGATCGCTGCCAGCCCTCCGGCGGGCCCGATCATCGCCATGGCGAACAGGGCCAGGCCCAACACCACCTGGGTCAGCAGTAGCCATCCCCGGCGGCGGCCGAGCTTGCCGAAGCCTGGCGGCGTCACCCGGTCGACCATCGGCGACCAGAGGAACTTCCACGAATAGGCCAGGCCGACCCAGGAGATAAAGCCGATGGCCTTGAGGCTCGTGCCTTCGTCCTTGAGCCAGTAGCCGAGGGTCGCGCCCGTCAGCATGAACGGCAGGCCCGAGGAGAAGCCGAGGCCGAGCATGAGCGCGACCTTGGGCCGCCTCAGGCTCTTGATCACATCACCGATGCCGTGTTTCCGGGCCGGCTTGGCCGCGTCGCTCTGGCTCATAGGATCAGCCCCCAAATCAGGAGGCGAGCCTGCCCTCTCCGGTCGCGCCCGTCCAGCCGACCCAACGGGTCAGGACCGCGCGCAGGGCGGTTTCCGTTAGCGGCTTGACGAGGAAGTCGTCCATCCCGGCTCCCAGGGCGGCCCGGCGGTCATCCTCGAACGCGTCCGCGGTCAGGGCGACGATCGGTGTCGACACGCCCCGGGCGCGCAGTTCGCGGGCCGCCTCGACACCGGACATGTCCGGCATGCGCAGGTCCATCAGGATCAGGTCGTAGCTGGCGGCTGCCGCAGCGGCGAGCGCCTCCTGGCCGCTGGCCGCGCGGTCGGTCTCGGCGCCTTCGCGTTTGAGCAGGGTGCGGGCCAGCAGGGCGTTGATCGGATTGTCCTCGACCAGCAGGACACGCGCGCCGGGCGCCGTGGCGGCGGCGATCCGCTCGTCTTCCGGATGGGGCGCGGCCTTTGCCGATTCTCCCCGGGCGGCCAGGACGCGGGCGGCCAGCGAATCGGCCCGCAGCGGCTTGATCAGGTATCCGGCGAAGCCCGCCGTCCGGCTGCGGGGGATGCGGGCCCGTTCGTCCGGTCGCAGCAGGACCACGCAGTTGCGGCCTTCAGGCGCCTTCAGCGTCCGCCGACCCCTGGCCAGCAGGTTGTCGATCAGAAGCACGGCGTCGGACGGCGCGAGCAGCAGCAGGTCTTCGATGCTGTCGGCGGTCACGGCCTCGCCGCCGAGGCCGACGATCTGACGTCGGGCCGCTTCCTGCACCACGGGATTGGGCGAGGCCACGCCGACCACATAGCCCTTGAGGGGGCGTTCTTTCGCGACCCGACCCGCCGACGGGAAGGCCGCCTCGACCCAGAACTCGGCTCCGCCGCCCTTAGCTTCACCGACGCCGACGTATCCACTCATGGCATTGGTCAGGCGGGTGACGATGGCCAGGCCGAGACCGGCTCCGCCAAGCACGGCGCCGTGCGAGGGATCGGCGTGGACGAAAGGCTCGAAAATGCGCTGGCGGGCGGCCTCCGGGACGCCCGGACCGGTGTCGCTGACGATCAGCCGCAGGCGGTCCTCGCCGCCCCGCTCGGCGGTCAGCAGCACCCCGCCGCTTTCCGTGAACTTGACCGCGTTGCCGGTGAAATTGAGCAGGATCTGACGCAGGCGACCCTCGTCGGCCATCACCCGCGGCAGGTCGGGGGCGCAGGCCCAGGCGATCTCGACACCCTTCTCATGGGCGCGCGGGCTCATCAGTTCGGCGGTCTGGCGCAGCAGGCCGGCGATGTCGGTCGGGGCCGGGTGCAGCTCGATCTTGCCGGCGCCAAGCCGGGCCAGGTCGAGCACGTCGTTGACCAGCGCCAGCAGGTGGTCGCCGCTTTCGCGCAGGGCCGCGACATAGGATTTCTGTTCCGCCGTCAGCCGCGTTCCGTCCAGCAGCCGCGCCATGCCCAGCACGCCGTTGAGGGGCGTGCGGAATTCGTGGCTCAGGGTCGCCAGCTGTTCGGGCGTGATCGCGCGCTCATCCGTCATGCCGCCAGTCTAGCGGCCGCGGCTTAACGGGGGGTCAAACGGCGGGCTTCGGCGTCCGGACGAGGAAAACCACGAACAGGAGGGCGAACAGCAGATCGCCGAGCGTCAGCTGGAAGGCGCTCATCGGCGCCTTGCCGGCCTGGACCTGCAGCCAGACCATCAGCGGCAGGGGCGCCTTGCCCAGCAGACCGAGCAAGACGATGGCCCGGTTGCGCGGCGGGTCGCGGGCGACCATCGCGTAGCCGACGCCGAACACGCTGATCAGCAGGGCCGAGGTCTGCACCGACATGAGGTCTGTCGGCACGGGCTGTTTCAGCGCGGCGTAGAAGGCGGCCGGGGCCAGCAGCAGCGGCAGGCCGACGAGGAAGTTGAACGCCGCCGCCAGGGCGAACACGATCTTCCAGACGCGCATCACTGTCTCCCCCGCTTCGACCCGGCGCAGCCTAGCTCAGGCCTGGGCGTCGAAGAAGGCGTCCGGACTCTCCACCTCGACCAGCTTGCCCCGGCGGATCTCGAGGAAGCGCGTCGCCGCCGTGCGGGTGAAGTAGCGATCGTGCGAGACGAACAGGCAGGAGACCTCGGCGTCTTCCAGTTCCGCTTCCAGCGCCTCCTGGCCCTCGATGTCGAGGTGGTTGGTCGGTTCGTCGAGCAGGTAGAGGTTCGGCCGCTCCAGCTTGAGCCGCAGGAACATCAGCCGCGACCGTTCGCCGTGGCTGAGCAGGGCGATGGGGTCGCCGATGCGCACGAACGGGAAGCCGGCCTGGGCCAGCAGCCGCGTGGCCTCCTTCTCTGTCGCGTCGTGCGCCCCGGCGACATAGTCGAGCAGGCTGGATTTCAGCGGCAGGGCGCGCATCGACTGGTCGAACCAGGCCAGCCGCGTGGCCGGGTTGAAGCGCACGGCGGCCTGGCCGTCATAGTGCTCAAGGTCCGGATCGAAGGCCTTGGCCAGCACCGACAGCAGGGTCGACTTGCCCGCGCCGTTGGCCCCCAGGATGGCGATGCGGTCGCCGGCCGCAACGGTCAGCTTGTCGATGGTCAGCAGGGTGCGGGCCTCGTCCGGCGTCTTCACCGTCAGGCCCATCAGGCGCAGGGCGACCTTGGCCTCGATCTCGCCGTCGGACAGCTCCAGCCGCCGGTCGCGGGCGACGAAGGTCTGGGTGCGGTCGGCCTCGAGCCGGGCGATGCGGGTCTCGATCGCCGCCTTGCGCTTGTTCAGCTCCGGGTTCTTGACCGCCCAGACCTTGTAGCGGGCCGCGGCGGCCTCCAGCCGTTTGACCTCCTTCTCCTCCAGCCTGCGGTGGGCGGCGGCGGTGGCGTCGCGGCGCAGCAGTTCCTCGCGGGCGACGGAGAAGCGCGATTTGAACGCATGCATGCCGTCTGAGCGCAGGAACAGGGTCCGCTCGGTCACCCGGTCGAGAAACTCCCGGTCGTGGCTGACGATCAGCATCGGCAGGGCGAAGGCCTCGGTCAGCCAGCGCTCGAGAATGTTGATGTTGGCCAGATCGAGGTGGTTGGTCGGCTCATCGAGCACGAGCATGTCCGGCTCCTCCAGCCGCGCCGCGCCGGCGATCAGCAGCAGCCGCTGCCAGCCGCCGGACAGGTCGCCGAACCTTTGCTCCGCCGTCTCGTAGCTGACGCCGATCTCGTCGAGCAGCACGTCGATGCGCCAGTCGTCGTCGCCCGCGCCGATCTTCTCCAGCGACAGCCGCAGCACGTCGCGCACGGTCAGGTCGGCGAAGGCTTCGGGCGTGTCCTGCGGCAGGGCGCCGACGCGCAGACCGCGCGACTTCAGCACCTGGCCCCTGTCCAGTTCCAGTTCGCCGGCGAGGCATTTCAGAAGGGTCGACTTGCCGGCTCCGTTCTCGCCGACCAGGGCCGTCCGGGCGTCGTCGAGGAGGAAGGATACGCCCTCGAACACGGGCTTGGCCCCGTGGTGAAAACTCGCCTGTTCCATGCCGAGCACGGCCTGCCGCGGCGCCATGACGTATCAACCCTCTTTGCCCCCGATGGGCGCCCCTTGGGTAGCTCACAGCGTCGGCGCACGCCACAGGATGTCAGGATCCGGCGTTGGCTCCGGCCTCCGCGCCGACCCGACGATAGATCAGCGCCTCCGCGACATGGATGCGACCGACACTGTCGGCGCCCTCAAGGTCGGCGATGGTCCGGGCCAGGCGGATCGCCCGGGTCCAGCCGCGCGCGGTAAGGTGGCCGGCCTCGGCGGCCCTCGCCATCAGGGCTCGTGCCGGATCATTGAGCGCGGCGGCGCGGGTCAGGAAATCGCCGTCCGCCCGGGCGTTCAGGGTCGGCGCCTCAGGGCTGTCGGCCTCGGCGCGGGCAGTCTGGATCGCGCGGGCCCGGGCCACGCGGGCGGCCACCTCTGCGGAGCCCTCGGCCGGCGGCGGCAGGGCCAGATCGGCGGCGGCGACGGGCGGGACGTCGACCTGCAGATCGATGCGGTCGATCAGCGGGCCGGACACCCGGCCCTGGTAGTCGCGCTGGCATCGGGGGGCCTTGCCGCACCAGCCCTTGCCCGCGCCGCCATGGCCGCAGCGGCAGGGGTTCTGGGCCGCGATCAGCTGCACGCGGGCGGGATAGCGGATGTGGGCGTTGGCCCGGGCGACCATCACCTCGCCGGTCTCCAGCGGCGCGCGCAGGGAATCGAGCGCCTGGGCGCTGAACTCCGGGAGCTCGTCGAGGAACAGCACGCCGTTGTGGGCGAGCGAGACCTCCCCTGGTTTGGCCTTCAGCCCGCCGCCGGTCAACGCGGCCATGCTGGCCGAATGGTGCGGACTGCGGAAAGGCCGCGTGCGGGTCAGCGCGCCTCGCGCGATCAGCCCGGCCACCGAATGGACCATCGAGGTCTCCAGCAGCTCGGCGGCCGACAGGGGCGGCAGGATACCCGGCAGCCGCTGGGCCAGCATCGACTTGCCCGAACCGGGCGGGCCGCAGAACAGCAGATTGTGCCCGCCCGCCGCGGCGATCTCCAGCGCCCGCTTGGCCTGTTCCTGGCCGCGCACGTCCCGCAGATCGGGGACCTGGCCGCCGTCGATCATCGGCCCGGCCTTCGGCTCCGACAGCATCTGGGTTCCGCGGAAATGGTTGATCAGTCCGATCAGCGAGCGCGGCGCAAGCACCCGGGTCCCGCCGGCCCAGGCCGCTTCGGGTCCACAGGCCTCGGGGCAGATCAGACCGAGGTCCATCGCCCCGGCAGCCACGGCGGCGGGCAGGGTCCCGGCCACCGTCGAAATCGACCCGTCCAGCGACAGCTCGCCGACCGCGCACCAGCCGTTCAGGGCGTCCGCCGGGATCACGCCCATGGCCGCCATCACCGCCAGGGCGATCGGCAGGTCGTAGTGACTGCCTTCCTTGGGAAGGTCCGCGGGAGCGAGGTTCACGACGATGCGTTTGCCCGGCATCGCCAGTCCAAGACCGGTGAAGGCGCCCCGGACCCGCTCCCGGCTCTCGGCGACCGCCTTGTCGCCCAGACCGACGACCACCATGATCGCCTCGCCGCCGGTCAGCTGGACTTCGACGTCGACGCGCCGGGCTTCGACGCCCTGGAACGCCACGGTGACCACCCGCGCGACCATACCCTCTCCAAGCTACAGTGGCTGTGACTTATCCACAGACTCAACCATGCCGCGTGGTATGGATCAAGAACAAATATGGAACCAAGGTGGAAGCTGAAACGATTCAGTCATCTATCCGACACAACTCACTCACCGCGTCGAATGGCCTCGATACAATCGAAGAGCGCCGCGGCGGCGTCGGCCCCGCCGAACCGCTTGAGCTGCTGGGCGCCGGTCGGCGAGGTCACGTTGATCTCGGTCAGGTAGTCGCCGATCACATCGATGCCGACGAACAGTAGCCCCCGGCGTTTCAGCTCCGGCGCGATGATGGCGCAAAGTTCCAGGTCGCGTGTGGTCAGCTCGACCGCGGCGGCCCGGCCTCCGCGGGCCAGGTTCGAGCGCACCTGACCTTCGGCCGGGATGCGGTTGATGGCGCCGACCGGCTCGCCGTCGACCAGCAGGATCCGCTTGTCGCCCTTGCTGACGGCGGGGATGAACTTCTGGGCGATGACCTGGTCGCGGCCGATCAGGGCATGTAGTTCAAGCAGGGCGTCGAGATTGGGGTCGTCGGCCTTCAGCCGCACTACACCCGAGCCGCCGCCGCCGTGCAGGGGCTTGAGCACCATGTCACCGTGCCGCTCGCGGAAATCGTAGATCGCCTCGACGTCGCTGGTGATCAGGGTCGGCGGCTGGACGCCCGGGAAGTCCGTGACGAACAGCTTTTCCGGCGCGTTACGCACCTCGGTCGGGTTGTTCACCACCAGCG
Source organism: Caulobacter sp. FG121 (assembly GCF_057809815.1). NCBI lineage: Bacteria > Pseudomonadati > Pseudomonadota > Alphaproteobacteria > Caulobacterales > Caulobacteraceae > Caulobacter > Caulobacter sp. FG121. The sequence goes on from NZ_JBMDKR010000006.1 coordinate 227,485, forward strand.
TCCGGGGGTGGATCTTGTCGAGGAAGTGGGTGGCCGTGATGTAGGCCATGTCGAACGGCGGGTCCTGACGCATCAGCACCACATCGACGTCGTTGATCATGTCGACGACACGGGTCTCGCCGAAGGTCACATGGTCGCCCTTGACCGCCTGCACGGTCACCGGACGGCCGCGGGCCGTGACCCGGCCCTCTTCCAGCGACAGCTTGTCGGGCGTGTAGACTAACAACGAATGCCCGCGGGCCTGCGCCTCCATCATCATCATGAAGGTGGTGTCGGTCTCGATGTTGATCCGTTCGATCGGATCCATCTGTACGGCGACCTTCAATGACATGGGAGCTCCTTGGTCAGACGGTGACGGCGAACGCTACATAGCGATGGTTTCCCGCGAGCGGGAGGGGCTGTCGCCGCTAGTTGAGCTGAAGACGCATGCGCTCACGGGCCGCGCGGGCGGCCAGGGTCGCGCCGCCGTCCAGCAACTGGGCGTGCCCGAGCGCCTGTAAAGCTCCGGCGAGCGCCCCCTGACCCTCGCGGGCGGCGGCCACATCCAGCCACGGTCGATGATCGGTCGGGTCGAGAAGGGCCCGACGCAGGGCCGAGCGCTCGGCCCTCGGCCAGTCGCCGGCCGTCTGGGCGCGGGCGAAGATGTTGTTCTGTAGCCGGATCAGCACCGCCCGGTCGCTCATCGGCGCCATCAGCAGCTCGAGCCGGCCGGCGACGTCGGGGGTCAGGCCGGCGCGAAAGGCGCGACGGGACAGCTCGGAGGGCAGCACCACCCGGCCCTCGCTGAAGGGATCCAGCGCCAGCGGTCCCTCACGCGTTTCGATACGCAGCAGGAAGTGGCCCGGAAAATCGACGCCGCGCACATCCAGATCGCAGCGTCGCGCGGCATGCAGGTAGAAGACGCCCAGCGACACGGGAATGCCCATGCGCCGACCGGCGATGGCGATCACATCGGCGTTGTCCGGATGATCGTAGGTCATCAGGTCGCCCTGCAGCCGCAGGTCGCCGGCCATGGACTCGGCAATGGCTTCCTCGGGGGATTCGCTCTGCAAGCGGCGGGCGAGATGGTCCGCGCCTTCATTGGCGACGGCGCGCGCCGCGTCCGCGTCGCGGTCCGGGTCGTCGTGCACGGCACAGGCCAGAGCGGCTTCGAACAGCGGAAACCCGTCGTCGGCCAGCTTGCCGGCTTCGGTCAGGAACTGTTCTGCGTCTTCGCGGGTCATGCGGTCCTAACGCCTCAGCCGCCCTTCCAGGCGTCGGGAATATGGCGCGGCCACCGGCCGGGGGCGAGAGCGATCAGGTCGAGGCGGATCGTCGCGCCCTTCAGGCCGGGCCGCCCCGCGGCGATCGACGCGGCGGCGCGGCGAAGGCGCTGGCGCTGGTCCGGTCGAACGGCTTCCAGCGCGGTCTCCAGCGTGGTGCGGCGCTTGACCTCCACCACGGCCAGCACGCCGGCCTTGAGTGCGAGCAGGTCGATCTCCCCCTGCGGCGAGGCCAGCCGGAATCCGAGGATGCGGTAACCCCTGAGCATCAGCAGCAGCGCCGCCAGCACCTCGCCGCGTCGCCCGCTGCGGCGGGCCAGGCTGCCGCGCCGGCTACGGACGCTGGTCACCGGCCGTCCCTCAGAGCCATCGCCCGCTTGTAGAGATCGCGCCGGTTCAGGCCGAGCGCCCGGGCGACCTCGGAGGCCGCTTCGCCGGGCGGCAGGCGGGTCAGGGCGTCGGCGAGCGCCGTGTCGGCGTCTTCGGCGGTTGAAACCTGCTCGGCGCCCGGACCGACGAGGATGACGATCTCGCCCTTCGGCCCGTCGAGCTTCGGATCAGCGGCCAGTTCGCTCAGCGTGCCGCGGACCGTGGTCTCGAACAGCTTGGTCAGCTCCCGCGCCACGGCTGCCTCGCGGTCGCGGAAGACGGCGGCCATGTCGGTCAGGCTGGCGCGAAGGCGCGGGCCGCTCTCGTAGAAGATCAGGGTGGCGTGGACGTTGGCGACCTCCGCCAGGAAGGTCCGTCGCGCCGCGCTCTTGGGCGGCGGAAAGCCGGCGAACAGGAACCGGTCGGTGGGCAGGCCCGCCAGGGTAAGGGCCGCCAGCGCCGCCGAAGGTCCGGGAATGGGGAACACGCGGTGACCGGCCGCGATCACCTCCCGGACCAGCCGGAAGCCCGGATCGGAGACCAGCGGCGTGCCCGCGTCGGACACCTGGGCCACGCTCTGCCCCTGCTCGAGCGCGGCCATGATCCTCGGCCGCGCCCGTTCGGCGGCATGCTCGTCGTAGCGCAGCATGGTCTTGCTGAGACCGTAGGCGCTAAGCAGATTGCCGGTTACCCGCGTGTCCTCGGCCAGCAACAGATCGCAGCCCGCCAGCACGTCCAGCGCCCGCAGGGTGATGTCGCGCAGATTGCCGATCGGCGTCGCCACCACATAGAGACCGGGCTCAAGCGGGACGTCGGACAACGGCGGCGGCGGCGGATGGCGGGACAAGGCGAACTCCGTGCGGAACGCGAGAGCGCCTTGCCCGCTCTCTTCAGTCAAGGGATAGAAGGCTGCCCCTCGCAAAGGAAGCGCCGTGAACAAGCTCGTCGTCTGGTTTGTGCTGATCGCCGTGGCGGTGGTTGTCGCTGTCGGGGCCTATTGGTGGCTGGACCTGCGCTGGCGGCCCAAGACCATCACCAGGAACCAGGCCGAGATCGCCGCCCTGCTCGAACAGTCCGGCTGGGTCTCGCCCGGCCTGACCGGACCGAAGCTGTACATGGTTGGTTTCCGCGCCTGCCCCAGTTGCATCGCCTTCAAGACCGACGCCTTGCCCAAACTCGTCGAGGCCGGCGTTGACACGCGGGTGATCGAGTTCGCCTGGCCCGACCGGAATGGCCAGGCGCAGTCGACGGCCGCCGAACGGTCGACGGTCGCCGAGCTGTGGATCAACCGAAGCTGGGCCCTGATGCAGAGCTGGGACGCAGCGCCGATCGAGGCCTGGACCGCCCAGGGCATCCCGCCCGCTGATGGCGACATGGCCCGCACCGCCGTGGTCGAAGCCGGCCGCGGCATGGTCGAGAAGCTGACGCCGCTGCTGAAGGCCAACGGGATCAGCTTCGGCACACCCGTCCTGATCTGGTGGTCAAAGGACGGCGTGATGCACGGCTGCGCCTGTGGCAGCCCGTCCGGCTGGCGATTCGCGCTGAAAGACCTCGGGGCGCGCTAGAGCGGCGCGAACTTCGCCGTGAAGTGACGCATCGCGGCGGGCTGCCAGGTGATGCGCATGCCCTTCAGGCTGTCCTTGCGGGCGGCGATCTCCTCGAACACCTCGACGATGTAGTCGGCGTGGCTCTGGGTGTAGACGCGGCGGGGGAAGGCCATGCGGACGAGGTCCATCGGCGCCTCGACCTCGGTTCCGTCGGGTTTCAGACCGAACATCACCGTGCCGATCTCGCAGGAACGGATGCCACCCTCGACATAGAGCGCCACCGCAAGGGCCTGGCCCGGATACTGGCTCGGCGGGATATGCGACAGGAAGTTGCGGGCGTCGATGAACACCGCGTGCCCGCCGGTCGGCCGCACCGTCGGCACCCCCATCGCCTCGAGCCGTTCGCCGATATAGGCCATGCTGCGCAGCCGGTAGCGCAGGTAGTCCTCGTCGATGATCTCGGTCAGGCCCTGGGCGATGGCGTCCAGATCGCGACCCGCGAGACCCCCGTAGGTCGGGAAGCCTTCGGTCAGGATCAGCCTGTTGCGCGCGGCCTGGGCCAGATCATCGTCGTTGAGGGCCAGCCAGCCGCCGATGTTGGCGAAGGCGTCCTTCTTGGCCGACATGGTCATGCCGTCGGCCAGGGCGAACATGTCGCGCACGATGTCCTTGATCGATCGGCCCTCCTGGCCTGGCTCGCGCATCTTGATGAAGTAGGCGTTCTCGGCGAACCGGCAGCCGTCGATGATGAAGGGCTTCTTGTGGGCATGGGCGATGCGCGCGACGGAGCGGATGTTGGCCAGACTCACCGGCTGGCCGCCGCCGGCGTTGTTGGTCACGGTCAGCATGACACAGGGGACCGCGTCGCCGTGCTCGGCGAGGAAGGCCTGCAGTCGTTCCAGGTCCATGTTGCCCTTGAACGGGTGGTCGCTGCGCGGGTCGAGACCCTCGGCGATCACCAGGTCATGACCCTCGGCGCCCGTCGATTCGATGTTGCCGCGGGTGGTGTCGAAATGGGTGTTGGACGGGATGGTCTTGCCCGGCCCGCCGAGGATCGAGAACAGGATGGCTTCCGCCGCCCGGCCCTGGTGGGTCGGGATAACATATTTGAACGGCATCAGCTCCTTCACCGCCGCCTCGAAGCGGAAGAAGGACGGACTGCCGGCGTAGCTCTCGTCGCCGGACATCAAGGCCGCCTGCTGGCGGGCGCTCATGGCCGAGGTGCCGCTGTCGGTCAGCAGGTCGATCAGCACGTCGTCGGAGTGCAGGGCGAACAGGTTGTAGTCCGCCTTTTCGATCAGTTTCAGCCGCTCTTCCCGCGTGGTCATGCGGATGGGCTCGACCGCCTTGATGCGGAAGGGTTCGATGATGGTGCGCATGGACAGGGTCTCGATGTTCGTTGAAGCGCGCGTCTCCCATTGAAGAGAGGAGGGGCGCGCGCTAACCGCTTTGGTGATGCCTTTATCCGTCCGCGCCGCCTATCGCGAGCGTCTTTCCCGGGGCGACATCAGGCCCGATGCGGCGCAGGAGCAGGCGCTGGTCGCCCTGTCGCGCCTGGAGGGCGACCTCAACGCCTTGTCCGAGCCGGGGTTCTCCTCGCTGTTCCGCAAGCCGAAAGGCGCGCGCGGGCTGTATCTCTGGGGCCCGGTCGGTCGGGGCAAGTCCATGCTGATGGACCTGTTTTTCGACTCCGCGCCGATCGCCAAAAAGCGCCGCACCCATTTTCACGTCTTCATGGCCGAGGTGCATCGCGACATCGACGCCTGGCGCAAGGGCGACGCCGCAGCCCGCAAGGCCCGCTTCGGCCAGGCGAAAGGCGATGATCCGATCCAGCCGACCGCGGAGCTGATCGCCGAATCCGCCCGGCTGCTGTGCTTCGACGAACTGCAGGTCACCGACATCGCCGACGCGATGATTCTCGGTCGGCTGTTCGAGGCCCTCTTCGCCCAGGGCGTGACCCTTGTGGCTACGTCCAACCGGCCGCCGGACGATCTCTACAACGACGGCCTCAACCGCCAGCTCTTCCTGCCCTTTATCGCGATGCTGAAGGACCGGCTGGAGGTGGTGGCTGTGCGCGGGCCGGTGGATTTCAGGCTCGACCGGCTGCGCGGGGCCCGCACCTGGCTGGCGCCCGCCGATCCCGACAATGGCCGCGAGTTCGACCGGCTTTGGGCCGACATGCTCGACGGCGCGCCCGAGACCGGCGCGACACTCGAGGTCCTCGGCCGCAAGCTGCACCTGCCAAGGGCCAGCGGCGGCCTGCTGCGCGCCAGTTTCGCCAGCCTGTGCGAACATGCGCTGGGACCGCAGGACTATCTGGCCGTCGCCGACCGCTTCCACACCGTGTTTCTGGAAGACATCCCGCGCCTCACCCCCGCCCGGCGCGATTCAGCCAAACGGTTCAACACCCTGATCGACGCGCTCTACGAGGCGGGCGCCAAGCTCGTCGCCCTGGCCGCCGTCGAGCCGACCGGCCTCTATCCGGAGGGCGACGGATCGTTCGAATTCGAGCGCACCGTGTCCCGCCTGCAGGAGATGCGCTCGGCCGACTGGCTCGAACGGGTGCGGGACGAGGGCTGAAAAACCCCTGCTCGCGTTGACACCCCCGGCTTGCGGCGTAAATAGCCGTGCAGCCTCGCAACCGCCGGGAACCAAATGACCGAAGCCTCGTCGGGGGTCCGTGAACGTCCCCTTTCGCCCCACCTGCAGGTGTGGCGCTGGCATGTGACCATGCTGGGCTCCATCCTTCATCGCGCCTGCCTCATGGGCCTCTATGTCGGCGCGCTCATTCTCGTCGCCTGGGCGGTCGCCCTGGCGTCCGGGCAGCAGAGCTACGACGGCTTCATCGCCGTCCTCGGTTCCCTGCCGGGCAAGCTGGTGCTGCTGGGCCTGACCTTCGCCCTGTTCTTCACCGTGGCCAGCAACGTCCGCCACCTGATGTGGGATACCGGCAAGGGCTTCACGCCGAAGGTCGCTGACACCATCGTCATCGCCGGCATCGTCTTCGCCCTGGTCGCCACGGCCGGTGTCTGGATCATCGCCGGCCAGACGGGAGGCCTGTCATGAGCGTCTCCAAAGCCGGCTTCCGCACACCGCTGTCGCGCGCCCGGGGTCTGGGCGCCGCCAAGCACGGCGTCGGTCACTTCATCGCCGACCGCGTTTCCGGCCTGGCCCTGATCCCGCTGTCGATCTGGGCGGCCTACGCCGGCCTCAAGGTCGCCGCCGGCGGCTACATGGCCGCTGTCGAATGGCTGGCTCAGCCGCTCAACGCGGTGTTGCTGAGCCTGTTCATCGTCGCCGGCTTCCTGCATCTGCGCCTCGCCCTGCAGGTGGTGATCGAGGACTACATCCAGGGCTTCGTGGCCAAGTCCGCGCTGCTCATCGCCAACTATCTCGTCTGCGTCCTCGGCGCCGCTCTGGGGGTCTTCGCCATCCTCAAGGTGGCCCTCCTCGGAGCCTTCTGATGCCGGCCTATGATTTCATCGACCACCGCTTCGACGTCGTGGTGGTGGGGGCCGGAGGTTCCGGTCTTCGCGCCGCGCTCGGTTGCGCCCAGGCCGGCCTGAAGACGGCCTGCATCAGCAAGGTCTTCCCGACCCGCTCGCACACCGTCGCCGCCCAGGGCGGCATCTCCGCCTCGCTGGGCAACATGGGCGAGGATGACTGGCGCTGGCACATGTACGACACCGTCAAGGGGTCGGACTGGCTGGGCGACCAGGACGCCATCGAATATCTCACCCGCAATGCGCCCGCCGCCGTGTACGAGCTCGAGCACTGGGGCGTGCCCTTCTCGCGGACGCCGGAAGGCAAGATCTACCAGCGCGCCTTCGGCGGCATGACCCGCAACTACGGCGAGGCCCCGATCCAGCGCACCTGCGCCGCGGCCGACCGCACCGGCCACGCCATGCTGCACACGATGTACGGCCAGGCGCTGTCGAAGGAGGTCGAGTTCTTCATCGAGTACTTCGCCCTCGACCTGATCATGGAAGACGGCGTCTGCATGGGCGTCACCGCCTGGAAGCTCGACGACGGCACCCTGCACCGGTTCCAGGCCCAGAAGACCGTGCTGGCCACGGGCGGCTACGGCCGCGCCTATCTGTCGGCCACCAGCGCCCACACCTGCACCGGCGACGGCGGCGGCATGGCCCTGCGCGCCGGCCTGCCGCTGCAGGACATGGAGTTCGTCCAGTTCCACCCGACCGGCATCTTCCCGGCCGGCTGCCTGATCACCGAAGGCGCCCGCGGCGAAGGCGGCTATCTGACCAATTCCGAGGGCGAGCGCTTCATGGAGCGCTATGCGCCGTCCGTGAAGGACCTGGCGCCGCGCGACATGGTCAGCCGCGCCATGACCATCGAGATCCGTGAAGGCCGCGGCGTGGGTCCGAACAAGGACCACATCTTCCTGCACCTCGATCACCTCGATCCCAAGGTGCTGCACGAGCGCCTGCCGGGTATCTCCGAGACCGCCAAGGTGTTCGCCGGCGTCGACGTGACCAAGGCCCCCATCCCCGTCCTGCCGACGGTCCACTACAATATGGGCGGCCTGCAGACGAACTATCACGGCGAGGTCGTGACCAAGAAAGGCAAGAACGCCGACGAGATCGTTCCGGGCCTGATGGCCGTGGGCGAGGCCGCCTGCGTGTCGGTGCACGGGGCCAACCGCCTCGGCTCCAACAGCCTGATCGACCTGGTGGTGTTCGGCCGCGCGGTCGGCCTGCGCTGCGCCGAGCAGCTGAAGCCCGGCGCGACCCAGCCGGAACTGAAGGCGGCCATGACCGACGGGCACGTCGCCCGGTTCGACCGCTTCCGCAACGCTTCGGGTTCCCGTCCGACTGCCGATCTGCGGCTCGAGATGCAGCGCGCCATGCAGGAAGACGCGGCCGTGTTCCGCACCGGCGAGTCGCTGAAGAGCGGCGTCGAGCGCGTCAACGCCGTGGTCGCCGCCCGCAAGGACATCGGCGTCAGCGACCGCGGCCTGGTCTGGAACAGCGATCTGATGGAGACGCTGGAGTTCGACAACCTCGTCGTCCAGGCCGCCGTCACTGTCGCCGGGGCCCTGAACCGCACCGAAAGCCGCGGCGCCCACGCCCGCGAGGACTTCCCGAACCGCGACGACGACCAGTGGATGAAGCACACCCTGGCCTGGTTCGACGACGCCTCGGGCAAGGTGAAGATCGATTACCGCCCGGTGCACAGCTACACGATGTCGAACGACATCGCCTACATCCCGCCCAAGGCGCGGGTTTACTGAGGACACGATGGTTCAGCTCGCGCTCCCCAAGAACTCCCGCGTCGGCAAGGGCCGTCACTATCCCGCGCCGAAGGGCGCCAAGCGGGTCAAGACGTTCCGTGTCTACCGCTACGATCCGGAAGGGTCCGAGAATCCTCGCTGGGACACCTATGACGTCGACGTCGACGCCTGCGGCCCGATGCTGCTGGACGTCCTCATCCACATCAAGAACACCGTCGACCCGACCCTGACTTTCCGCCGGTCCTGCCGCGAGGGCGTCTGCGGCTCCTGCGCCATGAACATCGGCGGCCGCAACACCCTGGCCTGCACCTGCGGCTGGGAAGAGGTGCCGGGCAAGGAGATCCAGATCTCGCCGCTGCCCAGCCAGCCGGTGGTCAAGGACCTGGTCCCCGACCTGACCCTGTTCTACGCCCAGTACGCCTCGATCGAGCCCTGGCTGCATACCGAGACCCCCGAACCCCGCGCCGAGTGGAAACAGTCGGTCGAGGACCGCGCCAAGCTGGACGGCCTGTACGAGTGCATCCTCTGCGCCTGCTGTTCGACCTCCTGCCCCAGCTACTGGTGGAACGGCGAGAAGTACCTCGGCCCGGCCACCCTGCTGCACGCCTACCGCTGGCTGATCGACAGCCGCGACGAGGCCACCGGCGCGCGGCTCGACGCGCTTGAGGACCCCTTCAAGCTCTATCGCTGCCACACGATCATGAACTGCGCCCAGGTCTGCCCCAAGGGGCTGAACCCGGCCAAGGCGATCGCCGAGATCAAGAAGCTGATGGTCGAACGCGTCGCCTGACGCGGCCGTCCGTCAGTCGACCCGGGACTGCAACGCCACCGCCCCGTGCGGAGCCCGCACCTTGCCTTCGTGGATGATGAAGGCGAACACGTCTCGCGGTTTCGCCGGCGGCAGAAACGCGGGATCGACCTTGGGCAGGTCTTCCGGCTCGCCGCCATTGGCCCAGGTCTTCAGCCGGCCCGCCCATGTGTCGAGATCCTTCGGCGCATAGGCCGTGTCGACGTCGTCCGAGCCAGTCTGCAGCCGGGCGTAGACGAAGTCCGACGTCACATCGGCGATCTCGGGATAGGTGGCGTGGTCGGCGTAGACGTTGGCGATGTTGTGCCTGCGCAGCAGGGCCGGGAATTCGGGCGTGCAGAAACTGTCGTGCCGCACCTCGACCGCATGGCGCAGCGGCACGCCGTCGACCGACTTCGGCAGCAGCTCCAGGAAGGCGCCGAAGTCGTCCGGGTCGAACTTCTTTGAGTTGGCGAACTGCCAGAACACCGGCCCCAGCTTGTCGCCCAGCTCGCTGATGCCCTGGTCGAAGAACCGCCCGAGGCTCTCGCCGGCCTCGGCCAGCACCTTGCGGTTGGTGGTGAAGCGGCTGCCCTTGACGGTGAACACGAACCCGTCCGGCGTCTCGTCCCCCCACTTGCGCCAGCTGTCCGGCTTGAAGGTCGAGTAGTAGGTGCCGTTGATCTCGATCGCCCGCAGCTGACGGCTCATGTAGCCGAGCTCGTCCTTCTGCTTGAGCGTGTCCGGATAGAAGACGCCTCGCCACGGCTCGAACGTCCAGCCGCCGACGCCGACGCGGATTTGGGAAGGGTTGCTCATCGGTCCTGCGTCCTTCGAGACGCCCGCTGCGCGGGCTCCTCAGGATGACGAACTTGGGTGGGCCGCACAAATGGCGTCATGGTGAGGAGCGAGGCTTCAGCTGAGCGTCTCGAACCACGCACCCTGCTCAGCATTCCACCCGGTTCACCGCCAGCCCGACCGCCAGCCCACCCAGCGAGGTTTCCTTGTAGATCTCGTTCATGTCCTCGCCGGTGCGCTTCATCGTGGCGATGACCTTGTCGAGGCTCACGCTGTGCTCCCCATCCCCCAGCAACGCCAGCCGCGCGGCGTCGATGGCCTTGATGGCGCCCATGGCGTTGCGCTCGATACAGGGAATCTGGACCAGGCCGCCGATCGGGTCGCAGGTCAGTCCCAGATTGTGCTCCATGCCGATCTCGGCGGCGTTCTCGATCTGGCTGTTGGTCCCGCCCAGCGCTGCGCACAGGCCGGCGGCGGCCATGGAACAGGCCACGCCGACCTCGCCCTGGCAACCGACCTCGGCGCCGCTGATCGAGGCGTTCTTCTTGTACAGGGCGCCGATGGCGGCGGCGGTCAGCAGGAACGTGCGGCGACCCTCGGCCGTGCCCTGGTAGAAACGGTTGTAGAACCGCAGCACCGCCGGGATCAGCCCGGCAGCGCCGTTGGTCGGGGCGGTGACCACCTTGCCGCCGGCGGCGTTCTCCTCGTTGACCGCCAGGGCCCAGAGGTTGACGAAGTCCATCGCCGCCAGCGGGTCGCTGATCTGCTTCTCGACCTTGGCCATGATAGCCCGGTGCACCTGCTGCGCCCGTCGCTTGACGTTCAGACCGCCCGGCAGGGTCCCGCCGATGCGCATGCCGCGGTCAATGCAGGCCTCCATGGCGTCGAAGATCGTATCGAGCCCAGCGGTGACCTCGGCCTCGGACCGGCGCACGCGCTCGTTGGCCATCATCGCCTCGGCGATGGTCACCCCGGCGGTCGCCGTCATGGCCAGCAGTTCGGCGCCCGACTCGTAGGGGTAGGGCACGGGCGGCCCTTCCTCATCGCCGGTGTTGCGGTGGATTTCGTCCTCGTCGCGCACGAAGCCGCCGCCGATGGAGAAGTACGAACGCTGCAGCAGTTCGGCTTCGCCCGAGAAGGCCGTGAAGGTCAGGGCGTTGGGATGCTGCGGCAGACGCTCCCGGCCGGCCCAGACGATGTCCGACGCCGGATCGAAGGCGATGCCGGGTCCATCGCCGCCCAGCACCATCCACTGCTCGGCGCGCAGGGCCGCCAGCGCCGCCTCGCCGGCGTCGGGATCGAGCGTCGCGGGCACGAAACCCATCAGCCCCAGCATCACGGCCGTGTCGGTGGCGTGCCCTTTCCCGGTCAGGGCGAGGCTCGCGTAGAGCTTGACCTCCACCCGCGAGACCGGCGCCGGAAGACGCGCCGCGCGCAGCAGCCCGACGAAGCGCACGGCGGCGCTCATCGGGCCCATGGTGTGCGAACTGGACGGCCCGATGCCGGGCTTGAACAGGTCGAAGACGCTGACGGTCATGGCCTTGCCGGGCCCGTCCCTAGTTGCGCTGGGCCGCCGTGGCGTCGCGGGTGGCCTTGAACTCGGAGCCCGCCTGCCACTCCGGCCAGCGGCTGGAGTTGGCCAGGTCGAGGCCGAGGCCATAGAGCAGGCCGATGTCCGTGGTCATGCCCGACAGGTCCCAGTCGTCCGACCATTCATCCGCCGGCTGGTGGTACATGTCCTTCACGTAGCGCTCGCCGTAGGCCTTGCCGGCGGCGACGCCGCCGTTGATCAGGTCCTCGCCCGAGCCGATCGAGATGGCCGGCACGCCGCGTTTGGCGAACGGGAAGTGGTCCGAGCGGAAGAAGTGGCCGGCTTCCGGCGCGGGGTCGGGCGTGAAGGTCCGGCCGTGGGCCTTGAGCGCCGCGACCAGATCATCCTGCAGGCTGACCTTGCCGTCACCAGACGTCGTGAAGTCCCGCGCCGGGCCGGTCGGGCTCAGGGCGTCCATGTTCAGGTCGGCGACTGTCGTGGCCAGCGGGTAGAGCGGGTTGGCGGCGTAGTATTCCGAGCCCAGCAGGCCCTTTTCCTCGGCCGTCACGGCGAGGAACACCAGCGTGCGGTCGGTGGGCGGGGCGGCGGCGTACATCCGGCCTAGCTCCAACAGGGCGGCGATGCCCGTCGCGTTGTCCACGGCGCCGTTGTAGATCGTGTCGCCCTTCGCGTCGGGCCGGCCGACGCCCAGGTGGTCCCAGTGGGCGGTGAAGAACAGGCGCTCGTCCGGGCGCGTCTTGCCGGGCAGCACGCCGACGACGTTCTTCGAGACGATCACCTGATGGTCGACACTGTAGCTGGCCGAGAAGGTCACACCCGGCAGTTCGACGGCCTTGAAGCCGCGCTTGGCGGCCTTCTTCTTCAGCGCGTCGAAGTCGAGACCGGCGCGGCGGAACAGATCGACCGCGACGTCGCGCTGCATCCAGGCTTCCAGCGGCGGGTGGCTTTTCGTCGGCTCGGCGCGGACGATGTCGAACATCACATTGGTGTTGGAGTTCTTCACCGTGGCCCAGCCATAGGAGGCGGGCCCGGTCTCATGAACGATGATCAGGCCGGCGGCGCCGAGGCGGGCGGCCTCTTCGTACTTGTAGGTCCAGCGGCCGTAGTAGGTCATGGCCTTGCCGCCGAAGTCGCCCTTGCCGGACTCGAAGTCCGGGTCGTTGATCAGGACGATGACGATCTTGCCCTTCACGTCCATGCCCGCGAAGTCGTTCCACTTGCGCTCGGGGGCGTCGACGCCGTAGCCGGCGAAGACCACCGGCGTATTGGCCAGGTTGACGCTGTCGGCGTTGGTCAGGCTGGCGCGGATGGCGATCTGCTCGCCCTGGTTCAGCGCGATCTGCTGGCCGCCCACCGAGAAGCTCGAGGTCACGGGCCCCTTCATCTCGAACCGGCCGAGCGGCACGTCCTGGGTCCAGGCGCGCTTGCCGTCCTTCAGGTCGCCGCCCGGCTGCAGGCCCGCCGCGATCATCTGGCCGATGATCCAGGCTACCGCCTTGTCACCGCCGGGGGTCGCCGGGCCGCGGCCCTCGAAGGCGTCGGACGCCAGGACTTTGATGTCGGTCGCCAGATGGGCGGGATTGACCACGGGCTCGGCGGCCAGGGCCGCAAGCGGCAACGCGGCGACGAGGGCGGCAAGCAGAAGCTTTTTCATGAAACAGCGCTCTTGGTGGCGAGGATTTTGCGGTGCGGACCCTATCGTCTGAAATCGCTCACCGCAAACCACCCATTTAGAGGGTCAGACCACCGTCGACGATTATCGTCTGACCGGTGATGTAACCGGCCAGCGGCGAGGCGAGGAACAGCGCGGCCCCGGCCATGTCGGCCGGCGTGCCCAGCCGGTGCATCGGGATGCCGCGCAGGGCGCCGGCCAACCGGTCCGGATGCTCGGTGGTGACCTTGGTCAGCTTGGTGTCGACCAGTCCCGGGGCCACGCCGTTGACGCGCACGCCGTCGGTCGCCCAGGCTTGCCCGAGCGTGCGGGTCAGGGCCACGACGCCCGCCTTGGAGGCGTTGTAGGCGGGGTTGCCGCGCGTGGCGTGGTAGGCGGACGTCGAGCTGACCGTGATGATGTTTCCGCTCGACGCCTTCAGGTCGGCGAGGAAGCGCATGGCGCAGGCCATCATGCTGTCGAGGTTGACCGAGACCACCTTGCGGAAGCCGTCCATCTCGAACTCGCCCTTGCGGTAGAGCACCGTGCCCTGGGCGAGGATCAGCACGTCCAGGCCGTCGAACGGCGAGGCCGACGCGGCGACCGCCTCGCTGTCGGACGCGTCGATGCGAGCGAAGGTCAGGCCGTTGAGGTCCGAACCGTCCTCGATCCTGTAGTCAGAGGCGTCCCGCGTACCCCAGACAGCGACGGCCGCGCCGCGCGCGCGGAAGGCTTGGGCGATGCCGTTGCCGATACCGCTGGTGCCGCCGACAACCAGCACCCGCTTGCCGCTGAAATCCAGGTCGTTCATCGCGCCGCTCCGTCGTTTTCAGCAGTCTGCACGGCTGACCCGGGGAGAGCGCAAGAGCCTGATCAGACTTCTCCGGCCCGGGAGAAGACGCCGGTGCGGCTGGTTCGCCGCGCATCAATCGCCCAGCGCTCGATGGCGCCGTCGTCAGAGACGACGTGCAGGGCGTCGTAGAGATTGATCGTCGGGTCGCAGTGGCCTGGCTGCAGCCAGACCAGACCACCCGGCTTCGGCGCGTCTTCGGGCCAGGGCGCGGCGGGGTCGGCGTCGAGCGCGTCGACGGCGTTGATGAAGTCCCCGCTCTTCAGGGCCGGCAGGCCGGACGGGTGGATGATCATGCCGTGCTCGTCGCCCATCGGTCGCCACAGCGAGCCGTCGGCGGCGCCCGCCGCGATGCGCGCGGGCGGGCCGTCGCTGGAGAAGGCCTTGAAGCCCGCGTCGATCGTGACGTGGCTCTTGTGATTGGTCGAAACCACGGCGGCGACGACGAACAGGGCCTGCTGAAAGGGCCAGCTGCCCTCGGGCCCGCCACAGGCTTCATACTCGACGTCCATGACCGCATAGGAGCCGGCCTGGATTTCGGTGAAAACGCCTGAGTCGAGATCCCAGGCATGGGTCCCGGTTCCGCCGCCGGTGACGACGCCGGGGGCGAGGTTGGCCTGTCGCAGCTGCTCGACCACACCGGCCAGGCTGGCCGTGACCGCATCGTCGGCCGCGCGCCGGGCGCCGATGTCGTCCATGTGCTGCAGATGCCCGGCATAGGCCTGCACGCCCGCGTAGTTGAGCCCTTCGGTCGCCGCCGCCAGGGCCGCCAGCGCCACCACCTTGGACGGATGGGCGCCGGTCCGGTGCGTGCCGGGGTCGATGTCGATGACGCAGTCGAGGGTCACACCCGCCGCGCGGGCCGCCGCGCCCAGCCGCTCGATCTGGCGGGCGTCGTCGACGGTCGCGCCGATGCGCGCGCCGCCCTTCGCCAGCTCCGCCAGCCGCGCCGAGCCCCAGTCGGGATGCGGCGCGGTGACCAGCACGTCACGGATGCCGCCTCTCACGAAGGCCTCGGCCTCGCCGACACTCTGGGCGCACAGGCCGACAGCGCCGCCCGCGACCTGCAGGCGCCCCAGCGTCGAGCATTTGTGGGTCTTGCCGTGCGCGCGAAGCCGGACGCCGGCCCTGTCGCAGCGGCTCTGCATGGTGGCCAGGTTGTGGTCGAGCGCCGAGCGCAGGACCACGAGCAGCGGTGTCTGGGGTGGGACGAAGCCGGGGATCATCAGAGGTCTCCCGCGAGGATGCGGCTGAACAGGGCCGGGTCGATGTTGCCGCCGGACAGGACGATGCCGACTGTCTGGCCGGACACGTCCAGCTCCCCAGCCAGAAGGGCCGCCAGTCCGACGACTCCGCCCGGCTCCACGACCAGCTTGAGCGTCGTGTAGGCATACCGGATCGCCTCGGCGACCTGGGCGTCGGTGACGGTCAGAACTCCGTCCAGCATGCGCTGGTTGATCGGGAAGGTGATCGCGCCGGGCGAGGGGCTCTGCAGGGCGTCGCAGATCGAGCGGGCCGCCGGGTCGATCGCCTCCCGCCGGCCGCTGACCATCGACCGTGCCGTGTCGTCGAAGGCGGATGGCTCGACACCATAGACCTGGGCGCCCGGCTGGAGGTGTTTCACGGCCGTGGACACGCCCGCCGCCAGACCGCCGCCGCCGACCGGCGTCAGCACCACGTCGAGGCTCGCGCCGAGCTCCTTCGCCTGTCCGACCAGTTCCAGCCCGACGGTGCCCTGGCCGGCGACGATGTCCTCGTCATCGAATGGCCAGACGATGGTCATGCCGCGCGTCGCGGAGATGTCGCGGGTGATGGCGTCGCGATCCTCGCTGTAGCGGTCGTAGTGGATCACCTCGGCGCCATAGCCGCGGGTGTTGGCCACCTTCATCGCCGGGGCGTCGGCGGGCATGACGATCACCGCCGGCGCGCCGAGCATCCGCGCCACCAGCGCCACGCCCTGGGCATGGTTTCCGGACGAACAGGCGACCACGCCGCGGGCGCGCTGCTCGGGCGATAGCTGCGAGATCTTGTTCATTGCGCCACGGAACTTGAAGGCCCCTGCGTGCTGGAGCGTCTCGGGCTTCAGCAGGATGCGGGCGCCGAGGCGCGCGTTCAGCGCCGGACTCTCGACCAGTGGAGTCCTGACGGCCAGGCCCTCAAGGCGTCCGGCGGCGGCTTCGATATCAGCGAAGGTCACGGTGCTCATGCCCCTCTCCTAGACCGATGCGACAAAAAGGGCGACGGTGAGCGCAATCACATCCGGAGTCGATTTATGAACGCCCTGACCATCGACCGCGAAGGCTGGACCGCCGCCGGCGACGCGCTGCTGCATGACGCCATCGAACTGCGCCGCGCGATCCATCGCGAACCCGAGCTGGGACTGAATCTGCCCAAGACGACGGCCAAGGTGCTGAAGGCTCTGGAAGGCCTGCCGCTGGAGATCCGACAGGGGCCGTCGACGACAGGCGTGCTGGCCATTCTGCGCGGCTCGCCCAACGGTCGCACCGTGCTGCTGCGCGGCGATATGGATGCCCTGCCGCTGACCGAGGACACGGGGCTGGACTTCTCGTCCGGCACGCCCGGCGCGATGCACGCCTGTGGTCACGACACCCATGTGGCCATGCTGGCCGGCGCGGCGCGGGCGCTGTGCGCGAAGAAGGACCAGCTGGCCGGGACGGTGATGTTCATGTTCCAGCCGGGCGAGGAGGGCCATCACGGAGCCCGCTTCATGCTCGACGACGGCCTGATCGACCCGCTGCCCGACGCGGCCTTCGCGCTGCACATCTCGCCCAACATGCCGACGGGCGTGTTCGCCGGTCGGCACGGGCCACTGCTGGCGTCGTCCGACAGCATCCGCATCAAGGTCATCGGCGCCGGGGGGCACGCCTCGATGCCGCAGGACGCCATCGACCCGATCCCTGTCGCCTGCGAGATCGTCACGGCGATGCAGACCATGATCACCCGGACCATCTCGGTGTTCGATCCGGCGGTGCTGACCATCGCCCATATCGAGGGCGGCACGACCTACAACATCATCCCCGAGTACGCCTACATGCGGGGAACGGTGCGGACCCTGTCCGAACACACCCGCGAGGCGGCCCATGAAGGGATCCGCAAGGTCGCCGAAAACATCGCCGCCGCCCACGGCTGCGTCGCCGAGGTGGAAATCGAGAAAGGCTTCCCCGTCACCGTCTGCTCCGGACGCGAGGTCGATCTGGCCGAGCGGGTGGCCCAGGATCTCTATGGCGACAGCGCCTGGATGACGATGAAGACGCCGATGATGGGCGCGGAGGACTTCTCCTACGTCCTGCAGAAGGTCCCCGGCCTGATGGCCTTCCTCGGCGCCGCGCCGACTGGCGTCGGCGGCGACTACCGCAGCTGCTGCGCCCTGCATTCGAACAGGATGACGCTGGACGAACAGGTCATGGCGCGCGGCATCGCCATGCACTGCGCCTATGCCGAGGCCGTGCTGGCCGGCGCGCTGAGCGACTAACCGCCCGAGTGCTGTTTCGCGAGGGTGTCCTGCACGGTGATGATCGCCGGGCCGAGGATCATCATGAACAGCACCGGCAGGAAGAACAGGATCATCGGCACGGTCAGCTTGGCCGGCAGGGCGGCGGCCGTCTTCTCGGCGGCTGACAGGCGCAGCTCGCGGTTTTCCTTGGACATGACCCGCAGCGCCGTGCCCAGCGGCGTGCCGTAGCGTTCGGCCTGGATCATCGCCGTGGCCACGGCCTTGATGCCCGGATGGTTGGTGCGCCGGGCCAGGCCCTCGTAGGCCTGGCGGCGCTCGGGCAGGTAGCTCAGCTCGGCGCTGACCAGCGTCAGCTCCTCGGCCAGCTCGATCGAGGTGCCGCCGATCTCCTGGCTGACCTTCTGGATCGCGGCCTCGATCGACATCCCGCTTTCAACGCAGATCAGCAGCAGGTCGAGCGAGTCGGGGAAGGCCTGGACGATCGATTCCCGGCGCTTCTGGGCCACGTTGCTGATGTAGACGTTGGGCGCGTAGTAGCCGAGCAGCAGCGCGGCGACGCAGATCGTGAACCGGCTCATGGTCGGCAGGCCGAAGTCGTTGACCACGAACAGATAGAAGGCCGCCGCCATGGCGAACACGAACGGCATGACGAAGCGGAAGAAGTAGAAGGCGCTGATCGGACGGGGCCCGCGGAAGCCGGCCTGGGCCATCTTTTCCGCGACCTTGGGGTCTTCCAGAAGCCGTGACAGCTGAAGGCGGTCGACGACCTTCTTGTACAGCCCTTCGTCGGTCTGGCGCAGGCTGCTGCCCGAGGCGCGCTTGGCCATCTCCTCCCGGGAGCGACGGCGCAGTTCCTCGCGGCGGTTGGACACCGACTTGAGCCGGCTCTCCAGGCTGGACGTGAACAGCATCGGCCGGACCAGCGTCACGATGGTGGCGAAGGCGACGATGGCCACGAACCCCGTCAGGACATTGTCGGGGTCGGTGAGAAGCTGGACGAAATCCATCGGCCCGCCCTCAGAACTTGAAGTTGATCATCTTGCGCATCACGAAGATGCCAAGACTCATCCACATCACCGCGCCCATCAGGATCAGGTGCCCGCGCGGGTCGGTGAACAGCGGCGCCATGTACTTGGGCGAAGTCACCGAGATCATCGTCACCACGCCCGGGGGCAGGCTGCCGATGATGAACGACGAGGCGATGGCTTCCGACGACAGAGCCTTGATCTTCTCGCGCATCAGCTTGCGGCCGCGCAGCACGACCGAAAGGTTGTTGAGCGCCTCGGCGAGGTTGCCGCCGGTTTTCTGCTGGATGGCCAGGACGATCGCGAAGAAGCGCAGCTCGTTGGTCGGCATTCGCTCGTACATTTTCTCCAGCGACTGATCCATCGCCATGCCCATGCCGACGTTTTCGACCAGGCGACGGAACTCGCCGGCGAGCGGCTCGGGGCATTCCTTGCCGATGATCTTCAGGCAGTCGTGGACGGGCAGGCCCGACTTGATGCCGCGCACGATGATGTCGATGGCGTCAGAGAAGGCCTCGGTGAACTTCTTCATCCGGCCCTTGGCGAGAAAGCCGACAATCCAGCGCGGCAGGCCCAGCCCGGCCGCGAAGGCCAGTCCCACCGCGATCAGCGGCGATTTGCCGAACGGCAGGGATATGGCGCCGATAACCAGGCCGAACACGGCGCTGGTGATCCAGAACTGCTTTTCGGTGAAGGCCAGCCCGGCCTGCTGCAGCCGCGCGGCGATCGACAGCGTGGCCTTCTTCTGTTGGCGATCCTGGTCCTTGAGGGTCTTGAGGATCGCCTTGCGCCGGGCTTCGGGCGTGTTGGCCGCCGCCCTGGCGTTGCGAACGCGGCTCGCCGCCGGGCCGCCGCTGACGAGCGCCTGGGCCCGCTTGGCCGCGCGGGCGTTGCCGGAATCCCCGCCGGCGAAGACGAAGCCCAGCCCGGCGATGGTCACAAAGGCCAGAACGGCGACAAGGACCATGGTCATGGTCTATTCCGCCGCATCGAGGGCTTCGGCCAGCTCACGCTCCAGGCCGTAGTAGCGGGCGCGGTCCCAGAAGCGCGGACGGGCGATGCCGGTCGAACGGAACTTGCCCAGCACCCGGCCATTGTCGTCCTCACCGGTCATTTCGTAGACGAACAGGTCCTGGGTGACGATCACGTCGCCTTCCAGTCCGACCACCTCGGTGATGTGGGTGATGCGTCGGCTGCCGTCGCGCAGGCGGGCGGCCTGGATGATCACGTCGACCGAGCCGGTGATCATCTCGCGAATGGTCTTCGAGGGCAGGCCGTAGCCGCCCATGGTGATCATCGACTCCATCCGGCTGACGGCTTCGCGGGGACTGTTGGCGTGAAGCGTGCCCATCGAGCCGTCGTGGCCGGTGTTCATCGCCTGCAGCAGGTCGAACGCCTCCGGACCACGGACTTCGCCGACGATGATCCGCTCGGGACGCATCCGCAGGCAGTTCTTGACCAGGTCGCGCATGGTGATCATGCCCTGGCCTTCAAGGTTCGGCGGCCTGGTTTCCAGACGCACCACATGCGGCTGCTGCAGCTGAAGTTCGGCCGCGTCCTCGCAGGTGATGACCCGTTCGGTCGGGTCGATGAAGGCGGTCATGGTGTTGAGCAGGGTCGTCTTGCCCGAGCCGGTGCCGCCGGAGATGACGATGTTGCAGCGGCAGGCGCCGATGACGCCCAGAACCCGCGCGCCCTCGGGGCTGATGGAATTGAAATCCACCAGGTCCTTCATCGTCAGCTTGTCTTTTTTGAACTTCCGGATCGTCAGGGTCGGCCCGTCCAGCGCCAGCGGCGGCGCGATCACGTTGACGCGCGAGCCGTCCGGCAGGCGTGCGTCGCAGATCGGCGAGCTTTCGTCGACGCGGCGGCCGACCTGGCTGACGATGCGCTGACAGATGTTCATCAGCTGGGCGTTGTCGCGGAACCGGACGTTGGTCAGCTGGACCTTGCCGCCGACTTCGATGAACACCCGGTTGGCCCCGTTGACCATCACGTCGGCGATGTCATCGCGCGAGAGAAGCGGCTCGAGCGGCCCGTAGCCCAGAACATCGTTGATGATGTCCTGAACGAGATGCTCGGTCTCGGCGACCGACATCTGCACGTTCTTGATCGCCACCAGCTCGGCGACGATGTCCTTGATTTCCTCGGCCGCGGACTTCTGGTCGAGCTGGGCCAGCTGGCTGAGGTCGATGGTGTTGAGCAGGGCGTTGAAGATCGTCGTCTTCGTCGCGTGGTAATAGTCGCTCTGCTCCCGGACGATCTGCGCCGTCGGGCCCTGGGCCGAACGCAGCTGGTCCAGACCCTTCATTTCCTTCGGCTTGGTGCGCTGGGGGCCGGCGGGGGCCGTCGCAGGATTGTGCGGCTCGTGGGCGCGAGAGGACGCCCCGCCGGCCGGCGGGGCAGCGGCGGGCTGCGGCCGCGTGGCGATCTGCGCGCCCTCGGACGCGGGCGGAGGCGCCCTCCGCTCCGGCGGTGCGCTGCCATCGGACCTTTTGCCGAACACGCTGGACTACTTCTTTCTGAACAGGCCGCCGAGAAGCGACGATTTCTGCTGGGGCGGCGGTTCGCGCCGCGCGACGAGACGGGCCAGTTGCTCGATGCCTTCCGCCGCCTTTGATTTCGGGGCGACCTCGCCGATCATCTGGCCGTGGTTGGCGGCCTGACCGAAGGCCTTGGGCTCGAAGGGCAGGACCAGTGACGGCGCGATGCCGAGCGCCTCGCCGAAGTCCTTGACCGGAATCTCCGGGCGGCCGGGCACGCCGACCTGGTTGAGCACCAGCCGGGGCGGGACGTCATTGGGGCGCGCCAGGCGGACAAGGTCGATCACGTTCTTGGCGTTACGCAGCGAAGCGAGGTCGGGGGTGGCGACAATGACCAGATCGTCCGAGCCGATCAGCATCTTGCGCTGCCAGCCGCTCCAGGTGTGCGGCAGGTCCAGCACGACGAATGGCGCGGCCGCCCGGATCTTCTGGGCGACCTCCTCGAAGGCGTCCGGATGGATGTCGAAGTCCTGATCCAGGGTCGCCGGGGCGGCGAACAGCGACAGACGGTCGGTGACGCGCGCCATCATCCGGTCCATCAGCACCGGGTCGAGGCGGTCCGGCTGGCCGAGGGCGTCGACGATGCCCTGCAGCGGGTCCTGGTTGAAGTTCAGGCCGGCGGTGCCGAACGGCAGGTCGAAGTCGGCGAGAACCGTTCCGGTCTGCATCCGCTCCGCGAGGCACCAGGCGAGGTTGTGGGCGATGGTCGAGGCGCCGACCCCGCCTCGCGCGCCGACCACGGCGATCTGACGGCCGATGAACGGCGCTGTCGGGTCGGCATAGAGGCTGGTGATCGACCGGATGATCTGCAGCGGGCTGAGCGGGGGAACCAGATACTCGCTCACGCCGCGGCGCATCAGTTCGCGATAGAGGGCGATGTCGTTGGCCGACCCGATGGTCATGACCTTGGTGCCGGGGTCACAGACCTCCGCCAGCAGATCGAGCTGCGCCAGTAGTTCCGGCGCTGGATCGAGGCTCTCGACAACGACCAGCGAAGGGGTCGGCTGGTTCTGGTACTGCGCGACGGCCGCCTGAACGCCGCCCGGGAAAATGGACGTCGCCGCGCGCGCCATCCGCCGGTCGGCGGCGGCCTGCTCGACCAGTTCAGCCGTGTCC
This sequence comes from Caulobacter sp. FG121, assembly GCF_057809815.1. Classification (NCBI taxonomy): domain Bacteria; kingdom Pseudomonadati; phylum Pseudomonadota; class Alphaproteobacteria; order Caulobacterales; family Caulobacteraceae; genus Caulobacter; species Caulobacter sp. FG121. The sequence goes on from NZ_JBMDKR010000006.1 coordinate 249,711, forward strand.
GGCCGGGCGCAGAAGACATGAATGGAGATGCGCGGGACGCTGACGTCGCCGAGGCCGTCACCGCCCGACGAGGCGATTTCCGGCGCGTATCCGACAGCGGGGCGACCGCCCTCAACCGCGGGCATGACCGAGGGGGTCAGCTCGGCAAAGGGATCTTCCTCGCCAGTCTGGCGGGCCAGCGGGAAGCTGGCGAACGGATCGGGGCCGTCGCTGTCGGACGTCGTCTCACGCCACGGATCGCTCGTGGTCGAGGCGAAATCGTCGTCGGCGTCGAAGCCCAGATCGAAGGGGTCCTGATCGTTGAGTCCTGGCGGCATGGTCTACTGCACCGCCGTCGAAACCGCGCCGGACGCCTGTTCGTCCTTGGCCGTGGAGGTCGTTTCGCCGTTCCGGTACTTGCCGAGCACCGTCGTGCGGCGCCCGGTGTCCGCCGGATCCATCGGCCGCGCGCCGACGAGATCCCCGGGGTTGGCCACCTGCGCGGCCATGTTGGCGCTGACGGCGCAACCGAGGTTGCCATACGGCAGGTTGGAGGCCGTGTTGGTCGTCGCGGTCCAGGCGCCGCAGCGGGGCGTGACGGCCGCGTAGCGCTGGAAGCCGACGATGACCGGGGCGTTCTGGACCCCGCCGGCGTCATAGCCGACCAGTCGCACCAGTTCCGGCCGGGCGCCCTGGCTGACGAGGAAGGCGCGCGCGTCGGCGCTGACCTGATAGGCGCCGCTGTTCTGGTCGCCCGTCGGGGCGGCGACCGTGATCACGCCGCCTTCGGCGAGGGTCCAGCGGCTCTGGAATTCGACGAGGGCGCGGGCCTGGGTCCCTGAAAGACCGGTGGGGTGGGGCGCCAGGCGGATCTCGTCCGGCTGTGACACGACCTGGACCCGCGCGGACCAGGTGTCCAGCGGCATGGGCGCGACCGGTCCGGCGGCCGGGGCGGGGCCGGAGGCGCAGGCCGTCAGGGCCAGGGTGGCGAGGACGGGCGTCAGTCGGGTGCGGGATGACGTCATGGCGCTACTCGATCACATAACCAATGGGGCCCTGGTAGGCGCGCCCGGCATTGGCTCCGGGCGGGGCGCCGACGGTCTTGTTCAGCTTGCCGAACAGAATGGTGTCCGCGTCGCTGGCGAACTGCAGGCCGTCGGCCGGCGTCTGGAAGGCGCCGGGATTGTTGGGGTCGACGATGTAGGCGGTGACGATCACCACCATCTCGGTGTCTCCCGACAGGAAGTCGCGCGACCGGAACAGCGAGCCGATGATGGGCACAGAGCCCACGCCAGGCAGGGCGTCGAGGTTCTCGCGGGTGGTCTGCTGGATCAGGCCGGCGATCATCATCGACCCGCCTGAGGGCAGTTCGATCGAGGTCTCGGCCCGTCGCACCGTCAGGGCGGGGATGGTCAGGCTGGTGCCGCTCGACGAGCTGCCGAGCGTGAAGGCGCCCTGGGTGGTCAGCTCTGAAATCTCGGTCGAGATCTTCAGCGAGATGCGGCCGCCGGAGAGGACGACGGGCGTGAAGGCCAGACCGACGCCGAACGGCTTGTATTCGACGGTCACCGAGCCGTTGCTGGCGTCCTGGTTCACCGGCACGGGATACTCGCCGCCGGCGAGGAACTTGGCCGCTTCGCCGGACACGGCGGTCAGGTTCGGCTCGGCCAGGGTCCGGACCAGACCGACCCGCTCGAAGGCCCGGATCGAACCGTTGAGAATATCGGCCGGCGTGTTGGAGCCGGTGTAGTTCCCGCCGACCGTGATGCCGCCGCCGAGCGAGCCGTTGATGCTGAAGGCGGCCGTCTGGGCGAGGGTGATGGCGCCGCTGCCCTGTTGCAGGATGGCGTTCAGGTTGACGCCCAGCTGCTTGATGACGCTCCGCTGGACCTCGACGACCCGCACGCGCAGCATCACCTGGTCCTTGCCGGCGATGCTGAGCATGTTCAGCACCTGCTCGGGCTTGGACACGTAACGCAGGGCGATCTGGGCGGCCTTGTCGGCGTCGCCGGCGTTGGCGACCATGCCCGTCAGGATGACCGCGTCGCCGATGGGCTCGACCTGGACACGGGCGCCCGGCAGCACGCGGTTGATGGTCTCGGCCAGGGCCCCGAAATCGGCATCGACCCGGATGTTCAGCGACAGGATGCGACGGCCCGCGGCGTCGAACAGGACGGCGTCGGTCTGGCCGGACGACATGCCCAGCACATAGATCTGGCGCGGCGACCGCAGAACGGCGTCGGCCACGGCCGGATTGGTGATCAGGATGTCCCGGACATCCACCGGCAGATCGATGATCGCAGACTTGCCGCGGGGCAGGGCCAGGTTGCGAGCCGCGCCGCCGGCGCCCAGGTCGATGCGGACTGTGGCAGGGCCGGCGCCGACGCCGCCGGAAAGCGCCCGCGCCTGGACCGGCAGGTCCTGCGCCTGAACGGCGGGAGCCGCGGCCTGGAGAAGGGCCGCGGCGATGAGGGCGGGGGCGGCGATGCGCGTCATCCGGATCCTGGTCATCGTGACACCGTCACTTCGCTGGACTGTCCCGCCCGGAAGACCCGGACCGTTCGGCCGGGTCCGCTTGGACCGCCGCCGCCGCTTCCCGCCGGTGCGCCGGCGTCGGTGTAGGCGCGAAGGGCGAGCACGAGCGATCCGCCTTTCTTGGCTTCGGCCTGCGCCGCCGCGAGGACTTCGGAGTCTGATGCGGCCACCTCGAGGGTGGCGACGGCCCCGACGATGGTCTTGGCGTCCTTGGCCGGTTCGGCGGCCTGATCGATGGCCAGGACCCGCAGGTTGCGCAGGACGGTCCCGGTGGTGATGCCCTTGTCGCCGGCGTCGCGGCTCAGCACCACGTCGACCCGGTCACCCGGCATGATGAAGCCCCCGGCGGCGCTGTCGACGCTGACCGGCACCGCCATGGCGCGCATGCCGGGCGTCAGGACCACGGACATGAAATTCCCCTCGCCCGCCTTGACGATCTTGCGGGCGATGACCGGTTCGCCCTGTAACACCGGTTCACGGACGACGGCCCCGATGATCGACTGCATCGCGGCGCCGCCGAACAGGTTCCCGGCGGCGTCAGCCGCCTTCTTCGCCGCCCCCGCCGCGCCGGTCGGCGCGACCTGGGGCCCTGCGCCATCGGTGATGAAAGCCGCGTTGATGTTGGAGGCGGGCCATTCCTGCCAGGTCAGGTCGGCGGCCGTCAGGCGTGTTCCGACCGGCAGATCGTGCTGTGCGACCAGCACCTTGACCATCGGCGTGGCGGCGGGCGTCGCCGAGGCGGCCGTCGTCGCCGGCGCCGAGTCCGGTTTTCTGGGCGCAAAGGCGCCCCGCACGACAAACGCCAGCGCAATGGCGGCGATTGCGGCGATCACCAGGATGAACAGGCGGACGGCGCTCATGAAACTCGAAAGGCCCCGTGGAGGGGTGAAACTGTGTCAGGCCCGGCCAGTCTGGCCCGGGCGAGCGGGCGATTCGTCACCGCCCATTCTGGCGGCGGCCTACCTTCGGGTCGGCATGGTTAACGCCGACCTAAGCCGGCCTCAGGAAAGGCCGCGGGCGAGGGTCGACAGAAGGCTTTCCGGAAACGCCGCGAGTGCGCCGAAGGCGATGGCGATGCCGTAAGGTACGTTCTCGCCCGGCGTCGCCAGTCGACCGATCCACTGGGGGCCGCGGGCGGCCAGAGGGCGCACCCAGACCGACCGGAGCGCCAGCAGGGTCACCGCCAGCGCTCCGCCGGCGAGCGCCGTGACGAGGAGGTAGGGCAGCAGCGCGCCGAGGCCCATCCACAGGCCGGCCGCCGCGAACAGTTTGGCGTCGCCGCCGCCGATCCAGCCGACGGCGAACATGCCCATGCCGGCGATCAGGGTTCCGCCGCCGATCAGCAGGGCCAGGCCGATCTGTCCCGGTTCGGCGCCGAGGATCAGCGCGGTCGGCAGGAAGGCGGCGCTGAGGGCGATCGATATCCAGTTGGGAATGGTGAAGCTGACGGCGTCGCGCATGGCCCCGATGATGACCAGGGCGGGGAACGCCAGCAGCAGCGCGATCTGGATCAGGTGAATCATGGCTGTCCGCGAAAAGTCCTCGATGGGAGTCTCGCGCGCCGGAGTGAACCTTTGGTTGACGCCCGGCCAGAAAAGCAGAAGGGCCGCGGATTTCTCCGCGGCCCCCTGTTTTCGACGGTAGAGTTGACCGATGTTAGGTCAGCTTGCCGTTGATGGTCGTGAAGGCAGTGTTGAGCTTGGTGCCGAGGGTCGTCACGGCCGTGATGATCACGACGGCGATGAGGGCGACGATCAGGCCGTATTCGATAGCCGTGGCGCCGGATTCATCCTTGGCGAACTTGGTCATGAACTTCGTCATAGTGCAGCTCCTTGATGTGACCGGCCGCCGGGGCGGGTCGATTTGAATTCTTGTCTCAGGGCCAGGAAACTTCGCAGGAAGCTTGTCCGGCCTTCGAGGGTCACTATGGGCCCCGATCGTGAATCGATCATTGATACGCGAAACAAAATCCCGGACTTTTTATCGTAATATTTCAATAACTTGTTGGGCTTCCAGCAGCAGAAAGGGCCGCGGATTTCTCCGCGGCCCCCTGTCTTCGACGGTAGAGTTGACCGGTGTCAGGTCAGCTTGCCGTTGATGGTCGTGAAGGCGGTGTTGAGCTTGGTGCCGAGGGTCGTCACGGCCGTGATGATGACGACAGCGATGAGGGCGACGATCAGGCCGTATTCGATAGCCGTGGCGCCGGATTCATCCT
>NZ_JBMDKR010000007.1:0-180294 GCF_057809815.1 Caulobacter sp. FG121
TGACCTTCAACTCAATGTCGGCGCCCGCCGTCGGCTCGAAGATCATGTCGGTGGCAGCGCCGGCGGTCATCAGGCCGGCGGTGAGCGTCAGGGTTCCCGAGATAGTCGCGGCGCCGTTGACATCCAGGGCGACGGTCGGCGTCTTGCGGATCCCCACGAGGCCGCCCTTGGTGATCGTGAACACGGTGTCGAACGACGCGGTCGCGTCGGCGGCGCCGGTGACGGCGGTATTGCTGTAGTAAAGCGACCCGTCCGACGCCAAGGTCAGCGCCGCCGCGTAGCCGCTCGCGTAGTACTTCCAGGCTCCCGAATAATAGGAGTTGAACCGAAGGCCGCGACCGCTTCCGCCAATCAGGATGTCGCCGCCGACGGTCAGCTCGGCCTTGACGTTGGTGGTCTTGACCCCCAGTCCGGTCGTAACCAGCCGCATCTGCTCAGCACCGCCGTTCGCCCACGCCTGGGTGTCGGCCGCCGGCTGAAACCATCCGGTGTTGGAGTCGCCGGCGAAGGCGACGCCCGGCGCGGCGGCCGTACCGATCGTAACGCCGAGGACGCCGGCCAACACCTGCGCGGCGATCGACGACATCGACAGGCGATCGCTGATGTCGGCCTGCACCGTCGGACCCACGGTGTCGAAGGCCTGGACCTGCGTGCCGATCGTCAGGCCCAGGGTGGCCCGCATCTGCGCATAGGTGGCGTCGTCGAATAGTGTTTGGGCGGCCGGCGTGATGCTGGCCAGCAGGTCCTGCACCTGCTGCGCCGCTGCCAGCGCGGGCGCCTGCAGGTACTCGACGAACTCGTCCTGGCCCGCGTCTTCTTCGAGCTCCCCGGACGCGATCAGCTCCTTCAGGAGCGAAAGGGGCGGCGCGCCGGCGTAGCGAACCAGGACAATGCCGACATTGGGCTGCAGCGACAGGACCGTCGATGGCATCCCGCGCCGGAGACTGCGAATGGCGAACGCGGCGCTGAAGATCTGATCAAACCCGTCAACGGTGACTTCGCCAATCACGTGGACCAGGTCACGCGCCACCACGCCGCCGGTGGGCAGCAAGGCTTGAGTGTCGGCCTCGCTGAGGGGAAAGGCGATCCGATGGGCCAGCCCATCGACGCCGTTGACGCCATAGATCTCCCGTAGGACGGAGCCCTCGCCGTCCATGATGCGCTGAAGGAAGACGCGTCCTGTCAGATCCTGCGGCAACGCGGGGCCGGACTCCTGGGTCGCGACCAGATCGACCTTCAGGGTGGCGGCGATGTCCCGGTAGCCCAGGAACGATCCGTCGGCCCGATAGAAGGCGCCTTCGGCGGGGATCTGTACGGTCATGCCGGCTCCTCGGTATCGGTCAGGGTCAGGCCGGTGACGCCGGCGAGGCGGGCGGCGAAGGCGGCCTGCGCCAGGCGCTCGGAGAAGGCCGAGACGTCCATCGTCTGGGCGGCGATCGCGAGCTTCTCGCGGGCCTCTTCCAGGCTCGAACAATCGGCCAGGACGTCATCGATCGCGGCGGCCATCGGGGCCATGACCCACTCGCCATCGCCGACGACGTCGTCGATCAGCTGGTCGATCGGGTCGGGCGCAGCGGGCGCAGGGCCATCGGCGCGGGCGACGTTCGGGGTTTGGTGCGGCCGTGAGAGGCTATGAGAAGCCTGAGAAGGGCCTCGGGTGGGTTTCCCGGGGGTCAGCGGCTCCCCGGGGGCGGCGGGCGGCCGTGGCGCGGCGTCCTGCGGGGCCGTCGCGGCCGGCGGCGGTGAGGGCGCGACGAGCACTTCAGCGCCGGCCTTGGCCTCTGGTATGCCGATGCGATCGCCGATGACCGAGGCCTCCACGCGACCGCCCAGTTCGACGAAGGCCTTGATCGCCGGCATCATGACCCCGACGTCCCAGGCGTCGGCCCGACCGATCACCAGGCGCGGATAGGCGCCCTTCTTCGGCGGCCCGCGATTGAGGTCGATCATCGGCCGGACCAGGTCGCGGTTTAGCGTGGCGGCCAGGCCCTTGGCGTCGGCGCGCTCGATGTCGCCGCGAACGTCGTTGTGTTCCTTTCCCGAACCCAGGCCACCGGTGACCGCGTCGGTGGTCGCGGTCTGGCCCAGGACGGCTTTGGAGATCTGCAGGTCGAACCATTCGGCCATGCCGCGGAACAGCGCGCCGTCGGCGGTGGAGCCCTTGCCGTCGACGAACTCGATGTCCATCGACTTGGGGACGGCGGCAGCGGCGTCCGCGCCAAAGTCGGCCAGGGCCCGCAGCAGGGTGCGGATCTCCTCGGGCGTCGCGCCGCTCTCGTACTTCCCGAGGCGGAATGGCATGCCGTAGACCTCGGCGAAGGCCACCCAGTCCTTCACCGTGTAGTTCTTGAACATCCACAACCAGCTGACCGGCCGGGCCAGGCCGCCGCGGATCGGCAGGCCGCTGCTGGCCCGCACCCGGTGGAAGATGAACTTGAAGGCCGCCAGATCCTCGGGCGTGCCGTTGTCGCCGATCAGCATGGGGAGACGGCCAGTGACGCGGTCGAACCGGACGAAGCGCGGATCCACGTATTCGATCCGGCCTGGCCACCACTGCCGCTCGCTCATGTCCCAGATCAGCTCGCAGAGGGAGAACCCTTTGCCGACCGCGTCCATGACGTCGAACAGGTCGTCGTCCAGGGTGTCGCGCTGCAGCCATTGGCGGACCAGGTCGGCGTTGGCGACGTCGTCGGCCGAGTCGCTCGCGGCCTCGACCGTGATCTCCAGCTGGCAGACCTGGCGCTTGCGCGTGCCCAGCACCGACAGGTAGTGGAGATCCTTCTCCTCCATGTCCTGGGCCAGCTCCAGGTAGGCGACCGGATCGTCTGCCTCGGCCTGGCGCAGGATGCTGGCCAGGCGCCCGGGGGTGAGCCCCTGGGCAGGGTGGCCGGAGATGATCTGCCGCACGCCCGACACCGTCGGCACGGCGACCTCCCGCTTCAGCTGGCCCAGGTCGATCGGGCGGCCGAGATGGTCAACGAGGCCGGCCATCACCAGGCTCCTGCGCGTTTGAGGTCTTGGGAAAGAGTGGCGGGCCGGTCGTCGTCGTCGTCGTGATCGCGGCCGATCGGCTGGTCGGCGCGGCGGGAGACGCCGGTGTAGGCATACTCGCTGACCTCGCCGCTGGACGCGGCGTAGGCCAGGGCCAGGGCGACCGCGAAGTCGCCGTGGCGCCAAAGCCCGTCCGAGCCCTTCGACCGCGCGTTCGGCGGGACCATGGGAACGCCTCGGGTGATCTTCACCTGGCGCAGGTCATCGACCACGTCCGCGTGCGCGGGGATCGAGATGTCGCGGTCTTCAAAGGCCGCCTTCATCGGCGGCATGTTTTCGCGGTACCACTCCTGGCTGGGCTTCACCGCTTCGATGCGGCTGGCCCCGAACTTCTGCAGGGTGACCTGGCCGAGGAACGAACCGTTGCCGTTGGCGTCCAGCTTGCCGCCGGAGAACCTGGGCAGGCGCTCGGTCACATAGAAGACGACCTGCTTTTGCTGCTCATGCGGGACGCCGCGCATCTCGATCAGGAAGGGCACGGACCGCTTCAGCGACCGCTCGATGCACATGGGCGCATAGCCCGACACATCGCCGGTCAGGGCGAAGTCCTGGCCGAAGAAGTGGCGCAGGCCTCGGTCGAGCTTCTTCAGCTCCGGCGCCACGATCTGCTCAAGCCAGGCGTCGACGTAGGACCGGCGTTCCGCCTCGGGCTTCAGCTCGAAGTCGGGCGGGACATGCAGGCGCAGGACCGGTCGGTCAGGAACCGAGCAGGCCTCGATCACCGCGCGGGTCAGGTAGACGCCGGAGCCCTGGCTGGGGATGACGTCCAGCTCTTCGGCCGCGCCGGCGCCGTAGTTGGCCCGGATGCCGGCCTCGAACTCGGCTTCCTTTTCGGGTGTCCACTCCACGCCCTGGGTCAGGCAGATGCGCCGATAGAGACCGTCGTCGAGCGCGTCGCGGAAAGTCGTCCGCAGCAGCTCGAACGGCTTCTTCCTCGCGCGGCACTCCTCGACCAACTCGTTGAACGGGTTGTCCACGCCGTCGTGGGTGGAGATGATCCAGACCCGGCCGCCCCAGATCAGCAGCGCGAAGGCCGCCTTCAGCATCTCCTCCAGGTCGTCCATGAAGGCCGCCTCGTCGAGGATGACGAAGCCTTGCTTGCCGCGCAGGTTGCGGGGGCGGGAGGTCAGGGCGACGATCTCGTTGCCCGAGGCGAACCGGATTCGGAAGGCCTGGATCGACCGGTCGCCGACGGGGTCCTGCTCGACGAACAGGAACTCCTCGACCGTGACGGCGGCGACGCTGAAATGCTTGGCCCAGAACGCGCAGTCGTCGATGAACCCGCGCGTCATCTCCTTCTCATAGCCGATGTAGAGGGTGTCCATCCCGCCGTCGGACTTGCTGACCGAGGAGGCGAGAACGGCCGCCGCCGCCGCCGCCCATGAGATGCCGATCCGCCGGCTCTTCTCGTAGACGACCACGTCCGCCGTCGAGGCCAGCAGCCGCTGCTGGTAGGACAGCATGACGGCGGGCGGACCTTGCAGCAGCTCCACGGTGGGCGGCGTGGTCAGCGTCATGTCGCGATGCCCAGGATGCTGGCCTTGATCGCGTCGGCCGTGGCCTTGGTCAGACCCTCGGCCTTGACCACCTTGTCCACCGCGGCGGCCGCTTCCTGGGCGGCTTCCTTGCGGGCCTCGACCCGCATCTTCATCTGCCGATCGGCGTCCACGCGCTGGGAGCTGATCAGGCGCTGCAGCGACAGCGAAAGGGCCTTCATTTCGCCGGCGTCGAGCCGGGCGACCTCACCGGTTTCCTCGTCGACCGGGCGCTCGGTGAGCAGCTCCATGATGGCGCCCTGCAGGATCGCCATGTTGGCGCGGCCGACGCGCTCATCGGTCTCCTCGCCGAACTGGTCGACCACGAACCGGGCCATCTCGCCGGCGCGGCGCATGTCCTCGCCGATCTCGGCCATCGACTTGACGTGACGGCCCACGGCCGATCGCGAAACGCCGGCCTGCAGCTGCTCCAGATGCTGGTGGATCTCGGTGACCGTCCGGCCTTCACGCTTGAGCTTGGCGATCAGGTCTCTCAGCTCGACCGGCAGGCGGTCTATGGTCGAAGGCTGGCGCTTCTGTCTGGGTCCGGCCATGGGTTCAGACCCCCATGGACGGTTCGGCGACGCCCTCGACCGTGATCTTCCCGTCGGTGACGGCCTTGCCGCGCTTGGTGATCTTGGCGACCTGGACGCGATCGCCGAACCATTCGGTCTTCACGCAGCCGGCGGTCTCCAGAAAGGTGAACTCCTCCCGCACAACATCGCGGTCCACGCCGACACGGTGGCCGAGCGCGCTGAGGCCCTTCTCGATGACGCTTTCGCTGGCCTCGCCCCTGGCCTCGACCAGCAGGCGCAGAATGGCCAGGCGACGATCCTGGGCTAGGAAGTCGGCGAAGTTGCTCACGCGCCCTTCTCCAGGAAGTAGCGGTACAGCCGATCGACGGAGTCCTGCGTGGACCCGGCCGACTCCTTGACGGCGTCGAGCTTGGCGCCTTGGGCCGCCTGGGTCTGGGCCACGCCGTGGATCGATGTCGCCAGCCGGGCCATGTCTTCCTTCGTGGGCAGGTTCCTGACGCCCTCCTCCAGGACGGTCAGGCGATGGCCGTGATCGTCGGTGATGCCCTCGATCCTGCGGTCTTCAGCGGAGAGCTGGTTGTGCGAGGCATCGACAAGCGCCTTGACCTCTTTCTGGGCCAGCTGGCGGAGGGACCAGGCCACGCCGGTGGTCACCGCGTTGATGACGAACAAGGCCAGCGGCCAATAATCGAGAAGCTGTTTCACTGAGGCGCGGCTCCGGCCAACTCGCACGCCTTCCGGGCCGCGAGGATAATTCCCAGGCGCGCGCCCGAGATGTCGATGAGATCGTCCAGCCAACGGCCGCCGGACGCGTTGTGATCGACCACCGCGTCATCGGCCGGCGCGAGGTCCGCGCCGGCGTCGCGCCAGAGGTCAGGCGGGCAGTAGAGCCGCGTCTCGGTGCGGACCTCGACGACCGGATCAGCCGCCCGGGTCATGGGTGTCTCCGGTCCCCTGGCGGTCGCGCAGGCAACGAGCGTCACAGCGGACACGGCCATCAGGAGTGCGAGGCGCGCGGTCAACGGCGGCTTGGGCACGGAGCTTCCTCTCGACTTGGGTTCTGGCGTCGGTCTCGGCGCGACGGATTGCGGCGGTCTGATTGGTGCGCAGGGCGGCCATCTCGGTGATCACGCCCGCCAGCTCGGAACTGACAGCGTCCCGCTGGGCCTGCACCGCCTTCACGGCGGTGGAGCAGTTGTTGGCCACGCCGTAGCGATTCTCGGGAACCGCACTCAGGGACGCGTCGCAGGTCTCGGCCTGGACGGCCCGGGCCCAGCGGGCGGCGGTCACGGGGTCGCAGAGCTTGCGGGGGTCGGCGCCCAGTTTCGCGTCTGGCCGGATGGCCGCGACGCAGGTCCGATGCGCGCTAACCGCGCGGCCCAGCGACAGGTTCAGGCCGACTGACGCCAGCAGCAGCACGCCGGCGATCATGGAGAGCTTGGCGGTCAGGCTCATCTGGGCCTCCCCACGGCGCGGAGATAGAGGCCGAACAGACCCAGCACCCCGACGCCGACATGGAACAGCAAGCCGCAGACCTGCAGGTATCCGGCGAGGAGGGCGCTCACGTCGTCACCTCCGCCTGCAGGTCCTTCGAGCGGTAGTGGGTCAGCACGCCCAGCGCCCCGACCAGGGCGGCGACGCCCTCCCAGGACAGCGGCTCCCCGGCAAACCCGAACAGGCGCGCCAGGGGCAGGACGATCGCGTTGACCACGATCGCCAGCACGCACACCCAGGCGGCGGCCGAGCGCCAGCCGCCGCGGATGTAACGGCCGAACGAGCCCCACTGACCCGTGACCACGCCGGGCAGGGTGATGTTCCGGGCCTTCAGCTCTTGCGCAAGCTGGGCCAGCAGGTCGTCAAATCGGGTGGGCAGGGCGGCGGGATCAGACACGACCAAGCTCCTGGGCGCGGCGCAGCCAGCCGTTCAGAAAGCGGGACTGGCCTGGGTCGATCGCGGCGATGGCGCGGTAGCGGTTGGCCGCCTCGGTGCGGTAGACCTCCAGCAGCCGGCCGCCCCGGATGGCCTCGGCGACGCCGGCCCGGGTGATCGGGCCCAGGACGCCGTCGTCCTTCAGCGCGACCCCGCATCGGGAGCAGGCGCGCTGCAGCAGGCGGATGGCGGCGGTGGTCCCGCCGTTGACGGCCTGGTCGAACACCGCCGCGTCGATCGGGCGAGGCAGCGACCAGAACCCGGGGCCTTTCCAGAAGTGCTGGAAGTAGAGCGCCTCGGCGATATCGGCGGTCAGGGTGCGGACATCGAACCCGTCGATCACGCCGTCCAGGTTCAGATCCAGATCCTGGAACCCGTCGCGGTTGGCGTCGATCCCGCCCTGGGCCTTGGCGAAGCGCAGGCTGATGCCGAACTTGGTGGCCCCACCCCGATCCCTGCCGTCATCGACGAAGCCGCCCTCGACGCGGAGGATGCGGGCGAAGACCTGGTTCCAGCGTTGCTGATCGCTGCTGGTCCAGCCCTGGGGCTTGGACGGGAACGGGTAAGTGTGGGCGGCGCTCATGCCACCGACGCTACGGTCGGAGCCAGGTGCGTTCTTTGCTGAAATACTTCAGCAGGAGCCGGTCAGAAGAGGCTCGGCTGCAGCGAGGGGGTCCCGGCGCGTTCCTCTTCGAGGATCTGGTAGACGCGCCGCTCGGTCATGCGGACCTTGGCCGCAATTGCGGCTTTCGTCCATCCAGCAGCGCCAAGGTCGATCACCTCCTGCCGGCGGGCCGGGGTGATCGGCAGGGTCAGGGTGCTGCCGGCGAAGTTGGCGGCCAGCTGCTGGGCGGCCTCCAGGCCGGCGGCGACCGCCAGCGGGTGGGCCTCACCCAGGCGCGCCGGAACATAGATCCTGCGGCCGCCGAACACGGCCGAGAGCTTCTGCACCGCCTCCTCGCCCAGCAGCGAAGTCAGGCTCCCCAGCGTCGGGCTGACATCGCCGGTGTCTGTGTAGAAGGGCTCGCGGGCGAGGGCCATCAGCCGTTCTCCCGAACCGGCACGCCGGTCTGGAACCGCAAGGAAACATGTCCCAGCTCGCAGGGACGATCGAACAGGATCTCCGCCACGAAGCTGCGGCCGATGACCATCATCAGCGCCGACTGGCGGAAGGTGACGCCCTGCATCTCCAGCCAACGCATCCGCTCGGCGATCGACTCCGGCGCCATGGCGCGGGCCGCCTCGATCGGCAGCAGCCAGATGGGGCTGAGGCGTGGCGCGGCGGCGGTCACTGACCGGCCTCCAGACGGCGGAGCGCGGCGGCGGCTTCGAGGGCCGCCACCGTGCAGGTTCGCAGATGCCGCGCGCGGACCTCGCGGTTGGACGGCGTCGCCCTGCGGTTCCAGTAGATCGCCTGCCGCCAGGCATCCTCGGCTTCCTCCAGGCGCGCCCTTGCCGCCGCGATGACGCTGACCTGGGCGATGCCCTGGTCGTCGCCGTCGAACGTATCGTCGCGGTAGGGCAGGCGGGCGGCGGTCATCAGAGGTCGCGCGCCTCCGCCGCCCTGACGGTCAGCAGCGCCTCCAGGCGATCGCGCAGAACCTGGCCCTGCTGGTCCAGCGGCACGCCGGCGACGTCCTGGGACCAGCCGGCGCGGGTGGCCATGGCCTTCAGCGCCTCGATCAGCTTGTAGACCAGCGCCTGGTCGGCCCACTGCAGGCGCTCGACCTTCAGCTGGCGGCGAGCGAACGCCTCCAGGCCGGCCTCGCTCGGATCACGGATGACGTCCAGGCGATGGAGCGAGATCCACAAGGCGCGGGCCTTGCCGGCCGCCGGGTGATCGGCCCGGCGTGGCCGGCGATCCGTGCGGCGGGGCGCGGCGACGGCGCTGCCGGCGACGACCGTGGGCTTCCAGCCCTTGGCCTTGAACTCGTCCAGCACCCGGTCGAGCTGGGCGTCGGTGCAGTCGGCCGAGCTGGTCTCGCCGGTCAGGCGCTGCAGGATGGCGCGATAGGTCTCGTCATCCAGGGCCAGCTCCTTGCGGGCGATGTGGATCTTCGCCAGGCGTGGATTGCGGCCCGGGCGCGGGGCGTGAGCGGCGGCAGTCATGAGGACAGCCTTCCCCGGACCCAGCCGTGGAGCGCAACGCTGAAGCACTCTGTGAACAGCTGGCTATGGTCGCCGATAACCTTCGCGAAGTCGGCCTTCGGACAGACGTGCTGAGCCCCAAGCGCCGCGGCGGCCATGAGCGCCGCCTCCATAAAATCGGCGGGATGAAGCGCGCCATGGGCGGCCTCCTCGTCGTCCCACTCGTCATGGAGAACAACCAGCAGGGCGTTGGAGAGTCGCTCCACCCTGGCAATCTCGGCAGGCGTCCGATCAGGAAGAGGCGCGCTCATTGATCCGCACCCCGGCGGCGACGCTTGCGGCACTTGCGGAAGCTGACCACGGCCAGGGCCTTCCAGGTCACCACGCCATGGGCGCCCGCGAAGAGGGCCGCTTCCTTTTCCAGGTCCCCGGCCGAGCCGGCGATCAAGGTCCTCAGGTCCTCGGCCTCCAGCACGCCTGCGTATTCCGAGCCGTGGAGCAGCAGATCGACGGCCTTGATCCAGTTCGCCCCTACCGGCGCGCAGCCGGCGGCGACCAGGATGGTCAGGACTTGGACGGCGGCGTTGTGATCGCGACGCTTCACCAGGGCGTCGATCGCGCCGACGGCGATGGTCTCTCCGGCGCGGAACCCGTCGTAGCGGGGCGACTTCAGGACCACCACGCCGGCCTCACGGCAGGCCCGGTTGATGGCCTGGGCGTCCACGTCGCCGGCGGCGGCCGCGGCCGCGTGCATCTGCATCGGCGTGAGGTTCAGGCGCTCCTTGTTGTGGCCGACGAACGCGGCCGCGCGCTCGGCCTGGTGATCAGCGACCACGATCATCACCGGGATCTTGTCGATGAGCGGATGGCTGGCCGCGCCGATCGCGGTGTGCTGGCCGTCCAGAACTTCCAGGCCGGCCGCCGTCCTGGCGACCACTGGCGGCTTGTATTTGCGCCAGTCCCAGCCGCCGACCATCCGCCGGATCAGCTTGATCGAGCGGTTCGACAGACCCCGCTGGTAGCTCTCGTCGACCAACAGATCCTGCGGATCGACCAGGGCGAACCGGGGAGCCTCCGTGGCCGGCACGTTCGGGGTCAGCTGCGCCAGCACTAGCGTGCGCACCGGGCGAAGACCGACCGGCGTTGGCACGGTCGCTGCAGGGGGGGGGGGGGCTGGATGTCGTCCAGGCAAAGCCGTCGGGCTTGGCCCGCAGGACCGCGCTAACATAGGCCTGGTCGCGGGCGAAGGCTTCACCATTGGTCCCGCCGAATGGCGAGATATCCGGAGCGTGGGTCACTTAGGCGGCCTCGATGTCAGGTTGATGGGCGGCGCGCAGATCCGCGCCGGAGATCCGCCACGAGAACTTCACACGGCTGTCGATCACCTCCGCTTCGGTGATCGGGTCCCAGCCATGGCGGAGACGGACGATGACGGTGGGCCGCTGGCCGGTGGCGGTCCCAAAGGTGGCCGTCCAGGTCGAACCCCGAACGGTCGGCTGGACCTTGACCTGATGGGGTGGCGTCCAGTCTTTGGCGAACCTGTCGAACAGCTCGGCGAACGATGGCTTCCACGCCAGCCATTGGGCGATCGGGCGGCCCGGCGACTTGATCCGGCGGCTCATGCCACGCCCTCGCGCTTGCGGACCAGGCGGGCGGCGCGGCGGTTCTGATCGACGGCCGCCTTCCAGTTGCCGTTGCCCGCTGGGGCCGTCCACAGATGGCGCTCCAGAGACGAGAGGCCGGCGGCCTGGCCAGGCTGCAGCACGGTCACCTTCCCGGCCGCCACGGCCGCATCGATCAGGGCGCGCAAGTCGGTGTCGATCACCGGGCCGGCGGGCTTGGGGGCCGGGCGGCCTCGGGCGGACTTATGTGACGGCGTGAACCCGGCGGCCCGCGCGGCCTGCCACTTGCGGCTGGTCGCCAGCGCACCGAGGGGCGCGTTCTCCCGCAGGATCTCGCGGCGCAGCTCGGCCAGGACGGAGGGATCGCGGCGCGAGGGCAGGCCCAGGCGCGAGGTCAGCGCCACGACCTGGCGAGCAGTGCAGCCGTCGCCCAGGCGGCGGGCAATCTGGTCGCCCGACAGATTGTCGATCAGGTAGAGCCTGGTCGTCAGGGCGATCCTGGCGTCATTCCAGACGAACAGGCCGCGCGCCGCATCCCGGGCCCGGCGTTTCTCACGGGCGCGGATGCCGACGGCGGAGCGCTGAGCCTTGATCATGGCCGGGTCCCGGCCCTTGGCCAGGCCCATGGTCGCCACCTTGCGGCTGACCACCCGAGGACCGACCGCGACGCCGGCGTCCTGGCTGAGCAGGTCGGCGATCTGGTCGACCTGCAGGCCTTCCTCGCGATAGGTGCGGACCAGCAGCGCGGTGCGCTCCGGGGTCCAGCGGAAGATCGGGGTTCGGGTCATCAGGCCGCTCCCCCGGCGGGGCCAGCGGCCATGCGAGCGGTCGCGGCCTTCTCACGCAGCTCAGCGGCGAAGGCGTCGGCCTGGTCGGCGGTCATCAACGTCTGGGTTCCAGGCGTGCGGATCAGGACGCCGGCGCATTGGCCGTCGAAGACCACCGGCGAGATCATCACCGGACCATCCTCAAGCTGCACCTGCCGGGACGGCGTGAGGGCCAGGCCGGTCATGGCCGGGCCTCCGAAGCCTGGGCCGCGCAGACGCCCCGAACGCCGCGCGGGTCCATCGGATCGGAGGCGACCGAAATGGTGAAGCCTGGGACGGCCAGCGAAGCCATCGCCCGCACCGCCTCCCGGAAGGCGCAGAATTCCTCGGGCGTGGTCCGCATGTCCGGACCGTCCTGGATGAACCGCTCGCAGATATCGGCCACCAGCGACCGCTCGAACTCCGACAGGACCTGAGAGCAGAAGGTGAACAGCACGCCGCCGGTGGCGATCTGGCTGACTTCGGTGTGGGTGATTTTCACGCCGCCACCTCGGCCAGCTCGCCGGCGAACGGCTCGACGATGAAGTCTTCGCCAGCCGACCCGATCTTCACGCCGGGGATGGTGGCGGCGAACTGCGGCGCGCCGAGCAGCGCCTCCTTGTTCACCTCCTCCTTGATGCGCAGGAAGCTCATGCCGCCCTTGGCCGAGCGCAGGAAGTTGATCACATCCTCGACCTTGCGCAGCGTCACTGACGGCGGCCGATGACGCCAGCTCACCTTGCCGGTGGTGAACTCGACCGTCTTGGTCTTGCCCTGGCGGGCCAGCTCCTCGCGATTGACCTCGCACCACCGGGCGATCTTGTCCTGGGCCGCGGCGATCTCCTGCTTCAACGGCAGGGCGCGCTCCTCGGCGTGGCGTTTGATCTCGGCCAGTCGGTCACCGAGGTTGGCCTCGTGCCGCTGCAGCTCGCGCTGATGTTGGCCGATCTGTGCGATCAGCTGCTCGACCTCGTCCCGCGACTGGGCGGCGGGCGCGGCGGCGGTCTTGGTCTTCGTCTTGGTCAACGGTCGTCTCCATGGGGCATGAGCGCGATGGCGCGCTGGTTGGGTGAAAGGTCGGCGAGAAAGGCGCGGCGGGCGGCGATGGCCTGGCGCTGGCGGTCGCGGTCGGGATTGCGTTCGCACTCCCGGTAGGCGGGGCCCGTGGTCACCAGCTGGCGGTAGGCGCGCCAGCGGCCGATCGCCGCCGGGATGCCAACCAGCCAGCGGGCGAGGGCGATCATGAGAGCCCTCCGTCGATGCACTTCAGGCGTCCGTAGGACCGCGCCTCGGTGTCGGTCGGGCCCGCGTCCAGGGCCGAGATGCCGTCGCGGGTGACCGCAAAGAACTCGGGCTCGCCCTCGATCGATTCCAGCTCGCGCTGGACGCCGTCCGTCGTGGTGAGCAGGCGGTCGATCAGGAAGTCGAAGCTCTCCTGGTCGAGGCGCTGGGCCAGGGCCAGGGTGCGCAGCATCTTGATGTCGCGGCGCAGGCGGTTGGGGAGGTAGAGGTCAACCATGATACCGCCCTCACGCCGCGGCCAGCGGGCGGGAGGAGAGTTGCTCCCACGCGCTTTCCAGGTGGTCGAGAACGCGGTCGTCGCCCTGCTGCTGGGCCAGC
The DNA here is from genome assembly GCF_057809815.1 of Caulobacter sp. FG121. Taxonomy (NCBI): domain Bacteria; kingdom Pseudomonadati; phylum Pseudomonadota; class Alphaproteobacteria; order Caulobacterales; family Caulobacteraceae; genus Caulobacter; species Caulobacter sp. FG121. Next base: position 13,189 of record NZ_JBMDKR010000007.1, read on the forward strand.
AGGGTGGCCAGCTCCAGGGTATGGGTCAGGCTGCGCACGCCGCCGCCGCCGGCCTTCAACGCGACCTTGCGCAGGAAGACGCGCTCGGGCTCGCGGGTCACGGCCCAGGCGTTGAGCAGCAGCTCCACGTCCTCGACTTCCGGCTTGGAAAAGATGTGGCGGATCGAGACCCGGCTGAACAGCTGGGCGAAGGCGGCGGTGCGGGCGGCGCCCTCGATCCGGGTCAGTACTTCCCGGTTTCCGACCAAGGCGATGCCGATGCCGGTGTCGTCGTGGATGGCGCGGATCTCTTCGAGCGCGCGCTCGGACATGTGCTGCGCCTCGTCGATCAGGAACAGGCCCTGGCGGTTGGCGACCTTGTCCCGGATCATGATTGACAAGGCTTCGCTCGCCCCGCCCAGGCGGCTCGCGCCGAGGGCGCGCATCAGGGCCAGCAGGCAGGCGTTGAGGGACGAGGTCGAGGGCGACATCGTCGCCTTCCAGACGTTCGATCCGGTGATGTGAAACTGGTCCAGGGCGGCGGTCTTGCCGGTCCCGGGGTCGCCGACGATGACCACGATCTTGCCGCGCTGGGCGAAGGTCAGACAGGCGTGGATCCGGCGGGCCGTGCGGGTCGCCTGAAACGGCGGAATGATCGCCGCTTCCCGGTCCAGCTGGCTCTGGCTTTCCACCCGCATGAAGAACCGGTGGACCTTGGTGGCGATCTCATGGGTCTCGTGGATCTTGCCGTTGTTGTAAGTGCCCGGGACCCATCCCGAGAGGGTGCCCTGGGCGACGCCGGTCAGTTGGCCGATGCGGCCCCAGCTGTAGCCGTTGGCTTCCTTGAAGGCCCTCAGACGCTCGCGCAGAGCGTCGATTTCGTCGGGCGTGAAGTGGGTTTGACCCCGGTCGAGGTTCATGCGACTCAATCTCCTGTTCCTGTTGGGCCTTTCGGCCCGGCTACCGGCCGCGAGGGGGTTCCAGCCCCTCGCGGCCGTTCTCATTCCAGGCCGCCGTCGACGACGGTGAAGGCCTGGCGTTTAGGGGTGGCTGCAATGGATTCCATGGCGTCGGCGAACTGATCGATGACGACGGTGCGCTGGGGCGCGGGGCGGGCCGCGACGGCCACGCCGCGGGTCCGCACGGGGCGCAGGGCCGCCGGCTGGGGCGGTGTTTCGTCTTCCTCGGCGTCGGGCAGCATGGCCGCCAGCTGGGCGGCGGTGAGCAGGTTCTCGGCCTGCTCCAGGGCCTTGGCCTTCTTCTTGACGTCGGCTTCCTGGCGGGCGCGGACCTTGGCCGCGCCGGCGTCCAGGAACCCGGTGGCGGCGATCACCGGCGCGCTGGCCAGGAAGGCTCCGTCCAGGGTGTAGACGTGGATCTCGGACTGCAGATCGTCCGGGTCGAACCGGACCGTCACCCGTTGGCCTGCCACCGCGTACAGCTCATCGGACCAGTAGCGGTTGCCGTAGAGCGAGATCTCGCCGGACTTGGGCGCGGCCCTCAGCTGGTCGGCGGCCAAGAGGGCCAGGCGCAGCTGTTCGGGACCGGCGTGGCGGATCGCCGAGCGGCGATACGAGGCCTCGAACGCCTGGTCGAAACTGCCCCCGCGGGCCATCTCGGTGCGGCGGCCGGTCTTGGCGTTGTGGGCGGCGATGCCCTGGTCGACGATGCGCCGGAACACGTCCAGGTCGATGGCGCGCGAGCCGTAGTTCTCGGGCTTGGCGTCGGGCCGGTTGCCGGTATAGGCGCCCTCGAAAGCGGGGTGTTTGGCGATGGCGTCGCAGAAGTCTCTGAAGCCCCGCTCAATGGGCTTTGAGGAGCCTCTGAAGGGCAAGGCCCAGTGGATCTTCACGCCCAGAGAGGTCAGCAGACCCGTGGGTTCTTCGGGCCTGATCTTGAACCGGAACCGGCTCTTGGCCCCGCCGGTGATCCATTTGCTGGCGAAGGCCCGGCCGTTGTCCATCAGGCAGGCGTCGGGGATGCCCCAGTGCTTGAAGAGGTCGGCGAACGCCAGCCGGGTCAGCACCGCCGACTCCGTCTCGGCGATGCGCCAGGCGACGAACTTGCGGCTCATCACGTCCTGGATGGCGACCATCATCGGCCGGGCGATCGTGCCGTCTGGCCAGCGGACGAACACGTCCCACCGGTGACCGTCGATATTGACCAGCTCCAGGGCGCGCAGGTCGGCGACCGACCGCTGCTGGTGGGGGATGGTCGCGCGCAGGGCGTCCTGACCAGACCGCTTGGCGATCACCAGCCGGCCGTCCACGTCGCGCTCCAGGCGGCGCTGGAAGGTCTTCAGATGGGGGATCTCGACGCCCTGCTTCTGGGCGAAATCGAGGGTGCGGCAGTAGACGCTGGCCATGGTCGGCGCGCTGGGCCGCAGATAGTCGGACAGGAACACCTGCCACACCGCCGGGTCGATCTCGGAGCAGGCTCCGCCACCCTGTCGGCGCGGGGCCAGGCGCGGCAGGCGATGCTCGGGCGCGGCGCCCTTGATCATGCCCAGCCAGAGCCAGAGGGTCGCCGGGCTGACGCCGCGTGTGGCTGCGGTCAGGGCCACGGCCGCCGACCGGGTGGAGCCGCCGGCCTCATGCGCCAGCACCGCGTCCACGGCCTCCAGCCGCGCCTGGGCCTCGGCCTTGACCTTCGAGGTCTGGCGCTCGAACCAGGACCACAGATGGTCGGCGGCGGTCGGGTTGGCGACGATGACATTGGCCGGGACCGCCAGGCCTCGGCGGATCAGCTCGGCGGCCGCCGCGGGCGGCAGGACGGAGTGATGATATTCCAGCCCGCCGCCGCGCTGGCCGGCCCTCGGCCGGGCCAGGGCCGCGCCGGCGCTGTCGACCTGCAGGGCCCAGCGGCGGGCCTTGGCCAACTCGTTGATCTTGCGTTTCACGCCGGGCAATCCGGGCAGCGCAAGGTCGGCCAGCTCGGCCGCCGTAAACCAGGTCTGACGCCCCCCCACCGTGGTCATTTTCGGCGACCTCCGGTGCGCGGTTCGGCGACCGATTTGAGGGTCCGAAGGCGGCTGTCGATCGTGCGCTTCTGAGCTTCCAGGTGGCCGATCTCGGCCAGGAACACTTCCTCGCCGACCAGCAGATCGCAGCCGATCCGGCGGAGCAGGGCGCGCAACACATCGTATCGGCCGGTGGCGGCGATCAGCACCAGCATGCGGTCGAACGACACGCGGTGACCGTCGCGGGCTTCGCTGGCGTAGGCGTCCAGCATGAGCTTGGAGACCTCGTCGTCGATCAGCGCGCTCATGGCGGCGGCGACGTCGTAGCGGTTCCGCGGGTCGCGCCGCAGGATCTCGGCGACGGCCGAGGCGCACTCCCGCGCCAGGGCGCTCAGGGCGCCATCGCTGGTCGCGGCCTCTGGCACGCCAAGGGCCAGGTCCAGCTGGGCGTCATCGAAGGCGTGGCGGCGCTTGGTCATGCGGCCTCCCGAACGGGGAGGTTGACGCGGTAGGAGGAGAGGTGGGCGACCTGGTCGCGGCAGCCGTTCACCGCGATCTCGGTGATCGCCTGGGCGCCATAGGTCGCCTTGATGATCTCGGGCAGGGGAGCGACGCCGAGGAACGAAGCCCAGACAAAGGCGCGCACAATGAACGGCTGCGGCCCCCAGCACATGCCGTCGGAGAACTGGCCGATGTAGAGGCGATCCGCGAGGGCATGCAGCTCGGCCGTCTTCTGGCGCAGCAGCTCGGCCTCGTCGGCGGTGGGGATGATGCGGTCCGTCATTGGCCCGCCCTTTCCCGGGCCAGCCGCGCCTTGCGATCGGCCCAGGTCTCGAACAGTTCCTTGTCCCAATTGTTCACCACCGAGCGGCCTGGCTCGATTTCGTGGGGATAGACCGGCTGGCCAGAACGAGGCGCGAGCCGAGCCTTGCCGGGCAGGGCGCGGCCGCTCATGCGTCACCTGCCGGGCAATGGCAGACGGCCAGGACCAGGTCGGACCGGCCGCCGTCGAAACGCACGGTGGCGAAGGTGTCCAGCTTGATCCGGAACACCTTCGCCATCGGCTCTGGACCGACGCCGGCGGCGATCCGGTCGCGGATCACGTCACACCAGATCGAGGTGGAGTGCTGCAGAACCCAGTCGATCGACCTAAGCATCCGTCGCCCCCGTGAGGAGCGCGATCTCTTCCTTGCTGAGCAGGGGGCGGATGGTCGTCAGGGCGGCCTTCCGCTCGGCGCGGCCCATGCGCTGCAGCGCCCCGATGAATGCCGACAGGCGCTTGGCCTCCGCCGAGGGCTGAACCTTGCCGGCCAACAGCGCGACGGCCTCGCCGGCGCTCTTGACCCGGCCCTGCAGGATCATCTCGCAGGCCCGCTTCTGATCGGCCTCTGACAGCTTGGTCAGGGCCCGCAGCTGGGCGGCGTTTCGGCCCACCGGATGGGCCCGGAGCTGAGCCGCGACGGAGGGGGTGAGGCGGCGGTAGAGTTCGAGATCGCGCTCGATCGAGCGCTTGTTCAAGTTGAGGCTTTCGCCGATCTCGGCGGTGAAGCCGTATACGAGCGACATCGTGTCGCTCGCATCCTGAGCTTCAGCTTTCAGGACCTTTTGCCACCGCGCGGCTATTGCGATGGCTTGTGGTGAGGCCTCCGGATCAACACCTGCCCGAGCGCGCATCACTTGGTGAAGCTCTGCAACGAAGGCCGCTCGATCGAGCGGGTCGAGGCCCTTGCGCCAGAGGTTCTCGGAGACCTCGCGCCGCCGCCGGTCGAGCGCGTCGGCCGACTTCACCACGGCCTTGATTTCGGTCCAGCCCTCGGCGCGGGCGCCGGCCAGGCGGTGGCCGCCGGTGATCAGCTTCCAGCCATTCCGACCAGGCAGCCGGCACACCGAGATGGGATCGTCCTGGCCGTCGGCGGTCATAATCCTGCCGAGCGCGGCGGCCCAGTTCGGATCAACCGGCCGCAGCCGGTCGCTGTCGTCGATCATGTCGATCGGCAGCATCACCGTCTGCTCGACGACCGCGAGGTCGGTGGTGGAAGTCGCGACGGAAAGAGCGGGAGAGGCCATGTCTAACGCGCCCCCGCCGATAGACGGTGCGTTGTCGGCTGTTCGGGATTATCTTCATCACGAACGTGACGGATGCGACCACCTTCAGGGTCGTATCTCGTCGGCCACAACTCATGGAGAGACACGCCCAGGAACTTTGAAATGACCTTGTCGGCTTCCGGCTGAGGTCTGATCAGGGCCGCACGAACCGCACTCTCATGGAGCCCGTGGTCCGTCGCGAGGCGCGAAAGCGTCATGCCCCGCATGCGGATATGCGCCTTGATCAGCTCCGGATGACGATCAACGGGCTTCTTGGCGGCCCGGGGAGAAGTCGACACGATTGGGGTCCTCACGTCACGAACGTGATATTTCCCCCCGTTTCAGGATTCCGTCAAGGCGTGACGGACCGTTTCGGCATGAACGATTTGGAATTTGACCCTAATTTCGACTACCGGGGCTTTGGCGCTCGCCTTCGCGAAGCGATGGAACCCGAGAAGCCGACGGCCTTCGCGGCCCGGGCGGACGTCCCCCAGAACACAGTCTCGAAATATGTGCGGGGCGACGGGAAGGCTGGGCCGCGGCTCGACATCGTAGCCAAGATGGCGGACGCGCTTGGGTGCTCGATCGACTGGTTGGTGTGGGGCCGGGGCGACGGCCCTGATTCGGATGGGACCTTTGTCAGGATCCCCCGTTATTCAGCGACGCTGGCCGCCGGCGCAGGGTCTTGGAACGATGGCCGGCGTCGCCTCGATGATGTTCCGTTTACGGGCGCGTTCCTCCGGAAGCGCCTAAACCGCACGTCGGCATCGGGCCTGGCTGTCTTGGAGGCTCGCGGGGATTCCATGGAGCCCGGCATCAAAGACGGCGCTCTCCTGATGATCGATGAAGGTGATCAGCGCATTTTCGATGGGATCTTCGCCTTCGTCCTGGCGGGCGACGCTCGCGTAAAACGATTCCGTCGTTTGGCCAGCGGGATCCAGCTGATATCTGACAACCCGGCCTATCCCGCTGAGACCATCGAAGGCGGCGACATGGGCAGTCTGCAGATCATCGGCCGCGTCCTCTGGGTCGGCCAGCTACTCTAGGAGCGCAGTGTGAAACGGTTCCTATGTTCACTTTCTTTGGGGCTGTTGGTGGGGTGCGGCCCCAACCCGCCTCCGCCGGAGACGGCCGCTGCGGAGACCTATCCCGCTAGGATGGACCGCCTGGCCGCGTTGCAGATCGCCAGCCATAATTACTCGCCTTCGGTGCCCAGTGCGGTCCTACACACCGCGCCTTCCGACGACGGATTCGCGTGCGATTTGGTTGTGGTCGAAGAGACCACCTTCCGTGCGTGCGGGCGCGGGCCGACGGCGATAGATAGTTTGGTCGCCTTCGGCGAGCATGCCAACCGGGGTAAGCGCTACGGGGCGATGGCGACGGCGACCAAAGCCATCTTCGACGTCGTCGATCCGAACGCCGACCCCGTTCATTTCGCTCGCGTCCAGCGAGAGGTCGAGGCTGCTACCGATATCGGCGGAGACAACGTCCGCGCCTGTACGCCGGCGGCCTGCGTCAAGGTCAGCGCCAGCGACGAGATATGGACCTTGGTCGCGACGGTTCGGCAGCCCTAGAGCTCCAGTAGACCCGACCAGCAGGGTCCCACTTCTTTAATCTGCCGGCGAAGGCGCCTCGCCGCCACGTTTGCTCTAACCCCTTATGGTGATAGCCTTCCCGGGAAGTGGGACCCCCAACCCTAAGTGGGACCCCCTGAGGTCCCACTTCGGCGTGCAGTCGGTCGGCCCGATTTTTCCGGACGCGCCTCGGCAAGCGCCAGCGCGAGTTCGGCAACCCCTTTCTGATAAGGCGTTTGGGCGGCCCTCATCGACCTCTGAGAGATCGGTGCGCCGGGGGCGCGGACTCTAGCCGGTCCTGTCCCGGGCCCGTCTAAACCGGCGGCGACTCTAGACAGCGCCGCGCCTTCGTCGATGATCGCTATCGGCCGATTTTTTCCTTGTGGGTCAAGGGTTCATCCCACGGTGTCCCGGCGAATCCCATCGTATGCCGCGACTCCAGCCTCTCTTGTCTCCCCACAGCCAGAACGCCGACCGCGCCGAAGGCCGTGACCGCGAGAAATGACAGGTGAACCGTGACCTCAAGGCTTGCCTGCACCCATTTGGCCAGATCGCCGGCCAGGGCGAGCATCTGGAACCCGCAGGCATAGACCGGCCACGGCCGTGGCGCGCGCCAGGACAGGCCGACGAGGGCTCCGAGCACAGTCGCGTCAATGATCGGCAGCCACAGGCCGGGTGAAGTCTCGCCGGACAGCCACTGGGCAAACAGCGACGCCAGCCAGGCGCAGATAAAGAGGGCCGCGCCCTGCCGCTCGACGAGTCCGCCTCTGAACAGCGCGCCGACCGCCGCGATCACCAGGAGGACGGCAAACGCTCCATGGGTCAGGGTCAGTCGAGTGACAGCCTTTCCATCCGGCCCTCCGCCGGCTTGATCAGCGGCCCGAAACCGAGGGTGTCGAGACCCAGCTGCCTGCCGACGCGTTCCAGTTCCTGATGGGTTCGGACAACTTCACGTCGCGCCTCAGTGAGCGCGTCGACCGCCGCCGCTACGCGCGCAAGCGCCAGGCTTCCGGCAGGGGGCGACAGGCCCAGCGCCGGTCCCGCCCCCTTCATCTGGCGTTTCAAACCCACGGCCCGGGCGATCGCCGTCTCTACGGCCCTCTCGGCCTCGAAAAGTGATTCCGCCACGGCTGATGCGACCTGAATCCGGTCCATGCCCGTCTCCGCCATTGTGATCTCCGGCGCGGACCACACCACTAAAGGTGATGGCAATCAATCATGCAATCTTCGGTAGGCATCACGGAATTGCGACTGTTGACGTTGACGTAAGGGGCATATACGCCTGTCCCAACAAGAAACGGTGGCACGGGAGGAAACAATGCCAACCGAACTGCGGCGTCCTGAACGCACTTTCACCATTCGCCAGCTCTGCACCGAGTTCAAAGCCACGCCTCGCGCGCTGCGCTTTTACGAGGACAAGGGCCTCCTGACCCCCGCCCGTGACGGCATGAACCGGGTCTATTCCTACAAGGATCGCGCCCGGCTGATCCTGATCCTGCGCGGGAAGCGCGTGGGCCTGTCGCTGCAGGAAATCCGCGAAATCCTCGAGCTCTATGGCGAGCACGACGAGGCGATGCAGCAGAACGCCCACTCCCTGAAGAAATTCAAGGAAAAGATCGTCGACCTCGAGCAGCAGCGCGAGGACATCGAAGGGGCCATCAACGAACTGCGCGCGGCCTGCGACCGCCTCGAAAAGCATCTCTCCGAAAAGCGGCCCGACCTTCTGCCGAAGGCCGCCGACTATGACCAGATGCTGCGGGCCCGCCTCGACGGTCATGCCGAGCACGCCCTCGGCAAGTAGCCGAGTCTGACGTCCAGACCCCCGACCCAACGGAGCGCCCATGGCCTATCAGCCGCCGGCTCGCGATCACGTGTTCCTCCTGCGCGATGTGCTGGAGATAGACCGGTATGCCAATTTGCCGACGTTCGCCGACGCCTCGATGGATGTCGTCGAGCAGATCATCGAAGAGGCGGCGAAGTTCACCAGCGAGGTGCTGGCGCCCCTGAATTCGGTCGGCGACAAGCAGGGCTGCCAATGGAGTCCTGATTTCACCGTCAAGACTCCCGACGGGTTCAAGGAAGCCTACAAGCAGCTTTGCGCCGGTGGCTGGACGGGTCTGGGATCCGACACGGCCTATGGCGGCCAGGGTCTGCCGCACGTGGTCAACCTTGCCTTCAGCGAGATGTCGAGCTCGGCCAACATGGCCTTCTCGATGTACCCGGGACTGGCCCACGGCGCCTATTCGGCGATCCATACCGGCGGCAGCGACGACCAGAAGCAGACCTACCTTCCGAAGATGGTCTCGGGCGAGTGGACCGGCACCATGAACCTGACCGAGCCGCACTGCGGCACGGATCTGGGCCTGCTTCGCACCAAGGCCGTTCCGGAGGCCGACGGCAGCTATCGCATCAGCGGCCAGAAGATCTGGATCAGCGCCGGCGAGCACGACATGGCGGACAATATCGTCCACCTCGTGCTGGCCCGAATCGAAGGCGCACCGGCCGGGGTGAAGGGCATCAGCCTGTTCATCGTGCCGAAGTTCCTGCCCAATGCCGACGGCTCGGTCGGCCCGCGTAACGAGGGCGTCAAGTGCGTCGGCCTCGAAGAGAAGATGGGCATCCACGGCAACGCCACCTGCGTGATGCAGTACGAGGAGGCCAGGGGCTTCCTCATCGGCGAAGAGAACAGCGGCCTCAGGATCATGTTCGTCATGATGAACGAGGCCCGCATCGGCGTCGGCCTGCAGGGTATCGCCCAGGGAGAAGCCGCCTACCAGGCCGCCCGGGACTTCGCGAAGGACCGATTGCAGGGCCGGTCCCTGACCGGACCGAAAAACCCCGATGGCCCGGCCGATCCGATCCTCGTCCACCCTGATGTGCGCCGCATGCTGCTCGACAGTCGCGCGGTCATCGAGGGCGGCCGCGCCTTCCTGTTCTGGACCGCCCTGCACGGCGACCTGAGCCACGGTCACCCCGATGAGGCAGTTCGCCAGAAGGCCAACGACTACATGGGGCTGCTGACGCCCGTGCTCAAAGGCTACCTGACGGACAAGGGCTTCAAGGCCTGTGTCGACGGCATGCAGGTGCACGGCGGCAGCGGCTTCACCGAGCATTTCCCGGCCAGCCAGTACCTGCGCGATTGCCGCATCGCGCTGATCTACGAGGGCACCAACGGCATTCAGGCGCTCGATCTGGTCGGCCGCAAGCTGGCCGCCAACGGCGGTCGCGCGGTGATGAGCTTCTTCGCCGAGATCGACGCCTTCGTTGAGGAGAACGCCGCCGACGCCGCCATGAAGCCGTTCCTTGACGGTCTGGCTTCGGCCAAGGCGCAGCTGCAGGACGGCACGATGTGGCTGATGCAGAACGGCCTGCAGAATCCGGACAATGCCGGCGCCGCCTCAACCGACTACATGCACCTCTTCGGCATCACGGGCCTGGCCTACATGTGGGCCCTGATGGCCAAGGTATCGCTCGCGAAGATCGCGGCCGGCGACACCGATCCCTTCTACGCGAGCAAGCTTTCGGTCGGTCAGTACTTCCTCGAGCGCATCCTGCCGGACACCGGCGCCCACCTGACGAAGATGAAGGCCGGCTCGGCCAACATGATGTCCATTCCCGCGGAGGCCTTCTGATGGGCGTTCTGAACCTCGAGCGCACGCCCTCCCTGGCGGAAGAAGACATCGTCATTTTCGAGGACGCCGTCGGCAAGTTCTTCGACGAGAAGGCCCCCGAATTCCGTGTCTCCAAATGGCGCGAGGACGGCAAGGTCGAGCGGGAGTTCTGGACCGAGGCCGCCGAGGCGGGGCTCTCCTGCCTGTCGATTCCCGAGGAATACGGCGGCATGGGCGGTGACTACCGCCATGAGGTCATCCTCATGGAGCAGCTGGGCGCCAAGGGCGTCGACGGCTTCGGCCTGTCCCTGCACAACGCCATCGTCGCGCCCTATATCCTGCACTGCGGGACCGAGGCGCAGAAGCAGCGCTGGCTGCCGAAGCTGGCGACCTGCGAACTGGTCAGCGCCATCGCCATGACCGAGCCGGGCGCCGGGTCCGACCTGCAGGGCATCAAGACCACGGCGAAGCTCGATGGCGACGAATACGTCATCAATGGCTCCAAGACCTTCATCACCAACGGCCAGACCGCCAACTTCATCATCGTCGTCTGCAAGACCGACCCGACCCAGGGCGCGCGCGGCACCTCGCTGATCGTCGTCGAAACCGACAACGCGCCGGGCTTCGAGCGCGGCCGGAACCTCGACAAGCTGGGCCAGGAAGCCGCTGACACGTCCGAACTGTTCTTCAACGACGTCCGGGTCCCGGCCGCCAATCTGCTCGGCGGCGGCGAAGGGCACGGGTTCTTCCAGCTGATGGGCCAGCTGCCGCAGGAGCGGCTGAACATCGCCGTTCAGGCTATCGCCACGATCGAGCGCGCGCTGGCGCTGACCATCGACTACGTCAAACAGCGCAACGCGTTCGGCAAGAAGATCATCGACTTCCAGAACACCCAGTTCGAGCTCGCCGAGTGCAAGACGGAGGCGACCGTCGCCCGGGTGTTCGTCGACCACTGCATCGAGCAGCATCTCAAGGGCAAGCTCGACGCCGCGACGGCTTCGATGGCCAAGTACTGGCTGACCGATCTCGAGAATAAGATCATTGACCGCTGCCTGCAGCTGTTCGGCGGGTTCGGCTACATGGCCGAGTACCCGATCGCCCGCATGTATCGCGACAGCCGCGTGCAACGGATCTACGGCGGCACCAACGAGATCATGAAGGTTCTGATCGCGCGCACGCTCTGAGGACGCCGCGCCGGGAGGGCGGATGATCGATCATCTTTCCATCGCGGTCAGCGACCTCACCCGCAGCGCGGTCTTCTACGACGCGGTGCTGGGTGCGCTGGGATACCGGCGACTGGTGGAGCGGCCGGGGACGGTCGGGTTCGGCAAGCGCTACCCCGAGGTCTGGCTCAATCACCGTCCCGGGATGACGCCGGCCGATCCGGACACCGGTCACCATGTCTGCCTTCGAGCTTCCAGCGATGAGGCTGTGCGCGCCTTTCACGACGCGGCGCTGGGCCATGGCGGTCGGGATGCCGGAGCGCCCGGCCCGCGTCAGGCGGCCCTGACGCCCTATTTCGGCGCCTTCATTTTCGACCCGGACGGCGCCAAGCTGGAGGCCGCCTGTTTTCCCCGGGAGGCGTAGCCGTGCTGGACGAGGTTCCTGCCATCATCTGCGTCGAGAACCACTCGGACCAGGCAATCCTCGGCCGCTTGCGCGACGGCAGGAGCCGGGTCGTGAAGGTCACGGCCGCCAACGGACAGTCATCGAGCGCCCGCGAGCCATTCTGGCAAACGCCGCTGGCAAGGGTGGCGCCGGGCGAAACCGGTTGTGTCGAAGGCCTGGCCTCGACCCTGAAGCGCCCCGTGCTGAACCTCTGGACCACCCGGCCCTCTCATGTGCTGTTCAACGGCCGTGAAGACTTCACCGACTGTCGGCTTCCCCGCCCACTCCCGGCCGGCGTCCGCCTGACCTATACCTACGCCCCCCGCGCCATTGGAGCGGCCTGTCGGGTCAAGGAGGACCGCTGATGGCAGCCTACACCGCGATCATCGACTGGACGCTGAAGCCTGACGAAGACTTCCTCGCCGGCCGCTACAGCCGCCTGCACAGCATCGCCTTTGACGGCGGGATCACTATTCCGGCCTCATCCTCGCCCAGCGTCGTGCCGTTGCCCTGGTCGTCCGCCGACGCAGTGGATCCGGAGGAGATGCTGGTGGCGGCCCTCAGCAACTGCCACATGCTGACCTTCCTGCATAAAGCCAGGGAGGCCGGTTTCGTGGTCACGGCCTATCGCGACCGGGCCGAGGGCGTGATGCGCAAGACGCCCGAGGGAAGGATCGCCGTGACCCGGGTGGCCCTTCGCCCCGAGATCACCTTCGACGAAAGGCAGCCGACCGGTCAGGAACTCGACGCGCTTCACCACGCCGCGCACGAAGAGTGTTTCATCGCCAATTCGGTGAAAACCGAGGTGGTTGTCGAAGCTCCGATCAAGGGCGCCGGTGCGGGCTGATTTTCGCCCGGAAGGTTCACGCCGTTAACCATTTCGGAAAACGTCGCTCTTTCACTGAGTCTTAGGGAGACTGCCCGCAGGATGTCCCCAAGACCGGGGAGGTCGACGTGACGACGAACACAAAGCCATTGGACAAATTCGGGATCGGGGCTTCGACATTTGCCCGGCAGCGCCATATCGGGCTGCGGATCGCCACCGCGCTCGTCGTCGGCGTCGCACTGCATCTGGCCCTTGGCTGGTGGATGACCTGGTTCTGGTCGGCCGCCTACATCGGCACCCAGTATCTTGAGTCCTGGATGGCCCCGCGCCTGTTGCGCAAGCCGGTCGAGACGCCCGCCGAAGCCGCCAATATCGCCGTCGCCCTGTTCTCCCCCGGGGCGCTCGTGTTCGGCGGGCTGGCGGTGGCCCTGTGGGTCAACGTTCCGGGCTACGGCCCCGCCCTGGGCGTCGCGGTCATCGCCAGCGCCATGATCAACCTGATCGCGCTGAGCCGCGGCTCCCGGCTGGCCTTCGCCGCCTCGGCGACCCCCTACGGTCTGTACCTCCTGGTCATGCCGATGCTCGACTACGGTCGCGTCGCCGGGCCGATGCTGACCACCATGATGATCGGCGTCGGCCTGATCATGCTCAACATCATCGGCGCCTGGATCAGCACCGAGGAAGCGCGTCGCGCCCAACTGCTGGCCCATGAGGAGGCCGATCGCCGCCGCGCCGAGGCCGAGGCCGCCGTCGAGGCCAAGTCCGCCTATCTGGCGATGATCAGTCATGAACTCCGCACGCCGATCAGCGCCATTCTCGCCGGCGCCACGGAACTGGAACGCACCGCCCCGGGACAGGGCCGCGCCCAGGCCCGCCTGATCCGGGGGGCCGGACAGATGATGCGCGGCCTGCTCGATGACCTGCTGGATCTGGCCAAGATCGAGGTCGGGCGGATGGAGGTCGAGAGCGTCGCGTTCGACCTGCGCGAAGCCGTCACCGAGGCGCTGCGCATGTGGCGACCGGAGGCGCGCAACAAGGGCCTGAAACTGCGCGTCGAGGGCGCGCACGAACTGCCCGACTGGGTCATGGGCGACCCGACCCGTATCCGGCAGGTGCTCAACAATCTGATTTCCAATGCCCTGAAGTTCACTGCTGAGGGCTCGATCACCCTGCGCCTGGCCGCGCAGCCGACCGGCGAGGGCTGGTCGATCCAGGTCGCCGTCGCCGATACCGGGCCCGGCATGACGCCCGACCAGGTCGCCCGTCTGTTCACGCCCTTCGACCAGCTCGATGCCGGGACGGCGCGCAAGCACGGCGGCTCCGGCCTGGGCCTGGCCATCAGCCGCGAACTGGCGCGCCTGATGGGCGGCGAGCTGACCGCTTCCAGCGCTCCGGGCGAAGGCGCTGTCTTCACCCTCAGCCTCACGCTGGCGAAGGCCGAGACGCCGGCCGAAGCCAAGGCCCCCGAGGCCGTCGAGGCGCGCGTGCTGGTCATCGACGATCATGTGATCAACCGTCAGGCCGTCGCGCTGATGCTCGCGCCGCTCGGCATCACGCCGGAAACGGCCGCCTCCGCCGAGGAGGGCCTCGAGCGCCTCGCTCGCGAGCGCTTCGACGTGGTTCTGATGGACGTCTACATGCCTGACATGGACGGCCGGGAAGCGACCCGCCGCCTGCGCGCCCAGGCCGGACCCAACCAGTCCGTGCCGGTCATCGCCATCACGGCGTCGGCGACCGAACGCGACTGGGAAGCCTGTCGCGCGGCGGGGATGACGGGGCACGTGGCCAAGCCGATCGACCCGGCCGCCCTCTACGCGGCGCTCGACGTCGCCCTTGGAGACGCGGACGACAGGGCTGCCGCCTGATCAGGCGGACTGGTCCAGAAGGCTCGAAAGTCGCGCTGCAAGCGCTGCCTCGTCCTTCATGTCGCATTCCCAGATCGTCTCGACACGCCAGCCGGCGGCCTCCAGCGAAGTCCGACTGACGACGTCGCGCTCGCGGTTGCGAGCGACCTTGCCCGGCCAGTAGTCGCGATTGGTCTTTGGAATGCGCGCGCCACGCGCGCAGTCGTGGCCATGCCAGAAGCAGCCGTGAACAAAGATCGCCAGGCGGCGACCGGGCATGACGATGTCCGGATTGCCCGGCAGATCCTTGCGGTGCAGCCGGTACCGCGCGCCCAGCGCCGTCAGCAGGCGGCGTATGGTCTTCTCCGGTCCGGTATCGCGTCCCTTGACCCGTCGCATGACGGCCGAGCGCTTCGCCGGATCGAAGACGTCGGTCATGGCCGTGTGGCGTCGGGCCAGCGGCTGAGCCGCGCCGTGCCGGTGAGAACCGCCGCGCCGAACTGGCGGATGCCCGGGGTTCGCGACAGCGGTGTGAACAGCCAGCGCCGTACGGCCGCCCAGAAGCCGCCGCGTGACTGGAACAGCGGCGTCATGGCCCATGAGATGAACTGATAGGGCATCACATGCCAGCGCCGGCTGGTTTCGTAGGCGCGGGCCGTGACGGCGACGGATGTCGTCGTGGACGCGAACCGCTCGCCCAGTTCCACGGCGTCGACCAGCGCCAGATTGGCGCCCTGGCCGAGTTGCGGGCTGGTCCCGTGGGCGGCGTCGCCGATCAGCAGGGTTGCGCCTTCGCTCCAGCGGCCGACCCAGACATCCCGATAGACGGCGCGGGCCATGACCTCTGGACCGGTGAGCGTATCGATCAGGGGCGTCGCCGCCGGCCACACCTGACGTACGTGCGCCTTCCAGGCGTCGAAGTCGCCCGCGAAGAAGGCGTCCATGTCGGCGACCGGCAGCGACCAGAACAGGCTCACCAGCGGGGTGTCGCCACCCTCCGGCCCGCGTCCCACCGGCAGCACGCCGACCATCACCTCGGCACGGTCGTAGATCTGGCGCAGGGCCCCGGTCCAGGCGCCGTCGGGGTCCGGCGCACTGGTCCAGACCGCCCCCCAGGGGTAGGGACGCGCGCGCGCGCGAGGCCTGACGATATTGCGCAGGCCTGACGCCGACCCATCCGCGACCACGGCCAGATCAAACGGTCCATGCGCCCGACCGACGGCGTCATGGAGCACGGGTCGCCCCCGGTCTTCGAGGCGCACGATCCGGGCGCCGGTCACCAGCGTCACACCGGCGGGCGACAGGGCCCGGTGCAGGGTATCGAACAGCACGCCCCGGTGGATGCCGATCCCGTGTCCGCCCTTTCGCCAGTCCGCGTAGTCGACGTCGAGCACCTTGCGGCCGGCCAGATCGCGGCCGTCGAGCCGATCGATCCGCGCGCCTCGTTCCCGAACCGACTCCTCCAGCCCCAGGACGCCAAGGGCCTTCAGGCCGGTCGGCTGCAGCAGCAGGCCCGAACCGACCGGGCGTGGCGCATCGACCGCCTCCAGAAGCGTGACCTCATGGCCGCGCCGGGCCAGGGCGACGGCCGCCGCCATGCCCCCGACCCCGCACCCGACGACGCCGACCTTCACGGGCGGCTACAGCCCTTCGAACAGGGCCGTCGACAGATACCGTTCGGCGAAGCTGGGGATGATGGTGACAATCACCTTGCCCGCGTATTCCGGTCGCGAGGCCAGATCGAAGGCCGCCGTCAGCGCCGCGCCGGACGAGATGCCGACCGGGATTCCCTCGACCGACGCGCACTTGCGGGCCATGGCGATGGCGTCGTCATTGCTGACCTTGACGATGTCGTCGATCACGCCGCGATCAAGGATGCCCGGCACGAACCCCGCGCCGATGCCCTGGATCTTGTGCGCGCCCGGCTGTCCGCCGGACAGCACCGGGGAGGCCTCGGGCTCGACGGCGACCATCTTGAGAGACGGCTTGCGCGCCTTGAGCACCTGTCCGACGCCGGTGATCGTGCCGCCCGTGCCCACGCCGGACACCACCGCGTCGACCGCGCCGGCGGTGTCGTTCCAGATCTCCTCGGCCGTCGAGACCCGGTGGATCAGCGGGTTGGCCTCATTCTCGAACTGCTGCGGCATCACCGAACCGGGGATTTCCTCGAGGATTTCCTGGGCCCGCGCCACCGCGCCGCGCATGCCCTTTTCGGCCGGGGTCAGTTCCAGCCGCGCGCCGAGGATCAGCAGCATCTTGCGCCGCTCCATCGACATGCTTTCGGGCATGACCAGCGTGATCCTGTAGCCCTTGGCGGCGGCGACGAAGGCCAGCGCGATGCCGGTGTTGCCGCTGGTCGGCTCGACGATCATACCGCCGGGCTTCAGGTGGCCCTCGGCCTCCAGCCACTCGACCATCGCCACCCCGATGCGGTCCTTGACCGAGTTCATCGGGTTGAAGAACTCGAGCTTGCCCAGCACGGTCGCGCGCGGCTTGAGCTCGGCGGTCAGGTTGGGCAAGCGCACCAGAGGCGTATCGCCGACGGTGTCGAGAATGGACTCGTAGATTTTGCCGCGACCGGCGCGCTTGTAGCGGGCGGCGTCATACTTGCTCATGGGGGAGGTCTCCGGAAGGTCAGGCGCCCTTTGTCGCGGGAAAACTATAGCCCCGCGATAGGGTTGTCAGCGCTCATTCGGCGGCGAAGGCGACGGTCCGGCCACTCGCAAGCAACGGCTCAAGCAGATGTGACGCCAGCCAGCGCACCACCGGAACCGCGACGCCGTCGCCAATGACGTGGAAGGCGGCGGTGTCCGAGTTTGGCAGGGTGTAACTGTCGGGCAGCCCCATCAGCCGGGCCCCTTCGCGCGGGGTCATCAGGCGCGAGCGAACGTCGCCGGCCTCGGCCACCACCACAGACTGCCGGGATGAGCCGCCCCGCGCGGTCCGAAGACAACCCGCCAGCCCGTCGATGCGCACTTCGGCCTGGGGCACACCCCCGCGGGTGCGGCGGTAGACCGCGCCGACCGTCCGGCCGTTCTGTGCATCAAGACGCGCGCGGTTGAGCGGCGTCATCTGGTTCAGCAGTTCGTCCGTCTTCGCCTGTGATCGCCAGGCAACCGCGCGGCTGTCTTCGAGCAATGCGGCGAGATCGGTATTGCACGTGGGCGGCGACGGCAGGTTCCACCACACCCATTTCGCCTGCAGATCGGCGGGAAGACGGGCGTGCGCCTGGTCAACAGCCCGGGTGTGGAACGCGCAGCGCCCCGTCAGTACGGGTGCGGCGTCCCGGGTCGCGACCACGAACACCCGCGGCCGGCTCTGGGGGGTGAACCGGGCGGCGTCGATTTCCAGAGCGCCGAAGCGATAACCCTGTCCGGCCAGCGCGCGACAAAGCGCCGTGAAATCCTCGCCACTATGCGAGGTGAACAGGCCGACGACGTTTTCGAGCACGATGGCGCGTGGCGCGCGGCCCTCGTGGTTCAGAGCCTCGATCAAGGTCCAGAAGCCGAAAAAGGCTGAGGACCGACCGCCGCCCAGGCCCGCGCGGCTGCCCGCGAGGCTGAAGTCCTGACAGGGGCTGGACGCCCAGGCGAGGTCGGCCTGTCCGGGCAGGTCGGCCGGCTTGACCTGCCAGACATCGCCCTCGTGAAGGTGCTCGTCAGCGTCGGTGAAATTGGCGCGGTAGGTCGCGGCCTTCACCGGGTCGAAGTCGTTGGCGTAGAGGCATGACCAGCCGTCTCCCAGGCCGAGGCGGGCCATGCCGCCTCCGGCGAAGAATTCATAGAATCCGAGAGGACCGTTCCGACTCATCAAAAGGCAGCGTAGCCTGTTCCGGCCCTGTCGAGGAGAAGCCGCCGTGCGCCGCATCATCGTCCTGTCCGCCGCCGCCCTGTTGCTCGCCGCCTGTCAGCCGGAAGCACCTGGCGGGGGGGAAGCAGCGCCGCCGGCCGACGCGCCTGCGGCCACGCCCGCGCCGGCGGCCGATGCCGGCGCTGCGTTCAGGGTCGACTTCAGCGCCAGTGGAACCGAGCCGTTCTGGCGGGTCGACATCAAGGGGACCGACATTGTCCTGACCCGTCCGGACGCACCGGCCGCGACCGCGACCAACGCTGGCCTCGCCGCGACGGACGCCGCCGCGACCTGGACGGCCCAGGCCGGAGCGACCCCGGTCACCGTGACAGTGACCGCAGGCGAGTGTTCCGACGGGATGAGTGATCTGAAGTACGGCTACACCGCCCAGGTGGTCTGGGGCGGCGAGACGCTGAAAGGCTGCGGGTTCCCGACGGCGGCCCAGCCGCGCGAAGGGCAATAGGGCTCAGCCCCGGCTCAGGTCCATGGTCTGGATCGACGAGGCGCGGGCTTCCGAACGCTGGTTCGGCAGCGGCAGCAGCATCGCAATGGCGACAGCCAGGGCGACGGCGGCGGCGAAGGCGGCCTTGACGGCCATGGTCGTTTCTCCTGAAGGGTCGACAGGACACAATTGCGCCCACAGCCTTAACGGCCGATGAACGGAAAAGTTGCGGCTGAATACAGAACGGCCCCCGGGAAGGTCCCGAGGGCCGCCAGACCCGGTAAAACCAGGCAAAGGTCGATCCGCGCCCTGACCATTCGGCCAGAAACGCGCCCGTCTATACTAGCTGTAGATTTCGAACAGGCCGGCGCCGCCCTGGCCGCCGCCGATGCACATGGTGACAACGCCCCACTTGGCCTTGCGGCGGATGCCTTCCTGCAGCAGGTGGCCGGTGCAGCGGGCGCCGGTCATGCCGAAGGGGTGGCCGATGGAGATGGAGCCGCCGTTGACGTTGTACTTGGCGGGATCGATGCCGAGCTTGTCGCGGCTGTAGAGGCACTGGCTGGCGAAGGCTTCGTTCAGTTCCCACAGGTCGATGTCGTCGACCTTCAGGCCCTGACGGGCGAGCAGCTTGGGCACCGCGTAGACCGGACCGATGCCCATTTCATCGGGTTCGCAGCCGGCGGCGGCCCAGGACACGAAACGGCCCAGGGGCTTCAGACCGCGGCGTTCGGCTTCCTTGGCTTCCATCAGCACCACGGCGGCGGCGCCGTCCGACAGCTGGCTGGCGTTGCCGGCGGTGACGAAGTTGCCCGGACCCTTGACCGGCTGCAGGGAGGCGAGGCCTTCCAGCGTGGTTTCAGGACGGTTGCACTCGTCCTTGTTGACCACGTAGTCGACCATGGACTCTTCCTTGGTCTCCTTGTTGACGACCTTCATCTTGGTCGCCATCGGCACGATTTCGTCGGCGAACAGGTTGGCGGCCTGGGCGGCGGCCATGCGCTGCTGGGACTGCAGGCTGTACTCGTCCTGGTACTCACGGCTGATGTTGTAGCGCTTGGCCACGATGTCGGCGGTGTCGATCATGGCCATGAAGATCGCCGGAGCGATGTTCATCAGTTCCGGATCAACCGTGCCCGAGCCGCCCATGCCGCCGCCCGGGATGGAGATGCTCTCCACGCCGCCGGCCACAACGCAGTCGCCGCCGCTGGCGCGGATGTAGTCGGCGCCCATGGCGATGGCCTGCAGGCCTGAGGAGCAGAAGCGGTTGATGGTCACGCCGCCGGTGTTCACCGGCATGCCGGCCAGCAGGGCGGCCAGGCGGCCGATGTTCGCGGCGCCGTGGGCGTTGTTGCCCAGGTAGCAGTCCTCGACGAAGTCCAGCTCGACGCCCGACTTGGCGACGGCGTGCTTGATGGCGTGCGCGGCCATCGACATCGGCGGCGTGGCGTTGAACCCGCCGCGACCCGCCTTGGCGAGGCCGGTACGGGCGTAGGACACGATTACGGCTTCGCGCATGGCGTTTTCCCTTTGCTCTCAAACAACAGTTTGAATTGTCGGTCGCGACCCTAGGCGAAGCCGACGAAAAGGAAAAGTTCACGCGCGCGTAAACCGACCGCCAGGCCCCGGAATGACGTCGCCTCGGCCAATGTCAGGGTTGACGTTCGCGTCACCCGGACCGACCATCCTGATCAACGATAAGGGATGGAAATCATGGCCGAACGGGCATTTGACCTCGTGGTGCGGGGCGGCAGCGTCATCGACGGATCCGGAGCGCCGGCCTTTGCGGCCGATGTCGGGGTCAAGGACGGCCTGATCGCCGCCATCGGCCCGAATCTGCCGGCCGGGACCGAGGAGATCGACGCGAGCGGCCGGATCGTGACGCCGGGCTTTGTCGACATTCACACTCACTATGATGGCCAGGCGACCTGGGACGAGCGACTGCAGCCCTCTTCCTGGCACGGTGTCACCACGGCCGTGATGGGCAACTGCGGCGTCGGCTTCGCGCCCTGCAAGCCGGAGGATCACGACCGCCTGATCCGGCTTATGGAAGGCGTCGAGGACATTCCCTTTCCTGTGCTGACCCAGGGCCTGCCGTGGACCTGGGAATCTTTCCCGCAGTACCTCGACGCGGTCGGAAAACGTCGCTTCGACATCGACATCGCCGCCCAGCTGCCGCACGCCGCGCTGCGGGTCTATGTGATGGGCGAGCGCGGGGCCAACCGTGAGCCGGCGACGGCCGAGGATATCGCCGCCATGGCCGTGATCGCCAAAGGGGCGGTCGAGGCCGGGGCGCTGGGTTTCTCCACCTCGCGCACCCTCAATCACCGCACCAGCGACGGCCAGCCGACCCCGACCCTGACGGCCGGGGAGGACGAACTGACGGGCATCGCCCTGGCGCTGAAGGCCGCCGGCAAGGGCGTGCTGCAGTTCGTCTCCGACTTCCAGGATCCGGCCGGGGAGTTCGCCATGTTCCGCCGGCTGGTCGAGGCCTCGGGCCGTCCGCTGAGTTTCTCACTGGCCCAGAGCGCGCGGGGCAAGGACGGCTGGAAGATTCTGCTCGCCGCTCTGACCGACGCCGTGGACGCCGGCTTGCCGATGAAGGCCCAGGTGGCCGGCCGGCCCGTCGGCGTGCTGTTCGGGCTGGAGCTGACCCTCAACCCGTTCAGCCAGCATGCGACCTACAAGGAGATCGCCCATCTGCCGCTGGCCGAGCGGGTGGCGCACCTTTCCGACCCCGCTTTCCGCGCCCGGCTGCTGAGCGAA
Source organism: Caulobacter sp. FG121 (assembly GCF_057809815.1). NCBI lineage: Bacteria > Pseudomonadati > Pseudomonadota > Alphaproteobacteria > Caulobacterales > Caulobacteraceae > Caulobacter > Caulobacter sp. FG121. The sequence continues at coordinate 34,732 of NZ_JBMDKR010000007.1, forward strand.
GAGATCGACCCCAAGGGACCCTTCGCCGGCAGCGCGCTGCGCGCCTGGGACAACATGTTCCTGATGACCGAACAACCCGACTACGAGCCGACACAGGACGATACGGTCAAGGCGCTCGCCGCCGGCCGTGGCCTGTGGCCGGACGAGGTCGCGCTGGACCACATGCTCAGCAACGGCGGGCGGGGCATGCTCTACCACCCGTTCCTGAACTATGCGGACGGCTCGCTCGACCCCAGCTTCGCCATGCTCAGCCACCGGGACACCGTGCCGGGCCTGTCCGATGGCGGGGCCCATGTGGGCATGATCTGCGACGGCAGTTTCCCGACCTCGAACCTGACCCACTGGACCCGCGATCGCACGCGCGGGCCGAAACTGGCGCTGGAAGAGGTCATCCGCATGCAGACGCGGGACACGGCGGCGGCCGTCGGTCTGTTCGATCGCGGTCAGATCGCCGTGGGCTTGCGCGCGGACCTCAACGTCATCGACTACGACGGCCTGACCCTGCACGCCCCGAGCGTGGCGTACGACCTGCCGGCCGGCGGGCGACGGCTGGTGCAGCGGGCGGACGGCTATGTCGCCACCGTCGTCGCCGGCCAGATCACCTACCGCGACGGCGAGCCGACTGGCGCGCTACCGGGGCGTCTGGTGCGTGGCGCCCAGGCCGCGCCGATGGCCATGGCTGCGGAATAGGGAGACCGGCCATGACGCCCCGGACCCTTGAGGCCGAATGCGAGTGGACCGCCGCCGACGTCGCAGATCCGACGGCCTGGACCGAAATCCTGACCGAGGTTGAGATCGCCGAGATCGACGCCGCCCTGGTTCATGCCCGGTCCGTGTCCGACGACCTGCTCGACATCGGCAAGGCCGACTTCCCCCTGCCGACGCTCGGCAGGCGGCTTGAGGCCATCGAACAGACCCTGATCAACGGCCGGGGCTTCGTCCGCATCCGGGGCCTGCCCCGCGCCCGCTACAGCAATGACGACATGTGCCTGGCCTACTGGGGCATCGGGGCGCATCTCGGCAAACCCTGGCCGCAGAACAAGCACGGCCACCTGCTGGGCGATGTGACCGATCAGAACAAGGCGCCGGGCGACCCCACCGCGCGGGGCAACGAGATCGGGCTCGTCGGACTCGATTTCCACTGCGACGGCTCGGACCTCGTCGGTCTGATGTGTCTGCAGACGGGCGTCTCCGGCGGGCTCTCCGCGGTGTGCAACTCGGTCGCCATCCACAATGCGCTGGTGCGCGAACGCCCGGATCTGGCCGCTGAACTCTACAAGCCCCAGCCCTTCGACGCGCGGGGCGAGCAGGGACCCGGCAGACCGGGCTGGTACGGCCTGCCGGTGTTCAGCGAGATGAACGGCCGCCTCTTCGTGCGGCTGATCGCGCCCTACATCCATGCTTCCCAGCGCCACCCGGACGCGCCGCGTCTGACCGCAAAGGCGAAGGAGGCTCTCGCCTGGATTCTCGAGGCGTCGGAAAGCGGCCGCTACAGCGTGTTCATGGACTTCCAGCCCGGCGACATGCAGTTCATCAACAACTTCCACGTCCTGCACGGCCGCACCGCCTACGAAGACGACCGGGCGGCGGGGAAGATCCGCCACCTGAAGCGGCTGTGGCTCGAGACCCAGGCCCTGACTGATCGTCCCGCATACTTCCGCAACACGGTGTCGGATCACTGGGGACGGAAGAAGGTCATCAGCCGGCTGGATGCGGTGGGGTAGGGGACACGTACCGGCTTCGCCGGATACATGTCCCCGCTACTCCCCGAACCCTTCGCCCAGCTCGGTGATCGGGGCCATGCGGATCAGGCGGCTGTCCTCGACGCCGGCCTGACGGTGTTTGACCACCTCGCGGTATTCGGGGTCAGTGATCATGGCGAGGAACGCCCCGCCGCCCGGATATTCGGCGATGAAGGCGATGTCCCAGCGCTCGTCGGTCGGGCCGGTGACGACCACGTCGGGCCGCCCGGCCCAGACCTGCCGGCCGCCGACGCGCTTGAAGATGTGCGCGCTCTCCCGGCCGTAGGCGCGGTAGGCCTCAAGGCCCGTCATCCCCTTGCCGTGGTTCGGATGACCTTCCGGATAGTCGGCCAGGGCGCGTACCCGCACGAGATTGAGCATGTGGATCGGTTCGGCGCGGGGCAGGGCCTTGAAGACGTCGAACTGCGGACGTGTGGGGTCGATGGAGCCGGTCATGGGGGTATTCACCGCTGGAGATGATGGGGACCGCCGCCTTTTTCTGGCAGGGATCATCCTGATGTCTTGATGAGCATTCTTGCTCCGGCGGGACCTTCGTCAAGGACGGGCCCGAAAGGCCCGCCGCTGCGCGGCCGCGAAGCGGTCCTTGACCAAGGTCACCGTCCGGAGCGGACCATTCCATCAAGGCCTTCAGGGCGTGTCAGCATCAGCTGATCTTCCCGATCAGCCCTTTCTGGCCATCCAGATCGTGTGGCGCGCGCCCCGGCCGCGGTGGGCGCGGACCCCGATCTCTTCCACCGCGTAGCCCGCGCGTTTGAGGCGGTTGGTGAAGCCGTGGTCGGACGACGAGGACCAGACGCCGAGCATGCCGCCTGGGTTCAGCGCTGCCTTGGTCGCGCCCAGGCCACCGAAGCTGTAGAGCCCGTCGTTGCCGGCGCGGCTGAGACCCTGGGGGCCGTTGTCGACGTCCAGAAGGATGGAGTCCCAGCCGCCCTCGGCGATCATCGCCGCCACGTCGCCCTCGCGGATTTCGCCGCGTTTGTCGGACAGACTGTCCCCGTACAGGCCCGCCAGTGGCCCCTTCGCCCAGTCGACGACGGCCGGGACCAGCTCGGCGACAACGATCCGCGCCTTCGGCCCGAACGCGGCCAGCGCCGCCCGCAGGGTGAAGCCCATGCCCAGCCCGCCGATCAGCACGCGCGGCGCGGCGACCCCGGCCAGCCGTTCATGGGCCAGCGTCGCCAGCGCCTCTTCCGAGCCGCTCAGCCGACTGTTCATCAGCTCGATCGATCCGGCCATGATCGAATACTCGGTCCCGCGCCGCATCAGGCGCAGCTCGCCGCCGTCGCCGGGTACGACGGCGCTCGCCAGGTGTTCCCAGGGGATCAAGGGTCAGCCCTTGCCCGGACCCGGCAGCTCGACCAGCCGGTCGGGCAGCTCGTTGGGATTGTCCGCGCCCGGCGGGACGTGCGCGGCGAGAATCCGACCTGACAGCTCGACAGCGGCGACGAAGCCGTCGGCCGTCTTGCGCTTCTTCAGGCCGGCGATCAGCAGGGCGACGACCTCGTCCCAGACCACCGGGTCGGTGACCTTGAAGATGCCCTCGTCGGCCACGACCTCGGCGCGCCGCTCGGCGAGCGAGGCGAACAGCAGGACGCCGGTCCGGTCGCGGGTGGCGTGCAGGCCGTGGCTGAGGAACTGCTCCATGGCCGCCCGATGCACCCGCTCGGCCTTGAGGCTGGCGGGGGTCAGGGCCCGGCGGACCGGCGGAATAGCCACGAACAGTGCCGCGACGATGAAGACCGCCGCCTGCAGCGCCACATAGATGGTCAGGGCCGCCAGGATGGTCGAGTCGGTCGCCGCCGCGTGGCCCACCGTCCAGCCGCCGAACAGGGCGGTCAGGGTCTGGGGCTGGAACCCGAGCAGCAGGGCGCCGGCTGGAAGGATCAGCGCCGCCGCCGTGGCCCAGGCCAGAGGCGTTTCCCGGTAGTCGGACACCGCCGGCGCGAGCACGCAGTAGATCTCGCCGGCTGTCTTGAGCTCGGCGGCCGCGACCGCCGCGGCGATCCGATCGTGATCGGTTTCGGTCATCGCCATGTCACCAGCCTCCCGAGGAGCCGCCGCCGCCGAACGAGCCGCCGCCGCCGGAGAATCCGCCGCCGCCGCCGCCGCCCCAGCCGCCGCTGTCACGTCCGCCGCCGCCCATCGAGCCCAGGATGATCCAGGGCAGGGCCGAGCCGAGGCCGCCACGACGCCGGCCGCGCAGGCTGGCGATGATCACCCAGAACACGATGAAGAAGATAATGAAGGGAAGCGGCGGACCGCTCTTGTGCTCGCGCGCCTTGGCGGCCGCCGCCGTCGCGTTGGCCTTTGCCTGATCGTCCGGAAGGCTGAGCTGCTGAACCAGCGCGTCGGTCCCGGCGACGACGCCGCCCTCCATATCGCCGGCCTTGAACCGCGGCAATATGGCGCTCTGGATGATCACGCTGGACAGGGCGTCGGTCAGGACGCCCTCGAGACCGTAGCCGACTTCGATGCGCACCTTGCGATCATTGGGCGCGACGATCAGCAGGGCGCCGTCGTTGCCCTTCTTGTCGCCGATCGCCCAGGCCCGGCCCAGCTGGTAGCCGTAGTCCTCGATCTCGTAGCCCTGCAGTGTCGGCAGGGTGACCACGACCAGCTGGTGGCCAGACGAGGTCTCCAGTCCGGACAGCTTTTCGGTCAGGGAGGCTTCGACGGCCGGCGACAGGATGCCCGCGTCATCAACGACCCGGCCCGTGAGCTTCGGGAAGGTCGGCGCGGCGAGCGCCGGCAAGGCGATCAGCAGGATGGTGAGCGCCATCAGGGACGCCCACATCCTTCCCCACGCGATCGTTGATCGCGGGGGAAGGACCTTGGTGGTGGCGGTCAAGTTACTTCGTCGCTGGCGCGGTCGTCGGGGCCGGAGCGGCCACCGGCGGCGTCGGATCGAAGCTGACGGTCGGTGCGGTCTGCGCCGTGGCGGCGGCCTCGAAGGGCAATGCAGGCTTCTGGGCGCCGTAGAGTGTCTTGGCCCAGATCACCGTTGGGAAGGTCCGCAGGCTCGTATTGTAGAGGCGCACGGCCTCGTTGTAGTCGCGGCGCGAGACGGCGATGCGGTTCTCGGTGCCTTCCAGCTGGCTCTGAAGGGCCAGGAAGTTCTGGTTCGACTTCAGCTCGGGATAGTTCTCCTGGATCATCATCAGGCGGCCGAGCACGCCGCTCAGCTTGTCCTGCGCCGCCGCGTACTGCTGGAACTGCGCGGGGTTGGTGATGGTCGAGGCGTCGACGCGCACCTGGGTGGCGCTGGCGCGGGCCTCGGTGACGGCGGTCAGCACGTCCTTTTCCTGGGCGGCGTAGCCCTTCACGGTCGAGACCAGGTTCGGGATCAGGTCGGCGCGACGCTGGTACTGGTTCTGGACGTCGCCCCAGGCGGCCTTCACCTGCTCGTCGCGGGTGGGAATGGTGTTGATGCCGCAACCGGCAAGGCTCGCGGCGATCGCGAGCACGGGAATGAAGCGGACAAGACGGCGGATGGCGATCATGGATGACCCCTCGATACAGCCGCGAGCGCGGCCCGAGGTCTTTATATAGGGGATATCGGCGGCGCGTGGGAGAACCCCGCTAGCCGGGATTTTTTCCGAACGTCGGAATTCCTTCCGGGATCGCCGTGCAGGCCATCGCGCTCTCGGTCCAGATGTGAATCTGAGGCGTCACCCAGCTCGGGTCGTCGAGCGTCCCGGCCTTGATGAACACCAGCGCCGGGTTGGCCGGCGCTTCAGAGAATACCGGCGAACCGCAGTCGGGGCAGAACAGCCGGTCGACCGTCCCGCCGCTGTCGCCCTTGTCATGAAAGGTCTTGAGCGTCCCGGTGACCGTCAGCGCCCCCTTGGGGACGCCGACGATCACCGAAAAGGCCGTGCCGGCCTGGCGCTGGCAGTTCTTGCAGTGGCAGACGGCCTGGAAGGCCGGTTCCGCATCGCCGCTGTAGTGAACCTGGCCGCAGAGGCAGCCACCTTCGATATGCGCCATACCGGCCTCTCCCTACATGCCCAGTTCGCGGTCGTTCTTGCCGGCGGCGCGACCGGCGGCCCACTCTTCTTCCAGCGCCTTGAACTCCTGACGCTTCGGCCCGAGGTAGCCGAACAGGAAGGCCGCGACCTTGCGCTGCTGGATCTCTTCCGAGCCCTCCGTGATGCGGTAGCGGCGGTGGTGGCGATAGATGTGCTCGAACGCCTTGTGCCGGCTGTAGCCCATGCCGCCGTGCACCTGCATGGCCCGGTCGGCCGCCTCGCAGCAGAGGCGGTTGCCCCAGTAGTTGCAGATCGAGACCTTGTCGGAGATCTCCCGCTCGATGGTCTTGTGGTCCATCGTGTCCATCTGCCAGGCGGTCTGGCGGATCAGGAGGCGCAGCATCTCGCACTGGGCGTGCAGCTCGACGAGCGGGAACTGGATCGCCTGGTTGTCGCTCAGCGCCTTGCCGAACGGCTTGCGCATGCGGGCGTACTTGACGCTCTCGTTGATGCAGTAGACCGCCGCGCCGAGCGACGACGCCGCCTGGCGGATGCGGTTCTGGTGCACGAACGACTGGCCCAGACCGAGGCCCCGGTCGACCTGACCCCAGTAGCTGTCCTCCGGGATCCAGCAGTCAAACGAGATGCGCGGGTGATCGGTTGGCATGTTGAAGGTCCACATCCACTCCTCGATCTTGATGTGCTCGCGGGGCACCAGGAAGCAGGTGATGCCGAGGGCGTCTCCGTCCTTGCCGCTTGTCCGGGCGAAGACCATGACGTGGGTGACCACGTGCATGCCGGTGGTCCACATCTTCTCGCCCTTGATGCGCCAGCCGGGCTTGCCGTCCTTCACCTCGGGAACCCCCGTGGTCTCCATGAAGGTGGCGTCGCTGCCGTGATTGGGCTCCGTCAGGCCGAACGCCGCGCGCATGGTCCCGTGCAGCAGTTTGTCGCCGTCGCGGGCCACCTGCTCCGGCGTGGCGAATTCCTTGAACATCAGCACGAAGGGATTGTTGCCGACGATCGAGTGTTCGTTCTGCAGGTCGTTGAACAGCCCCAGGCCCTTGGCCGCCAGGTGTTCGCGGATCACGGCCATCCACAGCTGCGAGCCTTCCTTGCCCCCCATCTCTTTGGGCCAGGCGAAGCGATAGTGGCCGGCGTCGTCGGCGAGCTTGCGGGCCTTGGTGAGCAATTCTTCCCATTCAGGACGCGGCAGGCCGTCGTTGTCCCAGTCGGTGCGGGCGTGCTCGCGCCGGTGATCGAAGAACCGGTCGTTGTCGTCCTGCGCCTGCAACGGGTTGATCGTGGTCTCGATGAACTCGTCCAGCTCGGCGAGGTAGGCGACAAGCTTGGGGTCTAGGGCGAAATCCATGGGGCGCTCCCGTCGTTTCTGTTTGGTTTTGCGGTCCAGTATGCGCCGCCTTACGCGCACGGCAACCGTGACCCGACGGAAGCCGAAGGCTTTGGAAATCGAACCCCCGGGCGCCGTCGCGTCAGCACTTCATTCACCATGACGCTCGATAATGCCCGCCATGATCCTGATCATCGCCGCAGCGATTCTAGGGGCCGGCATCGGGCTGTTCCTGCAGCCCAGGATGTTCGCCATCGCCGTCTCCCTCTCCGTGGCGGGGGCGACGCATGTCGTGCTGACCTTCGTGCACCGGTTGGCGGCCAAGTCGCCGAACCGCGAGGTTCTGGCCGAACGGCTGGAAATGATCACGGGTACAGATCCAAATGGCATCTGGCCCGTCATGGCGGCCGCCGGCGCGGGGACGATTCTGGCAGCCGTGCTCTGGTCGCTCACCCAGCGCCAGTCGACAGATGCCTTCTGGTTCCTGCCGCAGGATGGAGACCGGCGGAACGGCATCCGGTCCATGGCCCTGGTCAAGGACAGGGACGAGGTGCACGACGAGGCCAAGCGCCGCCTGGACGAGCTTCTCGAGCGCTGAGAGCGATTCTCAAAAAAATCTAAGCACTGTGCAGATTCCGCTTGCGCGGCGTTTGTTATCGTTGATATCTAAGCAATGCTTAGTTCGTCTCGCGGCGTTGGTGGGGATACCAGCGTCACCTTAGCGGGGCGGATCGGGCCAGTAACGATCCAAGCTTGATCATCGATCACCACCCCGATTTACGCCGGAGGGCGAACCCATGAAACTCCGTATGCTGACGGCTGCCGCCGTTCTCTCCCTGTCCTTCGCCGGTGCGGCTTTCGCCGACGGCAAGGTTTCTGCTTCGCTGGCCGCCCCCGTGGCCGCCAAGACGAAGGTCGTCGCCGCCGGCGCGCTCTTTGTTTGCGAAGGCTCCACCTGCGTGGCCGCCTCGAACCAGGCCCGCACCGTCACCGTCGCGGGTTGCAAGGAACTGGTGAAGGCCGTCGGCCCCGTCACCGCCCTGACCAACGGCAAGCGCACGCTTGAAAGCGCTGATCTGGCGACCTGCAACGCGGTCGCCCGCTAGCCTTCTGTTGAATGGACGGTCCGCCGTCCGGTTTGTTTCCTCGAGCAACTCGCCAGTTGTGCAAGGGCGGCGGTTTCGACCGCCGCCCTTTTTCTTTGGCGCCGCCGGGGGTAAGGCAGCCGCCGTGATGACTCAGTATCCTTCCCTGGCCGGCGTTCTCGAACGCGCCCTCATCGACGCGGCCGCTGATGGCCGCGACGTGGTCCCGGTCTCCCTGACGCTGGATTATGGCGCCGGCGGAGACCCCGCGGATGTCGCGGTCGCCGCCCGTGTCGACCGGGCGACTCGCAGCCTTGTCTTCGTTCATGGCGAGGCCATTCTGCCCGATGGACGCCGCGCGGCGAGCGCGTCCGGCGTATTTCGGGTCAAAGGCGGCTAGTTCTGGCGGCCCCGCGCCGTTGCGATGCAGCAGAACGCATGCTATCAGGCGCGCGGCTTCGGGCCGGAGGACATTATCGGCCCGCCGGCTCTCGTGCTTTTCCAAGCACTTTCAAGACTTTAGCGCCGCGCCGAGGGGCATACCCAGGACGCGGTGCGCGACGCACCGGACGGTTGAACAAGTGGCGGACGACACCAAGGCGACGGATGTAGGCCAGCGTTACGCGCGGGCCCTGTTTGAACTGGCGGAAGAGGCCAGGTCGACCGCTGCGGTCGAGGCTGATCTCGTGAGCCTGAAAAAGGCCTGGGCCGAGAGCGCCGATCTGCGCCGTCTGCTCACCTCGCCAACGTTCACGGCTGACGAAAAGGGCGCCGGTCTGGGCGCCATCGCCGACAAGGCGAAGCTCAACGCCGTGACCCGCAAGTTCATCGGTCTGCTGTCGGCCAATCGTCGGACCGCAGCCCTGCCCGACGTCATCAACGCCTTTATAAAGCTGTCGGCCGACAAGCGTGGCGTCGTCGCCGCCGAGGTGGTCACGGCCCTGCCGATGTCCGCCGCCCAGAGCAAGGGCGTCGCCGCCGCCCTGCGTCAGGCCCTGGGCAAGGATCCTGAAATCTCGACCCGTGTCGATCCCGCCATCCTTGGCGGTATCAAGGTGCGCGTCGGTTCCCGCCTGTTCGATGCTTCGCTGAAGTCGAAGCTCGACTCCCTGAAATTCGCCCTCAAGAGAGCGTAAGACCTATGGATATCCGCGCCGCCGAAATTTCGGCCATCCTCAAGTCGCAGATCGCAAGCTTCGGTGAAGAGGCTGATGTGTCCGACGTCGGCTCCGTCCTGAGCGTCGGTGACGGCATCGCCCGCGTCTACGGCCTGGACAAGGTCCAGGCCGGCGAAATGGTCGAGTTCCCGAAAGCCGGGGTGAAGGGCATGGCCCTCAACCTCGAACGCGACAACGTCGGGATCGTGATCTTCGGCCAGGACCAGCAGATCAGCGAAGGCGACGAAGTCCGTCGCCTCGGCGAGATCGTGGACGTTCCGGTCGGTCGTGGCCTGCTCGGTCGGGTCGTCAACCCGCTGGGCGAGCCGATCGACGGCAAGGGTCCGATCGTCGGCTCTTCCGAGCGTCGCCGCGTGGACGTGAAGGCCCCGGGCATCATCCCGCGCAAGTCGGTGCATGAGCCGGTGCAGACGGGCCTGAAGGCCATCGACACCCTGATCCCGATCGGCCGCGGCCAGCGCGAACTGATCATTGGCGACCGTCAGACCGGCAAGACCGCCGTCGCGATCGACACCATCCTGAACCAGAAGGCCGTCAACGCGACCGGCGACGAGAGCCAGAAGCTCTATTGCATCTACGTCGCGATCGGCCAGAAGCGCTCGACGGTCGCCCAGATCGTCAAGACGCTCGAAGAGCACGGCGCGCTCGACTACACCATCGTCGTCGCCGCCACGGCTTCCGAGCCGGCTCCGCTGCAGTTCCTGGCTCCGTTCGCGGGTTGCGCCATGGGCGAGTGGTTCCGCGACAACGGCATGCACGCCGTCATCATCTATGACGACCTTTCCAAGCAGGCCGTGGCCTATCGCCAGATGTCGCTGCTGCTGCGCCGTCCGCCGGGCCGCGAAGCCTATCCGGGCGACGTCTTCTACCTGCATAGCCGCCTGCTCGAGCGCGCCGCCAAGCTGAACGAGGACAACGGCTCCGGCTCTCTGACCGCCCTGCCGGTCATCGAAACCCAGGCCAACGACGTGTCGGCCTACATCCCGACCAACGTGATCTCGATCACCGACGGCCAGATCTTCCTCGAAACCGACCTGTTCTTCCAGGGCATCCGCCCGGCCGTGAACGTCGGCATCTCGGTGTCGCGCGTGGGCTCTTCGGCCCAGATCAAGGCCATGAAGACCGTCGCCGGCCCGATCAAGGGCGAGCTTGCCCAGTACCGGGAAATGGCCGCCTTCGCGAAGTTCGGTTCGGACCTCGATGCGGCCACCCAGCGCCAGCTGGCCCGCGGCGAGCGCCTCACCGAGCTGCTGAAGCAGCCCCAGTACGCTCCGCAGTCGGTCGAAGAGCAGGTCTGCGTGATCTACGCCGGCACGCGCGGCTATCTCGACGCGATCCCGACCAGCGCGGTCGGCCGCTTCGAGCGTGAGTTCCTGGCCCGCCTGCACAGCAAGCACCAGGATCTGCTCGACGCGATCCGCACCACCAAGGCCCTCGGCTCCGACCTTGAGGACACCCTCAAGAAGGCGCTCGAAGGCTTCACGGCGACCTTCGCCTAAGCCGGCCGAGAGCGAGAGAGAGTAGCCCTCGATGGCCAGCCTCAAGGACATGCGTGTTCGGATCTCGAGCGTGAAAGCCACGCAGAAGATCACGAAGGCCATGCAGATGGTCGCCGCCGCCAAGCTGCGCCGCAGCCAGGACGCCGCGCAGAACGCGCGTCCCTATGCGAGCCGGATGGCCGCGGTGATCGCCAACCTCGCGTCCGGCGTGAGCGGTGACGGCGCCCCCCTGCTTCTGGCGGGCACCGGCTCCAGCAAGCGTCACCTGATCGTCGTCGCCGCCGCGGATCGCGGTCTGGCCGGCGGTTTCTCCTCGTCCATCGTCCGGGCGGCCCGCGATCGCATCGCGTCGCTGCTGGCCGAGGGCAAGGACGTGAAGATCATCACGGTCGGCAAGAAGGCGCTTCCGCCCCTTCGCCGCCTGTACGGCGACCGGATCATCGAGAGCTTCGACCTTTCGGGCGAGCGCTCCCTGACGCTGGCCGTGGCCCAGCCGATCTCCGACCGGATCATCTCGCTCTACGAGGCCGGCGACGTCGATGTGGTCACCCTGTTCTACAGCCGCTTCAAGTCGGTGGTCAGCCAGACCCCGGTCGGCCAGCAGCTCATCCCGGCCCAGGTCGAGGGCGCGCCCGTCACCGATCTGCAGGGCGCGGTCTACGAGTACGAGCCTTCCGAGGAAGGCATTCTCGAGACCCTGCTGCCGCGCAACATCACGGTGCAGGTGCTGTCCGCCCTGCTCGAGAACATGGCCGGCTTCTACGCCAGCCAGATGACGGCCATGGACAACGCCACGCGCAACGCGGGCGACATGATCAAGGCCCTCACCGTCCAGTACAACCGAACCCGCCAGGCGCAGATCACCAAGGAGCTGATCGAGATCATCTCCGGCGCCGAAGCCCTCTGACCGCATAAAGATCGCACGGAAGACCAGACCAATGGCAACCGCCCCGAAGAAGCCCGCCGCCGCCAAGGCCCCCAAGGCCGCCGCCGCGCCCAAGGCTCCCGCCGCCACCAAGGCCGCCGCTCCCAAGGCGGCCGCCAAGGCTCCCGCCGCCAAGACGGCCGCGCCCAAGGCCGTGAAGCCGACCGCCCTGGTGGCGACCGGCAAAATCGTCCAGGTCATCGGCGCCGTCGTGGACGTCGAGTTCGAAGGTCACCTGCCGGCGATCATGAACGCCCTGGAGACCACCAACCTCGACCAGCGCACGGGCGAGCCGTTCCGCCTGGTTCTGGAAGTGGCCCAGCACCTGGGTGAAAACACTGTCCGCACCATCGCCATGGACACGACCGAGGGTCTGACCCGCGGCCAGGACGTCGCCGACACCGGCAAGGGCATCACCGTTCCGGTCGGCCCGGCCACGCTCGGCCGCATCATGAACGTCATCGGCGAGCCGATCGACGAAGCCGGCCCGATCGTCACCCCGCACTACAACGTCATTCACCGCGAGGCCCCGAGCTTCGCGGAGCAGTCGACCTCGGCCGAAGTGCTGGTCACGGGCATCAAGGTCATCGACCTGATGTGCCCCTACACCAAGGGCGGCAAGATCGGCCTGTTCGGCGGCGCCGGCGTGGGCAAGACCGTGACCATGCAGGAGCTGATCAACAACATCGCCAAGGCCTACGGCGGTTACTCGGTTCTGGCCGGCGTCGGCGAGCGCACCCGCGAAGGCAACGACCTCTATCACGAGATGATCGAGTCCAACGTGAACGTGGACCCGAAGAAGAACGGCGGCTCGACCGAAGGCTCCAAGTGCGCCCTGGTCTACGGCCAGATGAACGAGCCTCCGGGCGCCCGCGCCCGCGTCGCCCTGACCGGCCTTACCCAGGCCGAGTACTTCCGCGACGTGGAAGGCAAGGACGTGCTGCTGTTCATCGACAACATCTTCCGCTTCACCCAGGCCGGCTCGGAAGTGTCGGCTCTGCTGGGCCGCATCCCGTCGGCCGTGGGCTATCAGCCCACCCTGGCCACCGAGATGGGCAACCTGCAGGAGCGCATCACCTCGACCAACAAGGGTTCGATCACCTCGGTTCAGGCCATCTACGTGCCCGCCGACGACCTGACCGACCCGGCGCCCGCCGCCTCGTTCGCCCACCTGGACGCGACGACCGTGCTCAGCCGCGACATCGCCGCCCAGGCCATCTTCCCCGCCGTGGACCCGCTGGACTCCACCAGCCGGATCATGGACCCGCTGGTGATCGGTGAAGAGCACTACGGCGTCGCCCGCCGCGTTCAGGAAATCCTCCAGCAGTACAAGCAGCTGAAGGACATCATCGCCATCCTCGGCATGGACGAGCTGTCGGAAGAGGACAAGCTGACGGTCGCCCGCGCCCGCAAGATCAGCCGCTTCCTGAGCCAGCCGTTCTTCGTGGCCGAGCAGTTCACCAACAGCCCTGGCAAGTTCGTCGAGCTGGCTGACACGATCCGCTCGTTCAAGGCGATCTGCGAAGGCGAGTACGACCACCTGCCGGAAGGCGCCTTCTACATGGTCGGCGCGATCGAAGAGGCCGTCGAGAAGGCCGAGAAGATGGCGATGGAAGCCGCCTAATGGCTGACAAGCTCACCTTCTCCCTGGTCGCGCCCGAGCGCGAGGTGTTCTCCGGCGAGGTCGACCGCGTCGATGCGCCGGGCGCCGAGGGCGACTTTGGCGTTCTGGCCGGTCATGCGCCGTTCATGACGGCCCTGCGAGAAGGCGTGGTGGTGGTCCATGACGGATCCACCAGCCGCACCTTCCAGATTCACGGCGGCTTTGCCGACGTAAACGCCCAAGGGTTGACCATCCTCGCCGAGCACGCTGTCGAGGCCTAAGGTCTGTCCAACCTCCGCCGCAAAGCCAGCGCAGATTGGCTTGCGAGGGAACGCCCGGCGGTCTTGAATGATCGCCGACCAGAGAAAAGGATCTGACCGACATGCGCCGTCTCGCGCTCCTCAGCCTGACCGCCGCCGCCCTTGTGGCCGGCGCCGCCGTCGCCCAGGAACAACCCGCCGCCCCGGCGGCGCCCGCCGCTCCGGCGACAGCGCCTGCCGCGCCTGACGCGCCTGCCGCCCCCGCGACTCCGGAAGCGGCGCCCGCGCCGGAAGCCCCGCCTGCTCCGCCGCCGGAGCCGACGGACGTCACCTCGCTGGCCGTTATCAACACCATTGAACGCGTCTGCAGCCCGATGGTCCGCGGCACCAACATCGCCCAGCTGGCCCCCTCGCTCGGCTTCAAGAAGAAGCGCGATGTCTGGACCTGGGCCTACGCCAAGGGCTACTCGGTTTCGATCCAACCCTCCTCGACCAACCCGACGGTCTGCACGATCGACGTGAACCATCCGGTCGAAACCGTCGCCCCTGCGGCCACGCTGGCGACTGACCTGCACTACTGGGCGCAGCGTCAGGGCGGCGGCTGGTTCCTGGCCCGTTTCGACAAATACGTGACGGACATGGAACGCACGACCCGCTCCTGGGAAAAAGAAGGCGACACCGAGGGCGTGGCGCTCGTGCTGATGACCGAGCGCAAGACCGACGGTTCGCCGGTCAACGCCAAGTTCGATCACACCCAGGTTCTGTTCAGCATTCGTCCGAACTGACCGCCTGTGGTCTGGACTGATGTCGTCGGGGTGGCCGGGGTCCTTATGGTCCTGGCCGCCTACGCCGCCGCCGCGCTCGGCCGGCTCGACGTCAAGGGCGCGCCGTCGCTGTTCGCGAACTTCCTCGGCGCGTCCCTTATTCTTCTGTCGCTGTCCGTCGACTTCAACCTGTCCGCACTCCTGATGGAGGGCAGCTGGGCGCTGGTCTCGCTGGCCGGGCTGGTCCGCGTGCTGCTGCTCAGGCGGCGGCCTGGCGGCGCTCGCTGAGCCAGGACAGGCAGAGCGCCGCGACTTCGTCCCACCCGGGCTCGCCGGGCAGCCAGTGGCTCATCTCCCGCAGAACCTCGAACCGTGCCGACAGACGGTCGGCGGTCTGCTTCACCGTGGCCGGCGGATGGATTACGTCCCGACCCCCGGCGATGACCAGGGCCGGCGCCTCGACCCGGCCCGACGACACCGATGTCGTCATGAACGGATCCAGCCACCAGTTCAGCGTCTGCCAAAGGGCCAGGCCGCTTTCCGGCGTCATGCGCGCGAAAATCGCCTTGCGATCAGCCTTGTCCATACGGTCGAGGCTGTAGAGTTTGGCCAGGGCATAGTCGGGATCGATGGCCTGCAGCCAGAACGGGCCCAGCGCATAGAGGCTGACGGCCGAGATCGCCTCTTCCATGCTGGCGCCAGGCACGCCCCAGGGCGGGGATGGCGCGAGCAGGATCAGACCGGACACAGGCGCCTTTGCCGCCGCCAGGTGGGCCACCAGCCCGCCCATGGAATGGCCGATCAGGATCGGCGGCTCTGCGCAGTTCCGACAGAGGCCGGCGATATGGTCGGCGTAGTCCCGCATCGACCGGTTGGCGGGCGAGCCGCCGGGTGAATGGCCCGGCAGGTCCGGCGTCAGCACCACGTGGCCGGCCGCCTCGAACGGCGCGCGGAAACGGTCGAAGACCCAGCCGCCACAGAAGGCGCCGTGCACCATGATGACGGGCGCTGACATCAATTCCCCTTACGATGCCGGCGACGGACCTGCCTGGGCCGCGCCTGTCCGGACCATCGGGACATTACGTTGATTTCGGCTTGCGCACAGGCGGTTTCGCCTTCGAAGGCGCCTTTGCCGCGGCCTTGGCCGCGGTTCGGGCGGGTTTCACCCCAGCGGATTTGGCGGCAGGCGCGGCCTTCACCGCCTTGACCACCCTGGGGGCGGCCGGCTTGGCAGGCGCCTTGGCGGCGGGCGCCGGGGCTTTCGCCTTCACGGCTGGCGCGACCTTCGCGCCCGTCTTGACGGGCGCCGCCTTCGGGGTAGCGGGTTTGGCCGCGGTGACCGGCTTGGCAGGGGCCTTTGCGGGGGCCGGCGCCGCCTTCACTGCCGCAGCCGTCTTCACCTTCGGCACCGCCTTCTTCGAGGGCGCTTCAGGAGTCAGGCCCTTGTTGCCCAGCCAGGTCTGGATGTCGGCGATGACCTGGTCGCTGCCCGGCTCGTCGACGATCCAGTGTCCGTGGTCGGGATACTCCAGATAGTCGCCGCCAACCCGGGAGTACTTCTCGGCCAGCAGGCGCACGTCGCCGATCGGCACGGCGCGGTCGCGCGCACCGCCGAGGCTGAGGATCGGCGCCGTGATCTTCGTCTCGTCGACATAGGCCGAGCGCTCTGGATCGCGGTCGGGATAGCCGATGTCGGTGTAGACGCCGCCGCTGTCATAGACCGTACCGGCGAAGATACCGGCGTGCTTGGCCTTCGGCACGCGGTTCAGCACGCCCCAGGAGAAGCCCCACCGCCAGATCTTGTGGCTCTTCGCGCCGACGTCGCCGCTCAACAGGATGTTGGCGAAGGTCACTGCCTGGCCCGGCGCCCGGGGACCCCTGCAGTCAGCGGGCGAGGCCGGCGTGACCAGCACACCGGCCCGGCCGACGCCGCGCTCCAGTAGTTTCTGCACGACCAGTCCGCCCATCGAATGGCCGAACAGCACCGGCGGGACACCCGTCTCGGCCTCCAGCGTTGCCGCCAGGGCGGCGATATCGTCGATGTAGTCCTTGAGCCGTAGCGACGGCAGATCAGCCGGCGGGTTCTCGGCGACACGCTTGTCAGGCCTCAGGGTCGGCGTTTCAACGCGCCAGCCCTTGGCCCGGAACGCCGGCGCGAACCGTGACCAGGTGGCTCCGGTGCCGCCCACGCCGTGCAGCATGATGATCGCGCTCATGGTCGTCTCCGCCCCGCTAGCCGGCGAACCGCCCGAAGGCGGCCGCCACGGTTTCATAGGTTGAACGCTTGAAGGGTATGATCAGTCCCGGGGTCTCGTCGAGACGGGCCCAGCGCCAGGCGTCGAACTCGACCTGGTGGTGGGCGTCGAGGCGGATCTCCGACTCATCGCCTTCGAAGCGGAACGCGAACCAGATCTGCTTCTGGCCCTTCCACCGCCCACCCCGGGCCAGCACCTCGGGCGGAAAGTCATAGACCACCCAGTCGCCCGTGCGGTCGAGCAGGGACACGCTGGTGACTCCGGTCTCCTCGTCCAGCTCGCGCAGCGCGGCTTCATGGAGGTCCTCGCCCCGGTCAACGCCCCCCTGCGGGAACTGCCAGTTCCAGGGCGCGGGCGTGTTCACGCGCCGGCCGAGCCACACCAGCCCTTCCGGATTGAACAACACCACCCCGACGTTCGGCCGGTGCTGGGGATGGTCGTTGAGGTTCACCGGTGCGCCAGCGCTGATGCCGGCGCGAGCTGGAAGCCGCGTTCGGCCAGGCCACGGGCCCAGATGGCGGCCTGATCGACCGTGACCGGATAGGCGAAGCCGGAGCCCAGCGCCTGGCCGCGCGCGCGGGCGGCGGCTTCAAGCGCGGTCAGCTGCAGATTGATGGCCTCGGCTGACAGGTCGTCGTCGATCACCCGGTTGGCCGAGGCGCGAAGCGGACCCGCGCCCTTCCCGGCGGCCGCGCCGTCATCGACGAAGGCAAGGCCGCGTGTCTTGAGAGCCCCGGAGAATGCCGCCATGGCCCCGGGCGTCGCGACGAAACGCGAGCCGAGATAGTTGGTCAGCCCGAAATAGCCGGTCGCCCGCGACAGCAGCCATTCCAGCTTGCGCACGGTCTCCTGCGGACTGCTGCCGGCCAGCAGGGTCATGGGGCCGGGGTCATTCGACGGATAGTCGGCCGGCTCCATCGGCGCCTCAAGCAGCACCTCATGGCCATTGGCCCGCGCCAGGTCGATCCATCCCTGCAGACCGTCGGCGTAGGGCGCGAACGACAGCGTCACCTCGCCGGGCAGGGTCTCGATCGCCTTGCGGGTCAGGGCCGCGTTGAGGCCCAGCCCGCCGACGACCAAGGCGACGCGAGGCTTACCATTGGCGGTGAAGGGGCGGGCGTAGGCCTCAGCCGGCGTGCGGCCGCCGGGTCCGATGATCGGCAGCAAGGCCCCGCCGGGACCGGGTTCTGTCAGGCCGGCGATCGGGGCCGCGGGGAGGGCGCTCGATGGAGCGTCCTGGGCATCGCCGCCTTCAGGCAAGGTGATGAAGGCGGAACCGGCAATCGGGCTGGCCTCGGCCATCTGGATCGGGCCGTCGGAGAGGTCGTAGACGCCCGTGGTCAGGGGGGCGTGGGCGGCCTCGGGCGCCAGGGCCTCGCGCCAGCCGGGGACGGCTGCGCCGCTCGCGGCGGCTTCGGCCAGGGAGATGCGCACGTGCGGCGCGCCCGCCTTGGGATCGGCCGTGATGACGACGAGGGTCGCCAGCGTGAGGAGAAACAGAAGACCCGCGCCGCCGGCGCTGATCCACGGATTTTGCAGGGCTGTCAGGGCCGCTGCGCGCGCGCCGGCAAACCGTCCGGATCCGGCGGCGGTGCTGACGGCATAGGCGGGGGCGGGTTTTCTGGAGAACATGACAAGGCGACGGAGACTACGCGCCGCCAACCTCGCCGATTATGGTTAATGAAGCCCTATTTCGGCTTGCCGTCAGAGGGCGGCGGCACCAGTCGGCCGTCGACCATGGCCGCGATTTTCGGCGCCGGCTTGGGCAGTTTCGGGGTCGCCGCAACCGAGCCGTTGCGCAGCACGTCCAGAGCCCGCTGCAGCTGGAAATCGCACTTCAGCTCGAGGCCGGCGCTGAGCGACGTGATCGGGCGCTTCTTGCAGCTTTCCTCGTCAAACGTCGCCGGCGGGGCTTCCGCCGGGGCGTGAGCCGCCCGCCGGGCCGCGCCGTCCTCGGTATCGAGGGCTCCGCGCAGCGAGGCTTCGCTGTACTGGAAAGACCGGGTCGCGATCAGCTCGGCCTGTTCGCGGCTGGAGGCCACTTCCAGGTTCGGCTCGATGCCGGTGCGCTGGATCGAGCGACCGGACGGCGTGTAGTAGCGCGCCGTGGTCAGCTTCAGGGCGCCGTCCGCGCCGCCGCGCAGCGGGATCACCGTCTGGACCGAGCCCTTGCCGAAGCTGGTCAGACCGACGATCTCGGCCCGCTTGCGGTCCTGCAGGGCGCCGGCGACGATCTCCGCGGCCGAGGCGGAGCCGGAGTTGACCAGCACCACAACCGGCAGGCCGTTCAGCATGTCGCCGGGACGGGCGTTGTAGCGTTCGATGTCGCGGGCGTCGCGACCGCGCTGGCTGACGACTTCTCCGCCGTCGAGGAAGATGTCGGCCACGCCGACCGCCTGGTCGAGGAGGCCGCCGGGATTGTTGCGCAGGTCGAAGACCAGGCCCTTCATTTTGGGGTTCTGGGCCTGCAGACCCTTGATGGCCGCGACCACCTCGTCGGTGGCCTTTTCGTTGAAGCCCGACAGGCGCACGTAGCCGTAGTCGCCCTCGAGGCGCGCCGTGACCGACTTGGGTTTGATCACTTCACGGACCAGAACGACGTCAAAGGCGTCGGTCTTCTCGCGGGCGATGGTCAGGGTGACCTTGTCGCCGGCCGGGCCCCGCATCAGCTTGACCGCTTCGTTGGTCGGCAAGCCGATGACGCTCTCGCCGTTGACGGCGGTGATGTAGTCGCCCGGCTGCAGACCGGCGCGGGACGCGGGGGTGCCGTCCATCGGCGAGATGATCTTGACCACCCCGTCCTCGCTGGTGATCTCGATGCCCAGCCCGCCGTATTCCCCGCGAGTGGTGTCCTGCATGTCCTCGAAGCCTTCGGGAGCGAGGTATCCGGAGTGCGGGTCCAGCGAGGCGACCATGCCTTCGAGCGCGGCCTGGATCAGCTTCTTGTCGTCGACCTCGACGACATACTGCTTCTGGATGATGTCCAGCACGTCGCCGAACAGCTGCAGCATCTTGTAGGTCTGCGCCCTGGGCTGCGCGGTGGCCTCGGCCGACTGGCCCACATAGGCCATCGTGCCGGCGCCCAGAACAAAGGCGCACGCGCCGATCAGGAGGTTCTTCTTCAACATAGCCTTGCTGGAGGCTCCCTTTGCGGCCCTACGCGCCGCGTTCCGACTAAAGCCCGCGCACGGGCCGAAATTGTGTCCTACCGGACCACCGCTGCAACTCCGGCGCCGTCTTTCAGCCAGGGGGCCGGATCGATCGGCGTCCCTGACCTGCGAAGCTCCAGATAGAGCTCCGGCTCGCCGCCTCTCGCCATGCGTCCTATGGGCGCGCCGGCGGCGATGGTCTGTCCCGGCGCGGCTGTGGCTTCGCCAAGTCCCGCCAGAACCAGATGGTACGGGCCGGAGGTCCGGAGAATCAAGATGACCCCCCAACCCGTCACCGGCCCAGCGAATTCAACCACGCCTTGAGCCGGACTGACGACCGCGGCGCCCGCCCTGGCGCGGAATGAGACACCCTCCGCCCGCCCGCCGTTGCCCATGGCGACGCCGAAGCCCCGCGTCTGGACGACGCCGGCCGGCCGCAGAATTGGCCCGGGCCCCCTGTCAGGACCCGTCAGGCGCGGGAAGCTGTCCGCCAGCCCGCCGGGGCTGCCCAGATCGCGACCCGCGGCGACGGCGTCGTCGGGGTACTGGCGCTCGATGTCCGCCTGTTCGGTGAGCAGCTTCTCGACGTCACCGCGCCGGTCGGCGGCGAGGCTCTCGCTGGTGAACAACGACTCGTTGGCCGCCGCGGCCTGCCGACGCAGGGCGGCGATCTCGCGCGCCTCGGCTCCGTAGGCGCGGGCGCGGCGTTCAAGGGCCGGCGTCATCGCCCGGATCAGGATCGCAGCCCGGACGGCGTCGCGAGCGTCCTCGGGCCGGACCAGTAGGGCCGGCGGCGGATCCCGGCGAAAAAGCTGCAGCGCCCCGAGCAACCTGGCCAGCCGGTTGCGATCGCGACCCAGTTCGGCCGTCAGGGCCGTTTCACGGACATTGAGCATCTGCAGACGCCCCCGCGCACTGGCGACGTCGCGACTGCTCTGGGCCTGACGCGAGGCGAGGCGGTGCAGCTCTTCCCGCAAGGCCTCGATCTGGCGGCGCGCTTCCGCACGCCCGGCCGATCCGGCGGACCCGGACTGGATGGACAGGACTTCCATCATCCGCGGCGACGGGGCGTCGGCCGGCTCCTGCGCCGCGCCGCGGGCGGCGATGGCGCAGAGGATTAGAACGGCGAAAGTGGCCAGTCGGCGACGCATGGGAGGCTGATAGCAGAGGGCGCGCCGTCAGTCGCGGTGGTAGGGGCTTCCTGCCATGATGGTCACGGCGCGGTAGACCTGTTCGGCCAGCATCGCCCGGGCCAGGGCATGGGGCCAGGTCTGCGGTCCGAACGCCATCTTCGCGTTGGCCGCGTCGAGGATCGAGGCGTCGAGCCCGTCCGCCCCGCCGATCAGGAACACCAGCCGGCGAACGCCATCGTCGCGCAGGCGGCCGATCCGGGCGGCGAAGTCGCGGGAGGGCCAGACTGCGCCATGTTCATCACAGGCGATGACGAAGGCGTCCTTGAGGTGGGGAAGCAGGACCTCCGCCTCGGCGGCCTTGCCCGGCTTGCGGGCCTCGACCTCGACGATCTCCACCGGCCCAAGGCCGAGCGAGCGGCCGCTGGCCGTGGCGCGTTCGACGTAGTCCTTCGCCAGCAGGGCCTCGGGCATGCGGCCCAGCCGGCCGACAGTGAGGAGCGTGATCTTCATGCGTGCGTCCTTCGACACGGCCCTTCGGGCCTGCTCAGGATGACGTGCAATTTTACGTCATGGTGAGCAGCGCGAAGCGCGTGTCGAACCACGCAACTAGTTCGCCGGCGTGATGTGCGGCGAGTCGACCGACCAGATCTTCTCGATGTTGTAGAAGGTGCGCACTTCCGGGCGGAACAGATGAACGACGACGTCGCCGGCGTCGATCAGCACCCAGTCGCAGTGCGGCAGGCCTTCGACCCGCGCCTTGCCGTGACCGGCTTCCTTCAGGGCGCGCATGACATGGTCGGCCAGCGCGCCGACATGGCGATGCGAACGGCCTGACGCGACAATCATCGAGTCAGCCATCGGGCTTTTGCCCTTGAGATCAATCAGGACAACATCCTCTGCCTTGTCGTCATCGAGACGGGCCAGGATCAGATCTTCGACCGAACCGAAACTTTGTCGAGGTTCGTCGGATGAAGCCCCCGAAAGGGCCTCGTGCGCCTCGGGCGCCAACTCGCGATTCAGCGGAATGCTCCTCTATTCGCCTCGCTAAGCGGGACCCATAGCACGTCCCGGCCTGAACGTCAGCGAATCAGTGTCCCCGATTGTCCCGCTATGTCCCGGGGGTATCTGTCCCGGGAGTTCCGCGTTGGCGGTCGCGGATCGCGGTGGAGCTGGCGAAGTTGAACGGTCCGCGCAGATAGACCCAGGCCGGGGCCTTCATGGTCGCCAGCAGCGGGCCTTCGCGGGCGGGTCTGCGGAAATGCGCGAAGCGTTTCGCGGCTGGCGAGGTGCGCGCCTTGAGCGCCGCCCAGGGGCGCGAGACCACGGCGACGGGCAGCTCGCGCATGATCTGCGTCCAGCCGCGCCAGCCGTGGAACCCGGCCAGACTGTCGGCGCCCATGATCCAGACGAAGTGCACGCCCGGGAACCTGGCCTTGAGCACCCGCACCGTATCGATGGTGTACTGGGAGCCGATTCGCGTCTCCGCATCCGAGATGATCATCGCCGGTCCCCGCGCCCGGGCCCTGACGCCAGCCATGCGATCCTTCAGCGGCGCCGTCTCGTGTCGCTGCTTGAGGGGGTTCTGCGGCGAGACCAGCCAGACCACCCGGTCCAGGCGCAGCTTCTTCAGCGCCGTCTCGGCCACGTGCACATGGCCGTCGTGGACCGGGTTGAACGAGCCGCCATAGAGTCCCACCCGCATGCCCGGCTTCAGGTCGAAGCCAAGGCGCAGGGTGCGGGGCCTCCCGGCCTCAGGGACGAGTCTGGCCGGTCCCGCGAACCACATATTTGTACGTTGTCAGTTGCTCGGCCCCGACCGGACCGCGGGCGTGAAGTTTGTCTGTGGCGATGCCGATCTCGGCGCCGAAACCGAACTCGCCGCCGTCGGCGAACTGGGTCGAGGCGTTGACCAGGACGATCGCGGAGTCGACCAGCGCAATGAACCGGTCCGCCGCAGCCGGGTCCTCGGTGACGATGGCGTCGGTATGCCCCGATCCGTAGGCCGCGATGTGGGCGGCCGCGCCTTCGACGCCGTCGACCACCGCGACATTGAGGACCGCCGCCAGATGTTCGGTGGTCCAGTCCTCGCTTGAGGCCTGTTTCATCGATGGTTCGATCGCCCGGGCGGCCGAGTCGCCGCGCATTTCGCAGCGTTCACGGATCAGGGCGTCGGCGATCGGCGGCAGCAGCCGCGCCGCCGCGGCGCGGTCAATCAGCAGGGTCTCCGCCGACCCACAGACCGACACCCGGCGCATCTTGGCGTTGACGACGATGTCGCGGGCCTTGGCGATGTCGGCCTTCTCATGGACGAAGACGTGGTTGAGGCCTTCCAGATGGCCAAGTACGGGCGCGCGGGCCTCGGCCTGCACCCGGGCGACCAGGCTCTTGCCGCCGCGCGGGATGATCAGGTCGATGTGGCGGTCCAGGCCCGACAGGATTTCACCGACGGCGGCGCGATCGGTGGTGCGCACCTGCTGGATGCAGCTGGCGGGGAGGCCGGCCTTGAGCAGACCCTTCACCATCGCCGCATGCAGGGCCAGGTTCGTGCGCAGGCACTCAGACCCGCCGCGCAGGATCGCCGCGTTGCCCGAACGGATGCACAGCGCCGCGGCGTCGGCCGTCACGTTGGGCCGGCTTTCGTAGATGATCGCGATGACGCCGATTGGCGTGCGGATCCGGGCGATGTCCAGACCGTTGGGGCGGGTCCAGCGAGCGATTTCGGTTCCGAGCGGATCGGGGATCGCCGCGACCTGGGCCACGGCGTCGGCGACGTCTGCCAGCCGGGCTTCGTCGAGCATCATCCGGTCGAGCATCGGGCCGGAGAGGCCGGCCGCCTTCGCGGCGGCGAAATCAGCGGCATTGGCGGCGAGAATGGCGGGCGCGCTCGCCCGGATGGCGTCGGCGGCAGCGAGGATCGCGGCCGAGCGCTGGTCGGCGGTCGACAGGCGCAGGGCGCGCGCGCCGTCGCGGGCGGACCGTCCGGTCGCCAGCATCGTCGCCTGCAGGGATGCGCCCGCGTCGTCCACGGATCAAAACCTCGTTTTGCTCAGACTGAGCCTTAGCGGCTTTCCGCCAGCCCGACCAGCGCAAGGTCATCGGCGTGGATCAGCGGGCCGGCCGTAAAGCCCAGCGCCGCCTCGATCGCGTCCGACCGAAGGCCGGCGATCCTGCGGGCATCAGCCGCCTCGTAGCGCGCCAGGCCCCGGCCAATCTCGCCGTCCGGCCCTCGCACGAGCACGGCATCGCCCTTGTCGAAATCGCCCTCGACAGCGGTCACGCCCGCCGGCAGCAGGCTCTTGCCGGCGCGCAGGGCGGTGGCGGCGCCGGCGTCCACCGTCAGGGTTCCCGCCGGCGCCAGCGAGCCCGCGATCCAGCTCTTGTAGGCGGCGGCAGGGCTGATAGCGGCCTCGATGATCGTCGACGGCGCGTCGTCCTCGATCGCCAGCAGCGGCCGGGGTCGACTGCCCAGGGTGATGATGGTGGCGCAGCCGGCCGCGCGGGCGATGCGGGCGGCGGCGATCTTGGTCGCCATGCCGCCGGTGCCGACGCCCGAGGAGGCATTGGCGCCGCCGGCCATTTCGGCGATCTCCGGCGTGATGTCGGCGATCCGCTCCAGCCGGACGGCCGACGGATCGCGGCGTGGGTCGGCGGTGTAGAGGCCATCGATGTCCGACAGCAGCACGAGCATGTCGGCCCCGATCATCTGGGCCACGCGGGCAGCCAGGCGGTCGTTGTCGCCGTAGCGGATCTCTTCGGTGACGACGGTGTCGTTCTCGTTGACGACCGGCACGACGCCGAGGTCCAGCAGGGTCTCGACCGTGGCGCGGGCGTTCAGCCAGCGGCGGCGGACCTCCGTGTCGTCCCGCGTCAGAAGCACCTGGGCCACGGCCTGGCCGTGGGGTTCGAACGCCTCTTCCCAGGCGCGCATCAGCAGGGACTGGCCGGCGGCGGCGGACGCCTGCTTTTCCGGCAGGGTCAGGGCCTTGCGCTTGAGGCCCAGGCGGCGACGGCCCAGCGCGACGGCGCCGGACGAGACCACGAGCAGTTGCTGGCCCCGGGCCCTAAGGCGGGCGGCGTCGGCGGCGAAGGCGGTCAGCCAGTTGCGTGCGGGAAGGCCGGATTGCGCGTCGACCACGAGGGCGGACCCGACCTTGATCACCACGCGCCGGGCGCTGCTCAGGCCGGTCGACGAGCCGCTCATCAGTTGGCCTTCAGCTTCTCGACGAAACCCTTGCAGACCTCGGGAACGCCGCTGGCGGCCCAGGCCGTGACGAAGCCCTGCCTGTCGAACGCGATGGCCAGGCGGCACTGGAAGGGGTCGCCACGCAGGCAGCGCATGGACAGGGTCTTGGGGTCCATGCCGCAGGTCATCTCCTGCTCGACCTTCAGTTCCCAGAACACCACTTCGCCATCGCTGGCCGGACGGGTTCCGGACGAGAAGCCCAACTTGCCACGCAGGCGATCGCCGGACTTGCCCTTGTAGGGGGCCATCAGGGCGTTGATCTCGGCGATCACCGGATCGACGGCGGGCTTTTCGGCGGTCGGCGTAGCTGTCGCCGTCGCCGCGACAGGCGGGGCCGCGGCCGCGGCCGGGTCACCGGCGGCCAACAGCAGAAGCGAGAACAGACTGGCGATCAGCATGGCTATGATCCTCGCATCACACCGGCGACCAGCCGGGAGCCGCATCATCGGCGGACTCGACCGTCGCTTCGGCTGCTTCCTCCGCCCGGTGCGCCCTGACGGCCTGGAACGTGGCGCGCAGCATCTCCTGCACGCCCTCGCCGGACACGCCGGAAATCAGGCGAGGCGCGACGCCCGACGCCTTTTTCAGCGCCTTGGCCTTGGCCTTCCGTTCGTCGGGGTCGACCGCATCGACCTTGTTGAGGGCGAGAATTTCGGGGCGGTCGGCCAGGCCTTCGCCATAGGCCTCCAGCTCGCCGCGCACGGTGCGCCAGGCCCCCACAACATCGTCCTGGGTCGCGTCGACCAGGTGGATCAGGGCGCCGGCGCGCTCGACGTGGCCGAGGAAGCGGACGCCAAGGCCCGCGCCTTCGGACGCGCCCTCGATCAGACCGGGAATGTCGGCGATGACGAATCGTTCCTCTGACGAGAGGTCGACGATGCCGAGGTTCGGGACCAGGGTCGTGAAGGGATAGTCGGCGATCTTCGGCTTGGCCGCGCTGACCGCCGCCAGGAAGGTGGACTTGCCGGCATTGGGCAGGCCGACCAGTCCGGCGTCGGCGATCAGCTTCAGCCGCATCCACAGCCAGCGTTCCTCGCCCGGCAGGCCGGGGTTGGCGTGCTTGGGAGCCTGGTTGATCGGGCCCTTGAACCGGTCGTTGCCCCAGCCGCCGTTGCCGCCCTTGGCCAGCAGGATGCGCTTGCCGGCGGCGTCGAGGTCGGCGACCAGGGTCTCCTTGTCGTCTTCCAGCACCTGGGTGCCGACCGGGACCTTGAGGATCACATCCTCGCCCGCCGCGCCGTGGCGGTTGCGGCCCATGCCGTGGATGCCGGTGCCGGCCTTGAAGTGCTGCTGGTAGCGATAGTCGATCAGGGTGTTGAGGCCTTCGACGGCTTCGATCCACACGTCGCCGCCCCGGCCGCCGTCACCGCCGTCCGGACCGCCGTATTCGATGTACTTCTCGCGCCGGAACGAGACAGCCCCGCCGCCGCCGTCGCCCGAACGGATGTAGATCTTGCACTGGTCGAGAAATTTCATCGCGCCCTTATGGGCCAAGGCAAGGGTCCAGAAAAGGGCGGCGGCCCCATCGCGGGGTCGCAAAGATGCCCGGATGGCGGCATAGGAGACCGGAATGCCGTCTATCGGGAGCCTTTCATGCGCGGCGCGCTTCGACTGCTGATCGGGCTGACCGCCCTCCTTCTGTTGCCGGCGGCCTCGATGGCCGCCCGTCCGACCCTGCGGCCGGACGACATGACGCTGGGCAGCCCCACGGCGAAGGTCGTTGTGGTGGAGTACGCGTCGCTCAGCTGTCCGCATTGCGCGCGGTTCCACAAATCCGTCTTCCCGGCGTTCAGGAAGAAGTACATCGACACCGGCAAGGTGCAGTTCGTCTACCGGGAGTTCATCACCAGTCCGGCCGAGATCGCCGTGCCCGCGACCATGCTGGCCCGATGCGCGGGCAAGGATCGGTATTTCCAGGTCGTCGACCGGGTCTTCGCCACCCAGGACGAGATGTTCGACGACGGGACGATCGCCGGAGTTCACCGGATCCTGCGTCGGGAAGCGGCGGCGCTCGGCATCGACAGCGCGGCCTATAGCGCCTGCGTCCAGGACGAGGCCGCTTTCGAAGCGCTCAAGGCCCGTGTCGAACAGGCTTCGACCGGGGACAAGGTCGATGGCACGCCGACCTTCGACGTCAACGGCAAGCGGGTCGAGCCCCCGCTGGGCAAGGAGATGGACCTGGCCACGCTCGACGCCGCCATCGCCGCGGCGATGAAGGGCAAAGGCGGCCCAGGCCTGCTCGGCCTGTTCCGCAAGCCCTGAGGCGTCAGGCCAACCAGACCATCGACCGGCAGGGAACCGTCTCGCCGCGAGCCAGGCTGTCGCGCAGCTCGACCCGGCCGGTGTAGAGGAACCCTGCGCGGCACAGCACACGGCCGGACGCGGGGTTGTCCGAGAAATGCGCGGCGGAGACGACGCGCTTCTTCCAGCCGCGAGCGGCCCAGTCCATGGCGCCGACGAGGGCTTCGCTGGCCAGGCCGCGGCCCCAAAACGGCTTGCCGATCCAGTAGCCGACCTCCAGCGCGTCTTCGGCGTTGCAGAAGAAGCCCAGGCCACCGACCACGCCGGCGTCGTCATGGTCGATCATGAAGTTTATGTCGGTCCGGCGGTCAGCGATCGCGCAACCGGCGATGAAGTCCTCTGCGTCGCCCAGGGCGTAGGGCCAGGGCATGCGCGAGGTCATGCGGCTGATGTCGAAGTCGTTGCAGAGCTCGGCCAGACGCGGGGCGTCTTCCATCAGGGGCGCCCGCAGGGTCAGCCGCCTGGTCTCGATCCGGGGCGTGGTCTCGATCACGCACATGGTGGTCCTCCCGGCCCCTCTCCGGGGGCCTGAACATGCAAAAGCGGGGAGCCCGGCGTCCGGACTCCCCGCTTGAGGAATTGCATGTCCGGATCGCCTGTATCGGGCGATCCGGAGGAGGTCGGGTCGCCTATTCGGCGGCCTGGGCGACCTCGGCCGGAACGACCGTCGCGTAGGTGCGATTATTGCGCTTGGTCACAAACTTCACCGCGCCGTGTACGAGCGCGAAGAGGGTGTGGTCCTTGCCGATGCCGACATTGGTGCCCGGCCAGAACTTCGTGCCGCGCTGACGAATGATGATGTTGCCGGCGAGGACCTTCTCGCCGCCGAATTTCTTCACGCCGAGACGACGGCCGGCGGAGTCGCGACCGTTGCTCGAGGAGCCGCCTGATTTCTTGTGAGCCATTGTGCTCTCCTGTCTCTCTGGAGGCGCCGCCGCTTAGGCGTCGCCGTCCTTCTTGGCGGCCGGCTTCTTGGCAGCGGCCTTCTTGGCGGGGGCGGCGTCAGCGTCGGCCTTGGCGGCCTTCGGAGCAGCGGCCTTCTTCGGCGCGGCGGCCTTGGGAGCAGCTTCAGCCTTGGGGGCGGCGGCCTTGGCGGCCGGGGTCGCCTTTACAGCCTTCGGCGTCGCGCCGCCGAGCGGCTGGAAGGCCAGGCCACGGGCGCGGGCGTCGAGTTCAC
Source organism: Caulobacter sp. FG121 (assembly GCF_057809815.1). Classification (NCBI taxonomy): domain Bacteria; kingdom Pseudomonadati; phylum Pseudomonadota; class Alphaproteobacteria; order Caulobacterales; family Caulobacteraceae; genus Caulobacter; species Caulobacter sp. FG121. The sequence continues at coordinate 63,386 of NZ_JBMDKR010000007.1, forward strand.
GCTTCGTGGTCAGGCTGACTTCGCCGTCCCACTTGTCGGTCTTGCCGGCGCCGGCCACGGCGGTGACGCGCAGCACGGTCTCGTGCTGACGGTGACCCTTCGTGCGGCGATAGCCCTGACGGCGGATCTTCTTGAAGATCTTCACCTTGTCGCCCTTGCGGGTCTCGATCAGGGTGGCGTTGACCGTCGCGCCATCGACCAGGGGCGCGCCAATGGTCACCGCGTCGCCGTCGCCGAGCATCAGCACTTCACCGAACGCGACATCCGCGCCCGGCTCACCCGCCAGCTTCTCGACAACGAGCAGATCGCCCGCCTTGACCCGGTACTGCTTGCCGCCGGTCTTGATCACCGCGTACATGGTGTTCGCCTTGAAAATCTTGAGTTCGCAAAATAGATCGCGCCCGCGAGGTGTCCCGCGGGCGAGGGAGCGGTCTTATACAGCCGGCGACTTCTGAGTCAACGCCGCGAAGGCAGTTGAAGCCCCTATCGTCAAAGCTTCAGGCCAAAGCGCGGCCCGGCCCAGATCATCAGGCCGTAAAGAGCCATCGTCAGGACGCAGCCGGCCGCCAGCGCGGGGTAGAAGGCACGCCCCGCTTCAACAGCGCCGGCACCAGCAGAAGCAGCGGCAGGGACGGCAGGACGAACCAGAAGGTCGCCTGGGAATGATCTGCCAGTCGTTGGACATCGCCTGTGTCGCGCCACAGCCACATCATGCCGATCACGGACACCAGCGGCAGGGAGGCGATCAGGCCGCCGACACCCGGGTATCGTTTCGCAATCTCCGAAACGATGGCGATGATGGCCCCAGACAGGCCTGCCTTGATGATGAGGTAAAGCATGGTCGGGCCATCATGACCTTTCAGGCTGACGCGCGCGAGTCGCCGCATGGCCACTGGAACGTTACTATGTAACAGGCTATAGCCGTCGGGTGATCTCGCCCTTCTTCCTCTCCTTCGCCGCGGCCGGTTTCGGCGTCGCCCTCGTGCATGTGGCTATCCCCACGCACTGGCTGCCGTTTGTCCTGGTGGGGCGGGCCCAGGGCTGGACCCTGCGCCGGGTGCTCGGCGCGGCCACGGCGGCGGGTGTGGGACATATCCTGACGACCTCGATCGTCGGCGTTCTTATCCTGATGGCCGGCCGGTTCATGGAGCAATGGCTGCAGGGGCTGCTGCACTACGCCGCCGCCGCGCTGCTGTTCGGCTTCGGCGTCTTCTATCTGATGCGCGCGTTCCAGCGCAGGCTGGCGGTCGCCGGGATCAGTGACGAGACGCTGACCGCCCCGCCGCGGGTCAGTGACGGCGCGGCCTGGTGGGGTGTCGTCGGAGCCCTGGCGCTGTCACCCGGCGAGGTGCTGCTCTCCTTCTATCTTACGGGCGACAGCCACGGCTGGCCCGGCCTCGTCCTGCTGAGCACGGTCTTCCTGATCGGCACCCTGGCGGGCATGGTCGCGTTAATCAGCCTGACCTGGGCGGGCATGGCCCATTTCCGCATGGAGCGGCTGGCGCGCTATGAATCGGCGGCGCTGGGCGCGGTTCTGATCGCCCTCGGCGTCGCGGTAGTGGTTTTCAGCGCCTGAGCCGCCTATCTAGCCGCCATGACCGAAGCTTCCGCGACCCGCATCCCCGTCACCGTGCTCACCGGCTATCTCGGCGCCGGCAAGACCACGCTCCTCAACCGCATTCTCACCGAGGACCACGGCAAGCGATACGCCGTGATCGTCAACGAGTTCGGCGAGATCGGCATCGACAACGACCTGGTGGTCGGGGCCGACGAGGAAGTGTTCGAGATGAACAACGGCTGCGTCTGCTGCACGGTGCGCGGCGACCTGATCCGGGTGGTTTCCGGCCTGATGAAGCGCAAGGGCGGGTTCGACGCGATCATCGTCGAAACCACCGGCCTCGCCGATCCCGGTCCGGTGGCCCAGACCTTCTTTGTCGACGATGACGTGCGCGCCCGCACGAAACTCGACTCGGTGACGACGGTCGTCGACGCCAAGCACCTGCCTCTGCGGCTGGCTGACAGCCGGGAAGCGGTGGAGCAGATCGCCTTCGCCGACCAGATCCTGCTCAACAAGACCGACCTCGTGACGCCGGCCGAACTGAAGGCCGTCGAGGCGCAGATCCGCCGCATCAATCCGCTGGCCCCGATCCATCACACCCAGCGCTCGGCCGTGCCGCTGGACGCCATCCTCGGCCGGGGCGGGTTCGACCTCGACCGGATCACCGAGCTGGAGCCGGAGTTCCTCAACCCGGCGCACGGTGAAGCGGGTCATGTGCATGATGAGGACTGCGACCACGACCATGGCCACGACCACCATCACCACGATCATGGCCATGACCATCACGCGCACGACCATGTCGCCGAGGCCGGCATCCGGGGGGTTTCCCTGACGCTGGAGCGGCCGCTGGACAGCATCAAGGTGACCAACTGGCTGAACCAGCTGCTCGCCGACAAGGGTCCCGACATCCTGCGCGCCAAGGGCATCCTGGATGTGAAGGGCGAAAGCCGCCGCCTGGTGTTCCAGGCCGTGCACATGATCCTTGAGGGCGACTTCCAGCGCGACTGGAAAGACGGCGAGCATCGCTACAGCCGCATGGTGTTCATCGGCCGGGATCTCGACGAGGCCGCGCTGAAGGCCGGCTTCGAAGCCTGCGCGGCCTGATGCTCCCCATCGGGGGAGCTGTCGGCGCGTCGCGCTGACTGATGGGGTCACCCGAAATCTGAGCGGACCCACTCAGTCTCGCCGGAGTTTATCCTCGGGCGCGCTCCGCGCGACCCGGGGGGCGATCCACCTCCCCCGATGGGGAGGATCAAAAGCAAAAGGGCCGGTGTTTCCACCGGCCCTTCGCATGTCTGGCCTGGAAGGCGCGACCTATTCGATGTCTTCGTTGATCAGGCCGATCTTGAAGTAGCCATTGGCCTGCAGAACGTTCAGCACGGCCATGAACTGCTCGTAGGTCACTTCGGCGTCCGCCTGCACGAACACGCGCTCGTCGGTGAAGTTGCCGGTTACGCCTTCCTTCTGCATCGCCAGCGGAATGTCGGTCGGCAGGTTCGGCAAACCGGACTGGACGGCGTTGATGAAGACGGCGCCCGAGCGCTGTACCGACACGATCACCGGCTTCTTCGGCGGCGGCGCGTCTTCGGGCGGCGGAATCGCGGGCGGCAGGTCGAGGGCGATCGACACGGTGGCCATCGGCGCCGCGACCATGAAGATGATCAGCAGCACCAGCATGATGTCGACGAACGGCGTGACGTTGATGTCGCTGTTCTGACCCAGATCGTATTTGCTGCCGCCGCCGGCGCCACCAAGCTTCGCACCCATTCGGACACTCCCTTACGCGGTCCGGTACGTCCGGTCCGCTGTCATTCGTCCAATCCCATTACGCGGTTGAAGCGGCTTGTAAAGCCTGTCTCGCTTGGCAGGCGAAAACCATCCGCCGCTGGGCAAGGCCTGTTCAGGGATATAAACGCGCCACCATGACTTTCGTTTTCGACGCCTATGTGACCGCCGCGCTTTTCGACCGTTCCGGGCGAACGATGTTCGCCCTGGGCGACGGGACGGTGCGGGCAGTGACGGGAGACGGGTTCGTCACCGTCGAAGCCCACCAGGGCGCGATCCTGTCCGCCTGCCTGCACCCGTCGGGCCTCGGCGTCCTGACCGGCGGGGATGACGGGCGCGTGGTCTGGACGCGGCTGGAGGGCGGCGAGATCGCCGCGACCCTGGTCGCCGAGGTGAAGGGGCGCTGGATCGACTCGGTCGCCGCCAGCGCCGAGTCGGGCCTGATCGCCTTCACCGCCGGCCGGGACCTGCATGTCCGCGACTCGAAGGATGCGGACTTCAGCCGCATCTTCACCCATGAGAAGTCGGCCGCCCACGTCGCGTTCGATCCGAAAGGCCGTCGCCTGGCGGTCGCGACCTATAACGGCGCGGCCCTCTGGTACGCGCGCATCGCCGACCAGAAGCCGCAGCTGCTGAAGTGGGCCGGCAGTCATGTGCTGGTCGCCTGGAGCCCAGACGGTCGCTTCCTGATGAGCGCCATGCAGGAGAACCAGCTTCACGGCTGGAAGGTCTCCGACGAGAAGAACCTGCGCATGGGCGGCTATCCGGCCAAGGTGAAGAGCCTGGCCTTCCTGTCGAACGGGTTGATGATGGCGACGTCCGGCGCCAATGGCGCGGTGATCTGGCCGTTCGCCGGTGCGACCGGCCCGATGGGCAAGGAAGCCGCCGAGATCGGCTATGACCAGTCAGCTATGGTCGTGCAGGTGGCGGGCACGCCTTCGGCCAATGTGCTGGCCGCGGGCCTCGACGACGGCCGCGTCTGGGCCGCCGACCTGAAGAGCGGGAAGATCGAGCACCTCAAGGCCGAGAAGGGCGCCGCCATCAGCGCGCTGGCGGTCAGCCTCGACGGCTCTCGGGTGGCCTGGGGCGACGAGGATGGTGGCGCCGGGGTGGTGGAGACGCGGCTGTAGGAGTTTGCGTCCTTCGAGACGCTCGCTTGAGGCTCGCTCCTCAGGATGACGCGTGTTGGGGGGGCTTCGACGGTCTTCGTCATGGTGAGGAGCGAGGCATCAGCCGAGCGTCTCGAACCACGCAACCTGTCTACTCAAACCCCTCCATATCGCACCACACCTCAAACGGATCCCGCCGCGTGCGGAGGCTGTTGATCGGGGCGGTCTCGTCCGCGTAGCCGAGCGCCATGCCTGAAAACAGCATGTAGTCGTCGGGCAGGCGAATGTGGTCGGCGACGGTCTTCGGGTAGCGGGCCCAGAACTCCTGGGCGCAGGTGGCGAGGCCACGCTCGACGGCCAACAGCATGACCGTCTGCATGTACATGCCGACGTCCGCCCATTGCGGCTGGCCGAGTTTGCGGTCGAGGCTGAAGAAGATGCCCACCGGGGCGCCGAAGAACTGGGTGTTCCGGAACAGCTGCCGCAGCCGGGCCGGCTTGTCGTCGCGTGGAATGCCGATCGAGGCGTAGAGGTCCTCGCCGCATTCGAAGCGGCGGGTGCGGAACGGGTCCCAGAGATTGTCGGGATAGACGTTGTACTCTGGCGTCTCGCCGCCGGGATTGGCCGCCACCTTCGCCTTCAGCGCCTCGAGCGGCGCGCCGGCCAGGGCGTGGACCTTCCATGGCTGGAGATTGCCGCCCGACGGCGCGCGCTGGGCCGCGACGAGGATTTCCTTCACCAGGTCGCCGGGAACGGGCTTGTCCTGAAAGGCGCGGACGGACACACGGCGGTCGACGGCTTCGGTTACATTCATGGCGGGCGCTTTTCCGTGAGCGACAGGGACGGCGTCAGTGGCTAGCATCCCTCCGCCGCGTCAAGGCAAGGGAGGCAGGTTTGAGCACGGAGCCGCCGCACGAGCCGGAGGGAGACATCGTCCCCGGGGCGCAGAACCCGATGAAGGCTGTCTTTCAGTCGTCCGACCCCGCGCCCGCGCCGGAACCGCAGCCGGAACCGCCGCCGCCCGCGCCGCCGCCGCCGGCCGCACCGCCCCCCGGCTACAGCCCGCCCTGGCCGCCACAACGGCCCGCCGGTGCGCCACCGCCGAAGCTGGCGAAGCGCAAGCCGTTCTCGCTCAGCAAGCTGATCCGCACGGTCTTCGTGTGGGGGTTCCTGATCACGGTCGCCTTCCCGGTCGGATTGACGCTGGTCTACCGGTTCGTGCCGCCGCCGGTGACCATCCTGATGGTCCAGCGCCTGTTCGAGGGCAAAGGGCTGGACTACCGCTGGCGCTCGCTGAAGCACATCTCGCCGGCGCTGGTGCAGGCGGCGATCGCCTCCGAGGACGCCAAGTTCTGCACCCATCGCGGTTTCGACTTCGAGGCGATCCAGAAGGCCGCCGCGGCGAACAAGCGGCGGCCCGGCAAGATCCGTGGCGGGTCGACGATCAGCCAGCAGACCGCGAAGAACGTCTTCGCCTGGCCGCAGCGCTCTTACCTGCGCAAGGGGATCGAGGCCTACTACACGGTCCTGATCGAGGCCCTGTGGGGCAAGCGGCGGATCATGGAGGTCTATCTCAACGTCGCCGAGATGGGGGCGGGCACCTACGGCGCCGAGGCCGCCGCCCAGCGCTATTTCGGCGTCAGCGCCGACCAGCTGACCCGCGCCCAGGCCGCGCGGCTGGTGGCCATCCTGCCCAACCCGTTGAAGTACAAGGCCGTGAACCCCGGCCGCTACGTCGCCCGTCGGTCACGCAAGATCGGCGCTGCGGCGGGAACCGTTCGCAGCGACGGCCTGTCGGCCTGCGTCGGTCATCTGCGTTATCCCACCCGGTCCGAACGTCAGGACACGACGCCGGTCGAACAGCCGGCGGTTCGCCAGCCCGCGCCGACCCGGCATACCGATCCGTTGCCGTCGCCTGTGGAGGCTCCGGCCGCGGCCGAGCCGCCCGTGGTCGAGAGCCCCGCGCCCGCCGATCCGCCGGCCGATCCGACCTAGGCGGTCGGTCAGGGCGCCTTGACGGAACCCTCCGCGGCCTCTCCCATGCCGCGCCATAGAGTTCCCCTGTGAGGATACGTCCGATGTTGAAGACGAAGCTTCTGGCGGCCGGAGCCGCCCTCGCCCTGGTCGCGGGCCTCGGCGCCGCGGCGCCCATCGCCCAGGCCCAGACGCCGGCCGCCGCCGCGCCAGCTCCGACGCCTGCCGAGGCCAAGGCCTTTGTCGACAAGGCCGAGGCCGATCTGGCCGCCCTGTCGCAGTACGTGAACAAGGCGTCGTGGGTCCGCGCGACCTACATCACCGAAGATACACAGTGGCTCGAGGCCAAGGCCGGCGCCGAGGCCAGCGATCTGGGCACCCGGCTGGCGATCCAGGCGGCGCGATTCGACAAGGTCGCCGTCGATCCCGTGACCCGCCGCAAGCTGGACATCCTCAAGCGCGCGCTCGTCGCCCCCGCGCCGCAGCGCCCCGGGGCCGCCGACGAGATGGCGACCATCGCTTCGCGCCTGGACTCGACCTACTCGACTGGCAAGTTCACCTACAAGGGCAAGACCCTGACGCTGAACGACGCCGAGGACATTCTCGCGTCCAGCAATGACCCCGCCGAACTGAAGGCGATCTGGGAGGGCTGGCATTCGATCTCGCCGGTCATGGTGCCCGACTACGCCAAGCTGGTGGCCCTCTCCAACGAGGGCTCGGTCGCGCTCGGCTATGCCGACACCGGCGCCCTCTGGCGCTCGGGCTACGACATGGATCCTGACGCCTTCGCGGCCGAGACAGACCGGCTGTGGAAGCAGATCGAGCCGTTCTACAAGAACCTGCACTGCTACGTCCGCGCCCGTCTGAACGAGAAGTACGGAGACGCGGTACAGCCGCGCTCGGGGCCCATCCGCGCCGATCTGCTCGGCAACATGTGGGCTCAGCAATGGGGCAATATCTATCCGATCGTCGCGCCCAAGAGCACGACGCCGTCCTACGCGCTCGACGATCTGCTGGTGAACGCCGGCTACGATCCTGTGAAGATGGTCAAGACCGGCGAGGCCTTCTACGTCTCGATGGGACTGGCGCCGCTGCCGGAGACCTTCTGGACCCGGTCGCAGATCACTCGCCCGCGGGACCGCGAAGTGGTCTGTCACGCCTCGGCCTGGGATCTGGATGACGCCGACGACATCCGCATCAAGATGTGCACCAAGGTCAACGGCGAGGACTTCTATACGGTCCACCACGAGCTCGGTCACAACTTCTACCAGCGCGCCTACAAGAGCCAGCCGTACATCTTCAAGGGCGGAGCCAACGACGGCTTCCACGAGGCGATCGGCGACTTCGTCGGCCTGTCGGCCCTGACCCCGACCTATCTGCAGCAGATCGGACTGCTCAAGGACGCGCCGGGCCCCGACGGCGACATTCCGTTCCTGCTCAAGATGGCGCTCGACAAGATCGCCTTCATGCCGTTCGGCCTGATGGTCGACCGTTGGCGTTGGGAAGTCTTCAACGGCCAGCTGACGCCGGCGACCTACAACAGCGGCTGGTGGAAGCTGCGCACCCAGTACCAGGGCATCATCCCGCCGGGCCCCAGGCCGGCCGATGCGTTCGATCCGGGCGCGAAGTACCACGTGCCGGCGAACGTTCCGTACACGCGCTACTTCCTGGCGCACGTGTATCAGTTCCAGTTCCAGCGGGCGGCCTGCCGGCAGGCGGGCTGGACCGGGCCGCTGCACCGCTGCTCGATCTACGGCAACAAGGAAGTCGGCGCGAAGTTCAACGCGATGCTCGAGATGGGCGCCTCGCGCCCCTGGCCGGAGGCCATGCAGGCCTTCACCGGCGAGACCCGCGGCGACGCCTCGGCGGTGGCCGACTACTTCAAGCCGCTGAACATCTGGCTGACCAAGCAGAACAAGGGCGAGCACTGCGGCTGGTAAGTCGTTGATCGTTCCACGCTCCTCCCTTCCCCCTCGATGGGGGAAGGGTCGGGGATGGGGGTGATCGCGGGATGGATCGGGGAAGCCGCGACAGGGCGCTGAACCCAATCATGTCCTTCCACTCAAAACTTGCGGCCACACCCCCAACCCTACCCTTCCCCCATTGAGGGGGAAGGGTACATCCTCAGCTATTCCGCCGCCGCCAGGGCCGCGGCCCGGGGCCGCGTCACCGCCGCGAACCGCGCATGGTACTGCGGGTGCTCGGTGCCCATCCAGCGATCCCACCAGGTGAAGTAGAGGCCGTAGTTCCAGCCGGCCTGGCTGTGGTGCAGGTCGTGATGGGTGACGGTGGTCATCCAGTCGAACAGCGGCTTGCCCTCGCGGTTGGCGGGGAACAGTTCGTAGCCCGAATGGCCGAGCACGTTGCGGGCGATCTGGTGCAGCATGAAGACGCCGAAGCCGACCCACGACACCGGAACCAGCAGCTCCCAGACGACCGTAAAGGTCGCCAGCACCGCGGCTTCGGCCAGGTCGAAGCTGTAGGCCGTGAACGGCGTCGGGTTGTGCGAGCGGTGGTGACGCCGGTGGAAGCGACGGAACAGGCGCGGGTCATGCATGATCCGGTGCGCCCAGTAGAAATAGGCGTCGTGGGCGATCACCGTGATGATGAACGACACGACAATCCACACCGGCCCGGCGTGCTCGCGCAGATCGTGTCCCCACAACAGCCCGGCCTTCCACATCAGCACGCTGAGCAAGGAGACCGTCGAGAACACGGCCACGGACCGAACCGAGCAGAGAAACTCGATGACCAGCTGCTTCGCCGGCGGGGTGTCGGGCCGGATCTTGCGATGGCGCAGCAGGGGCGCGCAGATCACGCACAGCACCAGCCATGTCAGCGGCGCGGCGATGATGTAGCGCGTCATGTCGCCGCCGAAGCCTGTCAGCCAGTGGCGGCTGAGGTCGAGAAGTTGAGAGAGGATCTGGTCCACGCGGGTCACTCCGAAAGGTCGATGACCGCAGATTGCCCTGCCGGGATCGGCGCCGCTTCCCCAGGTCGGCCGGGACTGGCGGATTCCGGAATCAGCCGATGATTTCCGGATTCGGCGAGTCGGCTAGGGCCTTCAGCCGCCAGGCGGAGGGGGTCAGGCCGGTGGCGTCCTTGAACGCGCGGTTGAACGGCCCGAGCGAGCCGTAGCCGAGGTCGAAGGCGAGGGCGGAGATCGAGGCGCGGGCGTTCTCCGGCGCTGCCAGCGAGGCCTTGGCGGCCTCGACGCGGCGCGCGTTGAGGAAGTCGGCGAAGTTGCGATGGCCGAGAACCCCGTTGATCAGTCGGCGCAGGCGATGCTCGGGCGCGCCCACCTCGACGGCCAGCTGTCCGATGGTCAGCCCCTCGCGGCGCCACAGGTCGCCGTCGGCCATGATCGCCTGCAGTCGCGCGAGCAGCGGCCGGTCCTGCGGCGGCACGGCGTCGGGGGCGGCGGCTCCTGTGCGTACCGGCCTTCCGAACAGATCGGGCCGCCCCTGCAGAAAGGTGATCGCGCCCGCGAGGTTCATCGCCGCCAGGCTGGCGGCCTGCGCCAGCGAACCCCAGGCTGGATTGAAGCCCAGATCGCTTGCGATCTCGAAGCCGGACAGGATCATGCAGTAGACGCCGACCACGACCATGAACGGCCCGCGCAGCGATCGTCGCGCCTCGATCAGGTCGCCGCCCCAGCTGCGCCAGATCACGAGCATGACATTCAGCACCAGCACCACCTCGAGCAGGTTGTGCACGATCCACACGCCGCGGGCGGCCGGTGACCGCAGGACGCCGCCGACCAGGCCGACGAGCATCATGATGGCCACCGGCGTCATGCGGCTCCATGTCACCGGGCGGTCCTCGAACAGGGTGACGGCGAACAGCCAGAACCAGGCGGTGCCGGCGATGGACAGCAGCCAGATCGGTCCGGCGATGAGATGCAGCGCGCGGGTGTCCGCGCCGCCGGAGTTCATACCGAACGCGGCGACCGAGAGGCAGAAGATGGCGCCGGTCCAGCGCGCCGGGCCCCCTTGCCCGCTGCGCAGCAGTCCGACGCCGGTGGCGAGCACCGCGCCGACAGCCATGCCCCGCAACAGCAGTTCCAACGATTCCATGCCGGACGTCCCAACCCTCGAGCCGGAGATTCCCACGGGTCAGGGGCCTCGTCGATAGGGCGTCATGGTTTCCCGACTTTGACCTTGTCTGGTGGGGCATGCGTTTACCGCGTCGGCGTCATCCTTGGTGGTCATCCGCAACTCTGTTCGGGGCAGGGGCCATGAAGATGAAGCTGTCGGTTCCCGGCTGGATCAGCCGGTGTCTTGTGCGCGCCAGGCGGGAGGATGGCGCGGTCGCCGTCCAGTTCGCCCTTCTGCTCGTACCCATGACCGTCATGGTGTTCGGGGCGGTCGACGTCAGCCGGGCCTCCGGCGAAAAATCGCGGCTGCAGGACGCGCTGGACGCGGCGGCGCTGGCCGCTGCCCGGTCGACCGAGACGACGGACGCCGGGCTGAAGCTGGTCGGCGACAAGGTGCTGGTCGCCGACCTTGCCGCCAGCAAGGCGGTTCTCGCTTCGTCGACGTTCCACCTCGAGGGCACGAAGGTCATCGCCACCGCCCAGGCCTCGATGACCACCACCGTCGCGGACCTCTGGACCTCCGGCGACATGACCATCGGCGCACAGTCCGAAGTCACCCGGTCATCGCACAACGTGGAGGTCGGACTGGTGCTGGATGTGACCGGATCGATGGCCGGTTCCCGGATCGCCGACCTGAAGACAGCGGCCAAGGACCTTGTTGATCTGGTCGTCCAGACGCAGCAGTCGCCCTACTACACCAAGATGGCGCTTGTTCCGTACTCGTCCGCCGTCAACGTCGGCGGCTACGCGGCCAGCGTCCGCGGGACGTTCACCGCCGGAACCTGCACCACGCCCGGCTGCGCCAGCTTCAAGTTCACCAGCGCCGCCGGAACATCAAAGACCTTCGCCATCAGTGACTGCGTGAGCGAGCGGACAGGCTCCGCCGCCTACACGGACGTCTCGCCGGCGACGGCGTTCCTCGGGCGCGATTATCCGAGTTCGGCCAACCCCTGCCTCTCAAGCAGCATCATGCCACTGACGACCGATCGGGGAGCGTTGAAGACGCGGATCGACGGCCTGTCCGCGGCGGGTTCGACGGCCGGCCACATCGGCATCGCATGGGGCTGGTACATGGTCTCACCGAACTTCGCGTCACTCTGGCCTGCAGAAAGTCAGCCTGCGGCCTATGGCGCGGACAGGTTGCTGAAGGTCGTCGTGCTGATGACCGACGGCGCCTTCAACACCACCTACTGCAAGGGCGTCATCAGCCAGGATTCAGGGTCGGGCAGCGGATCGGCTTCAGACCACATCAACTGCAACGCCCCCAATGGCGACGCCTTCAGCCAGGCCCAGTCGCTGTGCGCCAACATGAAAGCCGCCGGGGTGATCATCTACACGGTCGGGTTCGACGTCAGCAGCGACCCCTCGGCCCAGGCGATCATGCAGCAGTGCGCCACGGACGCGGAACACGTCTATCTTCCGTCGACGGGCGCCGCCCTGAAGGACGCCTTCCACGCCATCGGCGAGGACATCTCCCGACTACGGATATCCCGATAGGGCCAACTCTTAACGGCGAATTCACCATGCCCGTTGGCGGTTCCCTTACCGCTTTCTGACAGTCTGTCGGGCTGAAGGGACTGTGATGATGTTTCGCGCCTCGATCCCGCCCGGCTTCGGGCCTGCCGCGCTGGCCGTGCGCTTCTTCCGCCGCTTTCGCGGGGAGAGCGGCGCCGTGGCCGTGTGGTTCGCGGTCCTTGCCTTGCCGGCCGCGGTCCTCGCGTTCGGCCTCGTGGACGTGAACCGGGCGGTTGTCGAGAAAAACCACCTGCAGGACGCGCTCGACGCCGCGACCCTGCTGGCGGCGCGGTCGACGGCGACGACGGACGCCAAGATGCAGACAATCGGCGCCGCAGCCCTTGTTGCGCAGATGTCCGGTGTGAGTGAAGCCACCATCAAGACGTCGTCCTTCAAGATTGTCGGCTCGGAGATTGTCGGCTCCGCCAGCGCGACGATCGAACCGGTCATCGCCAAGCTCTGGACCGGCGGCAACGTCGCCATCAGCGCGGCGACCACGGTCAGGCGTGGTCAGGACTCTCCCGTCGAGCTGGTGATGGTGCTCGACACCACCGGGTCCATGGCCGGCGCCAAGCTGACCACCCTGAAAACCGCCGCCGCCTCTCTCGTGGACAAACTCACGGTCGATGGGGCCACGAGCGTGAAGATTGGCGTCGTGCCGTTCGCCCAGTACGTCAATGTCGGCGTCGCAAACCGCTACGCCAGCTGGATCAGCGTTCCAGCGGACTACAGCACGACCACCACCACGAAGGGCGTCTGCACCACGGTGTCCACCAAGACGACGTGCCAGACCCAGACCTATGCCTGCACCAAGTACACGGATGGCGCCCCCTACTCCGCGACCTGCAGCAAGTCGGTCAACTGCGTGACCACGCCAATCACGCCGGTCACGACCTGCACGGCGGACAAGACCACCACCACGACCTACAAGTTCTCCGGATGCGTAGGCTCGCCCGCCTACCCGAAGAACGTCTCCGATGATGATCCGTCCCGGGTCTATCCCGGCTTCCTCAATCTCACGTGCGCCACGCCGTTCACGCCGCTGACAAGCAGCACGTCGACCGTGAAGGCCGCGATTGCGGCGCTGACGGCCACCGGCGACACCTACATTCCCTCGGGCCTGGCCTGGGGCTTCAACATGCTGTCGTCGGTCCAGCCCCTGACGGACGCCGCCGCCTATGACCCGTCAGGCAACAATCGCAAGCCGCGCAAGGCGATGGTCCTGATGACAGACGGCGCGAACTCCAAGCTGATGAACGCCAGCACCGGGCGGCACGATGTCGCCCCGACGCCCAACCCGGACAGCCCAGCGACCAAGGCGAATACGTATACGTCCGAGCTTTGCGCCAACATCAAAGCCAAGAAGATAGAATTGTTCACGGTCGCGTTCAACGTGACGGACACCAACATCAAGTCAATTCTCAAGTCGTGCGCAACGGACTCAAGTCACTACTTCGACGCTACGGACACCGCAGGGTTGCTGGCGGCCTTCCAGAACATCGCGGATGCTTTGCGGAGTCTTTACATTGCCCGCTAGTCAAACCGAAAATTCGAATGCCCGCGGCCTCATAGGGTGGCGGACTGCGGCGCTCATGGCGGGGCGCTTCCTGCGGTCGAAATCCTCGCCGAGATCCCGGCAAGCCGCGCCTCTTTCGGGCTTCCTGCGCCGGTTCCGGAGCGAGAGCGGCGCCGTCGCCATCTGGTTCGCCGTCATGGCCCTGCCCATGGCGGTGCTCGGCTTCGGCCTGATCGACGTCAACCGGGCCAGTGTTGAAAAGCGTCAGCTGCAGGACGCGCTCGACGCCGCGACGCTGCTGGCCGCCCGTTCCACCGCCACGACGGACTCGGGCATGCAGGATATCGGCGAGCCCGCCCTGACCGCCCAGTTCGGGACGGGCAGCGAGGCGACAATCACCTCGTCCAGCTTCAGGATCGTCGGCACCAAGGTGGTCGGTACGGCCACGGCCAGTGTGACGCCGGTGATCGCCAATCTGTGGCTCAACGGCAATATGTCGGTCAGCGCCAACACCGAAGTGGCCCGCGCCTCGACGAACCTTGAAGTGTCGCTGGTGCTCGACATCACCGGCTCGATGAGGGGGCAGAAGCTTCTCGATCTGAAATCGGCGGCCAAGGACCTGATCGACCTGGTCGTGTCGGTCAACCAGACCCCCTACTACTCGAAGGCGGCGCTGATTCCGTTCGACATCGGGGTCAATCTCGGCAGCTATGCGCCGAGCGCGCGGGGTGCGGTCACCGCGCCGACGAACATCACCGCGGCGTCCTGGTCGACAGGCACGGCCAAGCTGATTACCGCCGCCACAAAAGCAAACCCGGTCGTGATCACGTCGACCGGTCACGGTTTCAACAACGGCGACGTCGTCTGGATCAGCGGCGTGACCGGGATGACCCAGCTGAACAACAAGGCCTATGTGGTCGCCAACAAGACCGCCAACACCTTCCAGCTCTCTGGGGTGAACGGGTCGAAATACGGCAAATATACAGCCGCCGGCACCGCGACCAAATGTCAGGTGTCCGACTGTTCGATCGTCCTGACCTCGGCCGGCCATGGCCTCGACAACGGCGACCCCGTCTACATAACTGGCGTCCTGGGCCTTACCCAGATCAACGACACCACCTTCACCGTGGCCAACAGAACCGCCAACACCTTCTCGCTGTCCGGCGTGAACGGCGCGACCTACGGCCTCTATCTGTCGGGTGGCAAGGCCTACTGCATGCTGCTGGGATGCCAGTACTACCGGTTCACCGACGCGAACGGGGACCTTGAGAATTTCCAGATCAGCACCTGCGCGACGGAGCGCACCGGCGGCAATGCCTATACGGACGTCTCGCCGGGAACGAGCCCGGTAGGCCGGCTGTACCTGGCCGACACGAATGACTGCACGGCGACCTCCGTCGTTCCCCTGTCGACCGACAAGACCTCGCTGAAAAGCACGATTGACGATCTGGCGGTCGGCGGCTCGACCGCCGGCCAGATCGGCGTGGCCTGGGGCTGGTACATGGTCTCGCCCAATTTCGCGTCGCTGTGGCCGAGCGCGAGCCAGCCGGCGGCCTATACGGCCCCCGACGTTCTGAAGGTCATTGTGTTCATGACCGATGGCGACTTCAACACGGCCTACTGCAACAACGTGCTCAGCAAGGACTCGTCCGGCAGCAACAGCGACCAGATCAACTGCAACGCCACCAACGGTGATCCGACGGACCAGGCGCAGGCCATCTGCACGGCTGCGAAAGCCAAGGGGGTGGTGATCTACACGGTCGGTTTCCAGGTCGGCGCGCGGTCCCCGGCGGAGACCTTCATCAAGGGCTGCGCGACGGACGCCGCGCACGTCTATCTGCCGTCCAGCGGGTCGCTGCTGAAGGATGCGTTCGCTGCCATCGGCCGGGACATCACCAAGCTGCGGCTGTCGAAGTAGCGGTGAAGGCTGGCGACGCCGGCGGTTCGTCGGCGCCGACCTGTCCGTCAGGCCCTAAGTGTCAGGCGCTGAGGATCTCGTCCCGGGCGAACGTGCAGGCGCAGGCGGATTCCAGCGCGCCGAACAGGGCTTCGGCGGAGACCGGCTTGCTCAGATGACCGTCCGCGCCGGCGGCCATAGATGCCGCGACATGTTCGGGCAGGGCGTTTGCGGACAGGGCCCAGACCGGGGTCGATGGCAGCCCGTTCGCCGCCTCCTCGGCGCGAATGGTCCGGATGGCGGTGAGTCCGTCCATGACCGGCATCTGCATATCCATCAGGATCAGGTCGAAGGGCGCGCTGCGCGCCGCGTCGACCGCCTCGGCGCCGTTCTCGACGCAGGTCAGTACGACGCCGGTTCCGTCGAACAGCAACTCGACGACCTTGCGGTTGATGGGGTGATCCTCGGCCAACAGGACCCGGGGCGCGCGCTCCAGAGGCAAGGTCTGGGGAAGGTCGCGATCCGACCGGATCAGCGCCTCGGCGCTGGCCGGCAGGCCGACATGAAGGGTGAAGCACGAGCCGGACCCGGCTTCGGAACGCGCGTCGAGCGAACCGCCCATCGCTTCAGCCAGGGCGCGTGAGATCGCCAGACCGAGGCCCGTGCCGCCAAACCGGCGGGTGATCGAACCGTCGGCCTGTTCAAACCGCTGGAACAGTCGCTCCTTCACGTCGTCGTCGAAGCCGATGCCGGTGTCACGCACCGCGATCACCAGGTTGTCGCCGGCGTCGCGGTGGGCCTCAAGGCGGATTTCGCCCGCGCCGGTGAACTTCACGGCGTTGGACAGCAGGTTGCAGACGATCTGGCGGATGCGCACCGCGTCGCCGACAAAGGCGCCGGTCGCTGAGTCTTCAATCGCCAGGGTGAAGGCGAGCCCCTTCGCCGCCGCGCCGGGCTGGAACAGGGCGGCGGCGGAACGCAGGCAGGCGCCCAGGTCGAACGGCTCGGGCTTCAGCTCCAGGCGGCCGGACTCGATCCGCGCCAGATCCAGGACATCGGCCAGAATCGCCTCGAGGGTCTGGCCGGAGGTCTCGATCAAGCCGACCATTTCCGCCTGGGCCGGGGTCAGGTCCGTGCGGGACAGCGCCGAGGCGACCCCCATCACGCCGTTGAGCGGCGTGCGGATCTCGTGGCTCATGTTGGCCAGGAACTCGCTCTTGGCCCTGTTTGCCATTTCGGCCAGATCGCGGGCCCGGACGGTGGCCTCTTCGACCTGCTTGCGGCTGGTGATGTTCTTGAGCACGCCGAGGACGCCGTTGATCCGGCCGTCCTCGCCCTTGATCAGCTCCGCGGCCGAGAAGGCCCAGACTTCGCGACCGTCGGGCGGGTTCATCCGGTACTCGGTGCGGAAAGGCCGCCCGGTTTCCAGATGATCGTTCCAAGTCGCCTGGGCCGCCGCCCGATCATCGGGGTGGACGGTGATCCACATGTCCCTTGCGAGATCCTCGAAGGTCAGGGCGCCGTCGAAGAATGTGTCCGCTGCGCCATCGATCGTCAGGGTCTTCGCCCGATAGTCGAGCTCATAGACCAGCACCTCGGCGATCTCGAGCGCCAGTCCGAGACGTTGCTTGGAGCGTTCGGTTTCCTCGAGTGAGGCGATGACAGCGCTGATGTCGTGGCTCATCGAGATCAGGCCGCCGACCTGGCCGTCCGCGTCGAACCAGGGGCAGAGCGTCGCGCGTAGCCAGCGGTCGGGCCGCCGTTCGCTGGGCACCAGGATCCGTTCGGCCGTGATGGTATTGCCGGCGAGGCATTCAAAATAGGAGGGCGCGTGCACCGGATAGGAGGCCGGGAACAGGTCTTTCATGGTCCGGCCGAGCGCCTCGGCCGAACTGATGCCCTTTTCCAGCTCCCATTGCTCGTTGACATAGAGGTAGCGCAGGTCGCGGTCCGTCATGCCGAGGGCCACCGGCGAGGAGCGCATGATGACGTCCTTCAGGTCCGTGGCGGCCCGGGATGTCTGTTCGGCGGTCTCGCTGCGACGCTGGGCGCGCAGTCGCTCGATGGCCTCGGCCAGCAGCGCCGCCAGATCATTGAGCGTGGCGACGACCGCCTCATCACGATCCGCCGGCTGTTTGAAGATCAGACATAGCCCGCCGAGCTTCATCGACGCGCCCAGCATGACGGCGGCATTGGCGTAGCCGCGGGCCCCGGCGGGACCGCTGACCCAGGGATGATCCGGCCAGGTATCCCGCAGGTCGCGGACCCACAGGGTGTCATGACAGTCGATGTTCCGCGCGGTCGTCGAGTCGGCCATTGGGCCGATGGCTTCCGGGACGCCGTCGAAGCCTGACTGCCAGACGTGATCCTCCTCGACGAGCACGACATAGGCATGGGCGGCGCCCGAGGCCTGGCGTGCAAGCCGCGTGACCCTCTCGATCACGGGCCGCAGCGCGTTCAGATCGAGAGACCGTATTTCCGTCAGTCTGGCGGCGTCCGACGTCGCCATGTTGCTGCCCTCCAGAAACCCTGCCCCCAACCTGATCGAGCAGGGTTAATTCAGGGTGACCTCGCCCGGTCAGAGCAGTTTGATCTCCTTCAGGCGCTGAACGAGGAATTCGTCGGCCGTGATCGACTCCGGATAGCGGTCCGGATTTTCGGGCGTCGCACAGCCCGGCAGGGTGCGGATTTCGTAGTCCGGCGCGAAATGAAGGAAGAAGGGCGTCGAATACCGCGGGAAGGCCCGGCGCTCGGGCGGCGGGTTGACCACCTGGTGGATGGTCGAGGGCAGCACGTGGTTGCAGGCCCGCTCCAGCATGTCGCCGATGTTGATCACCAGGCAGCCGGGGGGTGGATTGATCGGCAGCCACTTTCCGTCGCGGTCCTTGACCTGCAGGCCGCCCTCTTCCGCGCCGAGCAGCAGGGTGATGGCGTTGATGTCGCCGTGGGCCCCGGCGCGAACGCCGGTCGCATCGGCCGGAATCGGCGGGTAGTGCAGCAGCCGCAGCACGCTGTTGCCGTACTCGACCGCGTCGTCGAACTCATGACGGGGCAGGCCCAGATAGTGGGCGATCGCCTGGAGCACCTTGGCCCCCATGCCGTCGAGCGCGCTGTAGAGCCAGGCGACATTATCGTGGAAATCGGCGATCTCGGCCGGCCAGACGTTGTCCGGCATCTGGGCGCGGTAGCGATGCCCGGCCGGCAGGTCCCGGCCCATGTGCCAGAACTCCTTCAGGTCGAAGTGGTCCGCGCCCTTGGCCGTCTCGATGCCGAACGGAATGTAGCCGCGCTGACCGCCCTTGCCGACGGCGTACTGCCGCTTCACGTCCTCGGGCAGGGCGAAGAAGCGCTTGGCGGAATCGATCGCCGCGTCGATCCGGGCCTGGTCCAGATCGTAGTCGGACAGCACCGCGAAGCCATAGCGGCGGAAGCTGTCGCCGAGGGTTCTGGCGAAGCCTTCGAAGTCGGTCGCATAGGCCCGGAAAGAGACGGGGGCGATGGCGGACTGGGGCAAGGCGGTTCTCCCGAAATTCGAAACCCGGTGTCTTACACCTCTCGGCGGCGCCTGACGACGCGGCAATGATCCAGGTCAGGCGTCCCTGTCGAACGCTTCGGCCCGCTGTTCCTCGTCGCGCCCGCTCGTATCCCATCCGTCGGCGGCCCCGGGACGCATCTTCGCCAGGTCGGCCTGCAGCAGCTTGTCCATCGTCTGGGCGGCGTCGCGCGACGCGAGCAGATAGGCTTCGGTCTGGCCCCACATCGGCCGCAGCTCTTCAAAGGTGCGGTTGTCGTGACGCCGGAAGAAGTCGGCCGCCCGCAGGGCGCGGTGGGCGCGGAAGCCCAGCGACTTCAGCGCCGTCACACCCATGGCCAGAGCCGCCTCGAAGGTTTCGCGCTCGACGGCGTCAGCGCCATTGGCCAGCAGGTCGTAGGCGTGCCGCCGGTCGAAGGCCCGGGCCAGGATGGTCAGGTTGGGGAAGGCCTCGCGGGCCCGCTCGACCAGTTCGGTGGCCTTCTCCTGGTCGTCGATGGCCACGATCAGCATCCGCGCGTGTTCGGCCCCGGCCTGCCGGAGCAGGTCCAGCCGGGTGGCGTCGCCATAGTGCACGCGGCGGCCAAACCGGCGCAGCAGATCGATCTGCTCGATGTCCGCGTCCAGCACGGTCGACTTGAAGCCGTTGGCGGTCAGCATTCGACCCGTCACCTGACCGAAACGGCCGAAGCCCGCGATAATGATGTCCGGCTCGGCGTCCGCCTCCTCGAAGGTCGGATCAGCGATCGTCTCGGTGGGCGTATTGCGGTCCAGCGCGGTGAGGATCTTCTCGAAGGCGATCACCGTCAGGGGGGTCATGGCCATCGACACGGCCACGACCGCCGTCAGCAGATCGGCCAGCGGCCGACTGATGACGCCGGCGCCGACGGTGAAGGTCAGCAGCACAAAGGCGAACTCGCCGCCCTGCGCCAGGGCGACCGCCACGGTCGAGGCCAGGCGGTTCGAAGCCCCGCCGACCCGGGCGAGGGCGAACAGCACCACGAACTTCAGCGCCATCAGGCCCAGCACGAGCCCGACCAACAGCAGCGGCTGGCGCAGGATCAGACCGAAGTTGATCGTCGCGCCGACGGTGATGAAGAACAGGCCGAGCAGCAGGCCCCGGAACGGCTCGATGTCGGTTTCCAGCTCGCGGCGGAACTCGCTTTCGGCCAGCACGACGCCGGCGAGGAAGGCGCCCAGGGCCGGCGACAGGCCGACGATCTGCATCAACGCGGCCACGCCGACGACGATCAGCAACGCCGAGGCGGTGAAGATCTCGCGCAGGCGGGATTCGGCGATGAAGCGGAACACCGGCCGGACGACGAACCGGCCACCGCCGACCACCAGGCCCACGGCGCCCAGCACCGCCAGGGCCTGGAGCCAGCCGGGCAGGTCCGCCACGAGGCTGGTGGAATGCGCGTTCGCGGTCAGAACCACCGGTCCCGTCGCCAGCAGGGGCAGGAG
Organism: Caulobacter sp. FG121; assembly: GCF_057809815.1. NCBI lineage: Bacteria > Pseudomonadati > Pseudomonadota > Alphaproteobacteria > Caulobacterales > Caulobacteraceae > Caulobacter > Caulobacter sp. FG121. The sequence continues at coordinate 83,832 of NZ_JBMDKR010000007.1, forward strand.
GGCGAACAGCGGGATGATCGACAGGTCCTGCAGCAGCAGGACGCCGAAGGCCGCCCGGCCGACGGGCCCCTGTCTCAGTCCCTTCTCGTCGAGGGTCTGCAGGACGATCGCGGTCGAGGACATGGCCAGCACGAGCCCCGCCGCCAGCGCCGTCGGCCAGGCCAGTCCGAACAGCATGGCCGCGCCGGCGATCGCCAGGGCCGTCGCGACCACCTGGGCGCCGCCGAGGCCGAAGATCGTCTTGCGCATCGACCACAGCAGGGCGGGGCGAACTTCCAGGCCGATGAGGAACAGCAGGATGACCACGCCGAACTCGGCGAACTTCATCACGTCCTCGGCCTCGCCGGTCAGATTCAGGGCGAACGGACCGATCACGGCGCCGGCGATCAGGTAGCCGAGCACCGAGCCGAGGCCGAGCTTCTTGGCCGCCGCCACGGTGATGACGCCCGCGGTCAGATAGACCAGCGCCTGGATGAGGAAATCGCCATGCATCAGACGGTCTCCCGGGCGCCGGCGACCAGGCCTACGAGGCGCTGGCGATAACGGTCCGCCTCGCCCTGGATGTGGGCGTCATCCTTCAACCGGGCGGCGTGGACGATGAACGGGTTTTCCCAGATCATGCCGCACAGGCTCGCCGTCTGTTCCAGCGGGCGCAGGAACTCCTCCATCGTGAACCGGTTGTAGCCGCGCTTGTGGTAGGCCTGCGCCGGGCCGCCCGTGGTGCAGGCCACGAACAGCTGCTTGCCCTTCAGTTTGTCGCCTCCGGCGCCGTAAGCGAAGCCGTGCAGCCAGACGAGGTCGAGCCACTCCTTCATCAGGGCCGGCGTCGAGTACCAGTAGAAGGGGAACTGCAGGGCGATGACCTGATGGGCCAGCAGCTTCTCCTGCTCGGCCTCCACGTCGATGACGAAATCCGGGTAGAGTTCGTACAGGTCATGAAAGCGGACCCCCGCCGCCTGACGCCCGGCATCGGCCAGCATGGCATTGGCCCGCGACCGCTCAAGCGCCGGATGGGCGAAGACGAGCAGCACCGAGGGTTCGCGGCCTTCAGGCTCCATGATAGCGTTCTCCTGACAGGCCCATTTTATTCATCGAGGGTTGAATTTCTGGCCCGGCCGGGTCAGAGGAGCCAACCCTTTTGAGCGGAGCGATCATGGCGGACAAGGTTCGCAAGGACGCCGTCGGGGCCCTTGAGGGGCTCCTCTTTGACGGCATGACGATCATGGCCGGAGGCTTCGGCCTCTGCGGCATTCCCGAGAACCTGATCGCGGCGATTCGCGAAAGCGGGGTCAGGGACCTCACGGTCGTCTCCAACAACTGCGGCGTCGACGGCTTCGGGCTGGGCATCCTGCTCGAGAACCGCCAGATCAAAAAGATGATCAGTTCCTATGTGGGGGAGAACAAGCTGTTCGAACAGCTCTACCTCTCCGGCGAACTGGAACTGGAGTTCAATCCGCAGGGCACCCTGGCCGAGCGCATCCGCGCCGGCGGGGCCGGCATCCCGGCCTTCTTCACGAAGACGGGCGTCGGCACGCTGGTGGCCGAGGGCAAGGAAGTCCGCGAATTTGACGGCGACCTCTATGTGATGGAGCGTGGCCTCGTCGCCGACCTCTCGATCGTCAAGGCCTGGAAGGGCGACGCCGAGGGCAACCTCGTCTACCGGAAGACCGCGCGGAACTTCAATCCGATGATGGCGACGGCCGGCAAGGCCACCGTGGTCGAGGTCGAGCAGCTGGTCGCCATCGGCGACCTGGACAAGGACAACATCCACACGCCCGGCATCTACGTCGACCGCCTGTTCAAGGGCGCCGTCTTCGAGAAACGCATCGAGCGCGTGACCACCCGCGTGAAGGAAGCCGTCTGATGGCCTGGACCCGCGAAGACATGGCCGCCCGCGCGGCGCGGGAGCTGCAGGACGGCTTCTACGTCAACCTCGGCATCGGCATTCCGACCCTCGTGGCCAACTACATCCCCGAGGGGATGCATGTGACGCTGCAGAGCGAGAACGGCATGCTGGGCATGGGCCCGTTCCCTTACGAAGGTGAAGAGGACGCCGACCTGATCAACGCCGGCAAGCAGACGATCACCGAGCTCGACAGCTCGTCCTATTTCTCGTCCGCCGACAGCTTCGCCATGATCCGCGGCGGCCACATCGCCCTGTCGATCCTCGGCGGTATGCAGGTGGCCGAGAACGGCGATCTGGCCAACTGGATGGTGCCCGGCAAGATGGTCAAGGGCATGGGCGGGGCGATGGATCTGGTCGCCGGCGTCAAGCGGGTGGTGGTCGTGATGGACCATTGCGAGAAGACCGGCGCGCCCAAGCTGCTGCATCGCTGCAACCTGCCGCTCACCGGCGCGGGCGTGGTCGACCTGCTGATCACCGAGCTGGGCGTATTCGAGATCAACCGCGGCAAGACGCCGGTGCGACTGATCGAGCTGGCGCCCGGCGTGACCGTGGACGAGGTGAAGAGCAAGACCGAGGCGTCGTTCACGATCGCTATCTAGATTCTCACGGGCTGTTGACGGACGGTGATTTGCCCCGCGGCGCGGGCGGACCATGTTGACGGCAATGATCACTTGCATCCTGGCGGCCCTGGCCGCGACCGTCGCCCTGTTCGCCATCGGCCCCGCCCAGGCCGCGCCGAAGCTCGAAACCGCCTGGTTCGCCGGCGGCTGCTTCTGGTGTCTCGAGCATGACATGGCCGGGATTCCCGGCGTGGTGGACGCCGTCTCCGGCTACGCCGGCGGCGACCTGCAGAACCCGACCTACGAGAACCACGAGGGCCATCGCGAGGCGGTGCGCATCACCTATGACCCCTCGAAGATCACCTATCGCCAGCTGGTCGACCGGTTCTGGCCTCTGGTCGATGTGACCGACAACGGCGGGCAGTTCTGCGACCGCGGCCCTCAGTACTCCACGGCCGTGTGGGTGGTCAGCGAGTCCCAGCGCCAGGCGGCCGAAGCTTCCAAGGCCGCCGCGGCGGCGCGGGCGAAGGGCCATCGCGTCGTCACGCCGGTCTTGCGCTACACCTCGTTCTGGCCGGCCGAGGGCTATCACCAGGACTACGCGAAGAAGAATCCGCTGCGCTATAACTACTACCGCGCCTCCTGCGGCCGGGACGCCCGGCTGAAGTCGGTCTGGGGCCGCTAGTCCCGATCCTTTACCGGCCGGAAGCCCTCGCCGAGGATCAGCGTTTCCCGCCGCAGGCAGCGGTGTTCGTACTTCTTCTCGTCGTTGGCGTAGCGCGCCGCGCACGTCACACTGAGGATCTGGTGCAGGATTCCCGTTGACCGGCTCACGCCGAAATCGGCGGCGACACGGTCGGCCTGGATGCCCTCGAGGCTGACGGCCAGCACGCGCCGGCCGAGCGCCGGCGTCAGGGGCGCCGTTGCCTCGGCCTGGTTGCCCGCATGGCTCTTGCGCAGCCACATGGTCAGCGGCGGCGCGTCCGGCGTGCCGATATAGTCGCGACCGTAGTAGGACAGGGCGTTGAACAGGAAACGGTCGTCGACAGCGATGGCCGAGAGGCCGCCGTTGATCTGTTCGACCTGGGCGCGTTGGACGACCTGCTCGGCCATCTGGCTCCAGCCCCGCACGCGCTTGATGTCGTTTGACCGGCCGAGCCCGTCGACGATCGCCGGATTGGTCACCGCCAGCATCATGAACACGGCCAGCGCCGCCTGCAGGCCGAGGCCGATTCCCAGCCACCAGCGGGCGCGCCAGCGGACCAGCAGGGCCGCCGCGAGCACGGCGCCGGCGACATAGGCGCTGGCCGCCCAGTTGTCGTTGGCCCGCGACAGGAGGGCGCCGACCGTCACCACGGCCAGCGGCGGCAGGGCGAAGCAGAGCAGAAGCAGGTCCTGCGGCTCCAGTCGTCGACGCCAGGCGAGCAGGCCGGCGCCGCCGATCAGGACCCCGAACGGGACGGGACCGAAGACCCCGAACTGCCCGCCGAGGAAGCCGAGCATCTCACCGGGGTTGAACAGCTTGCCGCCGAGGTTGGCATTGGCCGCCGTGTGGCCGACGGTGGCGAAATGGTGCTGGGCGTTCCAGACCAGATTGGGAGCGAGGACCAGGGCGAAGGTGAGGATGGCGAGCGCGGCCATCTTCAGGTCCCACGCCCGGCGGGCGTCCTTCGACAGCGCCAGATGCAGGCCGATGGCGATGACGGCGTAGAGCGCGGCGTACTTCGACAGCATGGCCAGGCCCAGCGCCGCGCCGAGGGCGGCGGCCAGCACGAGCCGCCGTCCGCCCTGCTGGATCTCGACATAGGCAAGCAGCGCCAGCGACAGGAAGCAGAGCAGGGGAGCGTCCGTCGCCAGGATGAAGGACGACAGCGCCACGCCCGGCATGAGCATGTAGATCGCGCTGGCCGCGACCCCGGTCCATTCGCCGTAAAGTCGCCGACCTACGGCGAACAGCGACAGGCCGGCGACTGCGTGGAACAGCGGCGCGGAGAAGCGCACCCAGGCCTCCGCATCGCCGCCAATCGTTGTCGTCGCCCAGATCGCCCAGGCGATCATCGGCGGCTTGGAGAAATAGCCGAAGTCCAGCGTACGGGACCAAAGCCAGTACTGGGCCTCTTCGGGATTCAGCTCGAGCGGGCTGGCGAAGATGGCGGCCAGCCGCAGCACCGTCAGCACAAGGACGAGCGTCGCGGCGATGCGAAACGGGCGGCTATAGCCGTCGGGGGAGGGCGGAGCGTCGGGGTCTGGGAGGGTCATGGGCGGGGCGGACGCTCGCCCGCGTCCGTGCCCATGTAAAGGCGAACCATGCCCAAAGGTGTCGCAATCTTGCGACAAAGCGCCCCAAAAGCGCGCCAAACGTTAACACCGTCTTGCCTCTTTTCGCGCCCGGCCTAAAAGCTCAAGGCAGGCGTTTCAGGCTCTTTTCGGGCGTCGTCACCTTAGCTTCGCAATGTCGGAGTAAGGGCGTGACGATTGTCCGGGCCGGGTCGATCAAGGTTTCAAACCGGCGTCGGGATTGAGAGGGGATACTCAAACTATGACCAAGAACAAGCTCGCCTTCGTGGCGACTACGGCGCTCGTTGGCAGCATGATGCTGGCCTCCAGCGCTTTCGCGCAATCCACCGGCACCACCGAAGTTGAAGCCGTTGTCATCACCGCGGCCAAGGGCCAGCCCAACATCGACGGTGTGATCTCCGCCGAGACGGCCCCCAAGGCCAAGGCTACGATTGACCAGGAGTTCATCGCGACCCAGCAGACGGGTCAGACGATCATCCAGACGCTGAACCTGACGCCGGGCCTGAACTTCACCAACAACGACCCGTACGGGTCTTCGGGCGGCAACCTCCGCATTCGCGGCTTCGATGGCCCGCGCATCTCGCTGACGTTTGACGGCATTCCGCTGAACGACACGGGCAACTACGCGATCTACACCAACCAGCAGCTCGACCCTGAACTGATCTCCAAGGCCAGCGTCAACATGGGCGCCACCGATGTGGACAGCCCGACGGCCTCGGCCACCGGTGGCACGATCAACTACACCAGCCGCAAGCCTGCCAATGAATTCGGCGGAATGCTGAACGCCGCGGTCGGCAGCTTCAACTATCGTCGCGTGTTCGGCCTGGTCGACACCGGCGACATCCTGGGCACCGGCGCGACTTCCTACTTGGCCGCCTCGTACCAGAAGTACGACAAGTTCAAGGGTCCAGGCGACCTGGAGAAATGGCAGATCAACGGAAAGATCTATCAGCCTCTGGGCGACAACGGCGACTTCGTCTCGCTGGCCTTCCACTACAACGAAAACCGCAACGACTTCTATCGCACGGCCGCGATCGCCACGTTCAAGCTCAACGGCATGGACTACGATAACAATCCGACCTACCTGCCGATCGTCTCGACGCCGGCGGCCCCGGGCGATGTCGACGCCGACCCGGCGGCCAACTCCGACTTCTACGGCCTGCGGATCAACCCGTCGAACACCGGCAACATCCGGGAACAGGCCAAGTTCACCCTGACCGACACGCTGACCCTGACCGTCGACTCGGCGTTCCAGTACGTCCTGGCCAACGGCGGCGGCAGCACCACGGTCAGCGAAGTGGCGGCGGTCGGCGCCAACACGGTTGTCACCGGCTCCACGGGCGGCGTGGCCTGCGCCGGCGGCGGCTCGGGCTTCGACATCAACGGCGACGGCGATTGCCGCGACACGTTCGTGCGCTACTATTCGCCCAGCACCACCAACACCCGGCGCTACACGGTGGCCAGCTCGCTGATCTGGGAGCCGAACGACAACAACACGTTCCGTATCGCCTTCACCTACGATCGCGGCCGCCACCGTCAAACCGGCCAGTACGGCCTGATCGGCGCCAACGGTGATCCGCTGGACGTGTTCGGCGGCAAGGACGGCTACGGCCAGAAGGTGTTCAACGCCGACGGCTACGCCCTCCGTAGCCGCGACCGTCTGTCCTTCGCCATCCTGAGCCAGCTTTCGGCTGACTGGCGCGGCAACTTCATGGACGACAACCTGTTCGTGACGGTTGGCCTTCGGGCGCCCGTGTTCAAGCGTGAGCTGAACCAGTACTGCCTGACGCAGAACAATGGCTTCTCGGTGCTCTGCACCAGCCAGCCGGTGTTCGGCAACGTCGACGCTGATCCGGCCGCCGGCGTTCAGGCCAGCGCCAATCTGGTGACGCTGAACGCGGCCGGGACGGGCACCCGTTACATCCGTCCGTTCTCCGCCGAGGTGGAATACAAGGACGTTCTCCCGAACGTCGGCCTGTCCTACCAGCTCGCCCCGGGTCACACGGTCTTCATCAGCTATGCTGAAGGCCTCAGCGCGCCCCGGACCGACAACCTCTACACGGCCGGCGTCGTCACCACCTCCGTCAACGCGCCGGTGGTTCTCTCGGACGTGGATCCCGAAACCAGCCAGGCCTGGGACCTGGGCTACCGCTTCCGCTCGCCGACGATGATCATCTCGGCGGCGCTGTGGTCGAACAACTTCCAGAACCGTATCGTCTCGGCCTTTGATCCGGACCTCGGCTTCAACGTTGACCGCAACGTCGGCGACGTGAAGCTCTGGGGTATCGACGCCCAGGCCGGCTGGACCCCCAACGCGGCGTTCAGCCTCTACAGCTCGATCAGCTACACCAACGCTGAACTGCAGGACGATCTTCAGCTTTCGGCCACCCCGACCTACTTGCCCACCAAGGGCAAGACTCTGGTCGAAACGCCGGAATGGATGTTCACGGCTCGCGCCCAGTGGCATGTGACGGAAGACTTCACGGTTGGCTTCCAGGGCAAGCACGTCGGCGACCGCTTCACCACGGACGTCAACGACGAGCAGACCCCGGCCTACAACGTGTTCGATCTGGACCTGCGGTACGACCTGCCGTTCGGCGGCGAGGGCACGTCTCTGCAACTCAACGTCACGAACATCTTCGACGAGGAGTACTACGCGAACATCAGCTCGGGTAACAACGCCAAGGTGATCCCTGACGTGAACCCCGGTCCGGCGGTTACGTCGAAGAGCGCCAGCGGCGCCTTTGTCAGCATCGGCGCTCCGCGCACGCTGCAACTGAGCCTGCGCACGCGCTTCTAGTTCGAAGACTCTACGGTTAAGGGAAGGGGCGGTCCGGAAACGGGCCGCCCTTTTTCGTTGGGGCCGGGATTGCCGCGCCCTTGACGCAACCCGCTCTCAGGGCCACTTCCCCCGACCCATGAACACTCCGCTCGTTCCCGCTGAATGGTCTCCGCACCGCGCCATGTGGCTTGGCTTCCCCAGCCATGCCGATCTGTGGCGCGAGGACCTGGGCCAGGCCCAGGATGAAGTCGCCGCCCTGGCCATCGCCCTCGCCGGTCCCGGCGAGGAGCGCGTGCGCCTGATGGTCTGCGGCGATGACGCCGAGGCCGCGGCCCGTGCGAGGCTGGACGGCGTCGCCGGCGTCGAGATCGTCCGCGCCCTGTTCGGCGATATCTGGATGCGCGACACCGGCCCGATCTTCCGCAACGACGGCCGCGCGGCCGGCTTCCGGTTCAACGGCTGGGGCGGCAAGTTCGAGATGGAGGGCGACGACCAGGTCGCGGCCCAGATCGCCGCCGCCTCCGGCGCGCCGCTGGACGCCAACCCGTTCATTCTCGAAGGCGGCGCGCTTGACCATGACGGGCTGGGCACCGTGCTGACGACCCGCCAGTGCCTGCTGAACACCAACCGCAACGCCGGCTGGACCGAGGCGGCGGCCGAGGCGGCGCTGGGCGAGGCGCTGGGCGCCCGCAAGGTGCTGTGGCTGGATGACGGCCTGCGCAACGATCACACCGACGGCCATGTCGACAACCTGGCCCGTTTCGTCGCGCCGGGCGTCGTGGCCTGCCCGATCGCCTGGGGCCGGGGCGACCCCAACGCCAATCTCTACGACGCCACCGCGCGCGCGCTCTCGCGGATGACCGACGCCAGGGGCGGCCAGCTGCAGGTCATGCGCATCCCGTCGCCCGGCTGGATCGACGGCGACGGTGGCCCCTCACCCGCCAGCCACATGAACTTCATCATCGCCAACGGGGCAGTGATCGTGCCGCTCTATGATGACCCGAAAGCCGGCGCCTTCGCCGTCGACGCGGTGCAGAGCCTGTTTCCCGAGCGCAAGGCCATCGGCCTGCCGTCCAACGCCGTCCTGACCGGCGGCGGCTCGTTCCACTGCATCACCCAGCAGGAGCCCGCCTGATGGCCCGGACGCTCAGCCTCGCGGCGATCCAGACGTCCTACGGCCTGGATATGGACGCCAACATCGCCAAGACGGAGGCCTTCATCCGTGAAGCCGCCGCCGGCGGCGCACAGGTGATCCTGCCGTCCGAGCTGTTCCAGGGCCCCTACTTCTGCGTGACCCAGGAAGAGCACTGGTTCGCCCAGGCTCATCCCTGGCGCGAGCACCCCTGCGTCAAGGCGCTGGCCCCGCTGGCCGGCGAACTGGGCGTGGTCATCCCGATCTCGATCTTCGAGCGGGAAGGCCCGCACTACTTCAACAGCCTCGTCATGGCCGACGCCGACGGATCGCTGCTGGGCGTCTATCGCAAGAGCCACATCCCCGACGGGCCCGGCTACCAGGAGAAGTACTACTTCAAGCCGGGAGATACGGGCTTCCGCGTCTGGGACACACGCTTCGGCCGCATCGGCGTCGGTATCTGCTGGGACCAGTGGTACCCGGAAGCCGCACGCGCCATGGCCCTGATGGGCGCCGAGGCGCTGTTGTATCCGACCGCCATCGGCAGTGAGCCGCACGACGCCAGCCTCGACACGGCCCTGCCGTGGCGGCGGGCGATGCAGGGCCACGCGGTCAGCAACGTCATTCCAGTGGTCGGCGCCAATCGCATCGGCTTCGAGCCGTGGGACGGCTACCCGAACGGCGGCCAGGGCTTCTACGGCTCGTCGTTCATCGCTGATCATCGCGGGGACCTGGTCTCCGAACTCGGTCGTGACGACGAGGGCCTCGTCCAGACGACGGTCGACCTCGACTTCCTCGCTACGCACCGCGCCGCCTGGGGCTTTTTCCGCGATCGCCGGCCGGACCTCTACGGCGCCCTGTCGAGCCCGCGCCCTGCATGATCGAGACGCCGCGCCTGATCCTGCGAAACTGGCGCGACGGTGACTTCGAGCCCTGGGCGGCGCTGAACGCCGACGCCGAGGTCATGCGCCATTTTCCCTCGACCCACACGCGGATCGAGAGCGACGCCATGGCCGCGCGCAATCGCGACTACATCGACGAACACGGCTTTGGTCTGTGGGCGGTCGAGCGGCGCGAGGACGGGGTCTTTCTCGGCTTCACCGGACTGATGACCCTGCGCGACAGCAATCCATTGGCCCCCGGCGTCGAGGCCGGATGGCGCTACGCCCGTCACGCCTGGGGACATGGCTACGCCACCGAGGCGGCGCGGGCGGCGATGGACGACGGTTTCGCGCGGCTGGGCCTCGCGCAGATCGTCGCCTTCACGACCACGACCAACCTGCCGTCCCAGGCGGTCATGGCGCGGCTGGGCATGACCCGTCGTCCCGACCTCGACTTCGATCACCCGATGCTTCCGCCCGGCGATCCATTGGAGCGGCATCTGGTGTGGTCCGCGGATCGGCCGGCGTAGGCCTGGTTCCGGGGGCGCCGCCGCGTGCGCCCATGCCGTCCGCTCTGTCCCCTGGACGACGAATGGTCGTGCGCGGTCAGGCGCAAAGCCGCCGCGGCCTCTTGACGACTGGATATGTTATTTCATAACACTTCCCCGTCTCGCCGGGACCGTCCGGTGCGGCCCGTCCAGATCGTCCGGGGAAATTCCATGTCCAGAGCTTTCGGCGGCCTTCCAATGGTCGCGGCCGTTGTCGCCCTGAGTTCGGCGGCCCTGCCCGCCCGCGCGGCCGAGCCGGCCGACGTGGTCGCCATCCGCGCCGAAATCGCCGCCATGAAGGCCGACTACGAGGCGCGGATCGCCGCCCTCGAGGCCCGGGTCGCCGCGGCCGAAACGGCCCAGTCCGCCGCCGCCGAGCCGGCCGATGCGCCCGCGGAGCCTGCCGATCCCGTCGAGCTGGCCGACGCAGGCGGCGCCGGCGACGGCGGCGCGGCTCCGGTCGCCTCGGCCAACGCGCTGAACCCCGGCATCTCGGTTGTCCTGAACGGCAACTACGTCGCCTCGTCGGAAGACCCGTCGATGGCCCGCATCCCCGGCTTCGCGCTGGGAGACGAAGCCGGCCCGATGACGCGGGGCTTCTCCCTCGCTGAATCCGAGGTGACTCTGGCGTCCAACGTTGATCCCTACCTCTATGCCAGTCTCACCGTGGCCTTCGACGGCCAGGGGGAGGCCGCCGTCGAGGAGGCCTACATCCAGACCACGTCCCTGCCGAACGGCCTGACCCTCAAGGGCGGGCGGTTCTTCTCCGGGATCGGCTATCTGAACGAGCGCCACGCCCACAACTGGTCGTTCATCGACATGCCCTTGCCCTACCGGGCCTTCCTCGGCGGGCAGTACGGCGACGACGGCGTGCAGGTCCGCTGGCTGGCGCCCACCGACATGTTCCTCGAGTTCGGCGCCGAGGTGTTCCGCGGCGACAGCTTCCCTGCCGGCAACGGCGCCGACCGCGGCGCGGGCACGCAGACGGTCTTTGTCCACACGGGCGCCGACATCAGCGCCTCGTCCAGCTGGCTCGCGGCGGCGTCCTGGATTCACACCAAGGCGGACGCTCGCGAGACGACAGACCCGGTCTTCGGCCTCGACCAGTTCAGCGGCGACAGCGACGTCGCCATCGTCTCCGGCGTCTACAAATGGGCGCCCGGCGGCAACGGCACGCAGCGAAACCTGACGCTCAGCGGCGAAGTGTTCTTCGGGACGGAGAGCGGGCGGTTCAACGGCATCCCGGTCGACGCCGACAAGACCGGCTGGTACGCGCAGGGCGTCTATCAGTTCAGGCCGCGCTGGAGCGTTGGCCTTCGCTACTCGGCGCTGGACGCCGGCGACACGCCCGCCCCGCTGGCCGGCACGACCCTCGACGGCCTCGGCCTGAATTCGTGGAGCGCCTCCGCGCTCGTCGAATATGACTCCAGCGAATTCGGCCGCTTCCGCCTGCAGTACTCGCGCGATGAAAGCGACCAGCGCGCGCGCGACGAACTGCTCCTGCAATACACCGTCGTCTACGGCCCGCACGGCGCCCACCGCTACTAAGGAAGCCTCTGATGTTCAGATCTCTTGTTCTCGCGGTGCTGCTGGCGCTCGGCGTCAGCTCGCCAACCTGGGCGATGGGCGTGTTCGCCTGCGAACCCGAATGGGCCGCGCTGGCCACCGAAATCGGCGGCGCGAAGGTCACGACCTACACCGCCACCACCGCGCTGCAGGATCCCCACCAGATCCAGGCGCGGCCGAGCCTGATCGCCAAGGCGCGCACGGCCGATATCGCGGTCTGCACGGGATCGGAGCTGGAGATCGGCTGGCTGCCGCAGATTCTGACCCAGGCCGCCAACAAGAAGATCATGCCCGGCGCGCCGGGATCCTTTGAAGCGACCCGCTACGTCAATCTGCTGGAGCGCCCTGCGCGGCTGGACCGGGCCGAGGGCGACATCCACGCCGGCGGCAATCCGCACATCCAGACCGACCCGCGCGTCATGCTGCCAGTCGGCAAGGCCATGGCCGACCGGTTCGCCCAGATCGACCCCGCCAACGCCGCCTACTACCAGGCCCGCTACGCCGCCTTCGCCGTGAAGTGGAACGCCGCCCTGGTCCGCTGGCAGGCCCGCGCCGCGCCTCTGCGCGGTCAGCCGATCGCCGTGCAGCACAAGACCTGGATCTATCTGGAGACCTGGCTGGGCGTGAAGCGGATCGTGGCGCTGGAGCCCAAGCCGGGCGTGCCAGCCTCGAGCGGATACCTCGCCCAGGTGCTGGGCGTCCTGCAGAAGACCCCGGTGAAGATGGTCATCCGCTCGGCCTACGAGGACGGCCGGTCATCGGACTTCGTCTCGCAGCGCGCCGGCATTCCGGCCGTCGTGCTGCCCTACACCATCGGCGGCACGCCGGGGGCGAAGGACCTCTACTCGCTCTATGATGATACCCTCACCCGGCTGCTTGGGGCTCTGAAGAAGTGAACATCGGCGCGATCGAACTTTCCATCCTGCTGCCGGCCCTGCTGGCCGGCCTTCTGGTGCTGTCCACCCATGTCCCGATGGGCCAGCAGGTGCTGAACCGGGGCATCGTGTTCATCGACCTGGCGATCGCCCAGGTGGCGGGCCTTGGCGTGACCGTCGCCAGCGCCATGGGCGCCGAACCGGCTGGCTGGCACGTCCAGCTGGCGGCCTGCGTCGCGGCCCTGATCGGGGCGCTGGTCCTGACCTGGACCGAGAAGAAGTGGCCGCAGGTGCAGGAGGCCCTGATCGGCGTGCTGTTCGTCGTGGCGGCGTGCGTCGAGCTGCTTTTGCTGGCCAACAATCCGCACGGCGGCGAGCATCTGAAGGACCTGCTGGTCGGCCAGATCCTCTGGGTGCAGGTTCCCGCGCTGATCCCGATCGCGGTGTTCTATGCCGCCGCCCTGGGCATCTGGTTCTTTCTGCGTCACCGGCTGGGCCAGCTGGGCTTCTATGTGCTGTTCGCGCTGGTGGTCACCCAGTCGGTGCAGCTGGTCGGGGTCTATCTGGTGTTCGCCAGCCTGATCGTGCCGGCGCTGGCCTCGCGGCGGTTCGCGCCGAAGCTCCGGCTTGGCGTCGGCTATGCCGTGGGCATCGTCGGCTACGTCGCCGGGCTGGTGCTGTCGTCGGTGCTCGACCTGCCCACGGGTGCGGCCATCGTCGTCACCCTGGTGGGCGGCTTCGTACTGGCGGTGATCGTCTCGCTCGTTGTCCCGGCCCGTCTGCGCGCCGAGCCGGAGCCGGCGCCGGTCCACTGAGCGGAGGGGACATGTAACGCAGGTACTTGTCCCCCAATCGAGCGGCCGGGTTTAGGGGACACGTACCGGCGGTACATGTCCCCGACTCATCCCAGCAGCGTCTTGCCGTTCTTCACGACGGTGACGCCGCGCGACTTCACCCGGGCCTCGAACGAGACGACATCGCCATCCTTCCACAGGTCGACGGTGATCGTTTCGCCCGGGAACACCGGACTGGAGAAGCGCACCTGGTGGCTTTTGATCTTTGCCGGGTCAAAGCCGCAGTATTCCTGCAGCACCGCGCGGCAGGTGATCCCGTAGGTGCACAGCCCGTGCAGGATCGGGCGCGGAAAGCCGGCCGCCGCCGCGATCTTCGGGTCCGAGTGGAGCGGATTGCGGTCGCCGCTGAGGCGGTAGATCAGCGCCTGATCAGGTTTGGTGGCGATGTCGACCGACAGGTCCGGCGCCCGAGTCGGCACCTCATGCGGCTCCGGCGCGCCCTCGGATGGCCCGCCGAAATGGCCGTCGCCGCGTGCGAAGGTCGAACCGGTCAGGGTGGCGATCTTCTCGCCCGTCTTCGCGTCGGCCAGCACGGTCTCGTTGTAGATCACCGCGCCCTTGTCGCCCTTGTCATAGGCGCCGATCACGCGGCTGGAGGCGAGAATCGAGGCTTCGGTCGGCAGCGGCTTGTGAAATTCGACCTTCTGCTCGCCATGGACCACCAGCAGGAAGTTGATGCCAAGCTTGCCGAGACCCGGTCCGGCGCCCCAGGCGACTGTGGTGGCCATGGTCGGCACGGCCTTGAGCCCGCTCTCGTAGACGAACGGCAATTCCTCGAGGTTCATGGGATCGGAGCCCATGCCGATGCCCAGGGCGTAGAGCATCGTGTCCTTGTCGGTCCAGGCGTACGGCTGGTTCTCGGTCGCGAGCGACAGAATCTCGGGATAGGCGATGGGCATGGACGGCTCCGGGGGTTTTCTTCTTGCCGTGATTGAAGCGCGTTCACCCCAGGGACCGCAAGACGGGAGGTCGGATTGCCGGGTTCCCCGTGATCGGCTAGAAGCGCCGGCTCACCTTCATCGCGGTCGCCTCCGCCCGCAACAGCAAGAGTCTCGAATGGCCCAGACCCCAGCCGCCGACAGCCCCGTCAGCGGGAGCCTTCTTTTCTACACCACGCCCGAACCCCTGAGCCGTGAAGTGCACGGTGGACTGGGCGTGCAGCGGATGGAGAAGCCGTTCGGATTCGCCCGTGAAGCGCACGTCGTGCCGCTGACCGTGGCCGAGTTCACCTTCGCCGCGATCAGCTTCCCGATCATCTTCGCCGGCCCCGAGCGTCTGCCGCTGGCCGTGCTGGGCATCAACCAGGGCGAAAATCTCTTCGTCAACGAAGACGGTTCATTCGCGATGGGCGGCTATGTGCCGGCCTATATCCGGCGCTACCCCTTCGTGCTGGCGTCCGACGAGGCGCAGCAGCGCATGGTCGTGTGCATCGAGCGCAGCGCGGCGATCTTCGTCGACAAGGCCGTGGCCCACCAGCCGCTGTTCATGGACGACGGCGAGCCGTCGGAATACACCCAGAACGCCATCAAGTTCTGCGAGGACTTCGAGGCCGAACGTCGTCGCACCGACGCCTTCCTGAAGCTGCTCAACGACCTCGACCTGTTCGAGATGCGCGAGACGGTGTTCAACGTCCCCAAGGAAGACGGAACGTTCGATCCTGTGAAGCTGGCCGAGTACTACGCCGTCTCTGAAGCCAAGCTGAACGCCCTGACGCCCGAGCAGCTGGCCCAGCTGCGCGACAACGGCGCGCTGGAAAAGATCTACAACCACCTGACGTCGCTGATCGGCTGGGATCGTCTGATCGCCATTGCCACCGACAAGGCCGTCCTGCCCGAAGCCGCGGCCAGCTAGAACCGCGATAGACGACCACTCCGTCCGGAGTGGTCGTCGCCGCGCGCTCTACCGGGCGAACACACTCCGCGTCAGGCAGGAGAAGACGAGCCGCCCGGCCTCGTCCAGCAGGTCGTGCTGGGCGATGATGATGCCCTTGTCCTCGCCGACCGGATCCTTCCCCATCACCGTCATGCGGCCACGCAGCAGTTCGCCGACCGGCGGATTGCGCGCCCAGCGCAGGGCGTCGACGCCCAGTTTCTTGGTCTGGGGCCAGTCGGCCGAGGCATGCTCCTCCAGCCGGGACCACAGGGCGTAGATCATGGCGTCGGGCGCGCCGCGCTCAACGCCCCACCCCGGCGCGAAGGCGCGGATGAAGGCTTCCAGCGCCTGGGCGTCCACGGCCACTGCGCCGAGGTTGATCACCTGACCGATCGAGATGTCGTCAAAGCTTGAGGGCATGGCGTCAGGGCTCCGCGGAGATGCGGACGAGTAGCTTGCCGTCGTGCCCGCCGGTGAACAGCAGCTTGACCGCCTCGGCGGCGTTTTCCAGACCGTCCACGGCGTGGGCCTTCCACTTGATCTGGCCGCCGAGCACCCAGGGCGCCAGTTCGGCCAGCGCCTCGCCCGCCCGCGGGATGTAGTCGATGACGATAAAGCCCTTGATCAGGATCCGCCGCATCAGCACCCGGGCGAAGTCGCTCGGGCCCGGGATCGGCCCTTCGGTGTTGTAGGTGCTGATCATGCCGCACAGGGGCATGCGGCTGAAGTTGTTCATCCGGGCGATGACCGCGTCCATGATCGCCCCGCCGACGTTCTCGAAGTTCACGTCGATGCCATTCGGGCAGAGCCGGTCGAGCGCCGCGCCGACGTCCTCGTTCTTGTAGTCGATGGCGCCGTCGAACCCGAGTTCGTCCGTCAGCCAGGCGCATTTTTCGGGACCGCCGGCGATGCCGATGACCCGGGCGCCCTTGAGCTTGGCGATCTGGCCGGCGATCGAGCCGACCGCGCCGGCGGCGGCGGAGACGACGACCGTTTCGCCCGGCTGGGGCTTGCCGATATCGACCATGCCGAACCAGGCCGTCAGGCCGGTCGCGCCGAGCACGCTCATGAACGCCGTCATGGGCACACCAGGCAGCATCGGCACGGGGTTGAGCCCGCCCTCATGGGCGATGGAATAGCTCTGCCAGCCCGACAGGCCGGCGTTGACGGCGGTCCCGACCGGGAACCGCTCCGAGCGGCTTTCCTCGACCACACCGATGGTCCCGCCGCGCATCACGTCGCCGACCTCGACCGGCGGCAGGTACTGGTCCTGGTCGCTCATCCAGATGCGGTTGGTCGGGTCGAGCGAGAGGTAGACATTGCGGATGAGAACCTCGCCGGCCTCAAGGTCGCGCAGGGGGCGTTCGACATATTCCAGATCGCCGGGCGCGATCTCACCGACAGGGCGTTTCTTCAGAATCCAGGCGTGATTGACCGGCATCTCAGTCCTCTTTGATTTGGCGTCGATCATGGCGGTCGCATCGCCGTTGTCGAGGGGGCCTCGGGGGCCATATAGCTGCTTAATGCGACTGATCACCCTTCTCGCCGTTCTGCTGGCCCTGACCGCCGCCCCCGCTTTCGCGGCGCCGGTGAATACGGGGCATATCGAGGCGGAACTGGTGGCGCAGGAGGCCGCGGTGCCGGGCGGCACAGTGTTCGTCGCGGTGCGGCAGAAGATCGCCGCGGACTGGCACACCTACTGGCGCAATCCCGGCGACGCCGGCAACGCCACGAAGCTGACCTGGACCCTGCCGACGGGCTGGAAAGCCGGGGAGATCGTCTGGCCGACGCCGAAGTTGCTGCTGGAGGGCGAGGCGCCCAACCAGCTCGGGGTCTATGCCTATGAGGGCGAGCTGCTGCTGCCCGTGCCGGTCGAGGTCCCCGCGTCCGCGAAGCCTGGCCAGACCGCGCATCTGCAGGTCGCCGTCAGCTTCCTCGTCTGCGCAGAGACCTGCATTCCCGAGGACGCCACGCTGACGCTTGAGTTGCCCGTGGTCGCCGAACCGCCGCAGCCGGATGCGATCTGGGGGCCTCGTATCGGCAACACCCTGGCCAAGGCGCCCAAGCCGGCCAACCTGGCCGCAGTCTTCGCGGTGACCGGCGGCAAACTGTCCATCGCCGTGACCGGGGCGGAGCTGAAGGACGTCGATCTCGCCGGGGCATGGTTCTATCCGTTCAGCGGCACAGCCCTCAAACACGCCGAACCGCAGGTCGTCGAACGCGGGCCCGATGGCCTGACGATCCGCGTTCCCGCCGGCTATGACTTCACGCAGGGGACCGCGCCGAAGATGCTCGACGGCGTGCTGGCGCTGGGCGACCGGGCGTTCGAGATCTCGGCCGAGGCGGGGACCCCGCCCGCCGGCACCTCGGGCCTCGGCGTGGTCGCCGCGCCTACCACGGGCTTCCCGCTCGGCCTGCCCGTCGCCCTGCTGTTCGCCTTCCTCGGCGGGCTGATCCTCAATCTGATGCCCTGCGTCTTCCCGATCCTGTCGATGAAGGCCGCTTCCCTGGCGGGGCATGCCCACGAGGCGAAGGCCGCGCGGCATCAGGGTCTGGCCTATCTGTTCGGCGTGGTCGCGTCGTTCGTCGCGCTGGCGGGGGTGCTCATCGCGCTGAAGGCCGCCGGCGCAGCTGTCGGCTGGGGCTTCCAGCTGCAGTCGCCGGCCGCGGTGGCTGCCCTGTCGGTGCTGATGCTGCTGGTGGCGCTGAACCTGTCCGGCGTGTTCGAGATCGGTACGTCGCTCCAGGGCGTCGGCGGCTCGCTGGCCGACAACAGCCGCGGCCTGCTCGGCAGCGTCCTGACCGGCGTGCTGGCCGTGGTCGTGGCCGCGCCCTGCACCGCGCCCTTTATGGGCCCGGCGATGGGCTTCGCCCTGACCCAGAGCCCCATCGTCTCGCTGTCGGTGTTCGCCTTCCTCGGCCTCGGCCTCGCATCGCCCTTCGTGGCCCTGTCCTTTGCCCCGGCCCTGCTGCGGTTGATGCCCCGGCCTGGCGCCTGGATGGAGGCGCTGCGCAACGTGCTGGCGTTCCCGATGTACGGCACGGCCGCCTGGCTGACCTGGGTGCTGGCGCAGCAGACCGGCTCTCTGGGCCTCGGCCTCGGCCTCGCTGCGGCCGTGACCGCGGCCTTCGCCGTCTGGCTGTTCGGCCGGGCGCAGAAGCGCGAGAAGGCTCCGGTGCTGCGCGGGCTGGCGCTTCTGGCGCTGCTGGCCGTGGCCGGGCTGATCCTTGGCCTTGCCCGGGCCCCGCGCGCTGACGCTGGTGTCGCCCTGACCGAGGCGACGTCGTGGTCGGCCGCGAAGGCGGATCTGCCGTCCGAGCCCTGGTCGCCCGAACGGGTCGCGGCGCTACGGGCGGAGGGACGGCCGGTGTTCGTCAACTTCACCGCCGCCTGGTGCGTGACCTGCCAGGTCAATGACGCGGCCGCCATCTCGCGACCCGCCGTGGCGGAAGCTTTCAAGGCCGCGGGGGCGGTTTACCTTGTGGCCGACTGGACCAATCGCGACGCGACGATCGCCGCCGCCCTGGCCGAAAATGGTCGCGCCGGGGTGCCGTTGTACCTCGTCTATGGCGCGGACGGGTCCGAGCCCGTGGTGCTGCCGCAGCTCCTGACCGAGGGTCTGGTGCTCAAGGCCATCGGCAAGGCGGCGATGCGGTAGCGGCGGCGCTACGTCCCGCTCGTCGCCGTCGGAGGGGTGGTGATCACCTCGACGTTGTCCCGCAGCAGCCAGAACATTTCCTTCAGCGCCATGTCGCGCGTACGGGTGTCGGCGGCGTCCTGGACTTCCTTCAGGCGCACCGGCAGGTCCTGCGAGATGCCGCGCAGGATGCACTTCAGGTCGCCGTCCGTACCGCGAGCCTTGAGCAGCAGGTGGGCCTGCATGTCGAGTCCGGAGAGTTCGGTGATCTGTGTGCTGAAGGCGTCCCAGCCGGGCAGGGGACCGTCCTTGCCCTTCCAGCCATCAACCTCGGTCTTGAGCGCATCGGCGCGTTTGACGATGTCGACAAACAGAGGCTCGCTGGCCACCGATGACGGCGGCGCGCTGACCGCGACGGCGGGCGTCGCCGTGGCAGCCATCGGGCTGGCGGCGGTGAGCCACAGGGTGGCGGCAAGGGCGACGGCGTCACAGGACATGGAGCGTCCCTCGGTGAATGGGCGTTTGCGCTCTGGTAAGCCCAACATGGTAAACGGCGTCTTGCTGACGGAGCCCTCATGACCGAACTCGCCGCCGCCTGGACCGCCTTCGAAGGCGCAGCCCGCAATGATGGCGCGATGCGCATCGTCGACCATTTCGCTGCCGAGCCCGACCGGCTCGAGCGGATGGTGGTCGAGGCCTGCGGCCTGCGCCTCGATCTCTCAAAGCAGCCATGGAGCAAGGCCGGTCTGGTCGCCGGTCTGGACCTTGCCCGAGCCGCTGGCGTGGAGGCCGCGCGGGGCCGGCTGTTCGCCGGCGAGACCGTCAACGTCACCGAGAAGCGCGCCGCGCTGCACATGGCCCTGCGCGCGCCGGACGGAGCGGACTTCAAGGCTGTCGGACGGCCGGTGTCCCGTGACGTCGAAGCCGTGCGCGGCCGCATGAAGGCCTTCGCCAAGGCTGTGCGCTCGGGCGAAATCAGCGGCGCGACGAGGCGGCCGTTCACGACCATCGTCCATATCGGCATCGGCGGCTCCGACCTTGGCCCCCGTCTGGTCTGGCGGGCGCTGAAGCGGCTGGAGCATGACATCGACGTCCGGTTCGTCGGCAACGTGGATCCTTCAGACCTCGCCCAGGCGATGGCCGGGCTGAACCCCGAAACCACCCTGGTGGTGATCGTCTCCAAGACCTTCACGACCCAGGAGACCATGGCCAACGCGACGGCCGCGCGCGGCTGGCTGCGCGCGTTTCTAGGGCCGGACGGCGATGCCAACCTAGCGGCCGCCTCGACCAATCTGGAGGCCTGCGCGGCCTTTGGCATTCCGGCCGAGCGGGTGTTCGGCTTCGAGGACTGGGTCGGCGGCCGCTACTCGGTGATGTCTGCCGTGGGCCTTTCCTGCGCCATCGCGCTCGGCTGGGACCGGTTCGAAGCGCTGATGGCCGGCGCGGCGGCGATGGACGAGCACTTCCGCACCGCGCCGCTGGCCGCCAACGCGCCGGTGCTGCTGGCCCTGGCCCATGTGTTCAACCGCAACGGCCTCGGCCGGCCCGTGCGGGTGGTCGAGCCCTATGCCGACCGGCTGGGCCTGCTGGCCAGCTACCTGCAGCAGCTGGAGATGGAGTCCAACGGCAAGCAGGTTAGGCTGTCGGGCGCGCCCGTGGCCCACGCCACCTCGACCGCCGTGTTCGGCAACGCCGGCACCAACGACCAGCACGCCTTCTTCCAGATGCTGCACCAGGGGACCGACGTGATCCCGGTGGACTTCGTCGCCGTGGCCAGGGCGGAAGAAGGGCCCAAGCCGCAGCAGGCGATCCTGCTGGCCAACGCCATCGCCCAGGCCGAGGCGCTGATGACCGGCTCCGCCAATGCCGCCGAGCCGCACCGCCACTTCCCCGGCGACCGGCCGTCGAGCTTCATCCTGCTGGACCGGCTGACGCCGAAGACTCTCGGCGCCCTGATCGCCCTCTATGAGCACAAGGTCTTTGTCGAGGGCGTGCTGTGGGACATCAACAGCTTCGACCAGTGGGGTGTGGAGCTGGGCAAGACCCTGGCGACGGCTGTGCTGGGTGAGCTGCAGGGCGGGGTGGCGGGGGTGCACGATGCGTCCACGGCGGCGCTAATTGAGCGGCTGAAGGGCTGACCACCCACCGCCGTCATCCTGGGCCTTGTGCCCAGGACCCCTCTGAACGTGTTCCGAACCTGTCAGGCTTGAAGGACGCTCGTGCGATTGAACGAGGGATCCTCGCCACAAGGGCGAGGATGACGGGTTGTTGTTGGGCCCTGCCCGCTAGCCCTTCCGCAATCTTTCCCTTATACCCCCGCCCCGATGACCCGCGCCTCGCACCATCACGGCTGCCACCACCACGCCATCCCTCGCGGGACGGAACGGGTTCGCGCGGCCTGAGGCCAGCGCTCCACCCCTCCGGCCCCGCCCGACGCGGATGGGGCTGAAGACAGCTCCATCCGGCCCGACCGACCCGATGAGAGCTTGATATGACCGACCAGCCTTTCCGCCCCGAAGCCCGCGCCCCGCGCGGATTCGCCGACAAGCGCGCCGCGACCCTGCGGGCCGAGCGGCGGATCGTCGAGGCCGTGTCGAAGGTCTACGAGCAGTGGGGCTTCGAGCCGCTCGACACCGGGGCGTTCGAGTACGCCGACGCGCTGGGCAAGTTCCTGCCCGACAGCGACCGGCCCAACGAGGGCGTGTTCGCGCTGCAGGACGATGACGAGCAGTGGATGGCCCTGCGCTACGACCTGACCGCGCCGCTGGCGCGGTTCGCGGCGCAGAACTGGGAGACCCTGCCCAAACCCTACCGCCGCTACGCCTTCGGGCCGGTCTGGCGCAACGAGAAGCCGGGTCCCGGCCGGTTCCGCGAGTTCATCCAGTGCGACGCCGACACGGTCGGCTCTGCGCGGCCGGAAGCCGACGCGGAGATCATCGCCCTGGCTGTGGCCGGTCTCGAAGCCGCCGGCCTGCCGCGCGGTACGGCGGTGATGAAGATCAACAATCGCAAGCTGCTCAACGGGCTGCTGACGGCCGCCGGCGTGACCACCGAGGGCCAGAAGCTGGGCGTGCTGCGCGCGGTCGACAAGCTGGACCGGCTGGGCGCCGAGGGCGTGACCCTGCTGCTCGGCGAGGGCCGCAAGGACGAGTCCGGCGCCTTCACCAAGGGCGCGGGTCTGGGCGCGAAGGCGATCGAGTCGGTGCTGGCCTTCGTCGCCGCCGGCCAGCCCGACCGGTCGGGCACGCTCGACGCCCTCAGCAAGGTCATAGGCGGCTCGGCCGAAGGCGACGAGGGGCTGGAGGAGCTGGCGAAGATCGGCGCGGCGCTCAAGGGCCTCTGCGTCGGCGATGACCAGGCGAGCTTCGATCCCTCCATCGTGCGCGGGCTGGAGTACTACACCGGCGCGGTGTTCGAGGCCGAGCTGCTGCTGGAGACCACCGACGAGAAGGGCCAGCCGATGCGCTTCGGCTCGATCGGCGGCGGCGGGCGCTATGACGACCTGGTCGCTCGGTTCACCGGCGAGCGCACGCCGGCGACGGGCTTCTCGTTCGGCGTCTCGCGACTGGCGGCGGCGTTGAAGGCGGCGGGTCGCGACGAGGCCGGCGAGAACCGTGGGCCGGTGGTGATCATCGCCTTCGACCAGGCGCGGATGGCCGACTATTTCGCGGTCGCCGGCGAACTGCGGGCGGGCGGGATCGCCGCGGAGGTCTATCTGGGGACCTCGGGTATGCGGCCGCAGATGAAGTACGCCGACCGTCGCATGGCGCCGGCTGCCGTGATCATCGGCGAGGACGAGTTCGCGGCCGGAACCGTGACGATCAAGGATCTCGATCTCGGCCGGGATCTGGCGAAGGACGTCGCCGACAACGCTGCCTGGAAGGCCGAGCGGCCGGGCCAGCAGACCATCCCCCGCGCGGACCTCGTGGCGGCCGTGCGCAAGATCGTGGACGCCGCCCGATGAGACTGGAGCCCCCCGTTCCCGCCGAGGCCCTTGCGGCCATCCGCGCGCCGTTCGTGGCGGCCGGCGCGGCCGCTGTCGAGGTTCCGGTGCTGCAGCCGCTGGCTCTGCTGCTCGACCTGTCGGGCGAGGCCATGCGTCCGCGCCTGTTCGTGGTCCAGGCCGAGGGCGGCGAGGAGCTGGCCATGCGGCCGGATTTCACCATCCCGGTTGCCCGCGCGCACATCGCCGGCGGCGCGACCTCGGGTCGCTATGCCTATGAAGGCAAGGCCTTCCGCGCCGCGCCGGCAGGGTCGGCCCGCGCCGAGGAATTCCTGCAGATCGGTGTCGAGGCCTTCGGCGGCGAGGACGCCGCGACGGCCGATGTCGAGGTCGTCGGCCTGGCCTGGCGCTCGGCGGCGGCCGGTGGGCGGAGCGACCTGTCCCTGATCCTCGGCGACATCGCCCTGTTCGCCGCTTTCGTCGACAGCCTGGCCCTGGCCCCGGCGCTGGCCGCGCGGCTCAAGCGGCTGTTTACCCGGCCGCGCCTGCTGCAGGCCGAGCTCGACCGCGCCGGCCAGGCGACCGACGACGCGGCCGCCCGTCTGGTCAATCCGCTGGAAGGCGTTCCGGCCGGGGACGGCGAGGCTGCCCTGCGCCGACTCTGGACCCTGGCCGGGATCGAGCCCGTGGGGAGCCGGCCGACCGCAGAGATCGTCAGCCGCCTGGCTGAACGCGCCGAGGCCGCGCGCATGCCGCCCCTGACGGTCGCCGAGGGCGATGCGGTCCGACGGTTTCTGGCCGTGTCTGATGCACCGGAAGCCGCCCTCGGCGCGATCCGGGCGCTGGCCGGACCGGCGCCCGGGGCCCTTGATGCCGCGCTGGCGGTCTGGAGACGGCGCCTGGAGGGACTGGCCGCTCAGGGCGTGCCGGCCGATCGGGTCCGCCTGACCGCCGCCTTCGGGCGGGCGTTCGGCTACTACGACGGGCTCGTTTTCGAGGTGCGCAGCGCCGCGCTCGGTGAGGAACGGCCCGTCGCCGCCGGCGGGCGCTACGACAGCTTGCCGGCGCGTCTCGGGGCGCCCTCGGCCCAGGGCGCGGTCGGCTGCATGGTGCGGCCGGCGCGGGCTTTCGCGGGAGGCGTGGAATGAGCGGACCGTTGATCCTGGCAATCCCGTCCAAGGGGCGGCTGAAGGAGCAGGTTGAGGCCTGGCTGGCCGATGCGGGGCTGCCGCTGTCGTCGGCCGCCGGCGGCCGTGGCTATACGGCCGCGATCCCGGCCCTGCCCAAGGTGGAGGTTCGGCTGCTATCGGCGTCCGACATCGCCGCCGCGCTCGACAGCGGCGAGATCCACCTCGGCGTCACAGGCGAGGATCTGCTGCGTGAGCAGGTCGCCGATCTCGACAGCCGGGTCATGCTCCTGCGCGCGCTCGGCTTCGGCAAGGCTGACCTGATCGTCGCCGTGCCGCGTGGCTGGCTGGACGTCGAGACCATGGCCGACCTGGAGGAGGTGGCGCACGCCCATCTCGTCCGCACCGGCAAGCGATTGCGCGTGGCGACCAAGTATCTGGTCCAGACGCGGGCCTTCTTTGCCCGCTGCGGCGTGGCCGACTATCGCATCGTCGAATCCGGCGGCGCGACCGAGGGGGCGCCGGCCTCCGGCGCGGCGGAGATCATCGTCGACATCACCACCACCGGCGCGACCCTGGCGGCCAATCATCTGAAGATTGTCAGCGACGGCGTGATCCTGAAGAGCCAGGCCCAGCTGGCGGCCTCCCTGTCGGCCGACTGGGACGCCGACAGGCTGGCGGTCGTCCGGCAAATGCTGGGCGTCGTAGAGGCGCGGGCGCGGGCCCGGGGCTCTATGATGCTGGTCTGGCCCGCTGAGGCGGATGGGGCGGCCCGCTCGGCCCTCTCTGATCTCGTCGCGCGGGGCGCCCGGCCGCGCGCAAACGGCCTGCTGATCGCCGAGCGGGACCTGCTGACCGCCCAGGCGCTTCTGTCGGGTCAGGGAATCGGTCCGGTGGCCGCGAGTCGGCCCGAGCACCTTTTCGAGCCCGTATCCGATGCCGCGGAAGCTCTGGTTACCCGGATCGGGCAAAATAACTGACACCACCGTCAAAAGAACGCGTTCTTTTGACTGACGGGTCCAACAATCAACCCCGATTTCGCCAATTCGGCGTATTTTGTTGCGCGCGGCGCCCCTCGCAACCCTTGACAGAGAAAGAGCCTTGCCGTCTTTTGACGGTGCGCGAGGAACTAGAACCCCTGAGAGTTCTTACCTCACGGCGTTTCGGGGAGGAAACGCCCGCTTGGATCGAGTGATCGAGGAATAAACCGGACCCGCCGCGACTATCCCCCGCGGCGGGTCTGTGTTTTTCGACGCTGCCGTCAAAAATAGCCCCATCATCCATGAGTGTGCGTGGTTCGAGACGCTCGGCTGATGCCTCGCTCCTCACCATGACGAAGTTGGTCGCCATCAAACCCAGCCCGTCATCCTGAGGAGCGGACCCTCGGGTCCGCGTCTCGAAGGACGCACAAATCCACTTCACTTCAGGAGACGCCATGACCCCGACCCTGGAGGACGGCTACCAGCCGTCCAGCGTCGCCGATCGCCGCTGCCGCGCGGTGATCATCACCGGCTGCTCCGGCGGCGGGAAATCGACCCTGCTGACTGAACTCGGTCGGCGGGGCTATCGGGTGTTTCCCGAAGCCGGCCGGCAGATCGTCCGCGAGCAGGACTGGATCGGCGGCGACGCCTTGCCCTGGTCCGCGCCGGCGAAGTTCGCCGAACTCCTCCTGTCGCGAAGTCTGCACCAGCGGATCATGGCGGCCGGCGAGCCGGGTCTGGCGTTCTTCGACCGCAGCGTGGTGGAGCCCCTGTCCGGTCTGGCGCGGATGGGTCTGCCGGTCCCGGCGCACTTCGAAGGGGCGGGGCAGTTGTGCCGGTACGATGAGACGGTGTTCGTCGCCCCGCCCTGGCCCGAGATCCACCACGTCGACGCGGAACGCCGCCACGGCTTCGACGAGGCGCTGGACGAGTACGAGCCGCTGTTGGCGACCTATCGCCGGCTTGGCTATCGGCTGATCGAACTGCCGAGGCTCCCCGTCGCCGAGCGCGCGGATTTCGTTCTGGCCGAGCTCGAGGTCTGACCGACGCAAAAGGGGCGACCCTCGCGGGCCGCCCCTTCGCGGTTCAGTTTACCAGGCTCTGAAGCCTACCAGATCTTCACCCGGTCGGCCGGAGCGACATAGAGCTTGTCCCCGGGCTGGATGCCGAAGACGTCGTACCAGGCGTTGACGTTCCGGATGGTGCCGTTGACGCGGTAGTAGGCCGGCGAGTGCGGGTCGGTGACGACCTGCTGCCGGACGAAGTCCTCGCGGGCCTTCTGACGCCACACCTGGGCCCAGCCAAGGAACACGCGCTGCTGGCCGGTGAAGCCGTCGAGGACGGGGGCGGGCTTGCCGTCCAGTGACACCAGGTAGGCGTCATAGGCCAGCGACAGGCCGCCCATGTCGCCGATGTTCTCGCCCATCGTCAGGCCGCCGTTCACGTGCGCGCCGGGGTAGGGCTCGAACGCCGAGTACTGGGCGCCGAGACGGTCGGCCTGCGCCTTGAACTTGGCAGCGTCTTCCGGCGTCCACCAGTCGCGCAGCACGCCGTCGCCATCGCCCTTGCGGCCCTGGTCGTCGAAGCCGTGGCTGATCTCGTGGCCGATCACGCCGCCGATGCCGCCGAAGTTGACCGCCATGTCGGCGTCCGGGTGGAAGAAGGGCGCCTGCAGGATCGCGGCCGGGAAGACGATCTCGTTCTTCACCGGGCTGTAGTAGGCGTTGACCGTCTGCGGGGTCATGCCCCACTCGGTCTTGTCGACCGGCCCGTTCAGGCGGGCGACCTCGTAACGCCACTCAAACACCGCCGCGCGCTGGGCGTTGCCGTAGGAGTCGTCAGCTTTGACCACCAGGCCGGAGTAGTCGCGCCACTTGTCGGGGTAGCCGATCTTCACGCCGAACTTGGCCAGCTTGTCGAGCGCCTTGACCTTGGTCTCGGGGCTCATCCAGTCGAGGTGTTCGATGCGGGTCTTCAGGGCCGCGCGGATGTCAGCGACGAGCCCCTCCATCTTGGCCTTCGACTCGGCCGGGAAGTAGCGCGACACATAGACCTTGCCGACCGGCTCGCCGAGCATGCCGTTGACGTAGCCGACGCCGCGCTTCCAGCGGGGCTTCTGCTCGGGCTGGCCGGCGAGGGTCTTGGCGCGGAACTCGAAGTTGGCGTCGGCGAAGCGCTTCGACAGCAGCGGCGCTGCGCCGTCGACCAGATGGAACGCCTCCCAGGCCTTCAGCGTGTCGACCGGGGTCGCCGCATAGATGGCGGCGAATTTCGGGAACGCCGTGTTGGTGCTCACGATGTAGCGGTTGACGCCCTTCAGTTCCGTACCCGGCAGGTAGCGATCCCAGTTGAAGCCCGGCGTCGCCGCCTGGAGCTCGGCCAGGGTCATCGGGTTGTAGGTCTTGTCGCGATCCCGGCGCTCGACGCGAGTCCAGGAGGCCCCGGCCAGCTGGGTTTCGAAGGCCAGGATCGCCTTGGCGGCCTCGGCCGGCTTGGCCCAGCCGATCATCGTCAGCATCTGGACGATATAGGCCTCGTAGGCGGCCTTCTTCGGCGCGAACTTCGGGTCGAGGTAATAGTCGCGGTCAGGCAGGCCGAGACCGCCGGCGCCGGCATAGACCGCGTACTTCGTCGGGTCCTTGGCGTCGTCGCCGATGCCCAGGCCGAAGATCGCCGAGAAGCCGGAGGTGTTGGACTTGCCCATCAGGGCGGTGATGTCGTCGCGGGTCTTGGCGGCCATGATCTGGGCCAGCTCGGGCTTGAGCGGCTTGAAGTCCAGCTGCTCGGCGCGGGCCTCGTCCATGAAGGCGGCGTAGGCGGCGCCGATCTGGACCGCTTCGGGGCCCGTGATGCGGCCAGCGGCCGAGTCCTCGATGATCGCGCGGGTGCGGGCCTCGGACAGGATCGACAGGGCGTCGAAGTTGCCGAAGCGGGTGCGGTCGGAAGGGATTTCCGTGCGGGCGTTCCACGCGCCGCTGGCCCACATGTAGAAGTCGTCGCCCGGTTTCACCGAACGGTCCATGCCCGTCAGGTCAAAGCCCCAGGCGCCGTAGCGCGGACTTTCCAGCGAAACGGCCTGTCCACCGCCCGTGGTGTCGGTCGCCGTGAACAGGGACTCGTTGAAGCAGAAGGCGTCGAGACAGCCGTGCTCTTCGTGAGCCGAAGCCGGAGCCGCTGCGAGAAGCAGAACGCCCGCCGCGGCGGCGCCCATCCAGAAGGTCTTCATGGTGGAAATATCCCCAAGGCTGAAATTCGCGCGTGACATTGCACGCCAGACGCCGCTTGGGGACGTTAAAGATTCTTCATGCGCGGCAAACTGCGGACGTTCTCTCCCCAAACCGGGGAGAGAACGTCGCGCGGCCTACCAGATGCGGACGCGGTCTTCCGGCTTCACGTACCATTTGTCGCCGGGCTTCACGCCCCAGGCGTCGTACCAGGCATCGACGTTGCGCAGCGTGCCGATGACGCGGAACTGGGCCGGCGAGTGCGGGTCGGACACCACCTGCTGACGGATCGCGTCGTCCCGGTACTTGCTGCGCCAGATCTGCGAGAAGCCGAGGAAGAAGCGCTGGTCGCCGGTCAGGCCGTCGATCACGGGCGCAGGCTTGCCGCCGAGCGACAGGTGATAGGCGTCCAGCGCGACCAGGATGCCGCCCAGGTCGCCGATATTCTCGCCCATCGTCAGATCGCCGTTGATGTGCGAACCCGCGACCGGCTCGAACGCCGAGTACTGGGCGCCGAGACGCTTGGTCTGGACCTCGAACTTGGCCGCGTCGGCGGGTTGCCACCAGTCACGCAGCGAGCCGTCGCCGTCGAACTTGCGACCCTCGTCATCAAAGCCGTGGCTGATCTCGTGACCGATCACCGCGCCGATGCCGGCGTAGTTGACGGCCGCGTCGGCGTCCGGATCGAAGAACGGCGGCTGCAGGATGGCGGCCGGGAAGACGATCTCGTTGAGGGTCGGGTTGTAGTAGGCGTTGACCGTCTGCGGGAACATGCCCCACTCGTCGCGGTCGACCGGCTTGCCGAGCTTGGCGACGTTGAAGGCCCATTCGAAGGCGTTGGCGCGCTGGACGTTGCCGTAGAGGTCGTCCGCCTTGACCGTCAGGGCGCTGTAGTCCCGCCACTTGTTGGGATAGCCGATCTTGACCGTGAACGCGGCCAGCTTGGCCTGCGCGCGCACCTTGGTCTCGGGGCTCATCCAGTCGAGCTTGTCGATGCGGGCCTTAAGCGCGACGCGCAGGTCGGCGACCAGCTTTTCCATCTTGGCCTTGGACTCGGGCGGGAAGTAGGCCTCCACGTAGAGCTTGCCGACCGCTTCGCCGAGATTGCCGCTGACCAGCGACACGCCGCGTTTCCAGCGGGCGCGCTGCTCGGGCTGGCCCGAAAGCGTCTTCGCGCGGAACTCGAAATTGGCGTCCGCGAAGCGCTTCGAAAGATAGGGGGAAGCCTGATCCACCGTGTGGAACGCGTCCCAGGCCTGCAGGGTAGCGACCGGGGTCGCCGCGAAAATGGCGGCGATCCTGGTGAAGGCGGTCGGCTCGCCGACGATCACCTTGGTCGCCTTGTCGAGGCTCGCGCCCTTCAGCCAGGCCTGCCAGGGGAAGCCGGGCGCCAGGGCCTGCAGCTCGGCGATGGTCTTGGGGTTGTAGGTCTTGTCCGGATCGCGCTGGTCGGCGATCGGCCACTGGGCCTGGGCGATGGTGGTTTCCAGCGCGACGATGTCGGCGGCGGCCTTGTCGGCGTTGGCCCAGCCCGCGAACGTCAGCAGTTTCGCGACATAGGCCTGATAGGCGGCCTTCTTCTCGGCGAACTTGGCATCGAGGTAGTAGTCGCGGTTGGGCAGGCCGAGGCCGGCCTGGGTCACGTTGGCGACGTTGACGTTCGGGTTCTTCGCGTCGGAGCTGACATAGGCCGCGAAGAAGCTGCCGCCGAACCCGCCGTTGGAGGCGCCCATCAACGCGGCGATGGCGTCGCGGGTGTTGGCGGCGCGAATTGCGGCCAGGTCGCCTGCCAGCGGCCTGGCGTCGAGCGCCTCGACCGTCGCCTCATTCATGAAGCTGTTGTAGAGACCGCCGATCTGCTGGGCCTCGCCCGTCGCGTTGGTCGTGGCGGCGGCGGTGTCGATCACCGCCTTGATGCGGGCGTCGGACAGCTCGCGCAGGACGGCGAACGAATTCCAGTTGGTCCGGTCAGCGGGGATGTCGAGGTTGGCCAGATAGGCGCCCGAGGCGAAGCCGACGAAGTCGTCGCCCGGCTTGATCGAGCGGTCCATGCCCGAAAGGTCGAAGCCCCAGGGCCCCATGCGCGGGGCCTTGGCGATGTCGGCGGCGGTGATCGGGGCCGGTACGGCGCGGGCGTAAGCCACGGTTGCGCCGGCGGCGGCGGTCAGGGCCAGCGCGGCGGCGGCGGAAAGCAGTATGCGTTTCATGGTGGGGGTTTCCCGTGTGAACTGATTGCCCGGGACCATGCACATCGGCGGCCCGGGCGCTTCTTACAAAAGAGTCATCTAGGGCAGCGGTTGCGCGGGAACCCGGTTCAGGTCCCCGTCGCCGCTACGCCGCCGTGACTCCAAGCGCCGCGAGCGCCTGGATGCGCACCGCCTTGTAGTCGACCTTGCCGTTGGCGGCGCGGTGGACCGGGGCCACAACCAGTTCACGCGGAGCCTTGTAGTCGGCCAGCCGGCCGCGCACGTGGGCAGCCAGTTCGGCGAGTCCGGGAGCCGTCGCCGAGCCGACGTCGACCACAGCGCAGATGCGTTCACCGAACCGCTTGTCCGGCACGCCGACGACGACGGCGTCACGGACCAGAGGATGGGTCTTGAGCGCCTCCTCGACCTCTTCGGGGAAGACCTTTTCGCCGCCGGTGTTGATCACCTGCGAGCCGCGGCCGAGCAGCTTGATCGTGCCGTCCTCGTTCACTTCGGCGAAGTCGCCGGGCACAGACCAGCGGCGCCCCTCGAAGGTCTGGAAGGTCTTGGCCGACTTCTCCGGGTCCTTGTAGTAGCCCGTCGGGATGAAGCCGCCGACGGCGACCAGCCCGCGCTCGCCGCTGCCCGGTTCGACGCGGGTTCCGTCTTCCTTGAACACCGCCGCGTTCGGCCCGACGAGGAACTGGGCGGTGGTCGCCTCGGCGCCGGCGACGGAGGTCGATCCGCCAAGGCCCACGGCCTCTGACGAGCCGAGGCTGTCCATGAGCATGGCGCCGGGCGGCAGATGCTTCAGCAGCGCCTGCTTGTTCTCATGGCTCCAGACCGTGCCGGACGAGCCGATGCGGGTGATGCAGCTGAGATCCCAGCGCCCCGGATTGGCGTCGAGCGTCTCGAGCATCGGCGTGGCGAAGGCCAGCCCGACGATCGAGATGCTGTTGGCCCGCAGGCGGTCGACCTCGTCGAACAGTTCTTCGGCGCTGAAACGCAGGGAGGGCAGGGTGATGATGCAGCCGCCGCCGGTCATGGCGCCAAAGCTGCCGAACTGGGCCGTGCCGTGCATCAGGGGGCAGGCGGCGACCAGGCTGGTCGGCGGCGGCAGGTGCATGTCGCCGGCGCGGCCGGTGCGGACGCGGACGCCGGCCTCGTGCGGCGTCTCCAGCGGCGGGATCATCGCCAGCACATTGCCGCCGGCGCCGAGCACCTGGAACAGGTCGTCCTGACGCCACATCACGCCCTTGGGCATGCCGGTCGTGCCGCCGGTGTAGAGCAACAGCAGATCGTCGCCCGACCGACCTTGAGGCGCGACGACGCGGTCGGCCCCGGGCGCGGCGATGCTCTCGTATTCGGTAGCCCAGGCCGGGATCGGCGCGCCTTCGTCGGCCACGGCGATCCAGCACTTCACCTTGGTCAGGCGGTCCTTGATGGCCTCGAGCTTGGGCGCGAATCCGGCATGGAAGACGATCGCCTCGGCGTCGGCGTTGTCGAAGAGATAGAGCAGCTCCTCGGTCTCGTAGCGGTAGTTGGTGTTGACCGGCGCCAGGCTGGCCTTGAACGCCGCGTAGTAGGTCTCGAGGTACTCCGGAGTGTTGTAGAGGTAGGCCGCGACCTTGGCCTGATGGCTGAGGCCGGCCTTGAGCATGTGGGCCGCGAGGGCGTTGGCGCGGCGATCGAAGTCGCCCCAGCTGATGACGCGCCGACCGCGAATCTGGGCCGGCCTGTCCGGCGCCGCCGCGGCGATCTCTTCCCAGACGTCGGCGAAGTTCCAGCCGGACATGCGCGCACTCTCCCGTATCGGCCTCTGACGGGCCTGAGGGACGAGTTAGCGGCGTTCACCCATGCCCTGTCAACGCGTGACCCCGCGTTACCGCAGTGGGGAATTTCAGCCGGCGGGGGCTGTCGACTGGACGGAAAACTGGACCGTCACCTTGCCGGCCTTCTTGAAGGTCAGGGTCGCCGGATAGTGGTCGCCCGCTTTCAGGGGCTGCTTCAGGCCCATCAGCATGATGTGCCAGCCGCCGGGCTTCAGGGCGACGGTCGAACCGGCCGGAACGTCGAGCCCACCTGGACGGGGGTGCATCATCGCCTGGCCATTCATCACTATCGTCTCGTGGATTTCGACGCGCGCCGCGACCGGGCTGCTGACCGCGATCAGCGTGTCGGCGGCGGGGCCGGTGTTGGTGATTACGGCGTAGCCGGCGCCGTTGCCGCCCTGGGGCGCGGGGCGGGACCAAGCCTGGCTGACCTGCGGGCCCGAGGCGGCGAGCACGGGGGCGGCGATCAGGGCGACGGCGGCGGCGAAGACAAGGGGTTTCATCGGAAAGCTCCTGGGCAGGGTATCTAGTGATCGTGGGGGGCCATGCCGGCCATTCCGGGCATGCCGCCCCCGCGAACGACCAGTTCGATCGGCGTGCGGCCCGCGTTGCGGAAGACCAGCGTGGCGGGAATGCGGTCGCCTGCCTTCAGAGGCTGTGTCAGTCCGATGAACATCACGTGCTTGCCGCCCGGCTGGAACCTGACCGTCTGACCGGCCTTGAGCGGAACGCCGTCCTTGAGTTCATCCATCCGCATCATGCCGTCAGCCATGGAGGTCTCATGCATCCTCACCCTGGCCGCGATCGGCGATTCGACGGCGATCAGGACATCGGGACCGGTGTTGTTGTTGGTCACCGAGAAGAACCCGGCGCCGGTGCCGCCGGCGGGCGCCGGGCGGCTGAACGGCTCGGCGACCGCGATGCCGGCGCTGCTGTAGGACGGCGGCTTCGCGGGCGAGCAGGCGGCGAGAAGCAGGGCGGCGAAGACAGGCGCGAGACGCATGGAATGTCCCTTTCGATCTAGAGTGCGTGTTTCAGCTTCAGGGCCTGCGGCGCAAGCCTGTCGACGGCGAACGCCAGCAGAATTGACAGGCCGAGCAGCGGGAAGATCAAACCGGTCGCGAGGGCGAAGAGGGCGAAGCCGCTGACCGGTCCCGGCTGGGCGGGGGGCGCGGCCAGCCGGCCCACCGGCCGCCGTCGCCACCACATCACCGCCGCCGAGACGCTGAGCGTGATGATGGCCAGGCATCCCGCCAGCATGACCAGTTGGTTGATCAGTCCGTACTGACCGCCGGTATGGACGGCAATGCCCCATTCGACCGCCTTCGACACCGGCCCGTAGGCCTGGAAGCCGACGTCGGCGATGACCCGGCCGCTGTACTGGTCGAGGTGGATGACGCGCTGCCCGGTTGCCTGCCGGGGGTAGCTCTGGATGGTGTAGACACCGCCGGCCGAGGTCGGCAGCCGGACGGCGTAGCCGGGGACGACCCCGCGCCGGGCGGCGATGGCCAGGATGTCGGCGATCGGGATGGGGCGGGGGCCGGACACCGCGACGGTCGGGGTGGCCGATGGGTCCATCGTCCAGGAGCCGGACTTCGTCGCCGCCAGCGCCGCGTCCGACGCGACAGCGGTCGCCTTGACCTGGGCCGGCATGCCGAGGCCGGACTCGTTGACCAGGCGCCGGAAATTCTCACCCCAGAACCCTGACCAGGGCATGCCGGTCACGGCCAGGAACAGCAGGGTGACGCAGGCGAAGGCGCCGGTCACCGCATGAAGGTCCCGCCACCAGACGCGTCTGGCGGGGGTTGCGCGCAAGGTGACCACGCCCTCTGTCCGGCCGCGTGGCCACCAGAGGAAGATGCCGGAAGCAACGAGAAGAATGGCCCAGCCACCGACCACTTCGATGATCAGGTTGGGTGCCTTGCCGAGTATCTCCAGGCTGTGGATGTGGCTGATCAGCTTCATGGGCCGCTGTTCGTCGGCGATCCGGCCCAGCACCGCGCCGGTCGAGGGAACCAGGAACACCGACATGACTTCGCCCTTCGGATCGCGAATCCCCACCTCGGCCGAACGGTCCGGCGCCGGGGGCGGCGTGAAGCGGACCGGCGTTCCGGGCTGCACGGCCCGGGCCCGATCGATCAGCGTTTCTGGCGACAGGGAGGCGGCCGTCGTCGGTTCGACAATCAGTCGGTGGTGTTCGAGCACCGGAGCGAGCTCGTCCCGGAACAGATACAGCGCGCCGGTGGACGCCAGCAGGATGAAGAAGGGCAGGCAGATCAGGCCGGCGTAGAAGTGCCAGCGCCAGATGGTGCGGTAGAGGCGGCTCGCGCCGGGCAGGGTGTCGTCGACCGACATGGCTTGTCTCCGGACGGGCGGCGGCGAGCTACGCCGCCGCCCTCGGGTTGCTTGGACTAGAACGAGACCGTCAGACCGCCGAACAGCGACCGGCCGTCACCTGGCCAGTAGGCGGCGGTGGCCGGACCCGCGAGGATCGCCGCCTGGACGTTGGAGACATAGGCCTCGTCAGTCAGGTTGCGGGCGTCGAGGAACAGGCTGATCCCGTTTTTGACCTTCCAGCCGGCGTTCAGATTGAACACCGCATAGGACGGAGCCGTCGTGGTGTTGCGGTAGTCGACGGTGATGTCCGAGGCCGACCATTCCACCGACGGCGCGACGAACCAGCCGGCCGGCGCCTCATACCGCAGTTCCGCCCGATAGAAGTGTTCGGGCACGATCGGCAGGCGGTTGTTGCCGTACTGAACGTCGCCGTCGAAGCGGAAGTCCGACCAGGTCCAGGTCTGGCGCAGCCGCCATTGCGGGGTGAGCCGCCAGTCCAGCGCCGCCTCGAGACCCTGATGGATCGTGCGGTCGGCGTTGAAGGTCGACGCCGGGATGCCCGGCGCGACCGTATACTGCAGCATCTCCTTGTCGAGCACCGCACGGTAGATCGTGACGTCCCAGGTGAACGGGCCGCGGCGCCCCCGCGCGCCGGCCTCGGCGGTCCAGGCTTCCTGCGCCTGAACCGGGGCGAAGCCGGTCCCGGTCGGCGACATCGAGCCGAAGTTCGGCGGCTCGACGGATTTGGTCAGGTTGGCGAACAGCTGCGCGCCGTCCTCGGCTTCCCACAGGAGGCCGATGCGCGGGGCGAACCAGTCGTAGTCCTTCGCAGCCTTCAGGTTGAAGGTCCCGGCCACGCCCGGCAGGGCGAAGCTCTGGTAGTCGCGCCCGGCCCGGCCCCAGGTCCCGCCGCCGACGAGGGCGAGGCGGTCGGTGACGAACAGCCGGCCCTCGGCGAAGACGTCCGCGGCGTCGGCATTCTGCAGGGTGCGCGAGCGTGGCGCGCCCCGGGCGCCCTTCAGGTTGACGTAGAAGTTGGAGTCCATGTCGCCGGTGCGCAGCCAGAGGCCCGCATAGGCGTCGGCCTTCAGGCCGCCGATCTCGCCCTGCCAGTCGAGTCGGCCGAAGGCGCCCCAGTTGCGGCTCTGCTGGTCGATGACCTGGAAGATCGGGTGGTCGAGGTCCTTCCACAGGCCGTAGACCGCGCCCTCGAACACCGTGCTGTCGCTGAGCCGCCAGGTGGTGCGCAGGGAGGCGCGCAGGCCGCGCTGGTTGCGGCTCTGGTCATTGGCGTAGTTCGCCGGCGCCGGCCGGCGCGGATTGGCCTGGAACTGCGCCCGGGTCAGGACGCCGGGGATTTCCTGGTTGATGTTCGAGCCATTGACGATCAGCCGCACCTCACGGTCCTCGCCGAACGACCGGCCGAGATTGAGCGAGCCGAACTGGATGTTCTGCTGGCTTTGCGGGCGCCAGCCCTGGGCGGTCTGGTTGGTGCCGGCGACATAAACGTCCCAGTCGCCGGCCTCCCGGGCGAGGGCGAGATTCTCGCGCAGCAGGTCGAATGACCCGCCGTCGACGCGGACCTGCTGCTCGAAGCCGGCGGTGGCGCCGGTGGGGGTGACCATGTTGATCGCGCCGCCGAGCAGGGAGCCGCCAAAGCGCAGGGCGTTGCCGCCGCGATAGACCTCGACGAACCGCGTGGTCAGGGGATCGGCGATCTGGCTGTCGCCGTAGCCGTCCGCCTCGTTCAGCGGCACGCCGTCCTGGGCCAGCAGCAGACCGCGGTTGTGGTTGGCGTTGCCGATGCCCGAACCGCGGATCGAGATGCGCACATCGCCGCCCCACTTGCGCTGGGCGTAGACGCCGGGGGCGTCGCGCAGCATGTCGTCGAAGGCCAGGGCCTCGCGGCTGGCGAAGGATTCGGCCGAGATGACAGAAACGGCGCCCGGTGTGCGCGACAGACGCTTGCGGGCGTCGCCCACGACCGCGGGGTCTTCCGGATCGGGGCGGGCGGTGACGATGACGGAGTCGACCGTGGTCGGCGTATCGGCGGCGTGGGCGAAAGCGGGCGCGGCGAGACAGCTCGCGCCGAGGAGGAGGGCGCGCAGGCGCGCGCCTTGGATCTTGGTCATGTGAATGGAATTCCAGAAAGGTCTGACAGGGCGCGCGTCGGCGCGCCCGGCGAAGGGTCAGGCGGTCTGGAAGGCGGGTGGTCCGGTGGAGGGGGGACGCGGCGGCGCACGTGCGCCGGGCAGGCGACTGGTGCGGGCGATCGGCGCGAGACGCGATTCGGCCGCATATCGAACGGGCAGTGCAGGCGCATCACCGGGTGAGACGACCGCGATCGACGCCATGACGCAGTCGTGACACTTCAGTCCGCCGAAGCCGTGATGCTGCGTATCGCCGCCTGGAATCGTGACGGTCTTCGTCCCGTCGACCGTGCAGAGCACGACCGTCCGGGCGTCGCCTTTCGCTTCCGTGGCAAGGGATGCGGCCGGAATGAGCAGCTGGACGCAGAGCGCGAGCAGGGCCAGCGCCGCGGGCAGGGCGCCGCGACGCGCGGGCCGCCGGACATGGCTGCTGCTGCGCATGCTCGGGCGACTACGCCCCCACGCGGGGTTTCGCAAGCGGTTCGCCGGCCCCCATATAGAGCCACTGGCAATCCGGAGGCGGCATGGCGGCGGAGGTATCTCCCGGCGAGTACAAGGACGTCGTGCTGTTCCTGGCCACGGCGGGCGTGGTGGTGCCGCTGTTCCGGCGCTGGCGGATCAGTCCGATTCTCGGGTTCCTCGGCGCCGGTGTCGTGCTGGGCCCCTACGGTCTGGGCGCCCTCGCGGATAGCATCCCATGGCTGGCCGCCGTCACCATCGAGAAGCCCCAGGACGTCGCCCAGTTGGCCGAGTTCGGGGTCGTCTTCTTGCTGTTCATGATCGGGCTTGAGCTGAGCTGGGAACGGCTGAGGCTGATGCGGCGGTTCGTATTCGGCATGGGCGCGCTGCAGGTGGCCGTCTGTTCCGTAGCCATCGCCGCCGTGGCCGTCTGGTTCGGCCAGCCGCTGCAGGCCGCCGCCGCCATCGGCGCGGCGCTGGCCCTGTCATCCACGGCGATGGTCATGCCGCTGCTGGCCGAGAGCAAACGCCAGCACAGCCAGGCCGGGCGGGCGACGTTCGCCGTGCTGCTGTTCCAGGATCTCGCGGTCGCGCCGATCCTCATTACGCTGACAGTCATCGGCAGCCAGGGCGGCGGCGAGATCTTCTCGCCCAGGATGCTGCTGACCTTCGCCCCGGCGGCTATCGGCATCGTGGCGCTGGTGGCGTTCGGCCGGCTGTTGCTGCGGCCGATGATGAAGTCGGTGGCGCGGGCCAAGAGCGAAGAGCTGTTCATGGCCGCCTCGCTGCTGATCGTCATCGGCGCCGGGCTGGTGGCCGCGCTGACGGGCCTGTCGATGGCGCTGGGCGCCTTCATCGCCGGACTGCTGCTGGCCGAGACCGAGTACCGTCACGAGGTCGAGGTCACCATCGAGCCGTTCAATGGCCTGCTTCTGGGCCTGTTCTTCCTGTCGATCGGCATCGGCCTCGACCTGTCCCTGCTGGTGCAGAAGCCGGTGATGATCGTCGGCATGGCCGTCGGTGCGCTGCTGCTGATCGGCAGCGTGGTGTTCGTCCTGGGACTGATCTTCGGGCTCAAGCCGCGCAAGGCGCTGGAGGCCGGCCTGCTGCTGGCGGCCGGCGGCGAGTTCGCCTTCGTCATTCTCGACACGGCGATGAACAGCGGTCTCGTCGGTCGCGAGGTGGGCCGTACGGTGCTGGTCGCCTCGACCCTGACGATGTTCTGCATTCCGGTTCTGGCCGCCCTCGGCGCGAAGCTGGGCGGACGTCCCGGCGCCAATCCGGCTGCCAGCGTGGCCGTTGACCCGGTCGCCACGACAGACGCGCCCACGGTCCTCGTGATCGGCTACGGCCGCGTCGGGCGGCTGGTCGGCGACATGCTCGGCCGGCACGAGATTCCCTGGGTGGCCGCCGAGCGGGACCCGAAGCTGGTGGAGGCCGGACGCCGGGCCGGGGTCGACATCTTCTATGGCGACGCCTCGCGGGCGGAATTCCTGCGCCGCTGCGGGCTGGACACCGCCCGCGCGCTGGTCGTGACAATGGACAATCCCGAAGGCAACGAGGTTGTGGTCGCCACGGCTCGCGAGCTGCGTCCGGACCTGACCATCGTCGCCCGGGCCCGCGACGCACGACACGCCAAGCGGCTCTACGAGCTAGGGGCGACCGACGCTGTGCCGGAGACAATCGAGGCTTCGCTGCAGCTGTCGGAGGCGGCGCTGGTCGATATCGGCATCCCGATGGGCCTTGTCATCGCCTCGATCCACGAGCGACGCGACGAGTTCCGCAAGGAGCTCAACCGGCCGGAGGCGCTGGGCGGGCGGCGTCGGCTGCGGGATGGGGTGAAGCTCTGAAGTGGCCGTTGAGGGCGCCGCCCTTCATCGCCGGATAGGCCAGGGCGAACGACACCAGCGCCACCAGCACGAGGGCCGGAATCAGGGCGCCGTCCTCGCGCTTCCGGCCCAGCAGCAACACGATGCCGCCCAGCAGGGCCAGGGCGAAGCCGAAGGCGATGGCCTTGAGGACATCCGTGAGCAGGCTGCCCGTCGGCGCGGTCAGCATGATCACCGGAATCTGGAACACCGAAGCGGCCGCCCAGATCATGCCGAACCGACGCGCGAGGGGATGTTGCAGGGTCATGGATCGTCTCGCCGGCGGAGTGTTGGCCGCAGCATAACCTCAATCCACCGGGCGTCCCGCGCTGTTTCAGACAGCGGCGCGGCTTGACTCGTGGGCGCGGAAATTAAATAACTGACCAGTCAGTTATAAACGCGAGGACCCATGCTTCCGCTCGGCGAACCCCGATGGCGGCGACGCAAGGAAGCCCGCCCCGGCGAAATCGTCGCCGCGGCGCTGGAGGTGTTCGCCGAGAAGGGCTTCGCCGCCGCCCGCCTGGACGACATCGCCGCCCGCGCCGGGGTGAGCAAGGGCGCGCTCTATCTCTACTTCGAGACCAAGCAGGACCTGTTCGCCGCCGTGGTGCGCGACGCGGTCAGCCCCAACATCGCCGCGGTCGAGGCGTTGGCCGCGGCCATCGATCTGCCGTTCGCGCAGGTCGCGCGGATGCTGCTGGGCCGGGCCGCCGAGATGATGGTCGTCTCGCCGGTCGGGCCGGTGGCCAAGATGGTCATCGCCGAGTCGCGCAACTTTCCTGAGCTGGCCCGGGTCTGGCACGACGAAGTGGTCGCCCGGATGCTCGGCGTCCTGACCGGCCTGATCGAGCGGGCCCAGGCGAGGGGAGAGGTCCGGCCCGGGGACTCCCGATACCATGCGCTGTCGCTGATCGGGCCGATGCTCATGGGCCTGCTATGGCGCGAAGTGCTCGAGCCGGCCGGCGCGCGGCCGCTCGATCTGAGAGCGCTGGCGCAGCAACATGTCGAGACCGTCCTGAACGGTCTTCTGACCGAAGGAGGCCGCTGATGACCCCGAAAGTCCGCATCGCCGTCGCGGTGGTTGTCGTGCTCGCCGGAGCAGGCGCCTGGTGGATGTTTGGCCGCAAGCCCGCCCGGGACGGCGCCCTGTCCGGCTACATCGAGGGCGAGGCGCTCTATCTTTCGTCCTCGACGGCCGGGGCGGTTTCGACCGTGGCGGTCGTCCGTGGTCAGCGGGTCACGGCCGGTCAGCCCCTGTTCGCGCTCGACGCGACGCCGCTGGTCGCACAGCGCGACCAGGCCGCCGCTGTCCTGGCCGAGGCGGAGGCCCGGCTCGACGACGCCCGGAAGGGTCAGAGGCCGCAGGAACTCGCCGTCACCGACGCCCAGCGCGCCGCCGCCGAGGCCGCCGTCCGTCAGGCCCAGGCCGAATACAACCGCATCGCGCCGCTGGTGAAGCAGGGCATCTACGCCCCCGCCCGCCTCGACACCGTGCGCGCCGCCCGCGACTCGGCCGTCGCCAACCTCAACGCCGTAACCAGCCAGCGGACGGCCCAGACCCTGGGCGCCCGGCCGGACGCCGTCCGCGCCGGCGAGGCGCAGGTCCAGCAGGCGCGCGACGCCCTCGCCGCCGCCCAGGCGCAGCTCGACCGCACGGGCCCGCGCGCGCCGGCCGACGCCCGCGTCGAACAGGTCTTCTACCAGGCCGGGGAATGGGCCGCGGCGAACCAGCCTGTCGTGTCGCTGATCCCCGACGACCGCGTGAAGGTGCGGTTCTTCGTGCCGCAGAAGGATCTGTCGCGTTACGGGATCGGCCAACGGGTCGCGTTCAGCTGTGACGGCTGCGCCCGCGGCCTGTCGGCGACGATCGACTATGTCAGCCCGCGGCCGGAGTTCACGCCGCCGATCATCTACAGCCGCGACAGCCGGGACCGGCTGGTGTTCCTGATCGAGGCCCGCCCGAACGCGCCCCGCGCACTGGCTCCGGGCCAACCTGTCGACGTCACGCCCCTGGGAACCGACCGGTGACCCTGGCGGTCGATGTCCGCGGGCTCAACAAGAGCTTCGGCGACAAGCATGTCGTTCAGGACCTGTCGATCCAGGTCGAAACGGGCAAGATCACCGGCTTTCTGGGCCCCAACGGATCGGGCAAGACGACCACGCTGCGCATGCTCTGCGGCCTGCTGACGCCCGACAGCGGCGAGGGCGAGGTGCTGGGCCTGGATTTCCGGCGCGAGGCGGAGCGGATCAAGCGCCAGACCGGCTACATGACGCAGCGGTTCTCGCTCTACGAAGACCTGTCGATCGAGGAGAACCTGACCTTTGTCGCGCGGGTCTACGGGCTCGACCATCGCAAGCGGCGGGTCGATGCGGCGCTGGAGCGGCTGGGCCTGGAAAACCGGCGACGTCAACTCGCCGGCAGCCTGTCCGGCGGCTGGAAGCAGCGGCTGGCGCTGGCCTCCGCGATCCTGCACGAGCCGCGCTTTCTGCTGCTGGACGAGCCGACCGCCGGCGTGGATCCCAAGGCGCGCCGGGAGTTCTGGGACGAGATTCACGCGCTGTCGGCCGAGGGGCTGACGGTCATGGTCTCCACCCACTATATGGACGAAGCCGAGCGCTGCCACGACATCGCCTACATCGCTTACGGCCGGCTGATGGCGCGCGGCACGGGCGCGGAAGTCATCGCGCGATCGGGGCTGGTGACGTTTCGTGCCGAGGGGCCGGGCGCCGACCGGCTGGCCCGCGAACTGGCCGGCAAGCCCGGCGTGGTCATGGCCGCCCCGTTCGGCGCGGCGCTGCATGTCAGCGGAACGGACCGCGCAGCGCTCGAATCGGCCATCGCACCCTGGCGACGCGATCCTTTCCGCTGGAGCGAAGTCTCGCCGACGCTGGAGGACGTGTTCATCCACCTGATGGGTCAGTCGAAGGACAACTTCGAATGAGCGCCACCCGGATTCTCGCGGTCCTGATCAAGGAATTCACGCAGCTGACCCGCGACCGGCTGACCTATGCGCTGATCCTGGCCATGCCGATCGTCCAGCTCCTGCTGTTCGGATACGCCATCAACAATGACCCCCATCACCTGCCGACCGCGGTTCTGGTGCAGGACCACGGTGCGTTCGCCCGCTCGACCCTGGGGACGCTGGCGCGCAGTGATTATTTCGACATTATCGAGGTGGCGCGCACGCCCGAAGAGCTCGACCAGGCGATCTCACGGGGCCGGGTGCAGTTCGCGATCACAATCCCCGCCGACTTCAGTCGGCGCGTCGTGCGCGGTGATCAGGCCCAGATTCTCGTCGAGGCCGACGCTTCCGACCCTTCCGCCACCGGGTCGGCCATCGCCGCGCTGTCGGCGCTGCCCCAGCAGGCGCTGGTTCACGACCTGACCGGCGCGGTGGCGGGTCGGGCAGGCGGGGCCGCCCCGTTCGAGGTGATCGTCCACCGCCGCTACAACCCGGAGGCCATCGCCGCCTACAACATCGTACCGGGCCTGCTGGGCGTGATCCTGTCGATGACGCTGGTGATGATGACCGCGCTGGGCGTTACGCGGGAATACGAGCGCGGCACGATGGAGACGCTGCTGGCCACGCCGGTCGAGCCGCTCGAGGTGATGATCGGCAAGCTGGCGCCCTACGTTCTGGTCGGGCTGGTCCAGACCGTGGTGATTCTGGCGCTCGCGCGGGTGCTGTTCGATGTGCCATTCGGCGGCGGGTGGGGCGCGCTGGTGCTGGGCATTCTGCTGTTCATCGTCGGCAGCCTCGCGCTCGGCTTCCTCATCTCCACGGTGGCCCGCAACCAGCTGCAGGCGATGCAGATGTCGGTCTTCTATATCTTCCCGTCGATCCTGCTTTCCGGCTTCATGTTTCCGTTCCGGGGGATGCCTGTCTGGGCTCAGGGTCTCGGAAACATCATTCCGGTCACCCACTTCCTGAGGGTCGTGCGTGGCGCGTTGCTCAAGGGACTGGGCGTTGTCGACCTCTGGCCCAGCCTCGCGGCCCTCGGCCTGTTCGTCCTGGTGGTGGTTTCGATCGCGATGGCGCGGTTCCGCACAACCCTCGACTGAGAAACTCGCCGTTCACGGTTCTTGTGGCCAAATTAGGCTCCAGTGTGGCTTCACCGACACTTGGCGACCGATGCTGGGTTGATATAACAAAGACTTCGAGCGGCCTTTGGTCGCATCGCGAGCAGGAGAGGGCTCTCATTATGAAATTCAAGCTTCTGGCGGGTGCGGCTTTGGCCGTCACGACGCTCGCAGCGACGGGTGCGGCGGCTCAGGACAGCGGCTGGTACGGCGCTGTCGACGTTGGCTACCACTGGTCCGACAACACCACCTTCGACACGGCCATTGGCCCGGGAAGTCTCGACGGAGACGACGACTGGACCGCGATGGCCCGCCTGGGCTACCGCCTCTCGCCGAACTGGCGCGTGGAAGCCGAAGGCGGCTGGCGTCCCGGCACGCTTCAGGTTCCGTCCGTCAGCAGCACCGGCGAGTTCGAAGTGCTCTCGCTGATGGAAAATGTCATTTTCGACATTCTGCCTGACTCGGATCTGCATCCGTTCCTGGGCGTGGGCGTCGGTATCGCCCGCGGTCAGCTGCAAGCCGTCAACGCCCCGGCGCTGGTTGTCGATGACTCGAACATCGCCTGGGCCTGGCAAGGCATCGCCGGTTTCACGGCGAAGGCCAGCGACCGGATGAACGTCGATCTGACCTATCGCTACTTCCAGACCCAGGACTTCACCTTCCAGGGTGGCGGCACCGCCGGTGAAATGACTGGCAGCTACAACGACCAGTCGGTGACGGTCGGCATCCGCTACAGCTTCCAGGAAGAAGCCGCGCCGCCGCCCCCGCCGCCGCCGCCTCCTCCGCCCCCGCCGCCTCCCCCGCCGCCTCCGCCGCCGCCGCCTCCGCCGCCGCAGTACGAAGCCCGGGAATTCATCGTCTACTTCCCGTTCGATCAGTACGTGCTGACGCCGGAAGCCCAGTCGGTGGTGTCTGAAGCGGCCCAGTACGCTCAAGCCGGCGGCGCCACGCGCGTCGTGGTCGTGGGTCACACCGACTCCTCGGGTTCGCCCGCCTACAACGTCCGCCTGTCGGAACGCCGCGCCAAGGCCGTCGCCGATGCGCTGGTGGGCCTGGGTGTCTCGGCCGGTACGCTGGCCGTGGACTGGAAGGGTGAAACCGATCTCGCCGTCGCCACCGGCGATGGTGTGAAGGAACCGCTGAACCGCCGTTCGACGATCTCGATCAACTTCTGATCCCGATCTTCGGCGTAAAGCTGAACCAAAGCGGGGCCCCGGTGGAAACACCGGGGCCCTTGCCTATGGAAATACTGTTGATTCAAAGGCTTGGCGGCCATCCGCCCAACCTTGACGCACTGCAGCGAGGCCTATAGGTTCCGCCGCGATCAAGCCGGGCCCGGGGAAACATTCTCCGGGCTGATTTCGGACCCGACCGCTCCCATGCCCAAGGCCGCCGACCCGCGCGAAGAGGCGCTACGCAGCCTCGACGAACGGGCTCGGGCGCTGAAGGCGCGAACGACCCGTCCCCCCTCGCCGGTCGGCGAGATGACGGCGACCAGTCAGGCCTACCGCATACTCGCGGAACTGCTGGGCGGAGTGTT
Source organism: Caulobacter sp. FG121 (assembly GCF_057809815.1). Taxonomy (NCBI): domain Bacteria; kingdom Pseudomonadati; phylum Pseudomonadota; class Alphaproteobacteria; order Caulobacterales; family Caulobacteraceae; genus Caulobacter; species Caulobacter sp. FG121. The sequence goes on from NZ_JBMDKR010000007.1 coordinate 128,471, forward strand.
GCTCGGGATCGCGCTGGGTGCGGTGGTGGACTGGCTGGCCCACACCACGCCCTGGGGTGTGATCAGCGGGGTCCTTCTGGGCTTCGCGCTGTCGATTTATATGGCGCGCCGTACGGCCAACCGGCTGATGGCGCAGGCAGAGGCGGAAGAAGCCGCGCGCAGGGCGCAGGTTTCCCACGTCGGGGAAGACCAGGAGTAGAAGGCCCAATGGCTGGTCCGCTGGAACAGTTCGAGATCCACAAGCTTGTCGATTTCCCCGACATCACCCTTCCGTATGTCGGAACGGTCGATCTCGCGTTCACCAATTCCCACCTCGCCATGACGATCGTGTTCGCCGTGATCGTGGCGTTCCTCGGCGTCGTCACCGCGAGCCCCAAGGTCGTGCCTGGCCGCCTTCAGACCATGGGCGAAGGCGTCTTCGGCCTGATCGACAACATGACCGAGTCGATGATCGGCCATGAGGGCCGGAAGTACTTCCCGTTTGTCTTCACGCTGTTCCTGCTGATCCTCGGCATGAACATGCTCGGCCTGATGCTGACGTTCACCGTCACGTCCCAGCTGGCCATCACCGTCACATTCGCCGTGCTGACCTTCGCGCTGGTGATGATCATCGGCGTGATCAAGAACGGGTTCGGCTTCCTGAAGCTGTTCTGGCCGATGGGCGCCCCCCTGGTGATGCGCCCCGTCGTCGGCTTCATCGAACTGATCTCGTTCTTCCTGCGCCCGTTGACCCTGTCGCTTCGTCTGTTCGGCAACATGATGGGCGGCCACGTCGCCCTGAAGGTGTTCGCCGGCTTCGTCGCGGTGGCCGTCGGCGGCAGTCTGGGCGTCCTGCTCAGCGCACCCGTCGGCCTGCTGTCGATGGGCATGGTCGTCGCCCTGACGGCTCTGGAGTTCCTGGTAGCCTTCCTCCAGGCCTTCGTCTTCGCCATCCTGGCCTGCATCTATCTGAATGATGTGGTCAATCTGGATCACGCCCACTAAAAGCCGGGCCAATCCAAACCTCCAACCCACCTTCTGACTAATTAGGACAAGAGAATCATGGACGCTGCAGCCGCCAAGTACATCGGTGCGGGCCTCGCCACCCTCGGCATGATCGGCGCCGGCATCGGCGTGGGCAACATCTTCGGCAACTTCCTGTCGGGCGCCCTGCGCAACCCGTCGGCCGCCGCCAGCCAGATCGGCAACCTGTTCGTGGGCGCCGCCCTCGCCGAAGCCCTGGGCATCCTGGCCTTCGTGCTCGGCTTCCTGATCTTCTCGGCCTCCTAAGGACCGGATGAGCGGCGACGCCCTTCCGGCGTCGCCGAACCTTCCACGGGACGAACAGGTCATGGCTGATCCAAACGAGCCCGCGGTCACGCACGACGCGGCCGCCACGGGCGAATCGACGACGGCCGAGCATGGCTCGGGCGGCGGCATTCCGCAGTTCGAGTTCCAGCACTGGGGTGGGCAGATCGCCTACCTCCTGGTGCTGTTCGCGATTCTCTACGTGCTGATCTCGCGCGTCTTCGCCCCCCGCTTGCGGAAGGTGATCGACGAACGCGCCGACGCGATCAACGGCGCGCTGGAGGCAGCCAAACAGGTCCAGGCGGAAGCCCAGGACCAGGCCAGGGCCGCCCAGGCCGAGGTCGCGGACGCCCGCGCCCAGTCGCAACGCCTTGCGTCTGAAGCCCGCGCCAAGGCGATGGCCGAGGCCGCCGAGCGTTCAGCTCTCGCCGAAACCGAAGTGGCCGCCAAGGTCGCCGAGGCCGAGGTCCGGATCGCCGCCATGCGTGACCGCGCCATGGCCGACGTCGGCGCCATTGTCGGCGAGACCACCCGGGCCATCGTTGAGAAGCTGACCGGCACGGCCGCCACGGCGGCCGAGGTGAAAGCCGCCGGAGGAGCCGCCTGATGCCCGCATTTTTCGAAGCCCACTTCTGGGATCTGTCGAACCCCGAATTCTGGGTCGGCGTCGGCCTGTTGCTGTTCTTCGGCATCGTCTGGTGGAAGGCGCGCGCGACGATCGCGGGCATGCTGGACGCCAAGTCGGTCGCCATCCAGACCGACCTCGATGAGGCCGCCCGTCTGCGAGCGGAGGCCGAGGCCATGCTGGCCGACATCCGCGCCCAGCGGGAGACCGCCGAACGTCATGCGGCCGAAATGCTGAAAGCCGCGGAGGACGACGCCGTCCGTCTGGCGGCCGAAGCCAAGATCAAGCTGGAAGAACAGATCGCCCGCCGGGCCGCTCTGGCTGAACGCAAGATCGCCTCCGCCGAGGCGGAAGCTGCCGCCGAGGTCAAGGCCGTGGCTGCCGACCTGGCCGCCCAGGCCGCCGAACAGATCCTCGCCGCCCGCCTGGCCTCGGCCAAGTCGGACCCGTCGGTCGACGCGGCGATCGCCGGCATGGCCGCGCGCCTGCAGTAGTATTTCGGGGACATGTACCGAAGGTACGTGTCCCCCAGTCGAGCTATCGATGATCCGGATTGGGGGACACGTACCTTTGGTACATGTCCCCTTTTTCGCATCTAGCGCCGGCGGAAGTGCTTGCGCACCTTCTTCACGAAGCGCCGTTCCTTGCGCAGGACAACGCGCTCCATTCGCAGGATGCCCTGCCACATCACCGGCATGACTTCCGGTTCGCGCCGCAGGAGGCGGCGGATCGGGAAGACCATTTTCGGGTGCGCGCGCTGGAACTTGATGAACTGCCGCTTGGCCCAGAAGCTGTTGCGCAGCGTGACCATCAGCCCCACCACGATCACCGGCAGGCCGCCCGGTCCCGGTAGCGGTGCAATCAGTACACCCAGGCCGATGATCGCGATGCCGAGCCCCATCAACAGCCAGCGAGCGGCGCGCGAGATCAGCTCGCGGGCGGCGTCATCGGCAGGCGTGAAGGCGCGGGGCATCGTCAGGACGAGGGACATGGGTCACGTGAAAGCGGGCTTGGTCGCGCCGCGTTCCCGAGGGTTCCCGTCGCTGCACAAGTGGATATGTGCAGCCGATAACGGCGCGTAAAGGACCGCGTTCCGGTTATGACAAAGTCTTCACAGGTCCTGCATGGCTATTCAGCCGCCAGTGGCGGAATTGTCTCAGGGCGCCACCGCAGCCGGGGCTTGCGGGCCGCCAGGGTCTCATCGAGCCGCCTCAGCGGCGCATGGAACGGCGCGCCCTTGAAGCGGTCGACCTCGCCGGCCTTCGCCGCGCCGGCCAGGGCGCGCAGGGCGGTGATGAAGCGGTCGAGCTCCTGCTTGCTCTCGGTCTCGGTCGGCTCGATCAGCATGGCGCCGTGGACGACCAGCGGGAAATACATGGTCATCGGGTGGAAGCCTTCGTCGATCATCGCCTTGGCGAAGTCGAGCGTGGTTACGCCGGTGCCCTCAAGCCAGCTGTCGTCGAACAGCGCCTCGTGCATGCAGGGGCCGTCCGGGAAGGCGGGACTCATCACGTCCGACAGGCGGGCTTTGATGTAGTTGGCGTTGAGCACGGCGTCCTCGGCCACCTGGCGCAGGCCGTCGGCGCCGTGGCTGCGCATGTAGGCGTAGGCGCGGACGAACATGCCCATCTGGCCATGGAAGGCGCTCATCCGGCCGAAGGCCGCTGCGGCCTCGCCCGCCTGGTCCTCGACCAGCTTGAAGCCGTCCGCGCCGCTGACCACCCAGGGGGCCGGCGCGAACGGCGCCAGGGCGGCGCTGAGCACCACCGGACCAGCGCCCGGGCCGCCGCCGCCGTGGGGCGTGGAGAAGGTCTTGTGCAGGTTGATATGCATGGCGTCGACGCCGAGGTCGCCCGGCCGCACCCGGCCGACGATGGCGTTGAAGTTGGCCCCGTCGCAGTAGAAGTAGGCCCCGACGGCGTGGGTCAGGCGGGCGATCTCGATCACATCCCGCTCGAACAGGCCGCAGGTGTTGGGGTTGGTGACCATGATCGCCGCCACATGATCGCCAAGCTTGGCTTCCAGGTCGGCGAGGTCGACGCGGCCGTCCTCGGTCTGGGCGATCTCGACCACGCTGTAGCCGACGAAGGCGGCCGTGGCCGGGTTGGTGCCGTGGGCGCTGGTGGGGCAGAGCACGGTCTTGCGGTGGCCCTGACCGCCTCCCTCGTGCGCCGCGCGAATGGCCAGCAGGCCGCACAGCTCGCCGTGGGCGCCGGCCTTGGGCGTCATGGCCACCGCGGGCATGCCGGTCAGGGTCTTCAGCCAGTGGGCCAGCCGGTCGATCAGCTCCAGCGCGCCCTGAACGGTCGAGACCGGCTGCAGCGGATGGATGTCGGCGAACCCGGGCAGTCGCGCCATCTTCTCGTTGAGACGCGGGTTGTGCTTCATCGTGCAGCTGCCCAGCGGATAAAGGGCCAGATCGATGGCGTGGTTCTTCTGGCTGAGCCGCACATAGTGGCGGACCGCCTCCGGCTCGCTCAGGCCCGGCAGGCCGATGGCCGTGTCGCGCATCAGGCCGGACAGGCCATCGTCGGCCTCGCCGGCTTCCGGCAGGTCGACGCCCGTCTTGTGCCAGCCGCCCAGTTCGAAGATCAGCGGCTCGTCCTGCAGCAGCCCGCGGGCGCCGGTCAGGGTCGGGTGGATGAAGTCATTGGTCTGGTTCGGGGCGGTCGGACGGCCCACGGAGTTCATCGAGCTCATGCCATCACCTCGGTCAGGGCGGCCTTGAAGGCGACGATGTCGCCCTCGGTCACGGTTTCGGTCGCGGCGACGAGCAGGACATCGTCCAGCCCGGCGCCCGGGTCGAGGCGGCTGTAGGGTACGCCGCCGAGTACGCCTTTCGCCGCAAGCGCCTCGACGACGCCGGCGGCCGGCCTGGCGAGCTTGACGGCGAACTCGTTGAAGAAACGTGGGGTCAGGATCTCGACGCCCTTCACGCTCGCCAGCGCCGCCTTCAGCTCGCGGGCCCGCTGGTGGTTCAGCGCGGCCAGCCGGCGCAGGCCGACCTCGCCCAGAAGGCTCATGTGGATCGAAAAAGCCAGGGCGCAGAGGCCGCTGTTGGTGCAGATGTTCGACGTCGCCTTGTCGCGGCGGATGTGTTGTTCGCGGGTCGACAGCGTGAGCACGAAGCCGCGCCGGCCGTCGGCGTCGACGGTCTCGCCGCAAAGACGCCCCGGGGCCTGACGGATCAGCTTTTCCCTGCAGGCGAACAGACCGACGTAAGGCCCGCCGTAGTTCAGGGCGTTGCCGATCGACTGGCCCTCGGCCACGGCGATGTCGGCGCCCATCTCGCCCGGCGACTTGAGCAGGCCGTAGGACACCGCCTCGGTGGTCACCACGATCAGCAGCGCCCCGGCGGCGTGGGCCGCTTCGGCGATCTTCGTCACGTCGGTGGCCGTGCCGAACACGTTGGGGGTCTGGACCACGACGCAGGCGGTGTTCGCGTCGATGGCGGCGATCACCGCGTCTTCCGCGTCGACGGCGGCCGGCAGGCGGACGGTGTCCATGCCGTCAGCGTGGGCCAGGGTCTCGGTGGTGCGGACGTAGTGGGGATGCAGACCGCCCGACAGGACGGCCTTGCCGCGACGCGTGACCCGCTGGGCCATCATCACCCCCTCGGCGCAGGCGGTGGAGCCGTCATAGAGGGAGGCGTTGGCCACCTCCATGCCCATCAGCGCCGCGACCTGGGTCTGGAACTCGAACAGCACCTGCAGTGTGCCCTGGGCGATCTCGGGCTGGTAGGGCGTGTAGCTGGTCAGGAACTCCGACCGCTGGATCAGATGATCGACGCTGGCCGGGACGTGGTGCCTGTAGGCGCCCGCGCCGCAGAAGAAGGGGACCGATCCGGCCGCGACGTTCTTCGCCGCCAGCGCCGCCAGCTCTCGCTCGACCTCAAGCTCGCCGGCGACCTGCGGCAGGTCGACGAAGCCGGTGCGACGGGCGGCGGCGGGCACGTCGACGAACAGGGCGTCGATCGAGTCCACGCCGATATCGCCCAGCATCTGGACGCGGTCATCGGGGGTCAGGGGGAGGTAGCGCATGATCAGTTTTTCCTGTCATCCCGGCCGAAGCGTAGCGGAGAGCCGGGACCCAGATTCGGCATGGACTCGATCTGGGTCCCGGATCGGCCTGTCGGCCGTCCGGGATGACAAATGAGAGTTACAGGGTGGCGAGGAACGCTTCGTAGGCCGGGCGGTCCATCAACGCTTCGACCTGGGCGGGGTCGCTGACCTTGATCTTCGCGAACCAGCCGCCGGCTTCCGGGACGGCGTTGACCGTCTCGGGCGCGTCGCCCAGTTCGGTATTGGCCTCTACAACCTCGCCCGACACCGGGGCGTAAACGTCGGAGGCGGCCTTGACGCTTTCGACCACGGCCATGCCGTCGCCCTGGGTCAGGGTCTTGCCGATGTCGGGGACCTCGACGAACACCACGTCGCCCAGCTGCTCGGCGGCGTAGGCGGTGATGCCGACGGTGGCGATGTCGCCGTCGAGGGCGACCCATTCATGATCCTTGGTGAAACGCATGGCTGGACCCTCTCTCAGACTTTGCGGACGTAGCGGTTGGGGACGAAGGGCATGGCGACGACCTCGGCGGCCCCCGCCCGGCCGCGGACGATGACGTTCAGCTTTGTGCCCACGGCCGACAGGGCCGGCGGGACGAAGCCCATGGCGATGGGGCAGCCGAGCGAGGGGGCGAAACCGCCGCTGGTGACGACTCCGACGACCTTGCCGTTGATGTCGGCGATCTCGGCGCCCTCGCGGGCCGGTGGACCGCCCAGCACCTTCAGGCCGACGCGGACGCGGGCAGGGCCCTCGGCCAGTTCCTTGACGATACGCGCGGCGCCGGGGAAGTCCTGCGCGTCACGGCGCTTCTTCGACACGGCGAAGGTCAGGGCCGCCTCGACCGGGCTGACGGTCTCATCGACGTCATGGCCGTAGAGTGGCAGGCCGGCCTCGAGCCGCAGGGAGTCGCGGGCGCCCAGGCCGATCGGCCGAACGCGCTCATCCTCCAGCAGGGTGTTCCAGATCCGTTCGGCGGCGTGACCGGGCACGGAGATCTCGTAGCCGTCCTCGCCGGTGTAGCCCGAGCGGGAGATCAGCACGTCGACGCCGAAGCCGGTCGTGGCCCAGCTGTCCATGAACACCTTGCCGGCGGCTTCGGGGATGTGGGCCTTGAGCACCTCGACAGCCTTCGGGCCCTGCAGAGCCAGCAGCGCGCGGTCCTCCAGACGGTCGATGCTGACCTGCGGCGCCAGCTCGTCGTTCATGACGTGGAAGTCGTTGTCCTTGCAGGCCCCGTTGACGATGACGAACAGACCGTCGTCGTCGGGCCGCGAGGCCATCAGGTCGTCGATGATCCCGCCCTTGCGGTTCAGCAGCAGGCTGTAGCGCTGCTTGCCCGGCGCCAGGCCGATGAAGTCGCCGGGGGTGATCTCCTCGAACGCCGACAGGGGCGAGACCCCGCGCAGCCGGGCCTGCCCCATGTGAGACACGTCGAACAGTCCGGCACTCTCGCGGGTCCAGAGGTGCTCCTTGAGCACGCCGTCCTTGTACTGGACGGGCATCTCATAGCCCGCGAACGGGACCATGCGCGCGCCGGCGGCGACGTGCGCGTCATAGAGCGGGGTCTTCTTGAGGGTCTCGTCAGACACGCGGAGCTCCGGCGGGGTCGATGCGGCTCACCGGGTCTGACGACCTGGCGATTCGCCCCCGCTGTCTTGGAGCCTGAGAGATTTCGGACCGTGACGACGGCCCTTGCTCCTTCGGCGGCCACAGATGCGGCCTTTCCAGCGTTTCGATGTCGCGCGGTCCGTTTGCCTGAGCGTTTCCGGGGCGGTTGCGCCTTCGGCCTCGGGGCGAATCCCGATGTCTCCCGCGAGACAGAGGCTAAGTGCGGGACGAGGGGCGGAGAGTCAACCGTGGCAGGCGTGCCGCCTTACATCCGCTCCGGCGTCTCGATGCCGAGCAGGTCAAGCGCGATCTCGAGTTGGCGCAGGGTCGTCGCCGCAAGGCCGAGCCTCGACGCGGCCACCGCGCTGTCGCCGGCCTGGAAGATCGGGCAGGCGGAGAAGAAGCGCGAGAAGCTCTGGGCCAGCTTGAAGGCATGTTCGGCGATGAAATTCGGGGCCTTCTTGTCGTAGGCCTCGACCAGAGCCGCGTCGAAGGCGTCCAGCAGCATGGCCAGTTCACGCTCCGCCGGCTCGGCGATGGTGATCCGCCCCGGTTCCAGGTGCTCGGCCCCGGCCCGACGCAGGAGCGATTTGATCCGCACGGACTGGTACTGCAGGTAGGGTCCGGTCTTGCCCTCGAAACTCGAAAAGCGGTCGAGGTCGAAGATGTAGCTGGTGCCGCGATAGTTGGACAGGTCGGCGAACTTCAGCGCCGCCACGGCCACCTTCTGCGCGGTGTCCTCGTATTCTTCCGGCGTCAGTTCACTGCCGGCGCCGGCTTCCTTGAGCCGCTCGCGAGCCTTGGCGCGGGTCATCTCGATCAGGTCGTGCAGCTTCAGCACGCCGCCTTCGCGGGTCTTGAACGGCTTGCCGTCCGGACCGTTCATCGTGCCGAAACCGATGTGTTCCAGCGAGCCGGGCTCGGCGTAGCCGGCCATGTAGGCGGCCCGGAACACCTGCTCGAAGTGGTCGGCCTGGCGCTGGTCCACGCAGTAGAGGATCAGGTGCGGGTCAAACGACCGGCGCCGGTCCAGCACGGTGGCCAGATCGGTCGTGCCGTACATCGCCGAGCCTTCCGAGGAGACCACCAGCAGCGGGTCGGGACTCGGCGCCTCGTAGACCGTGCCGTCCGGGCGCTTCTTCTTCTTCGTCTCGCCGGGGCGGGCCAGATGAATTACCCGTGCGCCCTGGTCGTCGGCCAGCAGGCCCTTGGTCTCGAGCTCGTGAACCATCGGGTCGATCAGCGCGTCGACGTCGCTTTCACCCTTCCACAGATCGAAATCGATCCCCAGCGCGTGGAATTCGCGCTCGAGCGCGACCCGGCTGACCTTGACGAAATGCTTCCACAGCAGCCGGTAGCCGAGGCGGCCGCCCTGCAGTTCCGCCGTCGCGCGGCGCGCGCGGTCGCGGTACTCGGCGTCGGTCTTGGCCTTGCCGGCGGCTTCCGGATAGAGCCGGTCCAGCAGGGGCAGATCTATGTGATCGACAAGCGCGCCCATCACCTGCACTTCGTCGGCCGGGCTGACCGGCGCCGTGCCGGAAAGCCGTTCCATCAGCGTGCGGACGAACGGATCCTCGTCGCAGGCCGCCACGATGAGCAGGCCCATCTGGAAGCCCCAGTCGCCAAAGTGGGCATCGCCCAGCACCTCGTCGCCGCGATAGCGGTACAGGCGCTTGACCGACTCGCCGATGATCGAGGCGCGCAGGTGCCCGACGTGCATCGGCTTGGCGACGTTCGGGCCGCCGTAGTCGACCATGATGCGCCGCGCTTCGGCCACTTCGCCCGCGCCGGTGCGGGGATCGGCGGCGATCTCGCGAGCCCGGTCGGACAGCGCCTTGGCGCTGACCCGGAGATTGATGAAGCCGAGGCCCGCGATCTCGACGGATTGCAGCAGCGGGTGACCCGACAGGCGTTCCACCACGGCGGCGGCGATCTCGCGCGGCGGCTTGCCCGCCACCTTCGCGGCCGGCAGGGCGCCATTGCACTGGAAATCGGCAAGGTCCGGACGATCGGATGCGGTGACCCGGCCCAGTTCAGCAGGAAGTCCCAGGGCGACGAAGGCGGCCTGGACCGCTTCGCCGAGGGACCGCTTCAGGTCGCTCATGGGTTCGTGGCGGCTCCGGGAGCGGCCGTCGGGGCGGCGCCCGCGTTCACGCGGAACCGTTTGCCGTCGCGATTGAACGTGGCCATCTGCGGCGTTACGTCGAAGCCGACGAGGACCTCGAAGTTGGCGCCGCTGGTGTCGGCGCTGGCGCGCGGAATGGTGATGTTGGCCAGGGTGTCGCGCACATAGACGCGATCCTCGCCGGCGCCGAAGGTCACCGGCAGATCGAAGTATTCCTTGGCGATGACCTGCTGGTTGCGCTGGGTCACGGCGACCCAGTAGCGATAGGTCTTGGACTGGCCGACCGATGCCGGGCCGCGGCCCATCGAGAACAGCAGTTCAACCTGCACCTTGATCGGGTCGGCGTCCTTGTATTCACAGCCGGCCGAGACGCCCTGGAACTCACCGGTGTAGCCGACGGTCGTGGCGCTTTCCTTGCCGTCCTTGAACTCCACGTAGCGGCTGGCGTCGTAGAGCACCTTCACATAGGGGCAGGGGCCGGCATTGCGCAGCTGCGGCAGGGGCGCGCTCGGCTGGTTCCATTCCTGGTCACGCTTTTTCTTGCGCGCGGCTTCTTCTTCCTGCCGGCGGTCGGCATCGCCCTGGCTCGGGCGGCCCTGAGCAAACGCGGGGCTGGCTGCGGCGAGGGATCCGGCGGCGAAGAGGGCAAGAAAACCGATATTCAAAGTGCGGCGCATGTCACGTCCGGATAACTGGGGGACCGGCGCGGCTGCCCGGCCGAAAAGCTGATGCAGTCTGATAAAGGCAAAGGCATGACGTCGCAACGCGGCTTCATCCTCGGCGCGAGCCGCGGCGCAGGAAACGGTTCTCTCTGGCGGGAGCGAAGCCCAGGCCTTACCTTGGCGGCATGGACGACGCCGCCCCTATCAAACCGCCGCTCAAGGTTCTTCTCGCCAGTCCCCGCGGCTTTTGCGCCGGGGTGGACCGGGCGATCCAGATCGTCGAGCGCACGATCGAGAAATTCGGCGCGCCCGTCTTTGTCCGCCACGAAATCGTCCACAACCGGCATGTCGTGGAACGCCTGAAGGCGCTCGGCGCGATCTTTGTCGAGGAGCTGGACGAGGTCCCCGACGATCGTCCCGTGGTGTTTTCGGCCCACGGCGTGCCCAAGACCGTGCCGGCTGAGGCGCGCGCGCGGCAGATGGTGTTTCTCGACGCGACCTGCCCCCTCGTTTCCAAGGTTCACGTTGAGGCGCAACGGCACCATGACGCGGGCCGCGAGATCGTGCTGATCGGCCATGCCGGGCATCCCGAGGTGGTCGGTACGATGGGCCAGCTGCCGGAGGGTGTGGTGCGGCTCATCGAGCACGCCGCCGATGCCGAGGTCTTCGAGCCGATCGATGCGATGAATGTCGCCTTCGTCACCCAGACCACGCTGTCGGTTGACGATACCGCCGAGATCGTCGCCATCCTGCAAAGGCGCTTTCCCGGGATCGCGGCCCCACACAAGGAAGACATCTGCTACGCCACCACCAACCGGCAGGAGGCGGTAAAGCGCCTTGCCGAGGGCTGTGAGCTCCTGCTGGTCGTCGGATCGCGCAATTCATCAAATTCCGTGCGGCTGGTCGAGGTCGGCCTGCGCGGCGGGGCGACCAAGGCGCAGCTGATCGATGACGCCGCCGGGCTCGACTGGGCATGGCTCGATGGGGTCAGCGCCGTGGGAGTCACGGCAGGGGCTTCGGCGCCAGAGGTGCTGGTCGAAGGTGTCATCGACAGGCTGGCCGAGCGCTACACCCTGACCATCGAAGAGGTCGCGCCGACCCGCGAGACGGTGACCTTCAAGCTGCCTAGGCTGCTGACGGTTTAGGTAGGGATAACCCGGATCCGGAGCCACAAGGCTACGTCCTCGATTGTGACATCTCCCCGCGCGACGGCCATCATGGTGTCGGTCGCGTCGTCTGCCGCCGCTTCAAGCCGCAAGCCGTTGTCTTCAAGGAAGAGACCGAGGGCCATGAAGGCTGATCGCTTGTTGCCGTCGATGAAGGGGTGGTTCGAGGCGATAGCGACAGCGTAGGTGGCGGCCAGCTCAATCAGATCTGTCAGACCCTCATAGGCGAAACGATTGAGTGGCCTGGCCAAGGCAGAGTCTAGCAGTCCTTCATCGCGAACGCCCGCCGCCCCGCCGGTCGCGGCGAGGATATCGTCATGAAGGAGCAGCACGAGATCGCGATCGAGCCAAAGGGGTTCGACCATGGCAGGCTATTTGGCGAGTGCTTCGAACGTCGGGCGGTAACGTTCGAGAAATGCACGACCTCGCTCGCGCCTTTCCTCAAGGCCAGGCTGGGATTCCGTCAGGCTGAATCCGTCGTTCATGGAGCCTTCAAAGTGAAGCATCCGCGTCGGATCAGCGCTCAAGACGGCCTTGGCTTCATCCGTGAGGACGGCAACCAGCTCATCTCCACGCCTCACGATTTTCAGGGCGACCATTGGCGACCTCCTGTCCATCTTTGTAGCACGGGTTCCACGGCGTCCCAACTTGACGGAGGAGGCGCTGTCCCCCATCCCCACGTCATGGCCGTCTATACCGACATGTCCGACGACGAACTGGCGACGCTGCTGGCCGACTACGACATCGGCCAGGCCATCGCGTTCAAGGGCATCGCCGAGGGCGTCGAGAACTCGAACTTCCTGCTGGAGACCGACGTCGGCCGTTACATTCTCACGCTCTACGAACGGCGGGTGCGGGCGGACGACCTGCCCTATTTTCTGAACCTGCTTACCTGGCTGGCTGACCACGGCTTTCCGAGCGCACGCCCGGTTCCGGACCGCGAGGGTCGTACGCTGAAGACGGTGCGCGGCAAGCCGGCGGCGATGGTCGAGTTCCTGATGGGCATTTCGGTGCGCCGACCAACCGCCGCTCACTGCCGCGAGGCGGGGGCGGGGCTCGCCCGCCTGCACCTTGCAGGGCAGGGCTACCCGGGTCGGCGGGAGAATGATCTGGGCCAGGGAGCCTGGGCGCCCTTGTTCGCCCGGCTGTGGGATGCGGCGGAGGCGCTCAAGCCCGGGCTGGCCGACACCATTCGCGCCGACCTGGACTATCTGGGACGCGACTGGCCGCGCGGTCTTCCGTCCGGCGTGATCCATGCCGACTTTTTCCCCGACAATGTCTTCTTCCGGGATGGCCGGTTCGCCGCCGCGTTCGACTTCTACTTCGCCTGCGACGACGCCTACGCCTACGATCTGGCGATCGCGCTGAACGCCTGGTGTTTCGAGCCGGACGGCTCGTTCAACCTGACGGCGGGACGGTCGATGCTCGCCGGCTATCAGGCCCACCGCCCGCTGACGGTCGAAGAGCGGGCAGCCCTGCCCATTCTCGCCCATGGCGCGGCCATGCGCTTCTTCCTGACGCGCCTGAGCGACTGGGGCTCGACCCCGGCCGGGGCGCTGGTTCGGCCCAAGGACCCGCTGGAGTACGAGCGCAAGCTGGCGGTTCACCGCGCGGGGCTGGCGCTGCTCGGCGACCACGCATGACGCCGAAGGTGCTGATCTATACCGACGGCGCTTGCCGGGGGAATCCGGGGCCGGGCGGCTGGGGCGCGATCCTGATCTCCAACGGGCGGGAAAAGGAACTCTGCGGCGGCGAGCGGGCCACGACGAACAACCGCATGGAGCTGATGGCGGCCATCCAGGCGCTCGAGGCGCTGAACAAGCCCTGCAAGGTCGAACTGCATACCGACAGCCAGTACATGCGCAACGGGATCATGACCTGGATCCACGGCTGGAAGGCGCGCGGCTGGAAGACGGCCGACAAGAGCCCGGTCAAGAACGAGGACCTCTGGAAGCGGCTCGACGCCGCCCGGGGCCGGCACGAGGTCGACTGGCGCTGGGTCAAGGGTCACGCGGGCCATGAACTGAACGAGCGCGCTGATGGACTGGCCAACAAGGGCATGCGGGAAACGCTCGGCGAAATTTGAGGCTTGACTAGTTCAAGATTGAACGACCTTGTATTGTTCAATCTTGAACGAAAGGCGCTCACCATGCATCGTCGTGACTTCATCCGCGTTCTGGGAGGCGGCGCGATTTTCGCCGCATCGGCCGCCACCCTGACGGCCTGCGCGCCGGCCGGGGTCGATCCTCGCGCCCCGTGGGTGCATCCGGGCGCGGGCGAGACCGAAGTCCGCCGCAAGGCCCTGGCCTGGGCGATCCTCGCGCCGAACCCGCACAACATGCAGCCGTGGATCGTCGATCTGTCGACGGCCGACGAGATCACGCTCTTCATCGATCGTACCCGTCTGCTGCCCGTGACGGATCCGTTCAACCGTCAGATCACCATCGGCTGCGGAGCCTTCCTCGAACTGCTGATGCAGGCGCTCGCCGTTCAGGGATACGCGGCGGAGGCGGTCCTGTTTCCGGATGGGGAGCCCCAGCCCCTGCTGGACGGACGGCCCCTGTTCCGGGTTCGGATCGCGCGTGCGGCCACGTCGCCAGACGCGCTGTTCGCGCAGGTGCTTCAACGCCGAACGAATCGTGGTCCCTTTACCGAAACTCCGATCCCGGCCGCGGCGGTCGCAGCCCTCTCCGGCTCTGTCCCGGCCGGCCCGGCGACCCTGACGGTCGAGACATCTTCTGACCGTGTGACGCGCCTCAAGGACCTCGTGTACCAGGGGGCGTTCATCGAGGCCCATACGCCGACGGCTCACCATGAGAGCGTCGAGCGCACCTTCATCGGCGCCAGGGACGTGGCGGCCCATCCCTGGGGCATCTCCCTCGACAACGGCATGATGACGACCCTGAATACCGTCGGCGTCCTGACGAAGGCGAAGATGGCGACCCCCGGAACGATCGCCTACGACGAGGCCCTTAAATATCTCAAGGTGGCGGCGGACACATCACGCGGCTTCATCTGGGTGATCACGCCAGACGACAGCCGCGCCCACCAGATCGCCGCCGGCCGCGCCTACGTCCGTGCCAATCTCGCCGCCGCGGGACAGGGTCTGGCCATGCACCCCTGGAGTCAGGGTCTGCAGGAATACGCCACGCAGAAGCCGGTCTACGACGCCCTCCACCGAGAACTGGCCCCGACGGGCGGCCGCATCCAGATGCTGTCGAGAATCGGCTATCCCAAGGCCGACATTCCGCCTGCGCCCCGCCGGGGGCTGGCGGCCCAACTGAAGACGAGCTGATGGCGCCTCAACCGAAGGACCGACCCGATGTTCGGGTGATGACCGAGATCGGCATCATCGCCCAGCTGTCCACGGCCCGGCTGGAGCGGAGCCTGCCGGACGGCATGAGCGCGGCGCAGTTCGGCGTCCTCACGCACTTCATGCGCCGGGGTGGCCGGGAGAGCCCGGCCCAGCTGGCCAGCGCCTTTCAGGTCACCAAGGGAGCGATGACCAATACGCTGCAGCGACTTGAGGCCCAGGGCTTCGTCGCCATCGCCGGAGACCCGGAGGACGGGCGCCGCAAGTGGGTGACGCTGACGGACGATGGCGCGCGCGCCTTCGACCTGGGACTCGCCGCCATGCGGCCGCATCTGGAAGGGATGCGCGCCGCCTTCACGGAAGACGAATTCAAGGCCGCCTTGCCGTTCCTGCAGGCGCTCAGGGTGTGGCTGGACGAAAACCGCTGACCGGGGGCGTCAGTAGGCCTTCACCTTCAGGATGCCGCCGTCCGCCGAGAGGACTTCGACGCGCTGGTCGAGCAGCGGGACCGCGCCATCGTCAGCCACCGCCGCCCATTCCTTGCCGTCGATGAAAACCCGGCCGCGGCCGTTCTCGAAGGCCGAGACCGCCATGCCGTAGTGGCCGACCAGCCGGCCAACGTTGTCGTTGATGTCGGGGCCGTCGCCGGAGGCGTTCCGCGGCAGGTAGCGACGCGCCAGCAGGGTCGAGGCGATCGTCAGCACAGCGAAGACCGCCAGCTCGACTGCGAAGTTGCCCTTCAGCAGGAAGGTCAGCGCCGCCACGACCACCGCGCAAGCGGCCGGCCACAGCAGCCACCCCGTCGTCGTGGCCACCTCCACCGCCAACAGCACCGCCGCCACCGCCATCCAGATCCAGAACGGGTGGGCGACATAGAGTTCAGCCAGCCAGGTCATGGGCGTGATCTCCTAGCCCTTTGTCCGGGGCACGGTCGTCCCGCCGGCCGGCGGTGAGGCCCGGCCGTCGGCCAGCGACTTCACCAGCTCGCCAATGCCGGCCACCGTGCCGGTGATGCCGGCGAAGTCGGCCGGCACGATGATCATCTTGGAGTTGGGGCTGGCCGCCAGCGCGCCGAACGCCTCGACGTACTTCTGGGCGACGAAGTAGTTGATGGCGTTGATGTCGCCACGGGCGATGGCTTCCGACACGAAGGCCGTGGCCTTGGCCTCGGCCTCGGCTTCCCGTTCGCGGGCCTCGGCGTCGCGGAAGGCGGCTTCCCGGCGACCTTCCGCCTGGAGGATGGCAGCCTGTTTGGAGCCTTCAGCCTTGGTGATGGCGGCCTGCTTCTCGCCGTCGGCCTCGGTGATCACCGCGCGGCGTTCCCGCTCGGCCTTCATCTGCCGCGCCATGGCGTTGGTGATGTCCGGCGGCGGGGTCAGATCCTTGATCTCGATGCGCGTGGCCTTGACGCCCCAGGGGCTGGTGGCGTGGTCGATGGTCGCCAGCAGGCGGGTGTTGATCTGGTCGCGCTGGCTGAGCACCTCATCCAGCTCCATCGAGCCGACCACGGTGCGCAGGTTGGTCATGCACAGCTGGCTGATGGCGTAGGTCAGATTGTCCACGCGATAGGCGGCCGAGGCGGCGTCCATCACCTGGATGAAGACGATGCCATCGACCTTCACCGACACGTTGTCCTTGGTGATGACCTCCTGCTGCGGGACGTCGAGCACCTGTTCCATCATGTTCACGCGGCGGCCGATGCCCTCGATGAACGGCGTCAGCAGGGCGATGCCGGGCTTGAGCGTGCGCGTGTAGCGGCCGAACCGCTCGACCGTGAACTCACGACCCTGCGGCACGATCTTGATGACGCTGACCAGCAGGAACAGCGCCAGCACGATCATCACGACAGCGAAAATTGCGAAGGACATCTGTCCCCTCCATGCAAGCTGGAGGCGAATCTAGCGCGGCGCGGGGGTCCCCGCCACGGAATCCGGACCGCCGCTATCCGATTCTCCGGAAGGCGCGTCCGAGCCCAGGCCCCGCACAACCCGGGTGACGGCGCTTAGCCGGTTGGCCAGCGCCTGACCCTTGCGGGCGACGGCCTGCTCGGCGCGCTTGCTGAGCGGGCTGCAGGTCGGGAATTCAGTCTGGCGCGTGGCGAAGCCGCTGTTGAACTGCTGCTTCAGCCGGCCGTCGAAGGCCGCGTCGGCGGCCTCGGTCTCGGTCATCCGCACCATGCGATCACGCCAGAACTGGTCGCCGTCGCCTTCGCAGGCCTGCCGCAGGGCATGGCTTTCGCCGAGCGTGTAGGCCAGATCGAGCAGGGTCTGCCGCTCGGGCGGCGTGCGTTCCTGCGCCGACGCGGGCGCGACGGCGGGCAGCGCGAAGGCGCTCAGGACGGCGATGGCGAAGACGCGCCTCTGCATGCGCTGATCTAACGGCAGTCCGGCTCGTCTGTCACGACCGCGCAAGCGTGGGGCGAAGGTCATTGGCTCAGGCCGCCGCCGCGCGGGCGAGGACGCTGGCCCAGGCGGCTTCCATGTCGTCGGTCCAGGCGTCGCCGGCCGTCTCGCGGAAGGTCTCGTGGACCACGGTGAAGAAGGTCGCGAAGACGTCGAACGGTACGCCGATCTGGTCGTGATTGACCCGCTCGGCGCGGATCATGTTGGCCGGCCATGCCGCGCCGTCGGCCATCTGGGTCAGGGTCTCCAGCACCATCTGCAGCATATGGCCGCGGGCCGCGCCGGCTTGGTCGTTGACGAACAGGTCGCGCATTTCCGGCTGCTGTGCGAACAGGCGTTCATAGACCCTCGTCGTCGGATCCCCGCAGCGTTCGGCGACGACCTCCAGGCTGGCGGTCAGGGCGTCGGTCAACTGATCCACTTCAGGGTGACCGGCTTGACCGGATTGACGAACGGCCGGCCCTCGGCGCGGCTTGCGGCCCATTCGCGCTTCAACTGCTGGTACCACTTGGCCTGGGTGTCGGCGTCGTCGATCCACAGCAGGGACGGGTCGTACTTCAGGCCCATGTTCTGCAGGTTCACCATGTCGCCGTCCTGATGGATGAAGGCGCGGGCGAACGGTTTGATCAGCCATCGGAGCAACATCGCCGGGTGGTCGGACCACATGAGCTGGGTCAGGCGGGTCTTCGTCTCTGTGATCGGGGTCAGGCAGGTCAGCGCCAGCACCTGGAACCGGCCGACCTGGATGTGCTCCCAGCGATAGCCGGGCAGGCGGAAGGTGATCTCGGTCTGCGGCTGGCCGCCGAGGATGGCGTAGATCCGGTTGGCCTTGCTGGTGGCGTGGCGGGTCATCACGAAGCCTTCGGGCGAGGGCTCGAAGACCTTGGCCTTGGGCTTCATCCGGCGCGACGAACGGGCCCACCATGCGGCGTGGACATAGGGCGCATGCGTCGGGTCCATCAGACCGACGATCGCGTGGTCCATATGGGTGTCGAAATCCATGTGGTCGACGATGGCCGGCTTGCCGTCGGCGCCGGGGAAGACCGGCGGCGGCTGGTCCGGCTCGACCTCGGTTCCCAGGCCGGCGCGAGTGTCGGCGGCGAACCAGACGAAGACCATCCCCTGGCTCTCCGCCGCCGGATAGCGCTTCACCCGGATGCGGGAGATGTCCATCTCCTGGTCCCCGGGCAGGAAGGGGATGGCCTTGCACACCCCGTCCGTGCCGAACCGCCAGCCGTGATAGGGGCATTCGACGCTCTCGCCGCCCCCGGTCTCGGGCACCAGCTTTCCGGCCGACAGAGGCGCGGCGCGGTGAGGGCAGATGTCCCGGATGGCGTAGACCGCGCCGTCGCGGCGGCGGCCCAGCAGCACCGGCTCGCCGAGCAGTTCGAAGCGCTGCAGCTTGCCGGGCTTCAGTTCATGGGCCTGGCAGGCGAAGTACCAGCAGTCACGCAGCCAGCCCTCGCCGAACTTCATCGGCGTGGACCGGGCCTTGGCGGCGGGTTTGGCGGCGTCGTCGGGCATGGTGTCCTACATACCGGCTGTCAGTCGGCGCGCGAAGTGCGTCCTTCGACACGGCCCTATGGGCCTGCTCAGGATGACGTGCATTGCTCTACGTCATGGTGAGCAGCGCCGGCAGGGCGCGTCTCGAACCACGCAACCCTTACCCCGCCGCCGTCGCGATCAGGCGGGTGTAGAAGTCGGTCATTCGCTGCAGGTTCTCCAGCGACATATGCTCGTTGGTGCCGTGGATCATGGCGAACTCTTCGACCGAGGCGTGCATGGGCGCGAAGCGGTACACGTCCTGCGCCACGCCGGTCATGTAACGGCTGTCGGTGCCTGCCGTGACCAGGCCCGGGGCGACGGGGACCGAACCGCCCTCCGACGCCAGCGCCGCGAGGATCTTCCAGCCGTCAGACGTGGCCGAGGAGACCGGCGAGGGGTCGATCGCCCGGCCGCCTTCCCACGACAGCTGGACATCCAGGCCCTTGGTGACCTGCTGTGCGCGGGTCATGACCTCCTGGGCCGTCTGGCCGGGCGCGATGCGGTAGTTGATCCAGGCCGTCGCGTCCTGCGGCAGGACGTTTTCCTTCGGGCTGCCTTTCAGCATCGTCGGGGCGATGGTCGTGTGCAGGGTCGCGGCGCTGGCCGGGCTCTTCGACAGCTGGCTGATCAGTACGGGGCCGAACAGCCAGGTGTTGGCGGCCGCGACCTTGACGATGCCGCCGGCATAGGGCGCGACGGCGCGGATCATGTCGGCGCCCGGACCCTGGAACTTCATCGGGAAGGGATGGGAGGTGACGGCCAGAACGGCCTTCGCCAGCGTCTCCACGCCGGTCTCCGTCGGCGGGGCGGAGGAGTGGCCGCCCTTGGCCGGGGCGACGATCTTCAGGGTCGCGTAGCCCTTTTCGCCGAGGCCGATGACCGCCACCGGGCGGCCCACCATCGGGAAGTCCTTCACCACGGCCATGCCCTCGTCGAGCACGAACAACGCCTTCACCCCGCGCGTCTTGAGCAGGGCGGCGGCTGCCTGCGCCCCGGTCCCGCCGGCTTCTTCGTCCTGGCCGCTGACGAAGATCACCGTCCGCTTCGGCTTGAAGCCCTTCGCCGCCAGGGCGTCGGCCGCTTCGAACATCATCACCAGGGTGCCCTTGTCGTCGACCGAGCCCCGGCCCCACACGGCGCCGTCGGCGATCTCGCCGGCGAAGGGCGGGTGTTTCCAGTCGCCTTCGGTCCCGGCGGTCACCGGCACCACGTCCTGGTGGCCCATCAGGATGATCGGCGCCAGCGACGGGTCCGACCCCTGCCAGGTGTAGACCAGCGCCCGGTTGGGCAGGATCTCGCGGGTCATCGCCGCGTGGGCGGCCGGATAGGTCGCGGCCAGCCAGGCGTGGAGCTTGTCCCACTGGGTCCAGTCGTTCTCGTCGCGGTTCTGGTGGCTGACCGTCAGGATCTGCACGGCCTGGGACAGGTGCAGGGCGGCCTTGCCCTGGTCGACCGGCGTGACGTCGGCGATCTTGACCGCCGAGAGGTCGACCTGGGTGGCCGGTTTGAAGGTCGCGGTCCGGACCGCGACGACCCCGCCCAGCAACGCCGCTACGCCCACGCTCGTCAGCGCGATTTTCGCCCAGGTTTTCATGCGATCCTCCCCGATCTCTTGTTGGGGGGACAGTAGGAGGGAGCTTGTCATCCCGCCAAGTCACTTTCCTCTCCCGGAGGGAGAGGACGAACCCGGCCGCCTCCCTGTCCGAACCGTAACTTGCGCTCGCCGTCATCTCGCGTTGCAACGGCCGGCCGGTGGCAATTTCGAGGACATCTGGATGACTTTCGACAGACGACAGGTGCTGACGCTCGGCGCCGGGGCGGCTCTCATGGGCGGTGCGGCCCGTGCGGCGGAGGACCCCGATCAGGCGGCGCTCGACGCGCTGCTGACCAGCACCGGCGTTCCCGCGCTGGCCGGCGCGGTGGTTACGCCCAGGGGTCTGGGAACCCTGATCGCCGGCGGCGTGCGCCATCTGGGCGCGCCCGACAGGGTCACGACCGGCGACCTCTGGCACCTGGGATCGAACACCAAGGCCATGACCGCGGCCCTCTATGGTCGACTGGTCGACGCGGGTCTGGCGCGCTGGGGCGCGACCCTGCCGGCCCTGTTCCCGGATCTGAAGCTGGATCCCGCCTGGTCGACGACGACCATCGAGCAGCTGATGAGCCACACGGCCGGCGCGACGGACAGAGGCGCCATCGACACGCCCTGGCTGATTGCCGCGCATGGCGCGACCAATCCCGTCACGGAGCAGCGGACCGCGTTGGCCGCAAAGGTGCTGGCCGCGCCGCCGGCCGGAAAGCCGGGTCAGTTCGAGTACGCCAACCTCAACTTCATCCTCGCCGGCGCGGCCATCGAGCGCATCGTTCGGACCAGCTGGGAGGTCGCCATCACCGACCGGCTGTTCAAACCGCTGGGCATGACCAGCGCAGGCTTCGGCGCGCCGAAGGGTGCTCAACCCTGGGGCCATCGCCGGCCGCCGCTGGGCGTCGGCGAGCTGATTCCCATGGACCCGAAAGGCATCGCCGACAACCCGCCGGCGCTGGGCCCGGCCGGTACGGCCCATATGACCCTGACGGACTACGCCAAGTTCATTCGGCTGTTCCTCACCGACGGAGGCGACTTTCTGAAGCCTGAGACGGTCGTCCACCTGACCACGCCCGCGCCGGGCGCCGGGTACGCTCTGGGCTGGGGCGTGACCAGCGGCCAGCCCTGGACGCGTGGCCCCCAGCTGGCGCACGAGGGCTCGAACACGATGTGGCACATGCTGGCCGTTCTCGCGCCGAAACGCGGCGTCGCCTTCATCACCGCGGCCAACGCCATGATGCCCGATGGCAAGAGCGCTCCCCGCCAGCTTTTCCGGCAGCTCCAGCAAAGGTTCGCACCGGCATGAGGCTGGTCTAGTCTCGCCGTCTGTCACGCTCAGGGGGAGCCATGACGAGCAC
Source organism: Caulobacter sp. FG121 (assembly GCF_057809815.1). Taxonomy (NCBI): domain Bacteria; kingdom Pseudomonadati; phylum Pseudomonadota; class Alphaproteobacteria; order Caulobacterales; family Caulobacteraceae; genus Caulobacter; species Caulobacter sp. FG121. Next base: position 150,209 of record NZ_JBMDKR010000007.1, read on the forward strand.
TTCGGGATTGACGGCGCGTCGGGCCCTGATCGCTATTGGCCTGTGCCTGCTGGCGGCCATGCTCGAGGGGTTCGACATCGCCTCGATGGGCGTGGCCGCGCCGAAGATGATGCCGGCGCTGGGGCTGTCGAAGCCGGAAGCCGGGTGGGCCTTCAGCGCCAGCCTGTTCGGCCTGCTGTTCGGCGCGGCCATCGCCGGGCCGCTGTCGGACCGCATCGGACGCAAGCCGGTGCTGCTGACGGCGGTGACGGTGTTCGGCCTGTTCTCGCTCGGCACCGCCCTGACCCATGCCTATGAGCCGTTGCTGGCGGTGCGCTTCCTGACCGGGCTGGGCCTGGGCGGCGCCATGCCGATGCTGATCGCCATGGCCTCGGAGCTGGCGAGCGAGGGGCGCCGCACAATGGTCGTTTCGACGGTCACAGCGGGCATGCCGCTGGGCGGGGCGCTGGTCGGGCTGCTGGCGCGGACCGAGCTGGCGGCCGGCGACTGGCGGGTGATCTTCCTCGTCGGCGGGGCCGCGCCGCTGCTGCTGGCCTTGGCCCTGTGGCTCGGTCTGCCGGAGACGGGCGGCCGGTCCGCCGCGCCGGAGAAGGGCGCGAGTCTGATGGCCCTGTTCGGCCCGGGCCGGCTGGGCACGACGCTCAGTCTGTGGGCTTCCTACGCGGCCATCGCCCTGGTGCTGCACCTGTTCCTCAACTGGCTGCCCAGCCTGCTGGTCGCGCGCGGCGTCGAGGGCCGGGCGGCAGCCGGGATTTCGACCCTGTTCAATCTCGGCGGCGCGGCCGGCGGGGTGCTGGTCGGGCTGACCATCGACCGGCTGGGCGCGCGCTGGCCGCTGGCGGGGGCGGTCGCAGGGCTTGTGGCCGTGCTGTTCGCGCTGGCCGCGCCCGGAGCGGGTCTGCCGACGACCGCGGGACTGGCGTTCGGGGCTGGCTTTCTCATCATGGCCACGCAGTTCGGCCTCTATGGCGTCGGACCCGGATATTACAGCCCGGCCGTGCGCGGGACCGGCGTCGGCGCGGCCATCGCGGCGGGGCGGTTCGGATCAGCGCTGGGCCCGGTGATGGCGGGCCAGCTGCTCGGCGGCGGAGCGAGCGCGGGGCAGGTGGTGCTGTCGACCGTGCCGATCGTGCTGCTGGCGGGGGTGATGGCCATGCTGCTGACAGTGGTGGGGAAGAAGGCGGAGTAATCTCCCCGCTCCCACCAGTTCCGCTCATCCTCGCGGAAGCGAGGACCCAGGTTTGCCGAAGGTGCACTCACTTCAAGGGATGTCTGGCGCGGGGCGTGTATCCGGAGATTTGCTGAACAACAGCCCCGACCGTGAGTGCACCGGCCGTAAACCTGGGTCCTCGCTTCCGCGAGGATGAGCGGGGGGTGGGGTGATGACACTCACCCCAAAGCCTTGATGGAATGGGAGCGCGAGCGGTCGCCTTGGTCAAGGACGGCCCTCTGGGCCGCCGCGTCGCGACCGGCGAAGCCGGTCCTTGAGCAAGACGCCCGCCCGCGCAATGCTCGGCCAAGGCAGAAGGGCGGGGACCGCCGGATGCCGAAAGCCGACGCTCCGGAGGGCGGCTATGGGTGGGAAGCGGATATTGCGTCAGGTGAATGGCCGACCGGGCTCGTCCTCGTAGTCGTATGTGTTCCATGGCTCGGGCAGGCCAGGAACGCGCGCCTCGAAACAAGCGATGTGGCACCACCAAGTCTTGGTGACTTCGCTGCGCGTGCCGACAGTCATGTAGGTGGGGTCGGCACCCGAGTAGTCGAGCCTGCCGCAAAAGCAGCAGGGCGTTATTGGGTGGGGCTGGTCGCTCATCGCGACAATGTGCCAAGACGCGCGAATGACGACAACGGGTCGAAAACAGACGCGGGCCTACTCGCAGCCCCCCAAACGCAAGACGGCGGCTCCCTCGCGAGAGCCGCCGCCCGAATGCGATCGGATGTGGAAGCCTAGACCCCCATCTCCGCCGAGATCTCCTGGACCTCCTCGAAGGTGCGCAGGCCGGGGCGCTGGGCGCACACGAGGACGCCCATGTTGCCGGGCAGGTGCTGGTTATCGAGCATCTTCTCGTGGGCGGCCGGGATATCCTCCCAGCGGAACACTTCGGACAGGCAGGGGTCGACCTGGCGGTTGATCACCAGCTGGTTGGCCGCGCTCGCCTGCATCAGGTTGGCGAAGTGGCTGCCCTGGACGCGCTTCTGGCGCATCCACAGGAAGCGGGCGTCCATGGTCAGGTTGTAGCCGCTGGTGCCGGCGCAGATGGCGACCATGCCGCCGCGCTTCACCAGGAAGACCGAGACCGGGAAGGTGGACTCGCCGGGGTGTTCGAACACCATGTCGACGTCCCTGTTGCCGGTGATCTGCCACACGGCTTTCCCGAACTTGCGGGTCTCCTTCATGTAGTCGTTGAACTCGGGACCGTTGACCGTCGGCAGCTGGCCCCAGCAGTTGAACTCCTTGCGGTTCAGCACGGCCTTGGCGCCCTGGCTGAGCACGAAGTCGACCTTGTCGTCGGAGCTGACCACGCCGATGGCGTTGGCCCCGGCCACGGCGGCCAGCTGCACGGCGAACACGCCCAGACCGCCCGAGGCGCCCCAGACCAGCACGTTCTGGCCGGGCTTCAGCTCATGCGGCTTGTGGCCGAACAGCATGCGATACGCGGTGGCGAGGGTGAGGGTGTAGCAGGCGCTCTCTTCCCAGGTCAGGTGGCGCGGGCGCGGCAGAAGCTGGCGCGACTGCACCCGGGCGAACTGGGCGAAACTGCCGTCCGGCGTCTCGTAGCCCCAGATCCGCTGGCTGGTGGAGAACATCGGATCGCCGCCGTTGCACTCCTCGTCGTCGCCGTCGTCCTGGTTACAGTGGACGACCACCTCGTCGCCGAGCTTCCAGCGCTTCACCTTGGAGCCGATGGCCCAGACGATCCCCGAGGCGTCGGATCCGGCGATATGGTAGGGGTGCTTGTGGCCGTCGAGCGGGCTGATCGGCTCGCCGAGCGCGGCCCAGACGCCGTTGTAGTTCACGCCGGCCGCCATCACGAGCACCAGCACTTCGTCCTCGCCGATCTCCCAGGTGGGGACCACCTCGACCTGCATGGCGGTGGCCGGGCGCCCGTGGCGCTCCTTGCGCACCGTCCAGGCGTACATGTTCTTCGGGACATGGAACGGCGGCGGGATCTCGCCGATCTCGTACAGGTCCTTCACGGGCGTCATTTCGAGCGTGGCGGTGGTCATCTGGCGGTCCGTTGAGCGTTCTTGGGGGCGCGTTTCTGTTGCAATGCAGTAGCGCCGGGTCGTGTTCCGGCGGTTCGCGTACCATCGGGCCGCCCGACGAAAACCGGCCCGTGATCCGTCTGTTTTCCCGGAATCGACGCAAAGCTTTGCCCTGAGACATCGCCGTTCGCCGCCCGTAGGGGAAGGATCGTGTGACAACTGTTTGAAACTGGCAAGCGGATTCTTGTGCGCCGCAACATGGTCGGGGCCGCGCGCGGGTGTTACGGCTGGCGAACGGGAGGGCCGCATCGCCATGACCATCCATTTCAGCCGGCCGGCGCCTCATGTCGCGTTGATCGAACTCGACCTGCCGCCGACCAATGCGCTGGGTAACGCCATGCGTCGCCAGCTGGCCGCGGGGCTCGACGCGATCGAAGCGGATCCCGACGTGCGCTGCATCGTCCTGACCGGGCGCGGCAAGCTGTTCTGCGCCGGCAACGACCTGCGCGAGCTGGCCGGCCGGGCGGCGGACGACCTGTCGCCGATCAGCGACTTCAATGCGCTGATGGGCCGGATCGAGGCGCTGCGGATGCCCGTCATCGCGGCGGTCAATGGCGGGGCGTTGGGCGGCGGCCTGGATCTGGCGCTGTCCTGCGACATCCGGCTGGCGGCAGAGGGCGCGACCTTCACCGCCTCCGGTGTCAATGTCGGGTTGATGGCCTCCGTCGGACGTCTGCCGAAGCTGATCGGCGTGGGGCCGGCCAAGGCCATGTTGCTGACCGGCCTGCCGGTTGACGCCGCGACGGCGCTACGGACGGGACTGGTGACGGCCGTGTATCCGACGGACCGACTGATGGGCGAGGCCCTGACCCTCGCCGGCCAGATCGCCGCCCGTGCGCCGCTGGCCGTCGAGGCCGCCAAGCGCTTCGCCGGCATGGACGCCGCCGGGCAGGCGCAGTGGATGGACGCGACGCTGGTGTCCCTGGCTGACAGCGCCGATCATCGGGAGGCGGTAGCGTCGTTCCTGGAGAAGCGGCCGCCGGTGTTCCTGCGGGTATAATTCGGCCATGCCGGCGCATGAAATCAAGGGTTGCGGCGCGGCATAAACACCGACACAAATCCCGCATGACGAGAGTGGAAATCATCGAACTGGCTGAACGACGGAAGAAGTTCGCCCGGTTTCAGGCGCTGCCTGCCTCGATCGCTTTCGTAGTGGTGGTCCTTATGGGCGCTGCGGTGTTGGTGCTGGGCCCGTCCTCTAGCGAATTTCCGATTGGTCTCGAACTCAGCGGGCTGTTGTTTCTCATGTTCAGCGGCGTCCTGATCACTCAGGTCCAACTCGCCGCCGAGAGCCAGGCGATTCGATACGCAGGCGGACCGCTGATCGTCCAGAGCCGCCCGAGGCATCTGGCTGTGCTCCTGCTCGGGAGCGTCTTGGCGACGTTGGGATCAGGCCTTTTGGTCGCGGCGCTCGTCGCGTTTATCAATGGAAGCCTGCTGATAGCGCTCGGGTTCGTGGCCGTTGGCTCAATGGTCGGCGGCCTTGTTTCGATCGGGGTTTTCGTCCGGCGCCTGTATCGACCAGAGCCCATCGTGGTCGTGTCAGACGAGGGCGTCTTCGCGCCGGCTGTTATGCGCCGCCCTGTACCTTGGGAAGACATCGAGTCAGTGCCCGTCGCTGCCAGTGGAACCCCGCTTCTGATTGCGCTGAAGACTCGGAAGGACCCGGAAAATTATCGCTCAGTCTGGTCGCGCCCTTTGAACAAGATCGCCACCCATGTCGTCTATGGGCGGGCTGCGGATGCAAGCCAGGCGGACGTACTGCTGGCCATCGCCCACTACAGACCAGCGTTGATCGACGCCCTGACGCTGCCGGCGGCCAAAGGACTTCGAAGCGCAATTTCACCTGCACGCACGATCTAATCGCCACCACCCCGATCCGTGCCGCCACCGCGAAACTTTGTTGCGTTGCAGCATTGGCTCGCGCATCTTCCGTGCGCCATGACCCAGAAGCCTTTCCAGCACGCCCCTGACGCCCCGTGGATCTTCCGCACCTATGCGGGCCACTCCACCGCGGAGAAGTCCAACGCCCTGTACAGGCGCAACCTCGCGGCGGGGCAGACCGGGCTGTCGGTGGCCTTCGACCTGCCGACCCAGACCGGCTACGACGCCGACCACATCCTGGCGCGGGGCGAGGTGGGCAAGGTCGGGGTGCCGGTCGGGCATCTGGGCGACATGCGGCTGCTGTTCGACGGCATCCCGCTCGACAAGATGAACACCTCGATGACGATCAACGCCCCGGCCGCCTGGCTGCTGGCGATGTACGTCGCCCTGGCCGATGAACAGGGCGCGCCACGCTCGGCGCTGCAGGGCACGACGCAGAATGATCTGATCAAGGAGTATCTCAGCCGCGGGACCTATATCTTCCCGCCCGAGCCGAGCCTGCGACTGATCGGCGACATGATCGCCTGGTGCTACCGCGAGGTTCCGAAGTGGAACCCGATGAACGTCTGCAGCTACCACCTGCAGGAAGCCGGGGCGACGCCGGAACAGGAGCTGGCCTACGCCCTGGCGACGGCCATCTCGGTGCTCGACACGGTCAAGGCCGGCGGTCAGGTCCCGGACGAGGATTTCGAGATCGTCTGCTCCCGGATCAGTTTCTTCGTCAACGCCGGCGTCCGGTTCGTCACCGAGCTGTGCAAGATGCGCGCGTTTACCGCCCTGTGGGACGAGATCCTCAAGGACCGCTACGGCGTGCAGGATGCCAAGGCCCGCCGGTTCCGCTACGGGGTGCAGGTCAACAGTCTCGGCCTGACCGAGCAACAGCCGGAGAACAACCCCTACCGCATCCTGATCGAGGCCCTGGCTGTGACGCTGAGCAAGGACGCCCGCTGCCGCGCCCTGCAGCTGCCGGCCTGGAACGAGGCGCTTGGCCTGCCCAGGCCCTGGGACCAGCAGTGGAGCCTGCGCATGCAGCAGGTGCTGGCCTATGAGACCGACCTGCTGGAATACGAGGACCTGTTCGCCGGCAGCCATGTGGTCGAGGCCAAGGTTGCCGAGCTGAAGGCCGGGGCGCTGGCCGAGCTGGCGAAGATCGACGCCATCGGCGGGGCCGCCGCGGCCATCGGCTACATGAAGAGCGAGCTGGTCGGGTCCAACGCCGCGCGCGTGCGGGCGGTCGAGACCGGCGGTATGACCGTGGTCGGCGTGAACCGCTGGACGGACACGGAGCAATCGCCCCTGTCGGCCGGCGAGGGCTCGATCGAGACCGTTGATCCGAAGCTGGAAGCGGGCGTCGTCGAGCGTCTGAAGGCCTGGCGTGCGTCGCGGGACCACGCCGCCGTCGAGGCCGCCCTCGCCGACCTGAAGGCCGCCGCCCGCGATGGCCGCAACATCATGGAACCCTCGATCGTCGCGGCGAAGGCCGGCGTGACCACCGGCGAATGGTCCTTCGCCCTGCGCGAGGTGTTCGGCGAATATCGCGGCCCGACCGGCGTGGCCGTGGTCGTGGCCACCGGAGAGGACGCCGAGGACATCGAGGCCGTGAAGAAGGACGTCGAAAGGGTCAGCGAAGTGCTCGGTCGCACCCTGACCTATCTGATCGGCAAGCCGGGCCTCGACGGCCACTCCAACGGCGCCGAACAGATCGCCACCCGCGCCCGCGCGGTCGGGATGGAGGTCCACTACGACGGCATCCGATCGACCCCGGACGAGATCGTCCGCCGCGCCAAGGAGACCAACGCCCACGTCGTCGGCCTGTCGATCCTCAGCGGCTCGCACCTCGATCTGGTGCAGGAGGTCGTGCGGGTCATGCGGGTCGAGGGGCTGGGCCACATCCCCGTGGTGGTCGGCGGCATCATCCCGCCCGACGACGCCCTGATCCTGAAGCAGATGGGCGTGCGCCGGGTCTATACGCCCAAGGACTTCAAGCTCACCCAGATCATGGCCGACGTGGTCAAGGTGGTGGAGGACGCGGCGCTGGCGCCGGCCTGAACGATTTGTAACGTCAAATCAGGCCCGTCAGGGGTGGCCTTTCCGGGCGGAGCGCTTTAGGCAAGCGCCCCGAAAGGAATTAACCATGTCCGACACCCGTGCTTTCCGGATCGACGCCGCCGACGCCGCCCCCGCGATCGGCCTCGCCGCCCTGTTCTCCGGTGTGGATGGCCTGGCCCGCGCGGCCGGCGCCGTGGCCCTCGGGTCCTTCCTGTTCGGCATGATCGTCGTTCTGGTCGCCGCGGCGGCCTGACTTCCCCGTGAGGCCGGGTTAGCCTCATCCCATGCCCCTCCCTGATCGCCTGCGCCGGCCGAACCACAGGCTGACGGCGCTCGGCTGGATCGTGCTGTCCTCAAGTCTGGCCATGGCGGTTGCAGGACTCGTCTGGGCCGTGCGCACGCCGGGCGGCCTCTGGATGCTGCTGGCGGTCGGCGTGACCGGCGGCGCGCTGCGGTCAGTCCTGCGGCGGCGTCAGTCCGCCCAGCCGCCAGGCGGCCAGCCAGCCCGCGAAGGACACCGGCAGGAAGGCCGCGAACAGCCAGGGGCCGTTGGCCAGCGCCAGACCGGGGTCGACGCCGTCGGCGAACCCCAGGGCGCCGGCGACCGCGCTGGCGGCGGCGGCCCCGAAAGCGCCTCCGATCAGCTGGGCGGTCGGGACGGCTGACGATCCCAGCGGCTGTTCGGCGTCCGGCAGGCTGGCGACGATGCGCTTGGCGACAAAGGCCCAGGACATGCCGAACCCGGCGCCCATGACGATCATGGCCGCGACGATCGAGGCGATCGACCCGTGCGGTACCGCCCAGGCGCCGCCGGCCGTGCCGAGGAAGACCAGCGTCGCCCCCAGCCGGATCATCTGCCCGTCACGGTTCTGCACCCCCGCCACGAGCATGGCGACCAGGGTCCAGCCGGCGGCAATGGCGGTGATCACATAGCCGGCAACCAGCGGCGTGGCCCCGTGCAGTACCTGCACGAAGGCCGGACCATAGACCGTGAAGGTGATGGTCGCCGCCTCCAGCCCGAAGATCATCAGATAGCCGGCGCCCGCCGTCCGGGTCAGGTCGCCGGCGGACAGGGGCAGCAACACCCCGCCGGCCCTGGCGTCGATCCGCAGCAGCAGCGCGAGGCTGGCGAGCCCGGCGACCCCCAGGGCGACGGCCATCCAGACGGCGCCCACAACGCCTGCCGCGGCGATCAGCGTCACGCCCGCGGTCAGTACGACGAGCTGCGACATGGGAACCCTGGTTTTCGTCTCCGGTGGAGGAACGGACTTCTTCACCAACAGGAAGGTGGCGGCCACGAAGATCAGGCCCTGGGCGCCGAAAAACCAGAACGCGTCGCGCCAGACCCCGCCTTCTGCGAACACCGCGCCGATCATCGGCCCGAACAGGGTCGCCACCCCCCAGACGCCGGCGATGGCTCCATAGACCCTCACCCACAGCTTTTCAGGGAAGAGGGCGTTGATGGCGACATAGCAGAGGGCCACGACGGCCCCGGCGCCGAGCCCCTGGATCAGGCGTCCCGCGACGAAGATGAAGAAGCTCGGCGCCAGGGCGCTGATCGCGCAGCCGACGGCATAGGCCGCCCCCGCCAGCGCCGTCGCCGGTCGAAGGCCCAACGCCAGCGAGACCCGCCCGGACGCGGCGCCGGCGACGATCGAGGCCAGCAGGAAGGCGGCCACCGACCAGCCGAAATACTGAAACCCGCCGATGTCCTTCGCGATGGTCGGCGTCAGGGTGACCGTCACCAGCGCGTCCGCCGCGTTCAGCCAGATGCCGAGGCAAAGAAACGCGAATCGCGCCGCAAGGCCGGGCGCCATCAGGTCGCGCCAGCCCGCGCCGTCGGTCTTGTCGATCGGGTTCGCCATGAGTGAGCTTAAATGGACGTATCCGGCGGTCCCGCCAAGGGCGCTGGCGTCCGCGTTCAGGCCGCGCAAAAATGGCGAAACGACAAAACGACTGAACAAGGAAACGCGCCATGGCCCTCGTCCCCTTCGCCGATATCGACAAACTTCCGCCCAAGGCGAAGGACTACTGGGACAAGCTGGCGGCGAAGCTGAACATCTTCCGCATGCTGGCCAACGCCGACACGATGATGGAACCGGCCCTGCGCTTCGGCGGGGCGATCCTCAGCAAGCAGGACCTCGGCGCCGACCTGCGCGAGCTGGTCATCCTGCTGGTCGCCGAGCTGGAAGGCGGCGAATACGAGTGGAACCAGCACGTGCCGATCGGCCTGCGATGCGGCTGCACCCGGCCGCAGATCGACGCCCTGGCGGCCCGGCGCCTGGATGACGCCAGCTTCAACGCGAAGGAAAAGGCGCTGCTGGCCTTCGCCGCCGAGGTGATCGAAAAGGTCAAATCCAGCGAAGAGACCCTGGCTGAGGCGCAGAAGCACTTCAGCCCCAAGGAGATCGTCGAGATCATCCTGACCTGCGGCTTCTACATGACCATGGCCCGGCTGACCGAGACGACCCGCACCGACATCGACCCGCCCGCCGGCAGCGTGGTTGTCGACGCACTGCGGCGGTAAGGCCCCCCGCCGGACTCCCCAAAAGGAGCCGGCGGTCCTATAGGACAGCCCGCGAGGCTGTCATTTTCCTGACGCAGGCAAGGATCAGCTTCGCGCCGGAAACCCCATGGCCGCCTATCGCGCACCGCAATCCCGCAAGCCTCACATCGAGAGGCATGCCCGACGCCAGACGCTGGCGGCGCGGGTGATCGGGTTTGTCCTGCTGTGGGGACTGGTGGGGCTGATGACGCTGGTGGCGGACCGGGCGATCCCCCGCGAGCACCTGCCGTGGAAGACACTCGAGGTGATCGATCCGGTCGGCGCCTCGACCCGGATCAAGGCGGCCCGCGCGGGAGACGACCCGGCGGCCTGCCGCGCGATCCTCGCCCAGGGCGGCATCGAGTATGTCGAAGTTCCCGCCACCGTCGGCCAGTGTGGACTGAGCGATACGGTCCGGTTGACCTCCGGCCTCGCACCGCTGTCTCCGACCGACGCCCCGCTGACCTGCAAGGAGGCGCTGGCCTTCAGCATCTGGGAGCGTCAGGTGGTCCAGACTGCGGCCTTCGACGAGCTGGGCCAGGCGGTGGTCGGCATCGATCACTACGGCAGCTATGCCTGCCGCCATCAGTACAATCGCACCGAAGGGCCGATCAGCGAGCACGCAACGGCCAACGCCATCGACGTCGCCGCATTCCGTCTGGCCGACGGCACGGTAATTTCCGTGGCCCGCGACTGGGGCGATCCGGGACCCAAAGGGCGCTTCCTGCACCGGGTTCGCGACGGCGGCTGCCGGATTTTCCTGACCACGCTCAGTCCCGACTACAACGTCGAGCACCACGACCATTTCCATCTGGACATGGGCGGCTGGCCGAAGTGCGGTTGAGCCGTTGCCTTCCCTTGGGGAGGCCGGGAGACCCTCGTCGAACGACAAGACGGCGCGGGGACAGACATGGCGGACTTCAGCAGCTTCGTGGGGCGGCCTGTCCCTGACTGGTATGCCGAGCCTCAGCTGGGGATCTTCATTCACTGGGGGATGGCCGCGATCCCCGCTTTCGCGCCGGCGGGGCGGTCGATCACCGATCTGTTCGTCAGCGACTACGAGCGGGCCTTCGTGCTGGGACCCTACGCGGAGTGGTACGACAACGCCCTGCGGGATCCCGACAGTCCGACCCGCGCCTATCACCAGGAACGCTGGGGCGATGCGCCCTATGCCAACTTCCGCGAGCCGTTCGAGGCCGCCGCGGCCGCTTTCGACGCCGACGCCTGGGCGGACCTGTTCAAGGCCGCGGGCGCGAAGTACGTGGTGTTCGTCACCAAGCACCATGACGGCTTCTGCCTCTGGCCGACCGGGGTCGACAACCCGAACCGGCCCGGCTGGCATTCGAAGCGTGATTTCGTCGGTGAACTGGGTGAGGCGGTCCGGGCCCGGGGCATGTGCTACGGCCTCTACTACTCCGGCGGCCTGGACTGGACGTTCCGGCCCAGCCTGATCCGCAACATGGGCGAGATGTTCGCCTGCGTCCCCACCGACGAGGCCTACAGCGCCTACGCCCTGGCCCAGGCCCGGGAGCTGATCGACCGTTACCGCCCCTCGGTCCTGTGGAACGACATCGCCTGGCCCAACGTCGAGGACCTGCCCGGCCTGTTCGAGCACTACTATGCCGTCGTGCCCGACGGGGTGATCAACGATCGCTGGATGGCGTCGAAGCCGCTGTTCGAGAGCCTGCGGGATCCGGCCAACTGCGCCGCGTTCAACGCCATGGTGAAGGCGCGGATCGCCGAGGTCGGGGTGCATGGCGGCAGCACCTCGACGCCGCCGCACTGCGACTTCCGCACGGTCGAATACACCACCGGCGACCACATGGTCGGCAAGGGCAAGTGGGAGTCCACCCGGGGGCTCGGTCTGGCTTTCGGCTACAACGCGGCCGAGGCGACCGACGACTACATGACCGGCCCGCAACTGCTCGACCTGTACCGGGAGGTGACGGCCGGCGGCGGCAACCTGCTGATCAACGTCGGCCCACGCGCAGACGCGACGATCCCGGAGATCCAGTCGGAAACGCTGCGGGCGCTGGGGCGGGCGTTGGGTTGAACTAGTGGTCGGCGTCGGCTGACCGCCCCGCGCTACAGGCGGCGAACGCCTGCTGGGTCATCGTCACCTTGGCGGAATCGGTAACCCCGGATCCCTGAATGAGGACCTGGGCTGCCTGCAAGCACTGTGCGGTGGCGGTAATCGTGGCGCTCCGCCTCAACCCGTCCGTCACATTCTGGGATGCCATGCCCGTAGAGAAGACTTTTCCGAGAGTCATGCTCGCCGTAACGGAGGGTGAGGACGAGCCTTCACCGGGTTTGGACGATGTGCTCCCGTTACCGCTTGTGGTGTTGTTGAAGCTGCCGAACACGGAGTAGGCGTCCTGACGAACGCTGGATCCCTGACGACGAAGGGACTCTTCCAGCGCGGCCACCAGGGTGTCGGCGTTCTTTCGCGCGTCGCTGGCTGCGGTCAGCTCCTGCTGTCGGGCCGCGAGCGTCGAGCGCAGGTTGGCAATAGCAGCCTGTGCGGCATCCCGTTTTGCTGTCAACGACGCTTCCGTCTCACCCTGAATCGAAGCTGGCGAGCCATCAGGATTCGCCGGCAAGGTGCGAACCACATCCAGCCTGGCCTGGAGCGCGAGGACTTGTTGATTTGCAGGGTCGCTGTCCAGAGCGATCCTGGCCTTGTCGACCTCCGACTGCGCCCTGGCCTCCGGCTTCAAAGCCTCCGAGGCGGCCTTACGGGCGGCTTCCAGGCGCTCTTCTCGAATGTCGCCGTCTGAGGAATTGTTGTCGCCTGCAGATATGACCGTAATCGGATTCAAGCCGTTGCAGCCGGTCGATCCTGCAGCCTTTGTACAGGGCTGCGAGACTGCCACGGGCACATAAGCCGTATCAGCGGCCTTGTACCCGATGTTGACGTCCACGCCTGGCGAGTCCGCGACCGTCGTAACAATCGAGAGGCCGCCCGATACCTTCGAGCTGTACACGAGCGGCGCCTGCGCAAGCGGCGCACAGGCGCTGGCGAGAAACGCGGCGGAACAGATGCTGAGGACCATTCTGGTCATGGCTTTTCCTTCGGGCTGATGTCGCAAATGTTGGTGGTCGTGACGCCCTGGGCTTTCAGGGCGGCGAAGAAGGCGTCGATTCCGGCCGAGGTCTCGGCGAACAGGACCACGCGGCACTGCTCGGGGTCATAGAAGTAGGCGGCGGTTTCCCGGGCGTAGCCGATGGTCACGCCGGTGGCGCCCGGCACCAGACCGGCGCCGCGCACCTGGTAAACCAGGACGCCGGCGCCCTTGCCGGGGCTGATCCTGACGACACCAAGGTGGCGCTCGACCCTGGGTTCGGGGCCTTCGATCCTGATCGTCGTGCAGCCGGTCGCGAGCGCGCAGGTTGCGACGAGCAGGCAGAATTGTGAACGCCGTCGAGTCACCAAGCCCCCAAGAGCAACCCAAGGTAGTCATCTCGTCATGGGGGATCGTTGGAGTCAAATGCAATCGGAGGGGGAATTGAGGCAATCGGGATATTGGCTTGTTCAGGCAGTCGCTTGACGCCACGACCCCTTCGCCTCAGGTTGCCCGGCAACTTCAAACAAGCGTTTAGGGGAGAGACGTCATGGCTGCCGAAGGCACCCTTTTCGACCTGACCGGCAAGGTCGCGATCATCACCGGCAGTTCGCGCGGCATCGGCAAGGCCATCGCCGAGCGCATGGCCCAGCACGGCGCCAAGGTGACCATCTCCTCGCGCAAGGCCGGCCCCTGTGACGAGGTCGCCGCCGAGATCAACGCGACCTACGGCGCGGGCACGGCCATCGCGGTTCCGGCCAACATCTCCTCGAAGGAAGACCTGCAGCGGCTGGTCGACGAGACGCGCACGGCGTTCGGCAAGGTCGACATCGTCGTCTGCAACGCCGCGTCCAACCCCTACTACGGCCCGCTCGCCGGTATCGCCGACGACCAGTTCCGCAAGATTCTCGACAACAACATCGTCTCCAACCACTGGCTGATCAGCATGGTCATCCCGGAGATGATCGAGCGGAAGGACGGGGCGGTGATCATCGTCTCCTCGATCGGCGGCCTGCGCGGCAGCCCAGTGATCGGCGCCTACAACATCTCGAAGGCGGCCGACTTCCAGCTGGCCCGCAACCTGGCCCACGAGTACGGCAAGCACGGCATCCGGGTGAACTGCATCGCGCCGGGCCTGATCAAGACCGACTTCGCCAAGGCCCTGTGGGACAATCCCGAGACCCTCAAGCGCTCGACCGAAACCGTGCCGCTGCGCCGCATCGGCGAGCCGGACGAGATCGCCGGCGCGGCGGTGTTCCTGGCTTCGGCGGCCGGCACCTTCATGACCGGCCAGGCCGTGGTGGTCGACGGCGGCGCGACGATCTAGGCGGTCAGGGCGGCGGCTTCGGCGAGGGTCAGCACCTCGGCCTCGTCGAACTTCGCCGCCCGCAGCTTGCGGACAAAGCTGAGATCCGACGTGACATACGGCAGGCCTTCCGCGGCGCTGAGCGCCAGGAAGAAGCAGTCGTACGCCGGGTGGTCGAACGCGATAGCCATCGCTCCGGCCTGGACCGACAGGCCCATCATGTCCTTCAGGGCGACCTCGCTCAGGGCCAGACCCTGACAGGCCAGAACCGCCTCGTCGGCGCTCAATTGGCCACGTCGCGCCAATTTCCAGAAGGCGTTGACGCATTCGGCGATCAACAGATGCGGCGCCACGAGTTGGTGTCGATCGCGCAGATCGAGGGCGGCGTCGGAATCGTCCTCGCTGACGAACCATTTGATCGCGACACTGGAGTCGACGACCAGACGGCTCATCGATCCTCGCGGCCCTCACGGATGAGCACTTCGGACGGCGTATGGTTGCGACCCGCCGTCGCAGTCCGAAGCCTGGCGGAGATCTCCTCGAAGCTTAGTCCTCGGGCGTCGTCCAGCGCACGCCTCAGGATGTCCCGATGCTCGGCTTCCACGGATCGGCCGTTCTCGGCGGCGCGGACCTTCAGGCGTTCGACGAGCTCATCGTCGAGGTTTCGGACGTGCAGGTTGGCCATGACGCGCACTTCTTGAAGGTTGCGATAATGATAGCAAATTCACGCCATAGACGCAATCCGCGCCGCCGCCAGCCGTTCTATCCCCGCGTCCAGCGTCTCGTCGCGCTTTGCGAAGCAGAGGCGGATGATGTGGGTTGGGGCGTCCTGTTCATAGAAGGCCGAGACCGGGATCGCCGCCACGCCGTGCTCCCTGACGGCGCGCAGGCAGAAGTCCCGGTCCCTCTCGGTCACGCCGGATGCCGCGAGATCGACATTGAGGAAATAGGTCGCGGCCGCAGGCAGGACGCTGAAGCCCTCGCGGGTCAGGCCGGCCGACAGCCTGTCCCGTGATGCCTGCAGCGCGCCAGGCATGGTCGCGAACCAGTCGGCGCAGTTGTCGAGGCCCCAGGCCACGGCCGCCTGCAACGGCGGCGGGGTGGTGAAGGTCAGGAACTGGTGCGCGCTGACCAGGGCCCTGGTCAGCGCCGGAGCGGCGCAGAGGAATCCGACCTTCCAGCCGGTCAGGGCGAACATCTTGCCCGCCGAGCCGATCTTCACCGTCCGCTCGCGCATGCCGGGGAAGCACATCATCGAGCGGAAGACACGGCCGTCGAAGACGATCTGCTCCCACACCTCGTCGCAGACGGCGATCGCGTCGTGCGCCACACAGTATTCCGCCAGCAGGGTCAACTCGGCGTCGGAGAAGATCACGGCCGCCGGGTTCACCGGGTTGTTCAGCACCACCATCCGCGTGTTCGGCGTGAAGACGCTGTCCAGCATCTCGCGGGTGATGCGCCAGTGCGGCGGTTCAAGCCGGGCGAGGCGGGGAACGCCGCCCGCGCGACGAACCATCGGGGTGTAGGCGTCGTACAGCGGCTGGAACAGCACGACCTCGTCGCCGGGCGAGATCAGGCTGAGGAAGGCGGCGGCCAGCGCCTCGGTGGCCCCGGAGGTGACCGTCACCTCGGTCTGCCAGTCGAGGTCCAGACCCTGAAAGCGGGCATAGTGATCGGCCGCCGCCCTGCGCAACTCAGGCAGACCGCGCATCGGCGGATACTGGTTGTAGCCGTTCAGCGCTTCCTCCGCCGCGCGACGACGCACCGCTTCCGGCCCCGGCTCGTCAGGAAATCCCTGGCCCAGGTTGATCGCGCCGGACTCGCGGGCGAGGCCGCTCATCACCTCGAAGATGGTCGTCGGCAGGTCGGCGTAGACGGGGTGGATCACGAGAGCCTCCTTGCGGGCGGAACCGGCCTTGCCCAAACTCATGCCATGCCCATCGTCGATTTCGAACCCCGTCACGCCGAGGCGTGGCGAACGCTGAACGAAGCCTGGATCACCCGGCACTTCGCCATCGAGCCCGCCGACGCCGAGGTGCTGGCCGATCCGGTCGGCAAGGTGATCGCCCCGGGAGGCCATATCTTCATGGCCGAAGACACGGTAGGCGACGCGATCGGCTGCGTAGGCCTCAAAGCCATGCCTGACGGCGGCTTCGAGGTGATCAAGATGACGGTCAGCGAGGTAGCGCGCGGGACAGGCCTCGGCCGCGATCTTATGCAGGCCTGTATCGAACGGGCCCGGGCGCTCGGCGCGCCCCGTCTGTACCTTGAAACGAACAGCGCGCTGGGGCCGGCCCTCGGTCTCTATCGCGCCATGGGCTTCACCGACCTGCAGGCGCAGGACACACCCTATTCGCGGTGCGACGTCTGGATGGCCCTGACGCTCTAGCCCGCCATGCTCTGCAGCATGGCGCCCATCTTCTGGTGCAGCAGGTTGATGGCCTTCAGCGGCCGCACCATCACCTTGAACCGGGTGATCTTGCCGGCGTCGTTCCAGTGGATGATGTCGACGCCGTTGATCCTGATGCCGTCGATCTCGGTGACGAACTCGAGCACCGCGCCGGTCGGCGAGAACCACTCGTGTTCATAGTGGAAGCTGTCGTTATTGAGCACGGCCGCCGCGCCGAGCAGGTACTTCATCGTGATTGGCCGCCCGGCCTGCGGCGTGTGGACGACCGGCGATTCGAACACGACGTCCTCGGCCAGCAGGTCCTTGAGCGTCGCCGCATCGAGCGTCTCCATGTAGGCATGCCATTGCTGGATCGGGGCGGGCGTCATCTGGAACCTCCGGTCTGGGTGCGATGCTTCTACCACAGAGGTGGTCGATCCGGCGAAACCGGGCTTGCCTCGCCCCGGATTTTTCGCTTTTAAGCCCCCGTGAAAAATCGCTGAAAGATCCTATGAGTCTGCTGAAGCAACCGACCTTCGCCGAGCGCCAACAGGCCGCGGCGGACGCCAAGAAGGCCATGCTGGCCAAGTTCAAGCCCAAGCCCGCCGTCGCCGATCCCAACTTTGTCCACCGCGAAGAGCGTCTGGCCGCTGAGCGCGAGGCGGCCCGCGCCGCCCGTGAACTGGCCAAGGAAGAGGCCCGCAAGGCGGCCGAAGCCAAGGCCGAACTTCAGCGTCAGGCCGAAGCCGCCGCCGCCGAAGAGCGCCGTCTCGCCCTGTTGAACGACGCCGACGCCCAGCTCGCCCTGAAGCGCGACGAGCGCAAGGCGCGCAAGGCCGAAGCCAAGGCCGAGGCCCGCGCCAAGCGCGAAGCCAAGCGCATGGGCCGCTGACCGCCTGACGGCGGACCCAGGATCGACGCCGCGCCGACGGGAGGCTAGGGGGAGATCATGACCTCTCCCGCCGATGCGATCCGGGCGCGCCGCAAGCTGACCAACCGGCTGATCGCCGCACATGACGCGGCGCGGCTGAAGCCGTTCTTCCATCCGGAGATGACGGTCATCGCCGGCGACGGCAGCCGCCTGACGGGCGCGGCCATGGTGCTTGAGGCCTTCGCCGCCCAGTTCATCGACCCGGCCTTCGTCACCTATGAGCGGACGACCGATACGGTCGAGCTCGACGCCGCCGGGGCGCGGGCCGCCGAGTCCGGGCGCTGGACGGCGCTCTGGCGCGGCCCGGACGGCGAGACGGTCCTGACCGGGACCTATCTCGCCGCCTGGCGCAAGGTCACCGGCCAGTGGGTCATCGAGTCAGAGCTGTTCGTGACGCTGTCCGGCGACTGACGGGAGCTACGGCTTCCAGTCGTTGCCCTTGTTCTTGGGCTTGAAGGTCTTCTTGGGGCCCTTGAACGAGGACTCAACGCCGGCCTTGAACGGCTTGGGCTTGCCGCCGGCCTTCGGGCCCTTGTAGTCGCCGCCGGTCTTGAAGGCGCCGCGGCTCGCGGGCGCCCCGTCGGGTTTCTTGAAGCCGGTGTCATTGCGCGGGCCGCCCTTGAAGTCGCGCGGCTTCTTGAACGGCGCCCGCTCGGGCGCGGCGCCCTCGGGCTGGTAGGGGGCCGACTCGCGCGGGCCGCGGCTGTCGCTGGCGCGGGGTTTCTTGAAGGCGGGACGGTCGGAGGTCGCTTCAGGACGGTAGGGCTTGGGCGCGGGCGCGGCGTCGCGCGGACGGTCGTATTCGCGGCGCGGCTTGACGGTGGCCGCGGGCGCGGCCCGCTCCTCACGGGGCGGGCGGGCCTTCCATTCGGGACGGTCGCCGGCGGGAGCAGGACGATCCTCACGCGGCGGGCGCGGCTTCCACTCGGGACGCTCAGCCGCGGGCGCGGCGTCGACGCGCGGGGCGCGATCTTTCCAGGCGGGACGCTCGGTGCGCTCGGGACGGTCACCGGACGGCGCCGGACGCTCGGCGCGAACCGGGCGCTCGCTGCGCTCAGGACGTTCCGTCCGCTCTGGACGATCGCCGCGCGGGGCGAAGTCGCGCTTCTTGGGGCCGAAGTCCTTCGACGTCGGCATGGTCGAGGGCGTGACCTTGATGTCCTCGGCCGCCGTCGCCTTGATCGCCTCGGCGAAGCGCGGGCTCATCTCCCCGGAGATCTGGAACTTGGTCTCGTTGTCGAAGATGCGGATCTGGCCGATGTCCTTCTTGGTCACGTGACCCAGACGGCAGATCAGCGGCAGGATCCACTTGGGATCGGCGTTCTTGCTGCGGCCGATCGACAGTCGGAACCACGACGCATCGGCGAACTCGCCGTGGTCGCGGGCCCCGCGCTCGCCGCCGTCGTCGAACTCGCGCGGCGCGCGCTCGGGGCGGCCGGCGCCGCGGTCGCCGCCGTCATACAGGTCTTCCGGTTCCGGCAGGCGGGCGCGGTACATGCGCACCAGCGCCGTGGCGATCTCCTCGGCCGTCTTGCCCTCCATCAGGGTGCGGGCGAGGGTCAGGTCCTCCTCCGACGGCGCCTCGGTCAGGGTCGGGTCGTTCAGCATACGGACGGTGTCGCCGGCGCGGATCTCCTCGGCGCTGGGTGGACCGCTCCAGACGGCCTCGACCCCGGCGTTGCCGATCAGCATCTCGGCCTTGCGGCGGCGGGTGTAGGGCACCAGCAGGACCGACACGCCCTTCTTGCCGGCCCGGCCGGTGCGGCCCGAGCGGTGCAGCAGGGCGGCCTTGTTGACCGGCAGGTCGGCGTGGATCACCAGGCCGAGGTCCGGCAGGTCGAGGCCCCGCGCGGCCACGTCGGTGGCGACGCAGACCCGGGCGCGGCGGTCGCGCAGGGACTGCAGGGCGTCGTTGCGCTCCCGCTGGCCCATCTCGCCCGACAGGCCGACGACCTCGAAGCCGCGCTCGCGCAGGCTGGAGTGCAGGTGGCGCACGGCGTCACGGGTGGCGCAGAACACCAGGGCGCCGCCGGCGTCGAAGTGGCGCAGCACATTGACCACCGCATGCTCGATCTCGTTCGGCGCGATGCGGATGGCGCGATACTCGATGTCGCCGTGCGGGGCATTGCGCGTCGTCGTGTCGATGCGCACCGCGTCGCGCTGGAAGGTCTTCGCCAGGGTGGCGATGTCCTTGGCGATGGTCGCCGAGAACAGCAGCGTCCGGCGCTCGGCCGGCGTCGCCTCGAGGATGAACTCCAGGTCCTCGCGGAAGCCCAGGTCGAGCATCTCGTCGGCTTCGTCGAGCACGGCGACCTTCAGCGACGCCAGGTCGAGGTGGCCGCGCTCGAGGTGATCGCGCAGGCGGCCGGGCGTGCCGACGACGATGTGGCAGCCGCGGTTCAGCGTGCGCTGCTCGCTGCGGGCGTCCATGCCGCCGACGCAGGAGACGACGATCGCGCCGGTCTTCGCATAGAGCCAGGTCAGCTCGCGGCTGACCTGCAGGGCCAGTTCGCGGGTCGGGGCGATGATCAGGGCCAGCGGCGCGCCGTACTGGCCGAAGCGCTCTTCCTCGCCCAGCAGCGTCGGCGCCATGGCCATGCCGAAGGCGACGGTCTTGCCCGAGCCGGTCTGGGCCGACACCAGCAGGTCGCGCCCCTCGGCGTCGGCCTCCAGCACGGCCAGCTGCACGGGGGTGGGCTCGAGATAGCCCTGATCGACAAGCGCGCGATCAATCGCGGGGTTCACGGAAGGAAAGGTCATCGGTCGTCCTGACGGTGCGAAAACGCGTCGGACGCCCATGTCTCGCGCCTGCGAGGGGCTGGTTCAGCGTTTCGGAGTAGGTGAAGGCGGGCTCATACAGCGAAACCTGTGGAAAAGCCACCCCGGCGGCGATCTACGGCGATCCTCCCCGGAGCGCAGCGAGGGGGAGGTGGCCTGCGGAGCAGGCCGGAGGGGGCGGCGCCGGCTTGGCAGGATCGGGCGCTTCAAGCGATGCGACGTGAGTCGCCTGTGCGGCCCCCTCCCCGCGGGCGGTGGAGAGGGATCCCCTTCGATCTCATGCAGGCCAGCCTGCCGGACGAGCCGGGTTGGTCAAGGGCGCTTCGCGTCGCCGGAGGCGATGGCCCGCAGGGCCACCCTTGAGCAACCCGGCTCGTCCGGCGATCGTCTCGGCAAGAGATGAAGGGGGTGGTGGGGGTTGAGGCTTATTTGGGTCTCCTCCAGGAAGCTAGGCCAGCTGCATTCTCGGTCCGGTCCGTAGACTTTCGTCGCCCGCGATCATGTTGCGCACCAAAGAAAAGTCACCTGTCGCGGAGATCACCCTGCGCTCGGCGTGAATCACCTGAAGCGAATTGTAGTAGTCCATATTCTCGGGACTGCTCATCAGGGGGCGTTGGTCCCGGATTGCCTCGATGTCCGCTCGCAGCCGTTCGAGCCGCACCCTTAGGTCAGCATGCATCTCTCGAATCTTGTCGGCCTCCTGTCCCACTCCTAGCAGCGCGACTGGGGCAGTTTTGCGGTAGCTCTCTTCCGACTGCTTCAGCCCGTGTTCCAGAAACGTCAGCAGCGTCGGGCACCAGAATGCCACAGCGAGGTGTGGGGCGAGGGGCAAGTAGATTTCAATGCCTGCTGATTTGAGGCCGAGATTTCCTCTGATCCCCATCTCGTTCTGGTTGGATTTAACAACTGGGCTGTCGCCAAGCAGGAATGTGGTTCCGGGTGCTGCTCCGACCAACAGCATTACTTTGTCTGCGAAGCTCTCTGTGAAACTAGGAAGGTTCTCCTGAACTAGCTTCATGGCCGTCAGTTTGATCATTCCCGGATCATCACCACCTCGCAGCTGGGGGATATCCTCGGGATCGTGACCCATCGAGCGGACGCGCTCACGCATCTTCTCCCCAATGTCGATCATATTGTACCGCGTGCTCGGCCCACGCACCTGCTGGAGCGCGACAAAAGCCATGACCTTGACGCGATCTTCCAGCGTTAGCCACGCCAACGACCGGCTCTCCCTAATCCGTTTGAAGACGGGGGCTGCCTGGTCCTCGATCTTCCCGAGGCCTTCTTCCATGCAGACGATGTATCTGCCGTCCTCGTAACGGTTGAAGTCGCGCTCATGGAGGACGTTTTCTGGTGCGGTCCGGAAGGTTCGATCTTCTTGTTTGTCGAAGACATAGACTTGGTCGAATTTTCCCCGACCAGCCGTGGCAAACGCGCTCTGCAACATGCAGGGCACGTAGTGCTGTCCTCTTGTTTTAGAGGGGCCGTCCGTCATTGCCTTATCTCGAAGCAACTCGCTTGCGAACAATATATGAACACCCGATTGCGCTCGCCAGCTAGATCGGATTGCGGGCTTCAGGATGGAGTGCAAGAAGCGGGCAAGCGACGGTCGATAGCGGACGCCGCGTGTTCCAGGAGTGCGAGAGCGGGATCATGGCCCCGAGCGACGCGGCGGTGGGACTGATCGGGGTGCTCAATCGGCATTCCGGAGGAGGTGGAGGTAATGAGGGCGATGATGTCTGGGGCATAGTGACCCCTGCCCCATTGGGACCGATATCCGCGAAATGAGCGGGTGTGCCCCGTCTTCGGTATTCGCCGTTTTTGGTGCCTACGCTCGGATCAGAAGTCCCGAGGAGCCTGATCGACTCCAAACAAACGCCAGAAGCCATCGATGAGCGGCTGCAAGCTCTCCGGCCCGAGCGCGTCATCGACGACCTCGCCTAGGTAGGCCGGGTCTTGCCACGCTGCATCCGTGTAGTAACTGGCGTCTATGACGACGCGGTATTCGCGTATGCCGGTCAACGTCACCATCGCGACCCACGGCCCCTCAATGCCTAAACTTCTCAGGCGCGCTACCGCACTGCGCGCCGCTCCGATTACCTGTTCGTCAAAATACTTGCGCCAGATGATCTTTTGCCCGTCCTGCGTTCGCCCGATCGCCCAGGCGAAATCCACATAGCCACGCCGGTGATTGACCGACCATGTGCGCACCGCCTTGCTGTCTGGGTCGATCGGCGAGTGGACGACTAGGCCGTCCAGGCCGATCACCATGTGTATCCCGCCACTGACACGCGGTGGCAGAACCGCCGTCTCGCGCGTCACGCGGATATCGCGCGCCTCACGCAGAACCGACAGGGGAGCGACGGTTAGAACCGCGGCCGGCGCTTCGTCCAAGCGGCAAGGCATGTCCTTCCCGATTGTCGCCTCGACGGCCCGACAATGAAGATCCCGAATCTTGCGCGGCATTTCATCCGAAGCCGCAAACGCCTGCCGCAGCTCGCCGGTGCTCAATTCGTAGTTTCCCCGACTGTTCCGGCCAAAGAAGCGGCTACTCTTGTTGTATGTGACGCGATGGGGAGCGACAGCGCTACTGCCCACGCGCATCACGAGGACCACATTTCCGCTCGCTAGTGTGATCGTCCGCACCCAGAACTGGGGAATGCGCGGATCGACACAGTTTCGTAGCTGATCCTCGATCCGCAGCAGATCGCTGTCCAAGGCTGCGGCAGATATGCCGACGATCTCGGCGGCAATACCGTTGCCGTCCTCCCGCACCCCGATGACAATATCCCCGCCATCGGTGTTGGCGAATGCGGTCACGTCAGCGAGGAAGTCCTTAACGGCCCTTTCGCCGGTACCCGGAAAGGTCAGTTTAAAGTCCAAGCTGCGGCCTTCAGACCGGCCATAGTTCACCAGGGCTTCGAGGTCGGCGACGCTGATCTGGTCGAGTGGCTTGTCAATCATGTCGTCGGTTATCACGGGGACAGCGGCGGCTGAAAAGGGGCGCTTGTGAAAAGGGAGACACGCCCCACTCTAACTTGGCCGATTCAGCGATCCATTGTCCCCGCCCCCAAACGCAAAAGGCGGGCCGCCCTTCAGCGTCCCGCCTTCAATCGCCGGCCTCTCGGCCGCTGCATCATAAGGGACAGACACCGCAGGTGTCTGTCCCGCTGAGCGCTACTCGTCCTTGACGCGCCGCTTCCGGAAGCTCGGGTTCAGGACCTTCTTCCGCAGGCGGATGTTCTTGGGGGTCACCTCGACCAGTTCGTCTTCCTGGATGTAGGCGATGGCCTGTTCCAGGGTCGGGCGGCGCGGCGGGGTCAGGCGGATGGCTTCGTCCTTGCCGCTGGCGCGGACGTTGGTCAGCTGCTTGGCCTTCATCGGGTTGACGTCGAGATCGTCCGTGCGGGCGTTCTCGCCGATGATCATGCCTTCATAGGTCTTCTCGCCGCCGCCGACGAACATCGTGCCGCGATCCTCGAGGTTCCACAGGGCGTAGGCCGCCGTTTCGCCGTCGGAGTTGGAGATCAGCACGCCCTTGCGCTGCTGGTCGATGGGACCCTTGTAGGCCTCGTAGTGGCTGAACACGCGGTTCAGCACGCCCGAGCCGCGGGTGTCGGTGAGGAACTCGCCCTGGTAGCCGATCAGCGAGCGCGAGGGGGCCAGCAGCTGGATGCGGGTCTTGCCGCCGCCCGAGGGGCCCATGTCCTTCAGCTCGGCCTTCCGGGCGCTGAGCTTCTCGATGACGATGCCGCTGAACTCGTCATCGACGTCGATCTGGATGTCTTCCATCGGCTCGAGGCGGGCGCCGGTTTCCGGGTCGGTCTGGAACACCACGCGCGGACGGCTGATGGAGACCTCGAAGCCTTCGCGGCGCATGCTTTCGATCAGCACGCCCAGCTGCAGTTCGCCGCGACCGGCGACTTCATAGGCGTCGCGTTCGGCGGTCTCGCTGACCTTGATGGCGACGTTGCTCTCGGCTTCCTTCAGCAGGCGGTCGCGGATCACGCGGCTCTGCACCTTGTCGCCTTCACGGCCGGCGAGGGGGCTGTCGTTGACCGAGACGGTCATGGAGATGGTCGGCGGATCGATCGGCTGGGCCGGCAGGGCCTCGGTGACGTCCATGGCGCACAGGGTGTCGGCCACGGTCGCCTTGCTGAGGCCGGCGATGGCGATGATGTCGCCCGCCTCGGTGGCCTCTTCGACCGGCTGGCGCTTCAGGCCGCGGAAGGCCAGCACCTTGGTGATGCGGCCGCGCTCGATTTCCTTGCCGTCGCGCGACAGGGCCTTGATGGCCATGCCGGGGACGGCCTTGCCGGATTCGATGCGGCCGGTCAGCAGGCGGCCGAGGAACGGATCGCTTTCGATCAGCACCGAGAGCATCTGGAACGGCTCGTCCTTGCGGGCCTCGGCCTTGGGGCTCGGCACGTGCTTGACGATCAGGTCGAACAGCGGGCCCAGGTTGTCGTTGGGCTTGTTCATGTCCATCGTCGCCCAGCCCTGCTTGCCGCTGGCGTAGATGTGCGGGAAGTCGAGCTGCTCGTCCGTGGCGCCCATGATGGCGAACAGGTCGAAGGCGTCGTTGAGGATCCGGTCGGGATCGGCGTGCGGCCGGTCGACCTTGTTGAGGCAGACGATGGGCTTCAGGCCCATCTTCAGCGCCTTGCCGAGCACGAACTTGGTCTGCGGCATGACGCCTTCCTCGGCGTCGACGAGCAGCACGCAGCCGTCCACCATGCCCAGGATGCGCTCGACCTCACCGCCGAAGTCGGCGTGGCCGGGGGTGTCGATGATGTTGATGCGGGTGTCGCCCGCCTCGCCGTGCCACAGCACCGAGGTGCACTTGGCCAGAATGGTGATCCCGCGCTCGCGCTCCTGGTCGTTGGAGTCCATGGCGCGTTCGGTCTGCGCCTCGTTGGCGCGGAAAACGCCGGACTGGGCCAGCAGTTGGTCAACCAGGGTGGTCTTGCCATGGTCGACGTGGGCGATGATGGCGATATTTCGCAGGGACATGAGACGACTTTTTCGGAAACGGACGGGCGGGAGCGGGAGGCGCGCGCTTGTACGCGAGCCGGCCGGGTTTAGCCACCCCGGGGGGATGACGCGGATCGGGGCGCCGTCAAACGGCTGTTTTTATTCGTCAAAGCGTGAATTCAGGCGGCGACTGCCTGGGCATTGTGCATCGCACAATGACACTGGTTTGGCAAGAATGCCCCAACGGCATAGGGTTTTCCGAATGTCGGCCACAGAATTTCTCGGGTCCGACGCATGTTTTGTTCTTGTCTTTTGTGCGCCGCACACTAACTTGGAGGTGTGAGGCGGCTTTGCCCCTCTGCCCTTCCTGGGCGTTTCCTCCCTAATGAACTGCGGCGACTTCGGTCGCCGCTTTTTTTTGGCCTGCGGTCCGGGCCGCTCAGGCGGATCGCAAGGTCGGCCAGGATTGCGCCAGCACGGCGGCCAGTTTGCCGATGTCGGCCGTCAGCGTCGCGAGCCCCGCGGTCGGCTCCAGCGTCTTTTCATCCAGATAGAGCGCCCGGCTGATCTCGATCTGCAGGGCGTGGGTTCGGCTGGCCGGGCGGCCGTAGTGCTCGGTGGTGTAGCCGCCCGCGTAGGGGGCGTTGCGCGCCACGTGGTAGCCCATCCCTTCCAGTTCCCGCTCGACCAGATCCGTCAGCTTGCGGGTGCAGGACGCGCCGAAGCGGTCGCCGAGGACAATGTCGCAGCCCTTGCCGTGCCGGGCGGTGACGGCCGTGCGCGCGGCGGCCTCCGGCATCGAGTGCCAGTCGATCAGCACGGCCATGCCGTGCGCGGACCGGGCTCTGGCCAGCAGGCGGTCCAGCGCGTCGTGGTAGGGCCTGTGGGTCCCTTCGACCCGGGCCCGGGCCTCGGCGAAGGTCAGCTTGCGGGCATAGATCTCGCGGCCTTCCGCGGCCAGCCGGGCGATCGCCCCCAGACCCGCCGCGACACGCGCCGACCGCCCCCGGGCGTACTCGGGCAGGTCGTCGCTGAACATCGCCGCGTCCAGCTCCCAGGGCGCGCGGTTGAGATCCATCCAGGCGCGGCCGTAGCGGGCCGTTATGACGGCCGCCCCGACATCGCTGGACGGCGCGATCATCGCATCAACGAACGCGTCCTCCGACCGGCGCAGGGCCTCCGCGCCGACCGCCGCCGCCTCGAGCATCTCCCGGGGGTAGTACCGGCCGGAGTGGGGCGAGGCGAACACCAGCGGCGTCAGCGGCGGATCGGCGGCCACCAGGGTGAAGGCCGCGTCATCCGCCTCCAACCCGTCCCGTCCGGAAATCTCGCGCCGCATGTCCATCACGGTGAATGATCGGCGCCGGACGGGGCCGGGTCAAAGCCTTTCGCCACTCACCTCGCGCGCGAGCTTCATCGCGCCTTTACGCCTGACAGGTTAGCATGCGTTTCTGTCGCAAGTTTCCCGGGGGCCCGTTTTCAGACCATGCCACGCATTCTCCTGGCCGAAGACGACGATTCGCTGCGCAACTTCCTGGCGCGGGCGCTGGAACGCGCCGGTTATGAAGTCACCGCCTGCGCCGATGGCGAAGAAGCCGCCGCCGTCCTTGACCAGGACTGGGACCTGCTGCTGACCGACATCGTCATGCCCGGCATGGACGGCATCGAGGTGGCCCGCCACGCCGCCGCCCGGCACCCCGGCCTGCGCATCATGTTCATCACCGGTTTCGCCGCCGTGGCCCTGACCGCCGGCGAGCGCGCCCCGGCCGGCGCCAAGGTGCTCAGCAAGCCCGTCCACCTGCGCGACATCGTCACCGAGGTCGAACGGATGATGGCGGCCTGAAGCCGCTCTGACCGGTTGCGCGGCGCTCAAAGCATCGCTATACCGCCGGCCTCCCCGGTAAGGACGCGTAGCTCAGCGGGAGAGCACCTCGTTGACATCGAGGGGGTCACTGGTTCAATCCCAGTCGTGTCCACCACCCTTCGCCCTGCGGGCTTCGGGTGGCAAGCCGGAACCTCCCCATTCAGTGCAAGATGCCACGCCGAAACTCCGGCGAAGGCGGGCGGTTGATCAACGCCCTTCAAATCTTGGCGACCGCTTCTCGCGGAACGCCGCGATGCCTTCGCGCACGTCGGCGCTCGGGTTGGCGATCATCACCGCGTGCTGGGCGTCGATCAGCGAGTCCTCGAGGCTGATCTGGCCGGCCCGGACCATCATGGTCTTGCTGAGCCGGACAGCCAGGGGCGCGCGGGTCGCGAGGGCCTCGGCGAAATCGAGGGTCCGGGTTTCCAGCGCCTCGTCCGCCACGACCTCGGTCACCAGCCCCAGTCCGGCCGCCGTCGCCGCGTCATAGACTTCGCTCAGCAGGGTCATCTTCAGCGCGCGATCGAGACCCATGAGGCGCGGGAACAGCCAGGCGCCGCCCTCGTCGGGCAGCAGACCGACCTTGTTGCTGGTGTCGCCCAGCTTCGCGCTCGCCGCCGCCAGCCGGAAGTCGCAGGCGCAGGCCAGGGCCAGTCCGCCGGCGACCGCGTAGCCTCGGATCATGGCGATCGACGGCTTGTCCAGAACGCGCAGGGCCAGCACCACCGCCTGCATGCCCTCGCGCATCTCACGGCCATGGCCCATCGGCGCGGCGGCCACGGCGGCGGAATGGGCCGGTTCGCTGCCCGAGATGTCGCCGCCGGTGCAGAAGGCCCGGTCGCCCGAGCCGGTCAGGATCAGCGCCCTCAGCGCATCGTCATCGCGGAAGGCGGCGATCGCGGTCTGCAACTCCTGGGTCATGCCGAAGCTGTAGGCGTTCATCGCCTGCGGCCGATTGAGGATGATCCGCGCGACGCCGGGCGCCGGACGGTCGCAGATCAGGGTCCCGAACGCGGATTCTCCGAACGCACTGGCCGTCATCGCCTCGACTCCCGTCTCGCCTGCGGTAGGCTCCCGGCAACAAGAAAACCGGGAGGCCGCCATGAGCTATCAGGACATTCTCTATCAGGTCGAGGACGGTGTCGCCGTCGTGACTCTGAACCGGCCTGACCGGCTCAACGCCTGGACGGGCCAGATGCATACCGAGGTCAAGGCGGCCATGCGGCTTGCGACCGACGATCCCGCGGTCAAGGTCATCGTTCTGACCGGCGCCGGGCGCGGCTTCTGCGCCGGCGCGGACATGAACGGCCTGCAGCAGATCGGGACGGGTGAGCGCGAGGCGGTCGTCGACGGTCACTTCGACCCGGACGCGGCCGAGGACTTCCGCAAGACCTATTCCTACTTTCCCAGTGTGCCCAAGCCGATCATCGGGGCCATCAACGGCGCCTGCGCGGGGCTGGGCATGGTCATGGCGCTCTATACCGACATCCGTTTCGCGTCGGACAAGGCGGTCTTCACGACCGCCTTCTCGCGCCGGGGCCTGATCGCCGAGCACGGCGTCAGCTGGCTGCTGCCGCGGCTGGTCGGGTTCGCCCATGCCGCCGACCTGCTGTTCTCGGCGCGTCGTGTCACGGCGCAGGAGGCGGAGCGGATCGGACTGGTCAATCGCGTGATCGAGGCCGACCGCTTCATGGACGAGGTGATGTCCTACGCCCGCATGCTGGCGACCGAGGTCTCGCCGCGTTCGATGCGGGTGATGAAGCAGGAGATCTGGGCGGCGCAGTTCCAGAGCCTGGGTGATGCGATCGAGACAGCCAACGGCGACATGACCGAGAGCTTCGCCTCGGCGGACTTCAAGGAAGGCGTGGCCCACTTCGTCGAGAAGCGGGCGCCGGCCTTCACCGGGCTTTAGCCGGACGCGGGCCTGTTTCGCCGCCGCTCGAGCAGGCCCGCGACGCCGCCCCACAGGACGCAGACCAGCACCATGTAGCTCCAGATCATGTAGGCGGTGATCGCGGCCTTGGGCCAGATGCGGTGATCGAGGATCATGGCGAAATGGCTGGCCATGGTGAGGGTCTGGAACGCGGCGACACCGCCCAGCCACGGCTGGCGTCCCCGGATGGCCATGACCACGAAGGTGATCATCAGAACGGTGTCGAACACCAGCTGGGCATAGTCCGGGTTTTTGAACGAACGATCCTGAACCGCCGCGGAAGCGATCCAGGTGACGAACACGACCAGGGCCACGACCTTCTGCGATCGCCCCCCCGCCCACGCCGTGAAGGCGCAGATCAGCGCCATGACAAGCGCGCCGATCTGGGAGGCTGGAGTCAGAAACATGGCCGGAACGCACCTCGCGGATCGTTCCGGCCATTTCATCTCAATTCAGCAGATGACGTAAGAGGCTCAGGCCGCGGTGCGGCCACCCGCCACGGTCCGCAGACGGCCCTCGATCGGCGGGACGTTTTCGTCGGGCTTGTCATCGCCGCCGAGGGCGACGGCGCCCAAGCCGATGCTGTGCTGCACGCCGGACAGCTCGCGGTGGGTTTCGACGATGCCCCGACGGGCTTCGATGAGGGCGGCGATGGTCTGGCTGGACCGGTCGAACACGCCCTGGCCGACGATCGCGGACAGGCGGGCCTCGATGCGCGCCGTCGGCAGCATGGCGGTAAGTGTTGCGACCGCAGAGAGGGCGCCGTCGATAGCGGCTTCGGCGGCGAACAGCTGGTCAGCGACCTGATGACCCAGAATCTTGCGCTTCATGACAAACTCCTCCCGTCCGCGCCGAGGTGTCGGCGCGGCGGATGCGATGATGATTTTCGAAAGTGTGGGACCTTTGGTCCCGGCTATCTGTTCCAGCCGGACATGCTCTGCTGGATCACGTACGAGAACTCGTGGCTCGCGATGATCACCGCGCTGAGCAGAAGGGCGGCCAGGATGGCGGCGCCCCCGATGAGCGCCAGACGGCGAAGGGGGGCTAGGTGTCGTTTCCAAGAAGGTTGTTCACACGCTGCCATGGTGTGAGGCCGTTGATGCC
>NZ_JBMDKR010000008.1:0-169847 GCF_057809815.1 Caulobacter sp. FG121
AGATTTCGGCGGGGATGGGATTGTTGCGGTCTTGGGCAGTTAAACTGACAGCGCTCGCGCGGGAGATCGTTGCGCCCCTCGGACTTCATGCGGTTGAGCGAGCTTGCCGCCCAGATCAGGATGTCCGCATCCCAGATGGTCGCCATGCCGTAGGTTGGCACGGCCTCGACCTTGACCCAGACGTCGCCATCGGGGCTCTGGTACTCGATGGGTTTGAGGCGTTTGCGCTTCTGCAGGGAGAAGAAGGGGCGTTCCATCGTCTCCCGCTGATCCTTCAGCGGAAGGTCCCGCATCTGCGGGATGAACAGGTCGAACTGCCTTTGGTCCTTGCGAGCGGTCATCCGGCCGGGCTTGCTGACATTCATCTCAGGCTATCTCGATTCACGGACTGCGCCCCTCCCCGCTGATTTCGGCTAGCGAAGGCGGCGGCCATCCTCGTGGAAGTCCGAAAGGTCCGTGTAGCCCCGGTCCGCCAGGGCCTCGAGGACCAGGTACTTGACGGTGATTCGGCGTTTGACCGCCTCCATGCGCAGGGTGGTCCAGAGCGCTTCGGGGATGTCGAGTTTAAGGACGGCGGGCGAACCCTCGGAGGCCGAGGCTTTCGGCCGCGCGGCGCCGCGGGCGTCCCGTCGCCGTGGCGCCGCGGTCCGCGGGGTCGAGGGCGTGGCGTCGGTGGGCCTCGTCGCGGGACGGGGCGCCGGCTGGAAGGCGGGGCGTTCTGTCGTCGCGGAGACGGGCGCGGCCGCGTCCGCGGGCGCGCTGGAGGCGCGGGTGAATCCGAGGTCGGCCGTCGCGTCGGCGAGCTGGGCGGCCATGTCGGCGCTTACCCGGGCGGCAGGGCGCGGGGCGGGCCTGAAGGCCAGGGGGCTGGGCTTGTCGGTCATGCGGCGGCCTGTTCCTGTTGCGAGAGGACTTCCAGCAGTTCGGCCAAGGCGCCGTTGATCTCGCGGGCGGCCTTGGGATCCCCGCTGGTGTGGGCCGGGGTGGCCCCGGTGAAGTGGATCTGCTGGTAGGCGGCGCGCTGGATGATCTCGGTCTGCAGCACCGGGATCTGGGCCGTCTGGATTTCCTGGCGGGCGTGCATGGCGACGCGGCTTAGCAGGGGTGACATCTGGGTGAGGATAACCCGGGCGGCGATGGGCCGGCGGAGCATCTTTTCGGCCCGCTGCACCACCTCGTAGGTCCGGAAGACCTCCTGCAGGTCCATCCCCGAAACCTTGGTGGGGATGAGCACCACGTCGCTTTCGGCGATGGCGTAGGTGACCGCCTGCGACGCGGCGCCCTCGAGATCCACCAACACGATCGAGTAGGCGCTCGCCGCCTCGGCGATCGCGTCCAGAATGCTCTTTTCGGTGACATCGGGAAGGACCACGACCTTGCAGTCCTCGCCGGCGCGCTCGCGCCAAGTCATGACGTGCCCGTTCGGGTCTGCGTCGATGATGGCGACGCTGCCGCCCTGGCGGGCGAACGCGTCGGCCAGGCAGATGACAAGGGTGGTCTTCCCCACCCCGCCTTTGGTCGAACAGACGCTAATGACGGCCATGGAACACTCCTGAAGATGTTCGTTCGCCCAACGGGTCTAGCGGCCTATTGGTAAATCGGCCCTTAACCCTATTGCCCCAAGGCCCACTCGCCCCTTCGCCCGAAAACCCCATTGGACGTGCGGACGATAGCACGTTTGGGCAAATGCGCGAGAGGGCGGACGCCCTGTTGGGCAAGTGCCCATCAGGGCAAGAGCGAAAAGGGGCGAGTGCGCAAGCGCCCAAAGGCCCAGGCGGGCGAAAGCCCAAGAGGGCAAACGTACGAATGCATCAAAAGAGTAGATATCTCAATGCAGTACTGCGAAAGGGCGCCCCTGGTGGCTCGGTCGACATGCGATACCAACCTTGTCGTATGCCGCGAGCGGCGTGGGTCTCAACCTGTGGCTCGGCGCTTGCGTGGTCCTGGCGCGGTCGTTCTCCAAGGTCCGGAGCGGAGCCCGCTTCGCGCCGCAAGCCCACATCGGGCTCGTGAGGCGCTCGCAAGTTTTTGCGACGCGTCTTCGGACCACGGCCTCGCGCCGCCCGAAGGCGCCAGCGCGCTCTGGCTCACCTGGCTTGGACGGGGTCTCGCCACCTTGCGGTCTCAACGTCCGCCCCGAGCTTGGGCGGCCAAGCCTTTCACGGCTGACAAGATTGGTCACCACGCCCGCATCCCAAAAGCCGCGCTCTTCGCCCAGGGTGGGGAGGGTGGCAGGGACGGGAAGAGCGGGCCAAGGCGCGCCGCCGGCTGGCCGGTCCGTCCCGCCAAAGCCTGGGGTCCAAACGCCCAACTGGGCAAAAGTACGCTTGCCCAGTTGGTCAGACGCGCCAGGCCTGAAAGCGCCGCCGCCCCGTGACCTCGCGTACGGAGGCGCCCAGCGTCGGCATCAGGGCCCGTATCGCCTGCTGGCTGACACCCAATGTCGCGGCGGCCATCGACGCGGAGACGAGGGGGTGACCCAGTAGCAGCTCGACCAGGTCCCCGGCGCGCGAACTGCGCCGTCGTCCCGACACCCTTTGCTGCAGCACCCGGCGCACAAGACCGAGCCGCCGCAATTCCTCGCTGCCGGTCAGGGCGGCCTGCCGCACGGACTCCAGGTGATAGGCCAGGCGCGTGGCCGGCGCGCTCGCCGCCGCGCGGCTCGGGAAGGGGCCCTGGTGATAGAGCCCGCCTTCAAGACCCAGGAGATGGCTCGTCACTCGTCCACGGCCCTTCAGCCAGGCGGCCGTCAGTATGGCCCCGACATAGGGTTCCCGCTCCAACGGGGCGATGATGCGCCAGGCCTCCAGGGCGAAGGCCGCGATCAGCAGATCGGGTCCGCGCCCCTGGGCGGCATGCACAGCCCCGCACCATTCGGCGAGGCCCCGGCTAGGGTCGCCGGTTTCGCCGCCGGCAAGCCTGCCCAACCGCTCCGCCAGATCTTCCAGCAGCGGCGTCTCCGATTGTAGGCGCGGCTCCGGCGGCGGCTTGTCCTCCCGTGGCGGACCGCGCGGCGCGCGGCCCGCCAGCCACAGCCCGCCCTCTACCGAGACAATCTCGGGACCGCTCATCATCGCTTTACGCCGCGCTCGCAGCAGTCCGTCTGCGCGGCGCAGGCCTTGGTCGGGGGCGCGGACATCCATCTGGGCGTCGTGCAAGACGAGGTCCTCAAGGGCCGCGACCTCATTGGCGGCCCAGGCCCAGGCGACCGCCTCGGCGAAATCGAGCCGGGCGGTCCAGCCGGCGCGCACGGGGCTCAGACGGACTTGTTCGTCGAGGCGACTGACGGCATCTTCCGCAGCGGCGAGACGGAGAAAGAGCGTCTCGAGCGAGGAATTTTCCTCCATGTGAACGTCTTTCTGTGCCGCGCCCGACGCCTCGTTACGCATCGTAACCGCGCCCTATTATTTGTCACCCATACTGTGAGCAGGCGTCTCAACACGCCCCCGGTCGATGTTCCGTATTTTCGCGGAATTGCGCGGCCTCGAGGGTCCAGGCGATGGTCAGGCGATGGCCCGTCTTCCCCTGCTTCTCGCCTGCTGCCTTCCGACGGGGCTCGCCGCCGGCGTCGCGGTGCTGCCCCAGCCGTTCTTCCTGATCAACACCTCGCCCAGCGAACCTCCGGGCCTCTATGTGCGTTCGGCGCAGCCGCCGGCGCCGGGCCGACTCGTGGCGTTCCATCCGCCGGCCGCCGGCCGCGCCTATGCCCGGGCCTATCTGCCCGAGGTCGGGGCGGGCGGCATCCTGAAGACCCTGGTCGGGTGGCGCGGCGACCGCGCCTGCGTCGAGGGCGGGATGCTGCGTCTCAATGGCCGCCCCCTGGGCGCGATCCGGGGCCGTGACCGTGCGGGACGGTCTCTCCCGCACTGGACCGGCTGCCGGGTGCTCACGCGCGGGGAGTATCTGGCCTTCTCGAACCGGATTCCGAACAGCTTCGACAGCCGCTATTATGGTCCCGTGGCCGAGGCGGACTTGATCGGCGTCTACAGGCCGCTCTGGACGGGGCGGCCATGAGGACACCCTGGATCGTGGCTCTTGTCCTCTCAGCCCTGGGCGCCTGCGGGCAGGCCCCCGCCGCGGAGGCGTCGCTGGCCCATCTGGCCGGCGCCGTAAACGCGGGGCGCGAGGCGATCGCCCGGGTCACCTATGCCGAGGCGAGGGGGCAGGGGGACGTCGGTCTGGCGGGGGTGGTGTTCACGATCCTCAATCGCCTCGACTCGGGGGCCTGGGGCCCGAGCGTCGATGCGGTCGTCAACGCGCGGGCGCAGTTCGAGCCGGTCCTGCGGGCCGGCGGCGACTGGCGAGGACTTCCGTCCCCGACGCCGGCCGAGCGAGCGCGGATCGACACCATCCTGAACCTGGCCCTTGAAGGCCGGTTACCGGACCCGACAGCGGGCGCCCGCTACTTCCAGAACCCCGCCATCGTCGCCCGGCGCGCTCAGGCGGGGCAGGTCAGCCCACGTCTGGTGGCGTTTGGCGGGGCGACGCCCAGCGCCGTCATCGGCGATCACAGCTTCTATGTCTCCACGGCCGCCGGAGGGGCTTTTGCACGTCGGGCGGACAGCCGGGGCGCCGTCGATCCGATCCTCGTGCCACCGGACGATCTCGTCGCGCCGCCCAAGGCCACCGTCGCATCCGGGCCTTCGGCCTACACGCCTTCGGCGGGAGAACGTGGGCTCTTCGTTCAGCCCGACGGCCAGGTGACCGCCGACCAGGCCGCTACGCCGGTCCCCTAGCGGTCCCTTTCGGGCTGCCGGGCCTGGCGTCGGCGGCGGGTGCTTGGCCGTTCGAGCAGCTGTGCGACCAAGGCTTCGAAGTCCGGCAGGGCCGCGGCGCCCCGACCGGGCAGCGGGTCCAGCGGCAGGCCCAGGGCCTCGCTCAGGGCCAACCGATCCTTGGGGCGGTCGACCCGCCGGTCCAGGATCTCCACGAGCCGGGCCAGTAGAGGATCGCCGGGAACCGCGCGGGCCTCAGCCAAGAGGGTGGCGCCCAGGATGATCTTGGCCCGGGTTTCACGCTTGCGCTGTGTCCCGTCGAGCAGGGCTTCGAGCCGCTCGATCCGGGCGCGCCACACCTCAAGGCGTCGGGCTTCGTCCTCGATCTTCGCCAAGGGCAGGACGTGGGCCCGGGCGCGGGGCAGGGCCCCCGTCGCCGCGGCCAGGGCCTGGGTCGCCCGATGCTCGCGGTCGGCCAGCTGGACGGCGACGGCGTGCAGGCGCTTGGCCCGCTGCTCCTCGGTCTCCGCCTCTCGTCGGCCGCGCCTCGCGGACAGAGCCAAATTCGCCTCCGTGATCTTGACCAGGGCCTTGGATGAGAATAGCGCTGGGCGAGTCAGGCAGGCAAGGGCGCAGTTATGCATTGTTTGCACAATGCCTGCGGCGGCCGCGTTCGCGACGTTCCGGGCCTCGCGGTCCAGTGCGGACGATCCTGGCCAAGGGGCGAGCCCCTTAGCGATCCAGGGCCAGGCCCTGAAGACCGGTGACGTGGGAGGGCAGGGCGGTGGCCCAGTACAGGCTCGAGGTTCAGGCGATCAAACGCAGCGACGGGCGCTCGGCGGTGGCGGCCGCGGCCTACAGGTCGGCGAGCATGTTGCGGGATCGCCGGCTGGAGATGGTCTTCGACTACGCCGCCAAGAGGGGCGTGGCCTTTGCCGGCGTAATGGCGCCGGACCAAGCGCCTGAGGCCTACCTGGACCGGGAGACCCTGTGGAACGCAGCCGAGGCGGCGGATCGGCGGAGCGACTCCCGGACGGCCCGGGAAATCCTGATCTCCCTGCCGCATGAGCTCACCGACGCCCAACGGCATGGGCTGGTGCGCGCCTTCATCGCCGAGGCGCTGGTCGCACAGGGGATGATCGCCGACTACGCGATCCATCACCCAGACACCCACGGCGACGCGCGCAATCATCACGCCCACATCCTGGTGACCACCCGCGCCGTGACCGCGCAAGGCTTCGGGCTCAAGGTCCGGGCCTGGGACAATCCGGACGCCGTGCGCGACCTCCGCGGCGTCTGGGCGGATATTCAGAACCGGCGCCTTCGCGAACATCTCGGCCCCGATGCGCCGCAGGTCAGCCATCGCAGTCTCGCCGACCGGGGCGAGAGCCTGGAGCCCACGGTGCACCTGGGGCCCGCGGCCTCGGGCATGGAACGGCGGGGCGAGGCGTCCGATCGCGGCGAGACCAATCGTCGTATCAAGGCGCGAAACGCCGAACGGGGTCTTCGTCCGGGTGAGATCCGCGCCCTGGAAGACGGCCTCGCCAGCCGGCATGGGGAAACCGAGTATCCAATCGAGGCGGTGATCCGTGAGTTCGCGGCGATCCACGAGACCATGGTGCGGGAGCGCGCGACGTGGATCGGCGAGCGGTCGCGGGCCGCGCCCGCGGCGGCGCCGGGCGCGCGGGCGGTCCGCGCCGAGATCCTGAGCGGCGCCCTGGCCGCCAGGGCGGAGGCTGAGCGGCGTCTGGCCTGGACCGAGAAACGCATCTCCGCGGGGCGGGCTCGCCGCGCGACCTTGGCGCGGTGGATCGCCAACCCCGGGCGGATGATCTGGGCCAAGCATGCGGAACTGAACGCCCTGGCCCGGGCTCAGCAGGATTTGCGGCGGGCGGCGGCGCAGGTCAGAGTCCGGGAGGAGTGGCTCGCAAGCGACCCCGGACGGGCCTATCTGGCCGCTCGGATCAATCCGGCGCGCCAGGCGGCCGAAGAGTGGCGCCGGGCCCAAAGAACCTTGGACCGCAAGATCCGCAGGGCCGATCGCCGGATCGAGAATGTTGCGAAAACCCGGACCAAGCTTCTGGTGGCGCGGGAGCTGGGACACCGCACCATGGCCGCGCCGTCCCAGATGCGGCTGGGGGTCGAACAGGCCGTGCGTTCGGTGGACCGGCGAGTCGTCGACGCCCTGCGCGACCATCCCGCCCCCGCGCGGCAAGCGGCCCTGGCCAAGGTGGCGAAGCTGGTGCTCGGCAGGGGGCTTGGGCCTCAAATCGACCTGTAGTCGTCGCCACGCCGACGGCGTGAGATCCTTGACGATGCGACGTCGCGTCGGGGGGCCCGACGCTCGGGCGCGAGGGTTGGCGGATCCGTCGACCGTCGCTCGCGCCAGCCCGTATTTCTGCCGATTCCCTCGGGTCGACGCGAGACCTAACCTGCCGGGTGTGATGCTGGAACGTGGGCGTTGGGCGCATGGATCGCTTTCCCCCTTCCCGGGATCTGCTGGGCAAGTCCGTGTCCGCCTATCAGCATCTGCGGGATTCGGTCGTCCGCGGCCAGTTGCGGCCCGGACGGCGTCTGACGGCGACGGACCTCGCCACGGCGTTCCGCATCAGTGTCACGCCGATCCGCGAAGCCCTGGTCCGGCTCGCCGCCGAAGGCTTCATCGCCTGGGAGGCCAGTCATGGCTATTTCACCAAGCCCTTCACGCTGAAGGAGCAGCTGGACCTGCATGACGCCCTGGCGATCAACCTAAGCCCTTGCGTTCCCCTCGCGGCAGGTCGGGCGCGGGCGGCGGCGGAGCGTATCGCCGGCTTCACCGACCGCGGCGCCCCTGACGAGATCGACGCCTATGCGCGCCTCGCCGACAGCCTCAGCCTGGGCCTGGCGGTCGAGTCGGGTAACGAGATCCTGGCCTGGGCCGTGGCGATGATCCTGGATCGGACCGAACTCGTCCGTCACCTGGACTTTTTGGGCCCGCAGCGGGACGGCTTGGTGATGCAGGTGCGGGGTGTCGCCACAGCCCTGTTGTCCGACGACGTTCCCGCCGCGCTGGAGGCGCTCGCGCGCCTATTCGCGGCCCGTCGCACCCGGCTTCCGGACCTTGTCGACCGCGCCAACGCCATCGCGGCGCGCGCGACCTATCCCTAGGGCGTCGCGTCAACCGCCCACGCCCTCGGCGAGACTCTGCGCCCGCCACAGGCGCGCATAGAGCCCCTTGCGCGCCAGGAGGTCGGCATGGCGGCCCTGTTCGATCAGGCGCCCCTGGTCGAGCACCAGGATCTGGTCAGCCTGGGTGACCGCGGACAGGCGATGGGTCGCGACGAGGAGGGTGGCGCGGCCGCGAAGGCCCAGGAGGCTGCCCCAAATCGCCTGTTCCGTGGCCGGGTCAAGGGCGGATGTGGCTTCGTCGAGGATGACGAGCCGTGCGGCGCGCAGCGCCGCCCGGGCGATCGCCACCCTTTGCCGCTCGCCGCCCGACAACTTCAGGCCCCGAGCGCCCACGCGGGTCTCGAGGCCGTCGGGGTGGGCGGCCAACAGGCCCGACAGGCCCGCGAGGTCCGCCGCCTGGCGCAGCGCCGCGGGGCTGGCGTCGGTCTGGCCGAGGGCGATGTTGGCCGCGAGGCTGTCGTTCAGCAGGATGGTGTCCTGGGTGACCAGGGCGATCTGCTTGCGCAGGGCGGTCGGGCCAACCGTCTGAAGGGGCCGGTCGTCCAGACGGATCTCGCCCGTATCGGGCGCGAAGAACCCCAGGACGAGCCGGATCAGGGTGGATTTTCCGGCGCCGGAGGGCCCGACGATCGCGGTGAGGCCGCCGGCCGGGGCGTCGAAGCTGATGTCCCGAAGCAGGCTCTGACCTTCGAACCCAAAGGAGACCGCCTCGAGCCGGAGGTGGGCGGCTCCGGTCCGGTCCGCGGTCGGGAGGGTCTGCGGCGGGTCGGGCTCTGCGGCGGTCGCCAGCAGCTGATCCAGGGCGCCGAGCCAGGCCAGCCCCCGGCCCATGTCGGCGGTCGCGAAGCCGAGG
This sequence comes from Caulobacter sp. FG121, assembly GCF_057809815.1. Taxonomy (NCBI): domain Bacteria; kingdom Pseudomonadati; phylum Pseudomonadota; class Alphaproteobacteria; order Caulobacterales; family Caulobacteraceae; genus Caulobacter; species Caulobacter sp. FG121. The sequence goes on from NZ_JBMDKR010000008.1 coordinate 8,737, forward strand.
GTCTCCAGGGGGCGGAGCACCTGCAGAAGATAGGCGTTGAGCAGAACCAGTCCGCCCAGGGAAAGGGCGCCCCGCCGTACGGCGTCCAGGCCCAGGGTCAAGGTCAGGCCGGTGACCAGGCCAAAGAGGCCGGCCACGACCAGGCCTGCCGCGAACCTTCGCCGATGGAAGAGCGCCCAGCCGGCCTCGGCGGCCTGCAGCGCCCCGTCGTAGCGCCGGACGAACGGCCTCTCGGCGCCGAACGCCTTGAGGCCCTCGATATTGAGCAGCCCATCGGCAAGCAGGCCCGCGGCGTCGCGCCCGTCCGCCGTGGCCCGTCGCAAGGGCGTCTCCAGCCGCGACGCCGCCAGGGCGAAGGCCAGGCCATAGAGGGCGAGGGTGGCGACCAGGAGCGCGCCGCCCCAGGCGCCGAACACCAGCCCCACCACCGCTGTCGCGACCGCCAATTGGATCAGGGCCGGCGCCACGGTGGTCAGGAGGTGGGTCAGGACCAGTCGCAGGCCCAGCATGCCATCCGACAGGCGCTGCGCGAGCCCACTGGCGCTCTGATCGAGGTGATGGCTCAGGGGCAGCCGTAACAGGTGCTGGAAGGCCATGGCCGCGAACCGGCGGATCAGCCTCTGTTCTGCAGTCCCGTAGGCGAAGGCCTGGGCTTGGTCGAACAGCCTCTGGGCCAGCTGGCCGCCGACATAGAGGGCGAGCAGGCGCGCGGCGCCGGCCTGGGAGAGCGGCGCAGGCCCGGCCAGGCCGTCGACCAGCGCCTTCAAGGCCAGGGGCGACAGGCTGGCGACGACATTGCCGGTCACCAACAGGCCGAGAACGGCCCCGCCTCCGGCCAGGGCGGCCGGATCGAGGGCCGCCGCGAGGGTCCGCCTCAGCGCGGGGTGGGGGAGGGGGCGCAAGGTTCTGGCCACAGGGCGGCGAAGACCGATTGGGCGATCTCCTCGGGCGATCGTGATCCGTCGTCCTCGACGACCACATCCGCGGCGCGGGGTTCCTCGATCGCCTGATCGGCGCCCGGAACGCCGCGCAGGCGCCCCGCCGCGGCCGCGGCGTGCAGACCCTTGGGCAGGCGTGCCAGCAACAGGGCCGGGGTCACCCGGATATAGATCTCGCGATAGGCCGCCAGGTGCTCGCGGTTCCACTGGTGGACGTCGTGGAACAGGGACACGGTCGCGCAGACCACGTCGAGGCCCTGGCTCGAGAACTCGCTGCAGAGCTGGGCGTAGACACGCGCCATGGCGCGCCGATCGCCTCGGCCATAGCCGTGGCGGGCGCCGATGATCGGCCTCAGGCGATCCCCGTGCAGCTCGACGACCGGTCGGCCGTTGGCCCGCAGCCGGTCGGCCAGCCGTCGGGCCAGGGTCGATTTTCCCGCGCCCGACAGCCCGGTGATCCAGAAGGTGGTTCCGTTCGAGCCTGTTCGTTCGACCATGTCATAGGGCTTGTCCATCGGGCCTCCCGTTGGCGCGGGCGGCGTCAAACCCGCGGACCTCGGGCGTCATCAGGGCGCCCGGATCGGCAGAGGCCCTACCTCTATATTCTATAGCGCGGCCGACGCGCTGAGACGGGTCAGGTCCCGGCCGTCGGGTCGGCCGCTGGGGTCTCGATGGCCACGGACGCCTGGGCCATCGCCACCAAGGGCGCCTGGAGGTGGGGTGGCAGGCGGACGAAGGCGTTCATCAGATCGACGCCGCCGGGACTGGCCAGGAACACGCCCAGCACGCCGCGGGAGCGCTCGGACGCGGCGCGGACCGTGTCCGGCAGCGGGAGGCCTTCCAGGAGATCCTCGACCGCGCAATGGAGCGCGCCGGCCACCTCGAAGGCGAAGGCCACACTGATCCGGTTGGCGCCGGTCTCGTATTTCTGCAGCTGCTGGTGGCTGATCGCCAGGTGCGCGGCGAGGCCTTCCATGCTGAGCCGCGCCGCCTTGCGGCGGAGCCGAATCTGTCCCCCGACGTGGATATCCACGTACTGGGGACTTTCTCCCCTTGGCTTGCGCGCCATGTCGATGGTTCCCATGCCCAGCCGCGCGCGCCGGCGACGAAGCCGGGCGGTCGATACGTGCGAAGCACCGGGGTGAGCACGCCCCGCGTATTCCCGCCCGGAGCCAAGGCATGCTCCCGAAGCGGTCTTATATTTCGCGGGCCGCCCGACAGCGTCGGGATAATCCAGCGCTTCAAACACGCATTGCGCGGGGATCAATCGGTTATCGAGCCGCTTGACCCATCCCGACTATTGCAAAGCGGGAATCGCTTGTACAGCGGCCTCGCGGGTCAAATTCAGGTTCTCGAAGCCAAGAAATCTTTTGCGCATGGTTGAGATGTTCGCGTTATAAGAAATTGTCATCAAAATCCTCATAAGAGTTGAAGAACGGGTTTCTCCAAGGGCGGTTCATTTCTTTAATGTAGGTGGAAATACAGGACAATAATCGCCTTATGAGAAGTTTTTCTTATAATCCTGTTTGACCATCGCGGAGCTTCTACAATTCCCTGCCCAGGTTGCGTCACCTGGACCAAACCATGTCTGCCCCCCAGAGCGTCGAGGCCACTGGACTTGCGCCCGCCGATCTGAGCGCGCGGTTCCGGCGATCCCTGATGAACTATTTCCTGCGTCGGGTGGGTGATCGCGGCGAGGCGGAGGACCTGACCCAGCAGACCTTCCTGCGCCTGCTCGGCGGCGAGGATCGCGGCGAGATCCGTAACGCCCAGGCCTTCGTCTTCCGGGTCGCCTCCAATCTTCTGCTCGACCGTCGCCGCGACGCGGGGCGCCGCCCCGCCGAGCGCGCGGTCAGCCTCGACGACGACACCCGGCCGGGCCGGCCGACCCTGGTCGAGGACTGCACGCCCGAGCGGGTCCTGCTCGGCCGCGAAGCCCTGGCCGAGGTGCTCGCGAGCTTGGATGAACTGGGCGAGCGGACCCGGGACATCTTCGTGCTGTTTCGGTTGGAGAACATGCCCCAGCAGGAGATCGCCGCCCTTTATGGCGTCTCCCGCAGCGCGGTGGAGAAGCACGTCATGAAGGCGAGCCTCCATCTGGCGCGCCGCCACGGGCCGCGCTGAACCATGGGGCGGGACGAACATCGGCCCCGTGAATCCCGCACGCATCTGCGGGCCGCCGCAGCCTGGGCGATCCGGTTGACCCAGGCCGGCGTCGTGACCACGCCGGAGTTCGACCGGTGGCTTGCGAGCGACCCGCGGCATGCCGAGGCGTGGGCGCGGGTTCACGCGCCGCAGGCCATCCTCCAGGCCGGCGCCGAGACCCCGCAGATGTTCGCGCTGCGCCGCGCCGCCCGGGATCGCGCGGCGCGCGCGCGCGCGGCGAGGATGCTGCGCGCCCGTCATCCGCGGCCCTGGAAGGTCGCCGCGGCCCTGGCCGTGGTCCTGGGCCTGGTGACCGCCGCCCACGCCTGGCGGCCGCCTGATCACTACCGCACCGCCGCCACAGAGCGCCGAGTGATCCGGCTTGCGGACGGCACACGCATCACCCTGGACGGCGGCACGGAGCTACGTGTGTGGCTGCGTCCCCGCGAGCGGCGCCTGGACCTTGTCCACGGCCAAGCCCGCTTCGAGGTGACCCACGACGCCGCACGCCCGTTCCGGGTTCATGCGGGTGATCAGACCGTGGAGGACCTGGGCACCCGGTTCGATGTGGATGTGCTGGGCCGGCAGGTCACCGTCACCCTGATCGAAGGCGAGGTCCGTGTGCTGGCGGACGGCCGCAAGACGGCGCTTCGGCCGGGGCAGCGGCTCATCGTCGTGACGGGGCAGCGCGTGGCGGCGCGTGTCGAACCGGTCTCGCTGGACCGGGCGGCGGCCTGGCGCAGCGGCAAGCTGGTGTTCGAGAACGCGCCCCTGGCCGAGGTCGCGGCCCGGGTCTCGCGCTACAGCGACCACGCCGTCCTGGTCGCCGACCCGGCCGCGGCCAGCCTGCGGATCAGCGGAGTGTTCAACGCAGGCGACGTGGCCACCTTCCTTGAGGCCGTCAGCCAGTACCTGCCGGTCGAGACCGAGACGGACGCGACCGGCCGCAGCACCATCCGGAGTCGGACGGAATAAACGCCGTAGTTGTTCTGAGGATATCGCGAGGTCCGGCGTCTTCCCTCTCCAATGGCCGAGCTGGCCGAAGGAGGGGAGACCAGAGACCATGCGACGCAAGCCGCCGCCGCTTTTCCGCACAACCGCCCTGATCGGCGTCCTCGCCCTGGGCCTTCTCGGCGGTCCCGCCTGGGCGAGCGAACCCACCCGCCGCTTCGACATTCCCGCCGAGTCCCTGTCAAAGGCTCTGCGGGATTATGGCCGCGCGGCGGACCGGCAGCTGATCTTCACCGAGGACCTGGTGGCGCGTCGGGTCGCGCCCCCGGTCCAGGGGGTGCTCGGGGTCGACGAGGCGCTGAGGCGCCTGCTGGAGGGGGCCGGCCTGACCTGGCGGGTCACCGCGTCCGGGGCGGTGATGATCGTCGCCGCGGAGGCCGCCGGCCCCCAGGACGAGGCGGCGGCCGCATCCCCAGAGCCGGTCGCCCTCACGGAGCTGGTGGTCACCGGCTCCCACATCCGCGGCGGTGACGCAGTCAGTCCGGTGATCGAGGTGGGCCGGGTGGCCATCGATCGTGGGGGCTATCTGGACCTCGGCCAGGCGCTGCGCAGCCTGCCGGTCAATTTCGGGGGTGGCGTTAACCCAGAGACCTTCACCGGCTTCGTGCCCCTGGACGGCGCGCCCCGAAATCGGGCCCGCGCCACCAGCGCCAACCTGCACGGGCTCGGCTCCGGCGCGACGCTCACCCTGCTCAATGGCATGCGCCTGCCGGTGGTGGGCGACGGCGACGCCGTCGACCTGTCGCTCATCCCGGTCTCGGCCGTCGAACGCATCGACGTGCTGGCGGACGGATCCTCCGCCATCTATGGCGCCGACGCCGTGGCAGGGGTCGTCAATGTGATCACCCGGCGATCCTTCGACGGCGTCGAGGGCCGTCTGCGTTATGGCGGGGCCGCGGATGGCCTGGACACGGTCACCGGCAGCATGCTGGGCGGCGGACGTCTAGGTCGCATCTCGGCGGTTGTGGGCATGGAGCAGTTCCAGCAGGGCGATCTGCAGGCCCGGGCCCGCGACCGCAGCCGCAATGTCGCGCAACCGTGGACCCTGAGCGGCGATCAGGCGCGGAGCTCCTATTTCGGCTCCGCCGACATGGAAATCCGCGAGGGGCTCAACCTCTTCGGGACGGCGCTCTATATGCAACGCGCCTCGAAGGGCGACCTCAGCGCCGACGCCACCACGGTCTATCTCAGCGACTCGAAGGTCGCCCAGTACGCCCTGTCCGCCGGCGTGACGGCCGCGCTGGGACCCAACTGGACCCTGGACGCCACGGCTGGCCTGAACGCCAACCTCACCAAGACCTACGCCGGAACGCTCAGCAAGGCCACCGGCGCCGCCGGCGTCCCCGCGATCGGACTCAACCGGGTGAACCGTGAGTCCTCGGTCGAGGCCCGGCTTTCGGGCCCGGCCTTCCGACTCCCCGCCGGCGCCGTCCAGACGGCGTTCGGCCTCGCCTATCGCGACGAGGACGCCCACACGCGGGGTCCGGTGCGTGAGCCGGTCAGCCGCCATGTCACCTCCGTCTTCGCCGAGGTGGAGGCGCCTCTGCTGGGAGCGTTGGCCCGGGTCCCGGGGGTGGAAGACCTGCGGCTGACCCTGGCGGGCCGTCGGGACGACTACAGCGATTTCGGGGCCGTCTCGGTGCCCAAGATCGGCCTGCGATGGCGGCCCACGGCCAGCCTCGACCTTACGGCGGCCTATTCCAAGTCGTTTCGGGCGCCGTCGATGTACGACCTGGTCAGTTCCTACTCGGCCCTGGGCCGAACCGTCACTGACACGGGGGGCGCTTCGCGAATCCTCTACCTCATCGGCGCGGGCCGCCCGGTGGGCCCCGAGCGGTCCGAGAACTACAATCTGAGCGCCACCTGGCGGCCGGCGGCGGTCCCGGATTTCCACGCGACGCTCAGCTATTACGACGTGCGCTATGTCGATCGCCTCGCCTCGCCCGACCCCACGGTCGCCTATGCCTTCGACATCCGCAACGCGCCGGTTCAGCTTATCCAGCGCAATCCCAACCTCGCGGAGGTCACGGCGCTGATCGCCGGCGCCGTGAGCTCGCGCGTGCCCTTCCCCGCCTCGGACGTGGTGGCGATCGTCGACACCCGCACGACCAATATCGGATCCACGTCGATGGCCGGGGTCGATTTCACCGGCGCGTATCGTGTCCGGCTCGCTCAGGGGGATATCGAGCTCAGCTGGAGCCTGAATCACCTCATCCGGTTCCAAGAACAGCTCGCGCCGGGCCAGCCGGTGGTGGAGCGCGCCGACACCATCTATTCGCCGGCTTCGCTTCGAAGCCGGGTCGGGGCCGCCTGGAGCTCGTCCCATTGGGATGCCTCCCTGTTCTGGAACTATGTCGACCGCTATGTAGACAATCGGATCGCGACGGCGCCGGTCAAGGTCGGGGCTTGGAACACCTTTGACGCAAGCCTGGCCTATACCGTCTCGCCGCAACCGGACGGGCGTGACACGCGGCTGATCCTATCGGTGACGAATCTGCTGGACGCGCCGCCGCCGCGAACGGCGCAGGACGCCTTCGGCTACCAGTGGGACGCCGCCAACGCCTCGATCATCGGCCGTTTTGCGAGCCTTGAGCTCGTGAGGCGCTGGTAGGCGCCATGAAAGCTTCGGAAAACCGGCGGCCGAGCTCAGGCCGGCCCTCGCCGCCATCGGCCGTCGGGCGGCGCGCGTCGGCGCTGGCGGCGATCGCGGTCTTGCTGACGCCGGCGATCGGTGTGACGGCGGGCGCCAGGCCGACGGTCCTGATCGAGGATCTGCTCGACCTCAATGACCTTCGAGGGCTCGCGCCATCCCCGGACGGCCATCGTTTCGTCGCCCTGGTGCAGCGGAGCGATCCCGAGCACAACAGGTACGACACCCAATGGGTCATGGGCGCGATCGGCAACGCCGCGTCTGTCGCGACGCTCGATCCCGATGCGGGCCAGCCGATCAGCGGGCGACTCTATGGCGAACCCAACGGCGACCTCGGCGTGGAGAAGGCGGCGTGGTCGCCGGACGGGCATTGGGTGGCGTTCCGAAAGCAGATCGGCGAGCAGATTCAACTCTGGGCCGCCGACGTCGACCGGAAGATCACCTGGCGGGTTTCGCCGACCGAGGCCGATGTCGAGGACTTTGCCTGGCTCGCAGACGGCCGGCTGATCTTTCGCACCGGCCTCGACTATCCGCGCGCCGAACGCCTGATCGCGGCGGAGGCCCGGCGTGGCTGGATCTATGACGATCGCTTCAAGCCCTCCGCCGGTGAGGTGCGACCGATGCATCCGGATTGCGGCGTTCATCCTGGCGATGCGGCGTGCGAGGGTGGGCTGTTCATCTTGGACGCCGCCGGGCTTCGCGCAGCTGGCCGGGGCTCGCCCGCGGCCCCGTCGAGCGGGGGCGGCTGGCCAGGTCAAGCTGCGGCGGCGCACGCCCATGACCTCGACCGGCCCGAACGGCGGGCGGCGCATATCGTTGTGCGCGCGGACGGCCGCATCGCCTGGAGCGAGGCGGCCGATCCCGTCCGCTATCCTGGTCCCAATCCGCCGCGCCGCGTCGCGGCCGACGGCGCCGGACCCTGCAAGGCCGCGGCGTGCGTCGGCGCCATCGGTGGGATCTGGTGGGGCGGCGACGGCCGCGCCGTTGTCTTTGAACGCCTGGAGAGCGGATCGGGCCGGCCCGACGGCGCACCGTTCGACATCACGGCGCTCTACCGCTGGGAGCTCGCCACCGGACGGGTCCAGCGGCTCCTACGGACGGAGGGCGCCCTCGACGATTGCCAGGCTTCCGGGGAGGGCGACCTGCTTTGCCTGATGGAGACGGTCCGGCGGCCCGCGCGGGTGGTTCGGATCGACGCCCGGACGGGCGACCTTTCCGTGGTCTTCGATCCGAACCCGAACTTTCCCGACCTTTCGCAGGTTTCGATTTCCAAGACTCCGTATACGGACGAACGAGACTTCGCCGGCTTCCACTATGTCGTGCTGCCGCCTGACTATCAGCCCGGGCGGCGTTACCCCGCCGTGGTGGTCCAGTATCGGGCGCGGGGCTTTCTGCGTGGAGGAACCGGGGACGAGTATCCGATCTTCCCGATGGCCCAGAAGGGGTTTGTGGTCGTGGTGATGCACCAGGCCAGCGATCCGGCTCAGGTGCACGATTACATGTCGATCGAGCGCACCCGCCTGTCGCCGGGCCTGCCGGAACGGCGCGCCTGGAAGGGCGCTATCGACGCGGCGCTGGACAAGCTCGTGGCCGACGGGGTCGTGGATCCCGGGCGGATCGCGCTCACGGGGCTGAGCGCGGGGTCGCAGACCCTGCACTACACCCTGCAGCATTCGACCCGGTTCAAGGCGGCGATCGCCAGCTCGGGGGCCGCCGAACTCGATTTCCTGGCGATGGCGCCGCCCCTCTATGGCGACTTCAAGCGCATGTATCACGCCGGCCGGGTCTTCGAGCCGGAGGGCGTCTTGCGGGAGGTCGCCTGGTCGCCGCGGCCCGAGGCCTTGACGACCCCTTTGCTGGTCAATGTCACACAGTGGGAGTTCCTGCTCGGCTTCGAAGGGTTCGCCGCGCTGCGCGATGCGCGTCGTCCCTTGGAGGTGCGCGTCTTTCACGACCGGGCGGAGCACATCAAGTACGACCCCGCCAACCGCCGGGCCGTCTACGAGCTGAACCTGGCCTGGCTGTCCTACTGGTTGCAGGACGAACGGTCCGCCGATCCGGCGCTGGCCGCGGACTATGGGCGCTGGGATCGGCTTCGCGCCGACGCCGCCGGACCGCCGTCGACGGCCGCCGCGCCGACGAAGTAGGGGCAGGCCTGATCGAGCCAAAGCTGCACGGCGAGGACGTCGGCCAGATCGGAGATGAAACGTCCATCCACCAGGCTGTCTTCGGTCAGCCGTGGCTCCAGCGCCGCGCGATTGAGCAGGCCGCGTCGGGCGAGCTCGCCCTCAAGCAAGCGTTCGCGGACGAAGGTCAGGTTATGGATCAAGGTCTGGATCACGCGGCGGGTCGTGGCGCCCTTGGTTCGCCGTTCCAGGATGGCGGGCGGCACGAGGTCCGCGAAGGTCTGGCGCTGCAGCTGCCGCGGCAGTCGTCCCGCCTCGAAGAGATCGCTCGCCGTCCGCAGGGCGAGCTCGATGAGGGGCGGGGAGATGAAGGGATGAACCTGGTCCATGGCCTCCGCGCGCCCGAAGCCATTATAGTGCGACTGCAGCTCGACGATGCGCAGGAGCTGCTGGAACTTGGCGGGCGGCGCGCGCCGCGCAGCGGTGTCCAGCCAGGGATGGACGAACGCTGCGCCGGGCCCGCGCGCCTGCAGATCCGCGTCGACGAAAGGGTTTGGGGCGACGAGCGCGTTCCGGAGCCGGGCCTGTGCTGAATCCTCCCGCAAAGCGTTCCTCAGCACCGCTCCCAGGGGCTCGCCAGTCATGCGCGCGGCGGCGTAGGCCGCGCGGAACCAGGCGGGCAGGCTTCGGCGCAGGCGCAGGGCGTCGGTCGCCACGGAGGCGGGCGCGCCGCTGAAGAACAGGTGGTCGCCGCCGCGTCCGGTGACATAGGCCTGAGCGTCCAGCCCGGCGCTCAGGTCGAGCGCCAGGCGATCGAAACTGACCTGCAGCAGATGGAACGATGGCCGCGGCTGGAGAGGCATCGCGGGCGTGGCGCCATAGTCGGTGACCTCGGCCTCGACGTCGCGCTCCAGCAGATGCGCGCGGTGCATCTTCGCCGCCGCCCGGGCAAAGGCCCGTTCGTCGCCGCTGGCGTCCCGCAATGCGAAGTTCAGGCACGTCACCTCGAGGTGCGGCGCCATTTTGGACAGGAGGCCCAACATGACCGCGGAATCGAGTCCGCCGGAGAGGTCCAGAGTGGCCCGCCGATAGGGGGCCGCCCAGCGCGCCACGGATTGCTCGGCCGCGGCGCGAAACCTTGTCCGCGCGTCGCCGGCCTCCAGAAGGGGGTCGAGATAAAAGGCCTCGGGCCGCCAGACGAGGTCTCGTCGCACCTCGCCCGCGACGAAGACCGCCCCCTCGCCGGGGAGGAGTTCCTCGACCCCCGCGAACCCGGTGGCGGAACCGGGCCAGGTGTTTCCCGCCAGGACGGTCTCCAGATAGGGCCAGTTGACCTCCAGGCCGCCAAAATCGGCGAGGTCGCTCATATGGGAGCAGACGATGTGGAAAGGGCCCCGCCGCGTAACGAAGGCGGGCCAGCGACCACTGGGATCGCGGGTCACGCGAACTTCCCGATCATGGGTCTCGAAGGTCAAGAATCCGGCCCAGGGAGCGACAGGATCAAGGGACGCCTCCACGTCCAGGCCGATGTGGAACCCGCCTACCAGGCCCAAGCCCCGCATGGCCGTCGGGCGGGCCGTGATCGTCCAGACCGTCAGGGCCTTGGACGCATGGACGCGGGCCCAGGCCCGACCGTCCCGGGGCGCGGGCTCCGGTGGGGAGGCCGGGCCCGGATGCTGCGGTATGAGGGCGACGAACCGGTCCACCGTCACACCGTCATCAGGGGTGTGAACTGGCGGATGTGCTCCTCTGGCTCATTGACGACCGCCTGGCCGAGCTCGACCCAGCAATGGGCTGCGAACGGCTGCAGCCGGGCCCCGAACACCAAGCGGGCGGGGTGCCCATGCCGACGCAGCAGGAGGCAAAGGGCCGGTGCGTCGAGGCGGCAGATCTTTGCGCGGGTAAAGAAGGGGCGGGCGGCTTCGAAGCTCGCCAGGAGCGCGGCGGGGCGATCAAGGGCGCGGTCGCTGGTTGGCGTGTCGGCCACTAGCTGCACCATGTCCTGGAAGCGCCCTTGATCGAGGCGACGCGAGATCGCCCGGAGGGCGAACAGGGACTTCAAGGCCGTTCCCACTCGCCAGGACCCTTCCGCATAGATGGAGAAGCGCCCAGCGGTCGACGGGCCGTCTTGGGGACGGACCTCGGTCGTGTCGTCAGACGCAGGCGTTCGCGCCCTCCCCAGGAGGTAGCGGTCTGCAGCGATGTCGAGGACGACCACCCGGCCTCCAACCTGGGCGAAGAAGCGCGTCTGAGGCATTGGGGAACGTGATGTCATAGGTCCTCGCCCCGGCGGGAAAAGGGCCTCCGGCCCGGGCGCGGGACAGGTCCCGGCCCGGGCCTTCGGCGCAGACCTACTTCTGCTTGCCGACGTCCTCGAACGACGCGCCGGGCGGGCCGTTGGTTTCCTGCGACGCGGCGCCCAGTTCGATCAGGTCAAGTTCGGTGTCTTCGGTCATGGTCGTGCTCCGAGAATTCGGATTGAGATGCACCCTGAGGTGATGACCAAAGCCTAGACAAGCCGCCGCCAAACTCTCCGGAAATATTATATATTTCAATGTTATACAGCAGGATCACGCGCCATGGGCGCGCCTTTGCCCGGCGTCTTGCGGTCCAATGTCGGATTTGACCGTAAGGCTCGTCGCTCCCGAAGCACTATATTGTATATGGAGGCGGCGAATCCCGCCGATGCTGTCTCCTGGCCTGCGCCGCGCGCGCCGGGGCGGGTCAAGGGCTCAGCGCCGCGGCGTGACGGACCGAAAAGCTCCAACCCTTTCCGACGACGATGACGCCAGACCTGGACCATATTCCTGCGCGTAAGAGCCGCGAACTGGCGTTCGTGGCCTCGGTCCTGGGCCAGACTGCGGAGAGGGCGGGTCAAGGGCGGCTTCTCAAGCTTGTGTTGTTCGGCTCCTTCGCCCGGGGCGACTGGGTCGAGGACCACGTCGGCGGCTACGTGTCCGACTTCGACCTGCTGGCTGTCGTCGACACCGAGGCCATGGCGGACGTCGCGGAGGTCTGGGCGTCCGCGGAGGCGACCTTCCTGGCCGCCCTGGAAGCCGGCCGAATGCGGACACCGGTGGATCTGATCGTCCACACCCTGGACCACGTGAACACCATGCTGACCCTGGGCCGGTACTTCTTCGTGGATCTCCTGCGCGAAGGCGTCGTGCTGTTCGACGCGGGCGAGGGGGAATTCGTCGCGCCCGGCCCGCTCGACGCCGCCGTCGCGTGGGACGAGGCGCGGACCTATGTGAAGGAGGGGCTGCAGAGTGGAGACGCCTTCATGGCGGGCGCGGCGTTCTTCCGTGAGGCGGGACGACCGCGTGAAGCGATCTTCGCGCTGCACGAGGCGGCGGCGGCCTATTATGGCGCGGTGCTGCTCGCCCGGACCCTCTATCTGCCGCGGTCGCACAACCTCAACCTGCTTCGACGCCTGGCCGAAGCTCAGGCGCCGGAACTCGCCGAGGTCTGGCCCCGGGACACGCGAGCGGCGCGGCGTGCGTTCGCGCGCCTGAAGGAGGCCTACGTCAAGGCCCGATACGCCCGGGCCTACGAGACCAGCGCCGCGGAGCTCGACGAGTTGACGGGTCGCCTGCAGGCGTTGCGCAGGGCCGTGGCGGCGCACTGCGCGCCCCTCACGGCCGAGCGGCCCCCCGGAGGTTCTGAGCGGTCCGGCTGATGAGGTCACCGCACCCCGAAATCCGCGATCCTCCAGGGAAGTACGGATTGGCAGAGGGCAGGGGGCGAGGTCTGCTCGCGTCTCCCTGGTTATGCGGAGCCAAGACGTGACGCCCGTCGGCCGACGAACTGGCTTCGGCCTCCTCAGCCTTGTCCTGCTCGTCTGCGCCTTGGCCGCGGCCACGCAGACGACGGCTGGGCGGCTGGACTACCCCCAGGCTCTGGGTGACGGATGGCTGGACCTGGGCGCGGCGCGGATCTATGCGCCCTGGTCCATCATCGACTGGTACGGCGCCTATGCGCACGCCTACCCGCAAGTTTTCGACACGGCGACGTTGACGGGCCTAGGGGTGTTCCTCTGTCCGCTGCTCGTGGCCATCGGCCTGACGCGTCGGTTCGTGGCCCGACCCAAGGCGTTTGGGACGGAGGCTTGGGGCGACCTCGGCGCGGCGCGGCAGGCCGGCCTGCTGAACGGCGACCGGGCTCTTGGCCGGGTGTTGGGACGCCTGAAAGGCCGGCTGCTCACCTTCACGGGGATCGAGCACTGCATCATCGTGGGCGCCTCCCGCTCGGGGAAGGGCGCCGGACACGTGGTGCCCACCGTGTTGCGTTGGGACCAGAGTCTGTTCGTCTACGACCGCAAGGGCGAGCTGTGGCACATCACGGCCGACGCGCGCCGGCGCTTCTCCCACACCTTCTATTTCGCGCCGACCGATCCGGCCACCGCGCGCTGGAACCCGTTGTTCGAGGTGCGGCGGGGCGCGATGGAGATCGCCGATATCCAGAACATTGTCGGAATCCTCGTCGATCCGATCGGGGTGCGGCAGGGCAATCTCGACTTCTTCGATCAGAGCGCGGCGAACTTCTTCACCGGCGTGATTCTGCACGTTCTCTACACGGCGCCCGACGACCGCAAAAATCTGGCCCATGTCCGTCGGCTGCTGATCGATATCGAGGCGACTCTGGACGCCATGCTGGCCACCCGTCATCGATGGCGTCCCGATCCCCAAGCGGGGGACGGCCTGGCGCGCGACGCGCAGGGCGCACCGATCGCCGAGACGCACCCAGAGATCTGGCTGGGCGCCACAGCCTTCCGCAACATGGAGCACAAGGTTCGTTCTAGCGTCCTGGCCACCGCCCAGAAGTCGCTCGCCCTATGGGCCGATCCCCTGGTCGCGGAGGCCACCAGCTGGTCGGACTTCTGCATCGGGGACCTGGCCTGTTCGGGGGCGCCCGTCAGCTTCTATCTGATCACGCCCCAGGCCCATGCGGACCGGCTGGCCTTCCTGGTGCGGGTGATGCTGCGCCAGACCCTTAATAGCCTCATGGAGACGATAGACGCCGACAGCCGCGGCCGGCCCAAGCGCCATCGCCTGCTGATGATGCTCGACGAGTTTCCAAAACTCGGCGCCTTGCCGTTTCTGGAGAACGCCTTGGGTGAGATGGCGGGCTATGGGCTGTCGGCGCACCTGATCTGTCAGAGCTTCAACGACGTCTTCAAGCACTATGGCGTACACACCTCGATCTTCGACAACATGCACGTCACCGCCGCCTTCGCCACCTCCGAGCCGGGCAGCATCGAGCGGATCGTCAAACGCGCCGGCAAGGCCCTGGAGATGCGGGAGAGCTTCAGCGATCCGCGGCTCGTCTTCGGGCGGGGCCACCGCAGCCGTTCCCAGGCGGAGGTCGAGCGTTACGTTCTGGCCGAGCAAGATGTGCGCGGGCTCGACGCCGGCAAGCAGTTCCTGTTCGTCAACAACGCCAAGCCGTTCCTAGCGGAGAAGATCCGCTTCTTCGAGGAACCGAGCCTCGCGCCCCTAACCCGCGACTTCTTTCACGGTGAGCGCGCGGCGTTCATCCAGAGCCGGGACGAGCTCGATGTGCCGGGGCGGCCGCCCATCGACTGGCTGGGGGTGACGGCGGTCGCCCCCTATGTCGCGCCGCTGCAGCCCCCACCGCGGCCCGACGGCGGCGCTCCCGAGCGGGTTGCGATCAGCCTGGCGGACCTCGACTACAATGACGAGGCCTGACCGTGCCACACCACCATCCCGAGACCCTGGACCGCAAGCAGGCGGCGCTGCGTCACGCCATGGGCCCCATCCTGGCCGAGGCTTTGCGGGACCCGCGGGTGGTGGAGGTCCTGGTCAATGCGGACGGCGGAATCTGGGTCGAGCGGCTGGGGACGGGGCGCGTGTTCAGCGGCCACCAGATGGCCGCCAGCGACGCCGAGCGTATTCTGCGCCTGGTGGCCGACCACGCCGGCGAGGTGGTCAATCGTGATCAGCCCCTGGTCTCAGGGACCCTGCCTGGGACGGGGGAACGATTCCAGGGGGTCTTGGCGCCGGTCAGTTTGGCCCCATGCTTCTCGATCCGCAAACGCCCCGCGGTGGTGTTCACCCTGGATGACTATGTGGCGACCGAGGTTATGACCTGTGGTCAGGCGGACGCCCTGCGTCAGGCGGCGGAGGCCCGGGAGAATATCCTAATCGCCGGCGGGTCGGGCACCGGCAAGACCACCCTGGCCAACGCCATCCTGGCCTTGCCCGCCTTCGCCGCGGACCGGGTCATTCTCATCGAGGACACCGCCGAGCTACAATGCTCCGCGCGCGATCAACTATCCCTCCTGACTCGTCGCGCGGCGCCGGCCGTGAGCATGACCGATCTGGTCCGCGCGGCGCTGCGGCTGCGGCCGGATCGGATCGTCATCGGCGAGATCCGCGACGGCAGCGCACTGGACCTGCTCAAGGCCTGGAACACCGGTCATCCCGGAGGGCTGGCGACGGTGCACGCCAACAGCGCGACCGAGGCGCTCGGACGGCTCGAGGACCTTGTCGGAGAGGCCGCGTCCCAAATCCCCCTGAGGTCGATCGGACAGGCCATCGATCTAATCGTCTTCCTGAAACGTGTGCCTGGCGGGCGCCGGTTAGACACCATGATCCGGGTGGAGGGCTGGGCGGATGGCGAATACCGCCTACAGCCCGCCGGCTAAGAGCCGAGTTCAGCCCCGTGCGCGGTCAGGGACGGACGGCCCCATGCGCGATCTCTGGGGAAGAGGCCGGAGCGCTTGCCGTCTGGAACTGGCCTTGGCTCGCCAGGAATTCTTGAACCTGCTGCGTCACCTCCGCCATCGTCGTCGCCCTGCAGCGCTTTTGGTCATCGCGCGCCGCAAAATCTCGGATGTCGGCCTCGCCGCAGACTTGCTGGAGCGCCGTCTTGATCCGTGCGTCCAGCAACGCCCTGCCGGACGTCGAATTCACGGCGATGTCGGACACCTTGACGTGGCGTACCGCCTTTTCCTGGGCGAACGCGCTGCTCGCCGATCCCATCAAGGTGAGAGCCGCGATCGTTTCTGTAACCATACGAAATATTAAAGTTCGCCTCATCTCGGTCCGCCTTGATACCGTTAGTACTCAAACGGCGATTATCGGCGAACGCATGCGGCGTCAAACGACCGCATTGCATGATTACAATCATGAAATCGGTGGTTACAAGAGGTAACGGAAGTTACACGGCAGATTTGTATCGTCTGCTGGCTCGGCCCCTATTTTAATCTTAGCACAATAAGAAAAACTCCATGGACAGTGACGCTTGCGAGGACGTAAGGGGCGCTACGTCGGGGGACGCCCGCGCAATCTTTTTTGAGTGCGGTATCGATGGACGACGAGGGATTGGGATTGCGGTCCGCTCCGGCTGGCGCGCACGCAGTCGACTGGCCGCTGAAGCATGTCGCGGCTCTGCGGCTTGTCGAAGCTGCCTGTCGTCATGGCTCTTTTTCGCGCGCCGCCCAGGAGCTCGGTGTCAGTCATGCCGCCATCAGCGCGGCGGTCGGACGGATCGAGGCGAAACTTGGCGTCTCCCTCTTTGTGCGCGCCGGCATGGGCATGACGCCCACGGAAGCCGCGCTCGATCTGGCGCAAGCCTATCGCGCCGCTGAACGTCTGGTCGGACGGGCCTGGAGCCGGGGGCATTGCGGTAGGGAGGAGCCCAGACTGGGCGTCTCGGTGCCGGCCGTCCTGGTCGCCGGTTGGCTAAGCCCGCGCCTTGCCAACATTCCGCCCGGGCTCCCAGGGCTTAGGGTGTCGTCCCATTCGGTCGACGCGGGCCCTGACTTCGCCCAGTGCGATGTGGCTTTGGTTCTGGCTCGTCATGTTCCCGCCAATCTCGTTGGGGAACCTTTATGGGACGAGCGTTTGACACCGGTCTGCACCCGCACCATCGGGGCGCGAGGGGGTGGTGATCTCCTGGGCGACCGCCTTATCGTGCATGATGCGCGGGCCTGGCGCAGCTGGTTCGTCACCGCCGGCCTCGATCTATCCGGTCATCGGCCCAACGACATCCTGGTTGACGACCCTGCGCTGGCCATCGGAATGGCGCTGGCCGGGCAGGGGGTCGCCCTCGGCAGCCTCCGCAATGTCCGCCACTGGCTCAAGGACGGGCTGCTGGTTGCCCCGTTCGATATCGAACTCGACACCGGCCGCACCCTCTTCGCCGTCTGGCTCAGGGATGCGCCGCAGCGCAAGGACATCCATCGGTTCGTGGACTGGCTGAAACAGGAGGCGGCATGCGAAGGCATGGCGCCCGTGGTGGAGCGGGGCCGGACATTGACCGAGGTCACGGGTTAGATGAGGCGCCGTAGAGTCTCGCTTGCGCCAACAACGGAAGTCGCGACCGGTCCGCAAACTCGCCGTTCAGGCCAGCAAGGGTTCCGCACCTTGAGCGGCAGCTTGTTGCTCGGATGCAAACGGGGGCAATCGACCCTGAGCGGACGCTCGACAACATCCCGCGCGGCAGCGATAGTTTTCCGGTGAAGGTCTCCCAACGTAAAGTTCGCGAGTGGCTCAACTCCGCCACTTGGTGGCTGATCATTGCCGTCGGGATTGCCGTCTTTCACCACCCCCAAGGCTGGCTACCGGCGCTCTGGCTGTCTGTCGGGATTGCAGTTTCTGGCTGGGCGCTTTCGATCACAGCCGGTGCATGGTGGGTGGAGAAGGGCTCGCGCGATCGCGCCAGGGCCTTGGTTCGGCGGCTCCGGGACCGTGACGTAAGTCACAACTAGGCTCTATTGCACGCTTGGACGGAACGTCTGCTCACCACCCCAAGCGGGCAGTAGCGAGGTCTGCTTAGGGCCGGGCCGGTCAACTTCGGCTATTCGACCGGTAGTCAACGGCGGGGCGCGACCCATAGGAGACGTTTGGACCAATCTTGGTGTTGGGTACCGTCAATGCGAAACCCAGTCTGCGTCACATGTCGATGCAATAGCTCCGCCGTCCGACGCCAACCACGACGCCATCCCGAACCCGCGCCACGTACCTTTGCCCAAACCGGTAGAAGTCCGCGCTGAACTCACGAGCCGCTTGGCAAACCGGTCCATACGAGACAGCACCGTACCCGTCTGGTTGCCCGCGCCAGCCTGGCGTTTTGCAAAAATAGCTTGGGACTTGGTTTGGCGATTTGTCCCAACGTTGGCCGACGGTGACGCCGCCCGCAGAGTGGGCGTCGTAGACCCCGCAATTCTTGCAGCCCGCAATGAGAAGAAGGATCGGCGTCAGCAAGGCTGCTCGCATCTGGGCGGAAGACCTTCGCGAGTAGCCGCCTCCGGGACGCAGACGGTGCATACGGATTGCCATCACCGAAACTTGCCATTGTGCAGCTACCCCAGCAATCGCCGCTTTCCACCCAGCGCCGTCGTTCGGAAGGGCTGCTAACCGGCCGGGGCCAACGGAGCTGTAGAATGCCGTCAGCTGGGTGGGCGTTGCCTATCGGAGACGAGCCATGGCTCAAATCGATCTCTTCCGCATACCCAGGCGGCCCTGGAACACCGGCCGCATTATCGGCGCGAAACCCCCTCTCAAGCCGAAGCACGTCTGGGGCATCCGCCAGCAATTGAAAACCGCGGGCAAAGTCCGCGATCTGGCCATGTTCAATTGCGCCATCGACGCAAAGCTTCGGGGTTGCGATCTGGTCAAGCTCAGGGTCAGCGACGTCGCGCCAGGCGGTACCTTGCGGCAACGAGCAACCGTCATCCAGCAGAAGACGGGGCGGCCCGTGCCGTTTGAGATCACCGAGCCGACGCGGGATTCGCTTTCGGCATGGCTGGCACGCCGCGGCAAGCGCCAGGACGATTGGCTGTTTCCCAGCCGATCGCGGCCTGGCGACCACGTTAGCACACGCCAATACGCCCGCCTGGTCGGAGAATGGGTCGCGAAGATCGACCTGGAGCCGCGCGCGTACGGCACCCACAGCCTTCGGAGGACTAAGGTGGCCCTGGTTTACAAGAAGACCGGAAACCTACGCGCCTGCCAACTCCTGTTGGGTCACCGAAAGCTAGAGAGCACGGTCCGCTACCTTGGCATCGAAGTCGACGACGCCTTGGAGATTTCGGAACAGATTGAAATTTGAGATTCTAGTCGCGTCTGCTTGGTAGCTCAGGACACCGAACTTCCAAGCGGACGTTCCGAAGGTCGCGAGAGGGTGGTGAGCGGACCTCGGCTACTGCTCTCGACAGGCAACCGAGCAAATCGCAGCGTGGCCGACCGGGGCCGCGAGCAGTGGCAGCATGGCTCCAGCAACGAGAACGGCGACCATTGCGGTCGTGCGCCTGTCGCGGAATAACTTCCAACCGAAGAAGAGGCTGACAGCCGACGCCGCGACAGCGAGTCCAAATGGCAACATCAGAAGAAGCACTCGACCGTCTATGCCCCGCAGCGTCCACATGAACCGCCCAGCTTGGATGGGGTTCTGTGCGTCGAAGGCCGCGCTCAAGACAACAAGGCAGGAGCAGACGACAAAGAGGAGCGTTCTGGCCATAGCTGGCAACTATCAGCAGAACCGCGAAGGGTCCGCAACGGGTCGTTTCTCCCCGGTGGGGTCGCGCCGCGGAGTTGCCGTTGGCGAGCGTCGAGGCTGCTGCCCGAATCCGGACATTCCCAACGGCGACTAAGAGCCCAAAACGGAAGTTCCGGTCGCCGACGACTGTGGGGGCTGGGCTATCTCCGCGGCGCGTCGACGAGGAGCGCTTCATGGACCGCAAGCACTCGCCGAGCTAGGGGGCCGTGCAGCAGCGCGTTCTATAATCCGCGCTGGGCTCGTCCTGGTTGGGGCTCGGCGTCTCGCCTGGCCAACGTCATGGGACATTCAGCACAACAGCTGCAGATCGAACTGATTGAGAGTCTCTTTGACCCTCGTCGGGCGCCCTGCGTATTGCCGCGCGCGAATCTCGGAAGCCCGTATCGCCCGATGCAACCGCGTCCCTGAACACCACGCCACAGGTGCAAATATTGGCTTCACCGGTCGCCGCGGGACAGCAAGTCTTGTGTCGAAGCATCGGTCTAGTTCCACTGGCCCACCCGCCGTGGGCTCATGTCACTACGCTGCGTCGACGCTCACGAGTGATCTTGGATAGAATATTCTATTCGAGTATGAAATGAAATAGGAAATTCACACTATCATCCTGCAGGGGAGTACGCCGCCGCGCGCAGCAGGGGGCCGTGACCTTCAGGCCCTTCGCGTCCTCGCCCCCTTCGATGACCCTTCGTGGTTTCGTGTCAGCCTAGCTTGCCATTTCGCGCGGCATGATGAAATACATCTTGCGGAACAGTCTAGGGTCAGAATATATTTTCTATCACGACGCGGTCGGGTCCGAAACACGCATCGAAAGCTGTGGCGCGTGCGGGCGGATGCCTTAGGCCTCGTTGAACTCGCCTCTAATTATAGGCTTCACGCGCCGACGGCTCCGGCTCGTCAATGGGGAAGATGACATGCCGCTCGACCCAGTGCTCCAACAGATCCTCGATCAGATCCCTCTGCCGTCGGGACAGCTCGACTGGCAGAAGCTACGGGCGGAATCCGACTCCTTGGTCGCGCTTCTGAACGGGCCCGAAGGCCCGATCTCCGTGGCGGACGTTGAGAAGCTGGAAATTGACGGCAAGGGAGGCCCGGTGCCTCTTCGGATCTTCCGGCCGTTGACGAAACCGCGCGGGACCTTGCATTTCGTCCATGGCGGGGCTTGGGCCCTTGGGAGCGTGGATATCATCGAGGGGGTCGTTCGCCGGCTTACAAGAGAGCTGTCCATGGTCATCGTCGCCAGCGGGTACAGGCTTGCCCCCGAAGATCCGTTTCCAGCAGGTTTTGAAGACGTCATGACGGCGGCGTCCTGGGTGCTGAGCCACGCCGCGGAGCTTGGCGGCTCCGCCCTCCCTGTGGCTATCGGCGGCGAAAGCGCGGGCGCGAATTTGGCCGCCGCCGCTGCGATTGCTCTGAGGGACGCCGATCATCCCAGGTTCGACGCGCAACTTCTCTTCTTCCCGGCGGTGGATCTTCGCGATCAGGCGAACAGCTTACCCTCGCGACTTGCGGACGCCGATCCTACCCTTCCAGCCACAACGTTCCCGCAAATCTTCTCCACCTACTGTGGCGAGAACGATCGTAGCGATCCTCGTATTTCACCTATGGCTGCGGAAAGCCTGGCCGACTTGCCGTCCACCTTGCTGGTGGTGCTTTCGGTTGATCCGCTGCGAGACGAAGCCGTAGCCTATTCGGACCGTTTGAAGGCAGCGGGCGTGCCGGTCGAACTAATGGAATTCGACAATCTCACCCATGGATTCCTCGGCTTTGCTGGACTTGTGCCGGCGGCGGCGGCGGCGGTCACGGAAGTCGCTGACCGCTTTTCCAAGGTGCTCGGAAGGGCGACGCACGAAACAATTTAGCGCATCGACGTCGAAGGGCCCCAATCCTCCGGTGGGTCGACCCCTGCGTGCGGGACACACTCTGTCGATGGCCAGCTTGGGACGGCGATGGCGGGAGAGGGCTGAGCGGGCCGACCAGTTCGCAACGCCACCCGAATGGTGGCCGCTGCGCGGGACCGGTTCACCCGGCGCCAGGAAGACGATGGCGCTGCCGCGCGTCGATTCGGCGGCCGGAACCAGGTGAGTTCGACTCGGCGTCCCTGGTCCCGGGCCGCGTTGGTTGCCAGGTCTGAGAGCAACAATGGAGGCGTCTGCACCGATCCCGCCGCTGGCGAATACCTCCCACGGCAGAGCGACCGCAGCCCCATTCGTTCGCCCCGCCAGCTAGCGGGGCATGTTGAAGCCGTGACGATTCAACCAGCCCTCAAGGATTTGGGGCCAGCTATCGACCGGTAGGCCAAGCGCGCGCATGCCAAAACCATGCCCGCCGGTATCGAATCTATGGAGTTCGCTGGAACGTCCGCGGGCCCGCCAAGCTTCCCAAATCCGGACGCTCTCGCTTACAGGCACCAAGGGATCATCGTCCGCATGAACGAGAAACACGGGAGGCGCGTCGTGTGGCGCCGGCTTGTCCGGCATCGCACCGTAGATGACCGCCCCGAAGTTCGGACGGCTGACGGCGTCTTCCGCAAGCAGCGTTGTCGCAGTCGTGATAGCTCCCGCTGAGAAGCCAATCATCCCGATACGTGTCGCATCGATGCCCAAGTCGGAGGCGCGGCTCCGCACCGTCCGCACGGCCTGCAGCGCATCTTCCGTGGCAAGCGTGCGGCCAGGCAGCATCAACTGCATGGCCTGTCGCCATTCCGCCGCGTCGAGCAGTCTGCTCAGATGATCGTCATCGAAATCGCGAACGCGATACTTGAGGACGAAGGCGAAGTAACCGCGTTCGGCGAACCAGTTGGCGACCTCCGCCCCTTCCTTGTCCATCATCAGGCAGCGGAATGCGCCACCAGGGAGAATGATGACCGCGCCGCCATGCGCCTTTTCCGGAAGGGGCGCGAAGCAGGTGAGGGTGGGCACGGAAACGTTGGTGACCCTGATGGCCGGACCAGTGGCGGGCTCGACTATCGTGCTTGACGATTCCGTCGGGATATCGGCGGCAAGATGCGGCGAACCGGCGGGCCAAATCGCAATTGTATCGGTCGGCATTGGACTAGACCTTCGATGTCTCGGGGTGGGTCAGAAGGGGCTCACGGGCCGCCCTCCCGAAGCCGGCGGAGCGCCGGACGACGTCGAGCGCCTGAAACTCACCTGGCTGGCTGCGCCCGGCGATGGGCCCTGCGTGCGCTACGCTCGCAGGCGAATGAAGAGCGCGCACCCCCCAGCCGCCATTGAAACCAGCGCGCCGAATACAAACAGGCTGGGGTAACCGCCTGCCGATATGATTTCGGCAGCCAGTGCGGGTGCGACAACGCCCGGCGCCGAGCCCGCTGCGAGAAGCAGCCCGAGATCTCTTCCAGACGTTTTTTCCGAGGGCAAAACCAGAGTGGCGAGCTTTAGGTCGAGAACAAAATATGTGCCAAACATCGCGCCGATGCCGATGCCAAACAGGACCATCACCGTCCAATCCGCATTGAGGACGGGCAGTAGCGTGGCCAGCCCAGCGCCGAACGAGACGACCGCCACGATGAGCGCAGTCCGGCGCAGTCTACCTGCTACGAAGCCGACGACCGGCGTAACAATCAGCCAACTGACAGTCATGACTGTGAGCAGAATGCTCACGGCCAGAGCGGGATTCCGGTGGGGCAGGTTAGGCGCTCCGACATAGTCCTGCAGCACGTAGAAGAGGTACCCGTTCACTCCGAAATAGCACAGGAACATCAGAAAGCGGGAGGAGACCGCGAGTGCAAAATTCCGGTCTCCGAGGCTTTTGAACTCGTCGAGAACATTCGTCAGAGACAGGCGCCGTCGCCGGGTTCGTGGCTCATCAAGGCTGGAAGGCTCTCGCTCAAAAGCAATGAGCGTGAACGTCAGAATGGTGAACGGGATCGCCAGAAAGACGTATCCGAGCACAGGGTTGGGCGCGAAAGCGCCGATGTTGACGCCTCCGAAGATGCCGACAGGCGCTCCGAGGCCGATGGCCGCCGACGCAAAGCCCAAGTCCTTCAGAGGAATACGATCGGGCAAGGCTGCGAGCAGAACCGACTGATAGTAGTTCAGCGTGAACCAAAGCAGCGGCATGACGATGAGGAGCTGCGCCACAGAGTGCGCGAACGCCATAAGGGGCATTAGCGCGATGCTGGCGAGCCAGGCGAGGACGAGTGACGGGGTCCGACGCCCCCATCGGCTGCGCGTGCGGTCGGAGATGGCTCCGCCCGCAAACAGCGCCAAGATCGTCGTCAACGATGCGAGTGTGGATAGGGCCGCCAAAGTGCCCACCTTATTGCCGGGCGTCAGCGCCTCCACGACCGGAGGCAAGAGGATGTTCTGGATGCCCTGGAAGATCGCAATCAGCGAGGCGTAGGCGAGGAACATCAGTATCGCCAGCCATCGCGGCCTGGCGCTCAGGGACTGTCGCTGAGCCGAGGGCAAAGGTTCGTGTCTATCGGACATTCAGTTGGTCCTCCACGCACCGGTATCTATGAAATGGAAATTCTGTCAACGTCCAACTAAGAATATGCATTCCATATTCCAGGTGGCGCAGCCTGGCCGAATTGTGCTCCGGGCCGCCACGCGCGCCCTCCAGCCGGCCGAAATGCTCGGCGGAACGCCGGCGCTCAAGCCCATTGTCGAATGTTTGATCCAAAATGATCGTTGACGGAATTTGTATTCCACAATAGGGTGAGGTCAATGAGAAGCGGGGAGAGAAACAATGACGTCGAAAATCAGCCTGTTGTGCGCGACCGCCTGTCTGGCGTTGTCCCCCGCGATTGCGACGGCTCAATCGTCGGTCGCTGCAGCTGTCGCTCCCGGCCAAGGTGGGCCACCTGCTGACCGCGGCCAGAGCGGCCAGACGAACCTCGACGAAATCATCGTCACCGCCAATCGCAGGGCCGAGCGACTGCAGGATGTGCCGATCAGCGTCACAGCCATCGCTGGTGAAACCTTGCGGGAGCGCGGAGTGCAGAATCCGGAGGACCTCGGCCGCCTCGCACCCAGCCTGGTCACCCAGAACAACGCAGCCAATGCGCAAGGCACCAACTTTTCAATTCGAGGGGTCGGGACATCCAGCTTTCAGCGCTCGGTAGAGCCTAGTGTCGCTGTCGTCGTCGATGACGTCACGCTGATCAGGTCTGAGCTCGCGGTCATCAACTTCACGGATCTAGCCCAGATCGAAGTGCTCAACGGACCGCAAGGGTTTCTTTTCGGGAAGAATGCGTCCGCCGGCCTGGTCAATATCCGGACCCGGGACCCAGAAATCGGCATGAATGGGGGGCGACTGTTTTCCGAGTACGGTAAGCTCGACAACTCGAATAACACGTCGTTGTTTCGCGCCCAGGGCATCGCGAACCTGGCCATTGGGGGAGACGCGGCTGCGCGCTTTAACCTGTTCTACGTCAAGAACTCGGCGCTGCAGGACAACGTCGTACCCAACCCTGCTTTCGATAGCGGCCTCAAGCAGATCGGCGGGTCAGGGAAACTCCTGTGGCGGCCGACCGACGCTCTGAGCGTCTTACTGTCAGCCGACTACATGGACTCTAAGGGCGCCGGGGGCGGGGTGGCGACGATCCGTAACGCCACGGCGGCAAGCCCGCTCTCTGTCTTGCTTCCCAGCATCGGCGTCACGCCGAGCGTCGACAACGACAAGAGCGCTTACAACGGGCCGACCTTCTACGACCTGAGCGTGGGCGGCGGTCAGGCGCGTATCACGTATGAATTCGATGGTGGTTATCGACTGACGAACATCGCGGCCTACCGGAGCTTCAAGACTGAACAGGCGTTCGACGCGGATTACAGCCCGTTGCCCCTTGTCCAGTTCTTCGGGGGCGGAATTTCCACACGTCAGCTGTCGGAAGAACTTCGTCTCGCTTCCCCGGTCGGTGGAAGGCTGGACTATCAGGTCGGCCTGTTCGTCCTGAAAGCCCAAGTTCGCGAGAACGCCCTGCTGGCGGCGACGCTGGGCCAGACACCCCCTCCGGGATTCACGACCTTCCTAGGGTCCGACAGCTTTTGGCGACAGAACCTCGGCAGCTACGCAGCCTATGGTCAGGGCACCTACCGGATCACGGATCGCTTGAAGTTGACGGCAGGCGCCCGCTTGACCCACGAGACGATCGAAATGCGTTTTAAGAACACGGCGGGCGGCGGCGTGTTGTCCCTTCTGCCGGTCGCCCCAGATCGAAGCCAAGATCGCGACGAGACCAACTTCTCATGGCGAACAACACTTCAGTACGATCTGAACGCTGACTGGATGGTCTATGGGACGGCCGCCGAGGGCTACAAAGGTCCAGGTTACGCGCAGTATTCCTTCTCCTACGTAAGGCCAGAAACGTCGAGGCACTTCGAGATTGGTTCGAAGCTGCAGCTATTTGAGCGTAAGCTGACGGTCAACTTGTCCGCTTACAATACCGACTTCAAGGACTTCCAGGCCCAGAGCATCGACCTCACCACGCTCACCTTCCTACTGCAGAACGCAGGCAAGCTCCGCACGCGTGGCGCCGAGGTCCAAGTCATCGCGAGACCCACTTCTCATCTGACGATAAATGCTGGCGTGGCCTACACGGATGCCCGCTTTAGGGATTTCAAAGGGGACACCTGCTTCGTCGGCCAGGCTGACTGTGTGGGCGGCGCCACGGACTCTTCAGGCAGGAGGCTGCCCAACGCTCCGGAGTGGAAGGGCGTGTTCGACGTGAGCTACGAGCAGCCGCTCGGGGGAGACTTCGCAGCCATCTTCAACGTCGGTGTTGTCGCCCAGTCCTCCTACAATTTCCTCTCGAACGGGGATCCGGACGCCGTTCAGGGCGGCTTTACGACAATCGACCTTGGTGCGACGCTGAACCAGACCGCGAAAAACTGGAGCTTACGTGCATTCTGCCGCAACTGCACAAATGAGCACTACGTCGCAACTGTCCAAGGACATCCGTTCTTTGCGGGCGATCACATCCAAAACCTAAGCGCCGGGGGGTTCCGTCAGATCGGCGTGGCGTTGGATTTGTCTTTCTGAAGCTTCGCCTCGATCGATTGGAACCCTATTCTTGCTGATTTGAGATGGGGCGGCCTCTGCGAGGCCGCCCCATCATCAACAAACGGCCCGGCTTCTGTCGAGTTTCGCGTTCGGACTCGCGCGCCAAGGGTATGTGGTTTGCCGAGCGTTTCCGCTGAGATGCAAATCACAGACAAGTTGCTGCCCCTGCGCGCCGAGGCGTCCAGTTCTCAGGGCGGAGCGCCGTTCCAACCTCCCCGTGACCCCGCACACGCGACCCGCTTCACGCCCTTCCTGGTCCAAAGGTCGCCAGGCCCTCCTCCGTTATCCCCATAGACGCAAGGCCCTGGTTAAGTTGGCCGATGCTCGGGCCGCGCCGCTTCGGACGCAAGCGATCGTGGGATCGCCGCGGTCGCCGAGCCAACGTCCGGGACGAGCTTTGCCTCTGTGCGCCATCAGCTCGAGCGCGCGGTCACCAAGCCTGCGCCGATACACGAATTCGTTGAGAAGCTTGCGAGCAAGGCGGCCAGCTGACAGCCGTGAAGGTGTCGCTTGGGGGCCCGCGGCTGAGCGCGGCTTGTTTCACCAAAGTCTCGCTTCGGGGGCTGCGGTGCGAGGCGTCGCCCTTCGCCCGCAAGGGCGAGGCCACGGTCGGGAGGGTTGGCGACTAAAGCTTGATGACCTGGCCGGAGTGGGCCGACTGCCCCGCTGCGACGGCCAAGGCGAGCGCTTCGATCCCATCAATATAACGTACCGAAGCCTTCTCTTCACCCCGCAGTATGGCGGCGAAATGCGCCATCTCCCGGCGATAGGCTTCCGCGTAGCGGTCAAGGAAGAAATTTTGGAAGGCGTCGCTTCGTGCGCCGGTCTCGCCCCATACGGACAGGGTGCTCTCCATAACGTTGTCAGCCTTGACCAGCCCCATGGCGCCGAAGGCCTCGATGCGCTGGTCGTAGCCGTACCCGCTGCGGCGGCTGTTGCTGATCACGCACATCTTGCCGCTGGCCGTGCGCAACAGGATCTTGGCGGTGTCGACATCGCCCGCCTCGCCAATGGCCGGGTCGACCAGGCAACTCGCGGCGGCGAATACCTCGGTGACCGGCTCGTCGAGCAGCCAACGGGCCATGTCGAAATCGTGGATGGCCATATCCTTGAAAAGGCCGCCCGACGTCTCGATGTAGCTGATCGGCGGCGGCGCAGGGTCGTGGCTGATGATGTGAATCGTCTCCAGCGCGCCTAAAGCGCCGCTGGTCAGGCGCGCTTTCAGCGCCTGGAAGGTCGGATCGAAGCGGCGGTTGAAACCCAGCAGCAGCTTTACGTCCTTGCCGCCGAGTGCGCTTTCAGCTGAGCGGGCGCGAGCGAGATCCAGGTCGATCGGCTTCTCGCAGAATACGGCCTTTCCGGCCGCCACGGCTTTCAGAGAGTACTCGAGATGGGTGTCGGTGGAGCTTGCCACGATAACGCCGGTCACTGATGGGTCGTTGAGGGCGGTGTTGAGATCGGCGACGGTGGCGCCGGCGCTGGCGGCGAGGTCGTCCGCCGCCGCGGTGATCGGATCGACCACATACTTCAGCCGCAGGCCGGGCTGATTGCAGGCGTTCTTGGCGTGGATGCGGCCGATGCGGCCCGCGCCGAGAATTGCGATGTCATGCATGGTTGTTCTCGATGCTCAGAATTTAGCTGGGTAGGCGTTGTCTATCCTGCGGCCTAAGAGCCGCGTTCCACGGCTCTATAATATAGAACAAATATGCCTTCCAGCCGGAATTTGGAACAAGCAACCGGGTCGACCGGACGTTTGTGTTCGCTCGCGGAATGGATATTCTAGAATCGAAGCGATCATATCGAGGAAGCGATGAGGGCGACGACAGGAATTTCGACCGGCGCGCCCGAGACCGCCGAGGAGTTGCGGGCGGCAATCCTGGAACGCTACGATTCGCTGAGCAAACGGCTGCAGCAGATCGCCCGCTATGTGCTCGACGAGCCCAATGAACTGGCGCTGGAGACCTTGGCCGTGATCGCGGCCCGCACTGGAGTGCAGCCCTCGGCCATTGTGCGGTTCGCCAAGGCCTTCGGCTTCGACGGCGCCACCCAGATGCAGCGTCTGTTCCGCGACGGGCTGCTGTCGGGCCATGCGGCCCTGGGCTACAGCGAGCGGGTGCGGACCTTCACGCGCGCGGTGGACAAGCGGGCCAACGGCGGGGCGCGAGAGCTGCTCTCGGAATTCGTCGAGGGCAATACGCTGGCCCTGCAGAGCCTCGGCCAGACGGTGTCGGACACCGAGCTGTCAGCGGCGGTGAACCTGATCCAGGCGGCCGACTTCGTCTATGTGGTGGGGTTCCGCCGCGCCTTCCCGGTGTCGTCCTACCTAGCCTATTCACTGCAGCAAGCTGGCAAGCGCACGGTGTTCGTCGATGGGGTGGGGGGGCTGGCGCGCCAGCAAGTGCAGACCATCGCGCCCAAAGATCTGATGATCGCGGTCAGCTACCAGCCTTATGCCGATGAGACCGTGCATGCGGTCGAGACCGCGGCGGCCCGTGGGGCCAAGGTGCTGTCGATCAGCGACAGCCTTGTCAGCCCGATCGCCAAGCCGGCGGACGTCACCTTGCAGGTGCGCGAGTCGGAAATCCGCGCCTTCCGCTCCCTGTCGGCCTCGATCTGCCTGGCCCAGGCGCTGGTGATCGGCTTCGCCTTCGAAGCGTCGCG
Organism: Caulobacter sp. FG121; assembly: GCF_057809815.1. NCBI lineage: Bacteria > Pseudomonadati > Pseudomonadota > Alphaproteobacteria > Caulobacterales > Caulobacteraceae > Caulobacter > Caulobacter sp. FG121. The sequence continues at coordinate 37,815 of NZ_JBMDKR010000008.1, forward strand.
CAAGGAGGAGGCCAAGGCCCGTCGCCAGGCCAAGGCCTGACGTTCCAAAAGTGAAATGAAAGTTGCGGTGATGATAGACATAGAATACATATTCCATGTCGCGCCACGGAGCGCGCCAATCTGACGTAGCGGGAGGACCATGGCGCAGGACGACAAATCCCTGGATCTCCTCGCCATCGGTCGGTCGAGCGTCGATCTCTATGGCCAGCAGGTGGGCGGGCGGTTAGAGGACATGGCGTCCTTCGCCAAGTATGTCGGCGGCAGCCCCACCAACACCGCGATCGGCGGCGCGCGCCTGGGCTTGAAGACGGCGCTGCTGACCCGGGTGGGCGGCGACCACATGGGCCGTTTCATCCGCGAACAGCTGGCGCGCGAGGGCGTCGACGTCTCCGGCGTGCTGACCGACGCGGCGCGGCTGACCGCCCTGGTGATCCTGGGTATCCGCGACCGCGAGACCTTCCCGCTGATCTTCTACCGCGAGGACTGCGCCGACATGGCGCTGTGCGAGGCCGACGTCGACGAGGCCCTGGTGGCCCGCTCCGGTGCGGTGCTGATCAACGGCACCCACCTGTCCCAGTCCGGGGTGCGCGCCGCGTCGATGAAGGCGGCTCGGCTGGCCAAGGCCCACGGCGGCAGGGTGGTGTTCGACATCGACTACCGCCCGGTGCTCTGGGGCCTGACCTCCCGCGACCTGGGCGAGAACCGGTTCGTGGCGCAAGAGGCGGTGACTGAGATCCTGCAGCAGGTGCTGCCGCTCTGCGACCTGGTGGTCGGCACCGAGGAGGAGATCCACATCCTGGGCGGGACGACCGACACGGTCGCGGCCCTGCGCGCCATCCGCCAGGGCACGGACGCCCTGCTGGTCTGCAAGCGCGGGCCGGACGGCTGCTCGGCCTTCCCCGGTGCGATCCCCGACAGCCTGGACGAGGGCGTGGTCGGGCCGGGCTTCCGGATCGAGGTGTTCAACGTGCTGGGGGCCGGCGACGCCTTCATGAGCGGCTTCCTGCGCGGCTGGCTGCGCGACCTGCCGCTGGAGCGCTGCTGCGAGCTGGCCAATGCGGCCGGCGCCATCGTGGTCTCGCGCCACGGCTGCGCGCCGGCCATGCCGACCTGGGCCGAGATGGAGGCCTTCCTCGCCGACCGCGAGCGCCCGTTCCGCCTGCGCGAAGACGCGCAACTGGAGCACATCCACTGGGCCACCACCCGGCAGGGGACTTATGATGAGCTGACCGTGCTTGCCATCGACCATCGCAGCCAGTTCGAGGATTTGGTCGCCGAGCTGGGCGCCGACGCCAACCGCCTGCCGGCCTTCAAGAACTTGACGCTCGAGGCCTTGCACGCGGTCGCCCAGGGCGATCCGCGGTTCGGCATCCTGCTGGACGGGCGGTTCGGCTTCGACGCGCTCGCCAAGGCTGGCGACTATCCCTACTGGATCGGCCGGCCGATCGAGGTCCCGAGGTCGCGACCGGTGGAATTCGAGAGCTCGGCCGATGTCGGCGCTGAGCTGGCGGAATGGCCGCTGAACCATGTGGTCAAGGTGCTGGTCTTCTACCATCCCGATGACCCGGCCGACCTGCGCGAGCGCCAGGAGCGGCAGCTGGTCCGGCTGTTCGACGCCTGCCGCAAGACCCGCCACGAACTGCTGGTCGAGATCATCGCTCCGCCCGGCATGGCGGTCGACGCCATGACCATCGCCCGGGTGCTGGAGCGGCTGTACGATCTGGGCGTGAAGCCGGACTGGTGGAAGCTCGAGCCCATGGACGACCCGGCGGCCTGGCGGAACATCGAGGCGGTGATCGCCGGACGTGATCCCCTGTGCCGCGGTGTGGTGCTGCTGGGCCTGTCGCAGCCGACCGAGACCCTGCTGGCAGTCTTCGAGGCCACCGCGCCGGTGCGCGCGGTCAAAGGCTTCGCAGTCGGCCGCACGATCTGGCAGGCGCCGGCGCGGGCCTGGCTGGCCGGCGAGATCGACGACGCAGCCGCCGTGAAGATGCTGGCCGAGCGGCTGGTCTTCCTGGTTGAGGCCTGGCGCGCGGCGCGGGGCAAGGTGGAGCGGGCGGCGTGAGCACGATCCGGCTGACAGGCGCCCAGGCGGCGGTGCGTTACCTGGCCAACCAGTTCGTCGAGCTGGACGGGGCCGAGGTTCCCTATTTCGCCGGGGTCTGGGCGATCTTCGGCCACGGCAATGTGGCGGGGCTGGGCGAGGCGTTGCACGGCGCCCGCGATGTCCTGCCGACCTGGCGGGCCCACAACGAGCAGGCCATGGCCCACGCGGCCATCGCCTACGCCAAGCAGATGGCGCGGACCCGCGCCATGGTCTGCACCACCTCGATCGGGCCTGGGGCCACCAACATGGTCACGGCCGCGGCCCTGGCCCATGTGAACCGCCTGCCGGTGCTGTTCCTGCCCGGCGACGTCTATGCGAGCCGGCGGCCCGATCCGGTGCTGCAGCAGGTCGAGGATTTCGGCGACGGCACGGTTAGCGCCAACGACTGCTTCCGCCCGGTGTCGCGCTATTTCGACCGGATCACCCGGCCAGAACAGCTGCTGGCCGCCCTGCCGCGGGCCCTGGCGGTGCTGACCGACCCGGTCGCCTGCGGGCCGGTGACGCTGGCCTTCTGCCAGGACGTCCAGGCCGAGGCCTTCGATTTCCCGGAGGGTTTCTTCGCCCGCCGTGTCTGGCGTCCGCGCCGCCAGCCCGCCGATCCGCGCGAGATCGCGGACCTCGTGAGCCTGCTGAAGGCGGCCAAGGCGCCGCTGATCGTGGCCGGGGGCGGAGTGCGCTACAGCGGGGCCGAGGACGCCCTGGCTCGGTTCGCCCAGGCGACCGGGGTTCCCGTGGCCGAGACGCAAGGGGGCAAGGGTTCGCTGGTCTGGGACCACCCGCAGGCCCTGGGCTCGGTGGGCGTCACCGGCTCCAGCGCGGCCAACGCGGCGGCCGAGGCGGCCGACCTGGTGGTCGGGATCGGCACGCGGCTGCAGGACTTCACCACCGGATCGCGGGCCCTGTTCGGCAGGGCCGGACGCAGGCTGGTCCAGGTCAATGTCGGGGCCTTCGACGCCCACAAGCACGGCGCCCTGCCGGTGGTGGGCGACGCCGGCGCGGTGATCGAGGCTCTCGAGGCGGCCCTCGGCGGCTGGACGGCGCCCTCCGCCTGGACCGCCGCCGGAACGGCCGGGGTCTCGGCCTGGAACCGCGCCTGGGAAGCCGCCACCGCCAGCTCGAACGCCGAGTCGCCGTCCGACGCCCAGGTGATCGGGGCGGTGTGGCGCGGCGCCGACGAGGGCGCCGTGGTGGTCTGCGCGGCGGGCGGCCTGCCGGGCGAACTGCACAAGCTGTGGCGGACCCGCCGGGTGGGCGGCTACCACCTGGAATACGGCTATTCCTGCATGGGTTACGAGATCGCCGGCGGGCTGGGGGTGAAGATGGCCGCCCCCGACCGCGAGGTGATCGTCATGGTCGGCGACGGCTCTTACCTGATGATGAACTCCGAGATCGCCACCTCGGTGATGATGGGCAAGAAGCTCATCCTTGTGGTGCTCGACAACCGCGGCTTCGGCTGCATCAACCGCCTGCAACAGTCGACCGGCGGGGCGCCGTTCAACAACCTGCTGGCCGACGCCCGCCATGAGGTGCTGCCGGACATCGATTTCGCCGCCCATGCCTCCAGCCTGGGGGCGGCGTCGGAGAAGGTGGCCGGGATCGCCGGGCTGGAGGCCGCGCTCGTGCGCGCCCGGGCCAGCGACAAGACCTATGTGGTGGTGATCGACACCGACCCCGTCACCGTCACCGAGGCCGGCGGCGCCTGGTGGGACGTGGCGGTGCCGGAGGTGTCGGCGCGGCCCCAGGTGCGCGCCGCGCGTGAAGCCTACGAAGCCAAGATCCAAGACCAGCGTACGGGAGACTGATCCATGAGCATCCGTTTCGGGGTGAGCCCCATCGCCTGGGTCAATGACGACATGCCGGAGCTGGGCGGCGACACCCCGCTGGAGACCATCCTGGTCGATGCGCGCGACATCGGCTTCGCCGGCGTCGAGCTGGGCGGCAAGTTCCCGAAGGACGCGGCGGTGCTGAAGCCGCTGCTGGCCGGCTACGGGCTCGACCTGGTGGGCGGCTGGTTCAGCGGCAACCTGCTGGTCCACGACGCCGAGGCCGAGATCGCCGCGGCGCAGGACCATCTGAAATTGCTCAAGGCCATGGGCTCGACGGTGTTCGTCCATGCCGAGACCAGCAACGCCATCCATGGCGAGCGCGGCGCGCCGCTGTCGACGACCCCCAGATTGGACGCCGCGGGCTGGGCGAGGTTCGGCGCGCGGATGTCGGACTTCGCCGATTACATTCAGGGCCAGGGGCTGAAGTTCGCCTATCACCACCACCTGGGCACGGTGGTGGAGCGCCCGGACGACCTCGCCGCCTTCCTGAAGGCCACCAGCGCCAGCGTCGGCCTGACCCTCGACACCGGACACGCGGCCCTGGGCGGCATCGATCCGGTCGAGGCCATCCGGGCCCATCCCGAACGGATCGCCCACGTCCACTGCAAGGATATCCGCGGCGACGTGTTCGCCGGGGTGAAGTCGCGCAACCGGAGCTTCCTGGAAGGCGTGCTGGCCGGGATGTTCACCGTGCCCGGCGACGGTGGCCTGGACTATGGCGCGGTGATGCGCGCCCTGGCCGATATCGGCTATTCCGGCTGGATCGTGGTGGAGGCCGAACAGGACCCCGCCATCGCCAATCCCCGCAGCTATGGCGAGCTCGGCCTGCGCACTCTGGAGCGCGAAGCCGCGGCCGCCGGCCTGAAGAAGGCGGCTTGAGATGACCGACCTGCTTGTCCGCCCCCATGCGCCCGACACGACGGGCTGCGTGCTGGAGGTGACGCCGAAGAGCGCCGGCTGGAGCCATGTGGGTTTCAAGGTGCATGAGCTGGCCCCCGACGCCGTGCTGAGCGGCGGCGAGGCGGGGCGCGAGGTCTGCCTGGTGGTGCTGACCGGGACGGTCGACATCGCGGTCGGCGGCCAGAGGTTCGCCCGTATCGGCGGCCGGACCAGCGTGTTCGAGGACGTGGCCCCCGCGGCGGTCTATGCGCCGGGCGGCGCGGCTTGGACGGTGACGGCCCACGGCAAGGCGGAGCTGGCGGTCTGCTCGGCGCCGGCCACGCCCTCCGGCGAGGCCCGGCTGATCGATCCGGAGAAGATGAGCCGGGAGGTGCGCGGGCAGGGGACCAACACCCGCTATGTGCGCAACATCCTGCCGCAGACCGAGCCGGCCCAGAGCCTGCTGGTGGTCGAGGTGATCACCCCGGGCGGCAACTGGTCGAGCTATCCGCCGCACAAGCACGACACCGCCACGCCCTCGGAGGAGACGGCGCTGGAGGAGACCTACTACCACCGCCTGAACCCGCCCCAAGGCTTCGCCTTCCAGCGGGTCTACACCGACGACCGCAGCCTGGACCAGACCATGGCGGTGGAGGACGGGGACGTGGTGATGGTGCCGCGCGGCTACCATCCGGTCGGCGCCCCGCACGGCTATGACCTCTATTATCTGAACGTCATGGCCGGCCCGAAGCGGGAGTGGATCTTCCGCAACGACCCCGCCCACGACTGGATCGCCAGGAAGGCCTGACCCCCATGCGCACCCTGACCCACTTCATCGACGGCCGCGCCGTCGAAGGCGCTTCCGGCCGCTTCGGCGACGTGTTCGATCCCAATACCGGCAAGGTCCAGGCGCGGGTTCCCCTGGCCAACGCCGCCGAGCTGAACGTAGCGGCGGCCAGCGCCAAGGCTGCCCAGGCGAGCTGGGCGGCGACCAATCCGCAGCGCCGGGCGCGGGTGATGTTCGAGTTCAAGCGGCTGCTGGATCTCCACATGGACGAGCTGGCGGCGCTGCTCTCCTCGGAGCATGGCAAGGTGGTCGCCGATTCGCGTGGCGACATCATGAGGGGGCTGGAAGTCATTGAATTCGCCTGTGGAATTCCGCACCTTCTGAAGGGCGACTACACGCAAGGGGCAGGGCCGGGGATCGACGTCTATTCGGTCCGGCAGCCGCTGGGCGTGGTGGCGGGGATCACCCCGTTCAACTTTCCGGCCATGATCCCGATGTGGATGTTCGGACCGGCCATCGCCTGCGGCAACGCCTTCATCCTGAAGCCCTCGGAGCGCGACCCCTCCGTGCCGGTGCGGCTGGCGGAGTTGATGATCGAGGCGGGCCTGCCGCCCGGCGTGTTGAACGTGGTGCACGGCGACAAGGCGGTGGTCGACGCCATCCTCGACAACCCGGCGATCAAGGCGGTGAGCTTCGTGGGCTCGTCAGACATCGCCCAGTCGGTCTATGCCCGGGCGGCGGCGGCCGGGAAGCGCTGCCAGGCCATGGGCGGCGCCAAGAACCATGGCGTTGTGCTGCCCGACGCCGACCTGGACCAGGCGGTGGCCGACATCATCGGGGCGGCCTACGGCTCGGCCGGCGAGCGCTGCATGGCCCTGCCGGTGGTCGTGCCGGTCGGCGAGAAGACCGCGACGGCCCTGCGCGAGAAGCTGGTCACGGCCATCGACGGCTTGCGCATCGGCGTCTCCAGCGATCCCGACGCCCACTATGGCCCGGTGGTCAGCGCCGCCCACAAGGCGCGGATCGAGGACTACGTCCGGATGGGCGTGGAGGAGGGGGCCGAGCTGGTGGTCGATGGCCGCGGCTTCAGCCTGCAGGGCTCGGAAGGCGGCTTCTTCGTCGGCCCGACCCTGTTCGACCGCGTGACGCCGGACATGCGCAGCTACCAGGAGGAGATCTTCGGGCCGGTGCTGCAGATGGTGCGCGCCGACAGCTTCGCCGAGGCCCTGGCCCTGCCGACCCGCCACCAGTACGGCAACGGCGTGGCGATCTTCACCCGCAACGGCGAGGCCGCCCGCGAATTCGCCGACCAGGTCGAGGTGGGCATGGTGGGGATCAACGTGCCGATCCCCGTGCCCGTGGCCTACCACTCCTTCGGCGGCTGGAAGCGGTCGGGGTTCGGCGACCTGAACCAGTACGGCCAGGACGGCGTGCGGTTCTACACCCGCCAGAAGATCGTCACCCAGCGCTGGCCCAAGGGGGGCGCGTTGCTCGACCAGAGTTTCGTGATCCCGACAATGGCCTAACCTGATTCATGTCCGGACGTCGGCGCGCCGATGGGAACATCGCCCGCCGCTTTCCGCCACCTCCTCTCCCCTTCAGGTGTGTTGATCCCTTCGTGGGCCGCCCACAGTTTCTTCGAGCTCAAAAAATGGAATGCATATTTGGTTTGACTCAAAGGCGAAACAGTTGTTCCATTGCTGAAGTAAAGCTAAACAAATTCAAGGCATTTCGTGCAGCCTTTCCATTTTCTCGTTAGCAATCTGCTCCCCTCCACCGCCGCGGTTGCAACCCCCCGAAGTGGCGGAAACCCAAGCCGCGCCCATTCTGCGGGCCAACAACGCAGCGCCGCATGACCAAGCTATCGTACGTGGCCGGACCGACCGACCAGCCGATCCCCGGCGGTTCTATTGGCGACCAGCTTGATCAGACTGCGCACAGGTTTCCAGACCGAGAAGCGCTCGTTGTTCCATGGCAGGACGTGCGCTGGACGTGGGCAGAGCTGCGGGACCGCACAGACGAACTCGCCCGCGGCCTGGCTGGACTGGGACTTCAGACCGGCGATCGCGTCGGGATCTTAGCCCCCAATCGCGCCGAATGGGTTCTCACCCAGCTGGCGACTGCGCGCCTTGGCCTCGTCCTTGTCTCCGTCAATCCGGCCTATCGTACCCACGAGCTTGGGCATGCCCTCAGGCTCGCCGGCGTGCGGGTGCTCATCGCCGCGACACGTTTCAAGACATCCGACTATGTCAGAATGCTGACCGAGCTGGTGCCTGCGGTCGCGGGAGGGGCAGCGGGGCCGCTGTTCGATCCGGCGTTCCCCGATCTACGTCATGTTGTTGAGATTGGCGGCCCCAGCGTTACCGCCTGCATTGGTTTCGAAACCCTCCTCCTGAGCGAGGGGGAATTGGCTTGGCCCGTGCTTGACGCCGACCAAGCCATCAACATCCAGTTCACCAGCGGGACGACCGGGGCGCCGAAGGGCGCAACGCTCAGTCACAGGAACCTTCTCCACAATGGTGCAAGTGCGGCCGCAGGCATGCGGCTTGGTCCCGAGGACCGGCTGTGCATCCCGGTGCCTCTCTACCATTGCTTCGGCATGGTGCTGGGCGTGCTGGCTTGCCTGACAAGCGGCGCGACGATGGTGTTCCCCGGACAGGCCTTCGATCCCGCTGTCGTGCTGGCCACCCTGCAACAGGAGCGCTGCACCGCCCTTCACGGCGTGCCGACCATGTTCCTAAGTATCCTTGACCACCCGGCCTTCGGCGGCACGGACCTATCCTCGCTGCGCACCGGCATCGCCGCGGGCGCGCCCTGCCCACCAGCGATGATGCGGCGGATGATTGAGGACATGAACCTCGTCGACATCGCAATCGGCTACGGCATGACCGAGACAAGCCCGCTGAGCACCCTGACCTCACCGGATGCGGATCTAGAGACCCGGACCGAAACCGTCGGAACGGTCATCTCGCACGTTTCGGCGCGGATCGTCGACGAGAACGGCGATGTCGTACCTCTCGGCGCGCCGGGCGAATATTGCGCACGGGGCCCTGGAGTCATGCTGGGCTATTGGAACCAGCCTGATGCGACAGCTGCAGCGATCTGCGATGGCTGGATGCACAGCGGCGATCTCGCGACGATGGATGAGAAGGGGCGCATCCGCATCGTCGGTCGCATCAAGGACCTGATCATCCGTGGGGGCGAGAACATTTACCCCGCAGAGGTCGAGGCTTTCCTCGCGACCCATCCAAAGATCGCCGAGGTCGCAGTCTTTGGAATTCCCGAAGAGCGCTTCGGTGAGCAGGTCTGCGCGTGGGTTCGGCTGCGTGAGCCGATGGATCCGCAAGCCATTCGCGAATGGTGCAAGGAGCGCATTGCTCACCACAAGATTCCTGCGCAGATTCGCATCGTCGACACTTTCCCCATGACCGTCACCGGCAAGATTCAGAAGTTCGCCATGCGCGAAGCGGAGCAGGCGGGCATGAGCGACACCGCCTCTTCGGAGATCGTGTGATGTGGGCAAGCCCGCGAGCTCGAAAGACAGGTCATCGAGTCGGGAGAAAGACTCCGCTGGCGGAATAGTTTGGCTTGATTGCGGTCTTGGCCCTTCACGGCGCTGTCAGGAACGCGACCACCAGAGCTCTCGCTGAAACTTATGCCTGAATGGGCCGGTGCTGTGTTGGGCCGCTTGCAGGCGACTCGGGAAAACCATGGCGGCCCTGCGGCTACTCGGCGTTGTGGGGCTGGGGCCGCAAGCTCCTCAGCGCCTCGAGGCCGGCTGAACGGCGGTCGGCTGCAAATTCGGAGCTTGCGAAGAGAATGCCGATCCGGCGCGTCTGATTGAAGCCGGAAAGCTTGATCAGGGCCAAGCCGGGCTCGGCGTAGCTGTCGGGGATGACAGTCACGCCCAACCCCGCCTTCACCAGCGCCACGGTCCGCTCGTCGTTGGTGGACCGGAAGCTGAACTGCGGCCGCACAGCCCGTTCGGTGAAGTAGCGACTCGTCTCCGACAGAACTTCACAATGGCGTCGCACGATCATGGTCTCGTTGGCCAGGAGGTCGCCGGAAATCGAGCTTGCGCCGGCATGAGGATGCCAGTCCGGCGCGGCAAGGGCGTAGCCTTCTTCATAGAGAACCTCCGCTTCGAAGCGGGTCTCTTCTCGCCGAACGATGGTCAGTGCGACATCGATGCGACGCCGTTGAAGCCGACCTACGAGATCGCGCTCGCTCCCCTCGATGAGTTCCATCGGATGTGACGCCTCTGTGCGCCTGTTGCGCTCCACGAGGCCTGCGATGAGGCGGACCGGGATTGTCGACAGGACCCCGACGCGTAGGGTCCGGCTGGGCTGGCGCCCGATGACACGATCTTCGAGGGAGTTGAATTCGCTTTCGATGGCGCGTGCATGCGCCAGCAATCGAACGCCGGCCTCGGTGAGCTGAACACGCTGGCTGTTGCGCAGGAATAGCCGGGCCCCGAGGCTGTCCTCCAGCTTGGCGACGCCCACCGATAGGGTGGGCTGCGTGACATTCACCTGCTGCGCGGCGCGGGAAAAGTTTCCTGCATCCACGACGGCGAGGAAGTAGCGCAGCTGGTATCGGTCAATCATTGATGCAATCTATGCTCTTGGTCTCGAAAGGACAATTTTTCTTCGCCATCCTGCGGCGATAGGCTTGGCGCATGGACGGATTTTCAAATCTCGGCGGCGGACCTTCGCTGGACTTCGCCCTGGGCGAGACCGCAGACGCCATCCGCGAGACGACCGCGCGCTTCTGCGCCGACCGCATCGCCCCCCTGGCCGCCGAAATCGACGCCACCAACACCTTCCCTCGCGCCCTCTGGCCGGAGATGGGCGCGCTCGGCCTGCACGGCATCACCGTGGAGGAGGAATATGGCGGGCTGGGCCTGGGCTATCTCGAGCACGTGGTGGCGATGGAGGAGGTGTCCCGCGCCTCCGCCTCGGTGGGGCTCAGCTACGGCGCCCACTCCAATCTCTGCGTGAACCAGCTGCGCCGCTGGGGCTCCGACGACCAGAAGCGCCGCTACCTGCCGGGCCTGATCAGCGGCGAGCATGTGGGCTCCCTGGCCATGAGCGAGGCGGGCTCGGGCTCCGACGTGGTCTCCATGCGTCTGCGGGCCGACCCGCGGGGCGACCGCTATGTGCTGAACGGCACGAAGTTCTGGATCACCAACGCGCCCCACGCCGACACCCTGGTGGTCTACGCCAAGACCGCGCCGGGCGAGGGCAGCAAGGGCATCACCGCCTTCATCGTCGAGAAGGGGATGAAGGGGTTCAGCGTCTCGCCCAAGCTGGAGAAGATGGGCATGCGCGGATCCGACACCGCCGAGCTGGTGTTCGAGGACTGCGAAATCCCGGAAGAGAACGTCATGGGCCCGTTCAACGGCGGGGTTGGCGTGCTGATGAGCGGCCTGGACTATGAGCGGGCGGTGCTGTCGGCGGGGCCGCTGGGCATCATGCAGGCCTGCCTGGACGTGGTCCTGCCCTATGTCCGCGAGCGCAAGCAGTTCGGCAAGCCGATCGGCTCGTTCCAGCTGATGCAGGGCAAGATCGCCGACATGTACGTCGCGCTGAACTCCTCGCGGGCCTACGTCTATTCGGTGGCCCGGGCCTGCGACGCCGGCATGACCACGCGGTTCGACGCAGCCGGGGCGATCCTGATGGCCTCGGAGAACGCGGTGAAGGTGGCGGCCGAGGCGATCCAGGCCCTGGGCGGCGCCGGCTACACCAAGGAGTTCCCCGTGGAGCGCCTGCTGCGCGACGCCAAACTGTACGACATCGGGGCAGGCACCAACGAAATCCGCCGCTATCTGATCGGGCGCGAGTTGATCGGGGCATGAACCGGTTCGCTGTTTCCGAAAATTCCGCCCAGCCCCGTCACGACTGGACGCTGGACGAGGTGGAGGCGCTGTTCGAGCTGCCCTTCGCCGAACTGGTGTTCCGCGCCGCCGAGGTCCACCGCGCCTGGTTCGACCCCGCCGAGGTGCAGCTGTCGCAGCTGCTCAGCGTCAAGACCGGCGGCTGCCCGGAGAACTGCGGCTATTGCAGCCAGAGCCAGCACTTCAAGACCTCCACCGTGGCCTCCAAGCTGATGGAGGCCGATGCGGTGATCGAAGCCGCCCGCGAGGCCAAGGCCGGCGGGGCCCAGCGCTTCTGCATGGGCGCCGCCTGGCGGGACCTGAAGGACCGCGATGTGCCCAAGGTCGCCGCCATGATCTCCGGGGTGAAGGCGCTGGGCCTGGAGACCTGCGCGACGCTCGGCATGCTGACCCGCCACCAGGCCCAGAGCCTGAAGGACGCCGGGCTCGACTACTACAACCACAACCTCGACACCGGGCCGGACTATTACGACAAGGTGGTCACCACCCGGACCTACCAGGATCGCCTGGACACCCTGGAGGCCGTGCGCTCGGTGGGCATGAACACCTGCTGCGGCGGCATCGTCGGCATGGGCGAGACGCGCCGGGACCGCGTGGGCCTGCTGCACACGCTCGCCACCCTGCCCGCCCATCCGGACAGCCTGCCGATCAACGACCTGATGCCGATCCCGGGCACGCCGCTCGGGGGGGCGACCCCGGTGGACGGGTTCGAGTTCGTGCGCATGATCGCGGTGGCGCGGATCGTCTGCCCCAAGACCGTGGTGCGGCTGTCGGCCGGGCGCGAGCACATGAGCCGCGAACTGCAGGCCCTGTGCTTCCTGGCCGGCGCCAATTCGATGTTCATCGGCGGGCGCCTGCTGACCACCGCCAACCCGGACAAGGACACAGACGCGGCCCTGATGGCCGACCTCGGCATGCGGCCGGTCGGGATCAGCCTGACGAAACAGGTTTCGGGTGAGCCCGAACCGATGGGGGTCGCTTGATGGTCCCGGTCCGACTGCAGGCCCAATCGCGCCAGGAGGCAATGTCGAATGGCTGCTAAAACACGCAAGGATGCGGTCGAGGCGCTGGCGGGCCAGCTTTTCGACGGCATGACGATCATGGCGGGCGGCTTCGGGCTGTGCGGCATTCCCGAGAACCTGATCGCGGCGATCCGCGACAGCGGGGTCAAGGACCTCACCGTGGTCTCCAACAATTGCGGCGTCGACGGCTTCGGCCTCGGCGTCCTGCTGGGCGCCGGCCAGATCCGCAAGATGATCTCGTCCTACGTCGGCGAGAACAAGCTGTTCGCCGAGCTCTACCTGTCCGGCAAGCTGGAGCTGGAGTTCAACCCGCAAGGCACGCTCGCCGAGCGCATCCGGGCCGGCGGCGCCGGCATCCCGGCCTTCTTCACCAAGACCGGGGTCGGCACCCTGGTGGCCGAGGGCAAGGAAGTCCGCGAATTCGACGGCGAGATGTACGTCATGGAGCGCGGCCTCACCGCCGACCTCTCCATCGTCAAGGCCCACACCGGCGACGCCGAGGGCAACCTCGTCTATCGGAAGACCGCGCGGAACTTCAATCCGATGATGGCCACCGCCGGCAAGGTCACGATCGCCGAGGTCGAGCACCTGGTCCCGATCGGTGCGATCGACAAGGACAACATCCACACGCCCGGCATCTATGTGGACGCCATCTTCCAGGGCGCCAGCTTCGAGAAGCGCATCGAGCAGCGCACGGTCCGTTCCAAGGAAACTGTCTGATGGCCTGGACCCGCGACGAGATGGCGGCCCGCGCCGCCCAGGAACTGCGCGACGGCTTTTATGTGAACCTCGGCATCGGCATCCCGACCCTGGTGGCCAACTACATCCCGGCCGGCATGAGCGTCACCCTGCAGTCGGAGAACGGCATGCTGGGCATGGGTCCCTTCCCCTATGAGGGGGAGGAGGACGCCGACCTGATCAACGCGGGCAAGCAGACCATCACCGAACTGGCCAGCTCGTCCTATTTCTCCAGCGCCGACAGCTTCGCCATGATCCGCGGCGGCCATATCGACCTGTCGATCCTCGGGGCCATGCAGGTGGCCGCCAATGGCGACCTGGCCAACTGGATGGTGCCCGGCAAGATGGTCAAGGGCATGGGCGGCGCCATGGACCTGGTGGCCGGCGTCAAGCGCGTGGTCGTGGTCATGGAGCACACCGAGAAGTCGGGCGCCCCCAAGCTGGTCAAGGCCTGCTCCCTGCCGCTGACCGGCCAGAAGGTGGTCGACCTTGTGGTGACCGAACTCGGCGTCTTCGAGGTCAACCGGGGCAAGACGCCAATAGCTCTGCGTGCGCTCGCGCCCGGCGTCACGGTGGCCGAGGTTGAGGCGCGAACTGAGGCGGCCTTTGAAATTGCGCTCGGCTGGCCCGCCCCATGAGCCGCTTCATCGAGATCGTCGAAGTCGGGCCCCGCGACGGTTTGCAGAACGAAAAGACCAGCCTCGAGGTCCCGCAGAAGGTCGAGTTCATCAAGCGCCTGGAAGCGGTGGGCGCCCGGCGGATGGAGACCGTGTCCTTCGTCAATCCCAAGCGGGTGCCGCAGATGGCCGGCGCGGAGGAGGTCTCCGCCGCCCTGCCGCGGGACGCCTCGAAGTCCCGCATCGGCCTGGTGCTGAACATGCGCGGCTGGGACCGGGCCGTGGCCGCCGGCTGCGACGAGGCCAATGTGGTGGTCTGCGCCACCGACGGCTTCGGCATCCGCAACCAGGGCGCCTCGACCGCCGAGCAGATGCAGGCCCTGGCCGACATCGCCGCCAAGCGCGACGCCGAGGGCGGCCCGCCGATCAGCGCCACCTTCTCCGTGGCCTTCGGCTGCCCGTTCGACGGGGAGGTCTCGGAGGATCACGTGGTCGCCCTGGCCCGCGACGCTGCGGCCCTGAACATCGCCGAGATCGCGCTCGCCGACACCATCGGCGTGGCCGATCCCTGGACCGTCCGAAAACGCATCGAGGCGGTGCGCAAGGTGATCGGCGACAAGACGCTGCGCCTGCACTTCCACGACACCCGCAACACCGGCCTGGCCAACGCCTATGCCGGCGTGGAGGCGGGCGTGGACGTGCTGGACGCGAGCTGCGGCGGCCTGGGCGGCTGCCCGTTCGCCCCCGACGCCACCGGCAATATCGGCACCGAGGACCTGGTCTACATGCTGGAGCGCGCCGGCTTCGAGACAGGCTATGACCTGGGGGGCCTGATCGACACCGCCAGGTGGATGTCCGGCCTGCTGGGCAAGCCGCCAGTGGCGTCCGTCAGCCGGGCGGGAGCTTTCCCAAAATGAGCAAGTTGCGATCCAAGATCGATCCCAAGAGCGCCGCCTTCAAGGCCAATGCCGAGGTCAACCGAACCCTGGTCGCCATCCTGCGCGATCGCACCGAAACCGCCGCCCTGGGCGGCCCGGAGGAGAGCCGCAAGCGCCATGCCGGCCGGGGCAAGCTGCTGCCCCGCGAGCGGGTGATGCGCCTGCTGGACCCGGGCTCGCCGTTCCTGGAGGTGGCCGCCCTGGCGGCCCACGGGCTCTATGACGACGAGGCCCCCGGCGCGGGCGTCATCACCGGGATCGGCCGGGTCTCCGGCCGCGAGGTGATGATCGTCGCCAACGACGCCACGGTGAAGGGCGGGGCCTATTTCCCGCTGACCGTGAAGAAGCATCTGCGCGCCCAGGAAGTGGCGATGCAGAATCGGCTGCCCTGCGTCTATCTGGTGGATTCCGGCGGGGCGAACCTGCCGCACCAGGCGGAGGTGTTCCCGGACCGGGAGCATTTCGGGCGCATCTTCTTCAACCAGGCGCGGATGAGCGCCGAGGGCATCGCCCAGATCGCCTGCGTCATGGGCTCGTGTACCGCCGGCGGGGCCTATGTGCCGGCCATGAGCGACGAGACGGTGATCGTGCGCGGGTCCGGCGAAGAGAGCCAGGGGACCATCTTCCTGGGCGGCCCGCCGCTGGTGAAGGCGGCCACCGGCGAGGTGATCTCGGCCACGGAGCTGGGCGGGGCCGACACCCACGGCCGGCGCTCGGGCGTGGTCGACCACGTGGCGGCCGACGACGAGCACGCCCTGCAGATCGTGCGCTCCATCGTCGCCAACCTGAACACGAAGAAGCCGGACCAGGTGGTGATGGCCGAGCCGAAACCGCCGCTGTTCGATCCCGAAGAGCTCTATGGCGTGGTGCCCACCGACGTGCGCGCGCCCTATGACGTGCGCGAGGTGATCGCCCGCATCGTCGACGGCTCGGAGTTCGACGAGTTCAAGGCGTTGTACGGCACGACCCTGGTCTGCGGCTTCGCCCGCATCTGGGGCCAGCCGGTGGCGATCCTGGCCAATAACGGCGTGCTGTTCTCCGAGAGCGCGCTGAAGGGCGCGCACTTCATCGAACTCGCCTGCAAGCGCGGGATTCCGCTGGTCTTCCTGCAGAACATCTCGGGCTTCATGGTGGGCGGCAAGTACGAGGCCGGCGGCATCGCCAAGGACGGGGCCAAGCTGGTCACCGCCGTCGCCAGCGCCGAGGTGCCGAAGTTCACCGTCCTCATCGGCGGCTCGTTCGGAGCCGGGAACTACGGCATGTGCGGCCGGGCCTATTCGCCGCGCTTCCTGTGGACCTGGCCCAACAGCCGGATTTCGGTGATGGGCGGCGAGCAGGCCGCCAGCGTGCTGGCCACCGTGCACCGCGACGCCGGCAAGTGGACGCCGGCCGAGGAGGAGGCCTTCAAGGCCCCCGTGCGGCAGAGGTACGAGGACGAGGGCAATCCCTATTTCGCCACCGGCCGGCTGTGGGACGATGGGATCATCGATCCGGCCCAGACTCGCGACGTGCTGGGCCTGTCGATCTCCGCGGCGCTGAACGCCCCGATCCCGGAGACGCGGTTCGGCGTCTTCAGGATGTAGCCTGAGGTTTCAAGGAGGCCGCATGACCAACCCCATCGCCGATCCCCTTGTCGAGGGCGTCGATTCGGACGCCACCTCTCAGCTCGTGCAGATCTCGGCGACCGCCGAGGGCGTGGCCGTCGTGACCATGAACCGCCCGGCCCAGCGCAACGCCTTCAACGCCGAACTGATCGCGGCCCTGCGCGAAGCCTTCGAGACCTTGCAAGGGGCCGAGGGCGTGCGGGTCGTGTTCCTGAAGGGGGAGGGGTCGTTCTTCTCGGCCGGCGCCGACCTGGAATGGATGCGCGAGGCGGCCGAATGGAGCGAGGCTGACAACAAGGACGACGCCTTGCAGATGGCGCGCATGCTGAAGAGCCTGTGGGACATCCCGGCGCTGACCGTGGCCCTGGTCGAGGGCGGAGCGTTTGGCGGGGGCTGCGGCTTGGCGGCGGCCTGCGACCTGGCGGTGGCGGTCGAGGGCGCGAAGTTCAGCTTCTCCGAGGTGAAGCTCGGCCTGATCGCGGCGACCATCAGCCCCTATGTGGTGGGCGCCATCGGGCCCCGGAACGCGCGGGGCCTGCTGGCCACCGGCCGAGTGTTCGACGCCGCCCATGGCGAGAAGGTCGGCCTGATCACGGAGACGGTCGCCGACGCCGCGGGCCTGGACGCCGCGATCGCGCGGATTTCGACCGAGATGATGGCTTGCGCGCCGGGTGCGGTGGCCGACTCCAAGGCCCTGGTGAACGACGTGGCGTTCCAGAAGATCGATCACGGCCTGATGGAAGAAACATCCAAGCGCATCGCCCGGGCGCGAGTGGGCGAGGAGGGCCAGGAAGGCGTCCGCGCGTTTCTGGAGAAGAAGAAGCCTTCCTGGGTTGCTTGAAGACGCTGGAATTATTTCTCCGAAATCCCGGTGCGATCCTTGAAGGACGTACCGGCTGAGGTTCATTGAGCGCATGCTGAAGTCCATATTGGTCGCCAATCGCGGCGAAATCGCCCGCCGGGTCTTCCGGACCGCCCGCCGAATGGGGATCGCCACCGTGGCGGTCTATTCCGAGGCCGACGCCGATGCGCCCCATGTGCGCGAGGCGGATCAGGCGGTGCTGATCGGCCCCGCCGCGGCCCGTGAAAGCTATCTGGTGGGCGAGAAGATCATCGCCGCCGCGAAGGCCACGGGGGCCGAGGCGATCCATCCCGGCTATGGCTTCCTGTCCGAGAACGCCGCCTTCGCCGAGGCGGTGGTCAAGGCCGGGCTGATCTGGATCGGCCCGCCGCCCAGCGCCATCAACGCCATGGGCCTGAAGGACGCCGCCAAGTCGCTGATGGACAAGGCCGGCGTGCCGGTGACCCCGGGCTATCTGGGCGAGGACCAGTCGGTGGCCCGCCTGCAGGCCGAGGCCGACAAGACCGGCTATCCGGTGCTGATCAAGGCCGTGGCCGGCGGCGGCGGCAAGGGCATGCGCAAGGTGGAGGCCGCCGGTGACTTCGCCGCCGCCCTGGCCTCCTGCCAGCGGGAAGCCGCATCGTCGTTCGGCGACGACCGGGTGCTGATCGAGAAATACGTCACCCGCCCGCGCCATATCGAGGTGCAGGTGTTCGGCGACAGCCACGGCAACGTGGTCCACCTCTATGAGCGCGACTGCTCCCTGCAGCGGCGGCACCAGAAGGTCATCGAGGAGGCCCCGGCCCCCGGCATGAGCGAGGCGGCCCGCGCCGCCGTCACCGCCGCCGCGGTGAAGGCCGCCCAGGCGGTGGGCTATGTGGGCGCCGGGACGGTGGAGTTCATCGCCGACGCGTCGGAGGGGCTGAAGCCCGACCGCATCTGGTTCATGGAGATGAACACCCGGCTGCAGGTGGAGCATCCGGTCACCGAGGCCGTCACCGGGGTCGACCTCGTGGAATGGCAGTTCCGCGTCGCCTCCGGCGAGCCTCTGCCGCTGGCCCAGGACGAGATCAAGCTCACCGGCCATGCCATGGAGGCCCGGCTCTACGCCGAGAACCCCGCCGCCGGCTTCCTGCCCTCCATCGGCCTGCTGGAACACTTCCACACGCCCGACGGCATCCGCGTCGATTCGGCGGTGGAGGAGGGCGACGAGGTCAGCCCGTTTTACGACCCGATGATCGCCAAGCTGATCGCCTATGCCCCCACCCGCGAGGGGGCGGGCGACGAGCTGGCCCAGGCCTGCGCCGAGGTGGAGGTCTGGCCGGTGCGGACCAACGCCGGTTTCCTGGCCCGCTGCCTGGACCATCCGGACTTCATCTCGGGCGACGTGGACACCGGCTTCATCCCGGCCCGCCTGGAGGCCCTGGCGGCCCAACCCCTGCCGTCCATGGACATCCTGTCGGTGGCCGCCGCCGCGACGCTCAGCGAGGCTCAGGACGACACCGCGTCGCCCTGGAGCGGCCTCACCGGCTTCCGCATGAACGCGCCCGCCCAGACCACTGTGCGGCTGTTTCTCGACGGCCGTCCCATCGACGCCCCGTTGCCCGAGGGTGACCTCGAGGCCGACGTGCTGATGACCGAGGACGCGGTGGTGGTGTTCGAGGGCGGCGAGACCTACGTGCTCTCCACCAAGCCGCCTCTGCGCAGCCTCGACGAGGTCAGCGGCGACGGCGCCATTGTCTCGCCCATGCCGGGCAAGGTGGTGGCCGTCTCGGTGGCCGTGGGCGACAAGGTCTCCCGCGGCCAGGCCCTGATGACCCTGGAGGCCATGAAGATGGAGCACGCGCTCACCGCGCCCTTCGACGGGGAGGTGGAGGCGCTCAGCGTCAGCGCCGGGGACCAGGTCAGCGAGGGCGTGGCCCTGGCCCGGCTGAAGAAGGCCGCCGCGGCATGACCGTGCACATGATCCGCCTCTGCGTCGGCTACGACACCATCGACGACCTGCTGGCCCGGCGCCGCAAAATCGGAGAGAAGGGACGCCGTCCAGCCAAGGCGCGCGCGCTCGGGGACGGCGACCGAAGCGCTTCGCCGCGCCGGGGGCCCCGACCTTAAGATAAGCTCTTATCGGCAGGGCATGGTGAGCAACTTTGTGTGCAGCAAGATCACCTCGTGGAGATCTTGGATGCGGTAGCCTAGTTGCACGTGCGTGCCGACATCGGCGCGCTCAGGCGCCGATGCGAGAAACCTCAGGTGGAACTTTAGGCAGGCCGCCGAGAAGGGCTCGCCCGAGGCTGCAAGATCCCGGCCGACACGACAGGCGCCCAAACGGTGATGGCGTTCCTCTTCTCGACCCTATTGACGGTCAAGCTCAGGGCGCCATTCGCGATTTCGCTGAGAATATGTCCGCTCACAGACGTTCTTATGGTGAGCAGACCGTCCAGCATGTTCCTGGCCCTGGTCGAGAAGGGACGGGCGTGGCGCCGCCAACGCCGCACCATGGGCCACGGACGGAAGGTTGCTCGCGCGGCCATTAGATGTCAAAATAACACTTACTAGTTCTAGAGGTACCCCTTGGCGTTGGCCGCGAAGCCTTCTGGGAAGCAGCTGGGAGGGGACGTCCAGTGGCCAAGAGCCTGAACGACGCGGAGGTCGCGGCCTTCAGGGTTCGTCTCTGCCATGCCGCCGAGACCTTGCTTGAAGCGGGGGGGCCGAATGCCGTGAGCCTGCGCGCGGTGGCCGCCAAGCTCAACGTCAGCGCCATGACGCCCTACCGCTATTTCGAGACCAAACAGGCCCTGATGAACGCGATGTGCGTCCGCGCGTTCGAGCGCCTCGCAACCTCGCTTGAAACGGTGAACGCGCGCCCTGATGCGTCGAACGCCCAACTCGCTGACGCCTACTTCACCTTTGCGGCCGAACACCCTGGTGTCTATCGCCTGATGTTCGAGCTCGGGCCTGCGCAAGACCGGATGGATGCGGACCTGGACGCGGTGACGGGTCGGGTGCGGTCGGCCTTGGTGCTAGGCTTGGCGCGCTCCCACCAAGTGTGCTCGTCCGCCGCGGAGGTGGAACTCGCCGGTCATCTGTTCTGGGCGACCCTCCATGGGCTTCTCGCGCTGGACCTGGCGGGCAAGCTTTCGCCCGCCCTGGACGCCAGAGCCAGCCGGAACGCCGTTGTCGCCACGATCCTCCGCGGGCTCGAGGACAGCAGAGCGCTCAGCCGCTGAGGTTCGCAGGATCCGCGTCCGATGCGCCAAAGGACCGAGTCTGGCGGCAGGCGATGGTCGGGCCGACAGGCCAGGAAGGCTGATTCCTGGCCTGTCGGCGTCCCGCGGCTATCCTTTTCTCGTGCGGGTCCACGAAGCCTCCGAGAGAGGCCTCTAGGACTCCACCTGGGACGTCAGGCGCTCGCGCACGAAATCGAGCCGGTCGTTCCCAAAGAATATCTCGCCGTCGACAATGAAGGTCGGCACGCTGAACACGCCGCGCCGTGCTGCGGCCTCCGTCGCCGCCGACAACGCCGCGATCGCCGGACCCTGGCCCGCAGCGGCGATGAGCTCGGCGGCGGGCAAGCCGTGGGCCGCCAACAGAGCCTCTAGCCCGCCAGGCGAGGCGTCGCCCTGCCCACCCCAAACCGCCTTGAAGATCACGTCCGTCGCCGCGGCCCGCACGACCTCGTCGGGCGCCGCCATCACCACGCGAAGCAGAAGCTCGGGGTCCAGCTGGCCCCTGTCTGGAGGGATCATGGGCACACCGTAGCGAGCGGCCCAGCGCCCGAGATCCGCGCTCACATAGGCGGCCTCGGCCGCGCTGTTGGACGCGGCCGGCACCTTGTCGGTCAATGTCATCAACTGACCCACAGAGATCGGCGCGAGCCGAACAGGAGCCCCCAGCGTCTCCAGCTGGCTATGCGCGAGATAGCTTTGGGGGCTTTGGAAATCGAAGTAGAATTGCGGCCATCCGGCCTTGGCAAGGCTACCTTTGCGGAGGCTCTCGAGCAGGGCGCGGACCGCCTCGTCGGCGGCCGGGCCGGCGCGCAGCTCGACCCGCTCCCGCGGCACGGCCTGACCGGTCAGCGGATCCACCAGGTCCAGACGGAGCTGATGGCCGGTGTCGCGGTCGATCACACAGACGGTGGGCGCGCCGTCGCCGGAGACGTCCCATCGGTCGCTCCATTCGCGCAGGGCCGTGGTCACCGTCCAGAGGCCATGACCCATGTCGGTCAGGCGATATTCGTCGCGGGGAGGCCGGGTCTGGTAGCGCACCCGCTCGACAAGGCCCCGCGCCTCGAGGTTCCTCAGGCGGGCGGTCAGGGTGCTGCGCGGGATGCCGGTGTTGGCGCGCAGCTCATCAAAGC
The DNA here is from genome assembly GCF_057809815.1 of Caulobacter sp. FG121. Classification (NCBI taxonomy): domain Bacteria; kingdom Pseudomonadati; phylum Pseudomonadota; class Alphaproteobacteria; order Caulobacterales; family Caulobacteraceae; genus Caulobacter; species Caulobacter sp. FG121. Next base: position 59,427 of record NZ_JBMDKR010000008.1, read on the forward strand.
GGCGAACGCCCAGGGCCATGTCGTGGACCAGCAGCATGGTCCACTTGTCGCCGACGATCCGAAGCGCGCCGACGATCGAGCGGCGCATCCGGACGATAGGCTTAGCTTTCATGGTGCGCCACTCCGTAGCGCTGTCGACAACCGGGCCAACCCTCGTTGGAGGACAATGACGAGACGATCAGGCTGCCTCTTCGGACTCTCGGCGCCGGCTGCCGGAGCGCCTCGCCGCTCGGACATCGAAAACTGGGCAGGCGCCGCGGGCGCGAGGGGGCGGCCCTGGGAAGCGAAGCGGGCCCTGTCTCGGGAGCGCTCCGGAGTCGCGCCAGCCCCATCGGGCGGATTGCGCGCTGCACGATCGCCAGAACGACCGAAGACCGGCTGTCGAGGGCATGCATCCAGGCGTTCAGGCTCGTCGGGGCCCACAGTCTGGCGACCCCAGCCGCGACGATCTGAGCGGAAGGCGTTCCGCCCTCCGAGGAGCCTTCAGACCCGAAATGCTCGAGTCCGGCTGGCGCCGCCGCCGAACGTGGCGAGCCCTCGCGGTCTGGGACGCGCGCGGACCGATCGACCGTGATGTGTCGGGCCCGCGGCGCTCCCATTATAGATGCTGTTCTAACACTTTAGCTGGCTGCGGGTCGATGGATGACGGCCTTGGTTTCGAGATAATCGCCGAAGGCGGCTTCTCCCCATTCGCGCCCGTTTCCTGACATCTTGTACCCGCCGAACGGGGCGGCGCCGTCCTCGCCCGCGCCGTTGATGTAGATCATCCCGGCTTCGATCTGTGCGGCGACCTCTTCCGCTTGCGCGTCCGTCGACGCCTGCACATAGGCGGCCAGGCCATACGGGGTGTCATTGGCGATGCGGACCGCCTCATCGACATCGTCGTAGCCGATGATGCAGAGCACCGGACCGAAGATCTCTTCGCGGGCGATCGTCATGTCGTTGGTGACGTCCGCGAACACGGTGGGGCGGACATAGTAGCCCTTGGCGAGACCTTCAGGACGGCCCGGCCCGCCCGTCACCAGGGTGGCCCCTTCGTCGATCCCCTGTTGGATCAGCGTCTGGATGCGCGTCCATTGGCGCTCCGAGACCACCGGCCCAAGGAAGGCGCCCTCGGTCGGATCGCCGACGGGCAGCGTGCCGACCACATGGGCGGCGATCGCCTTGACTTCCTCAAGCCGCGCGCGCGGCGCCAGCAGGCGCGTGGGGGCGTGACAGGTCTGACCGCTGTTCATCAGCAGGCGGTGAATGTTCTCACCGACCGCCTGCGGCAGGTCCGCGCCCTCCAGCACGATGTTGGGCGACTTGCCCCCCAGTTCCTGGTGAACGCGCTTGACCGTGTCCGCGGCGCGCTTGGCCACGTCGACGCCGGCGCGCGTCGAGCCGGTGAACGACACCATGTCCACACCAGGATGGGAGGAGATGGCGCTCCCAACGGTCGGGCCTTCGCCGTCGACCAGGTTGTAGACGCCGGCCGGCACGCCCGCGGCGTGGAGGATTTCGGCGATGATGTGAGCGGTGAACGGGGTGACCTCTGACGGCTTGTGGACCATCGTGTTGCCGGTGGCGATGGCGGGCACGATCTTGCACATCACCTGATTGATCGGCCAATTCCACGGCGTGATCATCCCCACCACGCCCACCGGCTCCCGCCGCACATTGGTTCGCGCGCTGGCCGGCGTTTCGAACGGGTAGGTTTTCAGGACTTCGATACCGGTCATCAGGTGCATGAGCCCAGAGCCGACATGCGCCTCGAGCGCCAGCTTGGCCGGCGCCCCGAGCTCCTCGACCAAGGCGTCCGCAAGCTCCTGCTGGCGCGCCGCGAAACCCCCGAGGATGGCGTTCAGCAGCCCCAGCCGGTCCGCGCGGGAACTCCGCGAGAAGCCTACGAACGCACGCCGCGCCGCCGCCACGGCCCGGTCGACGTCTTCGACAGTCCCCAGGCTGATCTGCCCGATCACGGCCTCGGTCGCGGGATTGACGATATCGTGCGACGAGCCCCCCACGCTGTCGACCCATGCGCCGTCGATATAGAGCTTGCGGTAGTCTCTCATGGTGTTGGCCTTCTATCTGAGGGAGGGAGCGGCGTTTGGGCCGCTCCTAGGCTGAAGCGGGATCCATCGCCGCCGGACGCGTCGGCTATTGGCTTTCGGGCATGGTGAGGCGGATGCCATCGAGCGCGGCGGTGACCTTGAGCTGGCAGGACAGTCGGCTGCTGGCCGTCGCGCCATCCGCGAACTCCAGCATCTGCTCCTCGGTCGGGGACTTTGGGGGCAGGGCGTCAAGCCAAGCCGCATCGACGTAGACATGGCACGTGGCGCAGGCGCAGGCCCCGCCGCAGTCGGCGTCGATGCCGGGGATGCTGTTCTTGACCGCGGCTTCCATGATGCTGACGCCGATGTCGACGTCGAGGGTGTGAGTCCGCCCGCTGTGCTCGACGTAGGTGATCTGCGGCATGGAGTGAGTCCTGCTGGAAAATTGGCTGGGGACGCGGCAAGTGAGATGCGACGGAATTCGGAGCCGCCGCATCCACCTCGGCGCGCGGGCTAGGCGTCGAATATGATGACGCTGCGCGCCAGTTCGCCGCGCTTGAGTTCGGCGAAGGCTTCGTTGACCTGGTCGAGCTTGATGCGCCGGGAGATCATCTGATCCAGATGAAGCTTGCCCTGCATATAGAAGTCGACGAACCGGGGCAGATCGACCGGAAAGCGGTTGGACCCCATGAAGCTGCCCTGGATTCGCTTCTCGCCCAGGAACTCGTAGCCATCGAGTTCAATCTTCGTCCCCACCGGGATCATGCCGATCACATTGGCGACGCCGCCACGCGCCAGCATGGCGAACGCCTGCTCAGTCGTAGTCTTCAGGCCAATGGCCTCGAAGCTGTGCTGGACGCCACCGCCCGTCAGCTCCTGCACCCGCTTGACCACGTCGCCGTCGGAGGCGTTGATCACGTCCGTCGCGCCAAAGGCGCGCGCAAGCTCGAGCTTGCTGGCCTGGGTGTCGATGGCGATGATGCGGCCGGCGCCGGCGATGGCCGCGCCATTGACGGCCGCCAGACCAACACCGCCGCAACCGACAACGGCGACGGTCTCGCCCGGTCGGACGCTGGAGGTGTGGATCACCGCCCCGACGCCCGTGGTCACCGCGCAGCCGAGGAGGGCCGCCACATCGAGGGGCATGTCCTTGCGTATCGGCGCGCACGCATGTTCGTGGATCAGCATGTGTTCGGCGAACGACGACAGGTTCAGGAATTGGTTGAGGCCGCCGGTCGTCGAAGCCAACCGCGGCTCATCGTCATCTCCCCGTCGCGTTTCGGGCGAAACGCAGAGCGACATGTGACCCGTCAGGCAGTGGTTGCAGTGTCCACAGAACGCAGAAAGGCAGGTCACCACATGGTCGCCGGGCTTTACCGTCCTAACTTCGGAACCCACCTGCTCGACGATCCCGGAAGACTCGTGCCCCAGCACGGCGGGAAGCGGATAAGGATAGGCCCCCTCGATAAAATGCAGGTCTGAGTGGCACACCCCGGCGGCGGCGGTGCGTATCAACACCTCGTGCGGCCCGGGCTTGTTGATCTTAACGTCCTCGATCTGCAAGGGCTGACCGACTTGGCGCAGGACGGCGGCTTTCATCTGGTATCTCCGGGAAGGCAGGGCTCAAAGGGGGGGAGGGGTGTTGGCTCGGACAGGGACTTCGAATTCAGTCGAAGCGTCGGCTAGGGGCGACGCCGTGGTTCATGGGCGGGCAAATAACGAAAGAACCGGCCTGATAAGGGCATATGCCCCTATCAGGCCGAGTTGGCCCGCTATTCCGTTTGGGAGGAGATGCGGCGGGCGGAGGAACTTGGCTTTGTTGCAGAGAGCCTTGGCGCGGCGGTCGCTGGCGCGCCCAAAGGCGACGACCGGCAGCCCCTGGGCGCGAGGGGCGCGAACGATGCTGCGGCCGACGGAGCCGACCTGACGTCCGGAGTTGGTTACAAGGATCGGCGCGCCACACATGGTCTGCATTTCTCACTGATGGACGGAGCGGGAGATTCTTGGCGGCGCTGGGTGTCCCGCGCCTGTGCGCTGACACCCTGGCCCTAGAGCTGCCCGGAAGTCGGAATCCTATGGTTGGGGTGATCCGCGGCCGGCCATCACAATGGAATGCGCACGGGCAAGTGGCTGAAGCCGTTGGCGAAGGACGAGGCGGAGCGGACGGGTTCGCCGGCGACTTCGATCTTTGGGAAGCGGCTTAGGATCTCTTCCCACAAGATCGTCAGCTGCATCTCGGCGAGCCGGTTCCCAACGCACCGGTGGATGCCGAAGCCATATGACAGGTGCTGGCGGACGCGCGGACGATCGATCAGGAATTCGTTCGCTCGCTCAATGACGTCTTCGTCCCGGTTGCCGGACACGTACCACATCAGGACCTTGTCGCCCTTGCGGATCTGCTTGCCGCCAAGCTCAACGTCCCGTGTTGCGACGCGCCGCATATAGGCCAACGGGGTCTGCCAACGTATCATCTCTGAGACCATGTTCGGGATCAGCGTGGGATTGGCGAGGAGCTTGTCGTACTCTGCAGGGTTCTGATTGAGCGCCAGCAGGCCCCCTGTCATCGAGTTACGGGTGGTGTCGTTGCCGCCGATGATGAGCAGGATGGTGTTGCCGAGAAATTCCTGGGGGGTCATGTGCCGCGTGGCCTCCCCATGGGCGAGCATCGAGATCAGGTCGCCCCGCGGCGGCGCGTTCACCCGCTCGTTCCAAAGGCGCGTGAAATACGCGCCGCATTCCATCAGCTCGCCCACCACATAGCTGCGGTCCAGGTTGCCCGCGGTGGCGATGTCGGACCAGTGCGGGAGTCGGCGCCGGTCCTCGAATGGGAAATCCAGCAGTGTGGCGAGCATCTGAGACGTGAGTTCAATGGAGACGCGATCCACCCAGTCGAACGTCTCACCGCGCGGAAGGCCATCCAGGATCGACCGGACACGACCCCGGATCAGGGGCTCCATTTCCTTTAGATTGTGAGTGCTCAGCGCAGGCGCGACGGACGCGCGCTGCGCCTGGTGGCGCGGGGGATCCATGGCGATGAACATGTTGAGCGGCAAATCCGCGGGCGGATCGCGATAGGTGATCGCGGGCTCCGACGAAAAGAGTTCGTGGTTCATGTCCACGAACATGATGTCGTTATACTTCGTGACGGACCAATAGGGCCCGTCCGGATTGTTGTTCGAATAGTGGACCGGATCCTCAGAACGCAGGCGTTCGAAAACGAATTCGAAGGTTCCGTTGCGGAAGATTTCGCTGTCGACCGGATCGATCGTTTCCAGAGGCGCGGCGTAGGCCTCCGCCCGGGCCGTCAAACGCCAGTCGATCGCGCCGTCGTCCATTGTCCGTTTCCTCGTCGGTCTTATCATTGCATCAGGTCGACGCCATGCCGCCCGGTTGCGCAACAACCGCAGCGGCAGCCCCTGGTGGCGACCCGCGAACTGCGCCATCCGTAAGAATGGGCATATAAGACCTATCATTGCGTCGGTTCGAAAACAACACTCGTTTTGCCGTCGCATGCGACCTCATCGCGCTGACGCCATAAGGCTTGCCGCCCCATCCCGTGGCCTGGACCAATGACGCTCCAGCGTGGCGCCGCGCGACTGCGGGAAAGAAGTCCGGGCCTTGGGCGAGACCGATGGTCGCTCGTGCTGCATGGCGCTGAGCTCAGGCGAGCTTCAACACGTCGTTGGGGGCGCAGGAGCCCCAGATCCACGCCGTCCATGCGGGGAGGACCTGATTTCAGATTGCGGACAGGCGGCGGTCAGAATCGGCTTGGCGGGGGAACGCCGCCAAGAAGATGGCGCCGCTCTCACCATCCGCCAGGGCTTCGACGGAACCACAGGCGATGCTGGGCCCCCAAAGGCCGTCCCACGCGTAGAACGGGATCGAGGGTCGTGGCCTCAGCTCCTCCTCCAGGGTCGTCAAATTGCGGTTTGCGCGGAGAAGAGATCTCTTGGGCGGCCCCTAGGCGTCAGCTCGTGCGCCGAGATATCGGGGCGCCACCTGGCCTGAAAGCGTCGCGGCCAGGTATTGCTGCCGGGCCGCCTCCAACGCATCCCAAACCTCAGGGTTCGCCATGGAGGGGGTTGTGACCGGCTCTTCGGCGGCCAGGCCCGCAAGGGCGGAATCGACCAGTTGTTCTGCAGTGAGGAATGCGGAATCCGGGAACACTGCGTCACTCATGCCCTGCGAGGAGAAGAACTCGGTGCGGATCGGGCCAGGCATGACGAGCTGAATTCGGATCGCGCTGCCAGCGTATTCTTGCTGCAGGGATCGGGTGAAATTCGCGACATAGGCCTTGGAGCCACTGTAGGCCGCGGCGCCGGCCGACGGCGCATGTGCGATGATCGAGCCGATGTTGACCAGCACCCCGGCGTCCCGCTTGCGGAACCCCGTCAGGGCCGCGAGCGAGAGACGTGTCAGCGCCACGACATTCAAGCGGATCAATCGTTCTTGCCGGTCGGCGGTGCTATGCGCCGTCGGTCCGAGTGAGCCAGCGCCAGCGTTGTTGACCAGCATTGCGACATGTTCGGTCTCCAAGACCTCTTCGAGGCGTGACAGGTCCTGAACCTGTTCGAGGTCAGCCACCAAGGTCTGTACAGGCGTCCGGTACCGCGAGATCAATTCAGCCGCGAGCTGCGCGAGACGATCCTGTCGGCGGGCCACGAGCAAAAGGGCTCGGCCTTGGGCGGCCAGCCGCTGGGCGTAGGTCGCGCCGATCCCCGACGAAGCTCCGGTAATGACGGCGAGGCCGCCAGATTCAGCCGTACTCATGAGGCGCCGTCCATCCTAGGTTTGGGGCGGGTTCAGGGGTGTGTGCGCGGCGAAGCGCGATTTTCCTGCATCCAACGCATCTCGTCTTTCGTCCCCTGCCTAGGCGGGAAGTGGCCCTGGATCGACCAGTACTCGAACGGCGTCTCGTCGATGTGGAATTCCCAATCGAGGCCGCGGTCCTTCACCCAAGGCGCGATGACCTCATTTGCTTTGTCCACGAAGCGGACCGCCGCCTCGGGCGAGGGAAAAGCACGCGCAATGTGATCGATCCAGATCCGCACGAAATTGGAGCGCGACTCGCCGCCGATAAAGAACGACTCGTCGGCGACCTCTTGGAACACCACGCCCACATAGAACCTTGGCATGATCCGCCCGTAGAGGTCGGTCACTTTGGTCGAAAAGGCCTGCTTGTCCTCTCGGCTGTAGGCCCCAACGGGGTGGTAAACTTTCCAAAGAGGCATGCGTGGTGTCCCGTTCTATCCAGGGCGACGGTCTTGGTCGCAACGGCCCCGGCAAAAGCCACTCAGGCGACCACCTAGTCAAGACACATTTGCCTTATGAGTGTCAAAAAAATACCCACAACCCACTAAATTCCTTGAGGCGGGAGCGCAGTGCGTCTGCCGATACGCGGGCGTTTGAGGAGCCCATCGAACCCTGGGTATTCGCCGCTAGGGCCACGGTCAGTGTGTAAAACGTCGGAAAATGGCGCTGGCGTTAACCCCGCCGAATCCGAAGCTGTTGGTCATGGCATAGGCGAGCGCATCGACCGTACGTGTGGCCCGAATCAGATCCATTCCCGTCGCTGCGGGGTCCGGGGTCATAAGGTTCAGGGTAGGCGGCAGGCGCTGATCTCTCAGACTGAGCACCGTGAACACCGCCTCGAGTGCGCCCGCCGCGCCAAGCAGATGACCGGTCGCCGACTTTGTGGCTCCGATCGCGGTCCTGGCCTCGCCAAACACAGCGCGAATTGCACGAAGCTCGCAGGCGTCCCCCATCGGGGTCGATGTGGCATGGGCGTTCACATAGCCAATGGCCGCCGGCGGCACGCCTGCTTGGGCCAGGGCGACTTTCATGGCGCGCTGCGCGCCCTCTCCACTGCTGGGCGCGGCCGTAATATGGTGGGCGTCCGCACTGGTCCCGTAACCAACGAGTTCCGCCAGCGGCTGCGCCCCCCTGGCTTCAGCGTGGTCCATGGCTTCTAGCACAAGCACGGCCGCGCCCTCGGCGAGGACGAATCCCGCCCGTCCTTGATCGAAGGGCCGGGACACGGTTTCGGGCGAGCGCTCGCCTGACGGCGCCAGCGCCTTCGCCGCGCCAAAACCGCCAAACACCAAGGGATGGAGGCAAGCTTCGGAGGCGCCGCAGATCGCCACGTCCGCCTCATGGGCGCGGATCAGGCGCGCCCCGTCGCCCAAGGCTTGAAGGCCAGCCGCGAACGAGCCTTCCGGAGCGCCAAGGGGTCCCATAAGGCCGTGTCGGATCGAGATCCAGCTGGCCGCCATGCTTCCAAGGAAGGTGGGCAAGGCGAAGGGCGACAACCGGTGAGCCCCCAGGCCCTGACAGCTTGGGACCGCATCGACGATGGATTCAAGTCCCCCGAGGCTGGAGCCCACGACCGTCGCGATCCGCGCCCGGTCCGTCTGACCGCCGTTCAGGACGCCCGAGGCGCGAACCGCTTCATCCGCCGCGGCGAGCGCGAACAGAACGAAGCGATCCATTTTACGTCGTTCGCGCGAACTGGACACGATCTCGGGATCGAAACCGCCCTCGGGATCTTGGTCGAGCCCGAGAATGGCGCCCGCGACGCGAGGCGATTGCGTGCTCGTCGGCCATCCCGGGCGACTGGCCATGTAGCGGACGCCCGACCGCCCCGCCAGGAGCCGGGCCCAAGCCAACTCTGCTCCGCAGCCCAGAGGCGAGACGACGCCCAGCCCAGTGACGACAACGCGGCGCATGAAGATGGCTCTCGTTCAGGTCTGCCGATCTGCGGGCCGAAGCTTCTGACGATCGGATCGCCGGGCGGCCGACGTCGCGGATGAGCACTCCGCCCACAGGGGCATCGGCTCTTTATCGCGTTCGAATTTGAAATCAACCCCGCAGCTCGCGCCCGTCGATCGGGCGCCGGCGGGCCGACGCCCGGGGCATGCGGGCCTTGCCAGGCACCGCAGTGAGTGCCAAAAACGTATCTAGTAAGGTCGATCCATGGTGGATCTTGACCCCCTGCAAGACCAGCGCCGCACGACACGGAAGGATGCGACCATGAGAACCCGGATCACGGACCTCTTCGGGATAAAGCACCCGATCATTCAGGGGGGCATGCACTATGTCGGATTCGCCGAGATGGCGGCGGCCGTCTCCGAGGCCGGCGGCCTGGGAATCATCACCGCTCTGACCCAGGGCACACCCGAGAACTTGGCAAAGGAAATCGCCCGCTGTCGCACAATGACCGACAAGCCATTCGGCGTGAACCTAACCTTCCTGCCCTCGGTCACTCCGCCAGACTATCCGGGGTATGTCAAAGTGATCATCGACAGTGGCGTCAAGGCGGTCGAGACCGCGGGCAACAATCCGCAGCAATGGCTTCCCGCTCTCAAGGAAGCGGGGATCAAGGTGATCCACAAGTGCACGTCGGTGCGTCACGCGCTCAAGGCGGAAGCGATCGGCTGTGACGCGGTCAGCGTCGATGGGTTCGAATGCGGCGGCCATCCGGGGGAAGACGACGTTCCCAACTTCATCCTCCTGCCGCGGGCTGCCGACGAGCTTAAGATCCCGTTCGTCGCTTCGGGCGGCGTGGCTGACGGAAGGTCCTTGGTTGCAGCGCTCAGCCTGGGCGCGGATGGCGTCAACATGGGCACCCGGTTCGTCGCCACCGAGGACGCGCCCGTCCATGCCAATGTCAAGGCGGCGCTCCTGGCCGCAAGCGAGCTGGACACCCGGCTCGTAATGCGTCCCCTGCGTAACACCGAACGGGTCTTGATCAACGCCGGGGTCGAACGCCTGGTGCAGAAGGAGAAGACGCTAGGCTCAGCGATCACCTTCAGCGACATCGCCGAAGAGGTCGCCGGCGTTTATCCGCGCGTCATGCGGGACGGCGACATGGATGCGGGCGCCTGGAGCTGTGGGATGGTCGCCGGGCTCATCTACGACATCCCCACGGTGAAGGCGCTCATAGAGCGGATGATGTCCGAGGCGGAAGCGATCATTCGAGCTCGCCTGACCGGAGCGTTGAACGGGCAGATCGAGACCTTGGCCCAATCCCCACGCGAAACCGTCCTGATCTAGGCGGTTCCGACCCCAGAAAGCCCGACGCCCGAGTGCGTCGGGCCGGTGGCCTGCGAAATCGGGGCGCATTGCTGTCGAGGGTGGCGGTCGGAGTCCCCCACCCACCCGTACAGGTCCTCGGTTTCGCCCCGGGCGCCGGGGCGCGCGGCTCAGCCGGGCCTTGCGGCGTCCTGCTCTGCCGTTGTTTCGAGCAGCGCGACGAGGTCGCCCGGCCGCAGCCGCGCGCGCGGGTTGACGGGAGCGAAAACCGCCCGGCTGAGATAGTGTGAAAACAGAATGGTCTTGATCGTCGACGATGCGTTGCGCGCGCCCGGCTGGCCCGTGATTTTCGGGCACGTTCCCAGGAGAACGCCGCGCGAGGTTTTGGCGGCTCATTTGGCGAGGCAATCGGGCCTCGTCCGTCCGTGAGGAGCGGGAATGCCGTTGGAGTCGCAGAGAGGGCCTTCCGGCGATCCAGGCCCACCTGCACCTTCCAGGGAAGGGCCATGACTCAACCATTCCGGCCGCCGCCGCGGTCCTTGCGGCGCCTCGGCGTTGGAATTGTCGAGCCGTGGGCCGGCGGCGCGAACCTATTCCGCATGGCGCGCGGATCGGCCGCCTCAAAGAGGCGCATCTTTGCGTAAGGGCCAAGAAACTCGGGCGCGGATCGTGGATGCGGCGCTCAATGTAGCGGCGCACCGCGGGTTGGCGGCGTTAAGTCTTGGCGAATTGGCGAAGCGGGCGAGGCTCTCCAAGAGCGGGGTGATCAGGCACTTCGGCTGCAAGACGGATCTTGAATTGGCGATTGTCGCCGAGGCCACTCAACGTTTCGCCCAGGCTGTCGAGGCGCCGGCCAGAGGCCACCCTCCGGGCCGACCGAGGCTGAAGGCTCTATTTGCGCACTGGCTGGACTGGGAAGACGAAATCTGCCGCTCGGCCGGTTGTCCGTTGAGGGTGCTGAGCACCGAGCTTGATGACCAGCCCGGCCCCGCTCGCGATCTGCTTAAGGCGCGGCTAGCGGCTTTCCGTGCGGCTGTCGCGGCTGATATGCGGCTGCTTCGCGATCCGCCCTTGTCCGAGACCGAGGCAAGCGCCGCCTATTTTGAGCTCCGCAGCTACTTCCTTGGCTACTCCCATGCGAGGAGACTGATGGGCGACCAGCACGCTCGACAGCACCTAATCGAAGCGTTCGAAGGGCTGATGGACCGTTCGGTTGGAGGCGGCGTCACGTGAGCTAGGCCCCACAGCGGCGCGGCCTGTAGCCGATCCATCTGGAAGCCGGGCGATACATAGGAGCTGGAAATAGACTCCCGATAAGAAAGAGTGGTCGGGTTTCATCCTGTTCGGCCCCGGTTTCCGCCTCGCGCCGCCACCGGGGGTGGAACATGGCGACCAGCGTGTGATATAAGTTCGTATTCGGCATTTGTGTTCGGCGTATTGGCCGGCCCTAAAATATTGAAATGGAGACTACCCTTGCAGTGGAGCGAGCTTGAGGATCAGGCATGTTCTGTGGCCCGCACGTTGTCGGTGATTGGCGACCGCTGGGCGATCATGATCCTGCGGGATTGCTTCCTGCGGGTTCGGCGGTTTGACGATTTTCAGGAACGGCTTGGCATCGGCCGCCCCATCCTGGCCGATCGGCTGGGTAAGCTCGTAGACGCCTTCGTGCTGACCAAGGTGGCCTATCAAACCAATCCCACCCGCTACGAATACCGCCTTACCTCCAAGGGTTTGGATCTCTACCCCGTGATCATGTCCATCGTTCATTGGGGCGATGTCCACATGGCCGGCAAGAAGGGCCGGCCGCTGCTCCACCATCACATCAAGTGCGATCACCAGTTCGATCCCGTGATGGTGTGTTCGGAGTGCCAGGAACCCCTGGATCCACGCGAGGTCCGCACGACGCCTGGACCTGGCGCTCGCCACCCACAGCATATGCCCATCGGGCTCGCCACGAACCTGCGCCGCAAATCGACGACCCCGAAGGCCTCCGCCAAAGACGACGCCAAGCCGAAGGCCAAGGGGAAGAGCAAGGCCGCGGCGGTCGCCTGATCGTAGCGGCCCTCTCGCGCCGCAGGCTTGCGCACAGATTCAGCCACCGTCTCGCGCAAAGACGGTCGCAAGTTGATGGCTCTAAGGCGGCATCGTCTCGAGACGCCGCGCCACCGGCCGGGGGAGGGCTCCTCGGTGTCTGAGCTGGGCGGCGACGCGACTATCGCCCGGTCGCGCCCAGCCCTCATGCGCCGATTTAAGACGATGCGGTCGAGGGAAGAGCCCGCACCCCTCCCTCTCCTTGACGGATGCCAAAAAAGAACGCACTAGAGTAAGCTTCCGGCGGGCCTCCGGATCGGAAGAAGCTCGCGAAGGGCGCCGCCGCGAAGCACGTGGCGAAGGTGAGGAAGCGATGAGTGAGAGCTTGAGTGCGGTCCTGGACGTAGAGAGCGGATTCGCGCCTCAGGCCGTGGATATCAGTTACCGCGCCGATGGCTGTCTTATCCTGCGTTCGCCGATCCCCCTGACCGAGAGCCGAAGACATCTCTGCGAGTACCTGTCCCACTGGGCGAACGAGGCGCCCAACCGGACGTTCCTGGCCGAACGCGATAGCTCTGGCGAATGGCGCAGGCTGATATACGCCGACGCTTGGCGCCGCGTGCGCGCCATCGCTCAGTCCCTGCTCTCCCGGAACCTCACGCAAAGCCAACCTATCGCCGTCCTCACCGGCAACTCGATTGAGCATGCGCTGATCACCTTCGCGGGGATGGCGGCGGGGGTGCCGGTCGCGCCAATTTCGCCGGCCTACGGCGTGCACCCGGAGGGTCTGGGGCGACTCATAGAAATCGCAGAGGTCCTGAAGCCGGCCATGGTCTTCGTGCAGTCCACGCGGGGGCTTGACCGGGTCCGGACGGCGCCGGGCCTCGCGAATGCGGAGTGGGTGAGTGTCGAGGCCGACGCAACGACCACGAGTTTCGCAGCGCTTGAGCAGTCCCTCGCCACGGCGGAGGTGGATGTCCGCCTGCGCGAGAGCGGACCTGACGCGGTCGCCAAGATTCTGTTCACCTCTGGCTCGACCGGGACGCCCAAAGGCGTGCCGCAGACCCAACGGATGCTCTGTAGCGCCATCCACAGCGCGAGCCTGCTCGTGCGCCTGGAGGATCCTCCGGTCATGGTTGACTGGATGCCCTGGCACCACACGATGGGCGGAAACAACACGCTCCACGGAATCCTGCGGGACGGCGGCACGCTCTATATCGACGACGGACGTCCGACCCCGGACCTGATCGGCCGGACAATTCGGAACCTGAAGGAGATATCGGTCACCTACGCCCAGAATGTGCCGGCCGGCATCCAGATGCTCGTTGAGGCGATGGAGCATGACGGCGAGCTGCGCACGAGCTTCTTCAAGCGTATCGGCAGACTCCTCTACGCCGGCGCGGCCCTTCCTCGAGAGACCTGGGAACGGCTGCAGGAACAGGCGATCGCCACGAGGGGCCGCCAGGTCGCAGTGACGTCCGGCTATGGCGCGACGGAGACTGCGCCCGGAATCTCAAGCACCTATTGGGCCTGCGAGGGGCGCGGCGAGATTGGCCTGCCCAATCCTGGCGTGGAGGTGAAGTTGGTGCCTGCGGGAGATCGCTACGAACTCCGCGCCCGTGGACCGAATGTCATGCCCGGCTACCTGAGCCGGCCAGATCTCACTGAAGCCGCCTTTGACGAAGAGGGTTTCTACAAGGTGGGCGATGCGGTCAAGTTCGTTGATCCCCTGAACCCCCGCGCGGGTCTGCGCTTCGCGGGCCGATTGAGCGAGAATTTCAAGCTGTCGAATGGGTCGTGGGTCATCACGGGAGAGCTGAGATCGGCGGTCATCGCCGCCGCCCCGACCATTGCCGAGGCCGTCGTCGCCGGTCAGGATCAGACCGACATTCGGCTCCTGATCTGGACCGCGCCGGCCCTGCTAGCGGAGCTGGCGGATAGCGGCCTGAGCGGCGAGGGATTGGAGGCGGCGTTGCGGGCGCGGGTCGCGGAACAACTGCAGGCCTACAACGTCCGGAACACCGGCGCGACCCGCCGCATCGGGGCGTTCGCCATCTTGAAAGATCCGCCCTCCCTGGGGGCTGGCGAAGTCACCGACAAGGGCAATGTGAACCAGCGCGCAGTGCTGACCAGCCAGGCCGAACTCGTTGAAGACCTCTATGCCTCCCAACCTTCCGAGCGCATCGTAGTCCTCTAGCCTCAGGCCCGCCGGCCGCGATCCCTTTCGCGCCTCTTCGGCCGGCCAAACGGAGTTCGGCCGTCATACATGCGGTCACCGAGCCAGGCCTCGGCGGGGCCTGCGAACCACCTTTCCGTTGAAGCCTGGGCGGCGACTATTCGGGCTGCGGAGGCATGGGCCGTCAGGGCGGATCTAACCGTCGGCGAAGGGGTTGACGCGCGGCCGCCGGCCTATGCGCGCGACCGCAGCCGCGGCATCGAATAGTGTTCGTAGTGGCCCGCGCCGTTTTTGATGATCGGGTCCTGCGAGGTGTAGGCGGCGATGTCTGCGTCATCGGCGATCTGATAGATCGACACGCCGTAGCCGCCTGTGGGATCCATCACAGGCCCATGGGCGACGATCACGCCCTGCTCAAGTAAGCCGTCCATGTAAGCGGCGTGCTGCTGCATCCAGGCGCCCTCCTCGATGCTCATCGTCGCCAGGAAATCGGCCCGAGGCGGGATGTACTTGCAGAGATAGTATTTCATTGAAGATCTCCCAGTGTTCAGGTGCTGCGATGTCGTCGCGTTACATAGCGGTGCCTTATGTGCTGCGGCAGGTGCTCCATGAATGGCGGCGAGACCATTTGGCCGTAGCGCATCGTCCCGCTCCGGACCGGCCACCACGGCGGGTGCTCAGGCATTGTCGCGTCGCCGCTCGGATCGGAGGCGCGCCAAGACGGTCAATCATCCGGGCGCTGCTCTTCGTCACGCCCAGGAGCCATATGCTCGCTGCGACATCAAGCATCAAAGTCACATACAGTGTGAAAAAGCGAGCCGGGCAAGCGGGTGAGAGTGGCGGAAATTGAACATAATATCAGCAGTTTCATGGAGCCCGGACGCGGCCTTTCCGCAGGAGAAAGTGTTAGCGGGTCCTATATGAGCACGCACTGGCATTGACACGGTCTCAAGGACAGCGAACAAGTTCTCCGGTCAAAAAGGCTCATTCAATGAGCCGCGGGCGCGACCTGGTCGTCTGAGCGCATTCGAATTGGGAAGGAAGCTATGAACGTCGCGTTGAAAGCCCGGGCCGGCGATGTTGCGGCGGAAATCGCCGCCACGCCTCTCTCAGAGCTGAACCCCGCCCGACCGGATCGATTCTACAATGGCGCGATGTGGGCTGTGTTCGAGCGCTTGCGCCGCGAAGATCCCGTCCACTTTACGCCCGACAGCGAGTTTGGACCCTATTGGTCAATCACCAAGTGGAACGACATCTTGGCGGTCGACACCAACCATGAAGCCTTCTCATCGGCCCAAGGCATCATCCTCGACTCGCTCGCCGGCCAGGCGGAGACGGAGAGGGTGTTGGGCAAGCGCCCGAAGGCCAATCTTGGCTTCATCACCATGGACGAGCCGGAGCACAGCTCGGCCCGCAAAGCGGTTAGCCCCGCCATGAGTCCCCACAACCTCAAAGCGATGGCGTCGCAGGTGCGCGAGCGCGCGGGTCAAATCCTCGATTCGCTGCCCATCGGGACGGAATTCGATTGGGTCGACCTCGTGTCGAAGGAATTGACGGCGATGACCCTGGCCACCCTATTCGATTTCCCGTTCGAGCAGCGTCGCAAGCTCACCTACTGGTCTGACATGCTGACGATCCTGCCCGGCCACGGCCTGGTGGAAACCTGGGAGCAGAAGGGCGCCGCGATTGTGGAGTGCTTCACGACATTCCAAGGTCTTTGGAACCAGCGCTTCGACGCTGAGCCCGCCAACGATCTGATCTCGATGTTGGCGCACAATCCCGCCACGAGAAACATGACGCTTGAGGTCTTTCAGGGCAACGTGGTGCTGCTGATTGTCGGCGGGAACGACACGACGCGAAACACGATCTCCGGCAGCGTGTTCATGCTCAATCAGAATCCGGGCGAATACGCCAAACTGCGCGCCAATCCGGATTTGATCCTGCCGATGGTGTCCGAGACGATCCGCTGCCAATCGCCGTTGGCCCACATGGCGCGGACCGCGACGCGAGATGTCGAGGTCGGCGGAAAGACCATCAGGAAGGGCGACCGGGTCGCCATGTGGTACATTTCGGGCAATCGCGACGAAGAAATGGTCGACCGGCCGACCGAGTTCATCATCGACCGAGAACGCTCCCGGCAGCACATGTCTTTTGGCTTTGGCGTTCACCGGTGCGTCGGCAATCGGGTGGCCGAAATGCAGATCACGATCATATGGGAAGAAATTCTCAAACGTTTCCCGGAAATCAATGTCGTCGGAGAACCGGAGATGAATTGGTCCTCCTTCGTGCACGGCTTCGAACGCCTTCCGGTCGTCATTCCCTATCGGACTTAAGCGAGACTTCCATAAGGTCCCAATCTGCGGAGCCCCGAGGCGATATCTTCAGGGCATCGCGGTTGGGACGACGTCGCAAGCCAGGCCTGACGCGCCGGGAAGCTCTCGATCGCGATCGCCGCCGCCAGGTCGGGGGACCAATGCGCCACGGCGCGGTCGAGCTCCTCGTGCGCGTGTGAGGCCATCGACAATCCTGAGATGCTAGGCCCTGGGCGCTTCGTCGTCGGGGGCAGGCTGACCCAGCCCCAACCTGCGTCTGATGGCGCGGCGGGAGTGCTCAAGGCGAGCATCAGACAGCTCGGGATCAGGTTCGGCCCGCGCGAGCGCCAAGGCCCCCACCAATTCGGCCAGTACGGAGTGAGCCTCCTCGTCAGCTGAACAGCACTCGGCCTTAACGAGCTGCCGGCGGATCACGGCCGTAAGCCGGCCGACGCCTTGGGCGAAGTTTGAGCGCGCCGGATCTGCGGCCCGCTCGACCTCACCGATCAGCAGGGGGGCTGGACAAGTCGCGGACACGCGGTCGCGATGCGCCCGGCTCAGGTAGAAATCCACATACGCGGCCAAGCTCTGACGCGCATCCGAGGTCGTGGGGGGCATGGCGGCCCGTTGCGACGAGAACATCTCCTGGATCGCCGCCGCGACCAACTCGTCTCGAGACTGGAAATGTGCGTAGAAGCCGCCATGCGTGAGGCCGGCCGCTGCGCTCACGCCGCCGATGGTGGTCGCGGCCACGCCTCGGGTGCGGATCGACTCTACGGCGGCGGTCAGGAGCCGCGCACGGGTCGTCGGTTTGTGTCCGGCCTTGTATCGCATGGTTTCATCCGGCTGGTCGCCGTTGAATAATCACAAAATAGAACCGACTTGCAACCTTACAACCGACTTGTCTGCGCCAGGCCCAGAAGATTTGCCGCATTTTATGAATGTTCGGTCGGTTGAAGCGCCGACTAATCCGTGCCAAGTAGGTAGGAAATCAACACCGACAGACAGCCCAACCTCGACCAATGCGGGGGCTGCGCCGACCAGGATGAGGAAATGGAGCTCACCTTTAGCGCCGAAGACGAGGCCTTCCGTCAGGACGTGAGGAAATTCCTCGCAGAGACCTTGCCGCCGGACATCGCCCAAAAGGTGAAGCGCGGCAAACACCTCAGCAAAGGCGAGACCGAGGCGTGGCAAGCCAGCCTCAACGCCCGCGGCTGGCTGGCGCCCCACTGGCCGAAGGCGTATGGCGGCCAGGGGTGGTCGGTGACCCAGCGCTTCATCTGGGACTACGAGACATCCCTGGCCCACGCACCGCGCACGATCCCATTCGGATTCAGCATGCTGGCGCCCGTGTTGATCAAGTTCGGGACGGAAGCTCAGAAGGCCCACTGGCTGCCGCGGATGCTGAACGGTAGCGACTGGTGGTGCCAGGGCTACTCTGAGCCCGGCGCCGGATCGGACCTTGCCGCGGTCAAGACCACAGCGGTTCGTGACGGCGACGAATATGTCATCAACGGGCAGAAGACGTGGACCAGCCTCGCCCAGCACGCGAACATGATCTTCTGCCTGGTGCGCACGGCCAGCACCGGCAAGCGTCAGGAGGGCATCTCCTTCATCCTGGTCGACATGGACCAGCCGGGTGTCGAGGTTCGGCCGATCATCACCCTGGACGGCGACCACGAGGTCAATGAGGTCTTCTTCACCGACGCCCGCGCCCCTGTGGCCAACCTGATCGGGGAAGAGAACCAGGGCTGGACCTACGCCAAGTATCTGCTGACCTATGAGCGCACCAGCATGGCCATGGTGGGCGCTTCGTTAGCCGCGCTCGGGCTGCTCAGGGACGCTGGCCGGACCGAGACCAAAGGCGGACGGCCGCTGTCCGATGACCCCCTATTCGCCGCGCGAAGCGCCAAGGCCGAGATCGAATTGGAGAACCTCAAGACGACGACCCTTCGGGTTGTCGCCGCCGCGGCCGCCGGCGGAGCGCCCGGCGCCGAGAGCTCCATGCTGAAGGTGAAGGGCACCGAGGTGCACCAGGAGATCCGAGGTCTCATGCGTCGCGCCCTTGGCCCCTATGCGTTGCCCTTCCAGCACGAAGTTCTCGCGCCCGGCTCCAACGCCGAGCCTGTGGGCCCGGACTACGCGCCTGGCGTCACGCCGGCCTACCTCAACAGCCGAAAGCTGACGATCTACGGCGGCTCAAACGAGGTGCAGCGCAACATCATCACCAAAGCCATCCTCAAGCTCTGAGCGGAACACTTGCCATGGACTTCAATCCCACAGCCGATCAGCGGATGCTGGCTGACACGCTCCGCCGCTTCGTCGCCGAGCGTTACCCGCTGGAGGCGCGTACAAGACTGGCCGATACGGCCCCAGGCTACAGCATCGAGGCTTGGCGGCAGTTCGCCGAACTGGGCGCGCTAGGGGCGCTCTTCGATCCGGACCTGGGTGGCTATGGCGGCGGTCCCGACGACATCGCCGCGGTGTTCGAGGCGCTGGGAAGCGCCTCGGTCGCGGGCCCGTTCCTGGCCAACCTGCTGTCGGGGACCTGTCTCGCCAGCGTCGGGGGCGCGGAGGCGGAGGCCCTGCTGCAAGGCATCATCGCCGGTGACGCCGTCGTCGCCTTCGCGCACCAAGAGCCCGGAAGCCGCTACGACCTCAGCCGGGTGGAGACCGTGGCCATGGCGGATGCCGGCGGTTGGCGAATCTCAGGCGCCAAGTCGGTTGTGTCCTATGGCGACGCCGCCGACCAGCTCATCGTGTCCGCGCGTGCGTTTGGCGCGTCCGACGACGAACTTGGCCTTTCCCTCTTTCTCATCCCCGCCACGGCTCAGGGACTATCGATCCGGGGGAGTGTGGGTGTCGATGGCGCGCGGAGCGCCGAAGTCATTCTGGACCAGGTGGAGGTCGGCGAGGACCGGCTCCTGGGCACGGTCGGCGGAGCTTTCGGGGTCATCGAGAAGGCGGTGGGCGCAGGCGTCATCGCCCTCTGTGCGGACGGCGTCGGCGCCTTGGACGTGGTGAAGGAGATGACGGCGGAATACCTCCGGACCCGCAAGCAGTTCGGCCAGCCCATCGGCAGCTTCCAAGCCTTGCAGCACCGGATGGCCACGCTCCTGATCGAGATCGAGCAGGCGCGGTCCGCCCTGACGAACGCCGTGGCGGCCTTCCACGCACCACGCATTTCCCGCGAGCGGGCGCTGTCGGCGGCGAAATACACCTTCGGGCGGGTGTCCGCCCTCGTGGCGCAGGAAGCCGTCCAGCTGCACGGCGGCATCGGCATGACCTGGGAGCTGCCGCTCTCACATTATGTGAAACGCCTCATTATGCTGGACCATCAGCTGGGCGACGAGGATCACCACCTCGAGCGCTACATCGCCCTCAGCGCCACGGCTTGACGCCAAAGGTCCGTATCGCACCCAAATCTGGAGAAATGATCTCCTGATCAGGTCCTTCGTCCGGAAGGCGAAGAGGCTTAGGGCCGCGTCGGCCGTGTTCGGGCTGGCGACCTCCTTCTGCGTCGTTGCGCGGCATCGGCGTGGCGCGGCGGGGAGGGTGGGGCCGATTCACTCGCCCCGCCCCGAGCCTGTCTGGGGGATCTCGGGCTGCAGTCGTGCGCACGTTTCGGAGCGGCGCTGGATGTAGCTGCGAGGTGACCCAGGTCCTTCAACGGAATCGATTCATCGGAGACACGAGAAGGCAAAGCCGAAGGCGCCGCCCAGCTTGACGACTTGACGAGTATGAAAAAAGAACGCACTACCTGTATGTCGCCGGCCACCACGCGGTCGTCGCGCCAGCTGGGCGACGCCTGTCCAGCGCGCAAGCCACAGGATTGAAGATGTCAGGCCCATCCAAGTCAGAGACGCCCGCTCGCAACGCCACCGCCGTGGTTGTCGGAGCAGGGGACTACATCGGCGGCGAGATCGCCAAGAGGTTCGCAGCCGAGGGCTACACGGTTTTCGTCGGGCGCCGCCAAGCGGAAAAACTTGAGCCGTTGAAAGCCGAAATCGAGGCGGCCGGGGGACGCGTCGTGACCCGCGGCCTCGACGCCCGCGACGAAGAGCAGATGATCGCGTTCTACGAGGAGGCCGAGCGCACGGCCCCCCTGGAGGTGTCGATCTTCAACATCGGCGCCAATGTCAACTTTCCTCTCGTCGACACGACCTCGCGCGTGTTCCGCAAGGTGTGGGAGATGGCCTGCTTCGCCGGCTTCCTGAGCGGCCGCGAAGCCGCCAAGCACATGTTGCCGCGTCAGGCGGGATCGATCTTCTTCACCGGGGCGACGGCGGGCCTGCGCGGCGGCGTTGGGTACGCGGCTTTTGCGAGCGCCAAGTTTGGCCTGCGGGCCGTGGCTCAATCGACCGCCCGAGAACTCGGGCCGAAGGGCATCCACGTGGCCCACCTGATCATCGACTCTGGCGTGGACACCGCCTGGGTTCGCGAGCGGATCCGCGAGGCCGCCGGCGACGGCCCCTTGCCCGACCGCGTCTTGATGCGTCCTGCGGCCGTCGCCGAAGCCTATTGGGCGCTGCACCAGCAGCCGAAGGACGCCTGGACCTTTGAGCACGAGATTCGGCCTGCGGGCGAGCCTTGGTGAATAGGCGGCGGAAGCGGGCGCGCCGGGCCGTGTGGGGATAGAGTACACGGCCCGACAATCCCCCTTTAGGCCATGACCGTACTCCATCGACCTGTCCGGAAGCGTGCTGTGTCCGAGACCCGATCTGACACCTTCGCGGCGCCTGCGATCACATTGCTGTCCTGCAGAAGGGCTGTGGTCCGGCGACGCGGGGGCGCGTGATCGTTCGCGGCAGGTTGCCAAAATCGCGCGCCGCGCCGGTCTTGGCTCCAGCCACCTGGGCGCATGACCGTGGAGTTCGCCGCGAACCGGCGGCGCGACCGCTGCCAAGCGCGTGACGCTGCACCTTCTCCCCGCCGCCCGTGCGGTCGGGATGGAGATTTTCCGAAGGGGGCACGTCCTGGCGACGAACATCAGCGGCGGCCCAATTGCACGGCTTCCCGGGGCGAGGACGCTTAGCTCGCCGCGTCTTCTAGCAAGAGTCTGGCGGCATCGCGATTTGCCTGCGCGAGGAGCGGCGCGCGCGTCGACTGCGCCATCACGATCGAGCCTTGGATGAGCGACAGGATCTGGAGCACGGCCTTTTCAGGCTTGTTCAAGGCGAGCGGTTCGACGAGCGAGGCCACAAATTCGTGCAGGCCTTCGAAATAGGCGGTGATGGTCGCCTGGACGTCCGGCGCGTTGGCCTCCGGTCCGAACTCCGCCAGCCCCTTCACGAACGGGCAGCCGCGGAACGACGGCGACTGAAAGGACACGTCCAGCGCGTCGAATATTGCGAGGATGCGCTCCAACGGGTCGAGTCCAGGTTTTTGAGTCGCGTCTTTCAGCATTTGAAACCAGGCAGCGCTCTTGAGGTGCAAGTACGTCGCGACGAGGTTGGCCTTCGACGGAAAGTATTTGTAAAATGTCATCTTCGCCACGCCGCTCTCGGCGATAATGCGGTCGATCCCGACAGAGTGGACACTGAAGCGGTAAAACAGGTCCGAAGCCGTCTTTAATATCCGCTCGCGCGGGGTGAGGGCGGTCAGCGGCTGCGCCTCGAGCGCCGTAAACTCCGCCACGTCTCCGTCACGCATTTCTCACGCCTCATAAATTACAAAGCCTCATACAGACTAGTCTGTCCGTTTTCGATTGCAAGGACAGACCGGTCTGTCTATACCCCGGCGACACCTCTCAGATGGAAGGACAGGGTCGATGAGCGAAAAAGTAGTTGTCGTGACCGGCGCAAGCAGTGGGTTTGGAAGGCTCACGGCGCTGGAGCTTGCGAGGCGAGGGCACCTGGTGGTGGCGACCATGCGCGATGTCGGCGGAAGAAATGACCAAGTCCGGCGCGAGCTCATCGAGGCGGCAAAAGCGGAAGGACATGCGCTGCAGGTCCTTGAAATGGACGTCACGGATGAGGCGTCGGTCAATTCGACGATCGACCAGGTCATCAAGAAGCACGGAAAAATAGACGTGCTGATCAACAACGCAGGCACCATGGCCGTCGGGGTCACGGAAGCCTACACGGTGGCGGATGTCGAACGGCAATTCGCGGTCAATTTCTTCGGCGCCGTGCGCGCCGACCGCGCCGTTCTGCCGCACATGCGCGCCGCCGGCCGCGGGCTTCTGGTCCATGTCACTTCACTGATGGGGCGCGTGATTTTCCCCTTCTTCGGCATCTACTCCACGAGCAAGTTCGCGCTCGAAGCCCTTGCAGAAGCCTATCGCTACGAGCTGTCCAGCTTCGGAATCGACTCGGTCATCGTCGAGCCGGGCCCGTTCCCGAGCAATCTTCTCTCGTCCAGTCCGGAGCCCTCCGACCAAGGCGTGCTGGCGTCTTATGGGGACGTCGCCGCGATCCCGGGCCAGATCAAGGCCCATGGCAGCGACGGCGACGATCCGGCCAATCCACCCCGACCCCAGATGGTCGCTGACGCTATCGCACGGCTGGTCGAGGCCAAGGAGCGTCGGCCATTGCGGACGGTCGTCATGCCTGAGGGCATGGATCTCGGCGTGGAACGGCTGAACGCGGCCGTAACGCCCATTCAAAACGACTTCCTCACCGCGCTCGGCATGTCGAACATGATTTGACCCCTCGGGGCGACGAGTAGCGCTTACCTGTCGCCCTTCGGGCTTCACCCACGAGGCCGAAGATCCCTGCGCCGACCGGCTGGCGTGGCCTTCCGATTCGAAGAAGGCCGCCCAGCTGCGTCGGAGGCGCCGATGATGGCGCCCGCGAAAAAGTCTGCCGCGTGAGTCCCGACGTCCGCCCCTGGCATCGTGGCGCGGTGGACATCGTCGGTTTCCAACGTGTCACCTTCCTACACCTTCCAAGGCGCTCCAGGAGGGGCGGCTAGCCCACGCGGGACATTTTGGGAGGCTCCGAAGTCGTACGACCGTTCGGAGCCGCCCCGTGGGGTGTCGAATGGGCGCCGATTGAAGAGCTGAGGCGGTCTGAATAATCACCCGTGTCTCTAGTCAGTTCTAATATGGCATTTACCGTAGTCTGCTGGACTGGTAGGAGACGGCCAGCCTCGAACTTCCCCAGGAGGAGCCCGTCCAATGGCTGTCATCGCCGTCACCAAGGAACGCCGCGGCGACGAGACGCGCGTGGCTGCGACGCCCGAGACGGTCAAGAAGCTGATCGGGGCCGGATTTGCCGTCACCGTCGAGGCGGGCGCCGGCGCGGCTGCAAGCTTCCAGGACGCTGACTACGAGGCGGCGGGGGCGACCCTGGCCAAAACCGCCAAGGCCGCCATCGAGGGCGCCGACATCCTGTTCAAGGTCCGCGCCCCGGTCGATGAGGAGATCGCCGCGCTCAAGGCCGGCGCCGTCGTCATCGCCACGCTCAATCCCTACATCGAGAAGGACGCCCTGAAGTCCCTGGCCGACAAGGGCGCCACGGCCTTCGCCATGGAGTTCGTGCCGCGGATCACCCGGGCCCAGGTGATGGACGTCCTGTCCTCCCAGGCCAACCTCGCCGGCTACCGCGCGGTCATCGAAGGCGCCGAGGCCTATGGCAAGGCCATGCCGATGATGATGACCGCCGCCGGCACCGTCGCCGCGGCCAAGGTGTTCATCATGGGGGTCGGCGTCGCCGGCCTGCAGGCCATCGCCACGGCCCGTCGCCTCGGCGCGGTGGTCACCGCCACCGACGTGCGGCCGGCGACCAAGGAACAGGTGGAAAGCCTGGGCGCCAAATTCCTCGCCGTCGAGGACGAGGAGTTCAAGAACGCCCAGACCGCCGGCGGCTACGCCAAGGAGATGTCGGCCGAGTACCAGGCCAAGCAGGCCGAGCTGGTCTCCAGCCATATCGCCAAGCAGGACATCGTCATCACCACCGCCCTGATCCCCGGCCGCCCGGCGCCCCGCCTGGTCAGCGCCGCCCAGGTCGCCTCGATGAAGGCGGGCTCGGTGCTGGTCGATCTGGCCATCGAGCAGGGCGGCAATGTCGAAGGCGCCAAGCTGGGCGAGGTCGCCACCACGGCCAACGGCGTGAAGATCCTGGGCGTGGCGAACCTGCCGGGCCGCATCGCCACGGACGCGTCGGCCCTCTACGCCCGCAACCTCCTGGCCTTCTCGGCCCTGCTGCTCGACAAGGACGGGGCCTTCGCCCCGGACTATGAGGACGAGATCCTCAAGGCCGCCCTGGTGACCCAGGGCGGCAAGGTCGTGCATCCCAACCTTCAGTCCTGAGGAACCGATGGAAGCCGTCGACCCCACAGTCTTCCGCCTGGCCATCTTCGTGCTGGCGATCTTCGTCGGCTACTACGTGGTCTGGAGCGTGACCCCCGCCCTGCACACGCCGCTGATGGCCGTGACCAACGCCATCTCCTCGGTGATCATCGTGGGCGCCCTGTTGGCCGCCGCGGCGCACAGCCCGGGGGGTGAGCTCACCGGCTCGATCCTGATCTCCAAGGGGGCCGGCGCGGTCGCCGCCGCCTTCGCCGCGGTGAACATCTTCGGCGGCTTCCTGGTCACCCAGCGCATGCTGGCCATGTACAAGAAGAAAGAGCCCGCGAAGAAGGAAGCTTCCAAGTGAACGCCAATCTCGCGGCCATCCTCTACATTGTCTCCGGCGTCCTGTTCATCCTGGCGCTGCGCGGCCTGAGCTCGCCGACCACCAGCCAGGCGGGCAATCGCAACGGCATGATCGGCATGGCCATCGCCGTGGGCGTGACCCTGGTGACCCTGTTCAGCCAGGGCAAGCTCGACGCCTTGACCCTGGCCCTGATCGGCGGCGGCGTGGCGATCGGCGGCGGGGTGGGCGCGGTGATCGCCCGCCGGGTCGCCATGACCTCGATGCCGCAGCTGGTGGCGGCCTTCCACTCCCTGGTGGGCATGGCCGCCTGCCTGGTGGCGGTGGCGGCGATCCATACGCCGGCGGCCTATGGCATCCTGGATACGGCCACCGGCCAGGTGCACCTCAACTCCCTGGTGGAGCTGTCGCTCGGCCTGGCCATCGGGGCGGTGACCTTCACCGGCTCGGTGATCGCCTTCGCCAAGCTGAACGGCAATATGAGCGGCGCGCCGATCATCCTGCCGGCGCGGCACCTGCTGAACATCGCCATCGCGCTCGGCATCGTCGCCCTGATCGTCATCCTGGTGATGAGCGGCGGCGCGGCCATCTGGGCCTTCTGGGGCATCTTCGCGCTCTCGCTCCTGGTGGGGATCACGCTGATCATCCCGATCGGCGGGGCCGACATGCCCGTCGTGGTGTCGATGCTGAACTCCTATTCGGGGTGGGCGGCGGCGGCGCTCGGCTTCACGCTGGAGAACGTGACGCTGATCATCACCGGGGCCCTGGTGGGCTCGTCCGGGGCGATCCTCAGCTACATCATGTGCAAGGCCATGAACCGCAGCTTCATCTCGGTGATCCTGGGCGGGTTCGGCGCGGACGACAGCGCCGCGGCGGCCGGCGGCAAGGTCGAGACCCGGCCGGTGAAGCAGGGCTCCGCCGACGACGCGGCCTTCATCATGAAGAACGCGTCCAAGGTGATCATCGTCCCCGGCTACGGCATGGCGGTCAGCCAGGCCCAGCACGCGCTCCGCGAAATGGGCGACAAGCTGAAGGAAGAGGGCGTGGAGGTGAAGTACGCCATCCACCCGGTGGCCGGGCGCATGCCGGGCCACATGAACGTGCTGCTGGCCGAGGCCAACGTCTCCTATGACGAGGTCTTCGAGCTGGAGGACATCAACGCCGAGTTCCCCACCGCCGACGTGGCCTTCGTCATCGGGGCCAACGACGTCACCAACCCGGCCGCCAAGACCGACCCCACCAGCGCCATCTACGGCATGCCGATCCTGGACGTGGAAAAGGCGCGCACCGTGCTGTTCGTCAAACGCGGCATGAGCTCCGGCTATGCGGGCGTCGAGAACGAACTGTTCTTCCGTGACAACACCATGATGCTGTTCGGCGACGCCAAGAAGATGGTCGAGGGCATCCTCAAGGGGCTCTAGGCCAAAATCGGGCCGGCCCAAGCCGCAGCGGCTTCTCGCCAGGTTGATCGTGGTCCCCCCGCAGCCCGTGCTCCCGAGCACCCTCTGGTCACGGTCGAGCTATGGCGGATGCGATCAATCTCCCCGTGATTCAAGGAACAAGTCATGTCGCCACATCCACCGCTCTCGGCGCATATCGCCCCTGTGCACCGCTTCGACGAAAAGCGGCTGGAGCGATACCTCCGCGCCAACATCGAAGCGTTCGGCGTGGATATGGTCGTACGTCAATTCCAGGGCGGCGCGTCCAATCCAACCTTCCTGCTCGAAACGATTACAGCCAGCGGCCCCGCGCGCTACGTGCTGCGCAAACAGCCGCCGGGGCCGCTTCTGCCAAGCGCTCACCAGGTGGACCGCGAATTCAGGATCATGGATGCTCTGAGGGCCTCAGACATTCCCGTGCCGGTGATGCGCCATTTGTGCGAGGATCCAGAGGTCATAGGCACTAAGTTCTACGTCATGGACTATGTGGAGGGCCGGGTGTTCCGTGACGCCCGGCTGCCGGGCCTGACCCCCGCCGAACGCAGCGCGGTGTACGATGAACTCAATGCCACCCTCGCCAAGCTCCACCTGGTCGACTATGCGGCCTTGGGGCTCGACAACTTCGGTCGCGCAACCGGCTACTACGAGCGCCAGCACAGCCGTTGGACGAAGCAGTACCGCGCCGCGGAATCCGACCACCTTCCCGCCATGGAGCGTCTCATCACGATGTTGCCGGGTCGGTTTCCGTCTGACGAGGACGCGACCATAGCCCATGGCGACTATCGGCTCGAGAACGCCCTCTTCCACCCCACCGAGCCAAAGCTGCTGGCCGTTCTGGATTGGGAGCTGGCGACCATCGGGCACCCCTTGGCCGATCTCGCCTACAACGCATTTCTATGGCGATCCGACAACGCCACCTGGGGCACCTTGGACGGCATAGATCTCCAGGCGAGTGGTATCCCGACCGAGGCCGAGTACGTCGCCGCCTACTGCCGCCGCACGGGCCGTACGGAGATCAGGGACTGGACCTTCTACATGGCGTTCGCCGTTTTCCGGCTCGCCGCGATCGCCCAGGGTGTCCACCGGCGAACCCAAAGCGGGACGGTGGCCAGCGAGCGCGACCCCGTAAACCGCGCACCAGAATTGGCCCAGGCGGCGCTCAATTTGCTGGAAGCGGCGCCGGGTTAGCCACAGGTCGCACGCGGCGTGGGCGCCGATCCGATGCCGGTTTGGCGGTGGGCGGGCGACCTGCGCGAAGCGCGGAGGTGAAAGGTCTTGGCGCCGACTCAGCGATGCATCGTGGCGAACTCGGCGACCGGCACCCGGTCGGTCACGAGGCCGTTTTCAGGCGCACTTCGGTCTGCATAACCAAGGGCCATTCCTGAGAGCAGGATATAGCTATCGGACAGGCCCAGTTCTTTACGGACGATCGCGCCATGGTCGCACCAGGCCTGCTGCGCACAGCTCTCGAGGCCATGGCCGCGCGCCAGCACCATGACGCTTTGCATGAACATGCCCATGTCGAGCCACGAGCCGGGCACCATGTCCCGCTCCATTGTGAAGAAGAGGCCGACGGGGGCGCCGAAAAAGTCGAAGTTGCGCAGCATCGCCCGTTGGCGCGCCGCGAAATCCTGGCGGTCGATTCCGTAGAGCCTGTACAACTCATGCCCAAGCTTGCGCCGTCTTGAGAGATAGGGTTCGCGCATAACCTCCAGCGCATAGCGGTACTCGAGACTCACGTCCCCAGCTTCCGCGGCGGCGCGGACTGCTGCGCTCATGCGGTCGCGAGCCTCGCCCATGACCACGTGCACATGCCAGGGCTGAATGTTCGTGCCGGACGCCGCCCTGCTGGCCCCCGCCAAGATGCTTTTCACCATCTCCTCGGGCACGGCCGCCGGGAGGAAACTGCGGATCGATTTGCGGCCGGTGACCGCCTCGTGGACCGAGAGCGGCCCCGGCGTGGGAAGGTTGGTCATTGCGCTGGCTCCGCCTTTGCCGCCTGGAGCGCCGCGCGTCGCTCCTGCCTAAGCTGGAAGCGCAGGACCTTGCCCGAGGGCGTCTTCGGAAGGGCGTTCGCGAATTGAATCCGGCGCGGGTAGGCGTGCGCCGCATAGCGCGTCTTCACCCACTGCTGAAGCTCACGCGCCATCGCGTCGCACGGGGCGTGCCCTGTCCTTAGGACGACGACCGCTTCCATAGCTTCGCCGAGGACGTCGTCCGGAACGGCGATCACCGCGCTCTCGACCACGGCCGGATGAAGCGCCAGCACCGATTCAACGTCAAACGGGCCGATACGGTAACCCGCCATGATGATTACGTCGTCATCCCGGGAGGAGAAGTGGAAATCGCCGTCCTCATCGATGCGTCCGATATCGCCCGTCAGATACCAGCGCCCGCCGCCGGCGAACTTCTCTGCGCTCTTCTCGGGTTCTCCGTGATAGCCGTCGAACCATGCCAGAGGGCTGTCCTCCAACACCATCGCCACGCGGCCGACTTCTCCAACGCCGATCTCCCGCGCTTCACTCGCGTGGAGCACAGCCGCCCGCCATCCCGGCATCGCCTGCCCCATAGACCCGGGCTTCAGCGGTCGCTTCAGCAACGGGTGATGGTGGTTGTTGATCAGCATGCCCGCCTCGGTCTGGCCGTAGTGGTCGTAGACCGGCACACCGAGCGCCGGGACGGCCCATTCGTTGACTTCCGGGGTGAGCGGCTCGCCCGCGCTCGAGGCGCAGCGAAGCTTCAAGCCCGGGGGGACCGGGATGTTCGATGCTCGCAACGCACGATAGACGGTGGGCGCGGCCGCGAAATTGGTCACACCCTGCTCGGCCAGCACCCTTATGGTCGTTTCGGCGGAGAAACCGCCTGAAAGCATCAAGCTGGGCGCGCCGGTCGTAAATGAGCCGAGCACACCAAAATAAAGCCCGTACGCCCAGCCCGGATCAGCGGCGCACCAGTAGAGGTCGTCGGCCCGTAGGTCGAGGCCAAGCGCGGCATAGGCATGGAAGGCGGCAAGCGCGGCCGTCGGCACGACAACACCCTTGGGGCGCCCCGTCGTTCCGGAGGTGTAGATGTGGATCATCGGGGCCCGGCCGCCCAGCGTCGCTGCCGGGAACCCTGGAGCCGCTTGGCTCATCAGGTCCTGGAATGACAGCGCAGCGTCGCTTGGTTCACCGGTCGTGATCACCTGCCAGGGCGCTGTGGCCGGAATATCTTCACCTGCCTCAAGCTTCGCCTGCTGGCTGGCGTCGCAAACGACGACCGCGGCATGGCTCGCCAAGAGCCGCATCGCGATGGCCGGCGGCGCGAACGCCGTGAACAACGGCACATGCACGGCCCCCAAGCGCCAAATGCCGACGAGCGTCGTGAGATAGTCGCGGCTCTTGCCCATGAGTGTCGCCACTCGGTCGCCCGGCTTTACGCCCAGGCCGGCGAGCACGGCGGCAAAGCGTTCGGACGCCTCGCGCAACTCACCATAGTTCAGATCTTGGGCCGAAAGATCTGCCGACAGAATGCGATAGGCAAGCGCCGCCGGGTCATGCCGGTCACAGAGCAGATTGGCCAGGCTTGCTTCCGGGCTGCGGTATTGCGCAAGCAAGTGACCCGTCAAAGTACTGGGATCAAGCAGGTTCGACGTCGGCTGGCTCATTTTCGGTTTTCGATTCGTTTGACCACGTTTGTGGCGTCAGGAAGGCTCGGCTGTTGGCTTCTCGTCATGCGGGCTTCAGCAGAATGGTCCCGGCGGACCTGCCTTGCTCAAGGAGCTCATGGGCGATTGCGGCGTCCGCGAGCGGCAGTTCTTTCCAGATCTGACACCGGACCCAGCCCCGTTCCACAGCCTCGAAGAGGTCCCGCGCCCGCTGCGCGTATTCGGCGATCGCGGTGGTGTGGTGAACCAGGCTGGGACGCGTAAGAAACAGCGAAGACTGGTTGATGGTGCGAAGGTCGACCGGCGCGGGCACGCCAGACGTGGCGCCGATCGACACCATTGTTCCGCGGACTCGCAGACTGGCGACGGAGGCTTCGAACGTGGCGCGGCCAACGCCATCATAGACCACGTCCACGCCCCGCCCCTCGGTCAAGCGCTTCACTTCGGCGGGCAGGTCGCAGGTCCCCCAGACCAGCACCTCATCGCACCCGAGCCGCCTTGCGCGTTCAACGCTGGCCTCCTTCGAGACGACGCCGATCAGATATGCGCCGAGCCTCTTCGCCCAGGGCGCCATGATCTGACCAAGCCCGCCGGCGACGCCATACATCAGCACTGTCGTGTCCGGCCCGACGGCGTAGGTGGAATGCAGCAGATACTGCGCCGTCAGGCCCTTGACCATGAGGCCGGCCGCGTCATCGAAGCTCAGGCGATCGGGGATGCGCAGGAGGCGCTCCGCCGGATAGAGCCGCCCGCTCGCATAGCTGCCAAGCGGACCAAGAGCGTAGGCCACCCTGTCGCCGACGGCGACAGTTTGCACGCCTTCGCCGATCGCAGCGACCCTCCCGGCCGCCTCGATGCCCAGCCCGCTCGGCAGCGCGATGGGGACGGCGCCGTTTCGATGTGTCACGTCGAGGTAATTGACCCCGATGGCCTCTTGCTCAACCCAGGCCTCGCCGGGCCCCGGCGCGACCTCGTCGAGCGGGATCAGCTCCATCACCTTCGGGTCGCCGGTCTTGTGAATGCGGATGGCGAAGGCCATGGATCGACTCCTATGGAAACCTAGGGCCTGTCGGGCTGGACCTGCCCGAGGACCTTAGCCGTTGGTCGGAAAGGCCATGGACACGCCCTGTCGCGCGTCGATCTCGGGCCAGCGCTGCGAAACCGTCTTGAGGTCGGTATAGAACCGAGCCGCGTCCGGTCCGAACATGTGAGCGTCGCCGAATTTGGACCGGCGTAGGCCGCCGAAGTTGTGATATCCGACCGGCACCGGCACAGCGACATTGACCCCGAGCATGCCGGCCTTCACGCTCGTCACGAAGGCATGCGCGGCCGGTCCGCTGCGAGTGAAGATAACAGCGCCATTCCCGTACTCATGCCCGTTCGTGATTTCGATGGCGTCTTCCAAGGTCTCCACGCGGAGAACGCCACGAACCGGCCCGAAGATCTCGCGCTTATAGAGGCCCATGTCCGGCGTGACGTGATCGAGCAGGGTCGGGCCCACATAAAAGCCATTTCCGCCATCCGCCGGCACGTACGACCGGCCGTCCACGATCACCTTGGCGCCATCGTCAATCGCCCTGTCGATCGCCCCCAACACTTGGAGCCTGGAGTCTGATGAGACGACCGGACCAAAGTCCGCCCGTGGATCGTCGAAGGCGCCAACCCGAAGCGCTTTGATCATCGGCGTGAGCAGACCGATGAGCCGTTCAGCCGTCTCCTGGCCCACCGTGAGGAGCAGCGAGATGGCCATACAGCGCTGGCTCGCCGATCCATAGGCGGAGCTCACGAACGCCGAGGCGGCGGCCTCCAGATCGGCATCGGGCATGACGATCATGTGGTTCTTCCCGCCGGTGTAGGCGGCGACGCGCTTATTGAAGGCGGACCCATGCTGATAGACATATTCGCCGACGCTCGTGGAACCCACGAAGCTGATGACCGGGATCGCCGGATGCTCAAGAATGGCGTCGACGACCTGCTTGTCTCCGTTGACCGTGTTCCAGACCCCCTGCGGCAACCCAGCCTCGCTCCAGAGTTCGCCCAGCAGGAAAGCCGCGTAGGGGGTCTTCTCGGACGGCTTGACCACCACCGCGTTGCCGCAAGCGATAGCCATGCTGGCCATCATCAGCGGCACCATGACCGGAAAATTGAAAGGCGCGATGCATCCGACCACCCCGACCGGCTCGCGGATCGAGTAGACGTCGATGCCGCCGCCGACATTCCTGGAATATTCGCCTTTGGTGACCTGGGCGGCGTTGGTCGCGAACTCCAGGGCCTCGAGCGCCCGGCTGATCTCGCCCTGGGCGTCAGGAAGGGTCTTACCGCTCTCGAGGCCAATGGCATGAGCGAGCTTGTCGGCGTTGGCGATAACCAAATCGCGCATTCGGAAGATGACCTGCTGCCGTGACGCCTGTGAAGCTGCGCCCCACGCGCTTGCCGCATGCGCGGCCGTCGTCGCCGCCCGATTGACGACGTCTACGTCACCGTAGGCCAGATCGTAGAGCTTGACCCCGGTCGAGGGGTTGAAGACAGGGCCGGACCGCTCCCCCGCAGAAACAGCTTGGCCATCAATCAAATGCAGTGTGCTCACGGAACAGACTTTCGAAATGTAGTGGGGGGAGGACTGCGAACCTTCAGCGGACGCAGGGGGCGTACATCTCCTGGATGCACGAGAAGTCTTTTTGGCCGGCGCCGGCGTCTTGGGCGGCCCGCAACTCATAGAGACTGCGCGTAAGCGCCGCCAAAGGGGTGACAGCGCGCTGGAGCTCGGCGTTGCCTAAGGCCAGCGACAGGTCCTTCAGCATCAGGCGAAGCTGAAAACCTCCCTCATAGTCGCAACTCGCTGGAGCGTCGGGATGAACCCCGGGCCAGGGATTCCAGCGCTCCATCAAGCCGTTGCGACCGCTGCTCACCTGGATGATCTCTGACAGGAGCGCCGCGTCGACTCCGTTCCGCGCACCGAGCGCCAGGGTCTCCGCAGCTCCCGCCATGATGATCGCCGCCAGCATATTGTTGCAGATTTTCGCGATCTGACCGGCGCCGTTTTCCCCGGCGTGCATGATCTTCTCGCCCATTACGCGGAGGAGGGGCGTCGCCGCCGCAACCGTGGCCGCGTCGCCGCCGACAATGAAGGTGAGCGTGGCGTCGCGCGCACCCCAGACGCCTCCGGACACCGGGGCGTCGATCATTCCAAGACCCTGTCGCGCGGCGGCCGCCGCGACCTCGCGAGTCGTCTCCGGGGAGATGGTCGAACAATCGATGAGCAGGGTTTGGGCGGAGAGCGACGCCAGCACACCAGACGGGCCGAGGTAGAGGTCGCGAAGGGCGCCGTCATTGGGCAACATGGTGATGATCGTCGACGCACCCGTCACCGCCTCACGCGCCGAGCAGCTGATCCGCGCGCCTCGCCTTTCAAGGCGCTGCATGGCGCGATGGTCCAGATCGAACACACAAAGCGAGTGGCCAGCAGCAATCAGGTTCTCGGACATTGGGGCGCCCATCGCTCCCAATCCGATGAAAGTGATGCTGGCCATTGGCCTCCCCGTTTCACGTTATTCAGCTATCTTCGTGACTTGGCTGACTGTTACGTATCGCGTTGAACGCTAGCAGCTGCTCCAGCTGTATTGAACACTCCGCCGTTGCAGAGTAGGTGTGCGAAGACGCACAGGAATGTCATGATCTGGGATGATTTAAGGTTCTTTTTAGAACTCGCGCGTTCGGGCACGCTCACCGCCGCGGCTCGACGGCTTGGCGTGGAGCACACGACCGTCGCAAGGCGGGTCCAGGCCCTGGAAGCCGAAGTCGGCGGCCCCTTGTTCGAACGCTCACGTCGGGAATTCATACTTACCGAAAGCGGCAAGCGCTTGCTCCCAGCCGCCGCCGACATGGAGCGCGCATTCAGTCACGTGGCGCTCACGACTGAGATGAGCGCCAGCCGGCTCGCCGGGCGGGTGCGTATCGGCTGCTCTGAAGGCTACGGATCGCATATTCTGCCGCGCCACCTTGCACAGCTGAATCAGAAATATCCGCAGATCGAAATCGATTTGCTCGTGCTTCCGCGCGTCATTCAACTTTCACGCAACGAAGCAGACATCGTGATAAGGATCGATCGCCCGGCGCGAGGGCCATATACAATAGTTAAGTTGGCTGATTACAGCTTAGGTCTATATGCCGCGCAGAAATATCTCGCCGAACATCCAAACATCACGGAGGTCTCAGATTTACGGGATCATTCGCTCATAGGCTACGTGGACTATTTGCTTGTCGCGAACAATCTGCCGGTTCTGGACCCAAGCCTGGTTCGCGCGCGCCGGGGCATCCACAGCACGAGCATAAACGCGCAGAAGCAAGCCGCCATGGCGGGCGCCGGGCTCGTGATCCTACCGCGCTACATGGCGCGCGACGAGCCAAGTCTCCGTCCCATCCTGGACGACCGGGTCAGCTTTGCGCGCACCTATTGGCTCGTCTCGCCGGCCGAACTGAAGGGCCTTGCTCCGGTACGCGCGGTTTCGGCCTTTCTCCGTAAGATGGCGACCCTGGAGCGACTGTGAAGCTCGCCCCGTGGTTTGCTCGCAAAGCGGATTCGATGATCGGGCCGACACGGAGTGTGATCCGCGGCGCGTGACCGGTTCGCGGACAAGTTCGGCCAGACTGGACGCGATACTGTCACCTGCGGGCGGCCTCACGGCCGAACGCAGAGAGGTGGAGTTCTCGCGGGGGAGCTATTCCGCCGCAAGCCTGACACGCGTTGGAATTTCAGAGGCAATGCGATCCCAGGCTAGGCGACAGGCCGTCGAGACGCTCGTCAAACGCCATCCTTGAACATGAGACGGCCCTCATCCACGTCGCGCCCTCGGCGCCGCGAACGGCGCGTGGTCCGCCCAACCCTGAAGGCCCCTACTGGCGCCGGTAGCGCGGACTGAGCCGTTTGGCGCCAAAAGGGGCGGGGAGGGGCGCTGGACAATCTGAATCCCATCCAGCGCAGACCGCGCCGGCGCGGTCATAAGCGATCGACAAGCGAGCGAGCGCCTCTGCCCCTTCCGAAGCCGGAAGTCGTCAGCCGAGTTTACGGGAAATGTAGGCGCCCATCTGGTCGACCGCTTCCCGGCCTTCAGGAATGATCGCTGCGAAGAACGGCCAGATGTGGGTCATGCCGTCCCAAGCGTCGATCTCCACCTCCACTCCCGCGGATTTGGCGCCTTCCGCGAAACGTATGGAGTCGTCGAGCAGGATCTCCGCGGTGCCGACGAGGATGAGGACGGGCGGCAAGCCGGAAAGCTCGGCGTAGAGAGGTGACACATAAGGCGACCTCACGTCCCCCGCCGGGCCGACGTAGTGCGCCGAGACGGCAGCGACGAGTTCGGGGCTCAGAACAGGGTCGAGCGCCACCTTGGAGACCATGGAGCGGCCTTCCATCGCTTGGTCGGTGAATGGCGATATGCACACCCCAGCCGCCGGGAGGAGCTCCCCTTGGTCTCGCAGCGCGAGGAGCGTGGCCAAGGTCAAGCCGCCGCCGGCGGAGTCGCCTGCGATCACGATTTGGTCTGGCGCCACCCCCTGGGAAAGCAGCCATCGGTAGCCCGCCACAGCGTCATCGACTGCCGCCGGAAATCTGTGTTCAGGGGCCAGCCGATAGTCCAGCGACAAGCCCCTAACGCCGGCGGCTCGACACAGGCGAGAGACCAGGCCGCGATAAGCCTTCGCAGATCCAAAGACGTAGCCACCGCCGTGAAGGTAGAGAAGAACCTTGGATGGCGAGGCGCCCGGCAGGCTCACCCATTCGCCCGGGACCCCGTCCGCATCGACCGCCTCGAACACCGCGTCATCCAGAGGCGGCGATAGCATTCCGGCCATCGCCTCAAAGCCGGTGCGGAGCTCTTCTGGGCTCTGGCTTGCGTCCGGCGCACCGACGCGAAATTGGGCGGCTAACGCTTCGTGTTCGGGACTGGGCATTGCGAATCCTCCATGGCCTCAGCTAACGCAGATGACGACCGGCTTCGGGAACTGCAGCAATCTTCACCGAAGCCGAGATCCGAGATCCCGATGCAGGCGACTGGGGCAGAGCGTCGATCGTCGCAATGTTTATGGGTGCTATATCGGCACCCATCATTAGGCTAGGCGGTCAGCCTAGCCAATCCTCTATTTCGCGGCCGTGGTGAGAAGTCGTCCCAGGTCCTAAGGCCGATCAGGGGCACGGGGGCGGCCGACGATCTCACCCGGGCGGAAGATCGCCCCGCGAGCCAGGTCACGCCAACGCCCCCGCTCCGACATCGAGGCGCGTGTTCGATCAGACTTACGCCGCCGCTTCAGCGAGGCGGCCTGCGGCTTCTGCGACGCGGTTTCGTGGCGGTTGCGCCACAGTCGAACCCAAAGAGTAATGATTTCGTACTGACTGCCGTCTAGCCGAGAGACGTCACTTCACAAAAATAGACTCGTATGCCCTTATGTGCGGACGCGCTGGTGAGTGCGGTTTTCACATTCAAGCTCGTGCCGAGCGGCGCGGGCTCCGGCCAATGTAGCCGGGTGGGTTAGAGGGAAGGAACAATCAGGATGCCTACGAGTCTCCCGCGCGCGGGTTTGCCCTTCGTCACGTCGACCGCGGTATTCGCGCAGACGGGGCGCCGAATTCTGCTCGCCTGCGGGGCGTGCGCGGCCGCGATGACGGCGGCCCTGCCGGCGGTGGCCCAGACCAACTCCGGCAATGTGATCGAAGAGCTGGTCGTCACGGCGCAGAAGAAGGAGGAGGCCCTTCAGGACGTGCCGATCGCGGTCTCCGCGTTCGACCAGAAATCGCTCGAGAGGGCCAAGATCGACGGCGGCCCTAATCTCGTGCTGGCCGTGCCGAACGTGAACTTCTCGAAGAACAACTTCTCCGGCTACAACTTCCAAATCCGTGGGATCGGCTCCAAGCTCCTCGCCGCCTCAGGCGACGCCGGCACGGGCATCCATCTGAACAACGCTCCGCTAATCGCCAACAATCTGTTCGAAACCGAATTCTTCGACATGGAGCGGGTGGAGGTTCTCCGCGGGCCTCAGGGCACATTGTACGGGCGCAACGCCACCGGCGGCGTAGTGAACCTCCTGACCGCCAGGCCGAAAGACGCCTTCGAGGCCAACATCAGCGCCGAGTATGGGAACTACAACGCCGAGAAGCTGCGCGGCATGATCAACGTGCCGCTGGGCGACGCCTTCGCCGTTCGCGCGGCCGGCTACTTTCTGAAACGCGACGGCTTCGGCAAAAATACGGTCACCGGCTCGGACGTCGACGATCGTAAACTGTGGGACGGGCGGCTGACCGTGAGCTTCACGCCATCGGACCGTTTCCGCGCCTGGGCGCTTCTGGACCACTTCGAAGAGGATGACGGCCGCTCGCGGATCGGCAAGCAGTACTGCGTGAAGGATCCAGGGCCGGCCAACATCGGCGGTACGGCCTATTCCGCCATCCCGCCGATCGCGCAGGTGCAGCGGGGCTTCTTCAACCAGGGCTGCCTGGCGACTTCGCCCTATGCGCCGAACGCCCTGGGCACCGTGAACTCGCAAGGCACCGTCAATGGCATTTTCGCCGCATTCACCGGCCTACAGACCGGCGACTCCTACGCGGGCAAGGTGCAATCGTCGGATATCCGCGACATCGAGTCCCCCTTCAACCCGCGCTACAAGTCCAAGACGGACACCTATGAACTCAACGCGGAGTTCGACGTCACGCCCGACGTCAAACTGTCTTCGCTCACCGTCTACGCCCTGTACGACCAGACCAACCGACAGGACTTCACCCGCTACACCGCGACAGTCCCGTTCAACGCCGTCCCCAACCCCGTCAATGTGTTCGCGGGCGTGCCGGGCTATGCGGCGCTCTATGCGATGGTGTTGCCGGGGGGGGTCATTAATGACCCGCAACTCGGCGCCTTCAATTCGCAAGCGGCCTACGACTCCTCGAATACGCACAGCGATCAATGGAGCCAGGAGATCCGGCTACAGTCCAGCTACAAG
The DNA here is from genome assembly GCF_057809815.1 of Caulobacter sp. FG121. NCBI lineage: Bacteria > Pseudomonadati > Pseudomonadota > Alphaproteobacteria > Caulobacterales > Caulobacteraceae > Caulobacter > Caulobacter sp. FG121. Next base: position 97,678 of record NZ_JBMDKR010000008.1, read on the forward strand.
GGGCCGATCAACTTTAACGTCGGCGGCATGTATCTGAAATATCGAAGCGACTTCGTCTATGCGGTGCCGTTCAACGCTTCGACCGCGTTTGCGCAGATCCAGAACCTGCTCAAAACCGGCAATCCGAATTGCTTCACTGCGGCGCCATGCGTCGCGGTGGACCCCAATCGCGATCCGACCGGGCTCGGCCACAACTATCTCTACCTTCCGCAGCCGTACGTCTTGGAATCGTACGCCGCGTTCGGCGAACTCTATTGGCAGGCGACCGACACCCTGAAGTGGACGCTGGGCCTACGCTATACGGTCGACGACAAGCGTATCGACAACCATCCGGGTGCGATCCAGCAGCCTGGCATCGGCCTGCTGGGCGCGCTCCCCGGTCAACCCGCGGTGCTCAAGGCGACCTTCAAGAAGCCTACGGGCCGGTTTGGGTTCGACTGGAAGCCGGACCTGGCCTTCACCAACGAGACCCTGATCTACGCCTTCTATTCTCGCGGCTATAAGGCCGGTGGGGTGAACCCGCCGTTCAGCCCTGGCCTTGGCGTGCAGGCCTATCCGGCGACGTTCCAGCCGGAACTGATCAACTCCTATGAGATTGGCTCCAAGAACACACTGCTGGATGGCACCCTGCAAGTGAACCTGAGCGCCTTCCACTACGACTACAAGGGCTACCAGGTTTCGAAGATTCAAAGCCGCACCTCGATCAATGAAAACATCGACGCCAAGGTCGACGGCGCGGAATTTGAGGCGATCTGGCAGCCGCTCAAGGGCCTGCGGCTGAACACTTCGATCGGCTATCTGGATACGAAGATCGCCAATGGAGGCTCGGTCGACGTGGCGGACCGGACAGGCGGGCAGAGCGGTCTGACGCTGGTCAAGAACAGCTTCGGCTCGAACTGCGTGGTCACCACGGCCGGCGCCCAGAACGCCCTGGCAATCTCGAATGCGGCCAACAACCCCTTCCTGATCTCCGGCATTCCCGGGGTCCTGGCAGGCGTCTGCGACGTCGCAAGCTCCGCGGGGGCAGGGACCAATATCAATGGCACCGGCGCCCTCGCCGCCGGCACCAACCCCTACGGCGCCCTGATTTCCGATGGGGTTCTCGTGCCGCTGCATGGCAAGGAACTGCCCAACGCCCCGCACTGGACCGCCTCCTTCGGCGCCCAATATAGCTGGGTCATGGGCGAATGGGACGCCACCCTACGCGCGGACTACTATCACCAGACCAAGACCTTTGCGCGCATCTACAATGCGCCATCCGACCTGATCAAAGCCTGGGACAACGTCAACCTGACCTTCACGGTCGCGAGCGACGGCAAGGGCCTGGAGATCGCCGGCTTCGTCAAAAATCTTACCGACGAGAAGGCCATCACCGATCTTTATCTGCACGACGAAAGCGCCGGCTCGTTCCGGAACGCCTTCTACGTCGACCCGCGCACCTACGGCCTGTCACTGACCAAGCGCTGGTAGTCTTGGCTGCCGGCGAACGAGCGCGATTCCGTCACGCCCGTTCGCCGGCAGCTCGAAGGCCGCAGAGGGCTATGGGGGCGGGGCGAGGCGCCGTCGGCCCTATGGGCCAGATCCGGCGTCTCGCCCATCGCCGCTTGCAGGCGCGGAGCTGGCGAAGCAGGTGGGCGAGAATCCGGGCGCGAGGCGACCGACCTCGGGTCTTGAGGTCGAGCCCCAGAATCCGGCGCCGAGGCCCCCTGCAGCTCGCGGCGCGCCCATACATCGCGGCCAGTAAGTCTTGTTTCGGCACTGACCGGATGATAAGGCTTATATGCCCATAATTAGCGGTCGGCGCATAGGCTCGCCGCACTGCGGCCCCTGAAGAATCGAAGGCGAGGAACGCTCGGATGGCAGATGCACCTATCGGGTCATGCGTAACGCCCCGCGTTCGATTTCAGGGCAGATATCGAGCAGCGCTTCCCGGCAACGGGGGCGTCGGCCTCGGCGAACGGCGACCGCCGCCTGCAGGTGCGAGTCCCAGCCCCCTGGACGATGGACGACGGTCCCAATTGGCCGACGTCGGCCAACTCGAGATTCCCTCAAACCCCTGATGCGCCGCGAAAGCGCGAGCGATCTCTCCGAAAGGTAACTCTATGACCAGCACATCTCCGATCCTCGTGACCAGCGCCGGCGGCCAGACCGGCAGTGTCGGACGGACCATCGCCCGCAGCCTGCTTGAGCGCGGCCATGCCGTCCGCGCCTTCGTGCGAACCGACGATCAGCGGGCGCAGGACCTGCGCGACATGGGCGCCGAGGTGTTCGTGGGCGACCTTCTCAACCCCCGCGATGTCAGCGAGGCGGTGAAGGGGGTGAAGCGCATCTATTTCAGCATGAGCCTGAACCCCTACTATGCCGATGCGACCATCCTGATGGCGGCGGCGGCGAAGCGCGAAGGCGGCTGCGAGATCTTCGTGAACATGTCGGACTTCGAGCAGTGCTACATGACGCTCGACAACATGGCCCTGCCCGACGCCGAACGCATCGCGGTTCTCGGGGCGGACGTGCAGTGGTCCCCGCAGCAGTTCGTGCACTGGGCCGCGGAGCGCGCCCTGGATTGGTCGGGCCTGCCCGTTTGCCATATCCAGGCGGCCATGTTCGTCGAGAATCCCATCACGCTGTGGATCCCGGCGATGACGATCAAGGAGGATGACACGATCCGCCTGCCGTTCGGCGACGCCAAGACGGCGCCCGTGGCGACCGTGGACGTGACCGAGGTCTGCGTGGAGGCGCTCTTGAACCCCAAGGACCATGCCGGGAAATCGCACAAACTGACCGGCCCGACCCGCAAGAACTGGTACGAGTTCGCGGAAGACTTCTCGGCGGCGCTCGGACGCAAGATCACCTATGTGCCCACGACCCTGGAGGAGTTCCGGGAGCTGTTGTACAAGGCGGCGCCGCCCATTGAGGACCATCCGGCGAAGCACCTTATGAACCTGGCGCGGCAGAACGGCGGGGACCGGTATATCGCCGAGGTCACCGACGATGTGGAGCGGTTGCTCGGTCGCCCCGCCACCTCCTTGAAGGCCGTCATCGAGGCCGAAACCTGGCGCTTCCAGAAAGACGCGCTGAACCACCTTCAGCATCGTGAAGTTCGCAACCTCATGCCGCAACGGGCCTTCTGATCCTCCCATGGTCGGCGGCGCGATGGCGTCGCCGACGTTCAATCGGCGAAGGCGCGCGGCGCCCGCGCAGATGCGCCGGGCGCCGACGCCTTCCTGACATTTCCGCAGGCCGAGACCCATCGCGGGACGTCTTCGCAGCCGTGCCCGCTATAGCCTAGCAGCGGGATGGGGCGCGCCGCGCCATCGAACCGCCCGGGCGACCTGGGTCAATCCATGGCGGGCCTAGGCGACTTGTCGGGAGCTCGGGTTCGAGCGCCTCAACCCTGCCATCCGACTTATGCGCTGCAGGCTTCGCCAGGCGCCGTCTGGCGAGCGAGACGTTCCCAGCGCCCTTTTCCGCTGACCAATCGCGACCCCTCGAGGCCTGTGTCTGCGCCGACCTCCCGCGCATGCCCAACACGACACCGCAAGGCTTGGCAAGCATCGCTCGGCGGAGCACCTTCCTGGCCGGTTCGTCTCCGGCATCGCCGCCGCTGGACCTGCGGCAGCACCGCACCCGACCCATGCCAAGGCATCTGCGGGATCGGACCAATCGAGCGCCCGGCCGCGTGAATCCCGGACGGTTCAAGATCAACGAGGACAGTAGGGAGGGCCGGGCCGCCGGCCTTTCGGCACGGGAGGGGGCCTTCGCAACCGTCTCGGCCCGATCCGGGACGCCGGGGGCAAGGTCACCGGTCGCGCGAAGGCCTCATCGACGAACATCGACTACGGTGCGGCCGCGCACCTCGCCGCGCAGGATCGCCTGCGCCACCCTAGGTGCGTCTTCGAGACCCACCTCCGTGATGGTTTCCTCCAGCTTGCCGAGGTCGAGATCGGTCGCCAGGCGGTCATATGCCTCTAGGCGCACCTCGTGCGGCGCGTTGACGGAGTCGATGCCCGCGAGGGTGACGTTTCGCATGATGAACGGCATCACCGTCGTGGGCAGGTCCATGCCCTGGGCGAGCCCGCAGGCGGTGACAACGCCACGATACTGGGTTTGCGCCAGGACATTGGCCAGGGTGTGGCTGCCGACCGAGTCGATCGCGCCCGCCCAGCGTTCCCCGCCCATGGGCCGGCCCGCCGCCGACAGCTCCGCGCGGTCGATGATCTGGGACGCCCCTAACGAGGTGAGATAGTCCTTCTCGTCGAGCCGACCGGTCGAAGCGATCACCCGATATCCGAGGCGGGAGAGCAGCGCGATTGCGATCGAGCCGACCCCGCCGCTCGCGCCTGTGACCAAGACATCGCCTCGGTCCGGCCGGACACCGCCATGCTCGAGCGCCAGGACGCTCAGCATCGCCGTATAGCCCGCCGTCCCGATGGCCATGGCGTGGCGGGTCGAGATCGCCTCAGGCAGCTTGATCACCCAATCGCCGCTGACCCGGGCTCGTTCCGCGTAGCCCCCATGATGAGTCTGGCTCAGGCCCCAGCTGTTGACGACAACCCGGTCGCCCGCGGCGAACCTTGGATCCGTGGAAGCCGCCACCGTGCCGGCCAGGTCAATGCCGGGAACCAGAGGAAAGGTCCTGATGACCCCAGCGGCGCCAGTGACCGCGAGCCCATCCTTGTAGTTCACCGTCGACCATTCGACCGCAATGGTCACGTCGCCGGGGCCCAGGTCGGCGTCTTCCATCGTCTCAAGATGGGTCGTGATCTTGCCGTCAGTCTTACGCGCCACCAAAGCCCTGAAGCTCATGTCTCGGTTCCTTGATTCCAACGGGGTGTGTCGCTTCGAGCTGTCGAGCCCTCGCGCGGCTCGCTCATGACGACGGGTGGGTAGGTTTTCAACACTTAGGCATTCATTGCGATGCTATGTCAAACTGTCGCGTATGGCGCAGCTTTTGGGCGATCACGCGAGCGTCGCTAAGACCCTGAACGGTTGATTTTCCCAAGGCGCCGCCAGACCTGGCGGCGCGAGCGCCAAGGCGGTGATGGAGGCGTTCGCTAGGGGGCGACACTGCATTCGAAGTGATGGTCCACCTTCCGCGGTTCGCGACCGCGCTCGGCGAAGACGCGACTGAGAATGTCTGGCCGAATTTGCGAGTCGGCCGTCCGCAGTCTCGGCATACGCGTCCCGCCTCAGAGCTTGAGGATGGCTTTGGTGATGATGTTGCGCTGCACCTCGTTTGAGCCGCCGTAGATCGTCAGCTTTCGGCTGTTGAGGTAGGCCGGCGTGACGCCAGGCGCGTAGTCCGGGCCCACGGGCTCGGCGTTGGAGCCGGGCGCGAGAACCTCGTGCTGGAAGGGCAACGCATAGGGGCCAAGGGCGCGACGACTGAGGGCCTCGATTTCCTGCGCGATCTCTGTCCCCTTCACCTTCAGCATGGAGCTTTCGGCTCCGGGCGCTCCGCCGGCGGCCGCGGCGGCGACAACCCGAAGGGTCGTCGTCTTGAGATTCTCCAATTCGATCTCGGCCTTGGCGAACCTAGCCGCGAAGTAGGGATCTTCTGCGAGGGGCCGGTCGCGCTTGGTCTCCTGCTGAGCAATCGCCCGCAGATGCTCGAGCGATGCGGACGACGCCCCGACCATGGCCATGCTCGTGCGCTCGTAGGTCAGCAAATATTTCGCATACGTCCAACCCTTGCCCTCCTCGCCGACGAGGTTGGCCACCGGAGCGCGGGCGTCCGTGAAGAAGACCTCATTGACCTCGTGGTCCCCATCCAGCGTGATGATGGGCCGCACGTCCACGCCAGGCTGATCCATGTCCACCAGGATGAAGGAGATGCCATCCTGCTTCTTCCCCGAGCTATCCGTTCGGGCCAGAAGGAAGATCATATTCGCGTGCTGGGCGTAGGTGGTCCAAGTCTTCTGACCGTTGATTATGTAGTGGTCGCCCTGCCGTACGGCCGTGGTCTTGACCCCCGCAAGGTCCGAGCCGGCGCCGGGCTCGGAATAGCCCTGGCACCACCAGTCGTCGCCCCTGAGCATACGCGGCAGCCAATGCTGTTTCTGTTCCTCTGACCCGTACTTGATCAGCACTGGGGCCAGCATTTTGAAGCTGAAGGCGATCGTGGGAGGCGCGTTGGCAAGCGAGGACTCGTAGTCCCAGATGAAGTTCTGGGTCGCCGTCCAATCCTGGCCCCCGTAAGCTTTCGGCCAATGTGGGGCGAGCCAGCCGCGTGCGTTCAACGTCGCCTGCCACCCCTCGAAGTCCGCTTTGCTGAGGGTCTTACCCAGCCGAACCCGTTCGGCCAGCTCGCGAGGCAAGTTCGCCGCCAGGAAAGCTCGCACCTCCTGCCGAAAAGCCTCGTCTGCAGCGTCAAAGGCGAGGTCCATTTTCTCCTCCATGCGACCGTTGGCCGGCGAGCCATTCTGCGAAATCTAGCACCGCCAGTAGGATAATGGAACTGAGGACTGCGAAAGATCTCAGTCGAAGCGTCCGATCGCCAGGGGGCCGCCCAAGTCGATGGCGCAAGCCGACTGGTCAGGAAGCGCGATGCGAGCCCCAGCAAGGCAAGACGGTCGTCGAATGGAGGCGGTCTCGCCTCTCTCGGATACCCGCTAATGGCCACGCGCGACCGAATTTTCCTCGCTCGGACGTCCGCCCCCTGTTCGTGGCGCGGCCCGATCGCCGACGGAGAGGAGCCTGCTCACAAGGTTGGGCTCCGAGATCCCCGATGGGGGGTGACGACATTTGTCTGGGGCAGCCGGCGCGCGGAAACAGCTTGAATTCGCAGGCAACCTCTGTCAGTGCTATTAAAATACTTAGGGTGCGGCTGGCGTCGCGCTGGGCGCGGGTGCAGGAAGTCATCGATGAACGTCACCTTCTATTTCGATTTCGGCAGCCCAAACGCCTATATGTGTCACCGTGTGCTGCCCGCGATCGAAGCAAGGACGAAGGCGAGGTTCGTCTATGAGCCCATCTTGCTGGGTGGCGTCTTCAAGCTGACGGGAAATCAGTCTCCGGCGACCGCGTTCGCGAACATCAGGAACAAGCCCGCGTACGATCGAATTGAGATCGCGCGTTTCCTCAAGAGGCATGGGCTCTCCGACTTCCAATTCAATCCGCACTTCCCGATCAATACCCTGCAATTGATGCGAGGGGCTGTCGCGGCCCAGGTGGCGGGAGTGTTCGACGCGTTCGTGGCGCAGATCTACGACGACATGTGGATGCGGGGTCGCAAGATGGATGACCCGGAGGTCTACGCCGCATCGTTGGTGGAAGCCGGTCTGCCGAAGGACGAGATCCTGAGGCTCGCCCAGACGGAGGAGGTCAAGTCCAAGTTGATGGCGAACACCGAGGCGGCCGTGAACGCAGGCGTCTTTGGCAGCCCCTCCTTCTTGGTTGGCCAGGAGCTCTATTTCGGCAAGGATCGGCTCCGCGAGGTCGAGGAAGAGATCGTTCTGCAGAGCGGGGGCGTAGAGGCCGCCTAGGCCGGCGAGGCCGCCCGCGGGTCGCGTTCGGATTGTCGGTCACTCACTCCGTGACAGGCCGGCCCGTCATCACCCGCGCGGCGTCACTGCCGCAGATCAGCCTGGCCCGGAACGACCCCGTCAGCCGCGTCGTGGCGGTCGAGCGGGAGCTGGGGCGATTGCGCCGAGTCTCGCCCCCTCGATGGTCGAGACCGCCGAGGGTGTGGCCCAGGGCTCAGGGCGCCAGGGTCGGACCATCGACGATATCGACTTCTGGGACCTGAGCGAGGCCTTCCCCAGCCAGGTGCTCTACCGCCGCGGCGAGCCGGGGCGTTCCGAACGAGAAGCTGGTGTGTGACGACAGGCGAACGCCTGGCGATCCGGCGCCGCGACTGAGAGGGAGCCGCGCCCATGTGCGGCGCGGGCGCTCGCGGCCGCGCTGACCCGTGGCGTCTCGCCTGCGAGTTCAAGCCGGCGATTGTCTGACCGCCAAAATCGCTATTGAGTGCGAATTTGGCACTATCGTTCTTCTCGTTTTCGCTTACCGTCAGTGACACCTGTCGCGCATCGCGCACGGGATAGAAAGACCAGGGAGGAGCGAAAGATGCGGCTCGCGGGCGTGCAACAATTTCCGCCGATGGATCGGGTGATCTTCGGGCAACCCTCAGCGGACGCGGTCCTTGGGGAGGCGCAGCGCCTTGGCGCCAAGCGCGTCTACCTCGTGGTTAGCCATACGCTGGACACGACGACCGATGAGATTGAGAAGATCCGCGCGAAGTTGGGCGACCGGTACGCGGGCGCCTTCGCTGGCGTGCCTCAGCACACGACCCGGGCGAGCGCCGTGGAAATCGCCAAAGCGGCGAGCGCGGCGGGGGCGGACCTCCTGGTCGCCGTGGGCGGCGGCTCGGTGGTCGATGTGGTCAAGATCGTCACCATGTGCATGGAGCACGAAATCTTCGAGGAAGACGGCCTCGACGGTTACGAACTGACCGCGGGCGCGCCGGGCGCGCCGATCGCCTCGAAGGCCTTCCGGGCGCCAACGGTGCGCTCGATCGTCGTCCCCACCACGCTGAGCGGCGGCGAGTACAACGCCGGCGCCCTGGTGACCGACACCAGGCGGGATTGGAAGCAGATCTTCCACCACCCCTTGATGATGCCGCTCTCAATTATTCTCGATCCGCAGATCACCCTCCACACGCCCGAGACCCTTTGGTTGGGTTCCGGCACGCGAGCGATGGACCACGGAATCGAAGCCCTCTGTTCCGGCTTTGGCACGCCGTTGGTGGACGCCGTCGTCACCGAAGGGATCGGCACGCTTGCGGAGGGTCTGCGCCGCTGTAAAGCCGACCCGCTGGATCTGGAGGCGCGACGTCTTGCGCAATATGGCTCCTGGCTTTCGGCCTTTGGCCTGCAGACCCGGGTCCCGATGGGCGCGAGTCATGCCATCGGCCACGTGCTTGGCGGCACCTTCGGCGTCCCGCACTACCTGATCACCCCGGTCCTGATGCCGCACGTCCTGCGATACAATCTCCCGGCCACCCAGGATGCGCAGCGCCGAATTGCAGCGGCGTTGGGCGCCGCCGGACGCAGCGCCGCCATCGCCCTGGAGCAATTGGTTCAGGAGTTGGGCTTGCCGGGCAAGCTGAGCGACGTGGGCATCCAGCCCACGGACTACCCACGAATTGGCGAAATCGCTGTGAAGTCGGTGTTTGCCCCGGTCAATCCACGTGCGCTGCTGCAGCCGGCCGATGTCGTCGCGTTGCTCGGGACATTGAAGGAACAGGTGGCCGCCTAGCCATTCCCGGCCGCCAGCTGGGCTCACGGGTGGGCGCCGGCCGAGCGCGGCCGCCGCCATTCGCCAGGATATGCCATGACCGCGCCGCCGACCCAGATCGCCGACCCAGTGGACGTCCAGGCGCCCCCGGGCGGTCCCCTGTCGATCGCCTATAGGCGCTACGCCATGGTGCTGCTGCTCAGCATCTACATCGCCAACTTCCTGGACCGTCAGATCGTCACGATCCTCGCCGAGCCGATCAAGCATGATCTGGGGCTCGCCGACTGGCAGCTCGGCGTGCTGACCGGTCTGGCCTTCGCAATGTTTTACACCCTGTTGGGAATTCCCATCGCCCGGGTTGCAGAGCGGCGCAATCGCCCAATGATCATTGGCGCCTCCGTGGCCGTTTGGAGCGTGTTCACGGCCTTGGGGGGCCTGGCCCAAAACTTTGCTCAGCTCGTCTTCTTCCGGGTCGGCGTTGGCGTCGGCGAGGCGGGATGCACGCCCCCCGCCCATTCCCTGATCGTCGACTATGTGCCGCGGGAAAAACGCGCCTCGGCCTTGGCGTTTTACTCCATGGGAACGCCGATCGGCACGCTTCTTGGCCTGGCCCTTGGCGGCCTGGTGGCCGACGCCTATGGCTGGCGGGTCGCCTTCCTGATCGCAGGCGCGCCTGGGCTGATCTTTGCCGCGCTCGCCTTCACAACACTGCGCGAGCCTCGGCGGCGGCTGGCGCAGGACGCGGCCCATCTCGCGGCGACGGCCGCCACGTTCGGCGAGACCATGGCCTATCTCGCCCGGCGACGGACATTCTGGCTGGTGGCCATGGGGGGCGCGATCACGGCCTTCGTCGCCTTCGGGGCGGCTCCGTTCACGGCTTCGTTCTTCTTGCGGAATCATCCCGCTGAGATCGCCGCACTTGCCGCCCAAACAGGCGAACGCTTCGGGCTGCATATCCGATCGATGGGATTCTTGGGTCTCGCCCTGGGCCTGATCAACGGCGTGAGCGGAGCCCTTGGGGCCTTGTGCGGAGGCTGGCTGTCGGATCGGCTCGGAAGCCGAGACCTGCGTGCCTGGATGCTTGCGCCTGCGGCGGCCAGTCTGCTCTCCATCCCCATTTTTGTTCTTGCCGTCACAGCACCGCATGCGGCGGCTGGCCTAGCCCTCCTGCCCTTAAATGGTTTCCTCGGGACCTTGTGGTTCGGACCCGTCTACGGGACCGCCCAATCCGTCGTGCCGCCCCAGATGCGCGCAACGGCGGCGGCCGTCCTGCTCTTCCTCGTGAACCTGCTCGGATTTGGACTTGGGCCGATCACCATCGGGGCCTGCTCAGACCTGTTCAATCACGGCTTCGGCTTGGGGCCTGCAGAAGGGGTCCGATGGGCGCTGGTGGTCGGGAGCCTGTTCGGCGTCGCCGCATTCGGATGTTTCTGGGCCGCCCGCAGGACGATCTGCGAGGACACACTGAGCTGACCTCAGAGCATCGCCTTTTGCAGGCCCACAATGGCCAAGGGTGCGCCACCTACAGCCGGCGCCCTGGAGGAACGGCAGTCTGACGTCGTCTTCCGCCTCAACAGGCCGCTGGATCGGACGGCGCGCCGCCGTCACCAGGGTCAAGGGGGAGGATCTGCCGATCTGTCGTTTCGGCGTCTTCTATCGCCCCCAACGGCCCACCGACATATCCGCGGATCCCAGCTCCGTTGTCGAAGCGCTTCTGGGGCGGTGGACAGACGAGCCACCCGGCGAGGCGGAGGGTTTTCCGCGTTCCTACAGCCACATCCGCATTCGCTGAGTGAAAGCCACTGGCCTGACGAGCGCCTTGGCGCGATCAACGCTGAGGGCCAAGACATGTCGAACGGAAGGACGCGAGGGTTCCGGTCGGGATCGGCATGCCGAAGCTTTGCCCTGAGGCTCCGCCGCATCCGGCGCGCGGCGCCCCGTTTCCGAGAGCGATTAAACGGCGCAACGGGCGGCGCGATCGGTGACGGCTAGTCGAACCAGCTATCCCCGCCCGGCCGCGCGGACCATGGCCGCCCCTACAGACTGGCCAACCACGGCAGCAGCAGATTATTGACCTCTGCTGGTCGTTCCTGCTGGGTCCAGTGTCCGCAGCCGGAGAGCAAGTGCTCCCCGCGCAGGTTGGGCACTTCAGCTTTCATGATGTTCAGGCGGTCCCCGAACATGGACAGGACCCGGTCGCGGTCGCCGGCGATGAAGAGCGCGGGTTGCTCGATGCGCCGTCCCTTGAACTGGCTCAAGAACCGAAAGTCGCGATCATGATTGCGGTAACGGTTCAGGCCCCCACGGAAGCCGGAATGTTCGAGTTCGCTGACCATGAAGTCGATATCGGCTTCGCTGAGCCAAGCCGGGAAGGGGGAGGGATCGGGAAGGCCGGTCAGAACCTTGTCGCCCAGGCGCTTGTCCGAGGGCCACGCCGTCGTCGTCTCGCCGCTCCAGTCGTAGTAGAGCCGTCGCACGGCTCCGCGAACATCGGCTTCAAGTTCCGCCTCGGCCACGCCCTCGGCCGCGAAATAGTCCATGTAGAAGAACCGGCCCTTGCTCTTGTAGACGGCGTCAATGATGTCGCTGAGGGAGCGCGTCGGCACCCCGCCGTAGGGCACCGACAGGCCCGCCACAGCCCGCACCCGCTCCGGATGGACCAAGGCGGTGGTCCAAGCGACCGGTGCGCCCCAATCGTGCCCGATGACGACGGCGGGCTGATCGGGGCTCAAGGCCTTGATCAATCCGGCGACATCTCCAGAAAGGCTCTCGAGATCGTAGGCCTCAATAGGGTGCGGCTTGTCCGACCCGCCGTAGCCGCGCACGTCGATGGCGCAGGCGGTGAAGCCCGCAGCCGCGATCGGGCCCATCTGGTGGCGCCACGAATACCAGGACTCGGGAAAGCCATGGACCATGACCACCAAGGGGCCCTCGCCCTGAAGGGCCACATTGAGCTCGATCTCTCCGACTGACACTCGGCGAAATTCAGTCATGTCATCAATCCTCAGCGCAGAAACGGCCAGTTGCAAGTAAGTTGGTTTTTAACACCTAGTCAAGCTGGAGATCCCCGGAGGTGAGCGCCCGTCTCGAGACAATGGCTCCCACTAAGGCGCTCCTTGGTCCATCCGCAGGAATGACGCCGATGTCGACCTCAGCAGTGTGAGCGCGCTCGCGCTGCTCGACGCTGTTGATCTGCGGGATCGGGCGGCCAGCAGGAATACGGTTGGGTCTGGTGCGCCCGACAATCTTTCAGAGGGCGGCTGCCTGTAAGGTGATATCTGCGGGCCCACCAGGTCGCGCGCCGTCCGGCCGTTGGCGTTCAGCCCGTCGGCTTAACTTCCCGCTCGATATTCTTCAGGTCGCGATGTCGTATGACGTCCGCTGCGCCCTTCTCGAACCGCCAGGTTTCGGCTTCGAGGACGGTTCTGAACGTTGTGGCGGGCCGGTTAAGCAGGCGCTGGACGTCATCAGTGACCTCGGCGATGTACCGATCTCCAGCATTTTGCCGCGCCAGGTTTTCAAGATGGAGCGCCGGATGGTCGGGGATCCATGGCACGAGGGTCCGCAAAAGCTCTCGGAAGTGTTCCTGGGTCGTGGGCGCATAGGTGATTTTGCGCCCCAGCGCGGCGGAGAAATCCTCCGCGAACTCGTACCAGTTCTTGCGGGTCGGGCCGGTCAGTTTGTGCGACCTGCCGGCGTGGCCCGCAGGATTGGCCAGCACCTCGACGCACACCTCGGCCACGTCCACGGTCGCCACGGGCGCCGTCTTGGCGTCGCCGAACGGCAGGCGGATCGTGTCATCCTGCTTGATCGTCATCGCCGGGATCCACAGCGTGATAAGGTTCTCGACGAACATGGCCGCCTGGATATGGCAAACGGGCAGGCCCGACCAATCCAGGGCGCGCTCCGCGGCCCAGTGCACGAACTGCTGCGGGGACCACTGCACGTCCGCCCCGAGAACCGCGATGCGTTCGGCGTCGGGCAGGGCCATGTTGTCGAGCGTCATGTAGCACTGCTCGAAGTCCGACATGTTCACGAAGATCTCGCAGCCGCCTTCGCGCTTCGCCGCCGCCGCCATCAGGATGGTCGCATCGGCATAGTAGGGGTTGAGGCTCATGCTGAAATAGATGCGCTTCACCCCCTTCACCGCCTCGCTGACATCGCGGGGGTTGAGAAGGTCGCCCACGAACACCTCGGCGCCCATGTCGCGCAGGTCCTGCGCCCGCTGATCGTCGGTTCGCACGAAGGCGCGGACCGGCAATCCGCGAGCGCGAAGTCCGCGAACGATACTGCGTCCGATCGAGCCGGTCTGGCCGCCGGCGCTGGTTACGAGGATGGGTGCGTCGCTCATGGTCTGCCTATCTCAACTATGCTCTGGCTGGGTCTCAAGCTCGAAGCGCGGCCTTTGGGGCGGCGATCGCGTCCGCCGGGGCCGCATTCCGAAATCGGCGCCGAAATGGAATGCCCCTCTGGCCGATCGCGGCGCGCTCACGCTGGGATGCGTACGGGCAGGTGGCTGTATCCGTTGGCGAACGACGACGCGACGCGCACCGGATCTCCCACCACCTCGATCTTCGGGAACCGGGGGAGGATTTCCTCCCAGAGGATCCTCAGCTGCATCTCGGCGAGCCGGCTTCCCACGCACCGGTGGATGCCAAATCCATAGGAGAGATGCTGGCGCGCGCGGGGGCGGTCGATCAGGAACTCGCCCGCCCGCGCGATGACGTCCTCGTCCCGGTTGCCCGAAACGTACCACATCAGGACCTTGTCGCCCTTGCGGATGCGCTTGCCGCCGAGCTCCACGTCCTGCTTGGCCAATCGGCGCATGTAGGCGAGGGGAGTCTGCCAGCGGATCATCTCCGACACCATGTTTGGAACCAGGCTCGGGTCGGCGATGAGCTTGTCGTACTCTGCGGGGTTCTGGTTGAGCGCCAGGAGCCCCCCGGTCATCGAATTTCGGGTGGTGTCGTTGCCGCCGATGACCAGCAGGAGGACGTCGCCCATGAATTCCTCGGGCGTCATGTGCCGTGTGGACTCGTTGTGCGCGAGCATCGAGATCAGGTCGCGGCGCGGCGGCGCGTCCACCCGCTCGTTCCACAGCTTGGTGAAATAGGCCCCGCACTCCCTGATCTGGGCGATTTGATAGTCCAGTTCCAAATCGCCAGCGGTGGCCACGTCGGACCAATGGGGAAGCAGCCGACGATCTTCGAATGGGAAATCGAAGAGCGTCGCCAACATTTGCGACGTCAATTCGATCGAAACCCGGTCCACCCAATCGAAGGTTTCACCGCGCGGCAGGCTGTCCAGGATGCCGCCCACCCGATCGCGGACTAGGGGCTCGAGTTCCTTCAGGTTCGGGCCGGCCATGGCGGGCGCTACGGCCAGCCGATGCGCTTCATGCCGCGGCGGATCCCTGGCGATGAACATGGGCAGCGGCAGCTCTTCCACGTCGCGATAGACGATGGCTGGCTCCGAGGAGAATAGGTCGTGGTGCGTGTCCACAAACATGATGTCGTTGTATTTGGTGACCGACCAATATGGGCCGTCCGTGTTCCTGTCCGAATAGTGGACGGGGTCCTCGGCGCGCAGACGTTCAAAGTAGAACTCGAACGTTCCCGCCCGGAAGAGTTCACTATCAACGGGGTCGATGTGCTCCAGCGGCATGGCATAGGCCTCAGCCCGGGCCGCGGCACGCCAGTCGATCGCGCCATTCTCCATGATCCGTTTCCTCACAGTCCTTGTTATGATTCAACGCCAGTTCTGCGCTCCGTCGGGTGGGCTGCAGATACCCGGTGCGGGGTTTCAGAGCGACGACGGGCGGCGTAAACGATCCAGAGTCCACCTTTCCAAATAGGCGCATATGAGCCTAACAGGCCATGAGTTCCGAAACAACACCAATATAACTTTGACATCGCGACAAGAGGGTTCGATGCTAGGAAAACCAGGCGCCCCGGCTCGCGGAGCGTGGAGGAGAGCATCTTGAGCTTGGCGAATAGTGGCGCTGAAATCAGCGACTTTCCCAGAGACTGCAGTTGTAGTCAGTTGCGGCGCGCAGCTCGAAAAGTTTCGCGATACTATGACCAGTGTCTCGCGGGCACGGGCCTCAGGTCGACGCAGTATACCCTGCTAGGATTCCTGAATACCGAGGGGCCGATGACCATGGCTCGCCTGGCGAATGCGATGACCATGGATCGCGCAACTGTTGGCCACAACCTTCGCCCCCTTGAGCGTGATGGCCTGCTTCAAATTACTATTAGCGCGGACGATCGGCGCGCGCGGGAGGTAGCCATTACCGATCGCGGCTTCGCGGTTCTATTGGCGGCCCATCCGGCTTGGCAAAGGGCCCAGGCCGGTTTTGCCTCTGCCTTTGGCGTACATGAAGCTGCAAACCTGCGCACCCTGATGGACCGGGTTATCGAGGCGCCACTTCCGGACATCGAGCTACCTCTCAGCCCAAATGTCACAGCATCACGCGCCGCGGCCGGCGCAATTTCATCGGCACGGCGAGTCACTCGCCGTCGCCCCTAGATGTGCGGCCCCTTCGCCTGGCGGGCCCGGGGGACGACAAGGTCGGCGACCTCGGACATGACAGCCCGGCCGCAGAGGACCTGCTTGGCCGGATCACAAGGGCGCTAAAGGTTTCATCCGCATTCGCGTCGCCTGGGTGCTGGCCGCCTATGGGACGCCGCCGCCGTTTCTTCCCAACCCGATGATCCAGGAACCCATCCCATGAGCGACCCCGTCGTCCTGTTCGTGCGGTTTCGGCCGAAGCCGGAAAATCGCCAAGCCGCCAAAGACGCGCTGCAAGCGATAGTGCCCCAGACCCGCGCGGAGGCCGGTTGCCGCGAGTTTGTGCTGCACACCGACCGGGAAGCGGAAGGAGATCTGTGTCTCTACGAGGTGTGGGACGACCCAGAGGCTCTCAAGAGTCATTTCGCTCAACCCTACACGAGCGCCTTGTCTCGGCAGCTGGAGGGTTGGCTGGCGGAGCCGCCTGCGGCCACGAAGCTCATCCGTCTCGAGTAGCGGGCCTGTCTGGCTCTGCGGGAATGCCGTGTCTGTCGGCTTCAGGCGCGGCATTCACCCTTCGGTTCATCGCGATGATGTCGGCGTGGCTGGGCGCCGGGGGGAGCCTCGCCAAATGCTCACCCATCCGATCACGTTTTTCCGGCGCCTCGCCGGGTCGGGCGGCGGCCAGGGCCTCGCGCATCTGCCCAGCGTCGTAGTCACAGCAATAGGCTGGCGTGGACGGCTGCTGTCGCCACGAGTCCGCCAGCGCCCCCGCATCGACGGGGTCGAAGCCAACTTCGTCCACTAGGCCTTCGACAATCGACTTGGCCTTGCCGTCGTCGCCCGCCACGGCCACGGCCAGGCGACCGCTCGATCCCCGCGGCCGGCCAAGCTCAGCGAGGGAATGGGCCAGAATATTGTTGAACGCCTTGATGACCGGCCGGCCGAGCTGGCGCGACACCCAGACGCTTTCCGGCAGATCGGTGTCAATCTCCGCGATCCGAGGATCGCGCAGGCCGGGATAGTAGTTCCCGGTGTCGATGATGGGAGCATCCTTGGACAGCGCGCCCCACAGATCCTTCGGCAGCGCCGCGATCGCGGAAAAGGGGATTGAAAGGATGACGACGTCAGCGCCCTCGACAGCACCTCTGATGTCCGATGGGATCGCACCAACCTCGGCGGCGAACGCCGCAACGCCTGCGACCCCTCGAGAATTGGCGACGCGAATCTCATGGCCTGCGGCCCGCAGTTTCTTGGCGAGAGTCCCGCCGATATTTCCGACGCCGATAATGCCGATCATCATATTGGGCATGCCTTCAGGGGAGGACGGGGATCACCGCCGCGGGATGGGCGAGGTCTTCTAGCCTGCGGCGGAGGTCCTCCAGGCCCTTGTCTGTGAGCTGGCAAGCCGACTGGATCTCGCCGGACACGGCGCGAAGCTGCGCCTCGAGCGCCGAACCTCGCGCCGTCAGGTCGACCATGACCCGCCGTTCGTCGACCCGATCTCGGACACGGGTCACCAGGCCCGCCGCTTGGAGGCGCTTGACCAGCGGCGTGATGGTCCCCGTATCCATATCCAGCCCGGCGCCTAGCTCGCCGACGGGACGGGGCGCCTTGTCCAGCAGCTCCAGAAGCACCAGAAACTGGGGAAATGTGAGGCCCAAGGGCTCAAGGATCGGCTTGTGCAGACGCACCATCCGATTTGCCGCGCTGTATAGGGCGAAGGACAATTGCATCCCGGCGCTACGGTGTTTCAAGCCAGTTCCTGCCGCACAAGTTTCTCGTGCGCTAGATAATGGCTGGTTATGAAAGCGCAACTGTCGGCCAAGGGTGGGAAGGCGCCCGGTTCGACTGGACCAGCAAAACGGGTGGACGCCGTTCAGATCCAGCACAGTGCGTCAACTCGTCCCAATCGTCCCGCCATGTGCGACGCCATTGGCGTCGGTCAGCATAGATTCGGGGCCGCGAATGACCCTGGGTGTTTCCAAAGAGGTTCGCGGGCCTGAATGCCTGCGCGTTCAGGTCGCACCTGAATTAATACCTGCTTTAGGCTCCGCCGATAGCATCGCCCCGTGAAGACAGGGGTCAACACTATTGTAGAGCACGACGGACGGCTTGAGGCCGCGTTGGTTCAATGGCGCGGTCAGCTACCGCGGGTGATCCTGGTCTGCGCCGTGATCGATGTCATCGCCACCTCGCGCATTGGGCCGGTGCTCGCCTTCGGGTGGCTCGCCGCATTCCTCAGCCTTGACGCCCTCCTATTTGCAGCCCTTTCCGGCCGAGTGCTTGGACGTCTGGGGAGCCGCGGGCAGGTCTACCTCGGTATCGCCGTGGCTTCCCTGCAAGCTCTCGCGCTCCTGGCTCTGCAAGTCTTCGTCGCCATGTCGCCCGGCATGCTTGGGATGACCTTCGCCTCTACCTTCGCGGTGATGTGTCTGGTTGCGGCGATGATCGGCAGCGGAGGCTCGCTCGTGCTGTTCGCGCCCGCGCTGATCAGTGTCGCGTTCTGCCTCTGCCTGGGCATCCCGCTCATCGTGCTTCACCGCGGCGGGGCGCCTATGGACGCTCTCATTCTGGCGCTGGGCGGCGGCGGCGCCACGGCGACCTGCCTGATGATGTGGGAGTGGTTCACCCGGGTCCTCCGATCAGAGATTGAAGCGCGCGACCGGGCTGAGGCCGCAACCGAGAGCAAGTCGCGGTTCGTGGCCATTGTGAGCCACGAGCTTCGAACCCCCATGAGCGCTATCCAGGCGGGCGCATTGGCCCTGCGCGATCGCGCCGGCGGCGCGGAGGAGCGCGGCTCTGCCGAGCTCATCTTGGATGGCAGCCGCATGATGAGGACACTCCTGGACGATCTCCTGGATTTTTCGAAACTTGAGGCTGGACGTCTGACCGTCGAGGCCGTGCCTTTCGATCTGCGCCGCACATTGGCGGGCACGGCATGGTTTTGGCGCGCCGAGGCGCGCAAGCGACGCGTGCGGTTGATCGTTCAAGGCGCCCGCGCGGTCCCCGCGCGCGTGATCGGTGACGCCACACGGTTGAAGCAGGTGCTCAACAATCTGATTTCGAACGCCCTGAAGTTCTCGGAAGACGGCCGCGTCGCGATCAGCCTCCGCTATGACGGCGACCTGTTCGTGACTGTGAGGGACACGGGTATCGGCATGTCGCCAGAGCAGCTCGGTCGGCTGTTCCAGCCCTTCTCGCAGGCCGACGCCTCGATCGCTCGCCAGTATGGCGGGACAGGTCTTGGATTGGCCATCAGTCGAGATCTCGCCATCGCAATGCAGGGCGATCTCACCGTCGAGAGCGCCCTCGGCGCCGGCGCCGCGTTCACGCTGCGCGTCCCCATGACTCAAGCGGAATTCGAGAGCGCGCCGCCTGACGATGCGGAGCGCAGCGACGCCGCCGACGAACTCCTCGGCCTGCAAATCCTCGTCGCCGACGATCACGAGGTCAATCGCCGGCTGCTGAGCATGCTGCTTGAGCCCTTGGAAGCCAGCATCACCCTCGCCGAAACCGGCGCGGAGGCCCTCGAGCTTGCCACAGCGCGGGCTTTTGACATCATCCTGCTGGATGTGAACATGCCGGGGTTCGACGGCTATGAAACCACCCGTCGCCTGCGCACAGGCAGAGGTCCCAACGCCGCGACGCCCGTCATCGCGGTGACCGGCGCGGTGGGCCAGGAAGATGCGGATGCGCGCCGCGCGGCGGGAATCGAGGAGGTGGTGGCCAAGCCCATCGACCCCTCCGAGCTCTACGGCGCCTTGGGGCGCGCCATGCAGGCCGCCGCCGCCACAGACAGGCTGACGGCCCGCGCCAGCTAGGCGGGCGCGCCCGGCGGAGCAACGATCCATCCCTGGGGCTGGCGCGCCTGTTCCGTAACCTAGTTCCTTTGGCCCGTTCCATTGAGAGGGTGGGGCGCTGAACTGCCCCAACGGAAGTCGGCCATCGCATTGGCGACAAAATCTCCGAAGACATCAGGGCTGGACCGCCGTTCTATCGGAGGAGGGGGCGAGCGAGGTCGCGGTCCGCAGCTTCCGACCCCAGCCATGTCGGCGGAGCGAACGCCGGAGCGGGGGCGCGTCGAACTGGGGGGCCAGGGCTCACGCCGGCGCCTTTCGGGAAGTCCGTCCGTCGGCCTCAGGATGAACCCTTGGGCCGTGCCTGGGAGCAGTGGCGAAACTCGGCGGGCGCGCGCGAAACCCGCTAATGAACCTGGCGATCCACACCGCCTTCCGACGGTCTGGCCTTGCTCCTTGCGACCCGGGGGCCCAAGCCGGGGGGCGGCTCCTTGGGATCGTAGAAGGGGTAGTAGCCCGAGGTCAGGATTTCCTTCTGATGTTCCGGGGGAAGGTCCCCGATGACGTCGATCTGGCGAAGCCGCACCTTGGTGTCGAGATGAGCGCGCCAGACGCGGTAGGCGACGACGCCCAGGCCGCCGGACGTGGCGGATACGAGCAGGAGCTGAAGGACTCCATACATTCCACCCTCCTACACCCAAACGCCGATGACGTGGGCCGAGAGCTGGCGCAGGAACTGGCTCAGGGCGATCTGAGCAGACCCGACGCCCGCCACCGACCATGAGAGGCCGGCCCGAAGGCCGCGGACGGCGGCCTGGGTCCGCCCTGCGTTCCGATTCGAAACCGTGCGGACCGCATCCGCAGGATTCTTGAGAGCCGTCAGTCTGTTCATTCAGATTCCTCCCCGTGAGCCATGTTGGTGGCGCAAGGGCGCCGACTGGCATACTCGCGCATGTGGGGGAATGACCCAAAAACCCATTCGGGTCGGGCTAAATATTTGAATTTACATAGTTAATCGTCTGGCGACGAATCGCTGAAGACTGCTCAGTGGGCAGACCGAAATTTGCGCGAGGACTGTTCAGCTAGATTTTGCGCTCGGCCGGGATTCACAAAAATCGGCGGCGTTCGAAGGTCTATTTTACAAGCTTGGGCGTTGTCGTAGACACCAGTTGCACAAGAGAAGATTGCGCTGGGGGGTTTAGTGCCGCGAGGGTTGGGAGTCACGCAGAAAACGCAGGCCGACGTGAAGGCCGGGGCGATCGCCGCCCTGGATGAAATTCTCGAAGCACTCAACAGGACGGAGGCGCCGCCCCATGTCGCGGCCGATGTCGACCGCGTGTGCCTGGCGATCTGGCGCTCGCCGGAGCGGTTGATGATGGTTCGCGCCCTGCTGGTCGCCATGTTCAGCAAAGACAATCCCCACCGGATCACGCCGGAGCAGTTTGCAAAGCTGTTCGAGACCGCCGGCTGGCTCACCTGTCTCAAGGCCGGCCCTTCGCCGGCAGCCCTGCGGAGTTTCCTCGGCCAAGATCAGGATCATCGGCCGAAGAACCCGCGGATGCTGGGGCACTATCTCCATGGGGCCCTGGTGCTGCTGCGCCGGGGTCACCCCTGTTTCGGCCCTCCGGTGCCTGCCGTCCTCAGCCAGTATTGCGAACCGCTTCGCGCCTTCGAACGGGTGGTGCAGCTCGACGCGGAAAACCGCACGGCGTTCAACCGCGCCGAGGTCATCCGGATGGGCCATGAGTTTTACCATCTGATGAGCCGGGGAGGCCATGGCGTCACCGAGGCGGCGTTCGCGCCCCTCCTCAGTTCCGATCTGTTCGCGGGCCTCAAACCCGCGTCGTCTGACAGCGAGCTGGAGGATCGCGATTTTCTGGGCGAGTGGTCGGCGATCCGACTGGGCTTAAGCGGAGAGAGCTATGTGATCAGCAAGCTCAGGCTGTCCCTGATCCGCACGGAGGTCGCCAAAGACCTCTTCGAGACCTTCATCTATGTGCGGACCTGGATGCGGCCCACGCCCAGCACGAACGCGACCATCCGCTCACACGGCTTCATGATCCCGCGGAACACCCAACTCTACCTGGCGCAGTATCACCTGCAGGGCTACGGGCTGAACATCATCACCCTGTCCCACGGCCAGCTTGCGGATCCGCAGCTGAAGTTCCGCGCCGGCCTGATCCTCGCGGTCGATCGGCAGCACAATATGGGCTCGCTGGCCTCCAGGATCGCCTTCGTGCGCCTCAACCGCCCCGATCTCCTGATCGGCGACTTCAACCGCGTTGAGCTGGCCCGCCAGATCGCCCTCGACGGGGCGGATGTGAACGTCGACGAATTGACCGACTATCTGCACTCGATCGGCCAAATCTCGATCAAGCCGTTGCCCGAGCCGGAATGCGACACCATTGGAGCCTCCGACGGCGCTCAAGCGCAGATCTCCACCTGGAGAGAACTGGCCGCCTATGTCGCGCGTCCACAGATCGCGGCCCGGATCGCCGAGCTCAGGCGTTCGGAAAACGATCTGAGCGGCTACCTTCATCGGCCCTTGAGGGGCCCCTGAGCCACGGCGCGCCTAGCAGTCGAGGGCGGACATGTTCACGACAATAGAGCCCAGATTCACGAAGCGGTCCCGCGGGCTGGCGCCGCCGTGGTCGAGGTGAGGGACCAGGGCGTCGCTCGGCGCCTAGGCCGTCGTGAGGGCTCGGGCCTGGCGCTCCATGAAGCCATAGATCGCCACAGTGGAGAGTGGGAACAGCGCGCCGAGCGCCTTGGTCTGGCGGGCCCGCCGGTCAAGTAGGGGAGCCCCCCAGCGTAGAACCGGCGGAGCGAGCGCCATGTCGGTCTCTTGGTCTTCCGCCTCGAGGCGCAGGAGAAGCGCGTCGGAGGTGCGCGCGAACCTGTCGCTCAGCGCGGTGAGGAACGGCATGATCAAGTCCCGCCGGCCCTGGGCCCGCGCCGCATAGGCCAAGCCTAGCCTGAGAAGGTTGAGATCCGCCCGATCCTGGCGATCTTCGCCCAGGCGGGCCAGGGCGGCGTCGAGCGCGACGGCGCCCAGCCGGCCGGCGCCCATGATCATGTCCCATTCCGCCCAAGGCAGGTCCGAACGCGGCTCGACCCGCAAGCTGGGGCCGCTTCCGGCCTGCAGGATATCGAAGGTGACGACCTCAAGATCGTTTGGGCTTGTGGGTTGTCCATCGGCGGGGTGCGAGGTCTCGCCCTGCAAGACGAGGGCGCCCCGGTAGCTCCGACTCCGCACCTCCCCGCCCGCAAGGTTGCGCAGCGGTGGCGTGCCGACCGGGACCGGCAGGACCATGCTCTGCGGCGTCTCGCCGACCTCCGCGACAGCCACCCCCTGTCCCCAGGGCATATCGACGACAATGCGATATGAGCCCGGATCGAGGCGCAGCCAGCCGCGCTGCTGGAGACGGTCCGCCGTGAGCGGTTTCGTGGCCTCGCCTGGTCCGGCTCCGATCCGCTCGACCCGGATCAGAGGCTCCGATCCGAGCCATCCGGCGATCGCCGTCTTGCCCCCGTCGGGGAAGGTCAGCTGGAGGTTGGGCGACGACGAGCTCCACCGCCGCCCCGGCGGCGTCACAATGAACTCCGTTCCAGGCAGCCGGGCGGAGACCTGTTTCGTCAACCGGTCGCGGATCACCCGCGCCGCAGCCTGTCCGAGGCGCCAGTCCTGAGGTCCGAGATGGAGGTCGGGCCCGCTTTCGTGATGCTCGATCCGCACCGCGCCGGCGCCCAGTCCCGGGGCGTCAAAATTCAGGCTAGGACGCCCTTGATCGAGTCCGAACCGCCCGCCGGGAGATCGGAGATGCTCGTGTCCCAAGCCGGGGAAGGCGGTTCCGCCACCCTGATCCTCTCCGCCAAAAATATTGGCAGCCCCAAGGTCAAGGAGCGTTCCCCCCGGCGCCCGCCCGCCGGAGCCCTCGCCAAGGCCCACCGCCTCATAATCTGCCGCGGTGACACCGTAGGCGGCGGAGCCGGCGGCGGTGATCATCTTGATGTTGAAGCTGTCGAGCTCCGGATCCGGACCGGGCTGGCGCAGGTCGAAATGCAGGTCCACGTCGCCGGCGATCTTCTGGACCACCCGGTAGGCCGGATCGGCGTCCCAGCTGTCCCGCGGCGTGCAATAGGCCACCATCCGTCGGCCGACAGGGGCGAAACCCTGGAACGGCATGGGCGGGTTGGTGACCAGCGGCAGTTCGAGTTCGCGCGCCGGCGGGGTGAGCCCGATCCGAATGGACTGCAGGCCGGCCAGGTCCTCCGCGGTCACGCGAAAGGGCGTCACTGCACCGATGTCCGCATCGCAGGCGACCAGGCCCCATTCGGTCGCCAGCCGGCCCAGGCCGACCATGCTCGGCTTCTGGTCATGCTTCTCCGCCAGGGCGGCGGCGGTCACCTCTGGGGCGATGGCGAACTTGAAGAGGGGCCACAGGTCGATCTGGGCCTTGCCCGTCGCCCAGTCGAAGACGAGGGCGTCTCCCGCGGCGGGCGGCAGGGCCTTAGGCGCGCTGCGCAGCCACTTGAGCAGGGTCCCGGTCAATAGACCTCGGCCATTGACCACGGGGGCATAGTGCTCCTGCTCGGCGGCGCAACACAGCAGAAGACCGCGGGTAGGGCGGGGCAGGACGCTTTTGTCGTCAGGCCCCGACGGCGTGATGCCGGATCGATAGATCGGGTCGACGTCGTAGTTCTGACAGGCGTCGACCACGAACAGGATGTCTTTGAAGGCCAGGCCCTGGAAGAAGTCCGCATAGGGCCGAATGTCGAGGTTCTTGCCGCTGCGTGCGCGGCTCCAATCCTGGGCGAGGAAGATCGGGCCCGTGGCCGCCAGGTAGTAGCCGTGGCCCGAGAGGAAGACATAGAGCCGGTCTCCGGCGTCGTCTTTCAGTCCGTAGACACTCTCCCAGATCGCATCGCGGGTGGCGTCCAGGGGGACGATTCCGGCGGGGAGGTCCGCCGGCGGGGCGTCGGCCGCCGGCGCGATATGCAGGCGGATGCGCTTGGCGGGAACGCCGACGTTCAGCAGCCAGTCGACGGCGTCCAAGGCGTCCTGCACGCACCCCGCCAAGGGCTTCAAGTCGGAATACCCATCGATACCCACGACGATGGCGGCGGCGTTCACGAGAAATCCTCCTAGATGAACTGAGCGATCTTCTCGTAGAGCGCCGGCAGCTTCCAGTAGGCGCCATGAGAGTCGGGGAAGGGGACCCCTGAGATGATCTCCCGGTCTTCAATTCCCTGTCCGCCGGTGAAGAAGCGGGCCGCGCAGAACGACAGGAAGTCGTTGCGGTCATAAAAGTTCAGCCACGGCGGGAAGGCGGCCGGCAGAGGCGCGCCGAGCCGAACTGTCGCCATGCTGTCGCAGGCGGTGAAGAAGGAAATCTGCGACGCGACAGTGATCAACTTGGTCACGTTGGCGGGGCGGTTGGGACCGGTGACCAGGTTCACGAGGTGCTCGCCGCCGAGGCTGTGGCCGATGACCACGACCGGCCCGGCCAACTTCTCGATCTCGGCCTTCAGCAGGGCCTGCACGCGCTCGCCCCGGCGCTGGGTGAGCAGGATGTCTCCGGTGCCCGGGCTCACCGACGTCATCAGGCCATCGCGGCGGTCGCGGCCGAAGGCGGTGGCCTTGGCTAGGGCCCAGTCCTTGATCTTGTCCTTCAGCCAGTCATCGACGCCCATCACCCCTTCGCTCAGCAGAATCTCGACTTGGCTGACGAGTTCGGCCCGGGACTCCACGAGAAACAATGCGTCGGGCCCCAAGCCGGGTTCGCCGCGCGAGAGCAGCAGCGCGTAAGCCACGAGCGCCCGGGCGGTCGCTTCGACGAGCACCGGATCGTTGGCCACACCCCGGGCGCTCGCCGCGTCCGAAAGGACATGCGAGCCGCCCCCATCGGAGAGCCAGGCAGCCACGGTCAGCAGCATCTTCGGGTCCACGCCGCCTGCCGGCGGTGTGTCGAACGCCATCGCCCTGAGCTTGCTCTTGAGCACATCGCTGGCCAGCATCTCTCCGGGTTCCGCAAGCACCGGGCCGCTTGACCGAAGCGCCACCAGCCTCAGTTCGAAAAGCGGATCGTCCATGAGCTCGGCCCACAGCGCCCCCATCAGTTCGGGGCTGGTGGGATCGTCACCCTTGGCGGCGCCCACGTCCGGAAGCATTTTCTTGATCAGGTCGGCGGTGACCTTGACGCCCTCCATCTCCCCCCATGAGATCCCGGACACCGCCACGTCGGCGCGCCCCTGATTTGCGAGGCCCTTTTTGATGTCGGACAGGGTCTGCAGATAGCCGGCCTGGCGAACGCCTGTGCCGTGCACGAAGAACAGGTTGGTCATGATCGCCCCCAAAGCGCTGACGCCGGCCAAGCGCACCGGTCAAGCGGCACAGCCTTGCTGAACGCTGGCGCCAGTGCTGAAAAGAGTCAACGTGGGGTTGATGGTTTGGGCTTCGCTCGTGCAGGTCTGACCGGCGACGGCGCGCCAGACCGCGATTGATGGCGCGTAGGAGCGGCGTCGGCATGGCGGGCGACCGTGCGTTCAATCGGGCCAGATTAGGTCGAATTTCCGATAAGATAAATTAGGCGATGACGTTTTCCGATCATCGCGTAGGTTTCGCCACTGTTCCGATTGCGATACGTAGCTCGATAGCGAGACCGCCAGTTTGGCATCGCCCTAAGGGCTGCGTGCAGCCGGATCATCGAGTCTGGCTAAAGCCCATCCGATAGAACGCGGCGGCATTGCGCCAGGAGCGGAACTTGGTTCTGCGCCGGGAAGCTGACCTCCGCGCCATGCCACCATAGACGATCGGGTGTGAGGTCATCCCAAGGGAGTCCGCGGAACGACCGCATTGCACGACTTCGATGTCAGGCAGAATTCGGGTGTCTGATCAAAAGAAACAGCCCGCCCGCGTACCCGCGCCGGCGATCGATGTCCCAAATCCTCCACAATCTCGGCGTCGGTGGGCCAAGCCGGATCGGGTCGGCGCTTTCTGGGGCGGACGATATGCGATTGCTGATCGTGGAAGACGATCAGATGCTCGGCGGATCGCTGCGCCGCGCGCTGCATCAGGCCGGCTATGTCGTCGACCTGATGCTTACCGGCGACGACGGCCTGATGGTCGCGCGGGACGGCGGCTATGACACCATCATCCTGGATCTGGGGCTCCCCGTCCTCGATGGCGTCGGTTTCCTCAAGGCCTTGCGGGCGGAACACGACACCACCCCCGTGATCGTGCTGACCGCAAGGGATTCCCGCGAACAGAAGGTCGACGGGCTCGACGCCGGGGCTGACGACTACATGGTCAAGCCCTTCGACCTGGACGAACTGCTGGCGCGCATCCGGGCGCAAATCCGCCGTCGCGACCTGCGCGGCAGCGACGTGCTGAGTATCGGGAACCTCACCCTGGACCTCGCCGCCCGCTCGGTGCTCAAGGACGGCGCCGCCGTCGCCCTGACCGCGAAGGAGTTCAAGGTGCTGACGGAACTGGCGCGCCGGATGGGCCGGTTCGTGTCCAAGGCCGAGCTGGAGAGCGCCCTCTATGACGACGCGGCCAGCATCGAGAGCAATACGGTCGAGGTCGCGGTCTACGCCCTGCGGCGCAAGCTGGGCGCCGGAGTGATCATGACGGTGCGAGGCCTGGGCTATATCATCGGAGCGCCCGCCTGATGCGCGCGCAGGGCTCGTTGATCGGGGCGCTGTTCGGGCGCGTCGGCTTGCTGTTCCTGGCCATCGTCCTGACCGTGGGACTGTTGGCCTTCCAGAGCGCCCGGGAACGCATCGATCAGGTCTATGACGGCCAGCTGATCGTGGGCGCCAATGTGCTGCGCGCCCTCATGGCCGACGAACTCCAGGAACGCGCCGGCGCGGACGCCTCGGAGGAACTCCAGGTCGATGACGCCCCCCTGATCAGCGCGGAGGACCGCAAGGCCTTCGACGACTATGCCGACTGGCGGATGTTCCGCATCTGGCAGGCCGGCCGCCTGGTCATGCGATCGGACACCGGGCCCCAGGTCGACGCGCCGGCGCCGCAGGATGGCTTCGAGGATGTGGTGGAGGGACGCCGGAAGTGGCGGATCTACACCCTCCACCTCACCGGGCAGCCCGTGGCGGTGCAGGTGGGCGAGCGCCTGGGCATCCGCGCGGCCCTGGTCCGCGGCATCACCCTGGAACTGGCCGTGCCCCTGCTGCTGATGATCCCGGCCGCCGCCCTGCTGATCTGGCTCTCCCTCAATGGCGGCCTGGTGGGCCTGCGCAGACTGTCGGCCGAGCTGGGGCAGCGGAGTTCACGCGATCTGTCGCCCCTCGACGTCGCCGCATGGCCGGCCGACCTGTCGTCCCTGGTGCGCTCGGTCAACCTGCTGCTGCAGCGCATGGAGCGCTCCTTCCATCGCGAGCGCAGTTTCGTCGACCAGGCGGCCCACCAGCTCCGCACGCCCCTGGCGGTGGTGAAGCTGCAGGCCCAGATGATCGAGCGGGAGACCTCCCTCGCTGAACGTCAGGAACTGATCCGGCAGCTGTCCGGCGGAGCCGACCGCGCGGCCTTGCTGATCGACCGGCTGCTGACCCTGGCCCGGCTTGAAAGCGAGACCGAATCCATGGGCGCGGGCGAGTTGAGCCTGGAGGCGGCGGCCGCGCTGGCCGACCTCGCGCCGCTCGCCGAGGCCAAGGCGGTGGAGTTGGTGTTCACGGGCGTCCCCGCCCCTGTCCGCGGCGATCCGGCCCTCCTGCGGCTCATATTCGCCAACCTGATCGAGAACGCCCTGCGCCATTCCCCACCCGACGCCGAGATCGAGGTCATGGTCGCCCGCGACCCGGATGGCTGGCTGTTCACGGTCACGGACGGCGGCCCCGGGATCCCCGCCGAGGCGCGGGAACGGGTGCTGGAACGCTTCTATCGGGGCGCCAACGCCGACGCCGAGGGCGTCGGCCTTGGCCTGTCGATCGTTGCCGAAGCCTTGCGCCTGGTCGGCGGCCGCCTCGAACTGCGCGGCCGCGCCGACGGTCGCCCCGGACTCGAGGCGCGGGTGCTGTTCGCCGCCGCCTAGATTTCGTCTCTGTTGCATCAGTTTCGCATCAGCTTCACCGCATAGACCTCCCGCCTCCGACCACCGGCGCGGGCGACATGCGGATCTTCTGCGACTTCGACGGCACCATCTCCCGGCTCGACACCACCGACCACATCCTGTCCCTGTTCGCGGGACCTGCGTGGGAGACCCTCGAGGCGGATTGGCTGGCCGGCCGGATCACGGCCGCCGACTGCATGCGCGCCCAGATCGCCCTGATCCAGGTCAGCGATCCCGACCTCGACCGCGCCCTGGACGCGGTCGCCCTCACCCCCGGCTTCGTCGACTTCGCCGCCTGGTGCGCCGACCAGGACGTCCCCCTGACCGTTGTCAGCGACGGGGTGGACCGCTTCATCCGCCGGATCCTAGAGCGTCATGGCCTGGGCCACCTGCCGGTGATCTCCAACCGCCTGGTCGGCGACGCCGCAGCGCGCGGCCTGGACCAGCCCTGGGCCCGCGCCGGCTGCGCCGCAGGCTCCGGCGTCTGCAAGTGCGCGGTGGTCGACGCCGCCGCCCCAGGAGAGGCCGGTCCCCTGGTCTTCATCGGCGACGGCCGGTCCGATTTCTGCGTCAGCGGCCGCGCCGACATCCTGTTCGCCCGGTCCGCCCTGGCCGACTACGCCGCCGACCGCGGCATGGCCTTCCACCTCATCGACGACTTCCACCAGGTGACCCAGACCCTCGACCGGACGCTCGCGGCGCGCCGGGCGGCGGCGGGCTGATCAAGGCTTCCCCATGTACGACACCCTCGACACCGAGATCGACGAAGCCGAGCTGCGCCGGCTGGAAGCCGAGTACTGCTCCTGGGGCGACACGGTGCATTACATGCCTGAGCCCAAGTTCTTCGACGGCTGCGACGGCAGCTTCATGTTCGACGCCGAGGGCCGGCGCTTCCTCGACCTGCAGATGTGGTACTCGGCGGTCAATTTCGGCTACCGCAATCCGCGCCTCAACGCGGCCGCCCATCGCCAGCTCGACCGGCTGCCCCAGGTCGCCTCCCAGTACCTGCACCGGGAGAAGGTCGAGCTCGCGGCCGTGATCGCCCGCGATGCCGAGCGGAAGTTCGGCTCCAAGGGCCGGGTCCATTTCAATGTCGGCGGCGCGCAGGCGGTCGAGGACTCCCTCAAGCTGGTGCGCAACGCCTCGGGCGGAAAGAGCCTGATGTTCGCCTTCGAGGGCGGCTATCACGGCCGCACCCTGGGCGCCTCGGCGATCACCTCGTCCTACCGGTACCGGCGGCGCTTCGGCCACTTCGGCGACCGCGCCCAGTTCATCGAGTTCCCCTACCACTTCCGCGGCCCCAAGGGCATGAGCAAGGAGGAGTACGGCCTCCACTGCGTGCGCAAGTTCGAGCGCCTGTTCGAGACCGAATACAACGGCGTGCTCGACACCAAGACCGGACAGGCCGAGTTCGCGGCCTTCTATGTCGAGCCGATCCAGGGCACGGGCGGTTATGTCATCCCGCCGCCCAACTTCTTCATCGAGCTGAAGAAGGTGCTCGATCGCCACAACATCCTGCTGGTGGTCGATGAGGTGCAGATGGGCTTCTACCGGACCGGAAAACTCTGGTCGATCGAGCACTTCGGCGTCGAGCCTGACGTCCTGGTGTTCGGCAAGGCCCTGACCAACGGGCTCAATCCGTTGTCCGGCCTCTGGGCTAAGGAGGCCCTGATCAACCCCGGGGTCTTCCCGCCCGGTTCCACCCACTCGACCTTCAACGCCAACCCCATGGGCACGGCCGTGGCGCTGGAGGCCATGAAGATGATGGCCGAGACCGACTACGAGACCCTGGTCATGGACAAGGGCGCCTATTTCCTCGAGGGCCTTCGCGACCTGCAGCGCCGCTGGCCCCAGATCGGCGACGTCGACGGCCTGGGCCTGGCCCTGCGCGCCGAGATCTGCCAGGCCGACGGTTTCACGCCCAACAAGGCTCTGCTCGACCAGATCTCCGAGGAAGGCCTCAAGGGCGATGTCGAGATCGACGGGGAAAAGCTCGGCCTGATCCTCGACGTCGGCGGCTACCACAAGAACGTCATCACCTTCGCGCCGTCCCTGGAGATCACACGGAGCGAGATCGACCTGGCCCTGAAGCTGCTCGACGCCCTGCTGCGCCGCTGCGTCGCCGCCTGAGGCCGCCCAGGTGCGCGCCGCCCACCTCCAGCTCGACGACGCCCTGGCGGGCCAGGTCCGCCTGCGCGAACGGGCTGCGGCGGCGGGGGGCGAAGCGGTGGCGTGCGCCGATCTTGGGCCGGCCCTGCGGCTCTGGAGCCGGCCGGGTCCTCTCGCCACCCTACGGGATCGGCTGGGCGAACGCCTGCCCGCCTGCCTCGGCCCGCGGCTGGTCTTCGCCGGGTCCGGCGACTTCCACCATGTCACCCCCACCCTCCTCGCCCGCGCCCTGGAAGCGTCCCCGGGCCCGCCGGTGACGGTTCTGCACCTGGACAACCACCCGGACTGGGTGCGCTACGCCAACGGTCTGCATTGCGGCTCCTGGGTCGGGGCCGCCGCCCGGACCCCCGGCGTGGCGAAGGTGGTGACCGCGGGCGTCTGCAGTTCGGACATCGGCGCGGCCCGGGTCCGCCAGGGCGACCTGTCGCTGATCCTGGAAGACCGCCTGGTGCTCTACGCCTATCGCGCGCCGGACGACGGCGAGACCCTCACCCTCGCCAACCGGACCTGGCCGACGATCGAGACCCTGGGCCTAGCCGCCTTCCTCGACCGGCTGCTGGGCGAGATCGTCACCGAGCGGGTCTATATCACCCTCGACAAGGACGTGCTGCGCCCTGCCGACGCCGCCACCAACTGGGACCAGGGCCGGCTGGCGGCCGACGACCTGTTCGCGATCCTGCACGCCGTCCTCGCGCGCCACCGGCTGATCGGCGCCGACGTGGTGGGCGACTGGTCGAAACCGGCCTATGGCGGCGGCCTCCTGGCGGCCCTGCGCAAGCGTGGCGAGGCCCTGCTCGACCAGCCCTGGCGCGCCCCGGAGGGCGCCAAGGCCTGCGCCGTCAACGAGGCGATCAATTTGCGCCTACTCGACCTCTTCGCGGAGGCGGCGTGATGGCGGCCGGCCAACATCTGACGCCGGCCGCGCTGGGCCTGCTGGCCTTCTGCGTCACCGCCGAGAGCGTCCAGCAACTCTGCTTCAAGGCCGGCTCGAACCGGGCCTCGCCAGACCGCCACCCGGTGGCCGCGATCCTGCTCGCGCCCCTGATCTGGGCCGGGATGGCCATCTGGGCCATCGAGGTGGTGGCTTGGATCCTCGTGCTGCAACAGACGCCCCTGAGCCTCGCCTACCCCGTGATGACCCTGACCTATGTGGGCGTTCCACTGGGAGGGATGCTGCTGCTGCGGGAGCGGCCCAGCTGCCGGCAAATGGTCGGCGCGGTGCTGATCGCGGTCGGCGTCACCTGCGTCAGCCTGTCCGGACTGTGAGGTCGGCCGCCATGACCCACCTCGACCTTCGCCTCCCCCGCCGAACGCACGGCCTGTTCGCCTGGTCCCCGTGGGACGCGATCTCGGTGCTGGCGGCCGTGGCCCACCTGGCCTTCGTGATCTGGATCGTCGCCGGCTTCGCCCACCGCCCGCCCTGGGCGAACCTCATCTGCGGCGCGGCCTATGCGCTCGCGATCAGTTGGAACGTCAACAGCGTGGCGCACAACCACCTGCACACGCCCTATTTCCGCTGGAAGCCGCTGAACTACGCCTTCGCCCTGCTGGAATCTCTGGCGATCGGCTTCTCCCAGACCTTCTACACCTATGTCCACAACCGCCATCACGAGGGCAACAGCGACCGCCCCGGTGCGGATGGGACCACCCGCGACTGGCTGTCGATCTATCGCCACGGCCGCGACGGACGACCCGAAGGCGTCTGGTCCTATGTCTTCCTCGGCTTCTTCCGCGAGGGCGGCGGCAGCATCCACACCGCCCTGAAGGCGCGTCGCCCCTTCGACGCGCTGTGGGGTCGCATCGAGATCGCCGGGGTGGCGCTCTTCGTCATCGGCATGGCCGTCGTCGACTGGAAGGCCGTGCTGTTCCTGCTGCCCTTCTACTATCTCGGCGACTGCCTCTCGCAGCTGAACGGCTATTACGAGCACCTGGGCGGAAACCCCGACGAACCCGCCGCCTGGGGCGTGTCGACCTATGCCCCGCTCTACAACCTGATCTGGTTCAACAACGGCCATCACGCCGAGCACCACTACCGGCCGGCCGTCCACTGGACGCGACTTCCGGCCCTGCGCCGCGCGGCGGCCGATGCCCAGCAGGCCGCGGGAACCCACGTGATCGGCACGTCCCACGCCCTGGGCTTCCTGGCCCGCGCCAACCGCCCCGCAACAGGGGCGCCCCGGCCATGAAGGACTACAGCTTCCGGCTCCGGGCGGGCCACGGCAAGGGCGTCCTGCTGATCCACGGCCTCACCGGCGCGCCGGGCGAGATGAAGTTCCTGGCCAAGCGGCTGCATCGCAAGGGCTTCGACGTCCATGCGCCGATGCTGGCGGGCCATGGCCGGGACGAGGCTCATCTTCTCGGCACGACCTGGCGCGACTGGCTGGACACCGTCCGTGAGGCCCATGCCCGCTTGTCGGCGGACCTGGACCACGTCTACGCGGCCGGCATCTGCCTGGGCGGCGCCCTGGGCCTGGCCCTGGCGGCCGAGGCGCCGGTGAAGGCCACGGCGGTCTATTCCATGACCTATCGCTACGATGGCTGGAACATGCCGGCCTGGTATGCCCGGGTCACGCCCCTCGTGCAGCCCTTCGCCCGCCTGCCCGGCCTCCGGAGCCTGAGCTTCCCCGAGCCCTATCCCTTCGGCCTGAAGGACGAGTTCCTGCGCCAGAGCGTGGCCAATGCGGCCAACCCCCTGATCCCCGGCGCGCTGGACCGCGTGCCCCTGGGGGCCATGTACGAGCAGCACGCCCTGGCCGAGCACATCGACCG
Organism: Caulobacter sp. FG121; assembly: GCF_057809815.1. Classification (NCBI taxonomy): domain Bacteria; kingdom Pseudomonadati; phylum Pseudomonadota; class Alphaproteobacteria; order Caulobacterales; family Caulobacteraceae; genus Caulobacter; species Caulobacter sp. FG121. The sequence goes on from NZ_JBMDKR010000008.1 coordinate 131,234, forward strand.
GATCGGCCGCCAGGTGCGTCAGCCCACCCTGATCCTGCACGCCACCGAAGACGACATGAGCCATCCCCGCAACGCCGATCGCCTGCGGGCCGTCCTGGGCGGCCCAGTGGAGACCCACCTGCTGGACGACTGTTTCCACATGATCCACGTCGACCGCCAGCGGAACCTGGTCGGCGACCTCACCGCCGCCTTCTTCGGTCTTCCGGCCGAATCCGCCCAGGCCGCGAGGGCGCGGGCGCATGTTTGACACGAAGGTCCACAGGTCCCTGGCGGACATCGGCCGCGCGCGCTGGGAGGTCTGCTTCCCCGACGCCCTGGAAGGGTTCGACTATCTCATGGCGGTGGAAGAGGCCGGTCTGCCGGGCTTCGCCTGGCGCTATGTTCTCGTCGAGGCCGACGGCCGGCCGATCGCCGCCGCGCCGGGCTTCGTCAGCGACTACGCCCTGGACACCACCCTGACCCGGCGGGCCCGCGGCGCGGTGGCGGCCGTGCGGCGGATCGCCCCCAGGGCCTTCACCCTGCGCCTCGGATCCCTGGGATCGCCCTGCACCGAGGATGTCGGGCTGGGCTTCGCCCCCGGCCTCGGCCCGGCCACGCGCCAGGACGCCCTGCGGGCGCTGCTGTCGGCGTTCGAGGCCGACGCCCTGGCGTCGCGCTGCGGGCTGCTGGCGATCAAGGACACCCCCGAACCGGACGCGGGCCTGTGGAACACCGTCGCCCGTCTCCACGGCTTCGGACCGGTGACCGGGCTTCCGACCGCCCACCTCGACATCGACTTCCCGGACCTGGAGACCTATCTCGCCCGCCTGTCGCCCGGAACGCGCAAGGACATGCGCCGCAAGCTGCGGGGCCTCGACCATGTCACCGTCGAGGTCCGCGAAGACCTGGACGGGCTGGAGGACGAGGTGCTGGCCCTCTATGCCGACACCCGCGCCCGGGCCGCGATGCAGTTCGAAGATCTGACCGCCGCCTATTTCACCGGGGTGCTCGACCGGATGCGGGGCCGCGCCATCTGCGTCCTCTACCGCGCCGAGGGCCAGCTGCTGGCCGCCAATCTGCTGCTGCACGACCACCAGACCCTGCTGGACAAGTTCTTCTGTATGGACGCGGCGCACGGTCGCGCGCTCAACCTCTATTTCGTGAGCTGGTTCACCAACCTGCGGCTCTGCCTGGAGCGCGGCTTCACCCGCTATCAGTGCGGCCAGGCCGGCTATGCGAACAAGCTGCGGCTGGGCAGCACCCTGACCCCCACGGCCATGCGGTTCCGCCACCGCAACCCCCTGGTCAACCACGCCCTGCAGTGGATCGCCCCGCGCCTGTCGGCCGACCCTCTGTCGGAGGCCGCATGACCGCCCCGACCCGCCCCCCGCCTCGCCTCAGCCGGCTGTGGATCGCAGCCTTCGCCGCGGTGCCGGTCCTGGGGCTCGCCTATCAGCTCTGCGCCGAGCGGACGGCCAAGGCGCTCCTGGGCGTTCCGTTGGGGACCTCCTGGTTCGTGCGCGCGGCGGCCGAGCCCTGGGCGCGAGGGCTCGTCCTCCTGGAGATCCTGAGCTTCGCGGCGTGGATGTACGTGCTCGCCAGGGCCGAACTCAGCGCCACCTTCCCCCTCACCGCGGTCAGCTATCTGCTGGTGATCGCGCTCGGCTGGTTCGGCTTCCACGAGGCGGCGAGCCTGCCCCAAATCGTGGGCGCCGCGGCGATCCTGGCCGGGGTCTGGCTCGCGCGGCCCGAGCCGGAGGCGGAGGCGGAGGCATGATGCGCCTCGCCCTTCCCAGCCTGGCCCTAGCCTGGGCCGGCGCCGCCCACGCCCAGGCGGCGAACCCCGGCTGGAGCGCCGATCTCGGCGCTGTGGCGCGGCTGCGGCCCGATCATCTGGGGGGCCGTGACGTCACCCTGGAGGCCGTCCCCGTCGCCGAGATCCGCTATGGCGACCGCCTGCAGCTCAGCCTCGATGACGGCGCGAAGTGGTCGGCCTGGAAGGTCGGTGGCTGGTCCGCCGGCCCGGTGCTGGAATATCGCCAGGCCTATGCGGACCGCCTGCCGCGCGGCGCCCACAAGCTGGAAGGCGCCTTCGAGCCGGGCGGGTTCGCCGCGGCCCGGGTTCCCTTCGGCGAGGTCGAACTGCGCCTGCGCCGGGCGATCAACGGCTATCAGGGCTGGTCGGGCGACCTGTCCTTCGACACCGGCGGCCAGATCAACCGCGACTGGAAACTGGGCGCCGAGGCCCGCCTCTCCTGGGCCGACAGCGCCTATTCCAACGCCTATTTCGGCCTGCGCCCGCGCGCCGCCCGGCAAATGAACCTGCCCCGTTTCCAGGAGAACGACATGGTCACCGCCGGCGTTGAGCTCGACGCGGCGGGGCGCGTCACCGACCGCCTGCAGATCGTGGGCGCCCTTTCCTTCGACCGGCTGATCGGCCCGCTCGACAGCAACCCGATCCTGCGGACCCGCAGCCTCCCCAACCTGAGCCTGGGCGTCACCTATCACTGGCCGGCGCCATAACCCTCCATCCCCGGAGATCGAGATGAACATCACCGAGTCCGAACTGCTCGACATGCTGGCCGAGGAGGCGATCCTCGACCGCGACCGGCTGACCCGCGAGGCGAAGCTCGGGGACCTGGGCGTCTCGTCGATCGACGTGATCAGCCTGCTGTTCGAGCTGGAGGAGAAGACCGGCGTCCGGATCGAGGAAGGCGACATGCCCCAGATGGAGACCCTGGGCGACATGGTCGATCACCTGCTGGCCAAGATCAAAGCGGCGGGAGAGCCCAAGTGAGCCTGGGCCGCCGCGTCGCGGTCACCGGACTTGGCGCGGTCTCCGCCCTCGGCGCCGGCGCCGAGGTCAACTGGCAGGCGGCGCGCGACGGCGTCTGCGGCATAGCCCCCACGCGTTTCGATCCCGGTGAGCAGGGTCCCGAGCCCCTGGTGCTGCCGGCGGCCATGACTTCACCGGGCTACGCCGCCGGACTGGAGGCGCGCATGGGCCGCAAGATCAGCGGCCTGCTCGACCCCTTCGCTCTGATGCAGCTCGCCGCCGCCTTCGAGGCCTTCAACCAGGCCGGACTGGTCGGCGACGGCGTGCTCGACCAGCGCACGGCGATCGTCACCGGCCACGGCATGGGGGGCCTGGCCACCCTGGAGAAGGGATATGAGCGCTATTACGGCCTTAAGACCAGCCGCATGCACCCGGCCATGGTGCCCAAGGTGATGGTCTCCGCCCCCGCCAGCGCCGTGGCCATGCAGTTCGGCGTCCACGGCCCGGTCTTCTCGACCTCCAGCGCCTGCGCCTCCTCGGCCCACGCCATCCTGCAGGGCGCCATACTGGTCGCCTCGGGCCTCGTCGAGGTGGCCCTGGTCGGCGGATCCGAGGCCATCGCCACCCCCGGCAGCATGTGCGGCTGGCAGGCGATCCAGGCGCTGTCCGCCGGCCCCTGCCATCCGTTCTCGAAGGATCGCGACGGCATGACCATGGGCGAAGGCGGCGCGGCCCTTGTCCTGGAAGCCTACGACCACGCCCAGGCCCGCGGCGCGCCGATCCTTGGCGAATTCCTCGGCGGCGCCATGACCTCCGACGCCGGCCATATCACCCAGCCCAGCCTGGAAGGCCCCAGCGCCGCCATCCGCCAGGCGGCCGCGGCCGCCGGCCTCGACCGGATGGACGAGGTCCTGGTCTCGGCCCACGGCACCGGCACGCCGCTCAACGACGCCAACGAGGCCAAGGCCCTCCGCAACGTCTTCGGCGACGCCATGGCGCGCCATCCCGTCATCGCCACCAAGAGCGCCCACGGCCACCTGATCGGCGGCTCGGCGGCCCTGCAGGCGGTGATCGCGCTGCAGGCGCTCCAGGCGAGCCTCGCCCCGCCGATCCTGAACCACCTCGGCTGCGATCCTGAGATCGACCTGAACCTGGTGCTCGGCGCCGCGCGCGCCATCGCCGCGCAAGGCCTGCTGCTCAACGCCTTCGCGTTCGGCGGACTCAACGTATCCCTGGCCTTCGGTCGCTAGGCCGCCAGAGCCGCGAACCCAACCCCTTGACCCGACCCGACCTCACGCGCCGCCGCCTCATCCGGATATCCGCAGGCCTGTCCCTGGCCCTTCTGGGCGGACCGGGCCGCTCCGGGACGGCGTCTCCCTACCCGGATGGGCGGCCCGCCGCCGTCAGCCTGACCTATGACGACGGCCTGACCAGCCAGCTCGACAACGCCCTGCCCCAGCTCGACGCGCGGGGGCTGCGGGCGACCTTCTTCCTGACCTCCGACAACATGGCCGGCCGATGGGACCGCTGGCGCGCCGCCGCCGCGACAGGTCACGAGATGGCCAACCATACGATCTCGCATCCCTGCGACCTGCGTCGCGAGACGCCGGAGGGCTTCGCCGCCCGTGAGCTGCGCCCGATGGAGGACCAGATCCTGTCGAAGCTGGGGGTGACGCCCGCCCGGATCTATGCCTATCCCTGCGACGACACCGAACTCGGTCCGGGGCGCCGGGCCGATCGGGAAAAGCGCTATGGCGACCTGGTCAGCCGCACCTTCCGCGCCGCCCGCACCACCGACGGCCTCCCCAATCGCCCCGACAGGGTCACGGCCGACCGGTTCTTCCTGCACGGGTTCGAACCCACGGAACATGCCGACGATGCCGAGCCGGCGGAACGTTATCTCGACCTCGCCCTCAGGCAGGGCGGCTGGGCGATCCTGGTGTTCCACGAGGTGCTTCCCAACTGGCGAACCACAGGCGACGTCAGCCTCGCCACCCACGCGCGCATCCTGGACGGCATCCTGGCGCGCCCCCTGTGGTGCGCCCCGGTCGGAACCGTCCTTCAACGACTAACCGGCGTCTGATCGCTCGTCGCCGCCAAGGCCCACGAGCCCACCCAAGCGCACCCGACGACACTCAGCGACGCACCGCACCACTGTCCTGCCTCAGTCAGTAGGGATGGGTCCGCCATGCGCCAGGAACGGACCTTGGCGGCGCGACCGCAAGCGGACACCGGGCGCCACGCAGCATCAGGTCCGCCATCGACGTGGCCCCGGAGTCCTCGACGTTCCGCCGGCACGCCGATGAGGCAGTGGCCTGGCTAGCGCCGAAGGCCGTCCCCGCCGGCCCTGATAGCTCTAACGGGTGGCCTCAGCAGCCTGCGCGGCGAGCACCCTGCGTTTCACGCGCTGGACGGCTACGGATAGCGCCCGGCGCGGATCGCTGGGTAGGACGCCGCCGGCCTCGCGCAACGGGAAGAACCCGACCTGCGCATAGGCCTCCGCTAGGCCGCCCCATCGCGCGCGGTAGGTCTTCAGTGAGGGCATGGTGTGGTCGGCCCGGATCAGGGCTTCGCAGATATAGCCGTGGCGCCCATAGAGCGCCGCCAACCGCTCCAGGGCGAGCGTGTCCGCGACCGTGATCCGGTGCATCCGGGGCCGGTCGATCAGGCGCGCGCCCATGGCCTCGCAGGCCAGCCTCAGCCCGCCATGTCGCTTGATGAAATGAATGGTCCCGGTGGGCCCGGCGGCGCGTAGTAGCTTGAAGGTCACCACTCCATGCTTTTCGTAGACCTGCCGCATGAGGGCGAGAACCTCCTCGGACGAGGGCATGGGGTGGCGGGCCTTTCGCACCGCCTGCGCCGCGTCGAACTCCCGGCGCGGGACGATGGCCTCGAACGCGCCCCTGACGATGACCCAGTCCGACCGCGGCTGGCGCTCGGGTCTGGCGCCCAGGCGAGCGCGGAGCCGTCCGTATTCGAGATCGCCCACATAGGCGGCGTTGGTCACCACCGAGTTCACCGAGACCTCGGTCCAGGGCTTGCCGTTTCCTGCGACCTGGCCTTCAGCGTTCAGTAGGTTGGCGATGCGTCGGGTTCCGAGCCCGCCGAAGGCGTAGAGGCGGAAGATCCGGTTGACGGTGACCACCTCGCGCCGGGGCCCCGGGACCAGGATGACCTTGTGGCTCTGGACGCCCTTGGCCTCGCCCGGCTGCAGGACGGCGCCGAGCTGCCCATCCGGCATGACCAGCCGGCGTCGAAGGCCGTAGGGCGCCCGGCCGCCCTGCCAGTAACCCAGCTGGGCGATCCCGCGCTGCGCCTGGCGGACCTTCCTAGACAGTTCGCGGCTGTAGTCCGCCGCCATCGCCCGTTTGAGGTGCTTGAGCAGGCCGGAGGTCAGGCTGCCGTCGTTGTCGAACAGCTCGGCGCAATATTCGACCTGCACGCCGGCTTCGGCGCAGAGGAACTCATAGTGGGCGGCCTGGTCGGGGTTCTGGAACCGCCCCCAGCGGCTGACGTCATAGACGAGCACGGTCTCATAGTCGGCCTGGCCGGCGAGGACGTCGGCCAGCAGGGCCTGGAGCCCGGCGCGGCGGCGCATCGACACCCCGCTGACGCCCTCGTCGGCATAGGTGCGTACGATCCGGTGCCCGTGCTCGGTCGCATAGGTCGCGATCGCCGCCTTCTGGTGCATCGGCGAGTAGCGCTGATGCTCCTTCGACATCCGGATGTATTGCGCGGCGGGCCGGCCTGCGGGGTCCGGGGCGGACGGGCCGGCCATCGCGGCCTCACATGTTCGCGGGGCGCAGGATCTTGCGCGCCTGGTGCGGCGGGATGATCGCGGTGATGTGGGCGGCCCAGCGCAGCTTGCAGTCCCGCCGCGTCGGCCCGCGGATGCTCTCCAGGTCGTAGAGCCCGGCCCGCGACCCGCGCAGCAGGCGCTTGACCAGCACCTCGTCGTCGGCGGTCTCCACCACCACCACCTGGCCCAGCATGTCGGCGCTGGGCGCGCTGCGCTGGTCCTCGAAATAGATCAGGCCGCCGTCGTCGGCGAGGCCGCGCATCGAATGGCCGGCGATGAGCAGGGCCACAGCCTTCTTCGACCCCCCGGGCGGCAAGGGCGCGAGGTCCCCCGCCCCCTGCCCGGTGGCGAACAGGACCGTACCCTCGGTGTCCGCGCCGACCCGGCCGAGCACCGGGACGAGGACCTCCGCCGGCGCGGCGGGCGGCGCCGGCGGCCCGGCGGGGGGTGCGACCGGTCTTGTCGACTCGGCGCCGTCATATAGCCACATGGGATCGACGCCGAAAGCCGCCGCATAGGTCCTGGCCTTGCCGAACGAGTAGGGCGCGTTGCCGTTCTCGTTGGACGCATAGGTGTTACGGTTCCAGCCAAACGCGTCCGCCGCCGCCGACGCGGTCGGGTAACCCAGGGCGACGCGAGCGGAGCGCAGGCGGCTGGCGCGATTGAGGTCCGGCCTGAGGATGTATGTAACATACATTTGCAATTTGCCAACTGTATGTATCTTACATACAACTCTATCATGCCCGCCCGCGCCTCGCCAAGTTTGCGCGCAAAGCTCAGTCCCGGCGCCGATCCACCACCGCGTCGGCGATGCGATAGACTGCCTCGCCGGCCGTGCGCTCGCCCTCCATCAGGGCGAGTCCGGCGGCCGCATGGGTCATCAGCTCGCGCAGGAACAGGCCCCGGCGCGCCAGGTCGGGGCGCCGTAGCGCGCGACTGACGATCGAGGCCGCGAGCCGGGACTCCTCGAAGCTCATGGCCGCACCGGCGGCAGCAGCGGCAGGCAGACGACGAATGCGGACTTGCCGATCCGCCGCTCCGACAACGCCCAGAACCCGCCCTGGGCCAGGACCTCGGCCACATGCCGGTCGTGCCGCGCGAACTTCGGCAGATGCCGGTCGCCGGCGCCCCGCGCCGTCCGAGTTTGCAGCAGGCGTTCCATTCCCCGGGCGGCGGCCGGCCCGAGACCGAGTTCGACCCGGGCGCGGTCGGCCTGCGTCCCGCCTTGACGTAGGGCCGCGTAATCCTGGGCTTTGACGGGATGGGACAAGGGTTCGTGTTTCATAGGATGGATTGTATGGAACATACAGGGAACGTGCAACTGAAATTGTAGCTTTTATACACAGCTGTTCGCTTGGGCCGCGCGATGCAGTTGCGGCGCTCGCCGCGGAGGCGGACCTTCGCGGTCCCTTGCCCACCCCGCCGGGCGCCGCCATCCTGCCCCTCCCCGAGCGAGGTCCCATGCGGCTGTTCCTCTCCTCCTTCCGCATGAGCGACCGCTTCGACCGCCTCCTCCAGATGGCCGGCCCCGGCGCCCGCTGCGTGGTGATCTCCAACGCCGTCGACTTCATCCCGCCCGACGCCCGGCGTGCCTACGCCGAGCGCATCTTCGATCCGATCGCCCACTTCCGCGACCACGGCGTCGACGCCCGCGACCTCGACCTGCGCGAGCATTTCTGGGACCCCGCCGGCCTCGAGGCGGCGCTGGCCGACGCCCAGCTGGTCTGGGCGGTCGGCGGCAATTCGTTCCTGCTGCGCCGCGCCATGCGCCAGAGCGGCTTCGACCAAATCCTCCGCCGCCGCCTGGCCGAGGACAGCCTGGTCTATGGCGGCTGGAGCGCCGGCGCCGTGGTCGCCGGCTCCAGCCTGCGCGGCATCGAGTTGATGGACGAACCCGACGTCGTCATGCCCGACTACGACCCCTATCCGGTCTGGGAGGGCCTGGGCCTGGTCGACTACGTCATCGTCCCCCACTTCGGGTCCGACCATCCGGAGGCCGAGGCCGCGGCCCGCGCCGCCGCCCACCTCGCCGCCCAGGGCGTCCCCCACCGCACCCTGCGCGACGGCGAGGCGATCATCGTCGACGGGGACAGGGTCGAGGCGCCCGCCTAGGCGCGCCTCGTTCGCCTAGACGATCATGTTGCTGCAGTGGGTGGCGATGCACGGGCTGGGCCCGGCCAGCCGGCGCGCGACGGCCTGATCGGCGGCGTGAGCGTTCCGCGGACTGGCGCCGGCGGTGCGGACGCGGCAGAATCGACGACATCTGGCCAACCGCGCCGCCGCGCCCGCGAGAGTCCCCAGGCCATGCCGAGCCCCGACCCGATCGATGTCTTTGTCGGCGGCTGCATCCGGATCCGCCGACGCAAGCTTGGGATGAGCCAAGCGACCCTGGCCGGCCGCATCGGGGTCACCTATCAGCAAGTCCAGAAGTACGAGACCGGGGTCAACCGGCTCTCGGCCGCGGGGCTCGTGCGGGTGGCCGACGCCCTGGAGACCACGGTGGCGGCGCTGCTGCCGGATGGCCCCACCGTCGCGCCCGACGACGAGGTGGTCGCCGCCTTCGCCCGGGATGGGGACAACAGGCCGCTGGTCGTCGCCTGGAGCCAGCTTAACGACGTCCAGCGCCGCGAGGTGCTGAACCTGGTCCTTGGTCTGGCGCAGAAGAACGCCGGCCCACGCCGCAGGTCCAGAGCGGAGCGATGAGGCCCCAGGTCGCCCGGGAGGAAGCTTCCCGTTTACGGCGGCGTCCACTGTATTTTTCCTACAGAATATTTTGAGGATATTCCCTTTCTGTTCTAGGGTGACTGCATCGGCGGTGTCGGCCGCACGCATCCCCATGGAGACGCCAACGCCCCGCGGCCGCAGGCCCATGTGCCTCGACCCACAGCTCGAACACGCCTGCGGCCGGGCTCGGCGCCGCAACCAGTCCCACCGACGCCCGACACCAGGCCGGGCCGCTCCGCCCAAGGCCCTGATCGGCGCCGGAGCCCCGGCGCGACGGGTCCAGGAGGACCCGGCCGCATCGTCGAACGCCAGCCGAATCTCAATGACGCCAGGGAGACGCGCCTCATGTTCCGATTTCTGCAGGACCTCTTCACCGAGGCCGACGGCCACACCTTCGACCTCAAGCGCGCCCTGTGGGCGCTGGGCGTCGTCTGGTTCATGGCCTGCGAGACCTACGCCACCGCCCGCGGCCAGATCTTCGACCCCCAGGGCGTGGCCATCGGCCTGGGCGGCCTGATCGCCGCCGGGGGCGCGGCCCTGGCCATGAACCACAAGACCGAAACCCCCAACGGAGGCGACGCATGAGGCTCTCCGAGCATTTCGAGCTGGCCGAGTTCGAGCACACCAAGACCGGCCTGCCCAACGCCATCCCACCCGGCCTGGTGCTCAACGCCAGGGACCTGTGCCTGCACGTGCTGGAGCCGGTCCGGGGTCGTTTCGGGCGGGTGATCGTGCACAGCGGCTACCGGTCGGACGCGGTCAACCGCGCGGTGGGAAGCACGCCCACTTCGCAACATCGGCGCGCGGAGGCGGCCGATCTCGAGGCGCCCGGTCATTCCAACCTCGTGCTGGCGGCCTGGATCCGCGACCATCTGGACTTCGATCAACTGATCCTGGAAGGCCATCGCGCCGCCGATCCGGCCAGCGGCTGGGTCCACGTGTCCTGGACCGGCCGCCACGCGCTCCGCCGGTCGGTGCTGACCATGACCCCGGGTCCACACGGCCCTGTCTATATGCCAGGGCTCCCCCGCCTCGGCGGCGTGAAGCCCCCCAGAGGCGCCGCCCGGACTGTTGGTTGCGCCCTCCCGCCGACCCCGCACACAGCCCTTCCGCGTACAACCTGTGCGCGAGAACGATATGCAACCAACAGCGAATCCGCGACAGGACGGGTCGTGTTTGGGGGTGGGAAATGAAGTTTGTTCAATGGGCCGCCGTCCTGGCGCTCGCATCTGCGGCGACGCCGGCGGCCGCAACCGTCGTCTATTCGGCTGACGTCGCGCCAGGTGAGGAAGCCGCCTACAACTGGCACTACGTCGCCCCGGCTGCGGGGTATCAGCAGACGTTCATGTTCCAATACGCCGGCTTTACGTCGGACAGCGGAACTATGAACCAGGTCCAGTACATACTGAACCGCATAGCTGGAGGAGTTAACGAGGGCTTTGTCTTTGACCAGTCCTGCTACGTCCCCCAATCAGGGGCGGCGCCGCCGTGCGAGAAGAAGTCGGACGGCTACGGGAAATACCCGGAGATCACCTTTACGCAGACCGCGGTCCCCGGCTTGGTGACGTTCACCATCAGAAATGAGTCGTACTACTACGACCCCACCTGTCCCAGCATCGCCACCTGCTACGCGGAATATGGCTATTCCGACGGCGTCGGGCATCTCTACGGAATAACCGCGCCGGGTGAAGGTGGGCACTACGAGTTCATCGCGCTGGATCCTGTGGCCATTCCAGAGCCAGCCGCCTGGACGATGATGATCCTGGGCTTCACGGCTATCGGCGCGACGCTGCGCGGGCGCCGCGGCCAAACAGCTTAGGCGTCTCTCCGGCGGAGCTATCCGGCGGCTTCTGATATCGCCGACGAGATCGCCTCGATCATCGGCGCCCAATCGCCTGGCGTTGATTGCCGGAACAGCCTCATCGAGGGGTACCAGGGGGAGTCGGCGCGCCGCTCAAGCCACCGCCAGTCGGTGTTGAACGCGGGGATCAGCACCCAGCAGGCCTTGCCCATGGCGCCCGCCAGATGTGCGACGGAGGTGTCGACCGAGATAACCAGGTCGAGGCCTGAGATGATTTCAGCGGTCTCCTGGAAGTCCTTCGCGCCGCTGTCCTCAGGATGCAGGCTGACGATCTCGACCGGCATGTCATACAGGCGACGGGCGTCAGCCTGCGAGAGAGATCGATGCTGGTCGTTTGCGTGGCGCGGGTCGCCGCGTGTGCACAGTCCAACGCGGAACGGCCCGGAGCGCTGCGGCGACGGGAAATGCAGATAGGGTGCGTTCGGCAGGGTGGAGACCGAAAGACCCAGCCGTCCGGCGATCGATTCACACATCACCCAGGCATCGGGATCTGGAAACTCCACCGCCCCTGAGGCGGAGACCACGCTGACGTCGAGGCCCTGGAAGAGGCGGACCAAACCAGGCGAGCAGAGCAGGATCACCTCCGCGCCCATCGCCTTCAGGACGGGGGCGAAACGGGCGGACTGGATCTGGTCGCCGAAACCCTGCTCGGGCCAGATCGCGATCCGTCGGTCGGCGACGTCCTCCCCCCGCCACTCGGGAAAGGGCAGTTGCGGCTTCGGATTCCGGAACTCTGGAATCTCGTGACGACTCTCGTAGAGCCGGAAGCCTTCCGCGTAGCGCCCCCGCCTCAGCAGGAGCGTCCCCAGCGAGTACCGGAAGATCGCGCGGCTGGGGTCGAGGGCCAGCGCGGCGCGAAATTCCTTCTCCGCCGGCTCAAGCCGACCCGCAATCTTATGGGCGCCGCCACGTTGGTGGTGGCGCTCGGCAAGGTCGGCTTTCCGCATTTCCCGAACCTAGGGCGGCCGGCGCTTCGGATCAATCTGGCGTCTCGGGACCGTTCCCGCCCCCCTACTCCAGCCCGCCTCATCCAATCGCCAGGTGCGGCGGGCGACGATGCGATCTTCGGGGGCCGAGGGCACGATCAGCTAAACAGCGGCGTCGACGACGGCACGATCTCCACCAACATGACGAACGCGGACACCATCGATGGCGGCAGCGGCTCCGAGGTTCTCCACCTGACGCGGCCCGCGCTCTGCTCGCACGCTTCTGAGCGGGGCCTCCCTTCGGCGGGAGTTTGAATGGGCCTTTGGCGAAGCTCGCCGGTTCGATCCCCTCGTTGGCCAACGAGTCGGACTTGAGACTGCTGAAATGCGCCACTTGCGGACCTTGGCTTCGGGGCCGCAAGCAGACATGCGCTCCTTGTCTGTCTGCCATTGCGTAGGCAGAGCGGCGCTGAGAAGGTGCCACCTATGCGCGCGCAGCTTGCCAGGGCACTCGCCCAGAAAGCCTTCCTCGCGGGAACGGTCCTCGGCATACTCGGCCTCGCCCCTCCTCCAAACTTCGCGGACCATCCGACCGTGGAAACGGCCCGCTCGATGGCGAATGCCGCCGCGGCGAAGCGCGACTATCGCGTCTACCTGACGATCGGCCTTGCCTGGCGTGACGCGCCGGGCATCCCGGGGAGGCGCGCAGCCGGCCTCCCTGGCAAGTGAGCGTTGTACTACAACGCACATCTTACCGCCTAAGTTAGACCAACAACTCCTGCGCTATGCGTCCTAGCCGTGATCGCGGACAAACCGCCTCGTGCGATCGGTGACATAGAGCTCATAGGCTCCGTAGGGCCGCTCGCTGAGAATGTGCTGCACCTCTATTACCTTGGCATCGTCGAGATATGCGATGGCGCTGTTTAGCTGCCTGACGGGCCACTCCGGAAACCAGCCCGCAACGACTTCTGCGACCTTCACTTTATTAACGTCCTCGCTGACCAGCCGATTGGCGAGAGCGATGGCGTCTTTCGAATTATCAAAGTCCATAAAGTGCCGGTCGAACTCAACGAACAGCGAGGCCTTCGGCCAGAAGTGGGAGCGGTTCGCGCCCGAGGTATCGACGAGGGCGCTCTCTTTTAAGTCCAGCAAACCCAGCCTGACATCCTGCTCCGGAAGGCCGGTCGCCTCGGCCACTTTTGCGACCGTCGTCTGAGGATCAAAGGACGTGCCGCCCTTGCTCTCAAGTACGAGATACCGGGCGACCGCGACGGCGTCTTTGGACCAGCCATCGACGCCCTGAGGTGCTGTCTGCACGTAGCGCGGCTTCGGGCCCAAAGCAGGCTTTGCGCTGACACCATGAATATCGGCCACGATCTCCGCGACCGCTGCATCATCCGATAGGTCAACCTCGGGACAGCGGAGCGTCTGAAGGAAAGGCGACAGCTGTTTGATTCCGACATCGAGCCGAAGGCCGATGAAGCGAGATGTGCCCTGCACCGCTTTCAGGAAACCTGCGTCGATCTCGGTTTCGACCCACGGCTTTCCGAGCGACTTGGGCGTGAGCAGCACCATGAAGTGCGTGCAGTCAGTGAGCCCCTCTTCCATCTTCCGACGTAGGCTGTCGCCGGTACGGATCTCCCAGCCGTCGAGCCAGACATTGATCCCCGCGGCCATTAGCTTTTCCGCGAGTGGCTTGGCGAGTGTCTCGTGATCTTCCGACGCGTGCGCGAGGTAGACGTATGGCGTCGGCGCCACGGCCATCGTTGTCTCCACTGATCCTTTGTCGACGCCGAGGCGACGTTCCAACTCACGCGCGAATTCGGGGGAGCCCTCCGTTCGAATGACATGGCCGTCGTTGCCGCGCCGTCGAACAAAGACCGCCGGCCGCTTGCCGGTCGCAGGATCAACGATCGAAGAGGCTGCTCCGCGAACCTTGTCCTCGATGTGATTGAGCGCCTTGTCGAGCATCTGCTGACGGATGCCGTCGAAGAACTGCTTCTGGTTCACCTTGCGGCCGCCGAGCTTGAATTCGAATCCACTAGCCATGCCCGATGATACCCAAATCGGCGGAACGAAAAAAGAACTCGATCCCCGTGTACCTCTCTCATTGCCTTGACGAGTCACTGACGGCCGGGGGCGCGCGTCGCCAAGGGATGCACAGCCGTTGCCCTACTGCGGACCTTCCCAACGTCGCTGATGAGCCCCAACCCGACGTTCAGATGGTCTGTCGTTCGGTTCGTTTCGACTCACAGGATTCGAACCGGCGACTTCCGCTGTGGGTCCCGAGATCACGTTGGGAACTGGGCCGCAAGCAGACCTTCGGCAAGCATGGCTAGGGCCACTCGGACTGGTTCGTGTTCACGGCGCCCCTCGGCCTTCGAACACTATGTCGCTGACGAAGCGTCGCCCTTCGAACCGGCTTAGCTGAACAATGACGTCGACAACCTGGCGGGCGTAATCCCTTAGGGAAATCCAGCTGACGTCGGCACCCCCGAGCAAGGCCAGCATCGCGATTTGGTCCAGGGCGCCGGCCGGCGAATCTGCGTGGACCGTCGTGAGCGATCCAGGGTGACCTGTGTTGACCGCCCTCAAGAAGGCGAAGGCTTCCTTGCCGCGCAGCTCTCCAAGAAGGATGCGGTCTGGGCGCATGCGCAGTGAGGCCTGCAGGAGTTCCTCGACGCCGACCCGCGCTTCGCCCAAATCTCCGCGGACCGCGAGCAGACCCAAAGAATTCGGGTGCTCAAGCCGTATCTCCGGCGCGTCCTCGATGACCAGGAGGCGTTCCCCTCTCTCAATTTCCTTCACGAGCGCATTGAGCAGGGTCGTCTTGCCGGAGGACGTGCCTCCCGAAACGACAATGGTCTTCTTCAATTTCACGGCTTGGCTAAGAAATTGGAGGGTTTGCCCCTGATCGAGCAGGGCGCGCAGTTCCGCATCCGATTCCTCGACGGAGCGGCGTCCGTCGGGCCTGCCAAACATCCCACCTTCCGCTAGCGACGCCAGTGACAGGTCCGACACGGAATGCTTCCTGATCGCGAGGGCGGCTCCCCGCCTGGTCGCAGGCGGGCCAATCACTTGGATTCGGGCCCCATCCGGCAGGCTCGCCGAAAGCAACGGCTGCTCGCGGTTGACCCCTTGGCTCGAGCCGGCGGCGACCTGACGCGCAAGGCGCGTGAGCGCCGTATCGGTCAGGTCAGGCGCATCCACCCGGCTCATCGTCCCCGCCGCCGTCTCGATCCACACTTCGCCAGGCTGGTTCACGAGGATGTCGGTGACATCCGGCCGCGACAGCCACGGCTCGAACGGTTCGAGATAGCTCTTGAGGTAGACGTTGGCGGTCATGCTAGCGCCGCACCACCCCTGAGAAGTCGAGATCCTTCGCCACGAAAACGCGAACCACCGCGCCAGGGGCGATGGTGATCGTCGGCGGGATATCGATCTGCTTCTGGAGGGCGATGTTGGCGACGTTGGTAGCCTGCTGCGGCGAGCCGATGACAATCGCCGTCGAGCCCCGGCTGGAATTGTTGGCGACGGCCTGGAGCCCGGTGGTCAGCACCGACATCAGGCCCGCTGCGCCAAACCGCTGCAGGAAGTGGCTATTGGTCTCGCCTTGCAGCCCCGCCCGCCCGACGGCGTCCGTTCCGGGCGAGCCAAGATTGATCGAAACCCCGTCCGGCGTGAGCAGTCGCGACCAGACCACGAAGGCTCGGGACTGCCCCAGGGCGACACCGCTCTTGTACTCGCCAATCAGCGTGGACCCGCGCGGGATCAGGACCACCGAGCTGTCAAAGCTACGGACGTCACGAGTGACGACCGCTCTGACGAACCCGGGGAGATCGGAATTGATACCGGTTTCAAGAGCCGCGGAGATCAATGTTCCTTGGGTCACCACGAGCGCCACGTCCGGCAGGCGGGTGGCGTAGACGGTTTCCGGCTGACTTCCGGCCACCCGGTTGGCGAATTGCCGATCAGAAGCGGACGCATCGACTGGCGCCAGCGGATGGGTCACAGGCGCGCTCACGGCCGCAGGCATGTCGGGCGCTGTCTGCGTGTTCTGCGCCAGGTCGACCACCACGGCCGGCGCGTGCCAGCGCGCCACGGGATCCGGCTCAGGCACTTTCGGCGCGGCAACGACCGGCTGAGTTGGCGTGGGCGCGGGGGGGGGAGAATGCTGAGGTTCGGTCACGACATTCGGCCGGATGATGGCCTGCGTCGGCGGCGGCGGCGGCTTGTTTGGCGTCACGGACGCTCGCGCCATCCGCGCTTGAGTCAGCGAGCCAAACGTGATCACGGCGAGGAGCGCAATGCCCCCAATGCCCGCGGCGAACCCCAGGCTGGGCGCCTTCGCCGCCACCATAGGCGTTGTCTGCGAGGATCGTTGAAACACCGGCGAGGCGCCGCCGAATTCTGGAGGGGCCGCCATCAGTATTTCCCCTTCTGTGGCCGGCGCGGCGTGGGACTTAACGACCCAGGCCCCGCTTCGCGATATCCGTCGTTGAACAACCGGGTCAACTCACCCCCGTGCCGCAGTACGAACCCGCGTGCGACCTGGTCGACGACCACATAGCCGTCTCGGACAGCGACGTTGACCGAAGCCTCCGCGCCGTTGGCTTCAACAGCGAAGATGGCCGGGTAGGCGTCGTCTTCGGCAAAGGTGAAATAGGTGGAGCGCCCATCATCGAAGACCCGGGTGGGCAGGTGCGTGCCGACGCCCGCATAGCTATAGGCATGGTTCACGTCCTGAGGCGGTGCGGGGCGGATTTCAGGCGCGAGCTCGGCCACCAAGGTGATCGGTTCTGGATATTCGAAGCGCAGCCCGAAGACGACGCCGGTTCGCTTCGCGGCCCCTGCGCTAAGGTCAAAGCCGTAGCGACGCAGATTGGTGACCACGGTCATGTTCGTCGGCGCGGCGCGTTCCACCGGCTTGAGAAACAGGATGTTGGCCTTGCGGTTTGGGGTCACCTGCCACGCCAAGCTATCGCCGATCGAGACGTTCTCGATGCGCTCATCCTCGCCGAACTCGATGGCGAGCTGATAGCCAAACGTCGCCCTGAGCGAGACAACCTGGTCGGGATCGTAGCGCACCACCCGGTAGCGGGGATCGCCCGGGCCCGGCGACGGCGTCACCGCGGCGAACGCTGACACCGCAACGAACAGCCAACAGACTGCGAGGAAAACCACCGCCCGTTTCATCGACGCCCCCCTGAACGTTGACCCGAACGCCCGACGGGCCGGCCGCGCCGCGCCACTTCGCCAACCCGCGTCATCGCCTCAAATGGCGGCCTTCCGGATAGCGCGCGGCTTCCCGAAGCCCCCCGGTCGACACCGGCCGAACTCGATGCAGGCCGCAGACCGGCATCAGCGGAGAACGACCGTTGAACGAACTGCGCGAGGATGTCCGTCCGAGACGGCTGCTGCGCCGCAGCCGGCTGAATTGTCGCCGGTGCATTCTGAGCCATCTCTCCAGCGCGCCATGGCGTGCTGATCTTGAACCCGCCTGCGATGGCTCCGCAGGCGACCAAAAGGGCGATCTGAGCCCCCGCGAAGATGTAGATGAGGGCTGCGACCGACGTCGCCGTGTCCGGGTCGAGTTGATGGGCTGCGCGCTGCTGCGCCAGTAGGATCAGCCGCGGCGCGATCGTCACCAGCATCATCCCATTGGCGACCCAGCAACAGAGGGGCACGAGAGCCGCAGCGGTCAGCGCCCTCACCCACCCGGCGAACAATCCCCGGGTCGCGCCGAACAGAAACAGCGCGATGAAGATGGGTCCGACCGCCGTCAGCACACCGATCGCGATGGCCGCAATCGACAGGATCCCAGCCGTTCCCGCCAGGATCGCCACGGAGGCCCGTTGGAGCGCCGTGGCCGCGCCACCTTGGAGGTTGAAGCCCGCATTCGGGTTGAACCCGGCGATTCGACTGTACTCCTGGGCGCTCGCCCTCAGCTCGTCATAGGCGCTCTGCGCGGCGGCGAGCGGATCGGTGGTGTTCGCGTCGCCAGTTACGGGCGACGTGATGATCCTCGCGATCTGAGGCGGGCCGTCGAACGCGAGATCGAAGACCGTGGTCTGGAACACAGTCCAATTGAGCGCCAGCGCGAAGATGGCGCCGATCTTCAGCGCGATCAGCGGCGTATCGGCGAACCGTATGCCGCCCGCGCCCATCAGCAGGCGGTACCCGATCAACGCCACATAGACGGTGAGCATGATCGTCAAGGCCATTGGGAATACGGACTGCGGCCCCGCCAGCGCGTGGTAGCCGGCCTCGGAAAATGTCCGGGCGTTGCAGTCGACGGCGTCGAAGACGTCGCGCACGAGACCCGCGCCCCCAGTGGGCGTGCACACCGCGCTCATGTGCGAGCCCCCGCCCGTCGAGAGACCTCTGGGGCGACGAAGGCGGATAGCCAGGCGGCTGGGTCGTCCCCCAGTTCGTCACGCAAGGCGTCGAGGCGACGCACCGAGCGTTCCGTGCCGGCCAGGACCTTAAGCTCGTCGTTCAGGCCCGTGAGATCCAGGCGCGCGACCACGCTATGGTCCGCCTGCTTGACCAAGAAGCATCGCGACGTGTCAGGCAGCGTGCGAACGAGATCGAACTCGTGCTCCGATAGCCCAAAGCCCTCCACGTAATCGACCGCGCGCGCCTTGGGGTTGGGAAAGAAAATCTGCGTCGCCGCCTGTTCGACGATGGCGGAGCTTATGCGGCTCTCCAAGGCGTCGGCGGCGCTCTGGGTGCAGAAGCCGATCACCCCGTTGCGCTTCCGGATGGTCTTCTCCCAATCCTTCAGTCGCCGCACGAACACCTCGTCGTCGAGCGCCTTCCAGCCCTCGTCCACGACGATGATCGTGGGGGTCCCGTCCAGCTGCTGCTCGATGCGGTGGAATAGGTACATCATGGCCGGCGTGCGGGTCGCGGGCGTGTCGAGCATCCGCGTCATATCGAAGCCGAAGGCGTCGAGCGCGAAGTCGATGCGATCCTCGGCATTGTCGAAGAGCCAGGCGTGCTCGCCATCGTCACACCAGGCCTGCAGCCGCGCGGCCAGATCGCCGGCGCTCGGCCGCCGCACCCCGTGAAACAGCTCCCGCAGAAAGCGAAGCCGCCGGTGGTGGGCGGGTTGGGCGAAGTTGGCGTCCACGGCCTCGGCGATCAGCGCACGGTCCTCAGCGCCCAGGACATGGTCGCCGGTCGACAGCAGCTGCGCGAGCCACTCCGCCAGAAAGGCTCGGTTGGCGCCCGTATCCGGCAGGAGAAGCGGATTGAGGCCGGTCGCTTCCCCTGGCCGAAGCACGTCGTACCGGCCGCCGATGGCCCGCAGGAAGATTTCCGCGCCCCGGTCCTTGTCGAAGTAGATCACCTTCGGCCGGAACTTGCGGGCCTGGGCGAGCAGGAACGTCAGCAGCACCGTCTTGCCCGAGCCGCTCGGCCCGATGACAGTGAAGTTGCCAAGGTCGCCGTTGTGGAAGTTGAAATAGTACGGACCGAAGGCGGTGGTCTCGAGAACCGTGACGGCCGGTCCCCAGTGGTTTTCCTCGGCGCGACCGGTGGCGTGGTTATGAAACGACGCGAAGCTCGCGAAATTCGCCGTCGAGATCAGCGCCTTGCGGGCGATGTACTTGAAGTTGCCCGGCAACTGGGCCCAGAACGCAGCCTCCAGATTGACGTCCTCGCGGACGGCGACCGCCCCCATCTCCGCCAGGGCCGACTGCGTCTCGGCGACTGCGGCGTCAAGCTCGTCCAGGCTTTCGGCGCGGACCAGGATCGAGAGGTGATGTTCGCCATAGGCGGCCCGACCTGCCCCGACCTGATCCTTGGCGGCGGCGAGCTCCTCCCGCAGGCTGAAGGCATCGTCCCGCGCGGCGTTTAGGCGGCGGCCCGCCAAGCCCATGCGCTCAAGCGTCACCTGCCGATCGACGAAGGCGAAACTCTCCGTGACGACCATTTCGAACGGAAGCCGCGCCACGCCATCCAGCATGCCCGGGTTCGATCGTGCCGGATAATCCTTGAGCGAAACCACGGCGCCGAACCGTGCAGGGCTGTGCCCAGAAGCGGCCGCCTCCATGGCGTCCAGTCCGAAGCTCAGCCGGCGATCCGCCAGGGTTTGGCCGATGTCGCCCTGCGGGACCAGGACCGGCCGTGTGTCGCCGTTCACGAGCGACGCCAGGAACGCACAGGGCTCGGAATAGAGGCCACCCTCCCCCTCATAGGTGGTCAGGGTTCGGGCGCCATACGGAGAGAGGGCCGCGATGAGGGTCTCTCGCGCCGCATGGAGCGCGCGCAAGTCCTGCGACAGCTTCGCTTGATCGCGCGTCCGAGATCCGAAGAGGCGCTCTGCCAGGCCCGCGTTGCCTTGGAGCGGCCGCCTGACCAGGGTAAGGAACAACTCGTTCGTGAACAGCTGGCGTTCGTTGAGTTTCGCGCGCCAGCGTTGATCGAGCTCGACGCAAAACGCTTGATCCGCCTCACCTTCAAGGAGAGGTGCCGAGCGTCGCCGGACGACATGGTGATAGAGCGCCAGGCGCGAATTCGCCAAGCCGCGGAAGAGGCTGTCGCGGACCTGCTTGCGGTAGTTCAGCTCCTCATCATCCGCGGTTTCGAACGGAAATCCGTCCAGCCGCACCACTTGGACCAAAAGGCCCTCGCGGGTCAGGATCGTCGCCTCGTCCAGGTGCTGCGCATAGGGCAGGCGGTCTCCAATGGGCGCTTCCTTCGGCGCCAGCACCTTTGAGGCATAGGTCGTGTGGTACCGCGAGGTCATGGCCGATAGGAGTTGGACGACCAGAACCGGAAATTCCTAATCCTCGGGCACTGGCTCACCCGGGTGATCCAAAGATCGAAGAAGCGCGGTTCGTGCAGGCAGCCCAGATAGCCGACCGCATGCAGGAGGGCGGCGACCAGCAAGGCCCAGAAGGACTTGGTGATCAGGAACCCTTCGATCGTGACGATGAGGTTGAAGACCGCATAGCTATAGGTCACGCCAGCGATCATCTGGGGGCGCGTCAAAACCGCGAAAATGGGATCCGACTCAAGCCGCGCCATGGGCTCAGCCGCCGCCGAGCGCCACGCCGCGCATGCCGGAGACAATCGCGACCGCGCCGAAGACGATAAACGCGCCCAGGACGACGGTCAGGCCACGCCGCCACTCGATCCGGCCGGTCAGCATCATGAGGCCGACCACGGCGACCGCAATGACGGCCGCCGTGGTCGCCAGGGTTCCGAGCAGCGTCCCCTGAACCCACTGCAGGGCCGCGACGATCGGGCCAGACCCCGCAGGGTCCGCATTGGCTTGGGCCGCGGCCGGGAGGGCCATGGTAAGCGCGGTCATGGCGGTGATCGTGGCTGCGGCGCTGTGTGGAGTCGGTGTCTTCACGGCGTAGTCCTGCGCGGGGTGGGCGACGAGCAATGGGCCTGAGGGCTGGGCGAGCCTGCCCAATATGGCCGCTACGTAGGATTGAGTCTCGCGATAAGGTGGCAATCCGCCGTAGCGATCCACAGCCGCGGGTCCCGCATTGTAAGCTGCGAGGGATTTCGCCCGATCGCCGCCATAGCGGGTCAATAGCCGGCCCAGATAAGCGACGCCGCCGTGGATATTCGACTCCATGTCGCCAGCGTCGACCCCCAGCTCGCGGGCGGTCGCCGGCATGAGCTGCATGACGCCCCTGGCCCCCTTAGGCGAGACCGCCGTCGGGTTGAAACGCGACTCCTGCCAGGCGACCGCTTCGACCAGAGATTGGCTCACCCCGAACCGCTCTGACGCCGCCGTGATCATCTGGGCGATAGTTGGGTCCGGTCTCGAAGACCACTGCCTGAAGGCATTTGAGGGCCTTGCGGAATCCCGACGACTTCGCTTTGGTGACCCGTCGGCCGAGCCTCCGGCGCCGGCAGCTACCGTATGCCAGGACTGGATCCCGTCTGGATCGATATCTAGAACGTCCGCCCTGGCGAGGCCCCCTGCGCCGAAACCGCTAAAGATGAGCACAACCGAAAGGGTCGTCGCGAAGCGCTGGACTGTCCTTTTGGTAGCGCAGCTTTCCCAATTTCTAGGCCTTACGCCGCTCACAACTTGCCCCCAAATTCGCTCCTCGACCGCCACGGCCCCGACCAGGCTGGCGATGGCCAAGGCCGCCATGGCATCGACGGCTGCGAATCCCGCCTCATGGTCTCGTGGAGACTGCCCCGGCCCCGCCATTCGATAGGTTTGCCGCGACCACTGTCGGTTGAATAGCCGAAAAATCCACTACGGCCGAGATCACGCGATTCTTGAAGTTGGGCTTGTCGTAGGGCCCGCACTGGAGGGCTGCCTGGACAACGCGGTCTGCGGCGAGACGGTCGGCGGCGGACAGCACCGGCAGGGTCGACGAGACATAAGGCGCAGCCTTCAAGGCACCGTCCCCGCCGACTTCAAGAACAAGATTTGATAGAGTGAGTATTGGCCGCTGATCCGGGGGAAGGCAGCGCGCGATCTGTGTAAGAATTTCATCCCCAGCGGCGGGATCTCCACCAACAGATTTCACCCCACCGTTACTGGTCAACGTTTCGCCACCACCACCACCGCTGCCATTGGCCTCCTGCGACTTGGGCCGTTCAGCCAGTGGCGGAGGTGTGAACGTCGCCAGCTCCAGATTGCTCGATTGGGGCATGTCCGGCTGGTCGTTACGATCTTCGACTGCCCCCAGCACGCCATCTTGGCCGACATGGGTCGACTCTTCTGGTCGATGGAGGGCAAGGGAATTCGGCCCTTCGGATGGAATACCGTCCACGAGAGAAACCGAAATACCGGTTCCATTGCCTCCTGCCGCCTGGCCATACGATCTTGGTCCGGCGGTCGTTAACAGGAAAGCCAGGATTGCGAGATGCAGCACCAATGAGACGGCCAAGTTGAGCCATTTGTGACCTGGAAGAGCCCGCCTCCCACTTAGTCCCACACAGAGCGCTCCGAACAACATCGTTGTAGCAAGGGCAACGCGGCAACCTACCGCCCGGTTTGAATAATGCCGGATATTGCGTTGAGGACTTCCGGGGACATGCCAGATGTGGACGTCGCACGGAGAGCCTCTTTCAGTTGAGGCACGGTCGGGAGGTCTGTTTTGATCCGCCGAACAACGTGGGTACCGGCATCAAGAAGAAGCCATTCAAGTGGACCAGCCCCGAGCGCAGCCGCAAGCCAAGCATCCTCGTGCGTCGATAAGATATGCGTCACAATTGAGTAAGCTCGATCAACGTCTATGGCGCATATTTCAAGTAGTTTCTGATCCGCCCAGGTATCCTCAGGACTCGCCCGCGCGAACAATTCTTCGGCTGATCCGTCGGACCGAGGGTCCGCGCGAGCATTGAAGGCTACCCACGCTTCCGCAAGCGCTTCGTCGCCAGGAACAAGGTCTACCATGTCGGTAACCGCACACCGGGAGGAATGCGAACGGGAGGCGGGACGTGCATCCATTTATCTGCCTCGGGATTATAGCGGAAGCAACCGCGTGTATTTGCGGCGCGCACGTTGTTTATAAGCCCCTGCTGCAAGCTAAAATATGCCTTGATGTGTCCCTCTCGGCTCATAGTCCCAGTCTCTGGCAGTTTATACTGATCCACGAGCAAATCGTTGTACGCGCGCTTCAGCTTATAAAGAAACCAGTTAATCTTAGCATACAAAACTGCGCACTCGCAGTCTTCTTTGAGATTCTGAAGCGTCGCATCCATTCGGCTGGCGTTGGATTGGCCACTTCCGATGGGACTCATAGGAATCGGAGGAATGAGGGGAAACGGCATCGCTCCCGCCAGTCCCTTCGAGTCAGTTAGATTCAGCGGATTTCCATCGACGTAGCCGTAGACGTTTTGCCCACCAGCAAGTCCGATCGGGTCAACTTGGGCATATCGACCCAAGCTCGGGTCATAATCCCGCATCCAGTTCTGGCTCAATCCGCCTGTCTCTGCCTGCGACCACTGCCCGGGCAGCCGCAGATCCAACCCTGCGCTCGGCGTCCCAAAGACCTGTGCCTGGCCGTAAGGTTCTACATAGCCATCCCAAACCTTGGCCTTGGCGCTGTCGGTCATCACCAACGGCTCTTCGATCTGGCCAGTGTGAATAAAGTAGGTCTGGGCCGTTCCGGAGGATGAATCGATCATCGCCACTGGTGTGTCGTCGAGCCAGACATACTCCCGCACCACCGCGCCGGTGGCGCCGTCTTGCTCGGCCAGAAGGTGGCCGTCGGCGTCGAAGACGTAGTGGCTTTGCACCGTTGAGGTCCCGAGCACCGTGCGCCAGACCCTGCGACCCAGGTAGTCGTAGCCGTAGTAGCCGGCATCGACACCGTCCTTCTTGGCCACAACGAGACGCTTGCGGGCGTTGTACTGGTAGGCATAGGTCGGCCCGCCCGCGCGGGCGTCCTGTGAGAGGTCGCCACCGGTACGGTAGGTGAGCGTGCGCAGGGTCGCCGCCGTGGCATCCTGCACAGTGGTCACGCGATTGCTCGACCCCGCCAGGATCGGGGTCTCGTGGGTGGTCGTGGCGCCGATCGTGCGCGCCTTGTCGGTGCGGTTGCCCGCGGCGTCGTAGGTATATGCGTCGCCGCCCCAGGGGCCCGTGGCGGCGTTTAGCCGACCGGCGTCAGTATAGGCAAAGGTGGCACCTCGGCCGCTGGAGGCGTTGTCGGTCACGCTCGTAAGCTGGCCGTTCGCGTCGCGGCCGAAGCTAAGGTCGAGGCGGGTGACCCCAGTCGCCTTTACCTCGGTCTGGGTCAGCCAGTAGTTGTTATCGTAAGTGCGGGTCAGCACCAGGCCGTTGCCGTAGGTGAGCTGGGCCAGCGGCCCGAACGGTCGGTAGCTGACGCTCGAGGCTAGGCTCTCGCTTGAGCTCGACGGCGTCGCCTTAGTGCTGATCGCCGAGACCAAACCGTCAGAGGCCCGTGCGTAGGTCACTGTGCGACCGGACGGCAGGGTGATCTGGGTGACCTTGCCATTGGCATCATAAGCGTAGGACACCGCGTAGCTTTTGCTCTGGATGGTCTTGGCGTCTTGGGTGATGCGGCCCTGGGCATCATAGGTCAGCGCCGTCGAGCCGGATTCCTCGGTCACGCCGGTCAGCCGGCCAATGCCCTTGTTGCCGCTGGCGGTAGCGTCGTAGCTGTAGGTGATCGTCTCGGCGCTGGCCCCAGGATAGGTAGATGTCACCAGGCGGCCGGCGTTGTCATAGGCGTAGTCGGTCTCCTGGCTGTCGCCGTCCACCACCTTAGTCAGCAAGCCAGCCGCGCTATACCAATAGGACAGCGTGCCACGATCGGGGCTGATCTCCTGAATGATCTGGCCAAAGCCGTCGACCACACGGGTTGTCTCAAGCGCGCGGCCATCCTTGTGGCTAGTGACCTGGTCGGCCGCGTCATAGACGGTTTGGATCGTGTGACTTTCGGGATCGGTCTTGACCGTCACCCGGTTCAGCGCATCGAAGGTCTGGCCCCACACCTTGCTGCGCGCGTCGGTGACGGTCTTTAGATTATCGACCTTGTCATAGGCGAAGCCGGTGGTCTGCGACCCAGCCCCAACCGACTGGATGATGCGGGTCAGCTCGTCATAAGCGGCGGTCTGCTGGGCAGTGATTGTGCCGCCCGAGGTCTTGATCACCTGGGCGGTGATGTCACCGGCCAGATCGGTGGTGATGGTCTGTGTCTCGCCCCGGTCATTGGTGACCAGCGTCAGCCGATTGGCGGTGTCGTAGGCGTATTGGAGGTAGCCGCCGCCCGGCAGGGTGATCTTCGTCACATTCCCGACTGCGTCGTATTCGAAGGCATACTGCGACTGGGTTCCGCCGGGGTTGCGGGTGACCGTCAACGGTCGACTTCGTGCGTCATAGGTGAGCGTCGTGCCAACGCCATTGGGGTCGGCAAGCGTCAGCGGCTGACCGCGGGAATTCCACGACGAAACGGTGGTGACCTGTCCTACCTCGTTGGTCACCGAAGCGAGGAAACCGTTGGTGTTATAGGTATAGGTAACCGTGTCGCCCGTTCCCGACAGAGGCCCGTCAACTGTCAAAAGCTGACCCGTCGTGCTCCAGGTATAGGCCCAGGTTCGCGTACGACCATTGGTCGAATAGGGCGTGGTGTAGCTGGTGGTGTCGGTTTCAGTCTTCGACGTCAGGCGACCCTGGGTGTCGTATGTGAAGTCAGTGGTCTTCTTCGGCTCGACGATCTGAGCCGGCTGATTGAAGGTCGAGTTCCAGGTGATGTTGGTGATGCGTTCGACGCCGGTCCCAGCCGCCTCCTTGATCTGG
This sequence comes from Caulobacter sp. FG121, assembly GCF_057809815.1. NCBI lineage: Bacteria > Pseudomonadati > Pseudomonadota > Alphaproteobacteria > Caulobacterales > Caulobacteraceae > Caulobacter > Caulobacter sp. FG121. The sequence goes on from NZ_JBMDKR010000008.1 coordinate 157,553, forward strand.
GTCGGCCGGCCGCGGGTGTCGCGGGTGTAGGAGGTCGTGCGACCTTCCTCATCCACCGCTGAGGCGATGAATCGGTCAGTCCCCCAAGTCATCGAACTGGCGCTCGAAGGACAATTGGCGCTGGCTGTGCCGGTATAGCCGGTTAGCTTGGGGTCGTAGGTGGTGGAGCCGGATCGCGTGTAGTTATAGATGGTCTGCTTGCCCAGCGGGTTGGTGACCGTACGGGTGAAGCTGGTCCCAAAGCCGCCGTAGGCGACGTCGCTCTTGAACGCATTGCCTGGGCCGAAGCTGGAGGTCGCCAAGCCGTCCCCGTCGTAGGTGACGCTCCAGCGCAGGGTGTTGTCCTTGTCGCGGGTCCCGGTGACCGCCAGCGGGTAGTTCGTGTTGCCGTAGTCATAGGTGGTGCTGTCGACGACCACGGACGACGCGTTCTTCAGCTCTACCTTCTTCAAACGGTCGGACTCGAAGTTTGACGAGGTCGAATTTTCGTAGGTGTAGGTCAGCTTCTCGCCACCCGGCAAGGTGGCTTCTGAGATGCCATTCGGGAAACCGAACTTTGTCGCCCAGGTGAAGCTGATGGACTTTCCACGATTGTCCGAGATCGACGTCAGGGTGCCGTTGGTGGCGTAGGCCATGGTCAGCACCAGGCCCGACTTCGCCGTCATCTGGGTCGGACGCGCGATGCGATACTCGCCCAGCTTGGGGTCCAGGAAGGTTTCCAGCAGCCAGACGTTGTCGTCGGCGTCGGTCATCTTCCAATGGCTCTTCGAGTAGACGAGGGTCCAAGGGGTGCTGGTGGGCCAGGTGTCAAGGAACTGGAGTCGATAGTCCGGCTGCGGAAGCGGACGCGCGGCGGGCGTGTACGGCATCAATGAGCCGTCGGTCTGCTTCTGGAATAGATAGGCGTGGCCGTCCGGCGCGAGCAGACTGATCAAACCGGCGCTGCTGAAGGTCCGCGGGATTTGCACCTCATACTGAAAATCAAATCGCCAGTTGGTGAGGGCCAGGGGATACTCGATGAAATTCCGATCCAGATCGGGATAGGGCTGGGACTGGAATTTCCGCACTAGGCGCAGGGCGCGGTCTGCCGTGGAATAGTCCTCAACCGTGAACCGCTTGTCCCCCGTCAGGATGTCGATGGGGTTCGGCGTTGGTGTGCACTGGTCTCCAGCCGGGAGTTTGACGCATGCCCGACGCTGCACCTGGTATCCGCTGTTGCAGACCAGCCAGGCCATCGGCTGATATTGGAACGGGGGCCCGGTCGGGATCGTATTGTGCCAGCCGCACAAAATGTCTTGGTCATCGTAGTACGCCATCCCGTCCGGGGCCGTGTTGGGGTCGGTGGCATGCCAAGAGCTAAAGGCGTAGTTGCAAGCTGAACCGGCGTCGGGGAAGGTCATCGTATTCCCAGACGGGTAGCCGACGTGCCACACGCCGTTCGGATCGGCGTGTGCGGAAAACGCCATGACTTGAGCGCTGAGGAGCACCAGGAGAGCCAAGCCAAGGGCCCTGAATATCCCCGTACCGGCAGGCCGCGTCAGCGAGGCCGCCTCTCGCCGCGAGAAACCGCCGGATCCAACTCGTCCCATACGCAGCCCGCCCATCAGAATCCCCTGCTCAACCTGCGCAGTAAGCCGCGCCCGCTCAGGTTGTTCAATCCTGAGGCGCACTCCGGTGGGTTCACGATTTTATGTGGCGCCAGTCGGCGCTTTCATCTTGACGTGTATTCGCGGAAAAATTTCTCGCGAGACGTTTCGGAATTTCAATTGGCCGTCGCGGGCGGCAGTCGATCTGCGGGCTTGCAAGAAAACGCAGAGCTGCGGGCCTTGAGGGTTTAGCAATCCATAGGTGCAACCGTGTGGCCGCACCGGGGATCGCCATGCGGACTATTCCAAGTCTCACGGGCCTTCGGGGCGTCGCCGCCCTCTGGGTCCTGCTTTATCACGTCGCGCGGTTTGCGCCGCAGGTCGGCGCGCCCTGGGTGAGTGAGCTTGGCCTGCTGCAGGTCGGATGGGTCGGCGTCGACCTGTTCTTCGTCCTTTCCGGCTTCATCTTGATGTGGGTGCACGCTGCGGAATTCGTTCATCCGTCGGGGGCGGCGGTCCGGCGGTTCGCCATTCTGCGGCTCGCCCGCGTCTATCCGGTCAGCCTCGTCGTGCTCGGGCTCATCGTCCTGCTGGCCTGCGCCGATCCCGGCTTCGTCGCGTGGTCCAGGGCCCGCAACCCCGACAATTTCTCGCTTCCCGCCCTGGTCAGGACCGCCTGTCTCGCGACCCGCTGGTTCGGATCTCCCGGCGGAGATTGGAACCAGCCCGTCTGGTCCTTGAGCGTCGAGCTCGTCGCCTACGCCGCCTTCCCAGGGCTCGCCTGGGTCCTGGCGAAGCGGTCGGCTGGAACGGCGATCCTCGTCGCGGCGACAAGCCTCGGCGTCCTGGCGGTGTTCCAGGTGGCCGCGGGACTCGTGGGGAAGAATACGATCGACCAGCTTTCGGCGCTGATACGCATGACCTGTTGCTTCACCGCCGGCGCGGCCATCTGCCAGGCCCGTATCGTCCTGGGCGACCAGGCGGCGAGGTTCGCCCGGGTCGGAGCCCTTGCCGCGATCGGCGCAACCATCATGGCTCTCCAGAGCCCTGCCGGCCTGTTGTGGACGCCGGCCTTGTTTACCGCGCTCATCCTGACCCTGTCGTTCCAGACGGGGGAAGTGGACCGCTGGCTGTCGTCCGCGCCCGTCGTGCTTCTCGGGAAGATATCCTTCCCCCTCTATCTAGTGCATCTCACGCCCCTCCTCTGGATGGCGTCGCATCGCGCAGACGGGACGAGCGGGATCGCGGCCTCCGGCCTGCCGGTGGCGTATGTCGGCTTCTGCCTGGCGGCCGCGTGGATCCTGCACAGATGGGTCGAGCAGCCGGTTCACCGATGGGCGCGACAAACCTCCACCCCGCTGCAGCCCGGCATTGCCGCCCTAGATAGATGTTGAAGGTCCCACCGCTGGATGTCGTCGACACGAGCGACGCCGTACTCGCCGGGGTGTCTAGGCTGCAGGCGGCGTGAGGCGCGCCGCCCTTAGGGGCGACAGCCAGGCCTTGAAGGGGTGCAGATATTTGCCGCCGAGGCCAGGCGCGATCACATCGTCGACGCCGGTCGGGCCCGTGCATACGCCGGGCGCATAAAACGTCCCGAACAGCCGGTCGAAGACCGAGAAGACCGTCGCGAAGTTGACGCCCGCGCCGCGCTGCTCAAGCGCATGGTGCCAACGGTGCATCGCCGGCGAGACGAAGATCAGGTCGAAGCGGCCGAGCGTCCAGGGCAGGTCCGCGTGGATCAGGTGTCCCCAGTAGTGGCGGACCAGCACCGCTGTAACCACCGCCCAATCCGGAAGCCCCAGAAGGATCAGGCCGATCACGTCGAACAGGGCGCCGAACCGGTCCACAGGATGCGAACGCACCAGGCTGAACCAGGTCAAACGGGTGTCGCTGTGGTGGATAACGTGAGACGGCCAGAGCCACGCCGTATGGTACAGTCTGTGATTGCAGTAGCCCAGGAAGTCGCAGATGAACACCGCCGCGATCCCGGTCACGATCGGGGGCGCCTGCGCCCAGACCGCTTCGCCGGCGTAAATGGCGCCGGGGGCGTGCAGCAACTGGTAGAAGCTTGTGCTCGCCAAGGCGATGGCCGGCGAGACCGTCAGCGCGTCCAGGATATAGAGGCCCAGATTGCTGCGGGTTTCGGCCAGGGCGGCGCGGCCATCCGAAACCGCACGAACCCCTTTCACCAAAAGGGCCAGAACAAAGAATCCCACCGCCAGCAAACCGAGTTCCAGGGCCTGGCGAACATGTTCGACGACAAAATCCGGAACGGGCATGCAGGAAACTCGGTCGAAGCGGCAAGGGTACGCCCCGACAGCCTTAGCGAGCAGAGTCTTCGCAATCCTTAATTGCGTACCGCCCAAAATCACACGCACGTGAGCCGCGCGCGTCGCCGTTAACTCGCCCTAAAGTTCACACAACCGAGGAATGTGACCTAAGCGTATGGGCAGGGGACGAGCCAGCGGTGTCACAGTTCGGACCTTGGCGCACACCCGGCGCGGCGGGGCGCTCCTGGCTCATGGCCGGCCTGGCGCTGGCGGCTTCGCTCCTGCTCATCGCCCGGGTGCGATTTGCCGCGACCGAACCGTTGTGGTTCGACGAGGCCTTTTCCCTGACGATCATCGCGCGCCCGGACTGGCCGGACTTCTGGCGTCAGGTCTGGCTCGATTCCAACGGCCCGGCCTATTACCTGCTGCTGCGGGGATGGACCGGCTTGTTCGCTGCGTCCGATCTGGCCCTGCGCGCGCCCAGCCTCCTTGCCGTCGTTATCGCTGGAGCCCTGCCGCTTGTCGGGCGTCCCGCAGGCCTGAGCCGGAACGCAACGCTCTGCTGGGCAGCCCTGATCTATGGCTGGTGGGGGGTCGGCTTCTTTCTCGACGCCCGCTGCTACGCGCTGCTCCTGGCAGTCTCGACCGCCCAGTGCCTGGCCTTCGCCGGCCTGTTGCATGCGCCCGGGTTGCGGCGCGCGACGCTATGGGCGTCGATCTGCGCGCTGGCGATCCTTGTCCACTACTACGCGCTGTTCGTGGCCCTGGCCCAGGGGCTGGTCTATCTCGGCCGCCACCGTCAGGCGGCGCTGCGCACCTGGCCCGCGGCTCTGGCCTTCGTCCCGACCTTGGCGTGGATCGTCCATCACGCGCCGAGACTGGCCCAGTACTCCCAACTCTCCAAAGTATGGCATCCGCCTCTGGACGCGGGACGAGCGCTTGAGCTCGTCGCCTTCGCGGTCGGACCGACGCAACCGCTGATCCTGCCCGCCATGGCCGTGACGCTCATGGCCATCTGGCTTTTGGGCCGATCGAAGCCCGAAGGTGCACGCGATGGCGCATCCAGTCCGCTGGTGCTCACCGCCGCCGCGGGCGCATTGGCTCTGGCCTTCATGCTGACGTTCGGCCTGCTGGGCCCAGGCATTTCCCCGCGCTACCTGATTTCCCTCGCGCCCTCGCTGCTGCTAGGGGCCGTGCTGATCGCCGCCGCAAGTCCTCGTCCAAGCTTGGCGTATCTGGGGTTGATCACGATCTGTCTCGGCGCGGCGCTGAAGCCTGCGCTGGATGCGCTCGGGCCAGTCCAAAAGCTGGCCCGCTACGAGTTTGAAACCGGCTCAGACGCCCTGATGGCGCAAAACGTCTCGGATGTGGTGTTCGTCTGGGATCATGAACTCGCGCCGATCATGGAGCCGGACACCCTGCGTCACCTCGGCGGCGTCTTCTTCACGCGGGCGCATCGGCCCGTGCGCGTGACGTCTCTGGTAGTGCCGGTCGATCACGACGCCAATCGGGATATCCTCGCCGCAACACGGGGGCCGCGACCTGGGCTGATCTGGATGTTCAACCGCATTGGTCAGACAGCAGCCCACCGCTATGCGCCGGCGATCAACCGCCTGAATCCCAACTGGAGGTGTGTACAGGTCGGCGATGGAACGGTGGGTAGCCTGTCTTGCTACCGATCTCAAAGCGCCTCCTCACAGCCACCAGCCTAGACTCGCGTCCCTTCCCGTTCAGGCGCGACCGCCCACACTCAGCCCTCGTTGGCCCCACACCCTGGCCAAATGTAAACAGCCCCCTTGGAAACAGGACTTAGGCGGTTTGGCGGCGAATCTCGCGCAGCGTTCCTGCCCAAACGAGGTCCGAATTCGCTCCATTGCGGAAGGCAAGACCCACGAAATCTAAGCCCCGCAACGGCTCACAATTGCCCAATGATCTGTGGACTTGCGCAGGTGCAGCGTGTCTCCCGAACCGCATGAGGCTCCACTCCGATCGCAGCAGATTTGGGGTTTAGTGCCGGCCCGCAACCGGGCATTCCGAGGGGCGGCTAAGAGCCCAATGCGGTCCTACAGCCTATCGCGGGGTTTGAGCCCAAGAGCGTATATCGGGATCGGCCCCAACAAGGCCAACTAAGTCACCCCCCGCGGCCGTGTTCGTCGCACCTCCCGCCGGCGCCGCGTGCAGCGAGATGGGATAGAGTTGCCGGCAGCGCGGACTAGAGTTCCCCGATGATCACTCCCAACCCTTCCGACACCGCGCCAAAGGACGGCCGCGTCATCCGCGGGTGGTTCAGGTTCGATGGCGGCGCTGAACTGATCGCCGTCAGCTGGGACCCTGAAAAATCCGCGTGGGTTAATCTGCTCGGAGACCCCCTCCCGAGGGACATGGTGCTCAAGGCTTGGGGCGAGGACTAAGGGCGCCGAACATCGCATCGAGGTCCTCGCCGCTCAGCGTCTCGAAGTCGCGGAACAGCCCGAACCAGAATAGTGGATCGGGTCGCACGTGGCGGTCCTGGCCGGAGAGACCCGGCTCCCAGGCCCCGGCCGCCTCGTAGGCCAGGACGCCCGCGGCGTGCAGGCCTTCGTCGAGCGCAGCCTGGAGTTCTAAGAGGGTGGCGGGGATTTCGTCCGAGGCGTCGCAGCGCAGGATCCGGACGGGATCCTTGTAGAGGCGCCCTCCCGTGTGGCTCAGGCGGTCTTCCAAAAGCACGAAGGGCGGCGAAAGCCGGGAAATCATTGCGTAGTTCCAGCCGCGATCGGTAGCGGTCCGAAAACCGGTCGTAGGCGTCGATGCGGCGGACCAGCCCGTCGATCTCGCTGCGGTAGGGCTCGGTCTTGAGAAAGTCGAGCTCGGCCTCGCGGTCGGCGTCTGCGACATCGACGAGCCAGGCCTTGGGCGCGGCGGTCCCCTCCCCGTTCCAGCGGTGGCCGCGCGCCTTGAGCAGATCTTTCAGGTCGTAAGGTGAGTTCTCGGCCCAGATCCGCCAGATCGGGGCGAGGGCGCGATCCAGTAGCTGGGCCAGGGCGAGCTGGCCGCAGCGGGGCAAAGGAAGGGCGAGCAGCTCGATCGCGGCCAGGCGCTGGTAGCGAAGGACTCGCAGAAGTGCTCGAGGAAACGTCGATCGAAGGCGGCGTCGTGGGCGATAACTCTAAAAGATTTCGAAGAGGCCCGCGGCGCCCATCCCACCGCCGACGCACATGGTGACGACGCCGTACTTCGCCTTGCGGCGCCTGCCTTCGTAGAGGATGTGCGCGGCGCAGCGGGCGCCGGTCATGCCATAGGGGTGGCCGATGGAGATGGAGCCGCCCGAGACGTTGTACTTCTCGGGATCGATCCCCAGCTTGTCGCGGCAGTAGATCACTTGGCTGCCGAACGCCTCGTTCAGTTCCCAGATGTCGATATCGTCGATGGTGAGCCCATTGCGTTCGAGCAGCTTGGGAATGGCGAAGACCGGCCCAATGCCCATCTCCTCCGGACCGCAGCCTGCAACCGCCATGCCGCGATAGGCGCCGAGGGCCTCAAGGCCACGCTTTTCGGCCTCCTTTCGCTCCATCAAGACGACGGCCGCGGCGCCGTCGGACAGCTGCGAGGCGTTGCCGGCGGTGACATACTTGCCTTCCTGGATGAAGTGGCCGCCTTTGAAGACCGGCTTCAGCCCCTGCAGGTCGGCGAGGGTCGTCTGGGGCCGGTTGCCCTCGTCGCCGGTGATGGTGATCTCCTTGTCCGCGGTCTCGCCGGTCTCCTTGTTGACCACCACCTTCATGGTGGTGGTGACCGGGACGATCTCGCTGGCGAAACGCCCTTCCGCCTGGGCCTGGGCCGTGCGCTGCTGCGACAGCAGGGCATATTCGTCCTGGGCGTCGCGGCTGACGCCATAGCGCTCCGCGACCACTTCGGCGGTCTCGATCATGCTCGTCCAGAACTCCGGCACGCGTTCCTTCAGCGCCGGATCCTGCGCCATGAAGGTGTTCATCTGCCCGTTCTGCACCAGGCTGATCGACTCCAGGCCGCCCCCGATCGCGATCGGTGCGCCATCGTTGATCACGTACTTGGCGGCGGTCGCCACGCCCATGAGGCCCGAACTGCACTGCCGGTCGATGGTCATGCCGGAAACGGTGTTGGGCAGGCCGGCGCGAAGAGCGGCCTGGCGGGCGATATTGTTGCCCGTGGTGCCCTGCTGCAGGGCCGAACCCATGGCGATGTCGTCCACCTCGCCCGGATCGATTCCGGCCTGAGCGACGGCGGCGCGAATGGCTTCCGCGCCCAAGGTCGCGCCATAGGTGTTGTTGAAGGCGCCGCGATAGGCCTTCCCGATAGGCGTCCGCTTGGCGGCGACGATGACGGCTTCACGCATGGGGCAGACCTTCTGCTGGGATCGGCGGGTCGCGTCGCTTCAGGAGCGACCGTGGCGCTGTAGTAAGTGCTAAAACAGCATCATGGCAAGCTGAATTGCGGAGCGGCCGAGCGCCCCTCCCCTCTTGGGCGTCTCGGCCCTACCGCCCTGGCGTTCCCAGGCCGAACCTTAGGCCCTTGTTTCCAGCCTTTGGACGCGCCATGCCAGCCTCGCTCCTTCCCGCCGCCAAGCCGTCGCCCTTCGTCCCCCGAGCTGCGGCTTCAGATCCGGACACCGCGCGGCCGTCGACCAGCGGGAGGCTGAGCGTCATGGGTCTCGACGACGCCCTCGCGGGCAGCCTGCGTCCGCCGGTCAGTCGCTGCGCGCATGTTCCTGGTGTCCGGCCCGGATCTCGTGACTTGAGCGCCGGCCATTTGAGGGGCTCGTCGCCCTATCCGCTGGGCCGCGATTGATAGGTGTCCTCAGCGTTCTGGGTCGGCGTCGGATTCAAAACTGGCCTTGTCAGCGAGGACGCGCGCCATTCGGACGATGGCGGCGCGCAATCGCGGCTGCGGGACCTCCGCAAACGCCTGCAGGAGGGCCGTGACGTCCAGGGTCGAGCACCGTTCGCGCGGCGCCCGATCGTCGGTGGAGCCGCGCTGGGCCAAGGCGTCGGCTTCGCCAGCCAGGTCGGCGGCGGTCGTCTCCAACAGTTCGGCGATCTCAGCCAGCATCGCGGCGGAGACCGCCTTCCGCTCCCCCACGTCTTTCCGGTCTTGTCGAACCGTGATCCTCGGATGGCCATCCGTTTGCGACGGCGAACTGCCAAGCCAGGTTCGCGGAACGCCAATCCGGTGTGGGACGGCGAAATCAAGGGGGTCGGGTTCGTCGTCGTCTTCGCCCATCGTCCATCTCGGCATTGGAACGGCGCACCATGTCACAAGACGTCATCCATCGCCTCGGCCGATCAATCGCTGAGGATGCCCGGTGCTGGAGCTCTGTCCCGGCTGCGTCTAGGCCGCGAGGTCATCAGCCACGCGCCGCGGTTGCGATGGCGCTTCCTTCGCCTTAGGTCTCGCGGGGATCAGGGACGGACCGCGCCAAGCCGTGGATGGGCATGCTGAATTTTGACGGGAACTGGCGGTTCGAAGCGCCCACCCAGCTTCCGCCTGCGGCGGTGGAGGCCATGTATGGACTGATCCAGCGCATTTCCCCCCTGGGTCCGCCCCAGCCGATGTACGAGACCTTGAAGCGACACTTCGGGCTCGCGGCGCAGCGCCCGGTCTGGCTGAGTTCCAATCTAAACTTCGCGCGGCAGGATCTGCTGACCGAGATGCAGGCGGCGGCCGCCAACGAACCTCTGTTCCTCGAGGCGCTGCACGATGGCCTGGAGGCCGTGCGCACGGCGTGGCCCGAAGCGCTTCTTCCGGCCTGGCCCATCATCAACCAGGTCCTTCAGCGCTATGGCGGCGCCTTCGCGATCGCGCCGCCCAACCTTGTCGCGCTGCGGGAGGGCCTGGCCATCACCTCCGCGCCCCCGGCGCTCTCGCTCGACGCGGAGGCGCGACAAGCGATACAGGCCTCATGGCGTGAAGCCGATCAGCTGTTGGCGGCGGGCAAGCCGCGGCAGGCCGTGCAGGAATCCATGTGGCTGCTGGAAACAGCGGTGACGGCCCTGCGTGGCACGCCGTTGACCGAGGCGGCGACCGTGCAGGGGCGCTATTTCAACCGCATCGCCGACGAATTCCGCGCCCAGGCCCGGGAGAGCGTGATGGCGCAGGTCCTGGACTGGATCCGGCCCCTCCACGGGTTCCTGTCCTCCCCATCGGGCGGTGGCGTCCGGCATGGCGCCGATGTCAGCGACCTTAAGCCAGTCCTGGAGACAGAGGCCCGGCTCTACTGCAACCTCGCGCGCAGCTATGTGACCTATGTCCTTGAGGCCTATGATCGCCTCGTCGCGGAACGGGCGTGAGATGGCGTCCCAGCTGCTCCAAACGTTCTGGACCGGCGTCTGGGCGCCCAAGTTCGGCTATGTCTTGCGCCTGGATCCGAGCCGGACCGAGGCGCTGCAGGATGATCTCGACGTTTGGGGTGTCTGCCACGAAGAGGTTCCGACGATCACCAAGGCCCTCCGCGGCCAGCCACTTCTCAGTTTCCTGAGTTTCACGGCCGGCGAGATCACCCATGTGGCGCGTGGCGAGGTGCGCTACCTCGCCCGATCCGGCCGTGACCGCCTCGACCTCGGCTCAGTGGTGAAGCTTCCGGCGCCGGTCAGCATCGACAAGCTCCTGCGGCGCCTGACGGGCGGCCGCGTGGCGCACGCGCGAAAGGCGGTGACGTTCGGTGGCCACCTGCCGCCCCAGGCGTTGGATCGCGTCCTGGGCGCGCTCGAGGCCGCGGCGCCTGAAGCCCACGCGGCGGCGATGGGGCTGATCCGCCGACGCAGCGCCGGCGGCGCCGACCCGGGTCGAGCGCGGGCCAACTGGGCCTTTCAGCGGGATGCGGTGCGCACCGCGCTGGACCTGGCGAAGATCCCCCGCGCGGGGCTCGACACGCCGGCGCAGTTTGGCGTCCTCGAACCGGGCCGTGCTTCGATTTTTGACCAGGCCGATGAGTTGCGCGCGCTGGAGGACATGCTGGTCCTGCATGATCTCGAAGGGGCCAAGGACTGGAACCTGACCCTTCGCCATCGCTATCCGGCCAGGACCTTCGAAGGGCCCGACAGCCGGCTGACCGTCATCCTGGCCAACAAGCTCGACCTTGAACGGCAGCTGGGCGTCGACCTCATCTACGTCAATGAGACGCTGGGGTCCGTGGTCTTCGTGCAGTACAAGACCTTCGAAGGTGTGGATGGCGAGGGCGGATACCGGCCCGACCCGCAGCTCGCCCATGAGATCGCCCGCATGGACCAGGCGGCGGCCCGGCTCGCCGAGGGCGACGAAGACCTCAGCTGCGACGGGTTTCGTTTGGGACCCGATCCCTTCTTCTTCAAATTCTGCCGCAGGCTCTTCACCCATGACGAAGAGGGGCTGGTGCCGGGCCACTACTTGCCGCTCAGCTACTGGAAGCGGCTTGTCGAAGACCCCCGCGTGCGGGGGCTCCGCGGCGGGCTCTGCGTGACGCCGCAGAATATCGGACGCCACCTGACCGCCAGCGCGTTCAAGGATTTGGTCCAACGGGGCTGGGTTGGGACGAACCGCGTCCAGGCTGCGATGCTGATGACTTTCCTGGAGGCGGCGATGGCCGGGGACAAGAGCGTGGTCTTCGCCGTGCAGACGGCGCGCACGACCTCGCCCGAGGCGATTGCGGAATAGGGGTTTTCGATGCCCCTCAGCCGATCTGATGTCGACTGGCATGGGAATATCGCGCCGGGGGTCGCGGACCGAATCGGGTCGCGCCAAGTCGCGAAGCGGGGACGGTCGTCGCGCATTGCGGGCGCGAGGGCGAGACGCTACGCCAAAGTTGTCACGGCTAACCTCGGGCCAGGGCGTCCAGGATGGCCTTCTTCAAATCATCCGGATGACGCGAACGCCATGATCCCGAGACCCGTGGACGCCCTCTCCGAAGCCGACATTCTCGAACTCTGCCGCGCCAAGGCGGAGGAAGGCCGCACGCTGGAGTTCAAGCGAGACCTGCCAGGGGGGAAAAACGATGACATTCGCGAATTCCTGGCCGATGTCACCTCCCTCGCCAACGCCCAGGGCGGCGATCTGGTGTTCGGGATCGAGGACTTGAAAGGCGTCGCCAAGGCCGCGCCCGGCCTTGATCCTCCCGATGTGGAGGCGGCGATCCTGCGCCTGGAACAGCTCCTGCGCGATGGTGTGGATCCCCGCCTCACGGGCGTCCGGTTCCGCTGGATTCCGTTCGAGGCGGGCCGAGGGGCCCTGGTCATCCGCACCCCCGGCAGCCTGACGGCCCCCCACCGCGTGAAGCCCAACGACAAGTTCTTCGGCCGCAACAGTCGCGGGAAATATCCCATGGACGCCCATGAACTGCGTATCGCCTTTACCGCGTCCGACGGCCTCCCGGCGAAGCTTCGCGCGATGCACGAGGTGGTGCTGTCAGTCTAACGCGCACTCGTCTCCACTTTTGACCCCGCCAGGTCATTG
>NZ_JBMDKR010000009.1:0-132289 GCF_057809815.1 Caulobacter sp. FG121
GGGCGACGATCAGGCCGTATTCGATAGCCGTGGCGCCGGATTCATCCTTGGCGAAGCGAGTCATGAACTTGGTCATTGCTTGATCTCCTATCAGCAAGTTGGCGGTAGAGGGATCAAGCCGCTTGGCCTGTCTGCCCCCGAAAACAAGGCCACCCTAGGCCGGCGCGTTTAATGGCCAGTAAACAAGCGAATACTCTCGAATTTTTTCTATGGTTTACTTGAGTTTACTATTAGCTTCCGTTAACCATGACGCTGAAATCGGCCTCCGAGTCCTTATAGATTCACAGGCGCGCGTGGACGGCGGAATTTCAGTCTTTGTTGACCATTCCGTCGGAGTCTGCGGCATCCGCAGACAAGGTCCGTTTTCGCCATGCGTCGTCCCCTGGCCCTATTCGCCGCGCTCGCGGTCCTGACCACCGGCGGCGTCGCCGTGGCCCAGGGCGTGCCGGTCCGTATCGACCAGACGTCACGAGTTACGCTGTCGGCCCCCGCCAGGGATGTGTTCATCGGCAACCCGTCGGTAGCCGATGTCACGATCATCGACGGTCGCAATCTGCTGATCCTGGGCAAGTCCTACGGCGTGACCAATCTGGTCGTGCTGGACGCACGGGGCCGGACCATCCTGGACCGCCAGATCGTCGTCGCGGCCGCGGATGATGGCCGGGTTTCTTTCTACCGTGGTCCGGACGTCTACAACTACTCCTGTTCACCCCGCTGCGAGCGCACCCCGATGCCGGGCGAGCGAGACTCAGGCTCGGGCGTCTACAGCCAATGGGCGCCGCCCTACACGTCCTATACTGACCGCGCCGCGGCGGCGGCCAGCGCCGCGAAGGCCGCCGCGCCCCAGTAGCCGGTCCAGTAAACCGTCGGTTAGGGACGGGCTGCTAGTCTTCGGGCTTCCGAAGGAAAGGCGTCCCGGACGATGGCCAAAACGGCCCACAGCGCGAAGTCACTGCTTGGCCGCTTTCGTCGCAACCGCGACGGGGCGACGGCGGTCGAGTTCGCCATCGTCGCCACGCCCTTTCTGGCGCTGATCTTCGGCATTCTCGATCTGGGTCTGGTGTTTCTGGTCTCCACGACCCTCGAGAACGCCGTCGACGAAGCGTCGCGCACCATTCGCACCGGCGAACTGCAGACCGCCGGCGGCACCGCGTCTACGTTCAAGACTGCCGTCTGCACCGAGATGAGTTGGCTGGGCCCGGACTGTTCGTCGGCCGTCCATGTCGATGTCCGCACCTTTCCGAAATTCTCCGACGTGACCTTCACCGACCCCACCACGAACGGGGCTTTCGACGACAGCAAGACGGCCTTCACCCCCGGCGGGTCGGAGGCCATCGTCCTCGTTCGCGTCTACTATGAATGGTCGGTGATGGCGCCGCTGATGACCCCCGGCCTGAAGAACCTGTCCAACGGCAAGCGGATGATTTCGGCCACTTCGACCTTCCGCACGGAGCCCTACGCGTCATGATGCGCTTTCTGGCCAGACTGCGGCGTGACAATCGCGGCGTGTCCGCCGTCGAATTCGCGCTGATCGCGCCGGCGATGATCGCCAGCTATTTCGGCATGGCGGAGATCTCCCAGGCCCTGCTCGCCGAACGCAAGGCGGCGCACGCGGCCTCCGCCGTCGGGGACCTTGTGACCCAGTCCTCCAGCGTCAGCAGCGCCGACATCACTGACATCTTCGGCATCGCCGCGACGATCATGAGCCCCTATTCGACGGCCTCGCTGAAGATGCGGGTGAGCAGCCTGACGGCCGATTCCGGCGGAACGCCGAAGGTCGACTGGAGCAGCGGTTCGGGCCTGACGGCGCTGACGGTCGGCGCGACGGTCACGGGCGTCCCGACAGGCGTCGTCTCAGCCGGCCAGAGCGTGGTGATGTCCGAGGTGACCTACACCTATGACTCGCCGGTCGATGTGGTCATGCCCAACGCGGTCACGTTTACCCGCAAATTCTATCTGCGGCCCCGCAAGTCGGACAAGGTCGCCAAGACTAGCTGACCGGGCCAAGGGCTTCGGCCAACTCGGCCACCAGCCCGTGCTCGCCGAGCCCGACGCCATCCAGACGAGTGACCGGCCGGATGCCGATCAGGCTGCTGGTCAGGAAGATGGCCTGGACCGACTCCAGCATGGCGCGCGGCGCCTGGACCTCCTCCACCCTGGCCAGCGCCATCACCTGTCGGCGCATGACGCCGTCAAGCACGCCGCAGTCGCGATGCGGCGTGAACAGACGGCCGTCTCGCACCCAGAAGATGTTGGCGGCGGCAGCGCAGGCGACCTCGCCGCGATTGTTCAGCAGCAGCGCCTCGGCCGGCGCAGCGGCGGCGCGGGCGAGGACGTTGTCGAGGTAGGACAGGGTCTTCAGTCGCGACGCCGGCGACCCCTCGTTGCGGCGAACGTCGCTGGTCGCCAGCACAAGCGGTCCTTCCGGGCGCGGCGCGGGGGCGACCGTTGCGAAGATGTGCGGCTCCGGTGTCGTCGGACGCTCAAGACCGCGCCCGCCGGACCCTGCCGTCATGGTCAGCCGGACCGCGGCCCGATCGCCGTTCAGACCAGCGTTGTCGAGCACGTCCTGGCATAGCGCGCGGGCGTCCTCGATGTGCGGCGCCGGAAGGCCCAGCGCCATGCAGCCCCGCTGCATCCGCTCGATATGCGCCTCGAACAGGATCAGCTCGCCATTCCGGGCAAGGATGGTCTCGAAAAGGCCGTCGCCGAGCAGCAGCCCGCGATCATCAAACGGCATCATGGCGGGGGTCCTTCAGGGCGCGCAGCAACGCCGCGATCTTGGTTTCGGTTTCCAGGCGTTCGGCGCGCGGATCACTGTCGGCGACGATGCCGGCCCCGGCGCGGGCTTCATAGCGCCAGCCGTCCGCGTCCTCTACCAGGCCCACCGTTCGGATGAGGACGCTGGAATCGAAAGCCCCGTCGAACCCGGCCCACAACAGCGCTCCGCAGTAGGGGCCGCGCGGCGGTTCCAGCCTGGCGATCGTCTTCATCGCCTGGACCTTGGGCGCGCCGGTCACCGAGCCGGGCGGAAAGGCGGCGGCGAGCAGGTCGATCGCCGTCAGCCCGGGCGCCAGCCGGCCCCGCACGGTCGAGACCAGATGGTGGACGTTGACGAAGCTCTCGACCCGAAACAGCTCCGGCGTGCTCACCGCGCCCGGCGAACAGACCCGCGACAGGTCGTTGCGCATAAGGTCTACGATCATCAGGTTTTCGGCCCGGTCTTTGTCGCTGGCCAGCAGCTCGGCGGACAAGGCCGCATCCAGATCCGCCGTCGCGCCGCGGGGTCGGGTGCCCTTGATGGGCCGGGTCTCGACCGTCAGATCGTCGCCGGCCGAGACGCTGACGAACCGCTCCGGGGAATTCGACACCACGGCCCGATCCGGCAGGCGGAGATAGCCGGCGAAGGGCGCGGCGCTTTGCGCGACGAGCCGGGCCAGCAGGTCGAACGGGATCGCGCCAGGCGTCAGGCGGCCGGCCCAGCGGCGGGCGATATTGGCCTGGAAATACTCTCCGTCGTGGATGCGGCCGATCACCTCGGCGACGGCCGCTTCGTAGGCCTCGGCGGGCGTCACGTCCTCCGCGCCGGCGACCAGGGCCGCACCTGAGGCGATCCTCGCCGGCGCGTCCAGCCAGCCGGCCGCGACTGCCGCGTCGCCTGCGTCAGCGCCTATGGCCAGCACCCGACGCGTCTGGTGATCGAAGGCCAGCAGCCGGCTGAACCGGCCCACGGCAAGGTCGGGCCAGGCCTCCAGGCGCGCCAGGCGTAAAGGCTCGATCCGGTCGGCCAGTTCATAGCAAGCCAGTCCGGCCAGACCGCCCTGGAACGGCGGCCCGTCCGGATGACTCGGCTTCCGTGGACCCAACAGCGTCGTCATGGCCGAGAACGGATCGGCCGGATCGCCCGCCCTCAGGGTCAGGGTCGCGTCGGGATCCCGCAGCACATAGGACCAGCGCGCCCGCTCACCCGCGCCGCCGGACAGGAAGGCGCAGGTCCACGGATCGTCGGCGAAGGCCGACAGCACCGCTTCCGGGGCCCTCCAGGGCCGCTCCAGGATCGTCGCCGCGCGCATGAGGGGCCAGATAGCCCCCCGCGTCGTCGTCGCAAAGGTCAGACGCTCTGTTTGCCGCCGCCCCTGACGAACATCATGCCGGCAAGGCCGAGCGCCAGCAGACCGGCGATCGGGATGAAGCCGCCCGTCTGGCTGTTGGTCAGGGTGGTGAAGAGGCCGACCAGAAGCGAACCGATCCAGACGGTCAGGCTGCCCGACAGGGCATACATGCCGAAGAAGGCCGGCAGCTTCTCGGGCGGCACGAGGCGCGTCAGCAAGGTCCGGCTGGAGGCGTATTGCGCGGTGACGAACACGGCCACGCCAAAGCCGATCGCCAGGTAGATGACCTCGGGCAGGCTGGTGAACATCGGACCCTTCCAGATCGGCGCATGGGCCGAGGCGTCGTAGGGCCAGAAATAGAGGATCCTGTCGCGGCGCATGCCCAGCCAGGCGACCAGGCAGATCAGCGAGCCGGCGATCTCCATCCGCACCGCGTTGCGCGGTCCGAACAGGGTGTCGAACACCGCGCCGCAGAGACCGCCGATGACCGCGAACACGCTCAGCAGGATGCCGTAGGCCAGCATCTCGAGGATATGCCACTGCATGACGCCGGCCGTGTAGATGCCCGAGAAGATCAGCAGGGCGGTCATGCCGTCGTTGAACAGCATCCGCGCGCCCAGATAGATCACCGCGTCACGTTCGGTGACCAGCACGCCGAGCACCTCGCGCAGCTTCGCCGGTCCCTGGACCGTCGCCCGGATCAGGGACCAGGCCACGCCGCCGATGTGCGTCGCGGACTGTTTGAGGGCATCGATGAAGCTCGTGCCGGTATTCTTTGCGTCCCTTGAAAACAGGAACAGCGGGATCGACAGCAGCACCATCAGGACAGCCGCGATCGGCGCGACGATCCGCTCGGTCTCCGACTGGCTGGGATCAAGCCCGAACAACGGATGCGCCGGCACCAGCGGCCAGCCTGCGACCGCCGGGCTGCCGGGCAGCGCGAACGCCAGCAGACAGAAGGTCAGGGTGATGACGGAGAAGAAGTTGCCCGCCGACAGCGCCAGGCCCGAGGCCTGCGGCGCATGGCGCTGGCCGGCAGCGTTGATCAGCATCGAATTGTGCACGACCTCGCAGTAGGCGAACAGCACGCCGATGATGCCGAACAGCCAGAGGCCGGCCATCACCGGCAGGCCCGCGCCGGCAGGCCTGGCGAACCACAGGGCGAAGATCAGGGGCGCCATGCAGGCGACCAGCACCATCATCAGACGCTTGCGCGAGCCGTACCGGTCGATCGCCGCCCCGAGGATCGGCGCCGTGAAGGCGATGAGGATGCTGTTGAGGGTGCTGACCGTGGCGATCATCGCCTGGCCCTTGACCGGATCGCCGACCACCTTGCCCGTGAAGTAGGGGGCGAAGATGTAGATGGTGATCAGGATGACATAGGGATCCCGGCCGCCCTGGAAGATCGACCAGCTCCAGCCGCTGAGAGAGAGACGTCCGGCCGCCGGGGCGGGCGAGGCCGGGGCGCTCGCGGGCTCGATTCCGTCGGGGAGCACCTCGCCCAGAACGGTCAGATCGTGGTCAGCGTGACCCGGCGCGGCGTCGTGCATGCGGCTATCGTCCTGCCCTGATGAGAGAGGCCGTCGTGCCGCGGCCTTGTCTCAACGGTGGACGTCAAACGCGCGTTTGTCACGGGGCGCCGCCACGGCAGCCCGCCGAATTTCCGGCGCTAGTCCAGAATGCGGTGGGCGATGGCCGCCCGCCGCGCGGCGTCGATACCCAGAACGTCTTCGAGATAGGCGTCCAGCGTGCCGTGCTGTTCGTGGATCGCGGCGAAGGCGGTTTCCAGATAGTGAGCCTCGACGCCGAGCGCGGTGATCGCCGCCTCCTGGGTCGGGCGGCGTCCGGTCATTTCCTCGACCACCGCCGCGAACTGGGGCGCGCGACGCTCAAACCGTTCGGCGTCATTGGTCAGCAGGAAGTCATGGAGAATGTCGTCCTCGTGCACCCCGGCCAGGTGATGGGTCAGGGCCGCCAGGATGCCCGTGCGATCCTTGCCGGCCGCGCAGTGGATCAGCACCGCGCCGTCAATCTCCGAAAGGGCATGGAAATAGCGGCTGTAGAGGTCGACGTGGCGATCGACGAACGGCGCCTCGCGGTAGTAGCCGACCATGTAGTCGGTGAAGGCCTGTGGGCTCAGGTCGGAGTTGCGGATGAACACATGCCAGGGATCTTCCTCGGCATGGCCCATGTCGTTCTGGATCACCAGGCCGTCAAAGCCCTCCCAGCGGCGGCTCGGGCTGCGCTCGCGCTCATTGGGCCGGCGAAGGTCGACGATGACCGAAAGACCCAGTGCGCGCATGGCCTCCAGGTCGGCCTCGGTGGCTTCTGACTGGTGGGCGGCGCGATACAGCACGCCGCGCTTCAGGCGGCGACCCCCGACGGGATAGTCGCCGAAATCACGGAAGTTCTCGATGGCGTCAAAGGCGATCTTGCGGGTCATTGCGCTGTCCTAACGAAGCGCGATGACGATGGCGAGACGTTCCGCGCCTTACGGTTCTTTCACTTGCTCCCCGCGCCGCGCGCCGCCATGACTTTCAGCGGGGCGAACCGAGCGCAAGTTTCATTCACCGGGGGGTGGGCCGCATCATGCTGATTATCGAGAACCTGACGCACGTCTATCCGAACGGAACGGTCGCGCTCGACGAGGTCAACCTCACCGTCGAGAAGGGCATGTTCGGCCTGCTGGGCCCGAACGGCGCCGGCAAGTCGACCCTGATGCGCACGGTCGCGACCCTGCAGGCGCCGACCTCCGGCCATGTGCGATTCGGCGGCATCGATGTGCTCAAGGATCCGGAACTGCTCCGTCGCACCCTCGGCTATCTGCCCCAGGACTTCGGCGTCTATCCCCGCGTCAGCGCCTACGACATGCTCGACCATATGGCCGTGCTGAAAGGCATCTCCAGCGCGAAGGATCGCAAGGAGACCGTCGAAACCCTGCTCAACCAGACCAACCTCTGGACTGTGCGCAAGAAGGCCATCGCCGGTTTCTCCGGCGGCATGCGTCAGCGTTTCGGCATCGCCCAGGCCCTGATCGGCGACCCCTCGCTGATCATCGTCGACGAGCCGACCGCCGGCCTCGACCCCGAAGAGCGCAACCGCTTCCTCAACCTGCTGGCCGAGATCGGCGAGAACGTGGTGGTGATCCTCTCGACCCATATCGTCGAGGACGTGTCGGACCTCTGCCCGGCCATGGCGATCATCTGCGACGGCCGTATCGTCGGTCAGGGTGCGCCGAGCGACCTGGTCGCCGGCCTGAAGGGCCACATCTGGAAAAAGGTCATCGACAAGGCCGAGCTCGAAGCCCACCGCGCCCGTTATCGCGTGATCTCCACCCGCCTGTTCGCCGGCCGCACGGTGATCCACATCATCGCCGACAGTGACCCGGGCGACGGCTTCACGGCGGTGCAGGGGGATCTGGAGGACGTCTACTTCTCCACCCTCTCGCAGCACCGCAAGGCCGCCTGAGCGAGGGCCCCGACATGTTCGGCAAGATCGCGGGCTTCGAGTTTCGCTACCAGTTGCGCAATCCGGTGTTCTGGGTCGCGGCGGGCATCTTCTTCCTGCTGACCTTCGGCGCGGTGACGATCGAACAGATCCGCATCGGTGGCGGAGGCGGGGGCATGCACAAGAACGCCCCGTTCATGATCGCGACGATGCACCTCATCCTCTCGATCTTCTACATGTTCGTGACGACGGCGTTCGTCGCCAACATCGTGGTCCGGGATGACGAGACCGGCTTCGGTTCGATCCTGCGCTCCACGCGGATTTCAAAGTTCGACTACCTGTATGGACGGTTCACCGGGGCTTTCTCGGCGGTCTGCCTGTCGTTCCTGGCCGTGCCGGCGGCGATTGCGGTGGGCTCCTTCATGCCGTGGGTCGACAGGGAGACGCTCGGCCCGCTGACGCTGCAGCCCTTTGTCTTCTCCTATTTCGTGCTCGCCCTGCCGGCCCTGTTGCTGACGTCCTCGATGTTCTTCGCCCTGGCGACGGTCACGCGTTCGCTGATGTGGACCTACGTCGGCGTGATCGCCCTGCTGATCCTCTGGACGGTCGCCGGCATCGCGCTCGAAAAGCCCGAGTTCGAAAAGACCGCCGCCCTCTGGGAGCCCTTTGGCACCGGGGCGTTCGGTCTGGCGACCAAGTACTGGACGGTAGCCGACCGCAATACCCTGACGCCCGCCTTCACGGGCCTGCTGCTCTTCAACCGGCTGTTCGCGGTCAGCCTGTCCGCCCTGTTCCTCGCGCTCGCTTCCGTCCTGTTCCGGTTCCAGTCGGGCGCGCCGTCCGGCAAGAAGTCGCAAAAGGCGCTTAAAGACGTCGTGGTGGTGGACGTCCCGCCCCGGCCGCTCACCGCGTTGCCGAAAGCCCGCTTCGACGCCGCCGCCGCCTGGGCCCAGCTGATCGCCCGCACCCGCCTCGACATGGGCCAGGTGTTCGGCAGTCCGGCCTACCTCGTCCTGCTGGCCATGGGCCTGTTCAACTCCATCGGCGCCCTGTGGTTCACCACGGACGAGACGGGCTATGGCGGCCAGATCTGGCCCGTCACGCGGGCGCTGATCCCGCCCCTGCTCGGATCGTTCAGCCTCATCCCGATGATCATCGCGGTCTACTACGCCGGCGAACTGGTCTGGCGCGAGCGGGAGCGCAAGACGCACGAAATCGTCGATTCCACGCCTGTGCCGGACTGGGCGTTCGTTGGCCCCAAGACCCTCGCGATTTCGCTGGTGCTGCTCTCGACGCTGGTCGTCAGCGTTCTGGCCGCGATCATCATCCAGACCATCAAGGGCTATACCCACTACCAGATCGACGCCTGGCTCTTCTGGTATGTCCTGCCGCAGGCCGTGGACTGGCTCCTGCTGGCCGTCCTGGCGGTCTTCCTGCAGACGCTGGCGCCGCACAAGTTCGTCGGCTGGGGGCTGATGGTGATCTATCTGATCACCACCATCACCTTCAACAACCTCGGCTTCGAGCATAATCTCTACAACTACGGCGGCGCGCCCGGCGTGCCCCTGTCAGACATGAACGGTCAGGGCCAGTTCTGGATCGGCGCGACCTGGTTCCGGGTCTACTGGTCCGCGTTCGCTGTCCTGCTGACCGTGCTCAGCTATGCGCTGTGGCGTCGCGGCACAGAGAGCCGCCTGTGGCCGCGCCTGGTCCGTCTCCCACGCCGTCTGACCGGCAAGGCGGGCGCGACCTTCGCCGTCGCCCTCGCCGCCTTCGCAGCCACCGGCGTGTTCATCTACGTCAACACCAACGTCTGGAACGAGTACCGGACGACAATCGACGGTGAGAAGTGGCAGGCCGACTATGAAAAGGCCCTGCTGCGCTACGAGCACCTGCCGCGACCGCGCATCGTCTCGATGAAGCTGGATGTGGACCTCTATCCGCACCAGCCCCGGGTCACGACGTGGGGCTCCTACGTCGTCGAAAATCGCACCACGGCGCCGCTGAAGGAAATCCACGTCCTGTTCGACCGGGATCTGGTGGTCAAGGCGCTGTCGATCCAGGGCGCGCGTCCCAAGAAGACCTTCGAGCGCTTCAACTACCGCATCTTCGCGCTCGACACGCCGATGCTGCCAGGCGAGCGGCGGGTGATCACCTTCACCACCGAACGGTCCCAGCGCGGGTTCAAGAACCGGGGCAACGAGACCCGCATCGTCGACAACGGCACCTTCATCAACAACGGCGACATCGCGCCGGCTCTGGGCATGGAGCGTCAGGGCCTGCTCGTGGACCGCGCCAAGCGCCGCAAGTACGGCCTGCCGCCCGAGTTGCGCATGCCCAAACTCGGCGACCCCGCGTCGATGCAGTCCAACTACATCCGGCACGACGCGGACTGGGTGACGGCCGACATCACCGTGACGACAGAGGCTGACCAGACGCCGATCGCGCCGGGCTACAAGGTCGCCGATACCGTGAAGGGAGGCCGTCGCACGGCCCGCTTCGTCACCGAGGCGCCGGTGCTGCCGTTCTTCTCCGTGCAATCGGCCCGCTACGCCGTGAGCCAGGAGACCTACAAGGGCATCGATCTGGCGGTTTATTACGACGCACAGCACCCCTGGAACATCGCGCGGATGAAGACGGGGATGAAGGCGTCCCTGGACTACTTCCAGGCCAATTTCAGCCCCTACCAGTTCCGTCAGGTGCGGTTCCTCGAGTTCCCGGCCTACGCCGACTTCGCCCAGTCGTTCGCCAACACCATCCCCTGGTCAGAGAACCTGTTCTTCATCGCCGACTATCGGGACGCCTCGAAGATCGACATGGTCACCTACATCGGGGCCCACGAGATCGGCCACCAATGGTGGGCGCACCAGATCATCGGCGCGGACCAGCAGGGCTCGACGGTGCTGTCGGAGACCCTCGCCCAGTACTCGGCGCTGATGGTCATGAAGCACATGTACGGCGAGGACCAGATCCGCAAGTTCCTCAAGTTCGAGCTGGATCGCTACCTGCGCTCGCGCGGCGGCGAACTGGTCGAGGAGCTGCCGCTCTACAAGGTCGAGAACCAGCCCTACATCCACTACCGCAAGGGCTCGCTGGTCATGTACCGGCTGCAGCGGGAGATCGGCGAGGACGCAGTCAACCGCGCCCTGCGCAATCTGCTGGCGAAGTTCGCCTTCAAGGGCGCGCCCTATCCGACTTCGCTGGATCTGGTCGCGGCGCTGCGCGCCGAAGCGCCGGCCGACAAGCAGGGCCTGATCACCGACCTGTTCGAGAAGATCACCCTCTACGATCTCAAGACGAAGGCGATGACGGTCACGAAGCGCAAGGACGGTCGCTATGACGTCGTGCTGACGGTCGAGGCGAAGAAGCTTTACGCCGACGGCAAGGGTAGGGAGACGCCCGCGTCGATGGACGAGGTGCTGGACGTGGGCCTGTTCACGGCCATGCCGGGCGACAAGGGCTTCGATTCCAGCAAGGTCGTCACCTTGGTGACCCGTCCGATCCACACGGGGACCCAGACCTTGACCTTCACGGTCGGCAAGGCGCCGAAGTACGGCGGCGTCGACCCCTACAACTACCTGATCGACCGCAACTCGGACGACAATGTGCTGAAGGCGGGCGGGTAGCGGCTGTCGCTGCCCGCCCGGTCTTCGGGTCTACTTCAGCGCGTCGCGCAGGGCCTTGGCCTTGTCGAGGTGCTGCTGAACCACCGGCGCGGTGGCCATGGCGGCCGCCTTCAGGCTGGCGTTGTCGCCGTCCTGGGCATAGCGGGTCATCAGGTCCAGCGCGGCCTGGTGACCGTCGACCTGGGCGTCCATGTACTTCTTGTCGAAGTCCTCGGGCTTGGCCTCACGCAGGTCAGCCAGGGCGTCGATCCTGTCCTGCGGCAGCGCCGTCGGAGGCGTGAGCGTCAGGCCGGAATTGGCGATGGCGTCACCCAGGCCCCTGGTGGTCTTCGTGTGAACGTCGATCATCATCTGGGCGAAGGCCTTCACGTCAGGGTTCTTCGTGCGTTCAAGCGCGATCTTGCTCGACTCGATTTCGAACATGTCGCCTGTCGCGGCCTTGGCCACGAAGTCAGGGGCGCCGGCTTCGTCCGCCGGGGTCGGGATGGTGGCGGCGGGATTGGCGTCCGGGGCGCCCATCGCGGCTTCGTCGGGCTTCTTGTTGCAGGCGCCGAGGGTCAGGGCGAGCGCCGCGGCGCCGGCCAAAAGGATCGTACGGTTCATGTCGGGTTACTCCACACGTTGACAAGGCCTGCCGACGCCCCCAAGCGGGCCGGGTGATGACCAAACCTCACGGGGCCGTGATGAGTTCCGACCAAAAGACAAAAACCGCCGGTCCGCTCGACGGTCTTACCGTGATCGAGATGGGAACCCTGATCGCCGGACCCTTCTGCGGCCAGATCCTCGGCGACTTCGGCGCCCAGGTGATCAAGATCGAGGACCCGAAGGCGGGGGATCCGATGCGCCAGTGGGGCCGCAGCCTGCCCAAGGGCCATTCGCCCTGGTGGCCGGTGATCGGGCGAAACAAGAATTCCGTGACGCTGAATCTGCGGACCGCCGAGGGCCAGGCCATCGCTCGCAAGCTGATCGGCGGGGCCGATGTGCTGGTCGAGAACTTCCGCCCCGGCGCGCTGGAGAAGTGGGGCCTCGGCTACGACAGCCTGTCAGCCGACAATCCGGGCCTGGTCATGGCCCGCGTTTCCGGTTTCGGCCAGACCGGGCCCTATGCGTCCCGCGCGGGCTACGCGCTGATCGGCGAGGCCATGGGCGGCCTGCGCTACATTACCGGCGAACCTGACCGCGCGCCGGCCCGCGCTGGCATTTCGGTGGGCGACAGTCTGGCCGGCCTCCACGCCGCGCTTGGAACGATGATGGCGCTCCACGCCCGCCACCGCAGCGGCAAGGGCCAGATCGTCGACGCGGCGATCTACGAAAGCGTGCTGTCGGTGATGGAGAACCTGATCACCGAATACGGTCTGACCGGCTATATCCGGGAACGGTCAGGGTCGGTTCTTCCGGGCATCGCCCCCTCCAACGCCTATCCGACCCGGGATGGCGCGCTGGTGGTCATCGGAGCCAACCAGGACACGCTGTTCAAGCGGCTGTGCGAGGCCATGGGCCGTCCCGAACTGTCGGAGGATCCGCGCTACGCCGGCCACGCCGCCCGCGGCGAGAACCAGACGGAGCTGGACGGACTGATCGGCGCCTGGACGGCCACGCTCGACGCGGACGCCCTGCTGGCCCTGATGGAAACCAAGGGTGTCGCGGCCGGCCGGGTCTACCGCGCGCCGGACATGCTGGCCGATCCTCAGTTCGTCGCCCGTGAGGCCATCGTCGAGGTCGAGCACCCGGTGTTCGGCGATGTGAAGATGCAGAACGCCTTCCCCAAACTCAGCGAGACGCCGGGCGGCGTGCGCTGGCCAGGTCCGGGGCTGGGGGAACACACCGACGCGATCCTGGTGGAACGGGCCGGGCTGACCACCGGCGAGCTTGCCGACCTGCGACGTCGCGGCATCGTCTAGCCGCGGCTTACCGCCTCGGCCAGGGCGTTGACGATCTGATGCACATTGTAGGGTTTGCGCACGACCGGGACGTCGAAGCCTTCCGGAGCCCCCCGCTCGCCATAGCCGGTGGCGAACACGAACGGCGTGCCGCGAGCCCGCAGCGCTTCGGCCAGGGGCGCTACGGATTCCCCGTTGAGGTTGGCGTCGAGCACGGCGGCGTCGATCGGCAGGTCGAGCATGGCCATCGCCTCGCCAAGCTCCGCGGCGCAGCCGACGATCACGGCACCGGCCTCGACCAGCCCGGCTTCGAGCTCCATGGCCAGCAACACGGCGTCCTCAACGATCAAAAGGCGAAGGCCATCGACACCGACGTCGCCCGGTCCGTTGTGGCCATGCGATGCGCCCGTCCAGGGGGGCGCGGCGGCCTCGGCCACTGCCGGTTCATCAATGGCGGCCGCGATCGCCCGCGGGTCGGCGCGCAGCCAGGCGCGGACGCCATCGGGATAGTATTCGACCCTCCCCTCGCCGCCCAGTTCACGGCCGGTGATGGTGTCCAGCAGGGTCGATCCGAAACCGCGCCGGGTCGGGGGCTTCACTGCCGGGCCGCCGCTTTCCAGCCAGTGCAAAAGGAATCCGCCTTCCGGCGGCGTCGTCCACGTCAATTCCACGCGACCCGTTTCGGCCGACAGGGAGCCGTACTTCACCGCGTTGGTCGCGAGTTCGTGCAGCGCCAGCGACACGGCGTTGGCGGCGCGTGGGGTGAGCACCAGATCAGGGCCCTCCCAACGCGCCTGGCCGGGGGCCAGCCCGCCCAACTCCGCCGCCGCGATATGCGCCAGGCTCGCGCCGCGCCAGCGGGTGGCGGTCAGCAGCTCATGGGCCGAGGCCATGGCCTTCAGCCGTCCCGTGAACGCCGCCAGAAATCCCTCATTCGAGTCGGTGCGCCGGGCCGACTGGGCGGCCAGCGCCTGAACCGCCGCCAGGACGTTCTTTACCCGGTGATCCATTTCCGAGAGGAGCGTTTCGCGGTGCTCCTCTTCGGTCTTTCTGTCCGTGATATCGCGAACGACGCCGATCACCTGCCGGGGCGCGCCGGCCGGGTCCGTGACGACGACGCCCGAGCCCTGCATCCAGCGCAGCCGACCGTCGTCAGGCCTGATTACCCGGTACTCGGCCTGATAACGGCCCTGCTGGCGCAGGCCGCTGTCGACCTCTTTCCGCAGGCGCCCGGCGTCATCGGGATGGACGAAGCGGAACGAGACGCCGCCGCCCTCGGCTTTGGAAGACGTCGCGACAAGGCCGGTAATGGCCTTCATTCGCTCGCTGACGAAGACCCGGTCCTCGACGATGTCCCATTCAAATTCGCCCAGGCCGGCGGCGTCGAGCGCCAGTTCGACGCGACGCTGATCCAGACGCGCCTTGCGCTCGGCTTCAATGGTCCTGGCATCATGCACCAGCATCTCGCTGGCCAGCGCCGCCAGGTCCTCGAGCGCCAGCTGCTCCGCCTCGGTGTGCGGCGCGTGGGCTTCCGGGTCGCCGACTGACAGGACGCCGACGGCCTCCCCGCCGGGCGCGATGATCGGCGCGCCGGCATAGAACCGGACATCGACCTGCAGGAGCGCCTGGCGGTTGGCCGCGAAGCGGGAATCCCGGGTGATATCCTCGCTGAAAATCGTGCGCGGATCGCGGACCATCAAATCCGCCAGCGACCCCGCGCGGGGGTATTCCCGGGCCAGGACGCCAACCCGCGCCTTGTGCCAGATGCGATCCTCGTCGACGAGCACGATGGCCGCCCGCGGCGCGCGCAGGACCAGCGCGGCCGTCCGCGCGATCCTGTCGAACCGGCTGTCCGTTCCGCTATCGAGCGCATGCAGCGCGCGTAGCGCTTTCAGCCTTGCGGCTTCAATGGTAGCTGGGGCCTGTGAGGCGGCGTCGTCCATGTCACACCATAACGAGTAAGTTCCCGCTGTGCGACAAGCGAGAATTCGTGGCGCCGTGGCCCTTGTGGCGTTAGGATGGAACCCGATCTCGCGGGATCGCGTTCCGGCTCGGTCCCCCGCCAGGAGGGCCGCCGGCTTTCGGTGCGCCCGCGATCACGGAGCCTGACATGCCCATCAATGCCAAATCGCCCGCCGTCGCCGAAGCCGACCAGGCCAAGGCCGACCTGAAGGCCGCCGCGAAGCACGCCGAACGCAGCCTCATCGAGGCGACCGATCATGCCCGTGAGCGCCTGACGGAAGCGGCTCACCGCACCGAGACGGCGGTGCGGGAAGGTATGGAGACCCTGCGCGCGCAGAGCCGCGCCTACACCGATACGGCCACTGCCCAGTTCGACGAGGCCCAGCGCTATGTCGTCGAAAAGGTCAAGGAACGCCCGGTCACGGCCGCCCTCGCCGGCGTCGGGATCGGTGTCCTGATCGGCCTTCTCCTCTCCGGCAGAAGCAACCGCCGCTGATGATGGAACGGACGCTGATGGCCGTAGCGGCCGCCGCCGCTATCGCCGCCGCCGCGGCCGCCGGCGTCTTTTCAGCCTTTTTCGCCCTCTTTGCCTTTGTCCAACCGTACGTCGGCACTGCCGGCGCGGCGGCGATCATCTCCGGCTGTTCCGCCCTGATCGTGGCACTCGCGGGCTTCATGGTCGCCCGGAAGGCGGAGGGAGATCGCAAGGTGGAAGCCGCTGCGGCGCCGGACGCTTCGGTCGTGGAGATGATCCTGGGCCTTGTTCGGGATCGGCCCCTGATGTCGGCCGGCGCAGCCGTGGCGGCCGGCATCTACGCCCTGCGGAACCCGCAACTTGTCGCCGCCGTCGTCCGGGCCTTCATGGAAAAGCCGGACCGGAACTGACGCCGGTCCCGGGCGCTTCTCTCCCGACCCTGTCCGGAGAGCGCCATGTTCATCCTTCCCGATCTGCCCTACCGCGCCGATGCGCTATCGCCCGTAATCTCGGCGGAGACGCTGCGCTTTCACCATGGCAAGCACCACAAGGCCTACGTCGACGCCCTCAACACCCTGATCGATGAGGCGGGCTCGGCCCCGGCCAGTCTCGAAGCGGTGGTCCTGGACGCCGCCGGCGACGCGTCGGCCGCCAAGCTGTTCAACAATGCCGCCCAGGCCTGGAATCACGGCTTCTTCTGGGAGGCCATGCGGGGCGACCCTGTTTCCGTCCCCGACGATCTGGCCGCGGCGATCGATACGGCGTTTGGCGAACTGGCTGGCCTGAAGACGGCTTTCGTGAAAGCCGGCGCCGAACATTTCGGCTCGGGCTGGGTCTGGCTCGTCGCAGAAGGCGACCGGCTGAAGGTCATCACGACCCATGACGCGGGCAACCCGCTGACCCTGGGAGCAGTGGTTCCCCTGACGGTCTGCGATCTCTGGGAGCACGCCTACTACCTCGACCACCAGAATGACCGGAAGGGCTTCCTCGAGGCCTGGTTCGACGGCCTGTTGAACTGGGACCTCGCCGGCCGACAGTTCGACGCCGCGCGAGGTCGCGGCCCGGCATGGACTTACCCGGCGCCGGAAGATCGGGCCGGAACGCTGCGACGCGCCGAGCGTTGAGAGACCAAGGGCCATCCGGCTCAAGAGAACTCAAACGGAGGCAAGCAACATGTTGCAGTGGGCGCTGATTTTTCTGGTCGTGGCGTTGATCGCCGCCGTTCTCGGCTTTGGCGGACTTGCCGGCACGGCCATCGGGATCGCCAAGATCCTGTTCTTTGTCTTCCTGGTCCTGTTCCTGGTCTCGGCGGTCATGCACATGATGCGGGGCCGCGCGCCCTAGAGCGCGACGTCCATCCGAACACAAAGGCGGCGGCGGGAGCGATCCCGCCGCTGTTCTTGTTTTGATTCAGAGGGCGTGCGGCCGGCGGTTGATGGACCAGGTCCGCCAGGGTTCGAAATGCGACCCGGTCCAGCCCAGGGCCGTCACGCGCACGATATCAGCCTCGACCTCGATACAGTTGAACCCGATCGGCGACCCACGCTCCCGGACAGACAGGGTGCTGGCGCCGACGGCCCAGGTATGTCCGTCGCCGCCCGGGTAGGGCAGGGCGAACGGCGCATGCACATGGCCGGTCAGAACCAGATCGATGCGCGCGTTCGACAGGGCCAGCGCGGCGTCATGCCCGCCATGAACCTGACCGCTCATCGGTCCGCCGATCATTTCCACCAGCGGGTGATGGCAGGCGACGATCTTCAGGGCCCCGGCCGGCGCGGGCGCCAGCGCGCGGATGGCGCCGGTGACCTGGCGATCCGAAATGGCGCCCTTTGACCAGTTGGTCCTCAGCTGAACGCCCCGCGCCGTATTGATCCGGGCGATCGCCAGATCCTCGCGCTGAAGCACGGTCTCGGTCAGCGGACCGAAATGGCGCTCATACCGCTCCCAGGGCGCGAAGAGCCGGCGTGCGACGTCGAAGTAGGGCGTGTCGTGGTTGCCCGGCACAACGAAGGACTCGACGGCCAGACTGTTGATCCAGGCGCCGGCCGCCGCGAACTCGCGCTCCTCGCCCTCCCGGGTCACGTCTCCGGTGATGACGGCCAGATCCGGCCGGTGCTCGGCGATCCAGGCCGCGGTTCCGGCGACCGCCTCCCGGTGTTCGCCGCCGAAATGGATGTCGGACAGATGGACCAGGCGCAACGTCACGAGGCAGTCTCCGCCGGTTCTCGCGGCACGAGGGCGCGGAAGGCGAGGGGGCGGAAACGGAAGTCGACCACCGGCCCCAGCTCCCGCGGCTCGCCGTCGAGCACCGCGGGGATATGCCCGTGAGCCCAGGCGCGGCCGGCGCGGACGCGCGCGACCATCACCTTTTCGTCGGACCGCCAGTCGCCGAGCGCCGCATGGAACCCGAGCCTGAAGATATCGAGCGCGTTCGCGGGATCGATGGCCGCCGCTTCAAGATAGCCCTCGTCGTCCGCCATGGCCTTCGAGACCAGCGGACACATCAGGGCCAGGGCTTCAGCCTTGCCCCGGGGGCGACCGCCGAGCGTGAACCGCAGGCGGCCCGAGAAGGCCCGCTTCACGGCCCTCTGCGCGCGGCGCCAGGCCTGTTTCAGATCGCCTTCCCGAGCGGCTTCGCGGGCTTCGGCCCACAAGGCCGGCGAGCCGAGGATCGCGGCGACATAGAAGGCGTGGCCGTCGATCTCGCCGCCGGACACCCGCTTCTCCTCGCCATCCGACAGAATGGCGGCCAGCGCCGTCTTCCAGTCGCGACCGCCGTAAAGGGCGTTCGGAAGCATGTTCATCGTGCCGCCGGGCAGAGGCGCGACCAGCGGGCCCTTGGGCCCGGCCATCTCGGCCCCGGCGCGCGCGGTGCCGTCTCCGGCGACGATGATCAGGACGTCGGGGTCGGTGTCCAGCGCCGCCCGGAGGCAGGCCTCAAGCCCGGTCTCGTCCGGCGCGGTCACCACGCCGGCGACGCCGTGCTCGGCGAGAATTCGCTCGGCCTCGGCGACAGCGTCCGGCCCCGCACTGCCCGAGGCGGGGTTGACCACGATGGCCACGCGCCCGAGCCGCTGGCCCTCTTTTCTGGATGTCACGCCTGGTCGTCTCCGCGCCCCGTCCGCGCTCTAACGGTCGCCCGCGCCGTGCGGTTCCACAAGAGGAACTCCGGCCGTCTTCAGACGTTGCCCCTTCGCCGGGGGATGGCCGGAACGACGAGGAGTTTCCCGATGTACAAGACCATGATCGCCCTGGCAGGCGCGGGCTTGCTCATGGCCGCCTGCACGACGACCGGAAATGTCGAACGCAATGCCGTGGGCGGCGCGGCGCTGGGCGCCATTGCGGGCGCGGTGATCGGCAACAACACCGGAAGCGGCGACGCCGGGACCGGCGCGGCCATCGGCGCCGCGGTCGGCGGCACGGCGGGCGCCATCAAGGGCTGCCGCGAAGACGGCGGCTGCGGTGCGGCCGCGCCCAACAAACGCCAGTACTATGACGAGGCCGCCGGTCGGTACTACTATTACGACAAGGCGTCGGGCCGGTACTTCTGGGAAGACGGCCGGCCGCGGACTTGATGATTTGAGCGCTCGATGAGGGGCGTTGGCGGGCGGTTGGCTACAGGGTCGACCGCCCTTTTCTTGGGCTGAGGGCAACAGATGAACACGATATCCAGACTCACCGTGCTCGGTGCGGCGGCGTTGATGCTGAGCGGTTGCGGCACGATGGCGGGTTTCCGACGGGCTAGCGCGCCGAACCTGTGCCAGGACCGAACGGTCTCGATCTATTTCGAGCGGGGATCCGCGAGCATCACGCGCGAGGCGCAGGCCGTGCTCAAGGGCGCGGGCGATATGACGCGTGGCTGTGTGCTCGGACAGGTCGATGTCACGGGCCTGGCGGACGCCGTCGGCGATCCGGCCGCCAATCTGGTCCTGTCGGGCAAGCGGGCCGACGCGGTGCGCAGCGCCGTTGTCCGGCTGGGCTTCAAGACGGTGAACTTCAATGTGGGCGCTGTCGGAGAACAGGGGGCCGTCACGATGGGGGGCGCCGACAGGCCGTTGCGCCGTCGCACCGACGTCACCTTCCACCTCAGCCGGCCCTGAACCTGAAAATGCAACAGGCGGATCGTGAGATCCGCCTGTTGGAAGTCTGTTCGTCGAGACAAAGGGTGCGGAGGCGGCAGGCTGGTTTTCACCAGCCTCAAGTCGGGGGGGGCGTCGCCGCCTCCGCAATATACAAACGTCCCTCCTCCCAAATCCGTTCCAACCTGCCCGAAAAAAGTTCGAACTTTTTTTCAAGCCACGCGCGAACCGGAACAACGCCTTGCCGGGAAACGTTTCCGACCTGACACGACGCTCAGGAGGCGTATTCCGATGGCCATCTTTCGCAGATTTTCCCGGGCTCGCGGCGCCGAGACACACATCGACGCCACGGACGCTCGCCAGGGCCGCTGGGGCCGCTCCGCGTTCTGGATGCTGGTGGCTTCGACCGTTCTGGCCGTCGCCGTGCTGTTCGGCAGCTGGATGTTCCGCGCGGGGGATCTGGCCGCCGCTGACGCCAGCAGCACGCCAACGGCCGCTGAAACGCAGGCCGCTGGCGCGCCGGGCAGATGACGGGGTCAGGCCGCCTTGGCGGTCCGGCCGGGATGGAAGAACAGGGCCTGGCCGATCGCCGCCTTCACCGTCTCCGGCTGGAACGGCTTGGTGATCAGGAACGTCGGTTCGGGGCGCTCGCCGGTCAGCAGGCGCTCCGGGAAGGCGGTGATGAAGATCACCGGGACATCGAAGTGGCCGAGGATGTCCTTGACCGCATCAATACCCGACGAGCCGTCGGCCAGCTGAATGTCGGCCAGCACAAGACCGGGCGCCTTGCGGGCCACCGCTTCGACCGCTTCGGTGCGGGTCGCGGCAATGTCGATCACGGTGTGGCCTAGCTCGCGGACCAGCGCCTCTATGTCCGCCGCGATGACCGGTTCGTCCTCGATGATCAGGACGTCGGTGGCGAGTTCGGCGTCGATCTCGGTCTGGGCCTGCGCGATCAGCCGTTCGACATCGGGGAAGTCCGTGTCAAGGATCTGGGCGGCCTCGCTGGGCGTGAAGCCTTCGAGCGCGGTCAACAGGAAGGCCTGGCGCGAGCGGGGCGCGATGCGCATCAGCCGCTGGCTCGCATCGCCGCCGTCGGCCGGGGTGCGGTCTTCCAGCCGGGCGCCGGAGGTGCACCAGATGGCATGGAACACGTGATACAGCGCCACGCGCGGCGACAGGCGGCTATCGAGCGTCTGTTCGCCGGCGGCCAACGCTTCCAGGGCCACGCGAACGTACTGGTCGCCGGTGGATTGGCTGCCCGTAAGGGCCCGTGCATACCGGCGCATGTAGGGCAGATGCGGCGCCAGACGAGCAAGAAGACTCATAACCCCTCCCGTTTTCAGTTCGTTGTCCGGAGCACACGCCCTCGCCCGTGAGGACGGGGACGTGGCTCCCTCGGTCCGCTAACGCGCCGTCGCACTGATGGTTCCCATGCTATCGCGACTGGTTCATCATCGAGAACACTGTTTTCGGGAACCAGTTGCGGAGTCGGACGTTGAACGGCCGAAGTCAAAGTTCCAGGAGGGGGCGGGCCTCTCGCCGCGCCGACAGCATGATCGATCAGAGTCCCATGGATGAACAGCGTAAGGGAACGGCTCCGCTCGACGAAGCCCGCCTCCGGCAACGCGCCATCGGCGTGAAGCTGCGACAGATGTTCGATGAGGTGGTCAACGAACCTGTTCCCGACGAGTTTCTCGATATTCTGCGGCGCGCCGACAACAAGAGCGGTGAGGGCTGAGATGACAGCCGACACGGACGCTACGCGCCAGCCGCTCGAGGGCCCGGCCCGCGACAAGGTGTTTCAGCAGGAGCTGGTGAAGCTCATTCCCCATCTGCGCGCCTTTGCCCGCACCCTGACCGGCGACGCGACGCAGGCCGACGATCTGGCGCAGGACGCGATGATCAAGGCCTGGGACGCCCGCGCCAGCTTCCAGCTCGGGACCAACATGAAGGCCTGGACCTTCATGATCCTGCGCAACCAGTTCTACTCGGACAAGCGACGCTCCTGGCGTTCGACCCAGCTGGACCAGGAAGCCGCCGAACGCACGCTGGTCGCCATTGATGATCCTGGGTCCCCCCTGGCCCTTGATGAACTGCGACTGGCGATGGCCATGCTGCCGTATGAGCAGCGCGAGGCGCTGATCCTCGTCGGCGCCGGCGGTTTCGCCTACGAAGAGGCCGCAGACATCTGCGGCTGCGCGGTCGGCACGGTGAAGAGCCGCGTCAGTCGCGCCCGAAAGGCGCTGCAGGGCATTCTTGAGACCGGATCGTACGATCGAGACGGCCGCGAGGCCGGCGACGCCATGCGCTCGATCCTCGCTGATGCGGAGCGGTTGAGCGCGATCCGGTGAAGCTGTTCGACCGGTTGCGGTGGGGGGCCGCGACCACGATCAGGGTGCGTCTGGGCGTCGCCATGGCCGCGGCGCTGCTGCCGGTCCTGCTGCTGGGCGCCGGCCAGTCCCTGCTGGCGCTGCAGCGGGAGAATGCTGACCGCCAGGCGGTGCTGCAGTTCGCCGCCCAGCGCAGCGCCGCCACGGCGCGGGCGCGTATGGAGGCTGCCGGCGTTCTGCTTGAAACGCTTGGGCCCGGCGCCATCGGCATGGACTGTTCGCGTCGGCTGACCGACATCCGCCAGCGATTGCCGGGCTACGCCAACCTGATCCGCTTCGACCGCATCGGCCGGGTCGCCTGTTCGGCCGAAAGCGTTCCAGCGGACCCCGACCGGCGCAATCGCGACTGGTTCCGCAGGCTTGCGGCAGGCGAACGCACGGTGGTCACCCTGACGCCCGGCGCCGTCTACTCGAGCGCTCCAAGTCTGTTCGCCGTCACACGGGCCCAGGACGTCCAGTCCGGATTCAGCGTCCTGGCGGCGGTCATCCCCCTGTCGAGCCTCAGCCCGCAACTCGAGGAGCGATCGCTGCCGCCCGGCGCCCAGGTGGCCATTGTCGATCGTGACGGCGCCATGTTGTCGGTGACCGACCGGACGGCCTTCCCGCCCAACGTGAAAGACTGGATCGACCGCGTGGCGGGTCGGGGGAGTTATCTCGGCTACGGCCTCGACAGGCATCTGGTCCGCCGGGTCTATTCGGCGGCGCCCCTGGTCGGCGACAACCTCTATGTGGTTCTGTCCGCGCCGTCGGCGGGACTGTTCTCGACCTTCTGGCTGGACCCGCTGTCGGGCATCGTCTTCCCGCTGATTGGATTCATCGTCGCCCTGGTCGCCGTGTTCTTCGCCGCCGACCGTGTGGTGGGCCGCTGGATCGTCTATCTCCAGCGCGTCGCGGCCATCTATGCCCGGGGCCGGTTCACCGTCCGGCCGGTGCAGGTCGACCGCGCGCCGCCCGAGATCCGCGAGCTGGCCGGAACGCTCGACCACATGGCCGCGACCATCGTCGCCCGCGACGCCACGCTGCACGCGAACCTGGACGAGAAGGACGCGCTGCTGCGCGAGAT
The DNA here is from genome assembly GCF_057809815.1 of Caulobacter sp. FG121. Lineage (NCBI taxonomy): Bacteria > Pseudomonadati > Pseudomonadota > Alphaproteobacteria > Caulobacterales > Caulobacteraceae > Caulobacter > Caulobacter sp. FG121. Next base: position 23,038 of record NZ_JBMDKR010000009.1, read on the forward strand.
CCATCACCGGGTGAAGAACAATCTCCAGGTCATCAGCTCCCTGCTGAGCATGCAGGAGCGGGCGCTGAGCGATTCCGCGGCGCGCGCGGCGATGAGTGACACGCGGCAGCGGATCACCGCCCTGGCGCTCATCTATCGCGCGCTCTACCAGGGGACCGATATCAAGCACGTCGATCTGAAGCCGTTCCTCGACGACCTGATCGGACAGCTGCTCGCCGGCGATGTCGGGGGTGGACACATCCGGACCGAGGTCCGCGCCGACCGGCTTGCGATAGACCCGGACAAGCTGGCGCCGCTTGCCCTGTTCGCTGTCGAGGCCGTGACCAACGCCCAGAAGCACGCACTGCGAAAAGGCGGCGGTGTCCTGACCGTCGACTTCCGTCTCCATGACGGCGAGGCCGAGCTGACGATCGCTGACGACGGCGGCGGCGACGTTGTCGCTTCGGTCGAGGCGGCGCGAACCGCCGGGGTCGGCCGCACCCTGATGACGGCCTTCGCCCGTCAGCTGCGCGGCAGGATGACCCTTGAGCCGAACACGATGGGAGGGCTCACCGCACGGCTGGTGTTTCCCATGCCGGAGGGGGCCGCCGCCGGAACCTGACGTGGGGCCGCGCGTTCTCATGGCGTGCAACAACCGCCCCGCCTTCCGGGGCCCGAGGAGATTACGCCATGCGTAAAGTCATCATTCTGGCCGTCGCGGCCGTCAGCCTGTTCGCCGCCGCCTGCAATACCGTCGAAGGCGCCGGCAAGGACGTCAAGGCCGCCGGCACCGCCGTCGAACAGACGGCCAAGGACGCCAAGTAGGCGTTCGCCTACAATCGATTTGAAGACGGCCCCCGCCCTCACGGACGGGGGCCGTTTTTCGTTTCAGCTCAACGTGTAGCGGATCGGCAAGGACTTGGGCCCGCTTACGAAGCTGGCGAGGCTGCGGCGCGGCGTGCCGTTGAATTCCAGCGATTCCAGACGCGGCAGCAGTTCCTCGAACAGGATGCGCATCTCCATCTTGGCCAGATGCTGGCCCAGGCACAGGTGGGCGCCGTAGCCGAAGGCCAGATGCTTGTTCGGCGTCCGGTCGACACGGAAGGCGTCCGGCTCGTCGAACACGGCCTCGTCGCGGTTGCCTGACGGATAGGCCAACCACAGCCAGTCGCCCTTGGCGATCTTGCGGCCGCCGACTTCCGTGTCGGCCGTGGCCGAGCGCATGAAGTGCTTCACCGGCGTGGTCCAGCGAATGGCTTCGTCGACCAGGCCCGGGATCAGGGAGGGGTCGGCCTTCAGCTTGGCCAGCTCCTCCGGGTACTCGCACAGGCCCCAGATGGCGCCGGCGGTGGAGGACGAGGTCGTATCGTGGCCCGCTGTGGCGACGATGACGTAGTAGCTCATGGCCTCGAAGTCGTTGATCGGCTGGCCGTCGACCGTTCCGTTGGCGATGACGCTGGCCACGTCGTCTCGCGGACTGGCCTTGCGGTCGTCGGTGATCGCCTTGAAGTACATGAAGAAGTCGGCGATCACGCCCTGAATGGCGGCGAGGGCCTCCGGACCCTGCATGGCGCCGGCGTCGCTCTGGCTACGGTTCAGGTCCGGGTCCTGGGCGCCGAACAGCTCCTGCGTCAGCTTGAGCATGCGCGGCTCGTCCTCGGGCGGGACGCCGAGGATCTCCATGATCACCCGCAGCGGATAGTAGAGGGCGATCTCGTTGACGAAGTCGCATTCGCCGCCGAGCGAGGCCATGTGGTCGACATGCTGGCGCGCAATGGTCCGGATGCGGTCTTCCAGCTTGCGGATGTTCTGCGGCAGGAACCACGACTGGGTCATCAGCCGGTATTTCGGATGGTCCGGCGCATCCATCTGGACCAGCGTCCGCACCAGATGCGGGCTGCCGCCGGTCATGGCGCGGACCATCTTGTCGCCCTCCACCGTCGTGAAGGTGGTCGGCATGTCGCCGGAGTGGAACAGGTCGTTCTGCCTGCTGATCTCGAGGATGTCGGCGTGTCTGGTCACCAGCCAGAAGGGATAGACGCCCTCGAGCTCGGCCTTGCCCAGCGGATTGTTGGCTCGCAGCCAGCGGAAGGCGTCATGGACGCTGTCGTCCGCGTAGGCCGCCGGGTTGATCGCCTGGAAGGCGATGTCGTCTGGAATGCGTTCTGCGCCGCTCATTGTCGTTTCCCGTTATGCCCCGCGCTGAAGATGCCGCCGTGACGTGGCGGAAGCAAAGGGGAAGCGGGTGGTTGTCGAGCGTGCGCCGACGCCGCTGGAGGGAGACCGCCCGCCGGATGCGTCAGCCGTAGTCGGCCCTGCAAAGGGCATAGAGCTCGAGATCGCGGGCGTAGAGGCGTTCGATCTTCCGATGCTCGGCGGCGGAGATATCCAGCTGTTCTATCTGCCGCGTGGCGTTGGTCTGGCCGAAGGTAAGCGGACGGCCCGTCATGTCCGACATGCGCCCGGCGAAGGCGTCGGCCTGTTCCAGCACGCCCCAGCACCAGATGTTCGGCAGAACGGACTCAAGCGGTTCGCCGGGTCGCCAGCCGACGTAGGCGCTGGCCAGGTCTCCGAACACCTCCGGGTGTTCCAGCTGGTAGTCGAGAAAGCCCTCGAAGGCGTATCGCCCGGCCGCCTGGGCCGTCAGATGGGCGTCGAAGCGCTGCCAGGGCTTCTTCTTCAGAAAACCCTGACGGGCGTAGTTGTAGTCGGACCTCGCCCGCTCGGCGGGATCCCGCAGCAACACAATGCCTCTGACAGGAAGAGACAGGCCGGACTGCGCGGTGGACAGATCGAAATGGCCGCCGATCAGGAGGTCGCCGGGCTTCGCGGCGCCATCGATGCGGTCCAGCGCCGCATCGAGCGACAGGACGCCCCCGTGCTTGCTGAGGTTCTGGACCTGCGATCGCCAGAGGCGGAAACCCTGCCATCGGCTGATCCGGGCCTCGCGGCGCAAGGTGTCGGGCAAATAGAAGGAGGCGCGATCCGGAAACGCCTCGGCGACGATGCGCGACAGGCTCTTGGAGCCACTCTTTGGAACGCGGATACAGGCCAGTACCGCCTCATCGGCCGTGGAGGCCATCAGGCGGCGATCCGGAAAGCCGGGTTGCGGGCGTACAGGCCCTCGCGGCCGCTGATCGGGCGATAGGCGTCCGTCAGGCCGAGCGGCGTTTCGCCCTCGCCGAGCACCAGAAAGCCATCGGCGGGCAGGGCCGCGGCCAGTCCCTCGAGCACCTTGGGACGGGTCGCCGGGTCCATGGCCGACAGCACGTTGCGGCAGAAGATCACGTCGAACTTGCCCATGGCCGACAGGTCGGCGGCCAGATTCACGCGCCGCCAGCGGACCCTTTGCCGGATGCGCGGCGAGAGCCGCCAACTTTCATCGATCTTTTCGAAGTAGTCGACCAGCATGCGGATCGGCAGGCCGCGCTGGACCTCGAACTGGTTGTAAAGACCGGCCTGGGCCTTCTCGAGCGCGCGCTCGGAAAGGTCGGAACCGTAGATCTCGATCCGCGCACCCGGTTCCAGGCCGACGCCGGCCTCCGCGATCATGGCCAGGCTGTAGGCTTCCTGGCCGGTCGAGCAGCCGGCGCTCCAGATGCGGATCGGCTCGGGGCCGCGCATCCGGGTAAGGGTCGGCAGGATATCATCCCGGAACAGATGGAACGGCGTGCGGTCGCGGAAGAAGGCCGTCTCGCTGGCTGTCATCGCCTCGACCAGCGCCCAGATCAACGGCTCCTCGCGACGGGCGCGCAGGCCGGCGATCAGCTCGCTGACCGAGCCGTAGGCCTCGCGGCGGGCCAGCGGCGCGAGCCGGCTTTCAATCAGGTAGGTCTTGGTCGGGTCGATGCCCAGACCGGCGCGCTGGCGGCACAGCGCCACAATGAGCTTGATGTCGTCCGGAGTCATGCGGCCAGACTCTCACGCGGCAGCAGGCCGGCCTCGGCGAACTTGGCCTGGATGATGTCGCCGTCGAACGGCTTCATGATGTACTCGCAGGCGCCGGCGGTCAGCGCCTCGCGAATGCGGACCGGCTCGCTCTCGACGGTGCAGAAGACGACTTTGGGCGCGCCGCCGCCGGGCTCGGTGCGCAGCTGGCGCAGGAAATCCAGGCCGTTCATCACCGGCATGTTCCAGTCGAGCAGGATCACATCGGGCATCGCCGCGCGGCACCAGGCGAGCGCCTCCAGCCCGTCGGACGCCTCGGCGACCTCGAAGCCGAGATCCTCGAGGATCCGGCGGGCGACCTTGCGGATCACCCGGCTGTCATCAACCAGTAGGCAGGTTTTCAAGGCGCAGGCGCTCCTTCCCCGTCCGCTGTTTTGCGCCGCGTCGGTTAACGGGTGGTGAGAGCGGGGAGAATTTGCGGGGGATTAGCGCGGATTTGCTACGCCGGCGCCCAGGCCGCGAGCGTGACCTTGTCTTCGCCGACCTCGGCCGCAACCTGTCCGCCGGCGCCCTTGACGATGAGATAGAGATAGTAGGCCTGAACCCAGGCCCCGCCGACCGCGTCGCCGCGCGGCTCGCCCTTGAGGCCGCGCAGGACTTCCGGTTTCAGCCGCGCGCGCGGTCCGGTCGCTTCCAGAGTGATGGCCGTCCGGCCATCGGCCTCGACCACCCGGACCACGGCGGTCCCGCCCATCGGCAGGGCCCCGGCGCCGATCTGGCAGAGGTTCATCAGAATGCGGGCGGCGGCCTTGTTCAGCGAGGCGACATCGACCTTCCAGTCCAGCTCCGGCCGCACATGGGCGTAGACGCCCTTTGCGAGGCTCTCCAGTTCGCGGGGATCGAATGTCTCGGCCGACGCGGAGGCCCCGAAGGCCACGCGGCAGAACTGCAGCATGTCGGCCAGCTTGCGGGTGCTCTGGGCGATCAGGGTCATGGCGTCCTCGCGCATGTCCTGGGCCGTCGGGTCCTCGAGCAGGTCCAGCCCCGAGACGATGGCGCTGGCCGGGCTGATGAAGTCGTGACAGAGGCGCGCCGCGATCTGCGACGCCAGCTCGGCGGCTTCGGGCAGTTGCTCCTCGACGACGGGCGTCGGCGACGGGGCGGCGGGTTCGGTCGCGTCTGGATCTGTCATGGCCGGGGAAATTGACCTGATTTGAACCGTTGGCAAATGGGGCGCGGGCCCCTAACGAGACGCCCATGGACCCCTTCATCGAGCCCGGCGCGCTGGTCCGCCACCCGACGCGGGACGACTGGGGGACCGGACAGGTGCAGTCGGTGGCCGGGCGGCGGGTCACCGTGAATTTCGAACATGCCGGCAAACAGGCCATCGATACGTCGGTCGTGCGTCTGATTTTCGTGGCCGACGATCCGGGAGGCCGCCGATGAGCGACGCCGATATTGGACTTGTGCTCGCTGACATCGTCGAGGAGGCCGGCCGGCTGATCCTGCCCTACTGGTCGCACGGCGGCACGGTGGCCCATACCGCCAAGGCCGACATGAGCCCGGTGACCATCGCCGACCAGGTCGGCGAGGCGCTGATCCTCAAGCGGCTCAAGGAACACTTCCCCGACATCGCCGTGGTGGCCGAGGAACAGGCCGCCGAGTTCGGCACGCCTGACGCCATCGGCGACCGCTTCTTCCTCGTCGACCCGGTCGACGGCACCAAGGCCTTCATGCGCGGCGACCCCAGCTTCACGGTCAACATCGGCCTGGTGGCCGGCCGCCGCCCGGTCGCCGGCGCGGTCTGCGCACCCGCGAGCAGCGAGACCTGGTTCACCACCGCGATGGGCGCGATGAAGCGCGCCGAGGGGGGCGCCGCCAGCGCCGTGCATGTGCGGGCATGGCCGAAGGGGGAGGCCGTGGCGCTGATCAGCCACACCATGAAAGAAGAGACGCTGGCCAAACTCTCAACCGAGTACGGCTTCCACAGCACGCTGGCGATGGACAGCTCGGTCAAGCTTTGCCGCATCGCCGAGGGTGTCGCGGACATCTATCCGCGGCATGGACCGACCAGCGAGTGGGACATCTGCGCGGCCCAGGCGGTGCTGGAAGCGGCCGGCGGGTCCGTCACCGGCTATCAGGGCGCCGACTTCCTCTATGGCAAGGCCGACAAGCGGTTCCTGAACGAGTGGTTCGTGGCGCGCGGCGGCTGACCACTTTCCTCTCCCGGAGGGAGAGGGGGACCATGCGGAGCATGGTGGAGCGGGAGCCGCCGGTGGTGGACGATACCGCGCCGTACCTTCAGCTGCCGTTCCTCCCTCTCCGACCTGGCTCCGCCAGGCCACCTCTCCCTCCGGGAGAGGAAAAATCCCTTTGTCTCATGCAGGCCAGCGTGCCGGCCGGGTCAGGTCAGTCAAGGGTGGCCCCTCGGGCCATCGCTTCGCGACGCGCAGCGCCCTTGAGTGACCTGACCCGACCGGCGAAGCTCTCGCCATGAGATGAAGGGCGGGGTTTGGGTGTTACCGATGTTCCTCGGTGGTCTTGCATCTGGCAACGCTTCGCTTGGCATCCCACGGGCGACACCGGACCCCGCATTCGTACCAAGGCTTTCGAAGCCCAACGATATCATCACAGCCTGGTTGATCGCCTTCGCCTTCCTTGACCCCAGCCAACCCGGCGGCAATTTCACAGGAGCTAATTCGCTCCTCCTTGATCAACCGCGTCATGGAGGCTCCGGCCTGATTGCAATCGGCCATCGTGCGAAACCCGGGGATCCTCACGAAGTCGTCGCTGCGTTCCTGGGCGTACCAGAACAGATCAACTGGCTCTTTTACGGCACCCCGAGGCTCGTCACGCGGCCCGCAACCGCCTGCAAAGAAGTAGATCGCGAGAATCAGAACGAACCGCATGGCTTTCCTCTTTGACTAGACCGAAGGCCGCAACCCCAACACATCCTGCATATCGAACGCGCCAGCCCCCCGGCCGGCCACCCATCGCGCCGCCGTCACGGCGCCGCGTGCAAACAGCGACCGGTCCCGCGAGGAGTGGCTGATGGTCAGGATTTCCTCCTCGCCGGCAAACGTGACGCTGTGCTCGCCGATGATGCCGCCGCCGCGCATGACGGAGAAGCCGATCTCGCCCTCCGGCCGGGCGCCGGTCAGGCCATGGCGGGCGGGCTGGATGACGTCCTTCAGGTCGACGCCTCGACCGCGCGCGGCCGCCGCGCCGAGCATGAGGGCGGTGCCGCTGGGCGCATCGACCTTTCGTTTGTGGTGGGCCTCGAACACCTCGATGTCGAAGTCGCGGGCGTCGAACGCCCTTGCCGCCTGCTGCACCAGGCCCAGCAACATGTTGATGCCCAGCGAGAAGCTGCCGGACCGCACGATGGCGATACGCTGGCTGGCCTCGTCGATGCGGCGGGTCTGGTCCTGCGACAGGCCCGTGGTGCCGATGACCAGCGCCACCGCGCCACGGCCGGCGGCCTTTTCGGCCAGGGCCACGGAGGCTTCGGGCGTGGTGAAGTCTATGACGACGTCGGCGGCGGCGATCGCCTGATCGATCGTGACCAGACCCTCGCCTTCGACGCCCGGGCGTTCGTAGCGCGCGACAACCACGACATCGTCGCGCCCCTCGCACAGGGCGGCCACCGCCCGGCCCATCCGGCCGAGCGCGCCGGCGATGGCGATCTTCACGGGAGCTGGTGCGGGCTGGGTCATGGGGAAGGATTAGCGCGGGGAAGGGCCGTTGTCAGCGCGGACTTCCTCCCTCCCCTTTATGGGGAGGGACGTCGGCAAAGCCGACAGGGTGGGGAAGCGGGCGGTCTCCCCGATGACTCCAGCACGGCATCGTGCTCCCCCACCCGGATCGCTTCGCGATCCACCCTCCCCATGAAGGGGAGGGAATGAAGGTGGCCGCGCACGGTTGTCCCGCCCGCCCTCGCCCGTTAGGTTGCGCGCCTCTCAGCACACCGACGCGCGCGCCAGCGTTTCAAGGACGTTCTCCTCCGCCATGAGCGACTCCGAAAAGAAGACCTTCACCGACGAGGAGGCGCTGGCCTTCCACCAGTTCCCGACGCCCGGAAAGATCGCCATCGCCGCGACCAAGCCGATGGCGACGCAGCGGGACCTGAGCCTGGCCTATTCGCCGGGCGTGGCCGTGCCGGTGCTGGCGATCGCCGAGAACCCCGACCTGGCCTACGACTACACGTCCAAGGGCAACCTCGTCGGGGTCATCTCCAACGGCACCGCCATCCTCGGCCTCGGCAATCTGGGCGCTCTGGCCTCCAAGCCTGTGATGGAAGGCAAGGCGGTGCTGTTCAAGCGCTTCGCCGACGTCGACGCCATCGACATCGAACTGGACACCGAGGACGCCGAAGAAATCATCACCGTGGTCAAGACCATCGGCGCGACCTTCGGCGGCATCAATCTCGAGGACATCAAGAGCCCCGAGTGCTTCATCATCGAGCAGCGCTGCCAGGAGCTGCTGGACATCCCGGTGTTCCACGACGACCAGCACGGCACCGCGATCATCTGCGCCGCCGGCCTGATCAACGCATGCTACATCACCGGCAAGAATCTGGCCGATGTGAAGGTCGTGCTCAACGGCCCCGGCGCCGCCGGCATCGCCTCGATGGAGCTGATCAAGGCGATGGGCGTGCGGCCCGAGAACGTCATCGCCTGCGATTCCAAGGGCGTCCTCTACCAGGGCCGCACCGACGGCATGAACCAGTGGAAGAGCGCCCACGCGGTCGACACCGACAAGCGCACCCTGGCCGAGGCGGTGGCCGGCGCGGACGTGCTGCTGGGCCTGTCGGCCGCCGGCGCCTTCACCAAGGAAATGATCGCCAGCATGGCGCCCAATCCGGTGATCTTCGCCATGGCCAACCCGGACCCGGAAATCACGCCGGAAGAGGTCCACTCGGTCCGCAGCGACGCCATCATGGGCACCGGCCGCAGCGACTATCCCAACCAGGTCAACAACGTCCTGGGCTTCCCCTACATCTTCCGCGGGGCGCTCGATGTGCGGGCCCGCCGCGTCAATCACGAGATGAAGATCGCCTGCGCCAACGCGTTGGCCATGCTGGCGCGCGAAGATGTGCCTGACGAGGTCGCCGCCGCCTATCACGGCCGGCAGCTCAAGTTCGGCCCGCAGTACATCATCCCTTCGGCCTTCGACCCCCGGCTGATCTGGTACATCCCGCCGTTCGTCGCCCAGGCGGCGATGGACACCGGCGTGGCGCGCCGACCGATCGCCGACATGGACGCCTATCGCGCCTCGCTGGCCCAGCGGCTCGATCCTACGGCCGCCTTCCTGCAGAAGATTTCCGGCGCCGTGATGAACGGCCCCAAGAAGCGCATCGTCTTCGCCGAGGGTGAGGAGCCCAGCGTGATCCGCGCCGCCTACGCCTTCCAGGCGCAGGGCTATGGCCAGGCGATCCTGTGTGGCCGCGAGGAGCTGGTGCAGGAAAACATGCGCCTGGCCGGCCTGAACCCGGACGAGGTCAAGCTGCAGATCGTCAACGCCCGCATGTCGGACCGCAATCCCGACTACGTCGATCACCTGTACCAGCGCCTGCAACGCGAGGGGTATCTGAAGCGCGACGTGCAGCGCCTGATCAACCAGGACCGCAACAGCTTCGCCGCCTCGATGGTCGCGCTCGGCGACGCCGACGCGATGATCACCGGCGTGACGCGCAGCTATGACCAGGTGCTGGAAGAGGTGTTGCGGGTTATCGATCCGGCGCCGGGCGGCCGGGTCATGGGCATGTCCATCGTGCTGGCCAAGGGCCACACCGTGTTCATCGCCGACACCAACGTGACCGAGATGCCCGAGGCCGACGAGCTGGTCGAGATCGCCTGCGAGGCCGCCGCCGCCGTGCGCCGGCTGGGCTTCACGCCGCGCGTGGCCTTCCTCAGCTACTCGACCTTCGGCAACCCGATGGGGCTCCGCTCGGAGAAGGTCCGCGAGGCGGTGGCGATGCTCGACGAGATGGACGGCGTCGATTTCGAGTACGAGGGCGAGATGCCGCCGGAACTGGCGCTCGAGCCCGAGTCGCGCGGCAACTTCCCGTTCATGCGCCTGACTGGTCCGGCCAACATCCTGGTCATGCCGGCGATCCACTCGGCCTCGATCTCGACCAAGCTGGTCCAGAGCCTCGGCGGCGCGACGGTGATGGGCCCGATCCTGCTGGGCATGAACAAGTCGGTGCAGATCGCGCCGCTGTCGGCGTCTGTGTCCAAGATCCTCAACATGGCTCTGATGGCGGCGTACGACCAGCCGCTCGAGCCCGCGGCGGAGTAGGGCCATGGCTTCATGATGAGCAGCGCCGTGACGAGAAACATCCTGCAGGCCTGACGCCCGCCCCTTCGCCGGGGTGGCGCGCGCCACTCCATTTTCCGGGAAGGGACATCCCATGACGCGCGTATCCGACGCCGCGATCGGCGTTGATTTCGGCACGACCAACACAGTCGTCGCCTTCGACCAGGGCGGGGGCCAGGCGGGCCTCGCCAGCTTCAATCATGACGGCCAGCCGTTCAACGCCTTCCGCTCGGCCCTGAGTTTCCACGCACCCTACGACGACCCGGCCGGCCGCGTGGTCGAGGCAGGGCCGTGGGCGATCGACGCCTATGTCGAGGAGCCGCTGGAGACGCGGTTCATCCAGTCGTTCAAGAGCTACGCCGCCTCGACCCTGTTCACCGACACCGAGATTCTGCGGCGGCGGTTCACCTTCGAGGACCTTCTGAGCGCCTTCCTGCTGAAGGTGCGCGAGCATGGCGGCGCCGATCTGGCTGACCTGCCCAAACGGGTGATCGTCGGGCGGCCGGTGGCGTTCGCGGGGTTGCGCCCTGACCCGGCCCTGGCCCTGACGCGCTACGAGACGGCATTCAAACGGCTGGGGTTCGAGGACATCCGCTACGTCTACGAGCCGGTGGCGGCGGCCTTCTTCTTCGCCAGACGGCTGGAGGGCGACGCCACGGTGCTGGTCGGCGACTTCGGCGGCGGCACGAGCGACTTCTCGCTGGTGCGCTTCAGCCACAGGAACGGTCGCGTGCGCTCGCAGGCGCTGTCCAACGCGGGGGTCGGCGTGGCCGGCGACGCCTTCGACTACCGGATCATCGACCATCTGGTGTCGCCGAAGCTGGGCAAGGGCAGCCTGTACAAGGCGTTCGACAACGTCCTGCCGATCCCCAACCGCTACTTCACCGCCTTCGCACGGTGGGAGCAGCTGGCGCTGCTACGGGCGTCGCGGGACATGAAGGACATCCGCCGGCTGGTGCGCGACGCGGTCGAGCCGGAGAAGCTGGAGCGGCTGGTCGAGGTGCTCGACGACAATCACGGCTACCGCCTCTACCAGTCGGTCTCGCGGCTGAAGGAGGCGCTGTCGGGGGCCGAGGAGGCGGTGTTCAGCTTCAAGGGCGGGTCGGTGGAGATCGAGGGGCCGGTGAAGCGGTCGAGCTTCGATCGATGGATCCAGCCGGAGCTGACGGCCATCGAGGGCGCGGTCGATCAGGCGCTGGCGCGGGCCGGGCTGACCGAGGCGGGGGTGGACCGGGTGTTCCTCACCGGCGGGTCGAGCTTCGTGCCGGCCGTGCGCGGCATCTTTGAGCGGCGGTTCGGGGCGGGGAAACTGGAGAGCGGCGCCGAGCTGGTGTCGATCGCCACGGGCCTGGCGCTGCTGGGCGCGGAGGAGGATCTGGACGACTGGAGCGAGCGGGCGGCGGGGTAGGGGCGGCCATCCCCCCATTCCGTCATCGTCGGACTTGTTCCGACGACCCAAGCACACGGTGTTTGGGACATCGCGCTGACCGCGCAAACATTCGCAAGTACCGTGTTCATGGGTCCTCGCGACGAGCGCGAGGATGACGGAGAAATTGCGGTTGTCGTTACATCCGCACGCGCGCCCTCACGAACACCTCCGCGAACGCCAGGTTCGGGACCCAGCAGAGGAAGCTGATGGCGCGGTAGGTGTCGTCGTAGCCAAACGGGGAGAAGAAGGCGAAGGGCAGGTAGAGGCGCAGGGTCACCGCCGCGAAGGTCAGGGCGAAGCTGCGGATCATCCAGCGGCGGTGCTCGTCGAACCGGCGGTTCATGGCCGAGGTCCAGGCCTTCGTCGTGGTGTACAGCCACAGCACCGCCAGCAGGCCGAACCCCGCCGTCGACGCCGGTCCGGTGGTCGCTCCCAGGGCCAGCACCAGGCCGGCGGCGCCCGCGATCAGGCAGGCCAGCACATAAGTCCGACCCATCCAGCGATGCAGGCGCGGGCGGCCGGTCCTCAGGCCGCGCATGAACTGGAACGGCCCGATCGTCAGCGCGACGATAGCGAAGCCGGCATGGACGGTCAGAGCGCCGTATTTCGTGAAAGCGTTGGCCATGATCCCCGGGGCCCCGCCCGGCGCGCCGGGAAACAGGTAGCGCACCGAGGCCAGGGCGATCAGCAGCGATCCGGCCAGCATGAGCCAGAACGGCCAGCCCATCTTCGGGGCGGTGGGCGAGGCGGTGTTGACGGACATGGTCGGCTCCCCGGTGATTGAGCCCCGACCGTGCCACGGGCTTGCGCATACAAAAAATGCATAGTTTGTATCTCCGTCATGCGTGATGTGAATTTGTCCTCCGTCGACCTGAACCTGTTGCCGCCGCTCGAGGCGCTGTTGCGGCGGCGCAATGTCACCCGGGCGGCGGCGGACGCGGGGCTCAGCCAGCCGGCCATGAGCCGGGCGCTGGGGCGACTGCGCGATCTGCTGGGCGACCCGCTGCTGGTGCGGCAGGGCGGCGGGTTCATCCTCACGCCGTTCGCCGAGGGCCTTGTCCCGCAGCTGGCGACCGCGATGGAGGGCGTCCAGGGCCTGTTCAGCCGGCCCGCCTTTGATCCGCGCGACGAAACGCGGACCGTTCGCATGGTCGCCAGCGACATTCACACAGTGCTGCTGATCCCGCCGTTGATGGCCCGCCTGGCCGTGGCGGCGCCCGGCGTGACCCTGCGCATCGAGGCCTATAGCCCCGCGTTGCCGGATCGCGTGGCCCGCGGAGAGGTCGACCTGACCTTCGCCGTGACCGGCGCGCCGCTGCCGCCCGGGGCCGTCAGCACGCCGATCGGGCGGGACAGTCTGGCGCTGGCCATGCGGAAGGGGCATCCGGCCTTGACCGGTCCCCTCACGCTGGCGGACTACGCGAGGCTCAGCCACGTGGGGGTCAGCCTGTTTGGCGACAGTCAGTCGATGATCGATTCCGTCCTGGCTGCGGAAGGACTGGAGCGGCGCATCGCCCTGTCGACGCCCAGCTTTGTCGCCGCCCTCGCGGCGGTGGCGGCGGGGGATGGCGTCACGGCGGTGTCGCGGACCCTGGCGACACGCCTTGCGGTCCAGTTCGACCTCCACCTTGCCGACCCGCCCTTCTCCGGCGCGGACTACGAAATGACGCTCGTCTGGGCCAATCACCGGTCGAGCGACGCGCTTCTCGCCTGGGTGCGGGGCCAGATCTGTGAGGTCGCGGCGGAGGTGCTTGCCCCACTTTGACCGTCAGGGATTGCGAACGATCCACAGTCTCGGCAATGTGCCGACCGTTTCAGAAAACAACGCACCCGGGAGGCGCGACCGCCATGACCATCTCGCTCTATGACATCACCGTCGGCCAGTACCTGCAGATCGTCGACGCCGCCGCCGGCTTCCTCGAGCGCGGTCTGAAACACTGCACCGACGAGGGCGCCAACCCCGACGATCTGGTCGGCAAGCGCCTGACGGGCGACATGCTGCCGCTCGCGTTCCAGGTCACCTCGATCGCCCACCACTCCATCGGCGCCATCGAGGCGGTGAAGGCGGGTCTGTTCAAGGCCGTCGGCGGTCCGGCCATGCCCGAGACCTACGCCGGCCTGATCAAGATCATCGCCGACACCCAGGCCGCGCTGCGGGCCCTGACGCCGGAAGAGGTCAATGCCCTGGCCGGCAAGGACGTGACGTTTGAATTCGGCCCGACGAAGATGCCGTTCACCGCCGAAGGCTTCCTTCTGTCGTTCTCGCTGCCGAACTTCTACTTCCACGCCTCGACCGCCTACGACGTGCTGCGCGCCAACGGCGTGCCGCTCGGCAAGCGCTACTTCCTCGGCGCGCTGAAGCTGAAGAGCTAGCGGTCGATCAGGTCGCGTATCTTCGCGCCCAGCGACGCGATCACGAACGGCTTGGTGATCACTTCCATGCCGGCTTCGAGGAGGCCGTTGCCGATGGCGGCGTTCTCCGCGTAGCCGGTGATGAACAGGACCTTGAGGTCGGGCCGGGCCACCCGGGCGGCGTCGGCGACCTGCCGACCGTTCATGCCGCCCGGCAGGCCGACATCGGTGACCAGCAGGTCGATCCGGGTGTCGGACTGCAGGATCTGCAGTCCTTCCGGACCGTCTGCGGCCTCGAGCACGCGGTAGCCGTTCTCCTCGAGCACATCGACGATCAGCATGCGCACGACCGGTTCGTCGTCGACCACGAGAACGGTTTCGCCGTCCCCGGGGTCGATCCGGCCATCGTTGCGCGGGTCGTCCACGGCATCGGCCGGTCCGGAGAAACGCGGGAGGTACAGGCACATCGTCGTGCCCTGGCCGAGCTCGGAATAGATGCGCACCTGTCCGCCGGACTGCCGGACGAAGCCGTAGATCATCGACAGGCCGAGCCCCGTGCCCTGACCGAGCGGCTTGGTGGTGAAGAAGGGGTCGAAGGCGCGGGCGACCACGTCGGGCGTCATGCCCGTTCCCGTGTCGGTGACGCACAGGGTGACGTACTGACCTGGCGGCAGTTCGCGTTCGCGGGCGGCGCGCTCGTCCAGCCACTTGTTGGCGGTTTCGATGGTCAGCCGCCCGCCCTCGGGGGCCATGGCGTCGCGAGCGTTGATGCAGAGGTTCAGCAGCGCGTTCTCAAGCTGGGACGGGTCCACCTTCGTCACCCACAGCCCGCCGGCGCCGACCACCTCGACCGTCACCGTCGGCCCCACGGTTCGCCGGATCAAATCCTCCATCCCGCCGATCAGCCGGTTCGCGTCGAGCGGGCGGGGGTCCAGGGTCTGCCGGCGCGAGAAGGCCAGGAGCCGTTGCGTCAGGGCCGCCGCCCGGCGTGCGGCGCCCTGGGCCGCGCTGATATAGCGGTCGAGTCCGCTCAGCCGGCCCTCGGCCAGACGCGCTTCGATCAGCTCGAGGCTGCCGCTGATGCCGGCCAGCAGGTTGTTGAAGTCATGGGCGATGCCGCCGGTCAGCTGGCCGACCGCCTCCATCTTCTGCGCCTGGCGCAGGGCTTCCTGGGCGAGTTGCAGCTCCTGTTCGCGGGCCTTGTCCTCCGTAAGGTCGCGGCCAACGGCGATGAAGTTCACCCCGCCGGGTTCGGGCGCGACCGTCCAGCCGATCGGTTTCCAGGCGCCGTCACTGGCGAGAATCCGGTTCTCGAACCGCGTCGGCTGACCGGTTTCGCTCATCTGGCTCAGAGCGGCGACGACCGTCTCGACGTTGTCGGGGTGGATGATGTCGGCATAGGGATTGGTCAGCAATTGCTGCTCACTCCAGCCGAGGGTCCGGGTCCAGGCCGGGTTCACGGCGGACAGGTTGCCGGCGTAGTCCGCGCGGCCCAGCATGTCCTCGGACAGCGTCCAGAGCTGGTCCCGTTCGGCCTGGGCGAGCTTTTCGACGGTGATGTCCCGCGCGCTGCAATAGACCTTGCCGTCGATCGGCACCGCGACCCAGGACAGCCAGCTCCAGCCGCCGTCCGCCCGGCAATAGCGGTTCTCGAACCGCAGGACGGGCTGGCCGCTGGTCACTGTCGCGAAGGCCGCGATACTGGCGTCGAGATCATCGGGATGGACAAAATCCAGGTAAGGCGTGCGGGTCATGTGGTCCGTCGACCAGCCCAGGGTGGCGACCCAGGCCGGATTGACCGCCTCGAACATGCCCGCCGGAGACATGATCGAGAGCAGGTCGGGGCTGACTTCCCATGTCCGCCCGCGTTCGCGCGTTCGTTCGAGCACCTCGCGCTCGAGATCGGCGTTGAGGCTGCGAAGCGTGGCCTCGCTTTCGCGCAGCGCGTTGGTGGCGCGGACGGCCTCACTCGTCTCCACCACGATCGCGATGACGCCGCCGGGACGGCCGTCCTCGGCGATCACCGGAGAGTAGTCGAGATTCATCCAGACCTGCTCGGGCTGGCCCGAACGATGGAGCGTCAGCTCCTGGTCCCGGTAGGCCAGCGTGCCGCCGGCGAGGCCGACCTTCATGACGTTGTCGTTGAAGTCGGCCACCTCGGGCCAGCCGTCCCGCACCTTGCTGCCCAGCAGGGCGGGATGACGTCCACCGGCGAAGATGGAGTAGGCGTCGTTGTAGATCATGATCCCGTCGACGCCCCAGAGGAGCACGATGGGGACGGGCGAATGGAGCAGAAGGCCGACGGTCGTCCTGAGGCTTCCCGGCCAGTCGGCGATCGGCTCAAGGGAGTCTGACCAGTCATGGGCGCGAATGAGGTCGGCCATCTCGCCGCGACCCACGAGAGCGTTATGGTCCGGGACGTCGCGGGTCCTTTCGGTGATCATCCATGCCCCCGCTTTTCGCTGCGGGGCGTGCGTCAGATGACAGGTCCCCGAAACCCGGAAAGCACAGAGCGGCCGATGGTTCCCGGCCGCCCGCGTGAAAGTGTCTTCAGGCGTCCGGCGTCCGGGCCGCGAACCAGGGGCGAAGGCGCGTCAGCGCCTCCTCGACCTCGGGCGTCGAGACCGCGAAGCTGATGCGGATGAACCGGCGGCCCTCGACAGGGTCGAAGTCCACGCCCGAGGCCACGGCCACGCCGGTGTCGCGCAGAAGGTCCATGGCGAAGGCCAGGCTGTCGTCGGTCAGGTGGGCGACGCTGGCGTAGATGTAGAAGGCCCCGTCCGGCGGCGCGATGTCCGTCAGCCCCAGCGACGGCAGGGCCTCCAGCAGCAGGGCGCGGTTGCGACGATAGACCTCGACATGGCCCTCCAGCTCGTCGATCGCGTCCATGGCGGCGAGGCCCGCGTGCTGGCTGAGCGACGGCGCGGTCAGGAACAGGTTGCCGACATAGGCGCGGGCGCTGGCGACCAGGTCGCGCGGCGCCAGCAGCCAACCCAGCCGCCAGGCGACCATGCTGAAATATTTGCTGAAGCTGTTGACCACCAGGGCGGTCGGCTCGACCTCGAGGATCGACCGGCAAGGGCCGATATAGCTGAGCCCGTGGTAGATCTCGTCGGAGACGATGCGGATGCCGCGGTCGCGACAGACCTGCGCGATGGCGGCCAGTTCGCCGGCTTCGATGATCGTCCCGGTGGGATTGGCCGGGCTGGCGATGATCACCCCGGCCGGCGGCGGGTCCAGCGCCGCCAGGTGGGCGGCCGTCAGCTGGTAGCGGCTCTCCTGTCCGCACGCGATCTCGACCGGCTCCATGCGCAGGGCCTTGAGGGTGTTGCGGTAGGCGACATAGCCCGGTCGGGCCAGCGCCACCCGGTCGCCGGGCGAGAACGCCGACAGCAGCGCCAGCACCAACGCCGGCGAGGCGCCACAAGTCAGGATAATGCGGTCGGACTCGACGGTGACGCCGTACCGGTCCTGGTAGTGTTTCGCGATCCGCGCGCGCAGGGCCGGGCTCTCCCAGTAACCCATGCCGTCGGTGTCCAGCACATGGTGGGCCGCGGCGATGGCTGCCTTCGGGGCGCCGGTCGAGGCCTGGCCGAACTCCATGTGAATGATCGACCGGCCCTGCGCCTTGAGCTCATGGGCCAGGCGGCTGATGGCGATGGCGTGGAAGGGGTCGATCTGGGCGGTCATGGGGGTGTCTGAACGTGGAACGCAGCTTGATGCAAGCCCAGTGCGTCCTTCGACACGGCCCTGCGGGCCTGCTCAGGATGACGTAGCTCAGTGCACGTCATGGTGAGCAGCACCCGCAGGGTGCGTGTCGAACCACGCAGGGTTACTGCCCCTTCACCAGCGACGGGCTGTCGAGATCGAGACTGCCGATCGGGATGACCTGGGCGTTCGGCACGGCGGTCTTGATGCCGTCGCCGAACAGTTTCGCATCGCCGACGATGACCACGCTGGCCTTCGAGGGATCAAACACATCCGCCGAGAAGGCCGTGACCTGCTCGGCCGTGACCGCCTCGATCTTGCTCGTGAAGCGGTTCATCTCGCCCAGGTCGATGTTGTAGTTCGCCAGGCCGCCGAGGACGCCGGCCAGGCCGTCGGTGGTGCCCATGTCACGACCGAAGTCGCCGACCAGCACTGACTTGCGCGCGGCCAGTTCGGCCGGCGTGGCCGGCGCGGTGGCCATGCGGGTCAGCTCATTGCGGATCAGGGTGACCACCTCTGCGGCGGACGGGTTCTTGGTCTGGGTCGAGGCGGTGAAGCCGCCGACGATGCGACGGGCGCTCAGGCCCGAGTTGGCGCCGTAGGCCAGGCCGCGCTTGACCCGGATCTCCTGGTTGAGACGGGCGGAATAGCCGCCGCCGAGCACCGTGTTGGCCACCATGCCGGCGTAGTAGCGCGGATCGCTGCGGGCGATGCCGCGACGGGCCAGCGTGACGGCCGCCTGGCCCGCGCCGGGCATGTCGACGATGACGTTGCGCACCGGCGGATTGGCGTCGGCGGTCGGCAGGGCGGGCAGCGGCGTGGCCGGCTTCTTCCAGCCGCCGAAGGCCGCCTCGGCCAGGGCGAAGCCCTGCTCCGGGGTTATGTCGCCCGCGATCACGAGCACCGCGTTGTCCGGCCGCCACCAGGTGTCATGGATGGTCAGGAGGTCGGTACGCGTCAGCTTCGGCAGTGAGGTCGGCGTGCCGCCGGCGACATGGCCGAACGGCGAGCCGGCGTAGATGATCGGCGCGGTGACATAGCCGGCCACCGTGCCGGGCCGCTTCAGGGCGACCTGGAAGCCGTCCAGCGCCTGGTCACGCACGCGATCCAGCTCATCCTGGGCGAAGGCCGGGTTCAGCGTCACGTCGGCCATGATGTCCATCGCGGCCTTGAGGTTCTGCGGCATGACGTTGAGCGTCACCGACGAGGCTTCCCAGCCCGAGCCGGCCGACAGGTTCGCGCCGAGCGCTTCGGTCTGGCTGGAGATCTGCACCGAGCTGCGGGTGGTGGTGCCCTCGGTCAGCAGGTCGGCCATCATCGACGAGGCGCCGGCGCGACCGGCGGGGTCCACCGCCGCGCCGGACCGCACGGTCAGTTCGGCGGTGACCAGCGGCAGGTCGCTGCCGTGGGCCACGATGACCCGCAGGCCATTCGCGAGGGTGCGTTCCGCGGGAACCGGCAGGACCGGCGAGACCGGCGTTCCCAGCGCCGGCGGAGCGACCCGCTGACCTTCAGGCGCGAGGCTGAACACCTGACCCGTAAAGGCCGGCGACTTGACCGGGGTGACCGCGGGCGCGGCGGGGGCGGTCTCGCCGGCGGGGCGCTGGCCCTCGTCGAGGTAGCGCACCACGACCAGGCGGTCGTCGGCGAGGTACTTCTTCGCCACGCGCTGGATGTCGGCGGCGGTGACCGCCTGCAGCTCGGCGATGCCGGTGTTGGCCTTGGCGGCGTCGCCCTCCATGACCAGGGCGTAGCCCAGGGCGAAGGCGCGGCCGTCGATCGTTTCCCTGTCCCGTACGGCGTCGGCGACCATCTCGGTGCGCGCCTCGGCCAGCTCGGCCTCGGTCGGCGGAGCGTCACGCAGGCGGCGGATCTCGGCCATCAGCGCGGCCTGGCCCTGCTCGACCGTCTTGCCGCCGGCCATGACCGCGCCGACCCAGAACAGGCCCGGCTGCTGGTTCAGGTCAGCGCTGGAGAAGGCCGCCTGGGCGACCTGCTGGTCATAGACCAGGCTGTTGTAGAGCCGCGAGGACTTGCCGCCCGACAGGATGGCGTCGAGCACGGTCAGGGCCGCCGCGTCCGGGTCGGACGCCGACGGGCCCTGCCACGTCACGGCCACGGCCGGCAACGGCACGTTGGGGGCGTAGGTCGTCACGGTGCGGGCGCCGGTGCGGGCCGGCTCCCTGACCGTGACCCTCGGCAGCGGCGCGGCCGGCGTCTTCAGCGGGACGAAGTACTTGTCGACCCAGGCGTTCAGCTGGGCCTCATCGAAGTTGCCGACCACGATCAGGGCGGCGTTGTCCGGCCGATAGTAGGTGGCGTGGAAGGCCAGCACGTCGTCGATCGTGGCGGCGTCGAGATCCTCGATCGAGCCGATGCCCGGGCGCTTGTAGGGGTGGGTGGTGTAGCTGGCGTTCGGAATGGCGATGCGGAAGAAGCGGCCGTAGGGGTCGGCCAGCACCCGCAGGCGCAGCTCCTCCTTCACCACGTCGCGTTCCGACTTGAAGCTGGCCTCGTCGACCACCAGCGAGCCCAGTCGCTGGGACTCGGCCCACAGCAGCCGCTCCAGGTGACTGGCCGGCACGACCTCGTAGTAGTTGGTGAAATCGGAATAGGTCGAGGCGTTGTTGAAGCCGCCGACGTCCTCGGTCATGCGGTCGAAGGATTCGGCCGGCATGTCGCGCGTGGCCTTGAACATCAGGTGTTCGAACAGGTGGGCGAAGCCGGACCGGCCGGCGGGGTCGTCCTTGGCCCCGACGCTGTACCAGACCTGCACCGTCACATTCGGCGTGCTGCGGTCGGCGGAATAGAAGACCTTCATGCCGTTGGGCAGGACGCGGGTCTTGAAACCGATCGGCGGGACTTCGGCCGAGGCGGGCGCCGGCGCGGTCTGGGCATAGGCCCCCGCGGCGAGCGCCGATGATGACAGGGCGAGGGCGAGCACGAAGGCCTTGGCCGGACGGAACATGGGCGACTCCGGGTGAACTTTGCGCGGGACCCTATCACCGGCGGGCGGAAGCGAAACCTTACGGTCCTGTCATGTGTGGTGTCGGCGAATGAGGCTCGCCGCCGGGCAACTTTGGTGTGTACATCGTACGCAGTGTGGTGTACGATGTACACATGACGACACGGGATCGCATCTTTCTCGCGGCCAGGACCGCATTCGCGCTGGGCGGGCTGGAGGGCCTGTCCATGCGATCGGTTGCGAAGGACGCCGGTCTTTCGACCATGGCCATCTATCGCCATTTTCCGACCAAGGATTCCCTGCTCGACGCGCTGATGCTGGACGGGTTCGACGCCTGGGAGGCCCGGGTGGTCGCGATCGACGAGGCCGATCCCGTGGCCTGGCTGGAAAAGATGCTGGCGGCCTTTCTGGCGTTCTCGGTCGAGGACCCTCATCGCTTCGACGCCGCCTTCCTGCTCCGGGCCAGCGGGGCGAAGCAGTTTCCGGACGATTTCGCGGGCGGCTCATCGCGGGTCATCAGCCGCATCACCGCCCGCATCGACGACGCCAGGGCGTTGGGCCGCCTTCGCGATGCCCCGTCTCTCGACATCGCCCTGACCCTGTCGGCGCTTGCGCAAGGTCTGGTGTCGATGGATCGCGCGGGGCGCTTCAGCAGTCCCGACCAGTTTCAGACCATCTACCGGATGGCCGTCGCCAACGGCCTGAAGGCGTTCGCGCCAGCCAGCGAGGGAACACCCCCATGAAAATCGCGCTCAGGATCGCCGGCATTGTGGCCGGCTTCGTCCTTCTGGCCGTGGTGGCGCTGGCCGGGGTTGTGCTCACAACGGCGACGACGCCCAGCCGGCCCGTCGGCATCACCCAGGTTATGGTTGCCGATCCCGGCCATTCGTCGATCCCGGTGGTCCTCTTCTATCCGACCTCAAGCAAACCGAGCCTGATCCTGGCGAGCACAGGGGCTGTTCGGCTGGCGAAGGGGGGCGTTCTTGCCGGCGACCATCTGCCGGTCGTTGTCATGTCGCATGGCACCGGCGGCGCGCCCTTCAGCCATATGGACACCGCCCTGGCGCTGGCCGAAGCCGGCTACGTGGTGGCGGCGCCCCAGCACCCCGGCGACAACGTCAAGGATGACTCGGCGGTTGGAACACCGCGCTGGATCGAAGAGCGAGCGCGGCAGATCATCCGGGTCAACGACTTTCTCCTCGCGGAATGGACCGGTCGATCTCACCTCGATCCCGCGCGGCTCGGCCTGTTCGGCTTTTCCGCGGGCGGCACGACGGCCTTGGTGGTCCTCGGCGGCGAGCCTGACCTGTCCTCTGTTCCGGCTCACTGTAGGTCGGCGCCGGAACTGGTCTGCCGGCTGATGAAGCCCGGTCCGGCGCCGCGAGGCTGGACACATGATCCGCGCGTCTGGGCGGCCGTGATTGCCGCGCCGGGCTTCGGCTTCGCGTTCGATCGAGGGGGTCTGGCGGCGGTCACTGTTCCGGTACAGCTATGGGCCGGCAGCCGGGACAGCAACGCCCCCGCGGCGACGAACGCCGACGTCGTTCGCCAGCGCCTGCCTTCCGCTCCGGAATTCCATCTCGTCGCCGGCGGTGGCCACTTCTCTTTCCTGCCGCCTTGCGGCGTCGCCAGGCCCCTGTTGCCGCCAATGCTCTGCTCGGACACGCCGGGATTTGACCGCAAGGCGTTCCATCGGACCTTCAACCAGGAGGTCGTCGCCTTCTTTGACGCCCGCCTCGGCGCGCCGCGACGCTAGGGCTTCGTCGCCTCCGCTTCCCGCCTCAGGGCGCGCAGGGCGTTGGTGAGATCCATGCGCATGGCGGCGCGGGCGACGACGGCGGGCGCGGGGAAGGGAGAGCTGGCCCGGTTCTCGTAGAGCACCCGCGTGCGGCCGCCGACCAGCGGCTCCAGCCGCCACTGTCCGTCGCAGAAGCGCACGTCGCCTGCGGTGCAGCGGAAGCGGATCGACCGCAGCGGCGTGAAGTCGGACCGGAATTCGGTGCGGAACGACGGCAGCAGGCCGCTGCCGACGACCATCTCGCGCACGTCCCAGCGGCCGGCCGGATCGCGGACGGTGATACGGCAGGAGCGGATGTTCGGCGCCATGCGACCGGCGCGGCCGCAGTCGGTGATCGTGCGCCAGACCACCTCCGGCGGCGCGGCGATATCGACCGCGCCAATCACAACGCCGGAGACGCCGTCACCCGCGGGATGCACCTCCGCATGGACGCCGCCGCGCGTCAGCTGGTCCATCGCCGCGCCGTCCGGCGTCCAGTCAGCGCGGGCGGGTCCCGCCGAGAAACCCGTCATCACCAGCAGGGAGAGGATCAGCCGCATTGTCTGTTCCTTCCCCGGCCGTGTCAGCGGGTAAGTCGGTTGGCGACGAGGTCGTCGACCACAGCCGGATCGGCGAGGGTCGAGGTGTCGCCGAGGTTCGACAGGTCGTTCTCGGCCACCTTGCGCAGGATCCGGCGCATGATCTTGCCCGAGCGGGTCTTGGGCAGGCCCGGGGCCCACTGGATGGCGTCCGGCGCCGCGAAGGGGCCGATCTCGTGGCGCACCCATTTGACCAGGGCCGCGCGCAGATCCTCGGTCGGGGTCACGTCGGCGTTTAGGGTGACATAGGCGTAGATGCCCTGGCCCTTGATGTCGTGCGGGAAGCCGACCACGGCCGCCTCGGCGACGGTGTCATGGGCGACCAGGGCCGACTCGATCTCCGCCGTGCCCAGACGGTGGCCGGAGACGTTGATCACGTCATCGACCCGGCCCGTGATCCAGTAGTAGCCGTCCTCGTCCCGCCGGCAGCCGTCGCCGGTGAAGTACTTGCCGGGGTAGGTGGTGAAGTAGGTCTCGATGAAGCGCTGGTGGTCGCCGTAGACCGTGCGCATCTGGCCGGGCCAGCTGTCGGTCAGGCACAGGTTGCCGCTGACCGCGCCCTCGAGCACGGCCCCCTCGGCGTCGACCAGCTGCAGCTTCACCCCGGGCAGCGGCTTGCTGGCCGAACCCGGCTTGAGGTCCGTGGCGCCGGGCAGGGGCGAGACCAGGCAGGCGCCCGTCTCGGTCTGCCACCAGGTGTCGACGATCGGGCAGCGGCCCTCGCCGACCACGCGGTGATACCAGAGCCAGGCTTCCGGATTGATCGGCTCGCCGACGCTGCCCAGCAGCCGCAGCGACTTGCGCGAGGTCTTCTTCACCGGCTCCTCGCCGTCGCGCATCAGCGCGCGGAGGGCCGTCGGGGCGGTGTAGAAGATCTCCACCTGATGCTTGTCGATGACCTCCCAGAATCGCGAGGTGGTCGGGTAGTTGGGCACGCCCTCGAAGATCAGGCTGGTCGCGCCGTTCGCGAGCGGGCCGTAGACGATGTAGCTGTGGCCGGTGACCCAGCCCACGTCGGCCGTGCACCAGAAGATCTCGCCGGGGCGGTAGTCGAACACCAGTTCATGCGTCCAGCTGGCCCAGGTCAGATAGCCGCCCGTGGTGTGGAGGACGCCCTTGGGTTTTCCGGTGGAGCCCGAGGTGTAGAGGATGAACAGCGGATCCTCGGCGTTCATCGGCTCGGGCGGGCAGTCGGCCGAGGCCTTGTCCCGCTCGGGTCCGTAGGCGACGTCCCGGCCGCTGTGCTTGAGCCATTTGGACCCGGTGCGTTCGACGACCAGCACCGTCTCGACTTCCGGACACTGGGTCAGGGCCAGATCGACGTTCATCTTCAGCGGCACGATCTTGCCGCCGCGCACGCCCTCGTCCGCGGTGATGACGACACGGGAGTCACAGTCGAGAATCCGGCCGGCGAGGCTGTCGGGCGAGAAGCCGCCGAACACCACCGAATGCACCGCGCCGATGCGCGAACAGGCCAGCATAGCGTAGGCCGCCTCGGGGATCATCGGCAGGTAGATCGTGACCCGATCCCCCTTTTTCACCCCGCGCGACTTGAGGACATTGGCCATGCGGCACACTTCCTCGTGCGCCTCGCGGTAGGTGATCTTTCTCGAGTCGGCGGGATCGTCGCCCTCCCAGATGAAGGCGACGTCGTCGGCGCGGGTCGGCAGGTGGCGGTCGAGACAGTTGGCCGAAACGTTCAGCACGCCGTCGGCGAACCACTTGATGTGGAAGTCCTCGCGGTTCCAGGAGACGTCCTTGACCTGGGTGAAGGGCTTGATCCAGTCCAGCCGGCCGGCGACATCGCGCCAGAAGCCGTCGGGATCGCGCTCGACCCGGGCGCAGGCGGCCTCATAGGCCTTCGCGTCCATGTGGGCGCGGTCGGCCCAGGCCTGCGGAACCGGAAATACCTGCCCGTCGCTCACGTCCGTCTCCCTTGCCTTCTTGTTGGGCGCGAGTATGCGGATGGCGGTCGGCGGCGCAAGGATGCCGCTGCGGGAGTTTTGCAATGTTGCTCGCCAAATCCACCTGGCCCGAAGTCGAGGCCTTCCTCCAGCGGTCGAAGACCGTCGTCGTGCCGATCGGCTCGAACGAACAGCACGGTCCGACCGGCCTGCTCGGCACCGACTGGATGTGCCCCGAGATCATCGCCCACGAAGCTCAGAAGGGCCGCGAAGACCTGCTGGTCGCTCCGACCTTCAACATCGGCATGGCCCAGCATCACCTCGGCTTTCCCGGCACCATCAGCCTGCGCCCCTCGACCTTCATGGCGGCCATCGGCGACTGGTGCCGCTCGCTGGCCGGGCACGGCTTTACGAAGATCTATTTCCTCAACGGCCACGGCGGCAATGTGCACACCATAGAGGCCGCCTTCAGCGAGCTCTATGCGGAGGCCAGCTTCGCCGGAAAGCCGCGCGGCTTCGCCTGCAAGCTCAAGAACTGGTGGGACATCAGCGGCGTGAACGGCCTGGCCAACCGCCAGTTTCCCGTCGGGCACGGCAGCCACGCCACCCCGTCCGAGATCGCGGTGACCCAGTGGGCCTACCCCGACGCGATCAAGACCGCCAACTACGCGCCGCAGATCGCCCCGACGGGCCCGATCCGCGAAGCCCTCGACTTCCGCGCCCGCTACGCCGACGGCCGCATGGGCTCTGATCCCGCGCTGGCCACGCCCGAGAAGGGCGGCGAGCTGGTGGCGCTGGCGGCGAAGGGCCTGATCGAGGATGTCGCGGCGTTCGGGGCTGAGGTCACGCCGTAGGGGACATGTACCAAAGGTACGTGTCCCCCAATCGAGGTTCAGCGGTGGTTCGTTTAGGGGACACGTACCTTCGGTACATGTCCCCGTCTAAGCCGTGACCACTGCGCCATCCACAACCGCCACCCCCCACGCTTCCAGCCGCTTTCCCTCGCATGGTCCGCTCGTGCAAACGCCGTCCCCGATCCGGAACAGCGCCCCGTGGCCGGTGCAGAGGATCAGGTCGTTCTCGCGTGTGACATGGCGGCCGGTCGGGCCGCCCAGCGGCTGGCCGGTATGCGGGCAGCTGTCGACGTAGCCGGTCAGCGTCTCGCCGCGCCGCACCACGAAGCCGAGGAACAGCGCGTCTCCGGCGCGGAAATGGAAGCCGCGGGAGCCGGGGTCGGGAATCTCGTCCAGGCGGCAGAGCTCCGTCCCCGCCGTCGGTCTGGCCGGGTTCAGTCCCGCCACGGGATCGTCACCCGCCACGGCTCGACGCTGGAGGTCTCGTAGAGGCCGGCCTTCGTGTAGGGGTCGTCGGCGTGGAACGCGCGGGCGGCCGCCAGATCGGGCGCTTCGACGATGATCAGTGAGCCTGCCATGCCGTCGTCGGCTGTCAGGAACGGGCCGCCCAGCTTGATCTTCAGCGGCTGCGCGCCCGCCCAGGCCAGATGCGCCTCGCGGGTGGCGGCGCGGATCGCCGGCCCCTCGGGCAGCTTGTCTTTCCACTGAATCACGAAGAGGGGCATGGCGTTTCCTAGCGTTCTGTCTTGAGCGGCCGCGACAGCAGGCCGAGGATGGCTTCGTCCACCCCGACCTCTCCCGCGAGAATGGCGGCGACGGCCTCGCTGATCGGAGTCTCGACCTTCAGCTTGCGGGCCAGCGCGCGCACCGCCGGCGCGGAGGCCACGCCTTCGGCCACCGTCAGCTTGCCGGCCAGGGCCTGTTCGAGGGATTGCCCGGCGCCGAGCGCCAGACCGACGCTCATGTTGCGCGACTGCGGGCTGGAGCAGGTCAGGACCAGGTCGCCCAGGCCGCAGAGGCCGGCCACGGTCTCGGCGTGGCCGCCAAGGGCTTCAGCCATACGGGTCATCTCGGCGAACCCGCGCGTGATCAGGGCGGCGTGAGCCGAACGGCCCAGACCCTTGCCCTCGACGATGCCGCAGGCGATCGCCAGCACGTTCTTGATCGCCCCGCCGGCCTCGGCGCCGATCATGTCGGTGGACAGATAGGGCCGGAAGGTCGGGGTGGCGATGGCCTCGGCAAGAGCGCGGCCGAGGTCTTCATCCGGACAGGCCAGAGTCACCGCGGTGGGCAGGCCGCGCGCCACTTCGCCGGCGAAGCTGGGCCCCGACAGGACTGCCGGCGAGGCATGCTCGATGGTCTCGGCCAGTACCTGGGTCATCAGCTGGAGCGTGCCCTGTTCGACGCCCTTGGCGCACAGCACGATCGGCACATGCTCGCGAACATGCGGGCAGAGGGCGTTGAGGGTCGACCGCAGGTGCTGGGCCGGCGTCACAGCGAGGATGAAGTCGCACGCCGCGAGGTCTTCAAGGTCGGTGGTGACGTCGATGGCCTCGTCGAGCTTCACCCCCGGCAGGAAGGCGGTGTTTTCGCGGCCGGCGCGGATGGCCTCGACCACCTCGACCTCGCGGGCCTGCAGCGTCACGGCCATGCCGGCGCGGGCGCAGACCTGGGCCAGGGCCGTGCCCCAGGCGCCGCCGCCGATCACGCCCGCGTATTTCAAACCGTCAGTCATGCCTTGGCGCCCTTGCGACCGGGAACGTGGGTAGGATTGGCGCTCGCCGCCGCGGCGTCCAGAGGCCAGCGCGGCCGGGCGGGGGCGTCGAGCCCGTCGACGAGGCCGAGCGCCAGACGTTCCGCGCCCGCCAGCGCGATCATCGCGGCATTGTCGGTGCAATAGACCAGCGGCGGGGCGTGGAACGAGAAGCCGTGCGTCGCGCAGGCCTGCTCCAGCCGGGACCGCACCGCCATGTTGGCCGCGACCCCGCCGGCGACGACGAATCGCAGGCCCTCGCCGCGATGGGCTTCGGCATAGGCGGTCATGGCCCGCTGGGTCCGTTCGGCCAACTGGCGGGCGATGGCGAACTGCACGCTGGCCGCCAGATCGCGCTTGTCGGCCTCTTCGGTCAGGCCCTCGGCCGCGCGGGCGGCGGCAGTCTTGAGGCCCGAGAAGGAGAAGTCGAAGCCCTCGCGGCCGAGGAGGGCGCGGGGCAGGGGGAAGCGTTCCGGGTCGCCGCCGACCGCCAGCCGTTCCAGCGCCGGCCCTCCCGGATAGCCCAGGCCCATCACCTTGGCGATCTTGTCGAAGGCCTCGCCCGCCGCGTCATCGATGGTCGAGCCCAGCCGGCGGCAGGCGCCGACCCCGGCGACTTCCAGCAGTTGGCAATGGCCGCCGCTGACCAGCAGCAGCAGGAAGGGATAGGGGATGTCGTCGGCCAGCCGGGCGCTGAGGGCGTGGCCTTCCAGGTGGTTGACGGCGATCAACGGCAACCCCCGGGCCAGGGCGGCGGCCTTGCCGAACGACAGCCCGACCATGACGCCGCCGACCAGACCCGGACCCGCCGTCGCGGCGACGCCCGACAGGCCGTCCCAGCCGACGCCGGACTCTGACAGGGCCCGCGCCACGATGCCGTCGATAGACTCCACATGGGCCCGGGCCGCGATTTCCGGCACCACGCCGCCATAGGGGGCGTGTTCGGCGATCTGGCTGGCGATGATCGAGGACAGCACCGTCACGCGCCCGTCCGCGTCGCGGCGCACGACGGCGGCTGCGGTTTCGTCGCAGCTGGTTTCGAGTCCGAGGACGGTGAGCGTGGTCATCTACATTGCGGCCCGGACGCCCCTCGTATAGCAGCGGAGCGTCTTCTTCAGCCCGAGGTAGCCCCCCCGCCGTGTCGTCGCAACCTGCCATCCGGATCGGAACCCGCGGCTCCAAGCTCGCGCTCGCCCAGAGCGGCATGATGCGCGACCGCATCGCCGCCGCGATGGGTGTCGCCGATCGCGCCGAAGAGGCGGCTCCGCTGGTGGTGATCACCACCACCGGCGACCGCATCCAGGACCGCCGCCTGCTGGAGATCGGCGGCAAGGCGCTGTTCACCAAGGAAATCGAGGAAGCCCTGCTCGATGGCCGCATCGACGCCGCGATCCACTCGATGAAGGATGTGCCGGCCGAGAACCCGCCCGGACTGGTGATCGCCGCGATCCCGGAGCGCGAGGACCCGCGCGACGCCTTCGTCTCGACCCACTATGGCTCGATCGCCGACCTGCCGCGAGGCGCGACGCTCGGCACGGCGAGTCTTCGTCGGCAGGCCCAGGCATTGCACCTGCGGCCCGACCTGAAGATGTTCATGCTGCGCGGCAACGTCGACACCCGTCTGGCCCGGCTCGCGGCCGGTGAGGCCGATGCGATCCTGCTGGCCGCCTCGGGCCTGAACCGTCTCGGCCTCGGCCATGTGCCGAAGGGCTTTCTCGATCCCGGCGCCGCGCCGCCGGCGCCGGGTCAGGGGGCGCTGGCCATCCAGACGCGCGCCGAGGACGCCGATGCGCCCTGGGTCGCGGCGATGCGTTGCCAGACGACGACCCTGACCGTGGCCGCCGAGCGCGGCGCGCTTGTGGCGCTTGAGGGCTCCTGCCGGACGGCCGTCGGCGCCCATGCGCGTCTCGAAGGCCGGCGCCTGACCCTGATCGTCGAGGCGCTGACTCCCGACGGGGCTCGCCGCTATCGTCGGGAAGACGCCATCGATCTCGGCGCCGACGCGGAAAGCGATGCTCGCGAGCTGGGCCTGCGTCTGGGAGACGCGGTTCGCGTCGAGGGCGGCTCGGACATCCTCCTGAAGTATTGATCGCCGACCGCGCCGGCTGCAGGGTGGAGCATGGTTTCCAAGCCGCTGACCGTCTGGATCACCCGCGCTGAACCCGGCGCGGCCGCGACTGCCGAGCGCGTCGCGGCGATGGGCCACCAGCCGTTGGTCGCGCCGCTCTTGCGCATCGAGCCGCTCGCCGACGTCCATATCGACCTGGCGGGCGTGGCGGCGCTCGCCTTTACCAGCGCCAACGGCGTCCGCGCCTTCGCGGCGCTCGAGCCCCGCCGGGACATCCGGGTTTTCGCCGTGGGCGCGGGGACCACGGCGGCGGCCAAGGCCGCGGGGTTCAAGGCCGTTCTGTCCGCCGAGGGCGACGTCAACGCCCTGGCCGGGCGAATCGCCGCCCGCAAGGCAGAACTGCGTGGCGTGGTGCTGCATCCCGGCGCGGCCGAGCCGGCGGGGGATCTCGTCGGCGGGCTGATCGCCGAGGGACTCGAAGCCAGGACCCTGCCGCTCTACGATTCGGTCGACATGTCGCCGACGGATGATCTGCTCGCGGCGTTGCAGGATGTTGATGTGGCGCTGGTCCATTCGCCCAAGGCCGCAAAGGCGCTGGCGAGGGCGTTGCGCGGCCGGGACCTGCCGAATCTGCGTCTTCTGTGCCTGTCGGCGGCCGTCGCGAAGCCGCTCTCGCGCGTGAAAGTGCGAGAAGTTGTCCGCGCCCCGTTTCCCATCGAGGCGGCGCTGCTTAATCTGGTAGGAAGGGGCGACGCGTCCGGGATCGCCCCCAGGCCCGCAAAGAGGCGTTTGAAGAGCTGATGACCGTCGCGCCCGACCCCAGCGAGATCACCCCGCCGACCAACCCGGCGGCCTACGGCCGTCCCCGCAGCTTCGGCGTCGCCTTCTGGGCGGTGATCGCGCTGTGTGTGCTGAGCGTTGTCGCCGGCGCCGCCGTGACCCGTTTCGCGCCGCGCATCTGGGGCAATCCCGCGCCCGCGACAACGACGCCCTCGGCGATCGCCGAGCTTCCCGACCTCAACCCGCAGACTTCGCCGCGCCAGATCGATGGCGGGCCCGTTGCCGCGCCGTCCGCGCCGTCCGCCGAGTTCTCCGCCCTGCAGTCGCGGGTCGAGGCCCTCGAAGCGAGCCAGACCCGCACCGTGAACGCCGCCGCCGCGGCGCTGGCCGCCGCCTCTCTGGCGGAAGCGACCCAGAGCTCCGGATCCTTTGAAGCCGAACTGACGGCTCTCGAACGGGTTCTTCCGCTGTCGGCGGAAGTGCGTAGCCTTCGGCCCTACGCCGAGAACGGCGTGCCCAGTCGCGCGGCGCTGGCCGCCGAGTTTGACTCGGTGGCCGCCCGGGCCGCCGTCGCCGCGCGCGATCCGGGCGATCGCGCCGGGTTCTTCGCCCGGGCGGCGCACGCCCTGTCGGCCATCGTCACCATCCGCCGCGTCAGCGCCGGCGGCGAGGGTCCCGACGCCGTCCTGGCGCGCGCCGGCGACGCCGTGGCCCAGGGCGACATGGAGGGAGCCTTGAAAATTCTGCGCGGTCTGCCGCCCAAGGCCGCCGACGCTATCGCGCCGTGGCGCAGCCGCGCCCTGCAGCGCATTGCGGTCGATCGCCAGGTCGCCGCGATCAGGGCGCTCGCCCTGTCCGACCTCATGGCCGTCTCGCGGGCCCAGCCATGATCCGCACGGCGCTCGTCCTTTTCGTCATCGCCTCACTCGCCGTCGCGACCCTCGCGCTCGGCGGCGACGCCGGAGTCGCCAGCCTTGTCTGGCGCGGCTGGCGGGTGGACATGACGGCCGCCGCCGCCGCGCTGATGGTGTTGCTGACCTCGCTGCTAGCGACGATCTTCTGGACCTTCCTCAAATGGCTGCTGGAGGCGCCGCAGCGTTCGGCCCGCGCCCGCGCGGAGGCCCGTCGCAAACAGGGCGGTGAGGCCCTGGCGCGCGGCTTTCTGGCCGCCGCCGCCGGTGATGGATCCGAGGCCCGCCGCCTGGCCCAGAAGGCCGCCGATCTCGCCGACGACGCGCCGGCTCTCGTCCGGGTGCTGGCCGCCCAGGCCGCCGAGGCCGCCGGCGACATCCCGGCCGCCAAGGCCGCCTACTCCGCCATGCTGGGTTTCCCCGACATGCGGCTGGCCGGGCTGAAAGGCCTGATGCAGACGGCGCTGGCCGAGGGCGACAAGGTCGCGGCGCTGCGCCATGCCCAGAGCGCCTACGGTCTCGCCAAGACCGCCCGCTGGGCGTGGCGGGCGCTGGTCGACTCCCGGCTCGAGGCGGGCGACTGGGCCGCCGCGCTGGACCTCGTGCAGGGCGCGCAGGAGCGCAAGGTCGTGTCGCCGCTGGTCGCCGACCGCACGCGCGCCGCCCTGCTGGCCGCGTCCGCCGCCAGTTCCGAAAACCATCCCTCCGAACGGATGCGCGCCCAGGCGCTCGAATTCGCGCTGCAGGCCGTCAAGCTGAAGCCGGACTTCGCCCCCGGCGTGGTCATGGCCGCCCGCCTGCTGGCCGCCGACGGCAAGGCCAGCCGGGCCGCCGGCATGATCGAGAGCGCCTGGAAGGGTCAGCCCCACCCCGCGCTCTGGCTCGCCTACCGTGATCTGCGAACCAACGAGACGCCGCGCGAGCGCGCCAAGCGGCTGGCCGGCCTGGCCGCGCTCAACGCCGATGCGCGCGAGAGCCGCATTCTCAGGGTCGAACAGGCGCTGATCGGCGGCGAGGTCAGCGTCGCTCGTGAGGCGGCTCGCGCGCTGGCGGCCGAACCGGTGACCCAACGCCTCGCCGGGCTGCAGGCCCGCGCCGCCAACGCCGCCGGCGCCATGGACGAAGCCCGCGCCTGGGTCGCGCGAGGCGCGGCCGCGCCACAGGAGCCCGACTGGTCCGATCTCGATCCGGAAGGCCGCGCGTTCGCCTACCGGCCCGAGGACTGGACGCGCCTGGTCGCCGTCTATGGCGAGACCGGCGACCTGATCCATCCGCGCCTCGAGCGCCAGGAACGGACCATCAGCGACCTGCCCAACCTGCCCGCCGCCTACGTCGAATCGACGCCCTTCCTGGCCGCCGCCGAGTCCGGCGCGGCGATGATGCCGATCCCCGACGACCCCGGCGTGCCGGACAACGCCCGCCCGCCGCAGGGTGATCCGCCGCCGCCTTCGCCGTCGCCGCGTCGCCGGCGCTTGGCAAGCTCGACTCGCGCCGCTAAATAGGCGCTCCTTCTGGCGGGTCACCGCCTTCAGGGCCGCTTTAGCTCAGCTGGTAGAGCAACGCATTCGTAATGCGTAGGTCAGGTGTTCGAGTCACCTAAGCGGCACCATTCCCAAGTCCGGCAGGGTTTTGCTGGAACTCCCGCCTCAGCCCGACGCTTTGAGAAAGCCTCTCCAGGGTCGCAGGATTTATCGTAACTGTGTCAGTTGCGATTATGGTCGCGAAGGGGCATCTCTGTCGCCCGTTTCCGAAGTGGAGCTTCCAATGACCCGTCCCGCCCTGTTCGCCGCCGCCGGCGTCGTCGTCGCCCTGGCCGTAACGCCTTTCGCCGTGGAGGCCCGCGGGCCGTTCACCAACGTTCCCGCCGAAGTCCAGGCCGGGACCTACAAGTTCGATCCCGGTCACACCAAGATCACCTGGTCGACCACCCACCTCGGCTTCTCGACCTACACCGGCCAGTTCGGCAAGGTCGGCGGCAGCCTGACCGTTGACCCGAAACAGGCGACGAAGGCGGCGCTGGACGTGACCGTCGACACGACCTCGCTGGGGACGCTGAACCCCGCGCTCGACGCCCACCTGAAGTCGGCCGACTTCCTCGACGTTGCGACGTTTCCGACCGCGACATTCCACGCCACGGGCATCAAGCTGACCGGTGACCGGACAGCCGCGATCACCGGCGACCTGACGCTGCATGGCGTGACCAAACCGGTGGTGGTCGAGGCGACCTTCAACCAGGCCGGCGTCAACCCGCTCGACAAGACCTATTCCCTGGGCTTCGACGGCAAGGCGGTGATCAAGCGCTCGGAATTCGGCGTTTCGGCCTATGTGCCGGCTGTCGGCGACGACATCACCCTGACCATCGAAGCCGAGCTGAAAAAGGTCGGCTGAGCTCCCGCCGCCCGCCGGACCCCGAAATCCACTGATCGGGGAGGCCCGGCGGTGCGCGCCGGGCCGGGTTCGCTAAACTCCGTTCCGACCATCAGTCTGGAGGAGATTCCATGAAGTTCGTGACCCTTGGCGTGCTCGCCACGCTGTCCCTGTCGGCCCTGCCGCTGTCGGCCCAGGCCGCGGACTGGCAACCGCTCGCGTCCAGTGGCGGCCAGACCTGGACCTGGGACGCGGCTTCGGTTCAGCGCACCGGGGGCAACGTCGTAGTGACCCTGAAGGTCCAGTACGATCCGCCGCAAACCTCTGGTTCGCAGACCACCGTCGGCGGTACCGAGACGGTGAACATCAACTGCGCGGCCCACACCTATGTCGACATCGGCGGGACAAAGGTTTCGCCGACCGGCGAGGTGATCAGCAGCTGGAACACGCCGGGCTCCGTCGAGGCCCTGAGTGAAGGTTCGCCGGGAGCCCTGGTCGCCGCACGCCTCTGCCCCTGATCAACGCCGTCGGTCCGCCGGTCCCGCCTGTCGGGGCCGGCGCAGGACAGGCCAGCGCGGTGAGGGGAAGATCTAGGCTGACGGCCGAGGATTACCCTTCACCGAGACCCTCAGGCCCGGCTTCAGGTCGCTGAACAGGACCGTCGCGCCCAGCTGCTTGGCCAGCGAGTCGACGATCACCGTGCCAAGCCCGCCCTTGGTTTTCGTCCGCGTGACCTTGCGACCGACGCCGTTGTCCTCGACCGACAGGGTCCACCCCCCCGTGTCGGCCCGGTAGGCCACCACGACGTCGCCGCCGCGTTCGCCGGGAAAAGCGTGTTTCAGGGCGTTGATCACCAGTTCGGTCACGATCAGTCCCAGGCTGACCGCCTCCTGCGAGGTGACCGTAGCGGTATCGGCCTCGACCTTGAGGGACAGGAGCCGGTCGCTCCGGATCATCGACGTGGCGAGGCTGTTGCAGAGCTTTGTCAGATAGGGGCCGACCTCGACATCGCCGAGCGTGGTCTGAAGCAGCTGCTGCACGGCCGCCACGGACATCACCCGGTCGTGGGCGTCGCGCAGGTGCAGTCGCGTCTCTTCCGAAGTCACCGTCCGGGCCTTGAGCAGCAGCACGCTGGCGATGATCTGCAGGCTGTTGGCGACCCGATGCTGCAGCTCCTGCAGCAGGATGTCCCGTTCATGGAGCAGGGCGTCCTTTTCCAGCAGCAGCTTGACGTTGAGCTGTTCGGCGCGCCGGGCCTCGGTGACATCGTTGACCGTCAGCAGGACGCGCGCGTTGAGCTTGTCGTCGTAGACAATGTTCTGGGCGTCGACGACCAGGCGCCGGGGCGGCACGCCCTCACGGACGAGATCCGTTTCGTAGTCGCCGAGCGCCGGACCACCCATCAGGGCGTTTTCGAGCAACAGGCGAACCTGGGGAATGTCCCATTCGCCGACGCCGATGTCGGCCAGCAGCCGGCGCTCGACTTCAACCGCCCTCAGGTCAAAAGCCGTGAAGAATGACCGGGTCGCGGACACGACGCGCAGGTCACCATCGAACAGCAACAACGGCAGGTGAGATGTTTCCAGCAACGCGCGCGCGAGCGATGTCGCGGTCTCGGCCCGGATCGTTGGGTTTGTCACTGTGGTGTCCTCGACCCGGGCGGGCGGGCATGTTGCGCGCCAATCCCAGGGTCGATGTCGGTGTGAGGTCCATGGATCGGGCTCGCCCGTCTGCCACAGACATTTTCTCCCTAGCACGGATAGCGAGCAGCGCCCTGATCTATCTCAGGTCTTTCAGTGGGCCCCGGCCAGCACCACGCCGACCAGGACGGCGACGTACTGTACCGCCGCCGCCGCGACTACATGGCCGTGCCAGACCGCGCGGCGGAACCTGAAGCGCTTCATCAGGTAGAAGATGACGCCGGTCGAATAGAGCAGGCCGCCGATGCCCAGCAGCAGCAGCGCCACCCACGACAGACCGGCGGTCATCGGCTTGATGGCGACCACCACGGCCCAGCCCAGCGCGAGGTACAGGGCCACCCAGAAACCCTTGCCGAGACCGGGCAGGAACAGCTTCCCGGCCACGCCCAGCAGCGCCAGCGTCCAGACCGCCGTGGTCATGCCGATGGCCCAGGCGCCGGTCAGGCTCTGGGTCGTGAAGGGCGTGTAGCTGCCCGCGATCATCAGGAAGATGCCGGCATGATCGAGCCGTCGCAGCAACGGCTGCCACGGCGCCTTGCCGAAGTTGTAGGCCAGCGAGCAGCCGAGCATGACCGCCATGCCGAGGGCGTAGATCACGACCGACGCGATCTTGCCCCCGCCGCCATGCGCCACCGCCAGGCCAAGCAGCGTGCCGCCGCCGAACAGCGCCAGCGCCAGACCGGCGATATGCACGATCAGGTCGGCCCATTTGGCGCCGTCGGTCGGATAGTGGCTCGGCGTCTGATCCATGGACAGGCACCCTAGCCGCCGATTGTGACGTTCGATAGGTCGGCGCGAGCACAGATGGCGAGCGAATGTTACAGCCGGAAGGCCGCCAGCCGTTCGTAGTGCGGCCGGGCCGCGTCGGCGATGCGCCGCAGGTCGTCGTTGAGGTTGTCGGGTCCCGCTTCAGCGCGCGGCGGGCCGAAGCCCGTGGAGGCTTCGACCGCATCGTACCAGGCCGGCGCCCAGACGCCGTCGCTGTCACGTCGTCCCGCCGGCCAGGCCAGCATGGCCGCGTCGAAGGCGATGCCGAGCGCTCCGCAGAGCTTGCCAAGCGTCCCCCGCGGGTCGGCCAGCACGTCGCGGCCCTCGATCACCGGCGGTGGCGCGCCCAGCCGGTCGGCCTCCCGCTCGAACAGCTCGCGCTGCCGCTCGAAGCCGATGTCGGCCAGCGTCACCTGCTCGCGCTTGACCGTGTAGCTGGCCAGCACCGCCTCGGGCGCGCGGATCAGAAAGGCGCTGCGGCAGGCGCCCGTCCAGTCCAGCCCGAAGTCCGGCAGCATGTGGTGGGTCATGTGCTTCTGGTACCAGACCCGCGCGCCGCCCGGCGCGTCGCCGGCCATGGCCCCGGCGACCGCGCGCCAGTCGGTCGGCTGGCTGGCCAGCACCTCTTCGCGCATCGGGTGGTCGAGTCCTGTCGCCGCCAGATACGCGGCATAGAAGGGCTCGTCGCTGACGGCCGTGTCGGGCCGGTTCTCGAACGCCCGCATCATCGCCGTGGAGATGTTGCGCGGGCCCGACCACATGGCGATGCGGACAGTCACCGGGCCGCCTCGGCGTCCTTGAGCGCGTCGTACAGGCCGCGCAGCCGCACTGTCAGCGGCCCGGGCAGCGCCACCGGCAGATGACGGCCGTCGATCTCGCGCACCGGCGTCAGCCCGCCGAAGGTGCCGGTGACGAAGGCCTCGTCGGCGCCGCGAGCGTCCTCGACCGGGAAGTTGTCCAGCCGGACCGGAATGCCGTTGTCGCGGCAAAGCCGGATCACGTTGGCCCGTGTCACGCCGTTGAAACAGAATTCGCCCGTCGAGGTGCGGACCTCGCCATCCTTCACCCAGAAGAAGTTGGTCGCGTTGCAGCTGGACACGAACCCGGCGGGGTCGAGCATCAGCGCTTCGTCGGCGCCGGCGGCGATCGCCTCGTTGAGCGCCAGGATCAGGTTCAGGCGGCTGTGCGAGTTCAGCCGCATGTCGAACATGTGGGCCGGGGTGCAGAGGATCGAGCTGGTGAACAGCGACAGGCCGCGGGTGACGATGGCCGGGCTCGGGACCTTCCACTCGGCGAGGATGACGATGGTCGGCTTGCCCAGCGCATTGCGCGGGTCCTGGTTGGCGCCGGTCTTTTCCCCCCGGGTGACCATAAGGCGCAGATGGACGCCATCCTCCATGCCGTTGGCTTCGAGCAGCTCGTCGAGGGCGTCGATCATCGCCAGGCGCGAGCGGCCGATGTCGAGGTTGATCGCCGCCGCCCCGGCGTAGAGCCGGTCAAGGTGGGCGTCGAGGAACATCAGCCGCCCCCTGTGCAGCCGCAGCCCCTCCCAGACCCCGTCCCCGACCACGAACCCGGCGTCAAACACCGAGACCCTGGCCTGGTCGCGGGTGACGAGGTCGCCGTTGAGCCAGATGCGGGCCGTGGCGTTGCGGGGATCGGCGTTGAAGTCCTGGCTGCCGGCCATGGGGTCAGACTCCGGGTGCGGGGCCGAAGATCGCGGCCAGATCGGTTTCGGTGACGCCGTCCAGCTCGACTGACTTCAGTCGGCCCGTCTGGCCGGTGGCGATACGGACGGACGACTTGCTCACGCCCAGCGTCTTCGCCAGCAGCACGGTCAGGGCGGCGTTGGCCTCGCCCTCGACCGGCGGCGCCGAAACGCGGGCCTTCAGATACGGCCTGCCGTCTGGGCCGCTGGCCCAGCCCTCGATGGCGTCCCGACCGCCCCGCGGCGTCAACCGGACCGCCAGGCGCATGGCCTAGCCGAGGCCGGCCAGAGCGCTGAACAGCGGCGGCAGCAGAAAGTTGCGCGCGCCCTGGATGACCAGGAACAGGATGATGAAGCTCAGATCCACGCCGCCAAGCGACGGCACGAAACGGCGGATCGGCGCCAGCAGCGGCTCGGTGATCCGCTCGAGCACGTAGTAGATCTGCCGCACGACGTTGTTGCGCAGGTTGACCACGTCAAAGGCCACCAGCCAGGACAGGATCGCGGAGATCACCAGGGCCAGGATCAGCAGGCCGAGCAGGCCGTCCACGATGAAGTAGAGGAAGTTGGCGATGGGGGCCATGAAGCGGGTTCCGGTGGACTTTGAGCCTGCTTCTATCCGCCGCCCCGAATCCCGGCAAGGCGCGGCGAAGCCGATGTTCGGGCGGCAGCCTTGACAGGCAAGGCGACCCGGCCATATGTGCGCCGCTTCCCTCGTCCTGGGAGGGGGCCGTAGCTCAGATGGTAGAGCGCCTCGTTCGCAATGAGGAGGTCAGGGGTTCGATTCCCCTCGGCTCCACCAGTCCCGTCTAAAACGGCGCGCTGGCAGGAAACCAGGCGATTTCAGGAGGATAGGGGCGGTGGTGGCACGTGTGTTCGATACACACGGGGACGATCCGATGCCCATCGGCTTGCAAAAACGCGGCAGCACATATTGGCTTCGCCGTCGGGTGCCCAAAGAGCTTTTGGACGTTTACGGCAAGGCCGAGATCACAAAGAGTCTGGGGACCAAGAATCGCGCCGAGGCCAAGCGGCGGCTGGTCGATGAGACCTACGCGCTTGAGAAAGAGTTTGATGCAAAGCGCGCGGCGTTAGCCACTCCCCCAACATCACAACAGATTGAGCCAGAAGCTACGTCGGGGTTGCAGCGCCTGCGGGGCGGTTCTGCGCGTCCACCGAACATCATTCATACGATGTTGGACCTTAGCGAAAGTTTGGATGCAGAACTTCAAAGGCGGGGGCGCATCCCGAACCAGAAGGCACAAGTGGAGAAGGCCCAGAACCGTCGCAACGACCTCTCATGGGATGTGCTTGCAGAGCGGTGGGCCTCTGAACGGAAGCCAATTGAGAAGACCCGCCGCGCCCATCTTTCAGCGTTGAAGATGTTCCTGAAGGCCAACCCGAACCTAAGACCGGCGGATACAAGTAAGGCCAATTTCTTGGCCTTCAAGGACCATCTCATCGGCGAAGGGCAGTCACTGGAAAACATGCGGACGTTGCTGTCGAGGGTGAAAACGCTCGTCAACTACGGCTGCGACAACGACCTAATACCGGTGCGAGCGGCAGACGGCATCAAGCTTCCGAAGTCGAAAAAGGTCGCTCGCGTCCCCTATGATGACCTTTCGCTAAGCAAGTTGTTTGGTGGCCCAATCCATCAAAATGGCGACAGACCCGCTCGGGGACGCGGTGAAGCGTCATTCTGGCTGCCCCTGATCGCCCTGTATACTGGCGCTCGCCTAGAGGAAATCGCCGGCCTCGCCACGGACGATCTACTGGAGCTTGAGATTGATGGCGGTCCACCGCCCTCCCGGGCTTGGTTTTTCCGATTCCGACCGGTCGAAAACAACAAACGCCGGTTGAAGAACGCCGCCAGTGAAAGGCGCACCCCTGTTCACCCCGAGCTGATCCACCTTGGGCTTATCCGATACGCAGAAGCTATCAGCCGTGAGGGTCATAGCCAGTTGTTTCCCCAACTGACGGCCCACGCCAATGGCAAGCGCGCTCACCGGTGGGGATCATGGTTTTCCGAATATCGAAGGAAAGGTCGCGGTATCTCTGATGAGCGGGTGGATTTCCACTCGTTCCGCCACACCTTCAAGGATGCCGCTCGCGAATGTGGGATGCCTGAGGGCTTACAGCGTCAAATCATGGGACACGAAGCCAAGGATGTTGCTGATGGCTACGGGTCAGGCTTCTCGCGTAAAGCTGCCCATGAGTGGATCGGACGGGTTCGCTTCCCGGGCCTGCCCTCCATACCCTCAGCGCGATAGCCACCCTCTCCGCCATCGCCGATTGGAAAGCTGTTTAACAACAACAGCTTCTCATCGTGCGCCCACGACAACCCTAAAACTAACCCTAAATGGCTAAACCGCTATTGGCACACCTGAGCCCAGACGCTTTCGAAGCCTGACACTTGTTGCTCTAGCCATGTGTGTGCGGACGACCAAAGCCGCCAATAGCAGGCAGCCAAGCTCGTGAGAGAACGCGGAAGGTGGCGGTTCCTGCTTAGGCTTTTCAACGGGCTCAACCGCTTCGCCAGCTACGCCTTCAGGCGCATCTCCCAAGTGACGGCTGCCTCGACAAATGTCTTGGTCGCGCTAATTCCGAAATCAAGCCAATGTATTACATTATAAAAATACGCACTCTGCGATACATATGTATTATACAATTCGCCAATTCGACGCTTCGTGAGGCACCCTATTGCCTTTACCGCAGCAAAGCTCCTTAAACTATCATCCTTGCTGTTGAAGAGCGAAATAATAGCACTGTCACTTAGTCGAGAAAATGCAGCCTTATCTGAGCATACAATTACCTGCGCCAATATTTCCGCATTAATTGGCAATAACAGCAATTCTTCAAATCTCGATTTTCCGATCTTGTATATTGTCTCTCCCAAAACCCTTCGCAAATCGGATCGACCTGTAAACAGTCCTAGCTGGCCTCGATAATTTCTGTTTGCTACAATTTCGATATCTACCCACTCTCCATACTTGGACAAAAACTTTAGATCAATTTCGTCGATCTCGAGATCGTCTTCCTTCAACGCATTCCGCAGCATCGGGAGATCGCTTGAGTCTCCCCGATGAGAAATAACGTTAAACGCCGCTCTCGCCATTTCCTTTGCACGATAGCGTTGTATTGACTTATCAAAGCCATCCAATAATTGTGTCGCGAGTTCATCACCGAATTTCTTGCGATAAACTTCTTTGATCGCTTCAAAGTGCGTCTTGAATTTATCTCGCACGTCGGCCCGTGCTTGGTTGGCGCGAGATTTCCAGCGCCGCGATAGAAGTTCTTGGTAGGCGAAATCGGACGGCGAATAGAGTTCTCTGGCGGCTGCTAGCAGAGTCTCGTCTGAGGCAGATGATAGTTGATGGTTCCTGATTTCCGCGAACTCATCGTCGCCCTCATTAGAGGTTCCGAAAGTGAGATAATTCTTGCGTGGCCGGACGATAATTTTTCGAACATCGTCCACACCAATCTCCTCGCCGTTATCGAGCGCAAATAACACTGCCTCTTTTCGCACCAAGGGGGACGGATCGTTTCGAAGCTCTCGCACCGCTTCGTCATCGAGGCGCTTCTTGACGATCATCCCCCTTACCGCAGCCGCTCTTACGCGCGAGTCGCGGTGGACAAGCGCCTTGTTCAAGAGCGCCTCATCAAGCAACAGCATCGCGGCCAGAAATTCATCCGGATTTCGGCCTGACGGTATGGAGATATTCTCCTCCACAATGAATTTGAGCGGCTCGATAAAGGATCGACGCGAAAGAATTTCCAAAGCGGCCAAGGTGGCGCTGTTAAGGGTAGAGTGGTCTGTACTCCTGAACTCTGTCAGGACGACGTCTAGCATTGTTTCGCCACCGACTCTTGCAAGATAGTTCAGTGCCGCATTCTTCAATGCCGGTTTCATGCTTGGAAAGCTATCTCGGAAGTTCTGCTCCATATCTGAAAGTGGGATGGATGCAGCGGTCAATACAGAATAGGCGGCGATACTTAGCGTGTCGTCTAATTCTAGGAATGCCAATGACCGTATATATTCGTAGTCTTCATCAACAGTCTTCAGCCAGCCCCATAGCGGCGCTGTATGAGAGCCAAAGTTGAATAGTCCGGAATTGACGAGACCAAATACTTCTCGGTCGGATAGAATAAGCGTGGACTTAGATATGTATATCAAATTTGCATCGTGAGTACCTAGATATGTTTCGGAAAGTCCATGGCGATGCCAACACATGGCCGCCAACCGAATCTGAGCGACCTGTGCTGTAGAAACTTCTTCCTCATTTTGAAATGCGCTTAGAGAATTAGTTAGGCTTCTAATTAGGCTGAGAGGATCACTAGGATCGTTCGGGCACTCGTCATCAGATTGAATAGTATCTCCGCTCCCGACGGGAAGCCGAGAGGAATTAGAATCTTCGCTTCCTTCATTCTTGTCTATTTCTGAGATATAATCGAATAGCAGCTTGTGGATGGCTTTTCGAAATCCGTCTCTCCATGGAATCTCGTCAGACGGCAACTCCTTAAATAGAATCTTCCTTCCTTCTATTATTGATTTTTTGAATTCGATAACCCGTTTTAGCTGCTCGCCGGGGTCCTTCGGTGTTCCAAATGATTTAAAGAACAGCGCGATCCGTGGTTGCCCGCGCTTCTCGAACAAAGAGGTTGAAAGCTCGAATTCCTCGTGAAATCCCGACGTGTAACCGTTGCCGGTGGGGCTTCCCCATGCCTCCCACATCATTCCAACAAAGAGCATGCACCGCTCAACGTCGGTGTTGATCACCGCTTGTGGGCGGCCCGCTTGTGGCAGCGTGTCTTCCCAGCCCATCAGATTGATGGTCCAGCCAACTCGCTCGCTGTTCACTTGATTCCACTCGTCTACGCAGTCCTTTGCGTAGCGTCGCTCAGCCTCTAGGTCGCCGGGCGAGCCCAAGAAGACGCTCAGGACCTTCCGTGTCTCGATCATATCGCCTCCCGACGCAGTCACTAAGACCGCCGCGATTCCTTAGGGTAGGCCTTCGCCCGAAAACCACTAACGGTTTAATCGGGTGTTCTCAAATGCCTATACCCATCTGAGTCACCCGGCTGAGACACAAATGTTGTCTCAATAGAGTTGCAGTCATTGCAATGAGACGGTATTGCTTGAGGGTCTAGAACCTATTGAGGCAATCATGGCTCTTATCGGTTACGCTCGCGTATCGTCCGCCGGGCAATCACTCGACATTCAGCGGGAACAACTTCTAGCGGCTGGGTGTGAGAAGGTCTTCGAAGAGAAGCGCAGCGGCTCCTCCACCGAGGGACGGGAACAACTCTCCCAGACCCTCGACTACGTCCGTGATGGCGACGTGTTGGTAGTGACCAGGTTGGACCGGCTAGCCCGCTCCATGATCGATCTGAGGGGCATTGTAGACCGCCTCAGTGCCAAGCAGGTTGGCTTCAGAGCGCTTCAGCAGGGCGCCATCGACACAACCCGTAGCGACGGTCGGCTGATGCTTAATATCCTCGCCAGCTTCGCCGAGTTTGAGACTGACATTCGCAGAGAGCGCCAGTTGGACGGGATCGCCAAGGCCAAGGCTGAGGGCAAGTACACGGGTCGAAAGCCTAGCGTACCATCCGATGAGGTTCGCAAACTCCACGGCGAAGGAGTTGGACCCGCTGAGATTGCCCGTCGCCTCGGGATCGGGAGGGCGTCAGTCTACCGTGCTTTAGGGTAGATGTTGGGCAACTGTGTGACCCCGCCCTGCACGCGGCTACTGAGGCATCGGGAGAGCCTGCCACAGTTGTTCGCTCGCTAGCTGCCCCCAAACCAAGAACAGAAAGACCCACCCGGTAGAATACGCGGTTGATATGGGGGCCGCTAATACCATCAACAGAGTCAAAACTATAATCATGATTGACGTCATCGCATAGGCGACCATGACCGCCGTGCTTTCATCAAATATGTGGTATGATTTCACTATTTCCGGGAATAATGACGCAGAAATTGCGATGCCGAAAATTGCCGGAATAGCGTTGATAAGGATAGCTATCCTACTATTTTTGTTTTCCGCCCACCATTTGCGCTGAAATAGTTTTGTAAAATTAGGCACATTTGAAAATATTCCCGATGGTGAAAGAGGACCAATTTCTCTATAATAGTGCTCCAGAAAGACACCCCTCGTATATATTCCAGTAACAATCAATGCGAACATCACCTCTGATCTATAATCTTCCGGGATAAATGCGTATTGAAGCGTCCATTGGGATAGCCGCCGAAATGCTTCGACAAAGTGCCTAGCCCATTCAGCGAGCCACCCG
Organism: Caulobacter sp. FG121; assembly: GCF_057809815.1. Classification (NCBI taxonomy): domain Bacteria; kingdom Pseudomonadati; phylum Pseudomonadota; class Alphaproteobacteria; order Caulobacterales; family Caulobacteraceae; genus Caulobacter; species Caulobacter sp. FG121. The sequence goes on from NZ_JBMDKR010000009.1 coordinate 67,157, forward strand.
TCGAGGTGAAGTATGCCGAAAAAGCTAATCACCGCGATAAAGGAAGCGACGATTAGCTGAACATGCTTGAACGCAACTCGGATCATGGATGACGCTCCAGACTTAGCTTCTCCAAAAACTTCACGGGAAGCGAGTTCATGGCGAGCTGAACGCAAACTTGACCCCGCCGACCATTCGTTACAATCGAGCCCTAGTTGGCTCGTTACGGGAGATCATCCCGAGAAACATGCGAAGGCCGAAGACCAGCAATCTTGGTGCCGGCCCCGATGTCCCCAGAAGGTCTAAACGCGTACCGATTTGCTCAAGATTTTTGATGTTTCTGTACGCAAGCGGGCGCCTTCAAAGTCAACCTTGGGAAACTATGCCCACTGCAATTCATCGGAACGCCACTCCTCAAATGGAGCAATGCATGGCGGATGAGAAAAGCGCGAATTTAATAGAACCGGCTGTCCTTAATACCGAGCGCGAATGAAAACAAAGTAGCGATCAGTTCCTTGATCATTGCTGGAATTTTGGTTCAGGATCGCCGGGACTCCGGGATAGGCCGGGCCAGAAATAAGCGTATAGCGGTAAGAGCTACGCAAGTAGGATTGGTCCCGTCTACCTTCAACGCCGACTTCCAAGCCCGGGCGGAATGTAGCGACAATATTCATTCCGATGCTTTGGTCTCTAGTATCGACTTCCTTATCGACACGATAAATAGATCGCCCCGGTACGCAGCAATAGGTTTGTTCGAAATATTGGGAGTTTGGTAGCAAGCTCTTGAATCCATAGTACGCATTGGATCGTACCTTCTGGTTCCACCAGTGACGGTAGGAAATGCTGCCGGCGACACGAGGGATTCGGTCCCCCTGATTCGAAAGTGAATCCTCTCCATAGTAGCCGAAGACGTCTCCGGTTCCTGATCCGCCAATGACGTAGGCCCGCAGGTCATCGCGTCCAATTTTCAGTTTGCCGCCCAACGAGCCACCAATGCCGAAGTCGTTTAGCGAAATTCGGTCGGCGAAGGCACCTATGCTCCAGTCCAAGGGGCCGGACTTCCCATCGTACCGCGTGGCCGCAACAAAGGGCTGAAACGAGTCCCTCGTTCTCCGAGTTGGCACCTCATAGGAAAACACGAACCCGCCGGTCCGAAACTGCACCGCGTTCATCGGCGTATGAATGAGGCCCATCGATTGGAGGTAACCACTCGCCGTCTCCCCGCCCGTGTAATTTACCTCGGCAACGCCCTCGCCCACAAAGGCGTCATTCACCGTCACACTGAAATCTCGCCCTATGCGAACCGGTCCGATTTCGACAAACGCGCGTCGAAGTTCGAGTTCGAACTGGGGTGTGAGTTCAAACAGGACGCGGACCGGCACACCTTCGGCTGTTGCGCGGTATTCGACGCCAAACGCCGACTGGTCGGTGGTAGCGGAAAAATATTCGGGTTCTTCCGCCGAAAACGAGGCGGTCATTTGCGCTGTGCCGAAGACCCGGAACCCTTCACCTACGCTTTGGAGTGCCTGCGGCGAGGGCTGTGAATCAGAGGCTGTAGGCAGGCGAAGAATGGGCGGTGGTGGAGCTACACCTTCCGTCGGAGTGCTTGTCGGAGCCGAGACGCGGGCCTCCAAGGCTTCAATCTTTGCTGCAAGTGCAGCCTGTTGAGCCTTCAGTTCCCGTAGCTCAGCCGCGATTGATGCAGCCTCCGGCGGAGCGGTGGCCGACACGGTTACGATTATCGCGCTCAATGCAAATGGAGCCACGTCACAACCCCCGAAATACGCCCGGTAAGCATGATTAGCTATAAGTGCATTGTCTGCAATGGGGCGCCCAGCGGAGGCGCGATGACGGTGTTGACTTGTAGAGGATGGGGCGAACAAACTAGGAACATGGAGAAATGACCATGCCTAGGGCGGAAACCCTGCGTGCTGTTCGCTTGGCCCGCTCGGAGGTTGAAGAGTATCGATACGTGATCGATCCGGACGCCATCGACCGGTTAGCCGCTGGACTGGAGCGAGGCTACATCCTTCACGAAGACGGCCCTGACGTGGCTAGACAGCAGGTTGCTGAACTCCGTCGGATGGCTGCCGAAATACGCCAAAGCCGTACGTCCTAGTGCGTCATGGCCCGCATGTTTCAGAACCTCGGCAATACGCTGGGGAAGCAGTCGGACACCCTCAAAATCAAATGTGGGAACTGCGGTCACAAGGCAGAATGGACAGCCAGAACCGCCATACGCGTCTTCGGTGCCCGAGCCGTACGCTACGACATAACTCACCGTCTCAGATGTAGTCGGTGCGACAGGAAGCAGGTCAGCGTCTGGATTTGACGGCCGATCAACAGGCGGCCTAGCCTCTGTGACATGTGCAACCTCTACCGCACCCGCTCAGGCCGATCCGAACTCGTAGCCGCTAGCCGTGCCATGAGTGACGACGTAGGCAACCTAGAGCCCGGCGATATCTATCCCGACTATCTGGCCCCGATCGTTCGCAACGGCGCTGAGGGAGAGCGTGAGCTAGTCCGGGCAAGGTGGGGAATGCCCTCGTCCAGTCAGGCGCTCTTCAAGGCCGCAAGCACCCGCGCTGACAAGCTCAGAGCCAAGGGCAAGGAGATCGATGATGCGGCTTTCAAGGAGTTGCTGAAGAACGAGCCGGACAACGGGACCACTAACGTCCGCAACACCGCCTCACGGCATTGGACACGTTGGTTGGGCCCTGAGAACCGGTGCCTTGTGCCCTTCAACGCTTTCAGCGAGCCCGGCTACACCGACGGCAAATATAAGCCTGTCTGGTTCGCCCTCTCAGAGGATCTTCCGCTGACGTTCTTCGCCGGCATCGAGACGCGGGATTGGGGCAGCGTTCGCAAAATGAAAACGGGTTGGGAAACTTGCGATCTTTTCGCCTTCCTGACCACAGAACCCAATGCTGAAGTGGGAGCGGTCCACCCCAAAGCCATGCCAGTGATCCTGACCACAGATGAAGAGCGGGATGTGTGGATGCGGGGGCCATGGAGTGAGGCTAGCGCCCTGCAACGTCCCCTGCCTAACGGGACCCTCTTGAAGCTATGAGGCCACCGGAAGACCCACACGGAGACATGATTCGGCGCTGGATTCCGTGGGTAACTGGCGTTGGCATCTTAGTTGCGCTCTTGATCGCAGCCTTGCGGCTCTAGGCGCAATTGCGTCGGGATGCTCGTCGGCACGTGACGTGGAAACCCAGCAATCTTGATGCCGGCCCCGATCTCCCCAGAAGGTCTAAACGCGTTCCGATTTGTAGTAGTTTTGCAGCGCGCCCACTCCAGTGAGCAGACAACTCGAATATCTCCTAGGGGTGGCTAGCGGACCCTTTGAGGTTGAGGACCAGACGTCCCCTTGCTGCGGTAGAAATAGGAGAAGATTGTACCATTCTTCTGCTATCCCCCGCTTTTAATATCGGAATCACTAATTGCGGAGATGCTGTGTTGTTCAATCATGCGAGCCGCCTCACCGGCGTAAATGGGCTTATTGTTGAAGCTCTTAGATGTCGCTTCAATTACCCCGACCTTCACGGCTAGATCTTCAATTCGTTGGTTAAATGCGCTCTGAACGGAGTGAACTACACCCGTAGCTTCTCTGAGAGCTTCGAGTTTTGTTTCTGATTTTAGGACCGCGATCTCTCCCTCGAGCTTTCTCATCTGGAGGCCGAGCAGTGCTACTGCGTCTGAAATTTCCTTCTGGCCGATTTGAAGTGCTTTGACGTGGTCAATTAAAAACAGATGGTCGGCGACCTCTTTTGCTCCCGCGGCGAGATTTGCGCGATTGAAAATCGAACTCATCCCAATGCCCTTCTAATATTGGCGCGAACATATTCCAAGTGACCGTCGGCGTTTCCAAGTAATTCCAATTGGTATGCCCGAACAATCTCAACACTATAAATTGCTATGTCAGACTCTATTTGATTTCTATCGGGCTGAGTGAATGAATGAGGAGGAGCTTTAGGTGATTCGAATTCGGGAATTAAACCGGGAGCATGTGCGACTCCTCCAGCCGACCCGAGCGTATTGACAACGGCGAGAGCTTGTTCGGCGCTTACGTTTTCTAGGACTTTCATAGGCAGGTCATCAACGGCGTCTTTCGCCGCTTGGAATCCGAGATCAGGGCGGATGCGACGAACCGTTTTGACTAGTTTGAATTTGTCTCCAAGGGTTCTGCCAACCAAAATGACTTGAAATTTTACGTCCTTCAATGAATTCAGGTATTCAGAACCTAACTTCAAATCTGACCTTGGTTCAAATCGAGGAACCGTCCATATCGCTCCGAGCGGACCATAAAGGTCTGTTGATTTCGATACAGATACTGCCTGTTTCGGAGCAATTATCCGAGGATTCGGCTTTTCAGCTGGTCGCCTTGGGGCATTCATAACCGTCCTCTTCTGTAATAAGGGGCATATTGGTTCCGCGAAGTTGCCAACTGGGCCGCTATGAGGTCAGCATTGCGATCGTCAGCTAGGAGTCAGAGGTGATCTTAATGCTGTGGCGCCGTCAACGTTGCATTTGGGTCGAATGCAGCCCTCCCATCTCGCCCGATACCGGAAATTGGACCACTAGCCATTTCCCCTCTACAGGCCCGCTGGGCGCCACTCGCTGTCAGTGGGGCGGTGACGTCGGAAACGGTCCAAACGGCCGTCTGCAGGCTTCCCAGAGGCTTACAGAAGCCCTTCAGCAAAATTACTCTTGGTCCAGCTTCTGACCAGCCACCCCATCGCTCTCAGGGGTCCGTTTCTTACGGAGCCTAGCTATGGGGAGCCGCTTTTCTGACTTCCCATGCACTGTCGTCTCGCAGGCCGCACACTTAACGTGAAGGTCGCTGTAGAAGCGGGGGCTGCCGATTACGGTGAAGCCCTCTGGCCTATGGTCAATCGTGAAAGCGCCGCCCGCAAAGGGTGCGTCCGCCTCTGAGAAGTGAAACGTCCCTGCTGTTCCGCACCCCGAACAGGACACTCCCAAGTCATACCGATCCGTAGACATTTCTGATCCCTTGGCCGGCGAAGGCGTTGGCAGCGAAACCCACCTCTCCATTAGCCACAGGGAAGACCTTCGGCAAGCAACAGGAGGAAATTACCTTGACTCTGGTCGACTTTTGTGCTATTTCTATTCATGTTCCTTCTAACTAATTTGTATTCATCCCATTTCTGAATGTTTTACTGTTAGTTTTGTTCGAACGCTCCCCCTTAAATCACCTAAGTTTGGCGCATTGGAATAATCCCGATGCTCGTCATTCTGCTTGAAAAAAACGTAGTAAAAAGAGATATTTATGAGACTGACCATTCCGCTATCCGTCTATGATCTGACAATTCAGAGACTGGATCGCCATCATCTGGCACACAAAGGAATAAGCAACTTCCCTCAAATCAAAGCCGCGTTGGAACGTAACTCCAACATCACCAAAGACGGCGTTGAAATAGATCGTAACCGGCTGGAAATCGCCGCCGATGCGATCCGCGACAATATGAAATTCGCTGGAGAGAAGTACGCCACCGCTGCCGACAAGTCTGTGCTGGCCGATATCGAGGAAGCCATTGGCGAACATGACGCACTGCTGATGCCTCAATCGAGCGCAAGCCGACGGCTGCAGAACTCCATACGCTAACGCTACCTTCCTGTTCGGCGCGAGAATCGTAAGGAGGTGTCGAGACCCAACGGGGTTAGTAAATCCAGCTATATTTCAATACATCGCACAACTCATCAATATCTATGAAGTGCAAAAAAAATGGGTTCAAAGGAACCGAGAAACAATATTACAAAGAATGAGAATGAACAAGAAACATATCAAAATAAACTATGAGCTAGAGTGTCTACTAAATTCAGGAATTCGATCTCTTTATTCAGACGGCGATTATAATCCACTCTACGACATCCACAACAATCAGCCGAGGGGGCACGTTACCGACACTCTTTTCTACCGCGAAGATCATCTCATGCTGGTCTTGAAGGAGATTGCAGCGGCCAGTGATAACGCGAGAAGCCGAAATAGCTACTTCTACGAGCCAACCCTTCTGGCACTGTCCGAGGCCGGCATAAGTGTGCAGGGCAAGGTTCTTGTATGCCCTGAAAGCCTCATTCTGAGCGTGGATATCAGCGAAGCCTAGCGCTTCGTTGTGGCAGCGTCCGCCAAACCCTGAGTACGAGAACGGCACCGCTGGCCTCAAAAATCCCGGCTTCAATTAGTAGATAGCGGGATCGACCAGCGGCTGCTACACATGACTGTAACACAGGTCGCGTGCCACAATCCGTAAGTGATTGTTTTTGTTCCGAAGAGGGTGCCTCCCCTCGGCTCCACCAATCCCTTACTGAACAGGGGTTGAGGGCATCCAGGAGTCTTTCTGCGGTTCACGGGCTTGCTTCCGGCGCCGGCCTGGCCTTCCCCGATGCCCTGCGCAGTAGCGCGTTCTGGCCGATCGGGTGGCGTCCGGGTTGAAGGCGCGAAGCCGCCGGGTCAGACTGGACCCATGACAAAGCCCGTCGATCTATACTGGCGTTCGGCCGATGGCCTGACCCTGCACGCGCTCGATTATCCGGGAGCGCCGGATCATTCGCCGGTGATCTGCATCCATGGTCTGACGCGCAACGCCCGGGATTTCGAGACCCTGGCTCCCGCCATCGTGAGCCAGACTGGACGGCGGGTCCTCGCTGTCGATGTTCGGGGTCGCGGACGCTCGGATCGCGCGCCGGACCCCGCGACCTACAGTCCCGGGGTATACGCCGCCGACCTGCTGGCTCTTCTGGACAGCCAGTCCATTGACCGGGCTGTCTTTATCGGCACCAGCATGGGCGGGCTGATCATGATGACCCTGGCTGTCCTGCGGCCAAACGCCATCGCGGCGGCGGTGCTCAATGACGTCGGGCCGGAGATCGCTCAGGAGGGCCTCGACCGCATCCGGGGCTATGTCGGGTTGCCGGCCCAGGTCGACGATTGGGCCGGCGCTGCCGCCTACGTGAAGGCTGGAAACGCCTCGGTCTTTCCTCAGTACGGCGACGACGACTGGGACCGCATGGCCCGGCGGACGTTCCGGCAGGTCGGGGGAAGGCCCGAGCTCGACTACGACCCTGACATCGCCCTTCCGATCAGGGCAGCCGATTCCTCCACGGCGGCGCCTGATCTGTGGCCCTTCTTCAAAGCCCTAGCTGTCGGCCGGCCGGCCTTGCTGATCCGGGGGGAGACCTCAGACATTCTCAGTCTAGACATTGCCGCCCGAATGCGGGCCGCGGCGCCCGAGATGGCCTTCGCCGAGGTGCCGGCCGTGGGACACGCGCCGATGCTGGATGAGCCGGTCGCGAGCGCGGCCATTGTGCGGCTCCTTGACCGGTCGGCCTGAGCAAGCTGTCGTCGTCAGCCGGGTCGACGCGGGACAGTCAGATCAGGCGACATGCATCAGGCGCAGCAGGAACAGCGCCATGATCGCGGTCAGCGGGACCGCCAGCGTCCAGTACAGCACCTGTTTCATCGTCAGCCCTTCAGGCAACGGCCTGTTGAGCGAACGTGGAGGCGGCGGCGAGGTTCCGGTCAGCCCGTCGCGGGGCGCGGATCCCCGGCGACACGGCGGCCATGCTCCAGCCAGGCGGCCAGGTCGGGCGGAAGTTCGGTCGCCACACGGCCCTCGTAGAGGGCCAGGTCAGCGGCGGTCAGGTCGGTCTGCCAGCGGCCGTTGGTTCCCTTGTTGAGAAAGGTCTGGTGGCCGCCTTCGAAGGACAGTTCCGCGCCCGGCATCAGGTCGGCGCCGGCGCTCTTCATGGCCTCGAACCCGGCCGCCGCGACCAGCGTCGGCCAGAGGGTCTCGTCGACGGCGATACCGAGGAAGGCCGCGATCCTGCGCATCTCGCCGTCGAGATCGGCCTTCAGGTCGGCGTAGTGGACGAGCAGCAGGTTCGGCAGCGTCCGTTCGGCCCAGAAGGACCGCTCGATCTCGAAGAAGCCGTCGCCCATCTGTTCGGCGGCGGTCGTGCCGCCCGGCGCGATCCAGTGGTGAAAGAAGCCCCGCGGGTCACGGGGTGGCCGGGGCACGGGGCCGGGCAGGTTCGGATCTGCCTCCGCCGATGCGTCCAGCCGGGCCCATGCCGCGTCGGTATAGGCGTTGTTGTGGTTCATGTAGGAGAGGCAGGCGTCGCGACCGTCCCGCGCGACGTGGATGTACTTCACCTCGTCCCAGACCGGCAGGGCGCTGAGCGGCAGGTGGGACTTGATGTACCGGCGATGGGTCTGCGTCTCGAGCAGCGCCAGTGTCTGGTCCAGATTATCGCGCAGACAGCAGTCCAGCCACGGCGAGATGAACTGCAGCGGCTTGGGGTCCGTCGACTGGAACACCAGCAGGCTGACGATCTGCTGCATCCAGGTCGTGCCGACCTTGGGCGCGGTGGCGATGACGATGTCGCCGTCGCGCGGGACATAGCCGTCCCAGCGCCGGCTGTCGCAGTAGTAGCCCTTCACGGGCGCGATCGGCGCGCGGACGAGCATGATCAGTCGGCGCTGGCGCGCGGATCGCCCGCGATGCGCCGGCCCTTCTCGAGCCAGGCGGCCAGGCCCGGCGACAGTTCGCTCTCGACCCGGCGCTGGTAGAGGCCGAGGTCCTCGTCCGTCAGCTCGCCCTGCCACCGGCCATTTGTGCCCTTGTTGAGGAAGGTCTTGTGGCCGCCCTCAAAGGCGACATCGACGCCGGCCATGAGCGTCCCGCCGTCGCGCTGCATGGCGCTGAAGTCGGCGGCGGCGACGAGTTCCGGCCAGACGGTCTCATCGACCGGAATGTCGAGGAAGGCGGCGATGCGCCGCATCTCGCCGTCGAGGTCGGCCTTCATGTCGTTGTAGTGAAGCAGCAGGACGTTGGGCCGGGTCCGCTCGGCCCAGAAGGACCGCTCGATCTCGAAGAAGGCGTCGGCCATCAGTTCGGCCTTGCGGGTGCCGCCCTGCTCGATCCAGTGGTGGAAGAACTCGCGGGCGGTCCGGGGCGGCCGGGGCTTTGGGCCCGGCAGCAACGGGTCGCTCTCGCCGATCTCGTCCAGCTTGCTCCAGGCGAACGGCGTATAACCGCTGACGTGGTTGAAATAGGACATGCAGGCGTCGCGCCCGTCGCGGGCCACGTGGATGTATTTGACCTCGTCCCAGATCGGCAGGGCGCTCATCGGCAGGTGCGATTTGACGAACCGCCTGTGGGGCTGGGCCTCCAGCACCTGCAGCGCCACGGGCAGCGGCATCTGGAAGCGGCAGTCCAGCCAGGGCGACAGGAAGCCGAGATGCTGGGGCTCGGGGTTCTGGAACACCAGCAGATTGACGATCTGCTGCGTCCAGGTCGTGCCGACCTTTGGCGCGGTGGCGATGACTACGTCCCCGTCGCGCGGGGTGAACTGATCCCAGTGGGCGGAGTCGCAATACCAGTCCCGAACGGGCGCTAAAGGCGCGCGGCTGAGCATGTGGTGGTCCCCCCGGACGAGCCGTCGGCGCGGCCTCGAAGAGCGATGTTATGCCAAGGGGGCGGCTGCGTCACGCGTCAGCTCTTCCTCCACTCTGGGGGAGGAGACCCCTAGTGCGCCTCGTCCCAGTTGTTCGCGGCGCGCGCTTCCACCACCAGCGGCACGCTGAGGTCCACCGCCGGCAGGGCGGCCTTTTCCATCACCGCCTTGGCCACGCGCATGGTCTCTTCGGCCTCGGTCACGGAGGTCTCGAAGACCAGTTCGTCGTGCACCTGGAGCAGCATCCTCGATGACAGGCCCGCGTCCTTGAGGGCCGAGGGCATCCGCGCCATGGCCCGGCGGATGATGTCGGCGGCAGCGCCCTGGAGCGGGGCGTTGATCGCGGCGCGCTCGGCGAACTGGCGCATGCCCACGGCCTTGCCACGGATGTCCGGGATGTTGATCCGACGGCCGAAGATCGTCGTCACGTAGGCGTTCTCGCGGACCTCCGCGCGCATGCGGTCCATGTATTCGCGGATGCCGGGGAAGCGCTCGAAATAGGTCTTGATGTAGGCCCCGGCCTCGGACTGGTCGATGCCCAGCTGGTTGGCCAGGCCGAAGGCGCTGATGCCGTAGACGATGCCGAAGTTGATCGCCTTGGCGCGGCGACGCACGTCCGAGGGCATGCCCTCGATCGGCGTGTTGAACATCTCCGACGCGGTCATGGCGTGGATGTCCAGCCCTTCGCGGAAGGCCCGCTTGAGCTGGGGGATGTCGCCGACATGGGCCAGCAGGCGCAGCTCGATCTGGCTGTAATCGGCGCTGATCAGCAGGTTGCCCGGTTCGGCGATGAAGGCCTTGCGGATCTTGCGGCCTTCCTCGGTGCGGATCGGGATGTTCTGCAGGTTCGGGTCGGTCGAGGCGAGGCGCCCGGTATTGGCCGCGGCCAGGCTGTAGGAGGTGTGGACCCGGCCGGTCTTCTCGTTGATCGCCGCGATCAGGTTGTCGGTGTAGGTGCCCTTCAGCTTCGACAGCTGGCGCCAGTCGAGCAGGGTGCGGGGCAGGTCGTGACTGGCGGCCAGCCGCTCGAGCACATCGACATCGGTGGCCCATTGGCCGGTGGCGGTCTTCTTGCCCCCCTCGAGACCAAGCTCGCCGAACAGGATGTCGCCGATCTGCTTGGGGCTGCCCAGGTTGAACGGCCGGCCGGCCAGCTCGTGGGCCTTGGCCTCGAGGTCGACCATGCGCATGGAGAACTCGTGGCTCAGGCCGCGCAGCAGGTCCGGGTCGACCTTGATGCCGTGGTTCTCCATCTGCGCCACCACCGGCGGCAACGGCCGTTCGGTGGTCTCGTAGACGGTCAGAAGACCTTCGCGCGCCAGACGGGGGCGCAGGATCTGCCACAGCCGCAGCGTGACGTCGGCGTCCTCCGCCGCGTAGGCCGTGGCCGGCTCAAGGGCGACATGTTTGAAACTGATCTCGCTCTTGCCGACGCCGCAGACCTGCTTGAACGGGATCGGCTTGTGGCCGAGCCACAGCTCGCTGAGCTCGTCCATGCCGTGTCCGTGCAGGCCGGCCTCCAAAGAGGCGCTGATCAGCATGGTGTCGTCGATCGGCGCGACATTGATGCCATACCGGCTGAGCACACCGAGATCGTATTTGGCGTTCTGCGCTACCTTCAGGACCGACGGATCCTCGAGCAGCGGCTTCAGCGCGGCCAGCGCCTTGTCGAGCGGGATCTGGGTCAGGTCCGCGCCGCTCTCGCCGCCGAACAGTCCCTCGTCCTTCTCGCAGTGGCCGAGCGGGATGTAGCAGGCCTCGCCCGGCGCCACGGCCAGGGAGACGCCGCACAGGCCGGCGACGGCCGAGCCTAGCGCGTCCGTCTCGGTGTCGAAGGCGACGACTCCGGCCTCGGCCGCGCGCTTCACCCACGACTCCAGCGTCGCCAGATCGCGGACACAGACGTACCGGGTCGTGTCGATCTGCACGGCCTCGACCGGCGCGGCCGGCTCCCGCTCTCCGGCGCTGTAGCCGCCGGCCGGAGCGGGTCTGGGCGCGCCCATCTTCGGCATCGGCGCGGCGGGCATGCCGTTGCCGGCCGCCGCGTCTCCGACCCGGCGGGCGAGGGTGCGGAATTCCATCAGCTCAAGGAAGGCCGCCAGGGTCGGGCCGTCCGGCTCGCGCACCACCAGGTCCTCGAGCGGCTCGGGCAGCGGCGTGTCGCGATCCAGCTGCACCAGCTGACGGGACAGGCGGATCTGGTCGGCGAAGTTGATCAGCGTCTCGCGGCGCTTCTCCTGCTTGATCTCGTGCGCCCGGCTGAGCAGCGTTTCCAGATCGCCGTACTCGTTGATCAGCAGGGCGGCCGTCTTGACGCCGATGCCCGGCGCGCCGGGCACGTTGTCGACGCTGTCGCCGCACAGGGCCTGGACCTCAACCACCTTGTCGGGCGTGACGCCGAACTTCTCGAACACCTGGTCGGCACCGATCAGCACGTTCTTCATGGTGTCGAGCATCGAGACGCGGTCGTTGACCAGTTGCATCAGGTCCTTGTCGGACGAGATGATCACCACCTCGCCGCCCGCGGCGCTGACCTTGTCCGCATAGGCAGCGATGATGTCGTCGGCCTCGTAGCCGGGCAGCTGCAGGCTGGGCACGCCGAACGCCCGGGTCGCCTCGCGCACCAGCGGGAACTGGGGCACCAGATCCTCAGGCGCCGGCGGGCGATGGGCCTTGTACTGGTCGTACAGGGCGTTGCGGAACGTCTTCTCGGAGTGGTCGAAGATCACCGCCAGGTGGGTCGGCGCGTCCTCCTTCATGTCCCGCAGCAGCTTGAACAGCATGTTGCAGAAACCCTGCACCGCCCCGACCGGCAGGCCGTCCGACTTGCGTGTCAGCGGCGGCAGCGCGTGGTAGGCGCGGAAGATGTAGCCCGAGCCGTCGACCAGATAGAGCCGCACGGGCGGGCCGTCCTGGGTGTGGGGGCGAACGTCGGGCAGGGCGGGGGCGTCGGTCATGGGGGGAGGATAGTGGCGTCGGGGGCGGTGGTCATCCCGCGTTTGGCGTCTTTTCAGCGTCGGACGGGTCTGCCACTGTGGCGCGAGTGGGGGGTGAGCGTATGAGGCGTGTGGTGTTGGCGGCGGGGGTCGCCGCGGGTCTGGCCGGATCGGCGCAGGCCCAGGTGGTCGTGAAACCCGACTGGGCCGCAAAGCCGTCCGCCGAGGAGATGACCCGCTTCTTTCCCGAAGAAGCGACCGACATGAGCGTCAGCGGCACGGTGACGATCATCTGCCAGGTCATGGCCACGGGCAGGCTTAGGGACTGTATTGCCGATCGCGAATCTCCGGCCGGCATGGGCTTCGGCGCCGCCGTGGTGAAGATGGCCGAGGCGCTGTTCCGCATGAAGCCGCAGACGGTCGATGGAAAGCCCGTGGACGGCGCCACCATTCGTATTCCGATCCAGCTGAGGGCGCCGACGTTCTCGGCCCGGATGGTGGTCACCGAGGCGGTCTGGGCCCAGGCGCCGAGCTTCGAGGACATGGCCGCCGCCTGGCCGGCCGAGGTCGGCGATCTGGCGGTCGGGACGTCCGTCCTGCGCTGTCGGGTCGGGTCGGACGCCGGCCTGCGCAACTGCACCATCGCCGGCCAGACTCCGAAGGGGACGCCCTTCGGCGAAGCGGCGCGCGGTCTGGTGGGCAAGTTCCGGCTCAAGGCCACGGCCGATGACCTCAAACGCTACGGCGACGCCGACATCGCGGTCAGCTTCCGCTTTTACAATCCCGCCACGCCGGCCGGGCAGGCGAAGAAGGTCGAGAAGCCGGACTGGATCGCGCGCATCAATCCCGACAAGGTCGTCGCCCTCTTTCCGGCGAAGGCGGCTGACGCGGGCGTGACGGAAGGCGTCGGCGTCGCCGATTGCCTGGTGGCCGCGGACGGCAAGCTGACCGACTGCCGGGTCTCTCGCGAAGCGCCGACCGACATGGGCTTCGGCGCCTCGGCTGTCGCCGCCGCGAGCTTCATGCAGCTCGACCCCTGGACTCCCGAAGGCCGGCCGGTGGCCGGCGCGCGGGTCAAGGTTCCGATCCAGTTCAGCCTCGCGCCGGAAGAGCCGGCGCCGGCGGCTCCCTGATCAGCCGGCCAGTCGCTCCAGCACCTCGGCGGCGAAGACCGACAGGGTGTCGTCGCGGGCGCCCATGATGATGATGCGGTCGCCGGGCTTCGCCAGTTCGACCAGCCGGTCGCCGCAGGCCGGGCGATCGGCGAGCGCCTCGGCCGTGCGGCCGCCGGCCCGCACGTCGGCGGCGATGTCCTCGCTCGTCACCTCGCGGATGGTGGTGCCGCCGAAATAGACCGGCTCGGGCATCAGCAAGACGTCGTCCGCCGACAGCCCGTCCAGGAAGCCGCGCACGAACTCCCGGCGCATCAGCCGCAGAGGGCCGAAGCCGTGCGGCTGGAACATCACCAGCAGCCGTCCGGGGAAGGCGTGCAGGGTGTCGAGCGTGGCGGCGATCTTGTCCGGGTTGTGGGCGAAGTCGTCGATGACGGTGACGCCGCCCTTGCTCCCCACGACCTCCAGCCGCCGCTTGACGCCCTCGTAGGCCTCAATGGCCGCGACGGCGTCCGCCAGCGGTACGTCCAGCGCCCGCACGGCGCCGAGGGCGGCCAGGGCGTTGGCGACATTGTGCCGGCCCGGGACCTTGAGGCGCACGCTGACCGTCTCGCCGCTGGCCTGTTCGTGCAGCCGGAAGCCGATCGAATCCGGAGCGGGCGCAATATCGTCCGCATACAGATCGGCCGACGGGTCCTCGAAGCTCCAGCCGAGTTGACGCTCGCGCGGCAGCTCGGCGGCCAGTCGCGCCGTCTCGTCGTTGTCGAGGTTCAGCACCACCGTGCTGGCCTTCAGGGCGTAGTCGCGGAACAGCACCCGCAGCTCGTCCATCGTCTTGTGGTCTTCGCTGATGTTGTTGATCACCGCCACCTGCGGCCAGTAGCGGGCGATCGAGCCGTCGCTCTCGTCGACCTCGCTGACGAACAGCCCGCCCTGACCGACCAGGGCGCTGGCGAAGGGCGTGTCGTCGGTGACGAAGTTCTTCATCACCGCGCCGTTCATCACCGTCGGGTCGCGGCCGGTGCGGTGCAGGATCCAGCCGATCATGGCGGTGGTCGTCGACTTGCCGCTGGTGCCGGCGACGCCGACCGATTGCGGCGCGCCGTTGAACAGGTCGGCGAGCAGTTCGGCCCGCGACAGCATCGTCGCCCCGACCCGGCGGGCGGCGATCACGTCGGGCACGGTGTCCTCGACGGCGGCGGTGGCGACGATGATCTGCTCGGGCCGGGTGACGCCGCTGCCGTCCTGGGCGAACAGCCGGATGCCCCGGGCGCGGAGGAACTCGAACTTGGGCGCCGTGCGGCCCTGGTCGAGGGCCCGGTCGGAGCCTTCGACGGTCGCGCCGGTCGCCTGGACGATCAGGGCCAGGGGGAGCATGCCGCTGCCGCCAATCCCGCAGAAGAAGTAGGGTCTGTCCTGAATCATCCCCGGGAAATATACGGTCGGGGGCAGGGTGACAAACCGCCCGACAGGTCCGCGAGCAGATGGTCAAACCGGTCAGGATCGGCGTCGTCGCCCCCGCCTCGCGCATCGACCCCGCCGTGCCGGCCGAAGTCGAGGCCTTGGTCGCCCGTCTGTACCCCGACGGCAGGGTCCAGGTGGTGTTCGATCCGCAGTGTTTCCTGACCCACAACCACTTCGCCGGCGACGATGCGGCCCGTGCCGAGGGCTTCCTGCGGGTGGCCAATGACCCGGCCTTCGACGCCCTGTGGGTGGCCCGCGGCGGCTATGGCTCCAACCGGCCGGCCGAGGCGATCCTCGCCGGCCTGACCGGTGCGGCGCGCGACAAGATCTACATGGGCTACAGCGACATCGGTTTCGTGCTGGCGGGGCTGCACAAGGCGGGAATCGGCCGGCCGACCCACGGGCCCGTGGCCCATGACATCCGCCGGCCGGGCGGCGAGGCGGCCATCGCCCGCGCCCTGGCCTGGATCGCCGACGGCGACCGCGCCGCGCTAGAGCCGGGCCTTCTGCCGGGCCGCAAGGCGGCGGCGTTCAACATCACCGTGCTCAGCCAGCTGCTCGGCGCCGCGCTTCAGCCGGACCTGACGGATCATGAGCTGCTGCTCGAGGACGTCGGCGAGTACATGTACCGTCTCGATCGGGCCCTGTTCCACATCACCAGCAATCCCGGCATCCGCAAGGTGGCCGGCATCCGCCTGGGCCGCTGCAGCGATATCCCGCCCAACGATCCCGACTTCGGCATGACCGCGGAAGAGGTCTGTCGCCATTGGTGCGACCGGGCGGGGATCGCCTGGCTCGGCCGCGCCGACATCGGCCACGACGCGGACAACAAGGTCGTGCCGTTCGGCCTCAGCTGAACAGCGTGTTGTAGTTGAGGCCCACGGTGTCCATCGCCGCCAGGGCGTCGGAGTCACCTGTGGTGAGGAAGTGGGTCGTGGCGACGTTCAGCGCCGCGAGCGCCGCCCGCCCGAGGCCCGTCGCCGAACTGATCCGCCGCGCACCAAGCGCCTGAAGCGCCGCACCGTCCGGCAGGCCGGGCCTCGCCATGACGTTCAGCGGCAGGCCGCAGCCGGCCGCGATGGCGGCAATCTCGTCGGGAATGATCACGCCCGGCGCGAACAGGCCATCAGCCCCGGCGTTACGATAGAGCGCCGCCCGGCGCAGGACCTCCGCCACGGCCGCCTCGCCCTCGGCCAGCCCGCGCAGATAGACATCGGTGCGGGCGTTGATGAACAGCGCCACGCCCGCCCGGTCGGCCGCCTTGCGCACGGCGTCTGTCTTCGCGGCCAGTAGATCCGGCGCGCCGCCGCCGTCCTCGATGTTGATCCCGATCGCCCCGGCGTCGATGACCTTTGCCACGTTGTCGCCGACCGTCGCCGGGTCGTCGGCATAGCCGCCCTCGAAGTCGCAGGTCAGCGGGATGCTGATGGCCCGGGTGATCTCCCGCACCGTGGTGATCAAAAAGTCGACCGGCAGATGGTGGCCGTCGGCGTAGCCGTGGCTCCAGCAGACCGCGGCGCTGGAGGTGGCCACCGCCTTGGCGCCGAGCGTCTCGATGACGCGGCAACTGCCGGCGTCCCAGCCGTTCGGCAGGATCAGGAGGTCGGGGCCTGCGTGCAGGCGGCGAAAGGTGTCAGCGTGCGTGCTCATGACCCCAGATTAGGCCGGCCGTCGCGATCGGTCAGCCCCGGGTTTGGCAGCATTCGGAGGTCAATGTCCGGCCGAGCCCTCGTAGACGCCGGGGGCCAGGCGCTCGTCCTCGTCACCCGGACCGGTCGCGGCGATGAAGCGGCGGTCGCAGTAGGGGCAGTCGACAAAGCCGGATCCGCCCATCTCGAGCCAGACCCGCGGATGGCCCAGCGCCCCGCCGACACCCTCGCAGGCGATGCGGTGCGATCGCACGATCACCGACTCCGGCGCCGGGAAGCTCGCCGCCGTCGCGGTCGTCGCGGTCGGGGTCGTTCCCTTGCTCGTCTTCGCCGTGGTCTTGCGGGCCATTGATGTCATCCCAATCCCGCCCTTGGCGTGGCGGCGTCTGGCGCATACCTATGCGAGGCCCCGCCGGGGCGTCAATTGATCCGCTCCGCCAAGAAAGCCCGAATGGACCTGCCCGACTACGCCATCGAGGCCACCGGCCTGGTGAAGACCTACGCCGCCACCAAGACCACGGCTGAAAAGCTGGCCCTGAACGGCATCGACCTGAAGATTCCGCGTGGCTCGATCTTCGGCCTGCTGGGCCCGAACGGGGCCGGCAAGTCGACGTTCATCAACATTCTCGCCGGGCTTGCGCGCAAGTCCTCGGGCACGGTGAAGATCTGGGGCCGCGACGTCGACACGCGGCCGCGCGACGCTCGCGCCGCCATCGGCGTGGTGCCGCAGGAGCTGGCCGCCGACGTGTTCTTCACGCCGCGCGAGTCGCTCGAGGTCCAGGCCGGAATGTACGGCGTGCCGAAGAAGGAGCGCCGCACCGACGAGCTGCTCGCGGCCCTGGGCCTGACCGACAAGGCCGATGCCTATGTGCGTCAGCTGTCGGGCGGCATGAAGCGCCGGCTGATGGTGGCCAAGGCGATGGTGCACAATCCGCCGGTGCTGATCCTCGACGAGCCGACGGCCGGCGTCGACGTCGAGCTGCGCCGCCAGCTGTGGAACTATGTCGTCGGGCTGAACCGCCTCGGCGTGACCATCGTCCTGACCACCCACTATCTCGAGGAAGCGCAGGAGCTCTGCGACCAGATCGCCATCGTCAACCGCGGGGAGGTCGTCGCCTGCGAGCCGACCGCCAAGCTGCTGCAGCGTCTCGACACCCGCAATGTCGTGGTCACGCCGGACGAGCCGGTCGCCACGGCCCCGGACCTCGCCGGATTCGAGACCAAGCTGCGCAGTGGCGGGTCGTTCTCGGTGACCTACAAGACGGGCCAGTCCAGCGTCGAACAGGTGCTGGCGGCGGTGCGGGCCAGCGGCCTGCACATCAAGGACATCGCCACCGAGGATCCCGATCTCGAGGACGTCTTCCTGGCCCTGACCTACGGTGCGCCGGACGCCCGCGATCCGACCAAGGACTGAGACGACGCCGGGGGGCGAACAATGCGGACTCGCAGGATCATCTTTGTCGCGACCGCCGCCCTGGCGGGCGTCTTGCTCGGCCTGGCGTCGCTGGTCGGGCTTGTCGCCGGCGGTGGCGGGTTCAAGGGCGTGCCGCACGCCGGCTGGAGCTACAATCCACTGGCCGGGTCGAAGGGCGCCGACCCCTACACCCGCCTGAAGGTCGCCATCGGCGGGCTACTGGCGCTGGACCGGTCCGAGACGATCTACTTCACCACCGACCGCGATTCGTCCGGCGCGCCGTTGAGGTCAGACTGTCGCTACCGCATCACCGGCGGGGCGATGCCGGTGCGCTGGTGGTCGATCACCCTCTACGACAAGGGCTATCTGGCCCGGAACGCCGACGGCGCGCCGTCGATCGACAAGACCCGCGCGGCGCCTGATGCGGCCGGCCGCTGGTCGGCCCAACTGGGCGGCGCCCGTCCGACGCAGGGGCTCTGGATCTCCAGCGCGACGGCGACCGACATCTCCCTGCTGCTACGGTTCTACAATCCCGACCCGGCGGTGGTGAAGGATCCGACCCTTGCGCCGATGCCCGTCGTAACGCGCGAGACCTGCTCGGGAGGCGCGTCATGAAGCCGATCGTCCGCTGGGGTCTGCTGACTCTGGCCATCGCCGTGACCGTCCATGCCGTGGGCCTGTTCGCGGGGCCGAAAATCATCATGTCGATTGCGATGAAACGGATCGCCGCGGCCGGCGGGGTCGGCCACTGGAACTTCGCCCCGCGCACCACGCCCGAGACGCAGCGTGTGGTCCGCTCCTCGCCTGATCTCGCCTACGCGGCCTGCGCCTGGGATGTGAGCGAGGGGCCGGTTCGCATCCGGGTCGCCGGGTCGTCGGACTATGCCTCGCTGTCGCTGTATGGCGACAACACCGACAACTTCTTCTCGCGCAATGACCGGACGATGGGCCCGAACGGCGCCGAGATCGTGCTGATCGCGAAGGGCGCCCGGCCGCCAGTCGGGGTCGATCCGGCCCGCATCGTCTTCGCGCCGAGTCGTCGCGGCCTTGCGCTCGATCGACGGCTCGCGCCGACGGCTGAGGCTTTCGCCAGGGCCGACGCCGCCCGTCGCGCGGTGAACCTCTGTGAGGCCCTGCCGACCGGCTAGAGCTCGATCATGTCGAAATCGGCCTTGGGCGTGCCGCACAGCGGACAGACCCAGCTCGCCGGGATATCGGCCCAGCGCGTGCCCGGCGCCAGGCCTTCGCCCGCGTCGCCTTCGGCCTCGTCGTAGATGAAGCCGCAGGTGCGGCATTGCCAGGTCTTGTAAGGCGCGGCGTCGGCCATGGTTATCCCTCCGGGAGCGCGGCGGCGGCGAAGCTGAGCCGCAGGGTCGCGAGGCTGGTGGTGCGGATCGGGTCAAGGTCCATATCCGGATCGATCAGGCACTGGATCGACAGCCCGAGCAGCAGGCTTCCGACCATCAGGGCGGCGGCGTCGGCATCGAGGTCGCGGCGGATGGCGCCCTCGGCCTGGCCGCGAAGGACCATCGCTTCCAGCCTGCGCTCGACCCGCTCGTGCGAGACCGCGAATGCCGCGCGCAGCACCGACAGGTCGGCGATGGCGCTGGCCAGCAGCATGAAATAGGCGCGTCCTTCGCCCTTCCGCGACAGGTCGCGCAGGTAGAGGTCGACATAGGTCAGCACCGCCTCGAGGCCGGGCATGGCGTCGACGCCGAGCGCGCCCAGCACCGCGTCCTGCCGGGCGTGCAGGTGGGCGATCAGCGCCTCGATCATGCCCTGCTTGGAGCCGAACTTCTGCGTCGCCAGGCCCCGGCTGTAGCCGGCCTGGGTCCCGATCGCCTCGAAGGTCGCCGCCGTCACCCCGCGTTCGGCGATCACGTCGCCGGCCGCCCGCAGCAGCCGCTGCTCGGATTCGTCCCGGCGCTGCGCCTGGGTGCGGCGCGTTCGGTCGATGGGCGTGGACTGAGCCATATCAATTCTCTAATTTACTTGTTAGCCGTATAGCAAGTGAGTGCTAGCGTTTTCCAGACAGCCGCCGGGGACAGGCGGTGAGGACCGATCAGGAAGCCAGACCATGATGATTCCCCAGGACGTGGCCAACACCATCGTCGACCCGAAGGCCTACGCAGACGGCAAGCGCGTCGACGACGCCTTCAAGTGGCTGCGCGATAACGCGCCGCTCGCGAAGGCCCAGCCGGAAGGGTTCGATCCCTTCTGGGTCGTGACCCGCTTCGCCGACATCCAGGAGGTCGAGAAGCAGAACGATCTGTTCCACAACGGCGACCTCGCCACGGTCGTGACCCCGATCGTGATGGACCAGAAGGTCCGGGCGATGACCGGCGGCTCGCCGCACCTGGTCCGCTCGCTGGTCCAGATGGATAACCCCGACCACATGAACTACCGGCGTCTGACACAGGCGTGGTTTCTGCCGCAGAACATCCGCGGCCTCGAGGCGCGCATCCGCGAGATCGCCCGCGGCTTCGTTGACCGCATGGCGGCCAAGGGCGACCGCTGTGACTTCGCCCGCGACGTGGCCTTCCTCTATCCACTGCACGTGATCATGGAGGTGCTCGGCGTGCCGGAGATCGACGAGCCGCGCATGCTCAAGCTGACCCAGGAGCTCTTCGGCAGCGCCGATCCTGAGCTGAACCGAAGCGGCTCGGCCATCACCGACGCCGACGCCGGCCTTGCGGCCGTGCAAGCCACGGTCATGGACTTCATGACCTACTTCAACGCCATGACCGAGGACCGCCGGGCCAACCCGCGCAACGATCTGGCCAGCGTCATCGCCAACGGCCAGATCGAGGGCAAGCCGCTCGGCCACCTTGAGGCGATGAGCTACTACATCATCGCCGCAACAGCCGGCCACGACACCACCTCGAACACCACGGCCGGCGGCATGTGGGCACTCGCCCAGAATCCCGACCAGTTCGCCAAGGTGAAGGCCGATCTGTCGCTGATCCCGGGCCTGGTCGAGGAATCGATCCGTTGGGAAACGCCGGTGAAGCACTTCATGCGCAGCGCCACCGCCGACGCCGAGGTCGCCGGGCAGAAGATCGCCAAGGGGGACTGGCTGATGCTCAGCTACCCGTCGGGCAACCGCGACGAGGCGGCCTTCACCGACCCGTTCAAGTTCGACATCGAACGCAGTCCCAACAAGCACGTCGCCTTCGGCTACGGCGCACACGTCTGCCTCGGCCAGCACCTGGGCCGGATGGAGATGCGGGTGCTTTGGGAAGAACTCCTGCCGCGTCTCGAGAGCGTCGAACTGGACGGCGAACCCCGCCGGATGGAAGCCAGCTTCGTCTGCGGACCCAAGTCCGTGCCGATCCGCTTCAAGATGCACTGACCGTTTCGCGCCCCGGTCGTTTGCCGGGGCGTGTCTCGCCGCGCTAAGCTGCCACCCTGCGACGACAGGGGGCTTGGTCGATGCTGGAACGGCTGTTCAGGCTGAAGGACAACGGCACCGCCGTTCGAACCGAGGTCATGGCGGGTCTGACCACCTTCCTGACCATGGCCTACATCATCCTCGTCAACCCGACGATCCTGGCCGACGCGGGCATGCCGGCGGCGGGCGCGGCGGCGGCCACCTGTCTGGCCGCGGCGTTCGGCTCGATCATGATGGGGCTGGTCGCCAACTATCCGATCGCGCTGGCCCCCGGCATGGGGCTGAACGCCTATTTCACCTACACCGTGGTCAAGGGGATGGGTCTGCCGTGGGAGACGGCGCTCGGCTGCGTGTTCCTGTCGGGCGTGCTGTTTCTGATCCTGACTGTCACCGGCGTGCGCCGGCTGATCGTCGGGGCCATTCCGACCTCACTCTACGCGGCCATCGCCGCCGGCATCGGCCTGTTCATCGCCTTCATCGGCCTGAAGGGCGCGGGCATCGTCGTCGCCGACCCCGCCACGACGGTGGCCCTGGGCGACCTGACCACGCCGACGGCGGTGCTGGCGCTGTTCGGTCTGGTGCTGACGGGCGCCCTGCTGGCCTGGCGCATCCGGGCGGCCATGCTGGTCGGCATCCTCGCCACCACGGCCCTGGCCTGGGCCGTTCACGCCGTGCACTGGACGCCGGTCGACTACAGTTTCGAGGCCCTGACCTCGACCGCCTTCCGCCTCGACATACCCACGGCCTTCGGCGTGGGCGGCAGGGGCGCGGCGATGGCCCTGATCGAGATCGTCGTCGTCTTCCTGTTCGTCGACCTGTTCGACAATGTCGGGACCCTGGTGGCCGTGACCCAGCGCGCCGGTCTGGCCGCGCCGGACGGCTCCATCCCGCGCATCAACCGCATCCTGATCACGGACGCCGCCGCCGCGATCTTCGGGTCGCTGGCCGGGACCACCACCACCACCAGCTATATCGAGAGCGCCGCCGGCGTTGCAGCGGGCGGTCGCACCGGCCTGACGGCGGTCGTGGTCGGCCTGCTGTTCCTGGTCGCGCTGGTGTTCGCCCCGTTCGCCCAGATCATTCCGGCGGCGGCGACCGCCCCGGCCCTGATCCTCGTCGGCGCCCTGATGATGGCCCCGCTGGCGGCCAGCGACTGGGACGACCCGCTGGTGGCCATCCCCGGATTTCTGACGCTGATCGCCATCCCGCTGACCTTCTCGATCGCCAATGGCCTGGCCTTCGGCATCGTCGCCTACGCCCTGCTCAAGCTGGCGCGCGGCCAGGCCCGGGCCGGCGACTGGATGCTCTACCTGCTGGCCGGTCTCTTCGTGGCCCGATTTATCTGGCTGGCGGCGGGGTAGCGCCGGGACAATCTTTCCGCTATTGACCCGCCTCCGCCAGCGATCCGCACCCGTAGCTCAGCTGGATAGAGCGTTGCCCTCCGAAGGCAAAGGTCACACGTTCGAATCGTGTCGGGTGCGCCACTGCTTCCTGTCTCCACCAAAGGTCCGGCAGGTCGCCTGTCAGGTCCAACGAGATCAGCGAGCGGCCGACTTGCCGACGGGCGCGCCCTTTGCGCGGCCCTCGGCCACCAGCGCCGCGCAGTTGGCGTCCTTCGCAAGGCCCGGCTCGACGAATGGCAGTATGGCCGCCAACGGCGATAGCAGCGTCGCCAGCGCCGCGGCGATGCCGCCCTGGGCGATGGCGGATCCGGTCCGCAGGGTGACGCCCGGCTTCACCAGCGGTCCGTCGATGTCGATCGGTATGAACAGGCGCAGGAGGCGCGGCTTCTTGGATTCGCCTTCAAAGGTGAGATTCAGGCGCTCGGTCTTCAGATTGATCGTGCCCGCGCCGTGGACGCGAACCACACCCGTATCGAGCACGATGCGGTTGGCCCGGGCGATGCCGTCGGTGACGCGGAAGTCGGCCACGGCGCAGCGGATCGGCGTCTGTCTCGGATCCTCCGAAAGCAGCAGGATCAGCCCCCTGAAGACATTGACCCCCAGCAGTTCGGCGAAGGCCTGGCGCATCTGACCGCTGGGCGCGACGGCCGTCAGGACGCCGCTGGCGCTGGCGGCCGTCTTGCGCATCGAATTGCCGTAGCCTGTCAGTCTCGCCCGGGCGACGATCTTGCCCTCGATCACCGGGCGCCCGGCGGACTGAACGGTGATCCAGTCCTCCGGCCGCGCCCCGGTCAGGCGCAGGTCGAGATCCGTTCGGGGCGTGTCCTTGCGCGCGTCCAGCTTGATCAGGCCGGCCACCGCCCCGCGCTTGAAGGTCACCGCAACGGGATCGGCGACCAGCACCCCGTCCTTGAGGTCCAGGTCGAGCGAAACCTTCGTCAGCGGCAGGCCGGGCGCATTCACGGTGTCAGCGCGATACTTCACGTGGGCGTCCATGCTCCGAATCCTGTCGACCTGAAGGGTCGCGTCCGGGAACATCCGCCGGCTCGCTTCCATGCGGCCGGCCATGGCCATCTGCTCGGGCGAGGCCGATTCGCCCTTGCGGGTCGATGGCGGCCCGCCGAACAGGCTTCCCAGGTCATCGAAATCCAGCCGCCGTGAGCGCAGGTCGGCCGTCAGCAGGGGACGCTCGCCGCGCGTCTCGACCGCCGCGGTTCCGGAGACATCGCTGTCGCCGATCCGCCCGGCGGCCCGGTCAAAGCGGTAAAGGGTCCCGCGGCGGGTCATGTGCGCCGCCAGCCGGTAGGGTGGCGTGTTGGGCATGGCCAGACCTGTCAGGCCGAACAGGTCGTTGAGGTCCTGGCCGGTCACGACGATGTCGCCCTCATAGCGGCCAAGATCGAACGGCTTGAGAATCTTCGCCTTGGCGACCAGATGCGTCGCCCCGGCGCGAACGTCCGCGCGGAAGGGCCAGGGCCGGTCGGGCGAGATGTTCAGGAGCGGGTCCCCGGAGATGTCGGCCAGGAACCGGCCGCCGTTGAGCAGGCCTTCGCCCTTGAGCGTGAATCCGCCGCGACCCGAGTCACCCTTGACCTCGTCGGTGAAGACACGGCCGGCGAAGGTCGTCTTGCGCTTCGCGTCCGCCAGGGAAAGTCGTCCGTCAATGATCGTGAAATGGCGAATGGCCGGCAGCTTCAGGCCCGACCCTCCGCCGCCGAAGTTACAGTTGCTCCGGCCGTCCGCCAGCCGGATCAGGCTGACCCGGGGCCGAATGATCTCCAGTCGCGGCAGCACCGTCCGGCCGGCGAACAGCGGCAACACCTCGATCTCCATGACGATGCGGCCAAGGCGGGCCATGTCGCCACCGGTCCTGACCCAGGCGGGTTGGGCGATGCGCACCTCAGTGGCCACGACGCGTGGCGTCAATGACCAGGGATGGACCTCCAGGTCGCCGGCGATGACCACGGTCCGGTTCAGCCGGGCCGAGGCCGCGACGCCGATTGGCCCCCGCAGCCAGTTCCACTGGAACAGCCACAGGAACATGACGAGACCGAGGATGAAGACGGACGCGAGTCCAAAGCCAAGGCGCGCGCGGGGCGACATGGCGGTCCAGCCCCGGACGGGGTGCGACAGGACGGTGGACGCGGCGCTGGGCCAGCGGATCGGCAAACTCAAACCTCCGGCGCCCCCCGGGCG
Source organism: Caulobacter sp. FG121 (assembly GCF_057809815.1). Classification (NCBI taxonomy): domain Bacteria; kingdom Pseudomonadati; phylum Pseudomonadota; class Alphaproteobacteria; order Caulobacterales; family Caulobacteraceae; genus Caulobacter; species Caulobacter sp. FG121. The sequence goes on from NZ_JBMDKR010000009.1 coordinate 92,181, forward strand.
TATAGCGCGGGGGCGTCGGAGGGGTTCCGTCCGGAAAGTCCTCTAGTAGACCAGCTTGAGCCCCGCCCAGGCGGCGGCGGCGGTCAGAAAGGCCACGATGGCGATGATTTCGTAGGTCTTGAACAGTGGCCCGTTTGGCGAACGCATGCGATCTCCCCCTTGTCCCGTTTCGATCCAGCAAGGAGGATCGTCCGCAAGAGCCAGGCCAGCGACGACAGGAGCAGACTTCCGTGCAGACCAGACGACACTTCTTCGTCGGCGCGGCGATGGTCCTGGTCCCGGCGCTGGCGCGGGCCGCCCAGCCGGTCACGGTGTTCGCCGCCGCTTCGCTGCAGGAGTCGCTGACCGCGGCCGGCGCGGCCTGGACGGCCCAGGGAGGCGCGCCGGTGCGCTTCAGCTTCGGCGCCTCTTCGGCGATGGCGCGCCAGATCGACCAGGGCGCGCCGGCCGACGTCATTCTGACCGCCGACGAGGAGTGGATGGACTGGCTGGCCGCCAGGTCGCTGATCGTGCCGGCCTCACGTCGCCGGCTGCTCTCCAACCAGCTGGTGCTGATCGCTCCGGCGGGCTCGAAGGTGTCGCTGAAGATCGGGCCGGGTTTCGCGCTGGAAAAGGCGCTGGGCGGCGGCCGGCTGGCCCTGGCCGACCCGACGGCCGTGCCGGCCGGAAAGTACACAAAGGCGTCGCTGACCCGCTTGGGCGTCTGGGACAGCGTGTCGGACCAGTTGTTGCCCGCCGAGAACGTGCGCGCCGCCCTGGCCTACGTCGCACGCGGTGAGGCGCCGCTGGGCGTCGTCTATGCGACGGACGCGAAAGCGGAGCCAAAGGCGCGAATCGTGGGCGTCTTCCCGGAGGCGAGCCATCCGCCGATCGTCTATCCGGGCGCTCTGACGGCGGCCTCCCGCAACAGCGCGGCCGCGGGCTTCCTGGGTTTCCTGCAAACCCCGAAGGCCTCGGCGATCTTCAGGCGCTACGGCTTCGGCGTGCTGGCCCGGCCAGCCTAGTCCTCGACCTTGCCCGGCCACTCCAGCCAGCCGCCCGGCGTGGTGCTCGCCGACTTGTAGCGGACGTAGGGCTGCTGCGGCGCGCCGGTCGTGGCCATACCGCCGCCCGCCGCGTAGCCACCCGAGGCCGCGCCGTAGGCATAGCCGCTCGATGACTCGCGGTAGCTGTAGCGCTCCGATGAGGATTCACTCTCCTGAATGGAGACGCTCATGCCGGCAGCGGTCGACCCGCGCGCGCCGTAGCGGCCTCCATAGCCGCCGGAAAGGCTGTCTTCCGAGGCCCGATCGTCGTAGCCGCCGGTCCGGGTCACGATCACCGGCTCGGCGCGGACACGATACATACGGGCGCCGCCGGACGGGCGCTGGCGAGGCGCTTCTGCCCCGGCCGTCGCGGGGGGCGAGGCGGCGGGCGCCGCAGACGTCGGGCAGTGATCACAGCAGCAGGCGGTCTGCCGGGCCGCGATCCGCAACGGGTCTCCGTCGCAGGCGGTCAGGGCCAGGGCCGAGAACGCCAGCAGGGTCAGTCGAACGGACATGGGGCCACTCCGGGCAGTTTCGCGGCCGACTCTAGTCGTGACGACCCGGGGCCGCCCGGTCATTCACCCCGGGCGGGAGCCTTAACCCTGATCAGAGCGTGAAGAGCGAGCACGGCCAGCAGGCCCAGCGCGATGCCGAAGGTGTTGGCCAGGGCGTCGGCCGGATCGCCCTGGCGGCCCAGACCCATCAGCGACTGGGCGATCTCGATCGCCACGCCGGCGCCGAACAGTCCGGCCGACAATCGTGACAACCGGTGCGGAAAAGCCCAGGCCCCGATCACCGTCAGTCCGAAATAGGCGGTCAGATGTTCGATCTTGTCCCACAGGCTCACGGTCGGCAGGTCGCTCGTCGGGGCCAGGCAGGTCCATGTCACGATCAGACAGGCCAGACCGAACAGGGCGATGCGAAGAGGGCGGGGAACCATGCTGTAAGGCCTGCGGGTTGCGTCCGGGACGGCCCGTCTCTAGAGCGCGTTGATCCGATGATGGAACAGGTTTCGCGTGCGATGGCGCGAAAAGGGGAGAGTTGACGTGGTTGCAGCGGTGATCTGGGATTTTGGCGGCGTCATCACGTCCTCGCCGTTCGAGGCGTTCAACCGGTTCGAGGACGAGCGCGGGTTGCCGCGCGATTTCATCCGCATGGTCAATTCCACCAACCCGCACGACAATGCCTGGGCGCTCTTCGAACGCAACGAGATCGACACGGCGGCCTTCGACGTCAAGTTCCTGGAGGAGGCCACGGCGCTGGGCCACGCGGTCCGCGGCGGCGACATCCTGCCCCGACTGTCAGGCGACGTTCGTCCGCGGATGGTCGCGGCGCTGAAGGCCTGCAAGGAGCACTTCAAGGTCGGCTGCATCACCAACAACGTCCAGACCGGCCACGGCGCCGGCATGGCCGGCACTTCGGACAAGGCGGCCCAGGTGGCGGGCGTCATGGAGCTTTTCGACGCGGTGATCGAAAGCTCCAAGGCCGGGGTCCGCAAGCCTGACCCGCGCATCTACCAGATGATGTGCGAGCTTCTGGAGGTCGATCCGGCGGACTGTGTCTACCTCGACGACCTCGGCATCAACTGCAAGCCGGCGGCCATGCTGGGCATGCGGGCGATCAAGGTCGGCGGTGTCGACCAGGCGCTGGCCGAACTGTCGGCCGCAACGGACCTGATCTTCGACTAGCGTCGTCGTCAGTTCACCAGGATCGTTCCGAGCAGGAGCTTTGCGCCCTTCCTGCCGAGGGTCGAGTCGGTCATCTGCTGCAGCTGGAGCGCGATGTAGTCGGCGTTGGGGACGCCGGCCGCCGGAAGGCCGCTGGCGTAGTTCTGCACCCAGCCGGCGAAGGCGGCGCGCAGTCGCGGCTGTGATTCCGAGGCCAGGGCGCGCAGTTTTTCGTCCGGGACATCCAGGCCGCATTCGACCGTGATCACGCCGCGGGTGCCGTCCCTGTGGAGAATGGTCGCCACGATGGCCTTGATCTGCAGGAAGGTGGCCCCCCCGCCCTTCTTTTTTTCCTCTCCACCGTTGGCGGCGGCGACGGCGGGAAGCAGCGCGAGCGCGGCGGCGAGGGCAAGACGGCGATCCATGCGACCAGTTGACACCAACATGGTTGACGCGGCGTTTACACATTCGCGCCAAGCCTAGGACGGGCGGCATTCAATCGGGAATCAGCGCCCGCGCCGGAATGCTCATGACCGCCTTCGCGCCCGCCAACCTCGACCTTGATGGCAAGGTGATCCTGATCACGGGCGGCACAGGCTCGTTCGGTCGCCGCTTCGTGGACAGCGTCCTGACCCGCTATTCGCCGCGGAAGGTGATCGTCTATTCGCGCGACGAGCTGAAGCAGAGCGAGATGCAGCAGGACATGCGGGAGCGCTTTCCGGCCGAGACCCTGTCGAAGATGCGCTTCTTCCTCGGCGACGTCCGCGACCGCTCGCGCCTGACCCTGGCGCTCCGCGGCGTGGACATTGTCATCCACGCGGCGGCGCTGAAGCAGGTGCCTGCGGCGGAATACAATCCCTCCGAATGCATCCAGACCAACATCATCGGCGCCGAAAACGTGGTCTGGGCCAGCCTGTCCAATCACGTGAAGCAGGTGGTGGCCCTATCGACCGACAAGGCGTGCAATCCCGTCAACCTGTACGGCGCCACCAAACTTGCCTCGGACAAGACCTTCGTGGCGGCCAACAATCTCGCGGGCGACATCGGCACGCGGTTCGCCGTGGTGCGGTACGGCAATGTGGTCGGCTCCCGCGGAAGCGTGGTGCCGTTATTCAGGCGGTTGCTGGCCCAGGGTGCGACCGAGCTGCCGGTCACCGATCCGCGCATGACCCGCTTCTGGATCACGCTCGACCAGGGCGTCGATTTCGTCCTGTCGTCCCTGACCCTCATGCGGGGCGGCGAAATCTTCGTGCCGAAGATTCCGTCGATGTCGATGCCCGACCTGGTGCACGCCATGGCGCCCGGTGCCGCGATCAAGGTGGTCGGGATCCGACCGGGCGAGAAGCTGCACGAAATCATGGTCGGCGCCGACGATGCTCGTCAAACGGTCGAACTGTCCGACCGCTATGTGATCGAGCCGGCGTTTGTCGAGTACACCCGCAAGCCCTTCGGTCCCGAAGACGGCGGCGCGACCGTGCCGGAAGGCTTCTCCTACGCCAGCGACAACAATGACGACTGGCTGTCCGCCGAGGGTCTGATGGCCATGCTGGAGGAGACGGGATCGTGACCCAGGGGTTCCTCCCCTACGGGCGCCAGACCATCGACGACGATGACATCGCGGCCGTGGCCGCCGCCCTCAGGGCCGACTATCTGACCACTGGCCCCACCGTGGACGCTTTCGAAGCCGCCTTCCGCGACGTGGTCGGCGCCGCGCACGCCGTGGCCTGCAGCAACGGTACGGCCGCGCTGCACATGGCCATGCTCGCCGCCGGGATCGGGCCGGGCGACGTCTGCATCGTGCCTTCGATCACCTTCCTCGCAACCGCCAACTGCGCGGTCTACGTCGGCGCAGACGTCGTGTTCGCCGATGTCGATCCGGACAGCGGTCTGATGACGCCGGGCACGCTGGCCGACGCGCTCGACCGGGCCGGGGGCCGCCGGGTCCGGGCGGTATTGCCGGTCCATCTGCGCGGCGACGTCTGCGACCTGCCGGCCCTGGCCGCCCTTGCCGGGAAAGCCGGCGCCATCCTTGTCGAGGACGCCCCGCACGCGCTCGGCTCGACCCTGAAGGTCGGCAATCGCGTCGAGCGGGTCGGCGATTGCGCCCACTCGGCCATGGCGACGTTCTCGTTCCATCCGGTGAAGACGATCGCGACGGGCGAGGGCGGCATGGTCACCACCAATGACGCGGCGCTCGCCGACCGCCTGCGTCGCGGCCGCAGCCACGGCATGACCCGCACGCCGGGCGCCGATCCCTGGCTCTACGAGATGATCGAGCCCGGCTTCAACTATCGCCTGCCTGACATCAACTGCGCGCTCGGCCTGTCACAACTGGCCAAGCTGCCGAGGTTCATTGACCGTCGCCACACGCTGGCGGGCCTGTACGAGACAGCGCTCGCGCCATTGGCGCCGATCGTGCGGCTGGCGACACGGCCGACGGGCTCCGACCCCGTGTTGCATCTGCTGACCGTGCTGATCGACTTCGCGGCGGCGGGCAAGACTCGCAGGCAGGTCATCGAGGCTCTGGCGGCGCGCGGCGTCGGCAGCCAGGTCCACTACATTCCGGTCCAGAGCCAACCCTACTGGCGGACCCGCCATGGTCCGCTGGAGCTCCCGGGCGCGGCGGCCTGGTATGATCGCTGTCTCAGCCTGCCGCTCTATCCGGCGATGGCAGACGGGGATGTGGCAAGGGTTGTCGAGGCCCTGGCCGAAGCGCTCGCCTAGGCGGCCATGCCCGCGGCCTGCATCATGCCCCGGACCTTTTCGACCGCCTCGGGCGATTTCGCCAGCTCGTCGCGCAGGTCGGGGTGGCGAACCAGCTTCAGGGCTTCGCCCCGCGCCCGGTCAGCGGCGGCGCCGAGCGGCGCGGCCTCTCCGATGGCCAGACGCAGAAGCAGGTTGAGACGATGCACCGCCGGAGCAGGCGCACGCGCGATCAGCGTAACGATCTTGGCGTCGGCTTCGATAAGCCCGCCAATTTCCCCGATCTTGGCCTGGATCGGCGCGGCGTCTTCGGTGACGAGGCCGGCGCGGAGGATCGACTTCTGCAGGTGGGCCAGCGTAGCCAGACGCACAGCTGGAGAATCGGCGCCGTAGCGTAGTTCCTTCTCGAACCGGAGGGCCGAGACCTGGGCCGCCAGATAGCGGGCAGCCTGCCGTTTGTTGGCTGCGCCGGTGATGTTCTCGGCGAGATGGATCAGGGTTTCGACTTCTTCGCGGGCCGACAGGTTCTCACCCAGCAGCACCTCGACAAAGTCACTGGTCACCAGCATGCGCGAGCGGGCCGAGAAGGCCTCGTGAATGTCGTCCGTGCTGAGGACCCGATCGCCAGAGGCTGTCAGGGCCATGGCCAGGCCGCGCAGCAATTCGATTTCAGCGGCGGCGTCGCGAGGCTTCAGACGGCGGGGTCCGGTCAGCTCGCGCAGCACGCGCTGGGCGATGGCCACGCGGCAGCTCTCGAAGTTCCCGTTGGCCAGCCAGGTCGCAAGGCGCTGGGCCGGCGGTGAAAGCACCGGCATGATCCTCGCCACTTTGGCGTCGATCTGGATCAGCTTTTCGACCGGGCCGGCGCCGGCGACACGGGTCATGGCCGACAGCTGCTCGCCCAGATCCAGGCCCGCGCCCAGAAGGTCGGCGAGGCCCGACTTCGAGCCGAGGATTTCCGTCAGCGGCTGCTCCAGCACCTGCAGCGCGATGGCGCGCGCCAGCGGTTCGATCGGAGCGGCGTCGGCCAGATCCAGGAGGCGGGTGACCTTTTCGCTCCAGCCGCCGGCCGGGCCGATCGTGGCGGCCACGCCGGCGCCCAGCAGGTAGCTCCGGTCCGGATCGCTCACCAGCCGCTCAGCGGCCGCAGCGAACCCCTCCTGATCCAGATTGGGCAAAACGCCGCGGCGGTGGTCCTTCATCAGCCGCTCGATGGCCCCTTCGGCGAGCTTCTGGAACGACCGGATGATTTCGTGGACGCCGATGCCGCGCGCCTGCGCCTCGGGAATGGCGACCTTCTGGATGGCGTGCTGCAGCTCGATCCCGGTGGCTTCCAGCTTCTCGACCAGATCCGGCCGGTGCAGCAGTTCGAACGGCGTGGCCTTGTTGCGCTGCAGCCAGTTGTCGAGCAGGCGGCCGATCCGCTCGCGCGCATGGCAGGTGTAGAGATCCGAGGGGCTGATGCAGAGGGGCTCGGTGTCTTCGCGGACCTTGCGGGTCTTGGTGCGCTCCGGCGCCCCCTTGCTCAGGATGGTCACCGAGCGGAATTCGCGGGTTTCCGGGTCAAGCGTTTCCTTGGTCACACGGACGGCCGCGACGCGACCTTCCTCGAGCGCCTGCTCGGCGGTCTCGATCGCCCGCGCGCGATCTTCGGTCGCCATGTCGAGCGACCAGCCCGATCCGGGCTGGCGGCGCACGAACAGCTCGTAGTGAACCTGACCCCGTTCCATGGCCCACATCCATACGGGCAAGGCCCTAAGGCCGCGTTTACGATGCCAAACCGCCGCAATGGGGCCATGCTGACGGGTGATTTCCTTGCACCGGGGCTGGACCAAGGTAGGGTCTGCCCGCACGAACCTCTGAGACGAAGGACTGAAATGGCCAACATCACCCTGGTGGACGACGACGAGAACATCGTCGCCTCGGTTTCACTGGCGCTGGAAAGCCATGGCCACACGGTGACCGCCTGTCATGACGGGGTCGCGGGCCTTGAGTCGTTGCAGAACAATCCGCCGGATCTGGCCATTCTCGACGTGAAGATGCCGCGCATGGACGGCATGGAACTGCTGCGCCGCCTGCGCCAGACGTCCGACACGCCGGTGATCATGCTGACCAGCAAGGATGAGGAGATCGACGAGATCCTCGGCTTCAACCTCGGCGCCGACGACTATATCCACAAGCCCTTCAGCCAGCGGCTTCTGCTGGAGCGGGTCAAGGCCGTGCTGCGCCGCGGCGGAGTGGACGAGGCCATCAAGGCCGGCGGTCCCGTTGATCCGGGCGCCAGGTCGATGAAGCGCGGCAAGCTGACGCTTGATCCGGAACGCCACGACAGTCTGTGGGACGGCAAACCCGTCCGCCTGACCGTCACCGAATTCCTGCTGCTGCAGAGCCTCGCCCAGCGGCCCGGCTTCGTGAAGAGCCGGGACAACCTGATGGACGCCGCCTACGACGATCAGGTCTATGTCGACGACCGCACCATCGACAGCCACATCAAGCGGATGCGCAAGAAGTTCCGCCAGGTGGATCCGACCTTCGACGCGATCGAGACCCTGTATGGCGTCGGCTACCGCTATCGCGAATCCTGACGCCGAGCCGTCGGACCGGCGACGGCTCTGGCCTCGGGGTTCGCGCCTCGGGCGGCTGATCATTGTCCTGAATTTCGTCGGCCTGGCGATCCTGATCATCGGGGCCCTGACGCTGAACGAGCTGCGCCGCGGGCTGGTCAACGCCCGCATCGACAGCCTGATCACCCAGGGTGAGTGGGTCGCGCGCCTGATCGACGAGGCCGCGACCGTCGGCGAGCCGGAGCCGGCGCTGCAGGCCAATGACGCGGCGCGGCTGCTCCAGCTGCTGCATCTTCCGCGCAGCCAGCGGGTCCGGCTGTTCGACAAGGACGGCCGTCTGATCGCCGACTCCTACGATGTCGCCGACCGGGTCGACTGGAAGCCCCTTCCGCCGGCCCGCAAGGCCGGCCAGGCCCCGCCCGCCGCCCAGAAAAGTCCCACCTCGGAGCGCGCCGCCCGGGCGCTTCGGTCCGAACTGAACGCCGCCCTGCGGGGCGAACAGGTCAAGGGGCGACGTATCGGCGAAAACGGCGAGCAACTGGTCTCTGTTTCCTTGCCGATCCAGCGGGTGCGGGCCGTGCTGGGCGTTCTGACGCTCGAGGCCGGCGACGTCGACGCGATCATCGCCGCCGAACGGGCGGCCCTAATTCCGTTCATCCTCATCGCCATCGCGGTGACGACCCTCTCATCGTTCATGATCTACGCCCTCGTCGCGCGACCGGTCCTGCGGCTGGCGCGGGCGGCGGACCGGGTGCAGCAGGCGCGCGCGCGCTCGATCTCCATGCCGGATCTCGCCGGGCGCCATGACGAGATCGGCGACCTGACCCGTTCGCTGGAGCAGATGACCGACAGCCTGTCGGAACGGATGGACGCCATCGAGCGCTTCGCGGCGGATGTGGCGCACGAGATTCGCAATCCACTGACCTCGATCCGCTCGGCCGTCGAGACCCTAGACCTGGTCGGCGACGGCCCTGGGCGCGTCCGGTTGACCGGCATTCTCAAACAGGACGTCGGGCGGCTGGACCGCCTCGTCACCGACATCGCCAACGCCTCGCGGCTGGACGCGGAACTCTCGCGTGAGGAACCCAGGCCGGTCGATCTGGTTCGGCTGATCGGCGACATCGTCAGCGTCTATGCTGGATCGACCAATCCGGGCGGCGCGGGCGTGACGATCAATTCGGCTGAACCCGGAGAAGCGATCATCATCGCCGGCCGCGAAGGGCCGCTCGGACAGGTATTCCGCAATCTTATCGACAACGCCCGGTCGTTCAGCCCCGCAGGCGGCGATGTGCGCGTCAGCCTGACCCGTGCTCGGGGCAAGGCCGAGGTGACGGTCGAGGACGACGGCCCCGGCATTCCGCCGGACAATCTCGAGACCGTCTTCGAACGGTTCTACACCTCAAGGCCCAAAGGCACGGCCTTCGGCAGCAATTCCGGGCTCGGCCTGTCGATCGCCCGGCAGATCGTCGAGGCCCATGGCGGCGAGATCCACGCCGAAAACCGGGTGGCGCGGGACGGCGCCGTGGTCGGCGCCCGGTTTATCGTCCATCTCCCTGAGCGCGGCGCGTGATCCGGCATGCGGGCCTCGTGGCCCTGCGATGGCGCGGCGGCTGGCGCGGCGTACTGATCGAGGGCCCCTCCGGAAGCGGCAAGAGCGATCTGGCCCTTCGATCCCTTGCCGACGGGTTTCGCCTGGTGGCCGACGACCGGGTTCTGGTCTGGACCTCGGGCGGACGGTGCTGGGGCCGCGCGCCGGACGCCCTGGCGGGGCTGATGGAGAGCCGGGGTGTCGGCGTCCTGCCGGTTCCGACGCTGGCCTTCGCGCCGATCGACCTGGCGATTCGGTGTGTAGAGACCCCGCAAGCCGTCGAACGCGACCCCGCGGGTGAAACGCTCGACCTGGTTGGCCACGCCGTGCCCGTCTTTCCCCTGTGGCCTTTTGATCCCGCCGCCCCTGCGAAATTGCGACGCAGCATCGAGCATCTTGGAGCCGAACATTAACGGGCGTATCTAGGCGCCTTCGCGGCGAGGGCCGCGTCCGTCGGGCAGGGGTTCCCGGTTTGATCGAGACAGGGTTTCAGGCTCGCGCATGATCGGCCTCGTGATTGTTACGCATGGCCGGCTGGCGGAAGAGTTCGTCTTCGCCATGGAGCATGTCGTGGGCCCGCAGACGGCTGTCGCCGCCATCTGCATCGGCCCCGACGATGATATGGAAAAGCGCCGCAAGGACATCCTCAAGGCCTGCGCGGCCGTGGATTCCGGCGCCGGCGTGATCCTTCTGACCGACATGTTCGGCGGCACGCCCTCCAACCTGGCCATCAGCGTGATGGAACAGACGCGCGCCGAAGTCATCGCCGGGCTGAACCTGCCGATGCTGATCAAGCTGGCGTCCCTGCGTACCCGCGAACCGCTGGAAGCCTGCGTCCACCACGCCCAGGAAGCCGGCCGGAAGTACATCTCCGTGGCCTCCTACGTGCTGGCCGGCGAAAAGTGAGCCTCAGTCGCTCCGTCGAGATCGTCAACGAGCGCGGGTTGCACGCCCGGGCTTCGGCCAAGTTCGTCAAGCTGGCTTCGGGTTTTGATGCCGAGGTGACCGTCAGCCGCGATGGCTCGACCGTCGACGCCCGGTCGATCATGGGCCTGATGATGCTGGCCGCCGGCATCGGTTCGACCATCGAGATCTCCGCCGAAGGCCCCGAGGCCGGGCAGGCCGTGGCGGCTCTGGTCGAGCTGGTCGAGAACCGGTTCGACGAGGAGCGGTAGGGCTTCTCAGTAGTGATAACGGCATTGGGCGATTTCGAGCCGTTGCTCGCCGCCGGATCCCGAGACGCGGTAGACCAATCTGTCTTCGAGTGTGATGCGTCGCGACCACCAGCCCTTGAGGTCGCCCTTTAGAGGCTCAGGCTTGCCCGTTCCCTTGAACGGGGTGCGAAGACACTCCTTGATCAGGCCGTTGATGCGCTCAAGCGTGTTGGCGTCCGTCTCCTGCCAATGCTGGTAGTCCGACCAGCCGCGCTCGGCGAACACCAGCTTCACAGTTCGATCAGCGCACGTTCGGTTCCGCCGCCGGCATCGAGTTCCGCAATCGCTTCGCGAAGCCGCGCCGCGTTGGCCGGGCTCGACAGGAGGTGCAGGGTCTCCTCCATAGCGTTCCAGTCCGCCAGGGAGACCATCACCACGGACTCAGCCTTCTGGCGGGTTACGATGACCGGCTGACGGTCTTCTACCACGCGATCCATGACCTGCTTGAGGTTGGCGCGGGTGTCTGAATAACTGAGGACGTCCATCGGAAGCTCCGTTCCGATCCAATTTGTACAATAATCGGTACAACATCAAGACCCGCGCTTCAGGTTCCCATCGCCATCGGCTTCATCCCCAGATCCTTCAGCAGCAGGCTGTCTTCGTCCTGTCCCGGCAGCGGGGTGGTCAGCAGCTTGCCGCCGATGAAGATCGAGTTGGCGCCGGCGAGGAAGCACAGCGCCTGGGTTTCGCGGCTCATGTCGTCGCGGCCGGCCGACAGGCGAACCATCGACTTGGGGCAGACCAGCCGGGCGACGGCGACGGTGCGGACAAACTCCAGCGGGTCGATCTCGCCGTCCCGCTTGATCTGGTCGCCCAGCGGCGTGCCCGCGATCGGCACCAGGGCGTTGACCGGCAGGCTGTCGGGGTGAACCGGCAGCGTCGCCAGCTGGTGCAGGAAACTGGCGCGATCCTGGCGGCTCTCGCCCATGCCGACGATGCCGCCGCAGCAGGTCGAGATGCCGGCGTCGCGCACATGTTGCAGCGTCTCCAGCCGGTCATCGTAGGTCCGCGTGGTGACGACCTTGTCGTAATACTCCGGCGAGGTGTCGAGGTTGTGGTTGTAGTAGTCGAGGCCCGCGTCCTTGAGGGCCACGGCCTGTTCGGCCTTGAGCATGCCCAGTGTCACGCAGGTCTCCAGACCCAGCGCCTTCACCCCGGTGATCATCTCGGCGACGCGCGGCAGGTCGCGATCCTTCAGGTCGCGCCAGGCGGCGCCCATGCAGAAGCGTTGCGCCCCGCCGTCCTGCGCGGCCTTCGCGGCGGTCAGCACGTCGTCGAGCTCCATCAGCTTCTCGGCCTTGAGGCCGGTCTTGAAGCTGGCCGACTGGCTGCAGTAGCCGCAGTTCTCGGCGCAGCCGCCGGTCTTGACCGACAGGAGTTGCGACAGCTGCAGCTCGGTGGGATCGAACCACTGGCGGTGAACGCCGGCGGCCTGAAAGACCAGCTCGGTGAACGGCAGGGCGAACAACGCCTCGATCTCGTCGCGCGTCCAGTCGTGACGCGGCTGGGCGGGGTCGGCGAAACGGACGGGCGCGTTCATGGCGTTCCTCAGGCTGTGCCAGCGGGCTCTACCAGCGGCGGCGCAGCCTGGCTACAACGGCGTTCGGCGAGACAGGGAGCCGGCCGGCCCGCGCGCCGGCTTGCGGATATTTAAGGACCCTTCCGCCTGCCGCGCTGCTAGCCTGCGATCTCTGAAAAGGCGGCGCCAAGCGCCCGACTGCAAAGGGGCGCCCATGCGTCTTTCACCTGTTCTGGCGGCCTTCGCCGCCGTTCTGCTCGCCGGCGCCGCGCCTGAGCCCACCGTCGACTTCACCCTGTCGCCGGTCATGGGGGCTGGCGGCCTTGAGGCCCTCGATGTGGAGATGCGCACCCTCGGCGAGGCCGATGGTGAAACGGAGATCCTGCTGCCGGACCACTGGGCCTCGGAAACCGACCTGGTTCGGCAGGTCACGGACCTGCGCATCACCGGCGGCGCGGTCACCGCGCCCACGCCGTCATCCCGGGTGGTCAGGCACAGGCCCGGCGCCCGTCTGGTGGTCCGCTATCGCCTGGTGTCCGGCTATCCCGCCGACCCGCCGCACGGCAATCCCTATCGGCCGATCGTCCGCCCGGGCTGGTTCCACGTGGTCGGCGAGGCCGCCTTCCCGAGGCCGGCCTGGGATGACCGCACCCCGGCTCGCTTTCACTGGAGGGGCTGGCCGAAGGGCTGGACCCTGGCCTCCGATCTGGACCACGGCGCCATGGGTCGCCGTCTGACCCTGGCCGATCTGGGCGAGAGCGTCAGTGTCGGGGCGCCGGACCTGAGGATCATCACCCGCCCCATCGAGGGCGGAACCGCGCGCATCGCCCTGCGCGGGGCCTGGAGCTTCGGCGACGAGGCGTTCGGCGACGGCCTGGCGCGCATCGTCGACGCCCAGCGACGGTTCTGGGGCGGGGTCGACGGTCCCTATTTTGTCAGCCTGATCCCGACGGTCGGCGGAGACGGAATCCTGTCGCTCGGCGGCACGGGCCGTGGGGACGGCTTCGCCCTGTTCGCGACGCCGAACACCGAGCTCGAGCGCTTTCGATTCCTCATCGCCCATGAGCACACCCACACCTGGGTCCCCGACCGACTCGGCCGGATGCCCGACGGTGAAAGCGAGGCGCTCGACTACTGGTTCAGCGAAGGTTTCACCGACTTCTACACCTACCGGACCCTGGCTCTGTCGGGCGTCTGGAGCCTTGAGGACTACGCGCGCAATCTCAACGCGGTGTTCGAGGCCTACGATCGCTCGCCGGTGCGTGGCGCGCCCAACAGCCGCATCCTCGCCGACTTCTGGAAGGACCCGGCGGTGAAGAAGCTGCCCTACCAACGCGGCATGATGCTGGGCTTTCTGTGGGATGCGCGCGTCCGTCAGGCGACAGGCGGAGCCAGGGGCCTCGATGACGCGATGCGGTTGATGCAGCAACGTCGCCGCGACGCAGAGGGCGCCGAACAGAAGGTCGACTTCATTCGCCCGGCGCTGGTCAGGGCGATGAAGGACGTCGCCGGGCTCGACGCCGGCCCTGACATCGCACGCTACGTCGAGGCGGGGGAGCCGGTCGCATTGCCCGAGGACGCCTTTGCCTGCCTGATCCTGACGGTCGGACAGCGCCCGGTGTTCGATCGCGGCTGGGACCCGGAGGCGACCACCGCCGCCGGCAACGTGATCACCGGCCTGAAGCCGGACAGCCCCGCCTGGGCCGCCGGCCTGCGTGACGGCATGAAGATCGTCCGCCGGGAAGCCGGTCTGCCCGGAGACTCACGGGTGGAGTATGCCCTCAGGGTCATCGACAATGGGGCCGAGCGGGTGATCCGCTTCAAGCCAGAAGGCCGGACCGCCTATGTCGCTCATGAGGTCACCGTCCCGGCCGGCCTAGCGGACTCGGCCCGCAAGGCCTGTGCCGCGAGGCTGGGGGGCGCATGACATCGCCGGCCCGCGAGATCGAGTTGAAGTTCCTCCTGGCGCGGACCGACGTCGACGCCCTGATCGCGGCGCTCCCGCCCGGCGCTACGACCGTGAAGGACATGGTCGCCATCTACTACGATACCCCCGACGGCCTGCTGCGAAACAACGGCTTCGGCCTGCGCGTGCGGCGGACCGGTGACAGGCGCATCCAGACGCTCAAATCGGCCCTCGGCGCGGACGGCGGTCGCGACGAATGGGAGTGGCCCGTCGCCGGCGATACCCCCGACCCCGCGCTGTTGAGCGGCACGCCAGCCGCCCTTCCGGTTGGTACGGCGCTGAAGGCCCGGTTCGCGGTCACCGTCACCCGTACGGCCCGCCTGGTGACGGAAGGCGAGGCCCGCATCGAGATCGCGCTGGACGACGGCGAGGTCGCCGCGGGCGACCACCTGCAGTCCTTTCTCGAGCTGGAACTCGAGCTGCTGTCCGGTCCGGTCGAGGCGCTGCATCATCTGGCGGATCGCCTGCGGGGGCAGGTCGCGCTCATCCCCAGCACGATCACCAAAGCCGAGCGCGGCTTCCGGCTCTTGAGGGTGACATAAAGATATCTTTATGCCTTTGTTGCGATGAGGCGCCGTGACGGGTATAGAGCCGGGCTGATCTCACTGGACTGGAGTCCTCCGCGTGACCGAAAGCATCGTGCGCGACATCGCGCTGGCCGACTACGGCCGCAAGGAAATCGCCATCGCCGAGACCGAAATGCCCGGCCTGATGGCGCTGCGGCAGGAGTTCGGCAAGGACCAGCCGCTGAAGGGCGCGAGGATCGCCGGCTCG
Organism: Caulobacter sp. FG121; assembly: GCF_057809815.1. Lineage (NCBI taxonomy): Bacteria > Pseudomonadati > Pseudomonadota > Alphaproteobacteria > Caulobacterales > Caulobacteraceae > Caulobacter > Caulobacter sp. FG121. Next base: position 107,201 of record NZ_JBMDKR010000009.1, read on the forward strand.
CTGCACATGACCATCCAGACGGCCGTGCTGATCGAGACGCTGAAGGATCTCGGCGCCGACGTGCGCTGGGCCAGCTGCAACATCTTCTCGACCCAGGACCACGCCGCGGCCGGCATCGCCGCCACCGGCACGCCGGTCTTCGCCATCAAGGGCGAGACCCTCTACGAGTACTGGCAGTACACCCACAAGATCTTCGAATGGTCCGACGGCGGCTATCCGAACCTGATCCTCGACGATGGCGGCGACGCGACGCTGCTCTGCGTGCTCGGCCCCAAGGCCGAGAAGGATCCGACCCTGCTGGATCACCCGACCAATGAGGAAGAAGAAGCCCTCTACGCGGTGATGAAGACCTATCTGGCCGAGAAGCCCGGCTTCTATTCGGCCATCGCCGCGGCGATCACCGGGGTTTCGGAAGAGACCACCACGGGCGTGCACCGCCTCTACCAGCTGGCCGAAAAGGGCGAGCTCCCGTTCCCGGCGATCAACGTCAACGACAGCGTGACCAAGTCCAAGTTCGACAACCTCTATGGCTGCCGTGAGAGCCTTGTCGACGCGATCCGTCGCGGCACCGACGTGATGCTGTCGGGCAAGGTCGCCGTGGTCTGCGGCTACGGCGACGTGGGCAAGGGCTCGGCCGCCTCGCTGCGTCAGGGCGGCGCCCGCGTGATCGTCACCGAGATCGACCCGATCTGCGCCCTGCAGGCGGCGATGGAAGGTTACGAGGTCCAAACCCTCGACGACGTCGCCGGCAAGGCCGACATCTTCGTCACGGCCACGGGCAACAAGGACGTCATCACCGTCGATCACATGCGGGCGATGCGGAACAACGCGATCGTGTGCAACATCGGCCACTTCGACAGCGAGATTCAGGTCGCCGGCCTGAAGAACTTCAAGTGGGACGAGATCAAGCCGCAGGTCCACCACATCGAGTTTCCGGACGGCAAGAAGATCATTCTGCTGTCGGAAGGCCGTCTGGTGAACCTGGGCAACGCGACGGGCCACCCGAGCTTCGTGATGAGCGCCAGCTTCACCAACCAGACGCTGGCCCAGATCGAACTGTGGACCAACCTCAAGGCCTACGCGAACCAGGTCTACACCCTGCCCAAGCATCTCGACGAGAAGGTCGCCATGCTGCACCTGGGCAAGCTGGGCGCGAAGCTTACGGTCCTGCGCAAGGACCAGGCCGACTACATCGGCGTGCCCGAACAGGGCCCGTTCAAGCCGGATCACTATCGGTACTAGGACTCTGGCGGCCGGGAGGGCTACCCAACCCTCTCGGCCTCCGCTAATCCCCTCGCCATGCCCATGGCGCTCATCATGTCGAGCCACGTCGCGGGGAGTCGTGTCGGCGGCTCCGCCCAGGCGCTGGCGCTTACCCAATTCAAGATCGATCCGGTGGTCATCCCCACCGTTCTCTACGGCCGTCACCCCGGTTGGGGCGCGCCCGGCGGGGCCCAGGTGCCTATCGAAGCCTTCGAGGGCATGCTCGACGGGGTCGAGGCCAACGGCCTGTTCGGCATGACCGATCTGGTGCTGACCGGCTATTTCGCCAGCGTCGACCAGGTCAAGGCGGCGGCTAGGGCCATTGACGCCGTCAAGGCCGCGCCCCGCGACGGCGCCTTCGCCCGCAAGCCGATGATCGTCGTCGACCCTGTCATCGGCGACTCCGGCAAGGGCCTGTTCGTGCCGGCCGAAGTCGCCCAGGCGGTCATCGACTACCTCATCCCCAAGGCTGATCTGGTCGCCCCCAACAGCTGGGAGCTGCAGCGCATCACCGGCGCCGACGCCCGCAGTCCGGAGGCCGCGGTCAAGGCCGCCCGCCTGCTCGGCAAGGCCGTGCTGGTCTCCTCGGTCATTCGGGGCGCCGAGATCGGCGTGGTCTACGCCGACAAGCGGGAAGCCTGGCTGGCCGCGCACCAGAAGGCCGGCGAGAGCGTGCCCAGCGGCACCGGCGACCTGCTGACCGCCCTGTTCGCCGCCGCCCTGCTGGAAGGTCAGACGCCGTCCTACGGCCTGGCTCGCGCCGTCGGCGGTCTGGCCGAAACCATCGCCTCGGCCGGCATCTGGGCCTCGCCGGAGCTGCCGATCGTCGCCATGGGCGCGCGCATCAAACAGGCCAGCCCCACCGTCCGTATCGAGAGGCTGGCGTGAGCATCGAGATCCACGGCGTCTGCGAGCCGCGCTTCGCGGCTGTCCGGGAGGCCTTCGCAGCCAACTTCGCCGAGGGCAAGGAGCTGGGCGCGCGGTTCGCCTTCTCCGTCGAGGGCGAGATCGTCGTCGATCTGTGGGCCGGCTGGGCCGACAAGAAACAGACCGTACCGTTCGACGCCCGCACCCTGACGCCGGTCTATTCGACGACCAAGGCCGTGGCCGCGACGATGATCGCCCGACTGGTCGAACAGGGCCGCCTGCGCTGGGATCAGCCGGTCGCCGAGGTCTGGCCGGAGTTCGCCGCCGAGGGCAAGGGCGCGGTCACCGTCGAGCAGATGATCTCGCACCAGGCCGGCCTGCCGGGCTTCGTCGAACAGATCGACCCGACGCTCTGGTACGATCCGCCGCTCATCGCCGCCATGCTGGCGGCCAAGGCCCCGCTGTGGCCGGTGGGCTCGGCCAGCGGCTATCACGCCCTGACCATCGGCTATCTGGTCGGTGAGCTGTTCCGCCGCGTCGACGGTCGCACGCTGGGCACGGCCCTCCGCGAGGACATCGCGCAGCCGGCCGGACTCGACCTGTGGATCGGTCTGCCGGACAGCGAACACGACCGGTGCGCCGAGCTGAAGCCGCCGTCGGCCATGCCGCAGTTCGGCGAGGTCACCGACCCGAAGAAGGCCGCCTTCCTGTCGCCCTGGGCCGCGCCCAGCGGTCGGGGATCGGCCGACTGGCGGCGCGTCGAGATCCCCTCGGCCAACGGTCATACGACGGCCGAGGCGCTGGCCCGGTTCATGGGCGCGCTGGCCACCGACGGCGAAGTCGACGGGGTGCACATCCTCTCGCCGGCCTCGGTCGCCGACGCCGGCCGCGAGCGCATCCGCGGTCAGGACCTGGTCCTGCCGTTCGAGCTTAGCTGGGCCGCCGGCTTCATGCGCAATGTGCCGAACCACTTCTTCGGCCCGGGCGAGGCGACCATCGGCCACTCCGGCTGGGGCGGCAGCTGCGCCTTCGCCGACCCGGAGAAGCGCGTCGCTGGCGCCTATGTGATGAACAAACAGGACGTCCACCTGATCGGCGATCCGCGCTCGATGCGGCTGATCGCGGCGGCCTACGCGAGCCTGTAGGCGCTAGAAGCCTTCGTCACCGACGGCGGAGTTCGTCCTGATGTCTTGATGAGCATTCTTGCTCCGGCGGAGCCGGCCGCCCCTAGCCCCCCGCCAGCACCCCGGCCAGCCGCTCCTCCTGTCGCGTGAACCTCGACCGGCCCTTGTTGGCCTTCAGGGACCGCGCCTCGCCGGTGATCACATAGGTGAAATACCGGCCGGTCTTCGGGTCGACCCACAGCCCTGACGTCAGGCCGTAGGCGTCGCCCGGGTGGCCGATCCAGCCCGCGCAGCCCTCGAACAGGCTGTCGCCCTCGGCTCCCGTCAGGGTCTGACAGGCCAGGCCGTAGGCGAGGATCGAGCCGCCATAGGCGTCGCCATTCGGCCGCTTCGCGTCATAGCGCCAGACCGGCGTCGTCATTCGCGCCAGCGTCGCCGGCTTGAGGATCGACCCGCCGCCCAGCGCGATCAGCCCGGCAATGCGGCCGAGGTCCGCCGCGCTCGCCCGCAGCCCGCCCTGGGGCGAGAAGACAAAGCCGTTCTCGCCCGGCGCGTAGCTGTCCAGGCCCCGGTCACCGGCGTCCGGCGCGCGTGGGTGAGGAATGGCCGGCGCGGGGGGCACAGTCTCGTCCAGCTGGGCGATCCAGGGTCCGGCTGGGTCGTAGGGTCCCTCGTCCGACGGCGCCTTGCGGTAGAGGACCCCGGCCCAGTCACGCGTGGCCTGACTGACGCCGCTCCAGTTGTAGCCGCAGTCGAGGCCCAGCGGCCGGAACAGCCGGTCGGTCATGAACCGGTCAAACCTCTGGCCGCTGACCCGCTCGATGATCTGGGCGATGACCGCGAAATTCACGTCGGCATAGGCGAACCAGTCGCCGGGCGGCTCGCTTGCCGGGCCGAACCATGCGCCGTCGTCCCATTGCGCTCCGCCTGGCGTCAGGGCTGCACTGAGTGCGCGGCCGAAGCCGACGGGATAGCTCGGCCCGTTGCGCAGACCTGCGGTGTGGGAGAGCAGTCGCCGGGGCGTGATCCGTTCGTTCGGAAACAGCGGATGGCGCAGACGGAAGCCGAGGATGTCGCCCGCGTCGTCGTCCAGGTCCACCCGGCCCGCCTCGACCAGGGTCATGAAGCCCAGTGTCGCTACCAGTTTGGAGATCGAGGCGATCCGCACCGGCGTGTCGACCGTCATGGTCCGCCCGGCGGCGATGTTCGCCAGCCCGTTGGCGCGGGCAAAGGCCGGGCGGTCGCGCCGCGCCGGGCCCGTTGTCGCTGCCCAGGCCGGAAGCGCCAGTCCGGGATCGCCGTCGCCGGTCAGAAGGCCCGCCAGCGGATCGGGCGCGCCGGCCGTCATCGCCGTCGCCGCGCTGCCGATCAGGACTGTCCGCCGGGTCATCACCGCTCGACCCTAGCCGGTTTCAGGCGATCGCCAACCGCCGCGTACGCCGCCAGGCGCCGAAAGCGAATACGCCGACGCCCAGCCAGATGAAGGCGAAGGCGACGGCGCGCATCGGCGTGAAGGCTTCGCCCGAGGCGATGCCGACGAAGAACTGCAGCGTCGGCGCGATGAACTGGATGAAGCCCAGCCAGACCAGCGAGATCCGCCGCGCGGCCCAGGAGAACAGGGCCAACGGGGCGATGGTCAGCGGCCCGGACAGCAGCAACAGGGCGGTCGTCGAGGGGCTGGATCCGAAGTGGCCGAGGCCCTGCCGCTGCAGCCAGAACACATAGAGCGTCGCGGGCACGGCGAGGATTGCGGTCTCGACCAGCAGGCCGGTCTGGGCGTCAGCGCGGACCTGTTTGCGGATCAGACCGTAGCCGCAGAAGCTGAGCGCCAGACCCAGCGACAGCAGCGGGGGGTGGCCGACAGCAGCGGTCTGCACCGCCACGCCCAATGCCGCCAGACCAATCGCCGTCGCGCCGAAACGGTCGATCCTGTCCCGGAAGAACAGGGCGCCAGCGGCCATATTGAGCAGGGGGTTGATGTAGTAGCCGAGGCTGGCTTCCAGCGTCCGGCCGCTGTTCACCGCCACCACATACAGGAGCCAGTTGATGCTGATCAGGATCGCCGATCCGAACAGCAGCCCGACTGTACGGGGCTCCCGCAGGATCTGCGTCAGCTCCCCCTGCTTGCGCGCGATCAGGACCAGCCCGGCAGCCCACAGCACTGCCCAGGCGGCCCGCTCGGCCGTAATCTCGACCGGGCTCACCCTGGCATGGCCGAGCGCGTGCATGTAGATCGGGAACAGACCCCAGATTGTGTAGCAGCCGAACGCCGAAAGCAGCGCGGCCCGGCCTTCGTCTTTCGCCGGCGGCATGGCGAAACTCCAGAAAAAGAAGAGGCCCGGAACCTGGTCCCGGGCCCCTGAATGATCCACCCGCGTCTTGCGGGGGTCTGTACCTAGGCCAGGGTGCGTTGCTTGATCAGACCACGGTCGTGAAGCAGCTGCGCGATCTGCACGGCGTTCAGCGCCGCGCCCTTGCGCAGGTTGTCGGAGACCACCCACAGCGACAGACCGTGCTCGAGCGTGGGGTCGGTGCGGATGCGGCTGACGTAGACCGGGAACTCGCCCTGGATGTCCTTGGGCGTCGCGTAGCCGCCGTCCTCGCGCTTGTCGATCACGACCAGGCCGGGGGCTTCGCGCAGGATCTCGCGGGCTTCGTCGTCGCTCAGGGCGCGCTCGAACTCGATGTTGACGCTCTCGCCGTGGCCGACGAACACCGGCACGCGCACGCAGGTCGCGCTGACCTTGATCGCCGGGTCGAGCATCTTGTGCGTCTCGTCGGCCATCTTGCGCTCTTCCTTGGTGTCGCCGGAGTCGTCGTCGATGAACGAGTCGCACTGCGGGATCACGTTGAAGGCGATCTGCTTGGGATACTTCTTGGGCTCGGGCGCGCCGAGGACGAAGACGCCCTTGGTCTGGGCCCACAGCTCATCCATGCCTTCCTTGCCCGAGCCGGAAACCGACTGGTAGGTCGAGATGACGACGCGCTTGATCGTCGCCGCGTCGTGCAGCGGCTTGAGCGCGACCAACAGCCCGGCCGTTGTGCAGTTCGGGTTGGCGATGATGTTCTTCTTGGTGAAGCCGACGACCGCGTCCGGGTTCACTTCCGGCACGATCAGCGGAACGTCCGGGTCCATGCGCCAGGCCGACGAGTTGTCGATGACGACCGGACCGGCCTTGCCGATCTTCGGCGACCATTCTTTCGACACTTCGCCGCCCGCGCTCATCAGCACGATATCGACGGTGGAGAAGTCGAACTGGGCGAGGTCCTCGCATTTGACGATTTTCTCGCCAAAGGACACTTCGACGCCAATGGATTTGCGGCTGGCGATCGCGTGGATCTTGTCCACGGGGAAGTTCACTTCCTCGAGGATGTTGAACATTTCACGGCCCACATTGCCCGTGGCGCCGACAACGGCGACCCGGTATCCCATCGGTATTCTCCTTCACTGAAACGCGTTTCCGTTACGCTTGCGGACCTTTCGGCGCAAGCAAAGGAAACCTCAAGGCGGCTTCAGGCCCCCTTTTGGGTCTGGTTCTCCATCGCGTCCGCACCAATTCTGCACGGACAGACAGAGGAGGCTTACATGGCCAACGTCATGATCACCTACAAGCTCAAGTCCGGCGTTTCCCGCGAGGACTTCGAGGCCTGGGTGAAGAGCTACGACTACCCCAACATCCGGGCCATCAAGCGGGTCGCCGCCTTCACCAACCATCGTGTCGAGGGGCTGCTGATCGGCGAGGGCGCGCCGTCGGTCGATTATGTCGAGGTGTTCGACATCCCCGATCTCGACGGCTTTACCGCCGAGGACCTCGGCAGCGAGGCTCTTCAAACCGTCATGGGCGCCTTCATGGGCTGGGTCGACAACCCGCAGTTCCTGGTGGTCAGCCCGATCGTCTAGGTCGGTGGGCCGCCGCCGCCGGCGGGGGCGCCGCTGTAGTCGAACGCGGGGTCGCGCTGGGGTTTGCCCGCGCCGAAACGGTAGCGCAGGCCGACGAACAGGCCCCGGCTCTGGCCCTTGCGAACCGTGGTTCCGCTGACCGTGGCGCTGTCGCTGATGAGGCGGGACTCCTGGGTGTCGAAGACGTCGGTGGCGGTGACGGTCAGGAACAGACGGTCATTGAGCTTGCGCCGGTAGCCGAGGTTCGTTGTGTAGGTCGGCTCGATATAGCCCTGCGGCGTGATCGACTTGCCGGTGGCCACGAGATTGACCTGAAGCAGATCGACCGGCGTCGCCTGCCAGTCCACGCTGGCGCGACCGCCGACGGACCAGGCGGAGCGTGTGTCGCTGAAGCCGAGCGAGGCGGCGTCGATCTCGTTCCAGAACGCCGTGCCCGTGAGATTGAGACTCAGCGTCGGGGTCAGGCCGCGGTTGACGACGACCTCGAGCCCGCCCGAGCGGCTCTGGGCGAGGTTGGCCTTGGTGGTCAGCAGCACCCCGCCGCCCAGGTCCACCAGCAGGTCGGTGACGCCGTTGTCGGTCTGCCGCCAGAAGGCGGTCGTCAGATAGTAGTTGCGGCCCTTGCGGTACTCGTAGGACGCCTCCCAGGACTGCGTCTCTGACGGCTCAAGGTTCGGGTTGCCCTCCCGGTAGTTGAAGGCGTCGATGTAGACCCGCCAGGGGTCGAGTTCGCCGGCGCCGGGCCGACGAATGCGCAGGGCGTAGCTGGCCTTCAGCCGCGAGGTGTCGCTGAGCCTGTAGTCGAGATGCAGCGAGGGATAGACGCGGTCATAATCGTGGCTGGTCGACAGGCCCGTGGTCAGAAGGTTGATGTCGTTGGTCGCCGACTCAAAGCGCAGGCCGGCCAGCACGGTCAGGTCGCCGAACGGCTGCTCGTACGTGCCGTAGCCGGAATAAACCGTTTCATCGAACAGCAGCCGGTGCGAGCGCGCCAGGTCAATCACCGTCGAGCCCGCGGTCGGCCCCGTCGAGAGCAGTTGATCAAGGTCGGTCTTGCTGTCCTGGACTTCAAGCCCGGCCTTGAGCCGCCCCGCCGCGGGCATCGGGCGGCTGTAGTCGCCCTTGAAGTCCAGATTGCTGGCGACGGAGCGGTTGTCGCCGTCCTCGAACACGCTGGGGCCCGCCGGAAAGAGGGCGTCGACCCGGACATCCGACTCGTCGTCCGAGGTCCAGCGGTCCCGGCTCAGTTCGACGGTCAGGTTGTGGTCGTCGCCGGAGAACTCGCGTCGCCAGCTGAGCGAGCCGCTCACGGCCTGTGTGCCGCCGCCGTTGGACCCAAGTCTGCGGGTGGCGCCGATGCGGGTCCCGGTCCCGTCGAAGATCTCGAAGTCATTCTCGCTGTCGAAGGACGGCTTCATACGGAAGAGGCTGAACTCGCCGCTGATCTTGTTGCGCGCGTCGACCTCATAGTCGCCCGCGAGGCGCAGGTTGCCGCCCAGGCCCACCATGTCGAGGCTGTTCGTCTGGTCCTGCCGGAAGACCCCGCCCGGCCCGGTCAGGGTCCGGTCGCTGTCGATGGTGAATCTGTTGGTGAACCGCCAGACGCCGAGGTTGGCCGACAGGGCGAGCTTCTTGCTGTTGTAGGCCCAGTTGATCCCGCCGTTGTAGCGGTCGTGGGTGCCGGCGTTGATCCGCACCGAGCCCGACGGTCCGGCGCCGGCGCGGCGGGATTTCTTCGTCACCAGATTGATGACGCCTCCGGTCCCCTCGGGCGAATACTGGGCGCCGGGATTGGTCAGCACCTCGACCCGCTCGATCTGGTCCGCGGGCAGCGCCTGCAGGGCGTCGGCGCGGCCGGGCCCCTTCATGAGGCTCGATGGCTTGCCGTCGATCAGGATGGTGACGCTGGCGTCGCCGCGCAGTTTCACATTGCCGTCGATGTCGACCTCGAGCGACGGGACCCGTTTGAGGGCGTCGGCGATCGAGCCGGTGGTCGCCTGCAGGTCGCCCTCGATGCTGTAGCTGCGCCGGTCGATGGAACTCCTGAGCGGCGGATCCTCGGCCCGGACCACGACTTCCTGCACGGTCGTCGAGGCCGGGGCGGGCGGCGGAGTCGGCGCGGCTGCCGGTTTGGCGGCGGGCGCAGGCGCGGTCTGGGCGTCAGCGGTCGACGCGGCCAGCAGGACGCCGGCCAGCCCGATGCCGGCCGGAATGGCACTCACAATACGCAACCTGAAGGCCCCCAAGGTGTCGCCCGACGCTCTAGCGTGTTTGTTCAGGCGGGCAAAAGAAAGACCGCGGTCGCGGCCCGTATGGCTCAGCCGCCCAGGGGCGTCACGCCGCTCGACGGTCGATAGGTGAGGTCGAAGTTGGTTGACCAGGTCTTGCCGCCGTCGGTCGACGCCTCGCCGAACTGGCGCACCGATCCATCGGCCCCTTTGGTGTAGGTCATCCGAACCAGGGCGTCCTTGCCCGGGCCCAGCACGCCGGCCCACTGACCGGTCAGGACCATGGCCTGGCCATTCCAGCCGCCCCGGAACTCGACCCGCGCGCCGCTGGCGTCAAGCCAGGTCTGGCGCCAGCCCGGATCGCCGGGCACGTAGTTGTTCAGGCTGCCGCCGTCGCCGCCGTTCTGCAGGGGCATCCAGTTCTCGCGGATGGCGCAGCCGCCGTAGAGTCTCTCGATCAGGGAATGCGCGATCAGCTTCTGTTGGCCGGTCGGATAGACGTCCCAGCGGCCGACCCAGAAATCGAACTGTCGATACTCGGGCGCAGCGCATGGCGGGGGCGGGGGCGGGGGCGGGGACGCCGCCAGCGCTGTTGCCGGGCTCGCCAGCAAACCGGCCACGATCAGCAGTCCACGAAGCGACATCATTTGCCCCGCTGGCTCTGCACGCCGAACACGATGCCGACGGCAAGGATCGCGAGGCCGGCATAGGCCATGGGCGCGCTGTGCAGGGCCAGCTGCCCGGCGACCATCAGGCCGATGCCGGCGCCGACGAAGGCTATGGCGATCGGGCCGCGATTGGCCGGCGGCGGCGGGAAAGGGGTTTCGGGCGGTTCTTCGGCCATCTCGGATCTCCGGCGAGCGTGAAGGATCGGCCTCGCCGCGGCCGGACGCAAGTTAGGGATTGGTCATGTACGACGGCCGCAGTCGCAGCCCGGGCGACAGGCTGAAGGGTGATGTCCGAAAACCGCGAGACTCGCTTCCGTAGTCGCGCGACTATCGGCGCATGGATCTGACCCCCGACGCCTGTTACCGCGCCATCGAAACCCGCGACGCGCGGTTTGACGGACGGCTGTTCATCGGCGTGACCAGCACCGGCATCTACTGCCGGCCGGTCTGTCCCGCGCGGACGCCCAAACGGGAGAACTGCACCTTCCACCGCAGCGCGGCGGCCGCCGAGGAGGCCGGATTCCGCGCCTGCCTGCGGTGCCGCCCCGAAACGTCGCCTGACCTCGGCGCCTGGCTGGGCACGTCGGCAACGGTGCGGCGGGCCCTGACCCTCATCGAGGGTGGGGCGCTGGACGACGGGGATGTCGAGGCGCTCGCCGGACGACTGGGTGTCGGCGACCGCCAGTTGCGGCGGCTGTTCAAGGAACACCTCGGGGCCTCGCCGGTCGGGGTGGCCCAGACCCGCCGGGTCCTGCTGGCCAAGCAGCTGATCCACGAGACCGACCTGCCGATGGGCGAGGTGGCGCTGGCCGCCGGATTCGGCAGCGTGAGACGGTTCAACGAGACCTTCCAGAGGCTGTACAACCGTCCGCCCCTGGCCCTGCGCCGGCGCGGCCCCCGTGAATCCGCCGGCGAGTCGATCAGGCTGCATCTGCGCTACAAGCCGCCCTACGACTGGGCCGGCCTGCTCGACTTCCTGTGGCTGCGCGCCATTCCCGGCGTCGAGACGGTGGTCGGCGATACCTACAGCCGGACCATCACGGTCGGCGAGGACGCCGGGACCCTGTCGGTCAGCCATGCGGGCGACAACCGGCTGGCCGTCGAGATCAGGTTTCCGAAACTGACCGCCCTGCCGACGATCCTGGCGCGGGTGAGACGGGTGTTCGACCTTTCGGCCGACCCGCTGCAGATCGGCGAGCATCTGAGCGTCGACCCGGCACTGGCGGCGATGGTCGCCGCAAGACCCGGCCTGCGCGTGCCCGGAGCCTGGGACGGCTTCGAGCTGGCCGTGCGGGCGATCCTCGGCCAGCAGATCTCGGTCCCGGCGGCGGTGAAACTGGCCGGGCGACTGGCATCCGAATACGGCGACCCGTTGGCCGAGGGTTGGGCGAGGCCGGGCCTGACCCTGACGTTCCCCCGCGCCGCCCGCATGGCCGGAGAGGATATCGCGGGCCTCGGCCTGATGCCCGGCGCCCGGGCGCGGGCGATCAGCTCGATCGCCGCGGCGGTACATGCCGATCCCGCGCTGTTTGGCCCGCAGGCCAGCCTCGAGGACGCCGTGGCGAAGTTGCGCGCCTTGCCGGGCATCGGCGAGTGGACGGCCCAGTACATCGCCATGCGCCAGCTGCGCGAGCCGGACGCCTTCCCCGCCGCCGACATCGGCCTGATGCGGGCGCTGGAGGTCGACGGGGTGCGGCCGTCGCCGGCCGACTTGCTCGCCAGGGCTGAACAATGGCGGCCGTGGCGCGCCTATGCGGCCCTGCATCTGTGGGCTTCGGACACCGTGGTCCTGAAAGCGATCGCCGATGCCAAGCGCGCGGCCTGACCGCCTGATCCGCAGCTGGCTGGAAACGCCGGTCGCGACGCTGCAGATCGTCGTCGACGAGGATGACGTGATGCGGGTGCTCGACTTCGACAACGACAGCCCGCGCACCCGGCGGCTGATGAAGATCCACTACAACGACGTGCCCGTGGTCGACGGCGAGACGCCCGGAGCCATCCGCGCCGCGCTCGAACGCTATTTCGGCGGCGAGATGCGCGCGCTGGCGGCCATCCCAACGCGGGTCGTCGGCACCGACTTCCAGCGGCAGGTCTGGCAGGCCCTGACCGAAATCCCGGCCGGCGAGACCCGCACCTACAGCCAGCAGGCCGCCCGCATCGGCCGGCCGGCGGCAGTGCGCGCCGTGGGCCTGGCCAACGGGGCTAATCCGATCGGCATCATCATCCCCTGCCACCGTGTGATTGGCGCCGACGGCTCCCTGACCGGCTTCGGCGGCGGGATCGAGCGCAAGCGCTGGCTGCTGGCGCATGAGGGGGCGGCTCTGCTCTGATGCTCCCCTTCGGGGGAGCTGTCGGCGAAGCCGACTGAGGGGGTCGCCCGAGACCGGAGCGGACCCCCTCCGTCTCGCCTCCGGCGAGCCACCTCCCCCGATGGGGAGGATCAATGGCCGCTTGCTCCCGCCAGTCTGCTGCCATCATGCTGTCAGCAGACCGACGCTAGAACCCCCGCCATGAGACGCGCCGACCGACTGTTCCAGATCATCCAGATCCTGCGCCGTGGGCGCGGGCCGGTGACGGCCGACGCCATGGCCGATGAACTCGAGACCTCGAAGCGGACGATCTACCGCGACATCGCCGACCTGATGAGCCAGCGGGTCCCCATTCGCGGCGAGGCCGGCGTCGGCTATGTGCTGGAGGGCGGCTTCGACCTGCCGCCGCTGATGCTGACAGCCGATGAGATCGAGGCGGCGGTTCTGGGCGCGCAATGGGTCGCCAGCCGCGGCGATCCCGCCCTGTCGCGGGCGGCGCTGGACCTGGTGGCCAAGATCAGCGCGGCCGTGCCGGAACGCCTGAGGCCGTTGATCCTTGATCCCAGCACGCGGTCGACGCCGAGCAACTGGCACCAGCCGGACGGGCTGGACATGGCGCGCGTACGGGCCTCGATCCACGCGGGTCTGAAGCTGCAGCTGCACTACAGCGACGAGCAGCAGCGTGAGACCCGGCGGGTCATCTGGCCGATTGCCGTCGGCTACATGGACGCGGTGCGTCTGCTGATCGGCTGGTGCGAACTGCGGCAGGATTTCCGCAGCTTCCGGACCGACCGTGTCATCGACGCGGCCTTCCTCGATGAGCGCTATCCGGAAAGGCCGGCGATCCTGCGGGCGAAGTGGCGCAAGACTTTGGGAAGTCCGAAGGCAGGGTGAAGCCTCCTGTCCAGGGGCATGGTCACAAAGGCCCCTGAAGCCCTTGATGGAATTGTCCGCTCCGGGCGGCGACCTTGGTCAAGGACCGCTTCGCGGCCGCGCAGCGGCGGGCCTGCAAGGCCCGTCCTTGACGAAGGTCACGCCGGAGCAAGAATGCTCATCAAGACATCAGGGACCATCTGCTTCGTGAAGACGGCAGCGGCGTCTACCGCCAGCTCATCCCCGCCGCGATGACCGAACCGTCGCGCAGGGCGCGGCCGAGCGGCACGCCGTCGACCGTGCAGACGGCGACGACTTCGCGGTCCCTGTCGAGCTCTGTCCGGCAATCGGCCATCTTGGCGAAGGCCGCGGCCATCATGACGCTCTTCGGATCGGCTTCTTCGCGGTTCGATACGCGACGAATGGCCGGGGGAACCGGCGCGTCGGCCAGCCTCAGGCGGATCCACTGGTCGGGCGCATAGCCGAGCGCCACGCAGATGGTCTCGCCGTCGATGACATGCAGGACCGGGCCGCGGATCTCGGCGCCCGCCACCGGGGCGGGGCCGCGGCAGGGTTGTGCGGGAGCGGCCGTCGCGGGACCGGCGGCGGCGCACAGCGACAGGCCGGCTGCGAAGACGGCCGATCCGATCCAGGTCTGAAGGTGTTGCGCCATGAGATGTTAATCTCTGGCCGACGCGAAAGTTCCCTCAGGCGAAGACGGCGGCGATGTCGGCGTCGGTCATCAGGCGGAAGGTCCCGGCGTCCAGATCGCCCGGCAGGGTCAGCCCGCCGACGCTCTCGCGGTGCAGGGCCGTGACATGATTGCCCATCGCCGCGAACATCCGGCGGACCTGATGATAGCGCCCCTCGTTGAGGGTCAGGAGCGCCTCTGTCGGCGACAGGGTCTCCATGATCGCCGGCAGCAGGGGCTTGGTCTCGCCATCGAGCATCAGCCCGCCCTCGGCGAAGGTCGCTTCCTCGTCACCGCGCAAGGGCCGGTCGAGCGTCACCCGATAGCGTTTTGCGATGTGGCTTTTCGGAGAAATGACCCGGTGCAGAAGGGCGCCGTCATCGGTCAGCAGCAGCAGGCCCGACGTCTCCTTGTCGAGCCGACCTATGGTCGAGATGGCCGGCTCGCGCATGCGCCAGCGGGTCGGCAGCAGGTCATAGACCAGCGGCCCGGCCTCCTTGTGCGAACAGGTCGTCCCCAACGGCTTGTGCAGCATCAGGGCGATGCCCGGCGGCGGGTCGATCGGCTTGCCGTCGAGCTTCAACCGATCGGGCAGGTCGCGAGTGAGCGGCACATGCTTGTCCGCGTCGCGAAACGCTTCGCCGTCGAGGATGACGCGTCCGTTCTTCGCCAGCGCCTGCATCTCGCGTCGCGAGCCGTAGCCGAGATTGGCCAGCAGCCGGTCGAGCCGCAGGGTCGGCGTCTTGCTCACCGACGGGCCTCGAAGATCTTGTAGCCGCCGGTGTCGACGCGCGGCGTTGCGACCTTGAACACCTCGGCCAGCACCTTCTCGTAGGGCAGGTGCCGGTTGGCCACCAGCCACAGGGTCCCGCTGCGCCGCAGGGCGTTGGCGGCCTGGCGGATGAAGGTCTGGCCGAGCTGCTTGTCCTCGGTCCCGCCGTCGTGGAACGGCGGGTTCATGACAACGAAGTCGAGGCTGCCGGGCTCGATGCCGGCGCTGCGCACGTCGGTCCAGGCGAAGGTCGCGCGGGGATCCTCGATGTTGCGACGGGCGGCCTCAACAGCCCGGCGGTCGAGATCGATGAGCAGCAGGCTCTCGACCTTCGGCGCGGCCAGCACGGCTTTCGCCAGCACGCCGACGCCACAGCCGAAGTCGGCGCCCTTCCCGGCCATGGGCGGGAGGGTCTTCGCCAGCAGGGCGCTGCCCGGATCGATGCGGTCCCAGCTGAACACGCCCGGCTGGGTCCAGCCGTCGACGGCCTCGACGAAGCGCGGCGCGCCCTCGGCGATGGCGGCGTCGAGGCCCAGGGGCGCGTCGGGCTTGCGGACGACGCAGATGCGATGGTGCCGGCGGGAGTCCTCGTTGACGAGGCAGCCGAAGGCTTCCAGCTCCTTCTTCAGGCGGGAGCCGCCCTTGTCCTTGGGCGCGGCGATGGTCAGCCGCCCGTGGGGTGCGAGCGCCTTGAGTCCCAGCGCCACGACGTAACGTCGCTCAACCGTGCCCGGCGGGGCGAGCAGGGTCAGGCTGTCGAGCGCGCCCTCGGCCAGGTCCTCGAGTTTTCCCGCGCCGGGAACCAGCGGCGAGAACTGCGTTGCGCCGGCGGGCGCTTCGGCCACATCGCGGGGCGGGGCGCCATAGACGCCATGAAGGTCTGTTTGATCGGTCACGGCGTCCCTATAGCGGGCTGTTCAGCCGATGGCGACGATCTCGACTGACTGGCCCGCGACGACCGCTTCATCACCGAGCCGCTTGCCCAGCAGCGCCTGCCCGAGCGGTGAGATCCACGAGACGCTGCCCTTCGCCGGATCGGCTTCGTCCTCGCCGACGATGCGCCAAGTCTGGCGACGGCCGTCTTCGCGCTCGATGGTCACCGCCGCGCCGAAGCGGACGGTCCCGTCGGGCGCGCCGGCCTCGATCAGCTGGGCGCTGCCGCGCCGTGACGACCAGTAGCGCAGGTCGCGGGTCGCCCGGGCCATGGCGGTGCGGTCGGCGCTGACGTCACCGCCGGACCTGGCGGCAGCCATCGCCGTGCGCGCTTCCGCCAGCGCCGCGTCGATCAGGGCGAGCCCGTCCGGCGTGACCATGTTGGGATGTGGCGAAACCGGCCGGTCCGGCAGGTTGGCCGCGACCGACTCGTAGTCCTCTTCCCTGGTGAAGGCGACGCTCATGGCCCTACCGTAACGGATAATCCCGGCCACGGGGGCCCGTTGTCCGTTCACGAAGCGCCAGCGGCGGAATGAATTCGCGAAACGCCGCGCCGGCTTCGTGGGCGGACTCCCCCGGATGTGGTCGCCGGCCATAGACTCCGAGCAACAAACCCAACCGGAGTCTGTCATGCGAAACCTCGTGCACGCCGCCCGCCCCCTGGCGAACGACCTCCTGTCCAGCCTGCTGTTCGCCGCCCTGGTCGCCCTGCATGTGGACAGGGAGATCGCCACCCTGGCCGCCATCGGACTGGGTGTGGGCCATGTCTTGCTCTGGATGGCCCTGCGGAAGCCGGTTGCGCCTCTGCAGTGGGCGAGCCTGGCGCTCGTGCTGACCTTCGGGACGGCCAGTCTGTTCCTGCACGACACCCGCTTTCTGATGGCCAAGCCGACGGTGATCTATCTGATCCTGACCGTGATGATGCTGAAGCGCGGCTGGATGCTGCGCTACATGCCGTCCGTGGCGATCGGTCATGGCGAGGCGGCGATGGTCGCGTTTGGCTATGCGTGGGCAGGCCTGATGGCGCTGACCGGGGCGGCCAATCTGTTGATCGCTGTCAGGTTCCCGGACCTCTGGCCGGCCTTTATCGCGGTGTTTCCGATGGTGTCCAAGATCGCCCTGTTTGCGGTCCAGTTTGTGACCGTTCGCCACGTGACGATCCGCAGCCGACGCGAGGGACAGCCGCTGGCCCTCGCGGACGGAACCTGACGGCCGGCGCAGGCCCCTTGACCGCCCTACCGTAAGGCGGACCTTTCTGGCGCAAACAGGGAGAACCGCGATGACCTTCAAACCCGACGACCTGATGTATCGCCCCGGCCTGATGGACGGCGAGCGGATCCTGATCACCGGCGGCGGCACGGGGCTGGGCAAGGTGATGGCAGAGGCCTGCCTGATGCTGGGCGCGACGGTCTACATCTGCGGCCGGCGCGGCAACGTGCTGGAGGAGACGGCGAAGGAGTTGATGGCGGCTCACGGCGGCAAGGTCGTCGGCATTCCCTGCGACATCCGCGTGCCCGAGGCGATCAAGGACATGATCGACACCGTCTGGGCCGATGGCGGGGCGCTGACGGGGCTTGTGAACAACGCCGCCGGCAACTTCATCAGCCGCACCGAGGATCTGTCGCCGCGCGGCTTCGACGCGATCGCCAACATCGTCTTCCGCGGGTCGTTCTTCGTGACCTTGGAGTGCGGCAAGCGCTGGATCGCCGAGGGCAGGAAGGCCTCTGTGATCTCGATCCTGACCACCTGGGTGTGGAACGGCGGCCCGTTCACGGTGCCCAGCGCCATGTCCAAGGCCGCGCTGAACGTCATGACCCAGTCTCTGGCGGTCGAATGGGGTCCCAAGGGCATCCGCTTCAACGCCATCGCGCCGGGACCCTTCCCGACCGAGGGCATGAGCGCGCGTCTGAACCCAGGTCAGCAGCAGAACGCCTACGAGGACATGCGCGGCAATCCGATGGGCCGGGTGGGGGAGATGGCCGAGCTGGCCAACCTGGCGGTCTATCTGCTGTCTCGGGGTTCGGAGTATGTGAACGGCCAGACCATCGCCATCGATGGCGGGCAGTACAACGCGAGCGGCGGCAACTTCTCCCGCCTCAGCGACTGGGGCGACGAGCAGTGGCAGGCCGTCAAGGACATGATCAAGTCGACGAACGACAAGGACCGCGCCCAGCGCACGGTGTGAGGACCGGATGACGCAACCCCGCGAACGCCTGACGGTCCGCCTCCTGCTGATGTCGCCGGCGGGCCGTCTGCTGCTCATGCGCTTCGAGGATCCGGCCAACAGCGGGGGCGGCTGGTGCACCATCGGCGGCGGGGTCGACGACGGGGAGACTCTGGAGCAGGCCGCCTGGCGTGAATTGCGCGAGGAAACCGGCCTCACCGAGATGATTCTCGGGCCAAAGATCTGGGTCCGAACCCTGGACCTGATCGTCGAGGGCGAGCCACGCCGGCTGCTGGAGCACTATTTCCTCGCCCATGCCCCGCACGAGGAGGTCGTCGACCACCACTGGACCGAACTCGAACGGCAGGTGGTCACGGCGCTGCGCTGGTGGGATCCTGCGGAGATCGCCGCCAGCGACGAGGTGATTTTCCCGGCGGACCTGCCGCGTCATCTGCCGGCGATCCTGGCCGGAGACCTGCCCGACGCGCCGCTGGTCCTCAGGGGGTGATCTCGATCCTGTCCTGCCAGTCGTTGGCGTTTTCCGGCGTGACGAGCGCGTCGATGGTGCAGACCACGCCATCCGGCCGGTAGTCGATGCGCACCTTCCCGCGCAGCTCGGTCGCCAGGCCGCGTTCGATCAACCTTGTGCCGAACCCCGCCT
Source organism: Caulobacter sp. FG121 (assembly GCF_057809815.1). Taxonomy (NCBI): domain Bacteria; kingdom Pseudomonadati; phylum Pseudomonadota; class Alphaproteobacteria; order Caulobacterales; family Caulobacteraceae; genus Caulobacter; species Caulobacter sp. FG121. The sequence continues at coordinate 125,655 of NZ_JBMDKR010000009.1, forward strand.
TGCCGGGCGGCGAAACGGAGGGGCCGCCGATCTCGCGCCAGACCATGTTCAGCCGGATCGACTGGTCCTTGTCCGGCTCTGTCGTCCATGAAATCCGCACCATCCCGCCTGGAACCGAGAGCGCTCCATACTTGGCCGCGTTGGTCGCCAGCTCGTGCAGCGCCAGCGCCACGGCGATCGCGCTGCGCGGCGGCAGGCTCAGGGACGGACCGTCGATGGCGAACCGCCCCGGATGATCGGCCGAAAGATGCGGTTCGCCGGACTGGGCGGCGATGTCTCGCAGGTCCGCTCCGGACCACTTCTCCTCTGTGAGGACATCATGGGCCCGGGCGAGCGCGACCAAACGATCGGTCAGGGCGGTGCGGATGTGCTCGGGCACGTCCTCGCCATGAAGGGTCTGGGCGGCGATCGCCTGAACCGTGGCCAGCGAATTCTTGACCCGATGATTCAGCTCGTTGATCAGGAGCCTTAGGTGGGCCTCGGCTTCCTTTCGCGCCGTCGTGTCGACGCCCTGCCAGAAAATGCCGATGACCGCGCCGTCGTCGTCGGTGATCGGGGCGCAGACATAGTCGAGAAACAGCACCGACGCCGGTCCTCCGGGCGTCGCCCTGAAGCGGAAGGGCGCGCCCTCGAAGACGGCGCGCTCGCCCGTGGCGTAGACCCGGTTCAGGGTATCGAGAAATCCCTGTTCAACGGCCTCGGGGAGCGCTTCGCGGATCGGCCGGTCGCCCCAGTTCCGGCTTCCGAAGAGCAGGGCATGGGCCTCGTTGCCAAATTCGAAAATGTGGTCAGGCCCGCCGAGAATCGACATGAAGCCGGGCGCCTGGTCGAACAGCCGCCGCCAGCGCGTGACCAGATCGGCCCGCTTCTGCTCGGCCCGCACCGTCTCGGTGGTCTCGGTGCAGACCACCAGCACGCCGCCGACGCCGTTGGGCGCGGTTTCGTCGTGCACAGGGCCGTAGCTGTAGGTCCAGTAGACCTCTTCCAGCCGGCCATGACGGGTGATCGGGACGAGGGCGTTTTCGTGCCAGGTCGGCTCGCCGCCGCTCATCACCTGATCAATCTGCGGGCCGATGATGGGCCAGATTTCTTCCCAGCAGTCGCGCCCTCGCTGTCCCACGGCGCCGGGATGGCGCTCCGGTCCGATCGAGTTTCGGTAGGCGTCGTTGTAGAACTGGATCAGGTCCGGTCCCCACCACAGGAACATCGGATGGCCGGTGGACAGCAGGAGTCGCAAGGCTGTCTTCAGCGCCGGGGGCCAGCGCTCTGGCTCGCCGAGCGGCGAGGCGGCCCAGTCGTGGCCACGAATGATTGCGCCCAGCTCGCCACCGCCCCGAAGGAAATCCGGCGATGTTCTGCTGGCCGCAGGTACCGGCAAGTCCATTCCGTCGCGCCTGCCCCTGACAGCGGTTCGTAGGTCTACAAACCCCGGGACGCGACTTGGTTCCCGGAAGGTCCTGTTCGGGCTTCGCAGGCGGTATGGTTAATCGAACCTTAACGAAACCGGCGGCAGATCGTGACCATGCGCCGTATCGCCGCCTGTCTGATCCTGAGCCTTGCACTGTCGGCGCCCGCCGCCGCGCAACAGGGGCGGATCGCCGGCGGCCCGTCCCAGACCGACGCAGCCGCGCTCAAGGGGTCGCAGCCAACCTCGCCGCCGCCGGAGCCTGAGGAGCCGCCGCTCCTCCTACCGTTGCCGGTCCAACCGACCTCGATCAGCGCGGGCGCCGCGTCCGGCGGCGCGCAATGCCGCCTCAGCTGTTCGCGGGAATACTACTTCTGTCTCGCGGGTGAGGACGACCGCTGCCCCCAGTACTGGAGCCGTTGCGTCTCCGGTTGCGGGGGCTGACCCGGCGTCACGGTTGACGCGCACGTCACTCCCGATAGGCTCGCCTGAACAACGATAAGTCAGGGAGCGCCGTCATGGCCGAACGTCTGCCCAGGGCCTGCATCATCGGGGCCGGATGCTCGGGCTTCACAACCGCCAAGAAGCTGAAGGACGTCGGCGTCCCCTACGACTGTTTCGAGGTCTCCGACGAGATCGGCGGCAACTGGTACTACAAGAACCCCAACGGCATGTCGGCCTGCTACGAAAGCCTGCATATCGACACCTCCAAGTGGCGTCTCGCCTTCGAGGATTTCGCGGTCCCGTCTGACTGGCCCGACTTTCCCTCGCACGCCCAGCTGTTCCAGTACTTCAAGGACTACGTCGCCCACTTCGGCCTGCGCGAGACGATCACGTTCAACACGGCGGTCGAGAAGGCACGGCGCAACGCCGCCGGCCTGTGGGAGGTGAACCTCTCGACGGGTGAGACCCGCGTCTATGACGTCCTGTTCGTCTGCAACGGCCATCACTGGAGTCCGCGCATCCCGGACTACGACGGCGAGTTCGACGGGCCGGCCTTCCACAGCCATGCCTACCGCGACCCGTTCGACCCGGTCGACATGCGCGGCAAGAACATCGTCGTCGTCGGCATGGGCAACTCGGCGATGGATATCGCCAGCGAGCTGTCACAGCGCCCGATCGCCAAGAACCTCTGGGTCTCGGCCCGGCGCGGGGTCTGGGTGCTGCCGAAATACATGAACGGCAAGCCGGCGGACAAATCCTCGATGCCGCACTGGATGCCGCGCAAGCTGGGCCTGAGCATGGCGCGCAAGACCATCCGCAAGACCCTCGGCAACATGGAAGACTACGGCCTGCCCAAGCCGGACCACGAGCCGCTCGAAGCCCATCCCTCGGTCAGCGGCGAGTTCCTGACCCGGGCCGGCTGCGGAGACGTCAAGTTCAAGCCGGCGATCAAGGCGCTGGAAGGCAGGAAGGTCCGCTTCGCCGACGACTCGGTGGAGGACGTGGACGCCATCATCTTCGCCACCGGCTACGACATGCGCTTCCCGTTCTTCGACGCCGCCGAGCTGGTCCCGGACGCCGATCACCAGTTGCCGCTGTTCAAACGGATGATGAAGCCCGGCATCCCGAACCTGTTCTACATGGCGCTGGCCCAGCCCCTGCCGACGCTGGTGAACTTTGCCGAACAGCAGGCCAAACTGGTCGCCGCCTATCTGACGGGCCAGTACCTGCCCCCGCCGGAGGCGGAGATGAAGGCCGTCATCGTGAAGGACGAAGAGACCCACAAGGGCCAGTACTACGCGTCCAAGCGACACACGATCCAGGTCGACTTCGGCATCTATTGTCACGACCTGATGAAGGAAATCACCAGGGGCGCGAAGCGGGCGAAGGCGGCCGGCAACGCGCTTCCGGTGAAGGCGCGCGCCGAGGTCGTCGGGGCGTAGCGCCCGGCATTGCTGGCTACGCCCGGAACGCCCGCAGGAACGCCGCCGTGTGGAACCGGCGGTAACGGCGCTGCTCGTCCAGATCGCCTACGGGCAGGGCGTAGCCCACAGACCCCAGCGAGGTCTGCAGGAAGGGAGCGAAGAACATCCGCGCCATGTCCTGGGGCTCATGACCTTTTGCGAGCTCGCCTCGTTCCACGGCCAGATAGAAGGCCCTGGCCAGCACCATCAGGCCGGGCGCCAGGATCTGGTCGCGAATGAACGCCGCGATCTCCGGCCTGCGTCCCGATTCATCGAGGGCCAGGATCAGATAGCCGCGCGTCAGGCCGCTGTTCTGAAGCTCGCCGACCCGTTCGGCGAAGCCGTCCACCAGATCCTCGATCGGCCCGGGATGCGCCTCGATCCAGGCGGCCAGCTGACGCCAGGGCGTGGCCAGGTCCTGCTCCAGCAGCGCCTCGATAAGCCGGTCCTTGCCGGGAAAATAGCGATAGACCGCCGGCTTGGTGACTCCCGCGGCGGCGGCCACCTCGTCCATGCGCGCGGCCTCGAATCCCTTGCGGGAGAACAGGTCACGCGCCGCGTCGAGGATCTCGCCCGGCCTCGCCCTGGCCCGCTCGCTTCGGGCGGCGGCGGTCGTTCTGCGGGCGGTGGCGGCGGCGTGAAGAGGGCGACTGGTCATCGATTCATCCATAGCTTGGCCCCCCAACGTTCTGTATACTCATGAGTAACAAAACGGTTCCCGGGTATGGAACAATGCGGCGCCCGAGTATGGAAATAGAACCATGAGCCTGTCTGTCGATGTTTTCTGGTCGTTCCGCAGCCCCTATTCGTGGCTGGCCACGCCCGGGCTGGTCAAATTGCAGGCCGACTACGACCTGACCGTCAACGTCAGGCCCGTCCTGCCGATCGCCGTGCGCATCGACGGCTTTTTCAAACGCGTGAATCCGCTCTGGCCGCCCTATCTGGCGCGGGATGTCTATCGCCTGGGCCAGATGCAGGGCACGCCCATCCGCTGGCCGCGGCCCGATCCGATCGTCATGGACATCGCCAGCGGCGAGGTGCCGAAGGAGCAGCCCTACATCTACCGCATCACGCGCATGGGACAGGCGGCAGCCGAAGCCGGCAGGGGTCTCGAATACATCGCCGAGGCCGGCCGGGTGATCTGGGGCGGCGGCGTCGACAACTGGCACGAAGGCGACCACCTGGCCCAGGCAGCTGTCCGCGCCGGCCTGGACCCTGAGGCCCTCGAACGCGCGGCCCGCGACGACGCTGACCGGCTGGACGCGGCGATCGCGGCCAACCAGGCGGCGCTGGAAAGCGCCGGCCACTGGGGCGTGCCGACCATGGTCTTCGAGGGCGAGCCCTTCTTCGGTCAGGACCGGCTGGACGTGTTGCTCTGGCGGATGAAGCAGAACGGCCTTCTGCCCCGCGCGTGAGCGACGCGAGACCCCAAAGAATGACAGGGCGTCATCTTGCCGCTTCCCGGCAGGCCGGATGACCTGTTAGCTTTCCGGGGATGAGTCACGTCGCCGTTCTTACGTCTGGGAAGCGCGAGCAGACCAAGGTCGCCAATCGCAGGGCGATCCTGGACGCCGCCCGCGAAGTGTTCGCCGAGCTCGGCTACGAAGTCGCCACCGTGCGCGACATCATCCGCCGGACCGGCCTCGCGTCCGGCACCTTCTACAACTACTTCCGCTCCCGCGAGGAGGTCTTCGAGGCGCTCGCCGACGACGGCGCGGCCCGTTTCCGGCCGATCCTTCGCGCCTGCTGGGACGCTTCGAACAGTTTCGACGGCTATCTGCGCGCGGCCATCCAGGCCTATTTCGATTTCATCGCCGACGAGCATGAGACCTGGCAGGTCATGCGTCCGGCCGGCGAGAAGCAGCCCCATATGCGGATCCAGACGCCCGAGATGGAGCGGGTCTTCGAGGAGGTGCGCGACGCCTTCTCCAAAGCCATCGAGCACGGCGGCGCGCCTCGGGTCGACGCCGACTATCTCGCGGCGGCCTGCATCGCCGTGGCCCGGCAGGTCGGCGACAAGATGCTCGAGCGCCGGCCGATCGACACGGTCGCCGCCACGGATTTCGCGAGCAAACTGATTCTGGGCGGCCTGCCCGCCCTGCCGCGACTGGCGACCTGACCCCGGAGATCGCATGGCCGACCCCGCCCTCCAGAAGGCGATTCTGAAAGTCATGTTGTCGCTGCCCTCGCCGGTGCTGCGCATGATGTCCGGCGGCGGCGTGGTCTGGCAGGGCGGTCGCACGCTTGATCCCCGCCTGCAGTTTCTCGCCGCGAGCGCCAGCCGCATGCCGGCGATGTCGTCCCTGTCGCCGGAAGAGGCCCGCGCGGGCAGCGCCGCCGGCCTGGCCATGATGGCCGGCAAGCCCGAGCCGGGCGTGCGCACCGAGAACCTGTCGATCGACGGTCCGGGCGGCCCGGTGCGTCTGCGCGCCTATCGTCCCGCTGACCAGGATTCCGGCGCCCCGCTGATGGTCTTCGCCCATTTCGGCGGCGGCGTGATCGGCGATCTGGAAACCTGCGACGCCTTTTGCGGCATGATCGCCCGGATCGCCCGGACGGCGGTGCTCTCGGTCGAGTACCGGCTCGCGCCCGAACACCGCTTTCCGGCCGGGCTGGATGACGTGCTGGCGGCGTTCCGCTGGGGGCGCGACAACGCCGTGCGGTTCGGCGCCGCGCCGGGCGTCGCCGCGATCGGCGGCGACTCCATGGGCGGCAACTTCGCGGCCATCATCGCCCAGGACCTGAAGCGCGCCGGCGAGGCCCAGCCCGCCCTGCAGCTTCTGACCTATCCCGCCGTCGACGTGGCCAGTGAAACCCAGTCGATGACGACCTACGCCGACGCCTATCCGCTGTCGCGTGACACCATGACCTGGTTCATGGGCCACTACATGAGCCCGGACGCCGATCCGTCCGACCCCCGCCTGTCGCCGATCAAGACCGAGGACCTTTCGGGCCTCGCGCCCGCCATCGTGGTCACCGCCGGGTTCGATCCGCTGGTCGACCAGGGCGAATGCTACGCCAAGCGGCTGAAGGACGCCGGCGTGCCGGTGATCTACCGCTGCTACGACAGCCTGGCGCACGGCTTCACCGCCTTCACCGGCGCCATACCCGCCGCCGACACCGCCTGCCGCGAGATCGCGGGCTTCGTCCGCCAGGCGGCGGACGGGATGCTGAAGTAGGCGGCCGCTCCCTCCCCTTCATGGGGAGGGTGGCCGGCCGAAGGCCGGACGGGTGGGGAACAGGGACGTCCCTCCGATGGTTCTGTTCTCGGGGGGGGGGGGGGGGGGGGGGGGGGGGGGGGGGGGGGGGGGGGGGGGGGGGGG